>CP051234.1:2512500-4470904 GCA_017792465.1 Filomicrobium sp.
CGAAAAAAGTTCATCAAACACGCTATTTTTTCATCAACGTGCTGATTTTCCCGGCTTTTATTTGTGCGCGACGCAGCAAATTCGTGTCCGGGAGCTGTTCAACAACCGGTGCGGGCGGCCTGTAACGGTTAATTTAGGGGGCCGGTCGGGCTTTTTGATGGTGTCGGGCTTCGGTTCCGCGCAATCTTGGGGGACTAGCCTTCTCGGGGAGCTAGCCTCGAGCAGCCTGTTCGCGGTCACACTTATGGCCATGTTCTCACTCAGACAGGCTCCCTGTTGGCAGAGCGACATGAAGCCGGGGGTCAAGCTTGGTCGACCGACGACGATTTCCACCCAGTGCGATTAAGGGCGCCTTGGCGTTCGAGCAGCGTTCGCGCGGCCTGCGCCAGGTTTCGCGCGGTCGTGGGCGCAATGCCGGGCGGAACATGTTCGACGACGATCATGCCGATCGCAAAGGCGGCCGCTATCGTTGGCTCGTTAGCACGTCGATTGCCGGCTTCATCGGAATGTTCGCGATCTTCATCGTCATTGCAGGCTCGACCAACCGCAAAGACGGCGACGGGTTTATGCCGGCGCTGCAACGATTGCGCGATGGCGCGCTGACCCCGGAACTGCTTCCCCAATTGAAAAAGACGGTCGGCTTGCAATGGGCGGTTCCAAAAACCGACAAGCTTGAAGTCTCCGACGGTTTGACTTCGACGCGCTACGTCATTCACGAAACTTTACGCCAGCGCCGCGATGGCCGGTCTTATATTCATGCCAAGCCGTATATGCGAATTGTTGCGCGGCTGGCGCCGGTTCCGACGAATTATCAAGACGTCATTCCGCCCTTCAACCCGCTGCAGCTTTACGCCGATAATGACCCGGTCGGCTCCAGCAAGGGCGTAAAAAACGAAGACCGCTCGGATGTCAAAATTACGATCGTTGAATTAATTGGCGGCGTGTTACCGCGTGAAGACGGGCAAAGGATCGATGATCGCGAAGCTTCCGATCTGTTAAAGCGCTTCGTATTTGAAGAAGCGATGGCGGCGGCAGATCTTGCTGATCAAAACATCGCTTCCACTAATGAAATGTTCGCTCAACAGGCCGATGAAACCGCCTATACGACCGGTCTTGCCAAAAACAATTTCGAAGACGATGGAGCATCGGGCAGCGGAATTCATAAAGAGCGTGTTTCGGTTACGGTCGCGAACGGCGATACGCTGACCGGGCTCATCCAAAACCAGGGCGCATCACCGGACCGCGCGGCCAAGATGATTGCCGCTGCGCGCGCAGCCTACTCGGATTTGAGTCTGCGTCGCGGCCAAGCGATCGACTTTGTTCTGGAGCCTTCCGGATACGATCCAGGTGTCATGGATCTGGTTTCGTTTTCTCTAAAAAACGAAAAGGGAGAACATCTGGTTTCGGTTTCGCGCGATGCGAAAGGGGATTTCACCGGCTCGGTGACACCGCTTCGCGATTACGCAGCGTTGCGCGGGTTGATTGAAGAAAAGGTCAGCGGCCCGCGCTCGTCGAGCCTATATGCGAGCGTTTTCCATTCCGCATTGCTGCAGAACGTTCAGCCGGAAACGGTGATGCAAATTCTGCGCGTCAATGCCTATCAAACGGATTTCGGCAGACGCATTCGCCCCGGCGATACGATCGAATTGTTCTTTGGATTCGACAACAAGCAATTTGCCGAAGGCCCGCCGGGGGAATTGCTTTACACCAAGATAACCGCCGGTGGAGAAACGGCGAAATTCTATCGTTTCCGCACCGCCGACGGCGAAGTCGATTTTTATGATGAGCAAGGCAATAACTCAAAACGGTTCTTGACGAGAAAGCCGGTACGCGGCTCGAACGTTCGATTGTCGTCGGGTTATGGCATGCGTTACCACCCGCTGCTGAACCGTCGCCGCATGCACGCGGGCGTCGACTGGGCGGGACCGCGCGGTACACCAATTCTCGCTGCCGGTCGAGGGCAGATCGAATATGCCGGGCGCAAGGGGCAATACGGGAACTACGTTCTGATCCGTCACGCCAACGGGTACGAGACGAGCTATGCGCACATGCAGAGGGTTGCGCGCGGCGTGACGCCCGGCGCGAAAGTCCGACAGGGTCAGATCATCGGCTATATCGGCTCGACGGGCCTCTCGTCAGGCCCTCACGTTCACTACGAAGTCCACGTCAATGGGCGCCACGTTAACCCGATGACGATCAAAGTGCCGCGCGAGCGCCAGCTCAAGGGCCGCGAGCTTCTCGAATATCAGCGCGAACGTGCACGCATCGACGCTTTGATGCGCCAGGCTCCGGTCATGACCATCAATAAGTAATCGCCAGCAAGCAAATGGGATCGGGCAAGCGCGCGAACCTATTGGCTCGGCACGTTTTCGTTGTTCGAGGTTGTCGATGATGTCGACGGTGTGTTTGCAGGCGTCGCGCTGCGCGGGCAGTCGGTTCCGGCCTTCAGTGCAATGGCTGTCAGCTCGTTGAGCTGCTCGGACCAATTGGCTTTGGGCTCGCCGGTTTTTTCTTCATATTCGGCGATGGCGCGCACGAGGTTCTTCTCCGCTGCATCGAAGAAGTCGTGGGCGGTCGTGCAGTTCTTCTTGGTGAGATTGATTTCGCCAAGGCGCCGCTGGGTGTTGGCCAGGTTGCGCCGACGCTGTGGATCTTCCAGCTTTTCTTCATGCAGTGCGCGGCGCGTCGGCAGGCTTTGATTATAGAGCGCCAGCGCCTTGTCGATGTCTCCGAGCCTGATCCAGTTGTCGGCGACCATTTCTTGAGTGTGGGCCATTTCGCGACGGTGGGAATCGGTCGGGCTCGCACTGACGCGCAGTTCGCGCAGGATCTGAACCTTTTCAAACCAAGGCTTTGCGCGTTCGGGCTCATCCAGTTCGGAATAAACACGCGCGATGCTTTCCACCGTTGCGATGTAGCGGCTACGGCTCCAACCGTTCGGGCTGAGATCGGACGCCAGCGGCTCCATCAACTCGTAGGCCTGGACGTAGAACGGCAATGCCAGCCCATATTCTTTCCGGTCCTGGTAGGTGTGGCCTTTACTGACCATGGCCCAGGCACGCTCGAACCTGACGCTTGTCGATCCCGCACCTGCTTCGATCTGGCGTTGCCGGTACTGCAGGGCGGTGTCGTAGCGCTCGCGGGCCAACTTCACCTTGCCCAGCATGCGATAGGCTTCGCCGGACATGAAGGCCGCTTCGGCGGCATGGCGCAGCAGAGCGGGATCAACCGAGCCGCTGGCAAGCAGTTTCTGGGACAGCTCCAGGGCTTCTTCGTGAGTCTTCGCCATCTCCTCACGCTTGCCGAGCTTGCGCTGCATTTCACCGAGCGCTTCGAGCGTGTGGAGGTAGGTATTGGCGATGCGTTGCGATGTCGGATCCATCGCGAGCAGGAAGCGATAAGTTTTGATCGCCTTGGACGCGGCGTCTTCGGACACCGCAAAGTCGTTCATCTCGTTGGCGACTTCGAAAATCTTGAGATTCGACAAGGCATACTGGGTCGCCACGTCAGCGTTCTGCGGATCGCGCAAGTAGCCTTCTGCAATGACTTTCTCAGACTCCCGAAAGGCTTCGAGGGCTTCGTCCTTATGGCTTTGCGCGCGCGCGATGTCACCGTGGACGATCAGCGCGCCGTGCAGGCGACCGCGCCAACTGAGATCCTTCGGGTGAAGGCGGATCGCAACGCGGATCAGTTCTTCGGCTTCCTTGGTGGCGCTGATTGCCTGTGGAAGGTCGTTTCTAGAGCGCGAGATATCGGCCAGTTTGACGGCGGCAACCGCGTCGGTTCTGGCGCGTTCCTTCGTGTAGCCAAGGTCTCCCAAGCGCGTGGCGACCGCTCGTGCCTTGCCAAGGAAACTTAAAGCGCCGTCCCACTGGTGGAGTTTGAAATGATATTGCGCCAATTCCATCAGAAGATCGGCGCGCAACTCAAGGTATGAGCTTTCCGTCGTCGACATCCCGCCGAGATGCTGATCGATGACGCCAAGGCCCTTTTGGCAGCTGACGCGTCCGAACTCGTACCAGCGCCGGTCGATCTGGGCGCGGGCGAGATTGATGTTGGCCCGGCCGACCTGGAAATAGAGATTGGGCTCGACAGCCTCGCCGGCTTTTTCGCGACGCTTGATTTCGCTCAGCAGGATGGCCCTGGCATTAAAGGCGTAGGTCAGCGATTCTTCGCCGTGCCCGAGCTGCCGCTGGCTCTGGGCAATGCCAATCAGCATTTCGGCGCGTCGCAACGGCAGCTGGCTGGAGGTGACGTTGATCTCGTCCATATCGTCAAAGAAGCCCTCGGCCTCTTTAAGGATTTTGAGCCCGAGCTGAGCGGGCAGCCCCGACCGCCTGACGGAGCTGATGGAATTCGTGACCAGCGACGACGTTCGCCGCAGCGTCGCGTCAAGCAGTTCCTCATTCTTTGTCAGGGCCAGCTTTTTTTGTTCGGCTTCGCGCTTGGCGACAATACCGACGCCGATGGCCAGGACGGCCAGCGCCGCCATCACGCCGGTGATGCCGATCCACATGCGCTTCTGGCGCTTTTGATACTCCGCTTCGCGGCGGCGAAGGCGGTCAAGGTCGATGCCGAGCAGCCCGGCGACGATCTTGAGATGCGCAAGCTCTTCGCCATCGCAATGCTCTCGGGCGTCGGCTGCAATGGGTTCTTCGGTAAACTTGGTGACATTGCCTTGGGCGTCGACGACATGGCGCAAGGCCGGCGGGAAGCAATCCCGCTCGGGATCGCCGGGTTCACCATCAATGATGATCGCATAGATGCGGTCGGCGCGACCGAGCGCCTTGAACTGGCGGATTTCTTCATTGACGTACGTGCTTTTGGCAGACGCCGGCGAGCACAGGACGATCAAGGCTTGTGAGTTGGCAAGCGCTTCGGTCACCTGGCTGCGCAGCGACGATCCGGCTTCCATATCGTAGCGGTCGCGGAAAATCGGCCGCAATTTGGAAGGGACTGCGCCGTAGCGGCCGGGCTGACCGATGAGATCGGCGGGAATTCGATAGTTTTCGAGCTGCGAATGGATGGCTTCGCCGATGGCCTTGTCGCGATGGCTGTAGCTCAGAAACGCGACGTACTTCGTAGCTGAAGCTTGCGACATCCCGTTCTCTCCCTTGGCGTCGAGGAAAATTCGTCCGGGCAATACTCATTCGTTCTTATACGCGTGTGATACGCGGTTTTCGTGTTCCACACATGACACGTTAGCGCCATTCCGCAGCATCGCCTATGGAACCAGGGCGACAGTCGCGGAATTTTCCGCTAAAGCCGTTAGTTAGTCCGTGCGAGTAGGATTGCGTAAGGGGGGCCGCGCCATGGCTGAGACGACGAAAACCGATCAGGTCCGCGGTGGTTTGCCATCGGTAGCTCGGGTCATCGATTACATTTTCGGTCGCAACACGCTGATCGGCCTAGCTTCCTTGATGCTCCTTGCAATCTCCGGGTATGCGACCTGGAGCGGGATGAACGACTTTATCGTCGGCGTCTCGCAGTCGCCCACTCAAGGACGTGAGATCGCGGGCGGTTTGTCGGTGACGAACGGCGCGCTCGTTATTGCGATCGTCATCGCGTTGACGTTCCTGATGTGGCTGGCACTGCGCGAAACATTCGCGGCCAAGCGGCCCATCGGACAGCGGCTTATCACCTTCCCTCTCTATTTCTTCCTGGCGCTGTGGTCGATCGGCTTCGGCTACGGCTTCTGGTGGAGCCTGATTGCCGGCGAGGAGGCGACGCGGACAAGCCTTTCCAACTTGCAGGAAGACGCGCGGGATGCGGGTTCTGCGGTCGCGGCCCGGCTCGACGCCGTCAAGGCGCAGCTCGATGGCGTGGTGAGCTGGTCGGAAACGCAGATGACGCGCGAAGAAACGAGCGGCGGCAGCTGCGGTGTCGCGTCCGGCGCCGGTCAGGGCCCACTTTATAACGCCCGTAAATCGGTCCGAGATGCGGTTGCCACGCTGCGCGATGGTATTCAGGTGTCGTGGATCCAGCCGGTCGAGAAGGATCTGGCGGAGTTGAAAGCCGCCGCGCAAGGTCTCGACGGGGCGACATTCGAGGAGCGCCAGAAAGCGTTCGAGGCAAAAGCAACCGCCGTTCGCTCAGGCGCGCGCAGGATTGCCGCCCGCTCAAACGAGCTTGGTTCTTCGACGGCTTCGGAAATGCGCTCGCTGGCGCAGGTTGTCTCTGTTGCGCCGGGTAAGCTTGGGTTCTCATGCTACGATCCGACGCTTGCGCAGCGGCTGAACCAGGCCGCTGACCAGGCCGATCAGCCGGTCGTTCTCAGCCTGCGGACCGCGGAGTTTACCGAAGGCCCAGCCGGTGTCGCCAATGCCGTCAAGCGGCTTTGGGAGAACATCGGCACCTATGCGGGTAGTCTGGTTGCTTTTGTCGCCAATGGATTTGAAAGCACGGGCGCCAGTACGGATGAAGGCCAGTCGATTACCGGCCGGGACATGATCGCGCTATTGGCGACGCTTGGCATCGACCTCGGGCTATTCGCACTTGCAGCTTTGAACCCGCCCGGCGAAGCGCCGCAACGCATTCTCTTGAGCTCATCGGTCAAGCTGCAGATTAGAGACGCTATCCAGACAGCGATTGCCCGCGCGCCGAATGCCGACATCGAGTGGGTCCGCCGCCACTTCATCTATCACAACCACGCTTCTTATTTCGTCATACCGAACTTGTTCAGTTGTGACCCCGATAATGAAGAGGAGTCGTCCAAGGCGCTGGCGATGAACCAGCTGGCGGGCGTGTTCGACGACCTTGACCTCGTCAGATGGCCGACCAAGGCCGAACTCAAGAAGCTGAAAGCGGAAGAAGAGGGCGTCAGCCTTACCGACCTAACCGAGGTCCGCAAAAGACGGCTGGCTGATTTGGAAAAGCAGTCGGAGAAATCGCCTGTCGAATTGGATAGGGACAAGGCGGAACGGATTCGGTCGGCGGAGCCGGTAAGAAATCACGGACTGTTCTCAAAAGCAGAACGCGTCCTTTCGATCACGGGATGGAGCGAACAGGCGATCCGCGACATCGAGATTTACCGGCTTGTCGACATCGAAGGATTGACGCCGCTGCTCGATGTTCTAAACGACAAATCGATTGGGCAACCGGCTGCTGCCCCGTCATCCGGACCGGATGACAATAAAGAGCCAGGCGCGAGCGCCTGATCATTGCGAAGTTCGCTTGGTTGAAAACAAGGACCGGGAGGAAGGTGGGCTTCCTCCCGGTTTCGTTTTCTATAGCTGCGGTGGGTCAGCCGATCACGCCGCGTCGCGGACGAGCTGGCCGTTGATGACCAGCTGACCGCCTTCGACGCCGATGTGCACCGTCTCACCATCCTTGACGCTGCCAGCGAGGATCTGCTCGGCGAGCGGGTCCTGGACACTGCGCTGGATAACGCGCTTCAGCGGCCGTGCGCCATAGGCGGGATCGTATCCGCGGTTGGCGAGCCAGGTGCGAGCGTCGTCGCTCAAATCGAGTGAGATCTTGCGATCCTCCAACAGCTTCTTCAGACGCAGCATCTGGATGTCGACGATCGCACCCATATCCTGGCGCCGCAGGCGGTGGAACAGGATGATGTCATCGAGCCGGTTCAAGAACTCCGGACGGAAGTGTCCGCGCACCGCCGTCATGACCATGTCCTTAACCTCGCTGACGTCCTCGCCTTCGGCCTGGTTCACCAAATACTCCGAACCGATGTTCGAGGTCATGATGATCAGCGTGTTCTTGAAGTCGACCGTGCGGCCCTGGCCATCGGTCAGCCGGCCGTCATCGAGCACCTGCAGGAGGACGTTGAAGACGTCCTGATGCGCCTTCTCGATCTCGTCGAACAAGATCACCTGATAAGGCCGGCGGCGTACGGCTTCGGTCAACACGCCGCCTTCCTCATAGCCGACGTAGCCTGGAGGCGCACCGATCAGCCGGGCCACGGAGTGTTTCTCCATGAACTCCGACATATCGATCCGCACCATCGCCTGCTCGTTGTCGAACAAGTAGGTGGCAAGCGCCTTGGTCAGCTCGGTCTTACCGACACCGGTCGGGCCTAGGAACATGAACGAGCCGATCGGACGGTTGGGATCCTGCAAGCCGGCACGCGCACGGCGCACCGCCGTCGAGACCGCCTTGACGGCTTCGCCCTGGCCGACAACCCGCTTGGCGAGCTCGTCTTCCATGCGCAGGAGCTTTTCCTTTTCGCCTTCGAGCATCTTGTCGACGGGGACACCGGTCCAACGCGAAACAACAGCCGCGATCTGATCGGGCGACACGGCCTCTTCGACCATGACCTCGCCCTGGCCGCCTGAATCGGCACCGCTTTCAAGATCCTTGAGCTTCTGCTCCAGCTGGGGGATCACGCCGTACTGCAGTTCGCCCGCACGGTTATAATCACCGCGGCGCTGCGCCTGCTCGAGTTCGTTGCGGCGCTGGTCGAGTTCTTCCTTGACCTTCTGCGCCGAACCGAGCTTCTCACGCTCGCTTTCCCAACGCTGGGTGAGCGCCTGGCTTTCCTCTTCTAGATCGGCGATCTGCTTTTCGAGTTTTTCCAGACGATCCTTTGAGGCGTCGTCGGTTTCCTTGCGCAAGGCTTCGCGTTCGATCTTCATCTGCATGAGATCGCGATCGATACGGTCGAGTTCCTCAGGCTTGGAGTCGATCTCCATCTTCAGACGCGCGGCAGCCTCGTCGACAAGGTCGATGGCCTTATCGGGCAGAAAGCGGTCGGTGATGTAGCGGTTCGAAAGCGTTGCCGCTGACACAAGCGCGCTATCGGTGATGCGCACGCCGTGGTGGACTTCGTAGCGCTCTTTCAGGCCGCGCAGAATGGAGATGGTGTCGGCGACCGTCGGCTCGGAGATGAAGACCGGCTGGAAACGACGGGCGAGTGCTGCGTCCTTTTCGATATGCTTGCGATATTCATCAAGCGTGGTCGCGCCGACGCAGTGCAGTTCACCGCGCGCCAAAGCGGGCTTCAAGAGGTTTGATGCATCCATCGCGCCATCGGCCTTGCCGGCCCCGACGATGGTGTGCAGTTCGTCGATGAAGAGGATGATGCGGCCAGCCTCGGCGGTGACTTCCTGCAGGACGGCTTTGAGGCGCTCTTCGAATTCACCGCGATACTTCGCGCCGGCGATGAGCGAACCCATGTCGAGTGCGAGCAGGCGTTTGTCACGCAGGCTGTCGGGCACGTCGCCCTTGATGATGCGAAGCGCCAAGCCTTCGGCGATCGCCGTCTTACCGACGCCGGGCTCACCGATCAGGACGGGGTTGTTTTTGGTGCGGCGGGACAGAACCTGGACGGTGCGACGGATTTCTTCGTCGCGGCCGATGACAGGGTCGAGCTTGCCGGATTCGGCATCTGCCGTCAGGTCGCGCGCATAGCGCTTCAGGGCGTCGTAACCCTGCTCGGCGGATGCGGTATCTGCCGTGCGGCCCTTGCGCACTTCGTTGATGGCTTCGTTGAGCCCCTGTGGCGTGACGCCGGCTTCTTTCAAGATTTTGGCGGCCTCGGTGCCCGACTCCATCGTGAGCGCGAGCAGCAGCCGTTCGGCGGTGACGAACTTATCGCCAGCCTTGTCGGCAATTTTTTCGGCCTGATCGAAGAGGCGTGCGGTTTCGGAGGCCATATAGAGCTGGCCGGAACCGCCGCCAGAAACTTTCGGACGTCGTGACAGAGCCAAATCAACAGCCTGCAAAGCCTGCTGGTGACTGCCTCCAGAGCGCGCGATCAAGTTCGCGGCAAGACCTTCCTCATCGTCGAGCAGGGCCTTCAAGATATGTTCGGGCGTGAACTGCTGATGGCCGTCACGCACCGCAATTGTTTGGGCCGCCTGGACAAAACCTTTGGCCCGGTCGGTGTAGCGTTCGATGTTCATCGTGTACCTTTCTCAGCGCGGAGAGCCTGCCCGTAGAAGGCGCAAGATAACCGCCAGGTTTCACAAGTTGTGATCAATCCCCAGATCTTGGGCGCCAGCCGACCCCGTAGGCATCGGTTCAGCGTCTTGTCTCAGATATGGTAATGTGGCGGCGTGCTTAAAGAGGTGGCAGTGGCGAAATCGTCATGGCGCGACAATCTACTTCAAGCCGCCGGCCCAGACGAGCATCCGCGGCCTCAGAATTGGAGCGAATGACATGATTTTCAGCATGTTCGGCGGTCGCGACGGATCTATTTACCCTCCAGATGAGGTCGGCGACGAGTTGTACAGGGCATTTCCCGATCCGTCGCAAATACCCGGCCAGGCCATGATCTGGTTCGATATCTATTTCGAAGACGAAGCCGATGCCGATGCGATGGCGGATGACTTCGAGGCGAGGGGATACGAGATCAACCGCGATTTCGATGACGACAAAGACGAAGAGGATCTGGGCGTCTGGAACGTCGATGCTCAGTACGTGATCAAGCCCGAGTACCGCCTCTTGCGGGCCGCGGTCGACGAGATGCTGGCAAAGGTCAAGTCTCAGCGCGGCAAGCTTGCTAGCGTGGTGATATCGCCGATCGATGGCGACAAAGTTTGACGCCAGGTCACCAGAATTGCGGGGGAGACATTTTCAACGATGACTGAAGACAAGATCGGCGTGGTCCAAGCGCTCTACCGTTACCCCGTCAAAGGCTTATCGCCCGAGCCGTTGCAAGGCGTCGACCTTCGTGCCGGCGAAACCATCCCGTTCGATCGAGCCTGGGCGATTGAGAACGGTCCGGGCCGGTTTGATCCGCTTGCGCCCCGCCATCTGCCGAAGGTCGCGTTCTTGATGCTGATGCGGGACGAACGGCTGGCGTCGCTGGAAACGAGTTTCGAGGAAGAAACCTCAACGCTGACGATCAAGCGCGACGGGAAGCAGGTGGCGCGCGGGAACCTTTCCACTCAAATCGGCCGGCAGATGATCGAGCAATTCATGGCGGCCTATATGAAGGCCTCTTTGCGCGGGGCGCCGAAAGTGGTTTCTGCTGCGGGCCATAGTTTTTCGGATGTGGCGGCCAAATGCGTGCACATCGTCAACCTTGCTTCGGTTCGCGAATTGGAGCGCGTTTCCGGTCGCTCTATCGATCCTCTGCGCTTCCGTCCCAACGTCGTCATCGATAGCGACGCGCCTTGGGCTGAATTCAAATGGATCGACAAGACCCTCACAATCGGCGGCGTGAAGCTGGAGGTCTTCGATCGTACGCAGCGCTGTGCGGCGACAAACGTCAACCCGCAGACGGCAGAGCGCGACTTGTCGCTGCCCGCAGTTATCGAGCGGGAGTGGGGGCATTCCGATTTTGGGATTTACGCCAAGGTTGCTGGCGACGGCCGCATTGCGATTGGCGATGACGTCGCGGTATCAGCGGACTGAGGTCTTGATCGATTAAGTTCGAACTGCCCCGCCAGCTGGCTTTTGCAGCCAGCCTCACCTGCGTTGGATGTGAGGGGACGGACAGCGCATCCGCGCTGCCCCTTAGCTTCACGGGATAAGAGCCCTGTCAGGCCTCTTATTCCTGCTGTTCGCCAGCAACTTCGACCGTATCGGAACCACCGCTACCTGCAGCATCGCTTTCGGCGTTATCGGCATCGCGCGATCTGCGGACCGAACGGCGCAGGAAATCCGGCTGCTGGTCGGATTCTCCGAAGCGGACGCGCGGTTCGCGGCGGCGCTGACCGCGGCCCTCGCGCTGCTGGCCATTGCCGTTATTGCGCTGACGGCTCTGGCGGCGTCCTTCACCGCGTTCGCTGCGCTCACCACGCTCCGAGCGGGAGTTGTTCTCGCCAGCTGAAACGTTCGGCTGAGGTTCGCCCGGCTGAACAACGCGATCGCCGTCCTCGTTGGCAAGCTCCTCGGACGACTCGTCATCTGAATCTTCGCTTGCGTTCTGGCTTTCCTGGCGAGGGCGGTTGTTGCCGGCGGATTCACCGGCCTGCAGCTGCTGTTCGCGGTAGGCCAGAATAATGCGGTTATAGTGCTCGGCGTGTTGCAGATAGTTCTCTGCAAGCACCGGGTCGCCCGAAGACAATGCATCGCGCGCGAGCGACATGTATTTCTCAGCAACGTGGGCCGGGGTTCCGCGAATCTTCACGTCAGGACCGCTGCTTTCGAAATTCCGCGTCAGTGGGTTCTGGCCCTTGCGGTTGTTATTCCGATTCCGTCCGCGGCGCTGTTGTTGTCCTTGCCTCATCGGCTTTCGTGCTCTCGTTTGCTTCGATTTTGAAGAAGTGTCGGGGCCGTCAGTTTTCGCAGTCATGAGATCTGCTTCTTCACAGGCAGGCCCAAGAATTCGTCGGTCGTGTCTGGCAGTTCCGCGATCGGCCAAGCGGTGGCCAAAGGTGCTGAAACTGACAGGGCCTGTAATTGCCCGTTCATCCAGTCGATGTTCCGGCTATCCGCCAGCAGTACCGACGCAGCCGTTATAGAACGCTGTTTAAAAGAGATGACCATTCAATTGCGACGACAGTTCATAATTTGCTCCCAGTACACAGACAAAACGCCTGAAACCAACAGTCTTCGTCTTTGGCTTCGGCCAAGCTGCCTTTGACGGGATGCCCTTTCGACCCGTTTATCGCTTGCGCCCGATCAGTCAGAACGCAGCGAAATTTTCCCCCGGAGCCACGGTTCCTCAGCGCTATGCCCTAAGCATTGCGGCTGGTCAGGATACGCGATCCGACTTGCTCGATTCGTAAACACCACACAACTTGAGTCCAGCCGATAATAAGGCAGGGCTTAACCAAGCTGTGGAGACGAGCTGTCACCTAAGGTCTGGCGCTAGGGTCCTAATTTGAGGCGGCGCGCAAGTAGACTGCAGCACCTGCCCGGACCAGCAACGTGAAAGAACGTGCGAATGTGCACAGTAAGACTTTCACGCAAGATTATTTGAAGGTTAGCCGCATCAGACCGCAAAGCCAAGTATTTTTGTTCGCATGCTTAGTCATGTGACTGAACAGCAACACAGCGGGTGTGGCCTCCGAGATCCTTCCATCTGCCGGCCGGTGCCAAATCCTCTTGAACCAATATGGTCTCGACGTCTTCAGCCTGCCCCGCGCCAACTTCAAACAGGGCGAAAGCGGGTGTCTCCGTATCCGCCAGCAACGCCTTCAATTGCTGCACAATTCGGCGGTAGAAGTCGAGCCCGTCGTGACCGCCGTCGAGCGCCAGGGGTGGGTCGTAGTCCCTCACTTCGCGGTCAAGGCTATCGATGTCCGACGACGGAATGTAGGGCGGGTTGCTGATTATAAGGTTGTAACGCCCCTCGATATTTTCAAGCAGGTCGCTCTCAATTAATTCGAGCCTGTCGGCCACTTCAAGGCGCTCTGCATTGCGGGTCGCCACCTTCAGCGCCTCTGGAGAGATATCGCAAGCGGTTCCGCGCGCGTTGGGCAGTTCCGCCAAGAGCGTGATGATCAGGCAGCCTGTGCCGGTGCCGATATCGAGGATCCGAATTGGGGCGTCCACCATTCCGGCGCGGTCAATTAGCTCAAGGGCGGCATCGATCAGCGTTTCGCTGTCAGCGCGCGGGTCCAGCGTCGCCGGCGAGACCTCGAAACTGCGGCCATAGAACTCGCGCGTGCCGGCAATGCGGGACAAGGGTTCGCGCAAGGAGCGTCGTTTTAGGAGCTTGGGGAGTTCGGACTTGGCTTTGTCATCCAGCGGTGCGTTGGGCTCGGTCAGGATATCGAGTGGAGCAAGGCCGGTGGCCATTGCGACGAGCGCGCGCGCTTCGCGCTGGGGGTCTTCCATGCCAGCTGCGGCGAGTATCTCGCGGACAAGACGGAGCGCCTCCTCTAATGTCTGCGGCGGCTCATTAGTTGGCGCGCCAGCGACGCGCACGGCGACATCGCTTTGGGCGGCGCTCTTGTCGTCTGCGCCGGACACCATCAGGCCTCCGCCTCGTCCTGCAAGGCGGCAAGCTGTTCGGCTTGATGATTGGAAATCAATGCGTCGATCAATTCGTCGAGCCCGTCTCCGGCCAGAATTTCGTTCAGCTTGTGCAAGGTCAGGTTGATGCGGTGATCGCTGACGCGGCCCTGCGGGAAGTTGTAGGTCCGGATGCGTTGCGATCGGTCACCTGAGCCAACTTGCGATCTGCGATCCTCGGCCCGGGCTCCGGCGCGACGCTCCTTTTCTTGTTCGTAAAGCCGCGAACGCAGCACCGTCATGGCAAGCTTGCGGTTCTGGTGCTGAGATTTTTCAGCCGAAACGACAGTGATCCCGGTTGGGATGTGGACGATGCGGACGGCACTGTCGGTACGGTTGACGTGCTGACCGCCGGCACCGCTCGCCCGCATGGTATCGATGCGAATATCTTCCTGCTTGATATCGAGGTCGACGTCTTCGGCCTCGGGCAGGACAGCGACGGTTGCTGCCGACGTGTGGATGCGGCCACCGGCTTCGGTTTCCGGCACGCGCTGGACGCGGTGCACGCCGGATTCATATTTCATGCGCGCGAAGACGCCCTGACCGGAAAACGAGGCAATGATCTCCTTGTATCCGCCAAGATCGTTTTCCGACATGGAGATGATTTCTGTTTGCCAGCCGTGCAGGTCGGCGTAGCGCTGATACATGCGGAAGAGGTCGGCAGCGAAGAGTGCGGCTTCATCACCACCGGTGCCGGCGCGAATTTCGACAATCGCCGAGCGGTCGTCGGCGGCGTCCTTGGGCAGCAGCAGGATCTGCAGCTCTTCGCACAATTCTTCGACGCGTTTTCTCGTTTCTCCAATCTCGTCATCGGCCAGCGCACGCATTTCAGCATCGGCGCTTTGGTCCTTGGCCAGTTCGCGAAGATCGGCAAGCTCGCGCTCGGCGCTGCGCAATTCGTTGATGCTGCTGACGAGCGGGTCGAGTTCGGCAAATTCCTTATTCAGTCGGGCGTAAGACTGCGGGTCGGGACCGGCATTCAGTTCGGTTTGAATGACTTCCCAACGTTCGACGACCTTATCCAGCTTCTCCTGGGGCAGTGCGGGCATTTAGAGTTCGACCTCATGCTCTTGAGCAAACGCCTTCAGCTTTTCGGCGATGTCGCAATCGGGTTCGTCGATCCAGGCATTCAGACATTGTTTGAGTTTGTCGGCAGGCAGCGAGCGCACCATGGCTTTGACGGGGCCGATATTGGACGCCGCCATCGACAACGACCGGCAGCCAAGCGCGACAAGCGCCATCGCTTCCAGGGGGCGGCCTGCCATCTCTCCGCAGACGGTTATCGGAACGCGATGCCTGGCGCCCGCGTCAAATACCGATCGCAATGCGCGAAGCGGCGCCTTGTCGAGCGGCGAATAGCGCCTGGAGACCTGGGCGCTCGTGCGATCGGCGGCGAACAGGAACTGCATCAGGTCGTTGGAGCCGATCGAAAGGAAATCGGTTTTCTTCAAGACATTGTCGAGATCGAAGAGCAGGCTGGGGACTTCCAACATCGCGCCCAATGAAATGCTCGTCGGGATTGGATGACCGTGGCGCTCGGAGTGTTCGATTTCCTTGTCGATCAGCGCGCGGACTTCGTCCATCTCCGAGGCGACCGTCAGCATTGGCACCATCAGCGACAAGGCGCGGCCGGCGTGCGACCTGAACAAGGCGCGGACCTGGGTGCGGAACAAGGCCGGGCGATCGAGCGACATGCGCAGGGCGCGCCAGCCCAATGCCGGGTTTTCTTCCGGCAGACGGTTGAGATACGGCAGCATCTTGTCGCCGCCGATGTCGAGGGTTCGGAATACGACCGGATAGCCTTTGGCCTGCTCCAAGACGGCACGATAGGCTTCGGTCTGGCGCGCCAATCGCGGCAGGCGATCGGACAGCATGAATTGCAGTTCGGTGCGGAACAGGCCGATGCCCTCGGCGCCCGATTCCTCCAAGTGCGGCAGGTCCACGAGCATGCCGGCATTAAGCAGCAGGGCGACCCGATGGCCTTCACTGGTCACGCCGGGCAGGCCGCGCAATCCTTGGAATCGTTCCTGGCGCTTGGCGCGGAAGCGGACCTTGTCCTGGAACGCGGCGATGACGTCGCTTGTCGGGCGCAGGTGAATTTCGCCGGTCTCGGCATCGACGATGACGGCATCGCCATCGGCGACATGCTCGACGATGCGGTGGGCTTGGCCGACGGCTGCGATGCCGAGTGCCTTGGCGACAATCGCGACGTGGCTTTGGGCGCTGCCGTCTTCGACGATCAATCCGCGCAGCTTGGTGCGGTCATAGTCGAGCAGTTCGGCGGGACCGACGGTGCGCGCGATCAAGATGGTATCGTCCGGCAGGTTCTCGCGATGACCATGCTGGTTGGCGCGGCCGGCGAGAATTCGCAACAGGCGATCCGAAAGGTCGTCCAGATCGCGGACCCGCTCGGACCAGAACGGGTCGATCTGGCGGAGCATGCGCGCGCGGGTCGAGTTCTGGACCCGTTCGACTGCGGCTTCGGCGGTCAGACCATCTTGCACGGCGCCGCGGAGGCGGTGATGCCAGCCGCGGTCGTGCGCAAACATCCGATAGGCTTCGAGGACGTCGCGGTGTTCGCCGGCAAACGACAGGCGTTCATGGGCTAGCATCTCATCAATGCTGGCGCGCAACCGATGCAGGGCGCCATCGAGGCGGGTCATTTCGGCTGCAGGGTCTTCGGACAATAGCGTCGTGACGACGATGCGCGGCTCATGCAGGACGGCATGACCAAGGGCGATGCCATCGGAGAGCGCCTGTCCGTTGATGACGGCCGAGTAAGTGCGCGAAAGTTCGATCTCGGCCTGGGAGCCAGCGACCACACCCGACGATAAGAGTTCGGCAACGACCATCGCTGTGGCCTGCAGAACTTCGACGTCCTCTTCGGCATATTCGCGACGGGTATGGTTTTGGACGTCGAGCACGCCGATTACCTGCCCGGACCGCATCACCGGCACCGCCAACATCGAGTGATAGGCTTCTTCGCCCGTCTCCGGCCGGTATGAGAACGATGGGTGCGCTTGGGCGTCGGGCTCGTTGATCGGCTGGGCCTGTTCGGCGCAGCGTCCGACTAGCCCCTCATTGCGATTAAGCCGGGTTGCGTGGACCGCTTCTTTCTTCAAGCCTTCAGAGGCATAGAGCTCGAGCGAGCCGTCGCGCCGGATGAGGTAGATGGAGCAGACT
Source organism: Filomicrobium sp. (assembly GCA_017792465.1). GTDB lineage: Bacteria > Pseudomonadota > Alphaproteobacteria > Rhizobiales > Hyphomicrobiaceae > Filomicrobium. Next base: position 2,529,550 of record CP051234.1, read on the forward strand.
TCGGCGACCATCACGCCGGCGATCTGCTTGACGATGCGGTCTAAGCGCTGCTGGCCTTCACCGGGCTCGGCCATGATTTCGCGCAGCCGACGCATGATTACGCGAAGCGCTGGTTCCGAGGCCGGTAGGTCCGACTTTTTTCCGCGTCTATCGTGCATAGCGTTTGCCGCCGTTAACGCCAGCCTGCCGGGACATTCTTGTCAGTCCGCGAAAAGCCGACGGCTCATAATTCTTTAGCGTATTGCCAAGCCCATCACAGTGAGCTGCCCTGTTTTAGAAGCCGACCAATTTTGTCGATCAACCAAGTCGGACGCGGTTCCATCTGCGACTTTGGACAAAAGTTCGGCGAGGCAGTGGCCAGCAAGATTTCTAGCCGGAAGGCTGAAAAATCGATTTTGCAATACGTTTCGCTAGCCTGGCCGCCTTTGCCGCCTACCAGATCATCACACGGGATCAGCTTGCGCGTCGAGACCATAGGTCTCGTGCAATGCGCGCACGGCTAATTCCGCGTAATCTGCGTCGATCAGGACGCTGACTTTGATTTCGGACGTCGAAATCGCCAGGATATTAATGCCCTTATCAGAAAGTGTCTTAAACATTTGCGCCGCGACACCGGCATGCGAGCGCATTCCGATGCCGATAATCGAAACCTTAACGACGCCTTTGGAACTTCTGACTTCGAAGTTTCCGAGGTCCTTCTTGATGCTTTCGATGACTTCGAGCGCACGCGGCAATTCGGCGGCCTGGACGGTAAAGGTCAGGTCGGTATGCGCGCCGTCGGGTGTGATGTTCTGGACGATCATATCAACGTTAATGGCCGACTGCGCGAGCGGTCCGAAGATTCGGGCGGCGACGCCGGGCTTATCGTCCAGTTTGAGAATCGTGACTTTTGCTTCGTCCTTGGCATAGGCGATTCCGCTGACGACCTGGGTCTCCACGATGTCTTCCTCACTGCAAACTGTGGTTCCGATGTGTTCGAGCTTGCCGACTTCAACGGCCGGCAGGCTTTCGGGATCGGCAAAGCTTGAAAGAACGCGCAAGCGCATTCCGTAAACCATCGCAAGCTCAACCGAACGGGTTTGAAGGACTTTCGAGCCCAATGAGGCCATTTCCAGCATTTCTTCATACGAAATGCGCGGAATTCGCCGGGCTTCGGGCACGATGCGCGGGTCTGTCGTGTAGACTCCGTCGACATCTGTATAAATGTCGCAGACATCCGCGCCGATTGCGACCGCAACGGCGACAGCGCTTGTGTCGGAGCCGCCGCGGCCAAGCGTTGCAATTCTGGCGTCTTCGGGCTCGATGCCTTGGAAACCGGTGACGACGGCGACCTCGCCCTGATCGATGCGTTCGCGAAGGCGACCGCCGTCAATCTTGGCGATACGTGCCGCGCCGTGGGCCTTATCGGTCTCAACGGGGATCTGCCAGCCCTGCCAAGAGCGCGCCTTAAGGCCCGCGGTCTGCAGGGTCAACGCGAGGAGCCCGGCGGTGATCTGCTCTCCGGAGGCGACGATCGCGTCGTATTCGCGCGCATCATAGCGCGGCGAGACCTCGTTGACCCAGTCGACGAGCTGGTTGGTTGTACCGGCCATGGCCGAAACCACGACGGCGACCTTGTTGCCAGCTGCGACCTCGCGCTTGACGTGGCGCGCAACGTTGGCGATGCGCTCAATATTGGCGACGGAAGTACCGCCGAATTTCATAACGACTACGGCCATGACGTCCTGTAGGATCGGTTGTGCCCCACCCGCACAGATCGTCGCCCACCATCGGCTGGCGCGCGGACGAGTTGCGCAGGCATCGGAAAAAAACGGCCTGGAATTGGCTGTAACTCTTAAGTCCCGTCAGTGAATGCCGCACCCGACGAGGCCTTGTTTGAAGAGCTGCGGCGATGTCATAGCTGGAGAAGAACGTCTCGGCAACTTGCGCGGACGAAAGGATTAAACGGCGGCGATCAACATTTGCTGCCAAGTACGCAACAACTTGATGCGCCTGCCAGTGCGAGACCGGGAAATTTACCCGCCAAGGGCCGCCAGCCGGTCTCTTGGTGCTAAGGACTAGAAGCTGGAAGACATTTGAAGATGACCGCTGACCACCCTGCCGGCGCTGCCAAAGAAACTGGTTCGGCTTCGCAGAACATCGATCCTCAGGAAGTCGAGCGCTTTGCCGCTCTGGCCGGGAAATGGTGGGATCCGAACGGCGAATTTCGCCCGCTGCATAAGATCGGGGCCGCCCGCCTCGCGTTTATCCGAAACGCGGTGACGGGCCATTTCCTGATCGACGATGACAAGATCCGGGCGTTCAGCGGCCTGCGCATGCTCGACACGGGATGTGGCGGCGGGCTTGTCTGCGAGCCTCTGGCTCGGCTTGGGGCCACTGTCACCGGCATTGACCCGGCTGAGGAAAGCGTCGCGGTTGCAAAGGTCCATGCGCAGTCTCAGGGGCTTGAGATCGACTACCGCGCGGAGCGGATTGAAGATGTCGCCCAGCGCGGTGAGCAGTTCGACGTGACATTGTCGCTTGAAGTCATTGAGCATGTGCCGGACCCGGCAGCGTTCATCGCTTCTTGTGCTCAGACCGTTCGCCCTGGCGGGCTGCTCATCGTTTCGACAATCAACCGGACGATGAAGGCCTATGGGCTGGCGATCGTGGCGGCCGAGCAGATTTTGCGCTGGCTACCAGCAGGCACGCACCAATGGGATCGTTTCGTGACCCCGGACGAGCTCGGGCAGATGTTTTCCGATTGCGGACTGGAGAACCCGCGCTACGAGGGCCTCGTCCTAGACCCATTGCGCGACCGCTGGACTATCGGCTCGGATACCGACGTCAATTACATCGCGTCGGCGGAAAAGCCGGAAGCGGCCGGCTGATCAGCCGTCCATGTTTATCGCATTGGGAATTGAGGACGGCGTTTTGCGGAATGGCTTGGCGCACCTTCGGGGCAGCCGCGTCGGCGCTGGCTCGCTCAGCCTCATGTTGCGCCAAACCAATTGATACGCCCTGGCGTTAGCTTTCGCCGGGACCGCGCATAGTCAGCAGTGCTTTTTCGATCTGGCGCCAGTCTTTGGCCTCATCGGCCTGACCGGACTTTTCCAGCGTCACTGCTTTCTGGGCGACTTCGGCCAACGCCTGGTTGCCGTGGGCAGCTTTCAGCTTGCGGGCATACTCTTCAGCATCGACTGCTTTCATAATATTCCCCTTTCTCCGACCGGCTTGCGGTCAGGGGGGAAGAGTTACGCGCCGTGACGCGAAATGCAATGACCGATATCAACTAAAGTCTAATGCTTGAGGCGGCGCTAGCAGGCTCGCTTTGCGACCGGTCTAACCGGCTCCAAACGCAATGATGCGGCGGCCCTTGGACCACCGCATCAACCGATTTTGCTGTCTATATCCGGGTTTGGTCGTCGCCCGCTCAACCTTTTTTGAATTCTTGGATCTGGGCGGCGAGTTCGGTATAGGGCGCGCAGCTGCGACCGCAGCCGTTCTCGATTTTGCCCAGCTCGGATAATGCAGCCTGCAGATCGCCGCGCGACAGGTGGGCTTCGCCCAGATATGAGCGAGCGACATCATTCTTGGGGTCGCGCTTCAAGGCTTCGTCGTAGTACTTCATGGCTTCGTCGGTGTGGCCGAGCTTGCGCGTGGCGAAGCCGATGTAGGTCAGGACGCGAGCGTTCTTGACCGAGGCCTTATTTAGATACTTCAGCGCCTCTTCGTAGCGGCCGTTCTTGGCCAGCCAATATCCGGCGTAAAACAATTCGGCGTCGGCTTGGGCCGGTCCGGCTGCAGCAGGCGCGGCTTTGGCGCAATCCATCCAGGCCGACGTTGTCTTCTCGTACTGATCACAGCCGACGTTCGTTGGCCCGATATCCTTCGCCTGGGCGCCGAAAGCTGTCAGCGCAGCAAATGCCAGACATGCGAAGTTGCGAAAATACGTCGTGAGCGACATCGGCCCCTGTCTCCTTGGATCTTGAATTCTTGTTCTGCCCCATTTCGGCTTGCCCTGTTTTCAAGGATTTGCCGGCAGCGACGCACACTATCGCGTTCGGCCCACTTGATCCACATGGCAGATTGCTGCGTTGCCATGTTTTGGCCCAATGAAAATAGCCTCGTGCGGATTCTTGGCCGGCTATTGGTGATGCGTTTCGAGCTGGCGAAATGTCGGACGCCATCGGACAATCGCTGGCACACCGGCGCGTGAGTGCACAAATCGGTATCCTTCGGAGACTGGACCCTATGTTCGGCTGGCGCAAAAAACGCGACGGTTTCGAATGGCGACGCTACGTTCGAACGACGATCCTGGTCAGACGCCAGCATCGCCAGGCGAAGCTTGACGAAGCGCGCGAGGCGGCGCTGCATCAGCTGGCGGAAGCCGGGCGCGCGGGCAAGGCTGCCGGGATCTCGGGCGTTGGGGCCGCGAAGAAAGGGATTTCCGCTGCGGGGCGCGGATCGGCGGAAGTCGGCAAAAAATTCGGCCGTCAGCTTCTGCAGGCTGGCCGTGTGGCCGGGCATCACATCAAGCATGGCGCCATTGCGGGAGGCCGGGCAGTTGGCGAAGGCGCCAAGCTCGCCGGTCTTGCCATGAGGGAAGCGGCAAAGCGCGCCGGCTCTGGCGCGGCAAAGCTCGGCAAATCGGCGGGCGAAGGATTGGCCAATGCGCCAGCGGCCGGTGAGGCGTTCTATCGCAGCGGCAATGTCCAAGGCTTTTTGCAGGCCATATCGCCCGGTGGCGCGCTTGCAATTGGCATTCTCGGCCTGATCGTCGGCTTGATGGCCGCCTACAGAGCTTATGCGAGCGGCACCGATTGGCTGACAATATTTGCTTTCGTGCTGGCTACCCTCTTGCTGGCTCTGGCGGCTGTTCCCGTGATGATGGGACGTGTCAGCTGGCCCGAGCCTGCACCGGCAGATCCCAATACCATCCGGCCCAAACGCAGCGTCGCTTCCGACATTTCGGAATTCTCCGGCACGCATAGCGGCAAGGGGCTGGCTGCGCTGTTGCTGCTTGCTGCTGTTGCCGGTTTTGGATGGCTTTTCCTGCCGTCGTTCTCGTTGCCAACCTTCTCGTTGCCGACGATTTCGATGCCGGAGCCTTCGATGCCAACCGTTTCGTCCTCGACGTCTGTCGTGACCGGCAAGGCTAAGGCTCTCACCGGTGACATCATGATGGTCGGCGATAGCAAGATCGTCCTGAAAGGGATCGAAGCGCCGGAGAACAGCCAATCGTGCAAAACGAGTTCGGGACGGCGCTGGTCGTGCGGGCGGGATGCGCTCAACGCGCTGAGACGCATCACCGGCTATGACACGCTGGAATGTACGGTCGAGAACACTGACAAATCAGGGCGCAAAATCGCCGACTGCCTGATTGGCGAGAAGAATATCGCCGCCGAACTCGTGCGCCAGGGGCACGTCTTCGCGACGGGCGGATTCTTCAAGACCTACAGCAGCCAAGAACAGGAGGCGCGTGACGCCAAGCGAGGGATTTGGAAGGGAAGCGCGCAGACCCCGGCCGATTATCGTGCCGAGCGTTGGCAGGAAGCTCTCAGCAAAGCCCCCGATGGCTGCCCGATCAAGGGCAAGTCCCGCGCAAGATCGCGCGACAAGGTCTATATCCTTCCCTGGTCGGCGAACTATCGGCGCTACAAAATCTCAAAGCGTAGAGGCGATCGCTGGTTCTGCAGCGAGGATGAGGCCGTCAATGCTGGCTGGATGCCGCTTGATCGATAATCGGCATCGATCAACTGGAACTCCCAATCCCAAGGCACGAAAAAACCCGCGATCAGGGAATGACCGCGGGTTAAAATTCGCGATGCCAGATGGGGGATTGGTAACTGGCGCCGCGCTAGGGTAACCCCTATTAAATACCAAGGTTCGGTATACATCAAGTGGCTGGCAAAGGTATTTTTCCCGATGCGCAGCAGTGGCGCGTTTTGCCTGCGCAAGACTTGAGCAAGACTTGATCGGCGCGTCGTATTCGAATGCGCTCGACGTCACTGCCAGCGCAGCTGCAGCGGCGAAAGATAGAGTTTGGTGTCCTTGGGCGGCGAGATGACCCGACGGGGAATGCCGTATCCGACATCGGCCATGACGCCTGCCAATTGCAGGTTTTTGCTCTTTCGCCAATTCAGCTGTTTCTTCTCGACGACCATCTCTCCGTCGACCCAGACGCGGGTCGATCCATCGGCGACTCCAGGGGTGTTGAGTTCGAGTTCCTGCTCGACCTCGACCCAGCGGCCTTTGGGAAATTCGAAGCCCTTTTGGCTCATGAACGCGCCGCCGCTGGTATCGTAACCTGGGAGCTGCGCATAAAGGTTGCCGCGGTTGTTATTGCGCCAGACGATGCGCTGGGCGATCGCAGCTTCAGGATCGGCTGCTGCGCTCAGCTTCAACGGCTTTCCTGCATAGAGGCCGGGCAGCACACCGCCACCGCCGAAATCGAAATCCTTGGGCAGATAAACCGAGTAGGTCAGACAGGCGGAATTCGCGCCGGTCAAAGTTTGTGGCGACCACAAAAATCCGATGCCGTTGGTTTCACCAGGTTCGCCGCTTGCTATGCCTTTGTTTTCGACGGCCACCTTCAAGGCGCGCTGACCAGGAACTCCGCGCACGCGCACGACCTTCGCGTTGTCATAGATGTCGCGTTGGGAAGGGCCGATCATCGCGACGAGCTGCGCCTGGCTCAAAAGGCCGGCTCCGCCATCAAGGTTGAATTCGGTCAGCTCCGTGTAGCGCTGCGAGCAAGGAGGGACGACTTCCGCAATAAACGCGCTGCGCAACAAATACACGACGCCTGCCATCAATACGACGGCTGCCGCTGCCTTGAACGCGATGGCTTTGATGTTCAGTTCCATAGTCTCGACCGAGTTGCGCCGTGGTGGGCAAAGAAGTTCGGTCTTAAAAGTCGTTCAAAAACATTGATAAATCGATATTGGGCTGTGCGTGCCGCGGGCGGCCGGGTCGCAAGGCGGTCTGGCCCGGTTGGGCTTCCGGCCGATCAATAGATTTTTAACGATAAACTGACGAACACGGTTGAGCGCGCGTTTTTGCCTTCGCCAGTTTCGAGCGCAGAGGTTCGCGGGCTCTGAAAGGGCTCGTCTTGCGAACTTCGTTGTCAGGTCTGGAAGATCTTGCCGGGGTTGAGGATGCCTGATGGATCGAGCGCCTTCTTAATGGCAGCCATCGCATCGACGGCGCCGGCGCGTTCGGCGCGCAGGTATGCGGTTTTGCCCTGGCCGATCCCATGCTCGCCGGTACAGGTCCCCTCCATTGCAATCGCGCGTTCGGCGAGGCGTTTCGAAAAAGCCAGGATCGCCTCCTGCTCGCTGGCATCTTCCTTGTTGTACATCACGATCGCATGGAAATTGCCGTCGCCGACGTGGCCGACGATCGGCGCGACGAGGCCTGTAGCCGCAATATCTTTTTCGGTTTCAGCGATGCATTCGGCCAACCGCGAGACAGGGACGCAGACATCCGTGACGAGCGCATCGCGGCCCGGCCAGGCTTCGCGCGCGGCCCAAAGCGCGTCGTGGCGGGCCTTCCAAAGCTTGCGACTCTCGCTTTCATCGGCAGCGCTCTTGAAGTTCGAGGCCCCTTCTTCGCGGGCGATTTCGGCAAAAATCTCGGCTTGTTCGCGGGCCGCGGCAGCCGTTCCATGAAATTCGAGGAACAGGGTCGGCACCGGATCAAGTGACAGGCCCGCATGCTGGTTGACGGCCTTGATCGTCATCGGATCGAGGAGTTCTATGCGTGCCAGACCGAGGCCCATTGCGATGGCTGTCATCGTCGCCCGGCACGCGCTTTCAAGCGTCGGAAAACCGGCGACGGCGGCGATCACCTGCTCGGGGACCCCATGCAGGCGCAGCGTCAATTCGGTGATGATGCCAAGCGTCCCTTCGGAGCCGATCAGGAGGTGCGTCAGATCATAACCGGCGGCCGATTTGCGGGCCCGGCTTGAAGTTTCGATGACGCTGCCGTCGGCCAGAACCGCTTTCAGTCCCAGGACATTGTCGCCCATCGTGCCGTAGCGGACTGTTGTCGTGCCGGAAGCGCGGGTCGCCGCCATGCCGCCCAAGGTGGCTTCCTCGGCACCTGGATCGACCGAAAAGAAGAGGCCGGTATCGCGCAAATACGAGTTGAGGCGTCCCCGTGGAAGGCCGGCCTCCACGGTGCAATCGAGATCATCGGTGCTGATCCGCAGAACGTTGTCCATGCGCGACAGGTCGAGACTGATGCCACCCAGCGGGGCATTAACGTGACCTTCGAGCGATGTTCCGGCTCCGAAGGGGATGATCGGCACATGGAAACGCTGCGCGATGCCCACCAGGTCGACGACATCTTGCGTCGACGCGGCAAAGACGACGGCATCGGGGGCCTGGGCCGCGTGCCACGTCAGCGTATTTGCATGCTGCCGGCAGATCCCCGGTGAAGCATCCAGCCGGTCGCCAAAACGCTGGCGCAGGACTGCCAGGACCTCCGTCATGTCGTTGGACGTGCGTTTGGCGGTTCGTTCGGTGTTTGGGGGCATCGGCGGCAAAACCTTCAGGTATTCGTGACGTCCAGATATGGGCTCGGCTGCTCATTTGTCTCGATGCCAAAATAAGGCCCCGATCGCTGAGCTTTGTAAATCCGCCGTGTTACTTTAAAAGGCTGACTACGGTTCAATATCATTCAGGTCAATCTTCGGTATTCGCCTTATGACACTTCGATTGTGCATTCTTTCATGGTGCTTTTGTTGCGCGCTGACCGCTGCATTCGTCGCCGTTCCGGTTGCTGAAGCAGCCCGGGGCGAACGGTGGGTCCGGATTACCCAACACCGCATTGATACACAGCAAGGCGAGGAACTGATCGACTTGCGCGATGCACGCGGATCTTTTGTCGCTTTTCGGTTGCGCGCCCGCCGGGGGCGTCTGGGTATCGAGCATTTCACCGTGAACTTCCACGATAAGACGTCGTACACGAGCGAGCAGGGTTTCGTATTGCGCTCGGGCGAACGCACCAAAGTTCTCGCGCGTGGCGACGACGATGTCGAACGTTTCCCGGAGACCTTGTCGGTCGCCTACCAGAAAGATTATCGCTCTGGCCGCAATGCACGCCTGGAAGTCTGGGGCTTGCAAACGCGCGAGGGCCGTAATGCCGAGCGCCCCGAAAAAATCATGCCGGTTCCGCCGCCGCCGCCACGTGTTGGCCAGGCGGAGATCGGGTCTGACGGCTCGGTTCTCATCTCCGTCAAGACACTCGGCCGGGAAACTGCTGCCGAGACCATCGACGTCGCCGACAAGATCGGCAAGTTCAAGCGGCTGCGACTGGCCGTACGCGAAGCGCCCATCGAAATCGAGAAACTCTCGGTCACCTTCAAGGATGGGACCAAGGACGAGTTCGTCGTCAACGGCACCATGAAGCAGAACTCGGGCTCTCCGTGGTTCGATATCGATGCGTCCAAGTTCATCAAGAACGTGGGATTCACGTTGCGGGAGAAAACGAGCCTGAGCTCTCCGCCTGTTATTGAACTGCAGGGCCAGCTTGCGGATGGTTGGCTGTCGGCCAATGGCGAGGGCAAATCCTTCAACGACGGTTGGGTGCTTTTGGGCGCGCAGTCGGCGGGCTTCATTGGATTTGATAATGACGTCATTCCGGTCAGCTCAGAGCAATCGGGTTACGAGAAGCTGCGGGTCAACGTTCTTGGCCGGTCGGTGACGCTCAACCAGATCCGGGTTGTTTACGCCGATGGCGAGGAGGACATCGTTCCGGTCCGTACGCGCATCGACGACGGGGATGTTTTCGGGCCGATCGATTTGCGCGGCCATGACCAGAAAATCCGAGAAATCCAGGCGCGGTATCGGTCGCGTGTCATCGATAAGATCACCGGGATGCAGGAAGCAGCCCTGGTGCAAGTCTGGGGGAAGCGGTAAGCGGCGATGGCAACCGGTGATTTAGCAGCGCTTGGGCGGGAAATCCGCGCGGCCGCTGAAGACTTGAGCACGGTCCGGGATCTGCTTCGATTTGCCGTTTCGAAGTTTTCCGGAGCCGATCTCGTTTATGGGCATGGCACCGAAACGGATCTCGATGAAGCTGCCTTCCTGATCCTGGCATCACTCAATCTTCCAGTCGATTCGCTTGACCCCTGGCTCGATGCGCGTCTGACCAAACCGGAACGGGCGCTCGTCTGCGATGCGATAGCGAAACGGATCGAAACGCGCAAACCCGCCCCTTACATCGTCGGACAGGCCTGGATCGGCCCTTACAAATTCAAGGTCGATGAGCGTGTGATCGTGCCGCGCTCGTTCATCGGTGAACTCTTGCTGGGTGGGGCGGACGAGATCCTGCAGCTTGATATGGATCGGACGGTGACGCGGGTTCTCGACCTATGCACCGGCTCGGGCTGTCTTGCAATCCTGCTTGCCGAAGCGTTCCCCGAAGCTGAGATCGTTGCTGCGGACATTTCAAAAGACGCGCTTGAAGTCGCCAAGCAGAACGTCGCCGACTATCACCTCGAAGACCGCATCCAACTTTGCCAATCCGATCTGTTCGAAGGGCTTGATGGAGCGCCGTTCGACCTCATCATTTCCAATCCGCCCTATGTCACGGCAGCTGCCGTCGATGCGTTCCCGGCTGAATATGAGGCCGAACCGAAACTGGCACATCTTGGCGGGGAGGACGGTCTTGATCTGGCCCGCAAGATCATCGACAGCGCGCGTCAGCATTTGACACCTGGCGGGCATCTCCTGATGGAGATTGGACAGGCTCGCGATGATTTGGAAGGTTACTACCCTGACCTTGCCTTCCAATGGCTTGATACGGAACTCAGCGAAGGCGAAGTTCTTCTCATTGCCGAAGCCGACCTGCCCAGCACGCCGGAGACATGACGATGCCAGAGACCGAACCAGGCCAACGCCGCTACCGCCGCAGTTACGAAATCCAAATGCGGCTGAGGCAGCGCCCGTTGTTTGGATGCGGTTGCTGTATTGGTCTTGGCATCGAAGACGCCCGTCGCATGCGGCGTGTCCTGGCTTTGACGCGCGCGGTCGTCAAGAGCTGGCGGTAGACCCCATCATTTCAGAATGACGAGATTCAAGCGATGCCAGCGCGAATTTGCGCGCTAGCGTTTTGCCGTTGGCGGATGCTGCCGCCCGATCTTAACCCGAAATCGAGATCAGCCGAACGCGCCGAAGTGGTGCGAGATACCCGTGCCGATTTCGCGGATGGTCTCATACGTCTCCTGCATCGGCGCAAGCAATTCATGCTCCAGCCGGGCGTATTCATCGACTCCATGCGGACGGTAGGAAGCCTTTTCGTCGTAGTCGTCTCCGCTGATCGAATCTGATGAGCGATGCGGGAAGACCTGACGCATGAAGTCTACGACCTCAGGAATGTCGAGCCCGAGTGCGAGATCAAGCACGCGCTCATAGGACATGTCGTTGCGCGGTGCGAAACGCGGCAGGCGCGCGGCCAGGATGAAGATGCGCATGATCAGCGCCATGCGGATCGCCTGCAGGAGATCGAGCTCCAGACGCGTATCATCCGGCACCTTGCCGCCTTCGAGGCCGAGGCCTTCGAGGATTGCGTGAAGGTCGATGGCGTCGATGCGCATGTGGTGCACAAGGCGGTTGATTTCGCTCGTGCGCATATCGTTAAGAAGCGAGCGGGACAACTGCCGGAAGGCTGGCTCGAAGTTCTGTTCGCGGCCCCAGGAGGCGCGCGAGGCCCAGAAGCCTGCGTCGAAGAGGTAGGCGTTGGCGCCCATGGCGTTGAGGCTTGAGAGCTGCTTGCCGCGCGCAACCATTTCGAGAATGTCGATGAGGCGCGGAGACTGCTTGGCAAGCGCGACGAAGCGTTCGCGATCGTAGCCCGTTGCGTACCCCAGACCGGCGACAACGTTAGCAACGTAGCCGAACTGCTGGAGGATCGCGTTGTTGGGGATCGCGCGCATGCGCGAGGGATCACCGCGATCGAGCGGCTGGCTGACATCGGACTGGCGCTTCAATGCGCGCGAGCCGGTCTTGAACAGAAGGTTCGGGCCGAAGGCGCCGAGCAAGGCGCGGTATCCTGGGTGCGCAAACAAGTTCTGCTGGTAGTCGCGCAGGCGCAAGAAGAAGTCCAGCAGCAGGCTTTCGTCGGCGTAGAAAGGATCTTCGCCTTTCTCGAAATCAAATGCATCCTTGATGACGGTTGCCAGCGTTTCGGCCGTCAGCGTCGTGTCGGAGAAGAACATGAACCCGTCGCCGCCCTGGAAGCTCGTTTCATGCTTGAGGCGCTGGCCATTGCGGGCGAAACGGCGACGGACTTCGTGCGGAAGCAAATACGACAAGCGCTTGCTGAGGTTGCCTGGGTGAGCGCCACGGCCCATGGATTCGCCGTGCGTCGAGAAGATCAGCGTTTCGACGTCGCTCAATCCGGCGGCGTGGATGGACTGGGCAATCGAGAGATGCAGGCGTTCGATTTCGAGGGTCGCGGCCACCTGGCCGATGAAGCGGCCGGCGTCCGAGAAGCCCGTCTGGATCGACATGCGTCCACGGCCGCGGACGTAATCGCGATAGGCTTCTTCTTGAAGCAAGTCTTCGACCATACGACCGCCGCGTTCGAGACCGTCGGGGGTTTCGAAGAGCGGTGAGATGTCGACGATGTCGGCCACGTTGAAGAGCCGCGCCAGATAGACGGCGATCATGACGGTGGCGGGAGATTCGCTTTCGGCGATCAGGAAGCGGATCGGCGTTTCGCGGTCGATGTGCTTCTTGATCTGGGCGATCATCGCGAACTGGCGGATGGCGGTTGCCGTCTCCAGTTCCAGCGTACGGAAGTTGACCGTCTCAGGATTTTGCTGCGCTGCCTTGATGTGCTCGCCGAGATGCTGAAGCGCGCGGCGCTCGTTGATGTTGTTGGTCCACGGTTCGCGGATCAGAGCGCGCAGGGCGTTGTCGAGCTGGGCGGCGTTGATGCGGACATGAATGTGCGAGGTGCCAAGCCCGGTCGTTTCAATCAAGCCACGCAGGGCTGCGAGCGAGCGCTTCATCTGGACCTGGTCGACGACGCCGACCAATTCATCGATCAACTCGACGATCGGCGCGACCGACGTCAGGTTGTAGGTGTCGCTGGCGGAAATAATGTTGGACGCGCGCGACAGCGACTTTGGATCGTCGCTGATCGAGTTAATCGCCTGGACCTGCTCTTGAACGGCTGCAATGGCGAGGTCGAGCTTGCCGGTCAGCTGGCGGCTGACGCGTTCGACGTCCGAGCTTTCGGTCAAGCGATGTTTGGTGAGCAGGAAACGCTGGCGAATGTCGTTGAGTGCGGCGAGCTTCTCTTTCAAGCGCAGTTTGATGGAGGCAAGCCAGGTGATGTCCGTGCGGCCGTCGAGGTCGTAACCGACCCATGACGCGATAGTGGCCAGCTTCGGCTTTGCGTCGAACGCCTGATCCCCAAAGGCATCATGCGAGACGCGATAGAAGCGGTTGAAGAGGTCTTCGAGCGCGTTGCGCAGGTTGACGATGGCCGACTGGGCGCGGCGATGCTCGTAGGCCAGATCGATGGGAGAATCGGGCCGGTGCGGAAGTCGGGCGCGGTCGACGGCCAATTCGTCGTCGCTGGCGGCGATTTCGACCATCTGTGCGGCCAGCGATTCTGAGACTCCGAACGTCGGGTGAGCTGTCAGAACGATACCGGCGCGAGCGCGTGACCAGGCTTTTGCAAATTCGGCAAAGTCAGGCGTTTCGCCGCTTTCAGAGATTGTCTTGGCAACGAGTTCGGAGAAGGTGTCGCGTTCGCGAGGTCCGGCGGCGAGACCGACGCGGTCGCGAAGGCCGCGCGCCCGATTGAGGAGCGCACGATCCATGAGCCGCGCCGACAAGCCTTTGATGTCAGCCAGGGAGATTTCACCGGCTTCCAGGCGCCGGGATAGTCCGAACGCCACCGAAACGATGGGGTTAACCCAGGGCGCATCGGGAATTTGAGTTCTTAATGCCCGCAGTTCGTCGCGCAGTTTGAACTCGTCGAGCGGCATTGCTGCAGACGATTGATCCGTTGACATGTTTCGCTCTCGATCCCGATTTGTTTCTCGCCCTAGTTCTTTTCGTTTTTTGTCTTTGCTTGGAGCCAAGCTCAAGCCGCGTTCGACATCTTGGAAAGAACATCGGCGACGGTCGCCCCCATATCAGAAGGCGTCGGTGCGATGGTGACACCGGCTTCTTTGAGGATTTCCACCTTCTCGGCAGCAGATTCTCCGAAGCTCGTCACGATAGCGCCGGCGTGGCCCATCTTGCGGCCCTTGGGTGCCGACAAGCCGGCGATATAGGCAACGACCGGCTTCTTCATGTGGTCGCGGGCGTAGACTGCACCTTCGGCTTCCTGAGGACCGCCGATTTCGCCGATCATCAAGACGACATCGGTGTCGGGATCGTTCTCGAACTCTTCCAGGATATCGCGGAAGGAGGCGCCGTTGATCGGGTCACCGCCGATGCCGACGCTGGTCGAGATGCCAAGACCCAAGGCTTTCAGCTGTTCGGCTGCTTCATAGCCAAGCGTGCCTGAGCGTCCGATGACGCCGACGCGGCCTTGCTGGTAGATGTGACCCGGCATGATGCCGAGCATGGCGCGGCCTGGGGAAATGGTTCCGGCGCAGTTGGGGCCGGCCAGACGCATGCGGTTTTCTTTTTTGTAGCGGCGCATGTAGCGCTTCACGCGGATCATGTCCTGAGCTGGAATACCGTCGGTGATGCAGGTGCAGTATTTGATGCCTGCGTCGGCGGCTTCCATGATCGCGTCGGCGGCAAACGGCGGCGGCACAAACACGATCGAAGCTTCCGCGCCGGTTTCGGCAACAGCGCCACGCACCGTGTTGAAGACCGGGCGGCCCAGATGTTCGGTTCCGCCTTTACCTGGCGTAACACCGCCAACAACGTTGGTTCCGTAGTCGATCATTTCCTGGGCGTGGAACGTCCCGATGCGGCCGGTGAAGCCCTGGACCAGGATCTTCGTATTCTCATTGATAAAGATCGCCATGACTGTTCACTCCCTTAAGCGGCTGCGGCCGGTGATTGTTTTGCCGCTGTGACGGCTTTTTCTGCGGCTTCGCGCAAGCTTCCGGCGGTCAGCAGCTGGAGACCGCTTTCCTCGATGATGCGGCGGCCTTCTTCAACGTTCGTTCCGGCGAGGCGGACGACGACGGGCACCTTGATATCGAGTTCCTGAACCGCGAGGACGACACCTTTCGCCACCCAGTCGCAGCGGTTGATCCCGGCGAAGACGTTGACGAGGACGGCTTTGACGTTGCCATCGCGCAGAACCGCGCGGAACGATTTCTGCACACGTTCCGGGCTGGCGCCGCCGCCGATGTCGAGGAAGTTTGCCGGTTCGCCGCCGGAGTACTTGATCATGTCGAGGGTCGCCATGGCGAGGCCGGCGCCGTTGACGATGCAGCCGATGTCGCCTTCAAGGCCGACGTAGGACAGGCCGCGGTCGGAAGCGTAGGTTTCGCGCGGGTCTTCCTGGGATTTGTCGCGCAGTTCGGAAATCTGCGGGCGACGGAAGAGCGCGTTGTCGTCGAAGGACATCTTGGCATCGAGTGCGACGACGCCACCTTCTTTGGTGATAACGAGCGGGTTGATCTCGACCATCGTTGCGTCGAGGTCGCGGAAGGCGCGGTAGCAGCCCAGGATGGTGCGCTCGAATTTGTTGATGAGTTCAGGTTCGATGCCGAGGCCGAAGGCGATTTCGCGCGCCTGGAAACCCTGCATGCCGACGGCAGGGTCAACGACGACGTTGAGAAGTGAGTCTGGTTCCTGCTCGCTGATTTCCTCGATGTCCATGCCACCGGCGGCCGAGGCGCAAACAACGATGCGTTCCTTGGCGCGGTCCATCACAAGCGACAGGTAGAATTCCTTGCCGATGTTGGTGCCTTCCTCGATATAGAGGCGGGAAACCAACTTGCCTTGTGGTCCGGTTTGTACGGTGACAAGACGCTTGCCGAGAAGCCCGTCTGCGGCTTCCCAGATTTCAGAGTCAGACCGGCAGATCTTGACGCCGCCAGCCTTACCACGGGCGCCGGCGTGGATCTGGGCTTTCACAACCCAGACCGATCCGCCGATTTCGCTTGCCCGGTAGGTCGCCTGTTCTGGCGAGTAGGCGAGGCCGCCGCGTGGGATGGGCACACCGAACTTCGCGAGAAGTTCTTTGGCCTGGTATTCATGGATATCCATTACATTCCTCCCTTTAAGTATTTTTCGCGACGGCCTTCGTGGGGGCTTAGCCCCCCTGTTTGGCCTTCGCCGCTGCGATTTGTTCGGATACGACGATGATGTTGTTGGCCATCTTTTCGGATGCTGCGTCGATCATCTTGCCGTCGAGCGAGGCAGCGCCTTTGCCCTGGGCTTCAGCTTCTTTGAGAGCCGCGATGATCTTGTGTGCGCGCTCGACTTCGCCAGGCAGAGGCGAGAACACGTCGTTGGCGAGCTCGATCTGCGAGGGGTGGATCGCCCATTTGCCTTCAACACCGAGTGCTGCTGCACGCTTGGCGCCGGCCGTGTAGCCATCCGGATCGCTGAAGTCGCCGAACGGACCATCAATCGGACGCAGACCGTAGGCGCGGCAGGCCACCGTCATGCGCGACAGTGCGAAGTGCCACTGGTCACCTGGATAGTCCGGGTTGAGGCCACCGATGACAACGGTCCGGGCTTTGTTGAAGGCAGCGTAGTCGGCAACGCCGAAGTGCATGGCTTCAAGGCGGCTTGGTGCGGCGGCAATGGCTTCGACGTTGGCCATGCCAAGTGGCGTTTCGATGAGAGCCTCGGTGCCGACCTTATTGGTGTAGCCCTTGGCTTCTTCGATCTGGCTGACGAGGCATTCGACCATGTAGACGTCTGCTGGTACGCCGACCTTCGGGATCAGGATCGTGTCGAGCTTGTCGCCGGCCTGCTCCATGATGTCGACGACGTCGCGATACATGTAGTGCGTGTCGAGACCGTTGATGCGGACGGATACGGTTTTACCGGCGCCTTTCCAATCAAGGTCGTTGAGCGCTTGAATAATGTTCTTTCTGGCCTGCTCTTTTTCCGGCGGAGCCACGGCATCTTCGCAGTCGAGAAAGACGAAATCGGCGGCGCTCTTGAAGGCGCGGTCGATCATGGTTGCGTTGGAGCCCGGGCAGGCGAGT
Organism: Filomicrobium sp.; assembly: GCA_017792465.1. Lineage (GTDB taxonomy): Bacteria > Pseudomonadota > Alphaproteobacteria > Rhizobiales > Hyphomicrobiaceae > Filomicrobium. Next base: position 2,546,687 of record CP051234.1, read on the forward strand.
TCAGAACGCTGGAGGCGCTGCTTGCGGAGGGGATGAAGGGTAAAACTCATTTTGGCTGTTTCCTCTCTGAAGACATCTTGCCGAAGCGCTGCTCTGCCAAGCTGTCTGCAGGATCTCGTGGTTTGCGTAGGCTGCCCGGGGCTCTTCAAACGATGCCGCTTTGATGCGGCGAGGATTGAGGAGCATCAGGCACGCGCTGTCTCATGCGGCGCACGACCGTGCGCCGCCCTTAGCTTCTACCAGATGCAAGTTCGTGGGAGCTAGGGACCCTTTCGGGCTTAGCCCTGAATTCCGGTTCAGGCCGCTTTCAGTCCGCCGCTTTCCCGCGATGTGGCCGACTTTGTGGCCGTGGAGCGGAAGTATTCTGCGGCGGCACCGGTGCCGGACCCTGCCTTGATATTGACGCCACAATCCAAGAGCGCCATTTCGACGTTGAACAGCGCGCCACCGATCATGCCCTCGTCGAGCGCACCAAGGTGCCCGATCCGGAAGACCTTGCCGGCGACCTTGTTCAATCCGGTGCCGAGCGACGTGTTGTAGCGATAATAGGCCGTCTTCAGCACGTCGTTGGCGTCAATGCCTTCCGGTACCATGATGGCGCTGACGGTATCGGAGTACCACTTGGGCTCCTTGGCGCACAGGTTAAGACCCCAGGCCTCGACAGCCTTACGGACGCCGGTTGCCAAACGGGTGTGGCGCGCGAAGATGTTGTCCAAACCCTCTTCGAAGATCATGTCGAGGGAGGCGCGCAAGCCGCGGAGCAGCTGGGTTGCTGGCGTATAAGGGAAGAAGCCCAGATCATTCGTCTTGATCATGTCTTCGAAGGAGAAGTAGCAGCGGCTCAAACGCGGTTCCTGCGACTTGTTGGCTTCGAGCGCCTTCTGGCTGACAGCGAGAATGCCGAGGCCGGTCGGAAGCATGAAGCCTTTCTGAGAGCCGGAAACGCAGCAATCGACGCCCCATTCGCCCATTCGCATATCGAGCGAACCAACTGACGAAACGCCATCGACCATCAACAGTGCGGGGTGTTTGGCGGCATCGAGCGCGGCGCGGACGCCGGGGATGTCGCTCGAGACGCCGGTTGCGGTCTCGTTGTGGGTCGCGAAAACAGCTTTGATTTCGTGGTGAATGTCTTTTGCGAGGATGTCAGCGTACTTCTCGAGAGGAACGCCTACGCCCCACTCTTCTTCGCAATGAATAACCTCAAGGCCGAGACGGGTGGCCATATCGACCCAGAGCAACGAAAACTGGCCGAAGCTCGACATCAGCACCTTGTCGCCGGGTGCCAATGTGTTCTCGATTGCCGATTCCCAAGCACCGGTTCCTGACGAAGGAAAGATGAAGACGCGGCCGTCTTTCATCTTGAAGGCCTTCTTCAGGTCTTCGAAAAGCGGCAGTGTGAATTTCGGAAACTCGGGGCTGCGCATGTCTTCCATGGGCAGGTTCATCGCCATGCGGACGCGCTCTGGAATATTCGTTGGGCCAGGAATAAAAAGGTGCGGCTGTACCGGCATGGTCTAATCCCTCCGAGAAGATCGTTGAAACCGCCTTGTCACTCAGCGGCTGTTGGGGAACCGCACTGTCATGAGGACGTCGGCGGCATGGGACAGATCATGGACTTTGGTCGAAGCTCTCGCAACACCCGCGCGGATAGGAAAAACCACCCGGCTGGGGAATCTTCAAAGCAGCCTGAAATGCAGGAGATGCAGGAGCTTATATCGACAAACCTACCCAAGTGGGTAGTTGCCTCATCAGGTGGGTAGGCAGTTTACCACCCAGGGCCAAACTGCAGTTTTTCGCATCTAGCGAGCGGGCAGTTAGAAGCGGTCTGGGCCGCTTGAAAGATACATCGCAACGGCCATTGCGCGGTTGGAAGCGCCGATTTTTTCGTAAAGGTTTTTGAGGTGGTATTTGACGGTATTGCGCGAAATCCCGATGCGGCTGGCGATCTGCTCGTTGGTCCAGCCGTTGGCGAGCGCGCGCAGCAGTTCCTTTTCGCGCACGGTGAGGTTTTCGAGCGGGTCAGACGTCAGCGCCGAGATGTCGATGAACGGGATACTCATCCGGCCCTGATGCACGCTTGAAATGGTTTCGAGCAGCACCTTGGGGTCGTCGGCCTTCGAAGCCACGCCCCAGGCTCCCGACTTGACGGCTTCACGCAGCACGGCGGGCGTGAAATCGCCGGTATAGACGATGACGCGTGTTGGCAGGTTACGCCGCTTGACGGCTCGGAGCACGTCGCCGCCGGTCATATCGGGCAGGGCCCATCCGATCACGCCAATCTCGATGCGCTGGCGTTCACAGACCGACATGAACTCAGCGCCGCTGGAGACGAGGTCTCGAATGGCGAAGCGGTCGTCGCGGGCGATGAATTCGGCCAACCCAGCGCGCACGATGGGGTTTTTGTCTGCGATGGCGATTCCCGCCTTCTGCACAGACAGTTGCGTGCGATCGGAGGAGGGATGCCGTCCGCCAACAGCATGGGCGCCAGCTTCAGAGGGGCGATGTTCAGACTGTGCAATAGAAAACGGACGCGCCTGCATAGATGTTGCATGCTCCGGTAAGGTCGAGGGCTGCCGGCAATGGAAGCGTGCGAGGGCGCTGAACATAGCGCCGGCACCCGATGCATACGGGGCGGCCTGCTTTCCGCGATAGCCTTTAGTCTAGCGCATTTGCGGCGGCCTGCGCCAGTGGCAAACCGGCTTTTGCGGACAGGAATGCATGCTGCGGCGCAGGAGATTTTTGTGCAATGCGGTCTGATTTTTGGATTTTACGATTAACGCGGGAGCCGCACGCCCTGGCGGCTGAGGCGTCGTGGGCTTTTTGATAGCCGTCAGGCGTCTCGGGAAACCGCGTTAAGCACCTGAAGTAAATTGCCAAACTGCGAAATCGCCGCAGTGTGCCGAAGGCTTTCGACCGGCGATTTTCGGTAGCCCTCGGTGAACAGGACGAACGGCAATTGCGCCGCAGAGGCTGTTTCGGCATCAACTTCGCTATCGCCGACGAAGATGGGTTTTGTCGCGCCCAGACGACGGCCCGCCTCGCGGAGAGGTGCTGGGTCCGGTTTTCTTTGTGGCAGAGTGTCGCCGGCGACGACCGCCTGAAACAGATTTTTCCAGCCGAGCGCTTCGATGACGGCGATTGTAGGCGCCAGAGGCTTGTTGGTGCAGAGCCCCATCACCCACCCCTCTTCGACCAAGGCGCACAAAGCCTCATCAACCCCGTCAAAGGGCCGGTTGGCTTCGCCGGGAGCCTCGGCATAGAGCTGCAGGAAGTGTTGTAGGTGCTGCGCGCACATTTCGTCTGCCGCAGCGCTGCGTGCGCTCAATGTTCGTTGCAAGAAGACTTCGGCGCCGTTGCCGATGTACTGCCGCGCCTCTTCGACGCTCATTTGCGGCATCGACAATTCATCGAGCAGGATATTGGCGACGTCACAGATCGCCGCGACGCTATCGACGAGCGTTCCGTCGAGGTCAAAGATGACTGATTTCATGCTGCGGGCTGGGCGGCTGGCTGGATCGTCGCGCAGGCTGCCTCAGCGGCTTGCCTGATCGCCTTGATGTTGGCGCCATAGACTTCGGGCTTTGCAACGCTGCCGCCTTTGAAAACGGCCGATCCTGCAACCAGCACGTCGGCGCCGGCTTCGGCAACCAACGGTGCGGTGTCTTTGGTCACGCCGCCGTCGATCTCGATATGTACCGGCCGGTCGCCGATCATCTCGCGCAACCGCTTCACTTTCGGCAGCATCGCGTGAATGAAGCTTTGGCCGCCGAAGCCGGGGTTGACGGTCATGACACAGACCAGGTCGATGCGATCGAGGACGAACTCGATGGCTTCCGGCGGCGTTGCCGGGTTGATGGCGACGCCGGCCTTGCAGCCCGCATCGCGGATGGCTTGCAGCGTCCGGTCGAGATGCGGACCGGCTTCGACGTGCGCCGTGATGATATCGGCACCGGCTGAGGCGAAGGCCTCGATATACGGATCGACCGGAGCAATCATCAGGTGGACGTCCATCACCGTTTTGACGTGCGGACGGATTGCCTTGCAGGCCTGCGGGCCGAAGGTGATGTTGGGCACGAAGTGGCCGTCCATGACATCGACGTGGACCCAGTCGCAGCCCTGATCCTCGATCGCCTCGCACTCGCGGCCGAAATTGGCGAAATCAGCCGACAGGATCGACGGTGCGATCTTGATTTTGCGATCGAAATTCCTGGTGCCGCTCATTGCTGGCTCCTCGTTGGTCGTTTTGCCTTCAAGGCCTCAACTTCGCGCGCCTTGCTCACGTTCTCTGGCCTTGGGCGGAAGTCTACCCGATTTCGACTGCTTGCAAAGGCCGACAGGTCGCCTGCGCAAATTGCCGGCTTCGCCTGGGTTTTCGCGCACATCCACCTGCGAACGCAAGCCCGCTGGACCGCCACTGGCATCGGTCCTGTGCAGAACGAATTATTCGTCGAAGATTTTCGCAATATCTCTGTCAAATGGTGGCGCGCGATTTAAATCGCCAGCGACATTTTGCCGGTATCTTCAATCTCGTCCCACACACTCACACACCACATCGAGAAACCAATACGAGGAAGAACTGGATCGCATCAAGACTTATCAAAGCCGTTCTTATCGCAAGTAGTCCAACAGCAGAGGAGACCCTATTCCTTCAAACTGATCTGATGATAGCTGTGACCATAGGCGGGAGCTCTGTGCTTCCGCCATTTTTTCGCTTCTAGGCGGTGTCCAGCAACAGGTCTTGTCGAACATTGCTGCAAGAATGCCGCGTGCAGGGTCCGCACTTTTGCACGACGTCCTGAGCCCCTCCAAAATTGGTTGCGCGAAGTGCTGTGGCAAAGTATGCCGCCCGGCTATGCACGACCGTTTTTGAATCGGCATAAGGACAAATGGCTAGTCGGATCCTCCCAGTCGCTGCCCTTTTGATGGGATCGGCATTCCTGCTGTTCGCAGGCGGCATCAACGCGCTCATCCTACCGGTACGCGGCGCTGGCGAAGGCTTTAGTTCTTTTGTCCTCGGGCTCCTTGGTACGTCGTGGGCGACGGGTCATGTCCTGGGGTGCGTTCTCACATCGCGTCTGGTTGCCCGTGTTGGGCATATCCGCTCTTTCAGCGTCATGTGTGCACTGGCGGGTCTTGCGGTTCTCACCTCGCTTCTTTTCATCACACCTTGGGCGTGGATTCCTGCGCGTGCCGTCTCCGGGTTCTGTTTCGCCGGCGCGGCGATGATCGTCGAAGGGTGGCTGAGCGAACGTGCCGACCCGTCGTCCCGTGGCACCTTGTTCGGCGTCTACATGACCTGCAATCTCTTCGCGACGACGGCCGGGCAGATGGTGATCACACTTGGCGACCCGATGGGGTTCGTCTTCTTCGTGCTTGCTGCGATGTTTTATATGCTGGCGCTCATCCCGACGGCTGTTTCGTCGTCTGTGTCGCCGCAGCCGCTCGTCAGCATCAGTCTCGACCTGGGAGAACTTTACAGGCGGTCACCGGTATCCGTTGTCGCGGCGCTCTTTGTCGGGATCTCAAACGGCGCCTTTGGGACACTTGCTGCCGTTTATGCGACCGGCGTCGGGCTCAGCCTCTCAACGGTTGCGCTGTTTGCCAGCGTACCGGTTTTGAGCGGTGCTCTTGTGCAGCTTCCGACGGGCTTGATTTCCGATCGCGTCGACAGGCGCATGGTGCTGGTCGGGACTGCGATCATGGCATTGGCTGCCGATCTCACGTTTATCGCGATTGAGCCGACCGGCCCAATTGCGGCTCTGGCCGCGGTTGCCATTCTCGGGGCCGGCATCTTTACGATGTACCCGCTGCTTGTTGCGCACGCCAATGATCACGCTTCGCCGGAAACTTATGTGCTGACGAGCGGCGGCCTCTTGCTGGTGTTCGGGGTTGGGGCAGTCTGCGGACCGCTCATCGCAGGTGCTCTCATGCAGGTTCTCGGTCTGCACGGCCTGTTCCTGACAACGGCTTCAGCACACATCGTTATCATCGCCTACACGTTGTGGCGGATGTCGATCCGCTCGGCAGTGCCCGACGATCAGAAGTCGACCTTCGTCTTCCACTCGCCGACGCGCTCGGAAACACCGCAGACCGATACGCTTGCGCCACTTGGCGCGGAAGCCGAAGGAGAGGCAACCGCGCCGACAAGCTGAACGCCGCTGCGGCCGGATCGTGGTTTAGGATTTCTTCTCGCGCGCAGCGATTGGACCACCAGCTTCTTTCCAAGCCGAGAAACCACCTTCCAGGTGGCTGACATTTTCAAGGCCCATGTCGACGAGCGTTGCCGTCGCCAGCGCAGAACGCCAGGCGGACTGGCAGTAAAGAACCAGGTTCTTGCCTGAGCTGAAGACATCTTTGTGATATGGGCTTTCGGGATCGACCCAGAACTCGAGCATGCCGCGGGGGGCGTGGTATGCGCCGGGGATCGTACCATCGCGCTCAAGTTCGCGGACATCGCGCAGATCGATAAAGACCGTATTTTGATCTTCGAGCAGTGCTTTTCCCTCGTCGGTGCTGACGACCTTGATCCGCTGCGCTGCCTCATCCAACAGCTGCTTGATCCCCTTCTTGAGTGCCATCTCTACCCCTTCACCTGCCGACGGATCGGCTCAAACAATGCCTATTTGCAGCCGTTAATCAGGCGCTGCTCAGCTAGCGCGGCGCGATCATACTTCGCGACGTGCTCGCAACGGCTATTGGGCTGCATATCAAGGCAGTAGACGGGAAGCCCCTGTGAGGCAAGCCAGGTCGACAATATGCCTTTTCAAGATTGCGGCAACGGCTGGCGCGCATTCTCATGAGGCGAGGGCTTGGCGTTCTCAATCGAACCGCGTTGCCGGCTCAGCAGCGATTTTCATGGAACGGGTCGATGATTTCCAGAATCGCCTGCGTGCGGCTTGGCACATCGAACTTCCTGAGAATACTGCTGATGTGCGCTTTGACCGTCGATTCCGTCAGGCCGGTTTCAAAGGCCAGGATCTTGTTCATATGGCCCTTGCAGAGCATGCTCAGGATTCTGGTTTCCTGCTTGGTGAGCTTGATCTGAGCGTTCTGGGGGAGCATCAGCCCATCGAAACTGTTGCCGTTCGTTTTTGGTTTTGCCGCCTTGCCCTTGTGGCCGTTCGCCAACATCACGACCGCGTCGATAATCGTGTCGCAAGTGCTGGATTTCGACAGAAATCCGTTGGCTCCAAGCATGAACGCCAGTTCGATTGTCCGGTCGTGGTCGTGGCCAGAGACGACGAGGATCTTTGCCGACGGCTCAATGATGCGGACATCGACCAAGGCCATCAGGCCCTGCGCGTCTGGAAGGCTCAAGTCCAGTATCACGAGATCAACATCCGAACCGTTTTTCAGGACGTCCTGCGCGGTGGTGACGTTTCCAACTTGCAGCACTTTAGATTGTGGGAGCGCCTCCAAGATTAGGTCCGCCAGCGTTTCCCGAATGGCTGGATGGTCTTCAACGATGAGCAAGGTTGCAGACAAAATGCACCTGTCTGTTTGAATCGGATTTTCAGAAGAACTTGATGGGACCAATCAGCGGCTTGGCCTGCGCTTGTTATCTAGAAATATTGTGCAATGCACAATTATGCTTTTGCAGTGCGACAACTCGGCCGCGCACCAACAATCCATTGATTCTAAGTAATTTTCCTAGTTGGATCGGCTGACCTTGCGCAGAAATGTTGCGTTGCAACTTTAGACCAACAGGCTGGCGCATGCGAGCTGCGCGTTGCCGACAAAGAGGCATTGCGGCCGGCGCCAGTCCGCCGGCCCGTTCCTGGGCCTTCTAACAGGCTCCAAATCTAATATCTCGAGCAGATGCCAGCCGTCAGAACTCGACGTCGAGTTCCGCCATTTCTTCAGGCTCGGCCAATGCCGCTGCGGTCCATTCCTGCATGAGCGGCCAAGCGAGGATGCGGTCGCTATATTCTGCGAGCGGTCCTTCGAGGCTCACCGCATAGGTCACGAACCGGGTGCACACCGGGGCATACATCGCATCGGCAAGGGTGAGTTCCTCGCCGAAGAGGTAAGGGCCGCCATAGGCTTCCAGACATTCCGTCCAGATGGTCTTGATGCGCTCGATATCGGGGCGCGCGCCAGCAAAGATCTTGAAGGTCTCGTGCTTGGCTTTGAGGTTCATCGGCAGGGCCGAACGCAAATTGTGGAAGCCTGAATGCATCTCGCCGGAGATCGCGCAGCAATGTGCTCTGAGGGCGCGGCTCTTCGGGAGGAGATGGGCATCGGGTGAGATTTCATCGAGGTAGGCTGCAATTGCGAGCGTATCCCAAACGACGACGTCCTTGTGGGTCAGTCGCGGAACGAGGACGGATGGAGAGAGGAGCAGGAGCTCCTGGCGCACGTCGGGGTCGTCGAGATCGACCGGGGCTTCCTCAAAGTTCAATCCGGCCATCCGGCATAGCAACCAGCCGCGCAGCGACCATGAGGAATAATTCTTTGACGAAATCGTCAGCGTCGCCTTTGGCATCGTTGTTAGGTCTCCTACAAACGCCGGCCTCTGCGTAAAAGTCAGGCTGCCCTGCCTAGAAAGCAGGCAAACCATTGTATTGCCGACCAAATCCAGCTTCGACTAATCTAGCAAGTCTACACTGGCGGTTATTCTCCTGCACCCTGCGTGCCGAGTGAGAAGCCGAAGTCGAATTGCCGGCTAGCCATGCAAGGATCGGGGACACATGCTTTACGCCGCTTATCAAATGCAGGACGACTTGCTCGTGCCAATGCGGGAAATCGCATCAGCGACACGCCGGATGTCATCGTTCTGGAACCTCGGCTTTGACAAGTTCCTTCCCGGACACTTCTTGGCCGCGCTTGAAATGATGTCGCGGTACAAGCTGACCCACTCGCGTCCATCGTTCGGCTTCGATTCTGTTCGCTCCGGCAACGGCGACGTCGCTGTGCGCGAAGATGTCGTTTTGGATCTGCCGTTCGGCAATCTCCTCAGGTTCAGCAAAGAGACCGAGGTTGCGCAGCCGAAGGTGCTGGTTATTGCGCCGCTGTCGGGACACTTTTCGACGCTGCTCGCCGGGACGGTCCGCACGCTTCTGGCCGATCACGACGTCTACATCACGGACTGGAAGAACGCCCGCGACGTTCCGCAGTCGGCGGGCTCTTTCGGGGTCGACGATTACATTGCATATGTCATCCGCTTCATCGAAGAAATCGGCAAGGGGACGCATCTCCTCGCCGTGTGCCAACCTTGCGTTCAGGCGCTCGTTGCGGCGGCTGTGATGGCTGCGGACAATAATCCGGCCGCACCGCGCTCGATGACGCTTATGGCCGGACCAGTCGACCCGCGCGAAAGCCCGACGGAGGTCAACGAACTTGCCGCGGCGAAAACGCTGGAGTGGTTCCAGAACATGGTGATCGCGCGCGTTCCGGGACGATATGCCGGTGCGGACCGAAGCGTTTATCCCGGGTTCCTGCAGCTCCTGGCTTTTGTCAGCATGAACCTTGAACGGCACCAAGAACAGCACCGCAAGATGTACCGGCACCTGGCGGCCAACGAGATCGCCGAAGCCGAAAAGATCAAGACGTTCTATGACGAGTATTTCGCCGTCCTCGATTTGACGGCTGAGTTTTATCTGGAGACGATCGAGCGGGTCTTCCATAAGGCCGATCTGGCGAACGGCTCGTTTACCTTCCAAGACAAGCCGGTCGATCCTTCGCGCATTCGACGGACTGCTCTGTTGACCGTCGAAGGCGGCCGCGACGATATCTGCGGTCTCGGCCAGACGGCGGCGGCGCACGATTTGTGCTCGTCGCTGCGGCCGCATTTGAAGCGCCATCACCTGCAGGCCAATGTCGGCCACTACGGCGTTTTCAACGGCAAACGCTGGGAGCGGGAAATCTATCCGGTGGTGCGCAACTTCATCCTGGCGCTTGAGTAGGGTGTCCCCGCAGGTAAATCTGCCGGCTCAACCAAACATCTCGCCTGTGAGCTGCGAATACCAGGCGGCTGAGCTTCGGTAGTTCTGCCGGCGTGTTTCAGCGCTGTCAGTTAGCGACGATATCTCACTTTCGATAAGTTTGATTTTTTCCTCAGTCGGCTGGTAACGCCCGGCGACAAAAACGCTATTTTCGGCGCCGAGCTGGCTCCAGCATCGGCTGCGATACTCCAATGGCTCCGCGCCAGGCATCAGGAATTCTCTGATAATGATGTCGGCGGCGGCACGTGCCTGGCTACTGGCTGCATGCGCCGACTTGGGCATGTCCCCCGCGATGGATGCATCTCCCAATACGAAAATGTTCCCGTCAAAAAGGGACTTCATCGTGAAGGGGTCCGTTGGGCAGAAACCGTTATCCGCAGTCAGGTGCGCATCGACTGCGATCTGACCGGCAGTCTGGCGCGGAATGACGTTAACGAGATCGGCTTTTTCGTAGGTTTCAAAGCCTGTTTCGACCGTCATCGTTTGCGGGATGACAGCCTTCACCTCCTCAAAGATCATCGGCGGCATCCACTCGATCATGCCGGGATAATATTGCTCCCAAGCCTGCTGGAACAGCGCCTGCTTGGGGTACTTGTCCTTAGGATCGAGAATGACGATCCTCGTATTCTTGCGGCCTGATTTTTGAAGCGCGTGAGCCATCATCGAGACGCGCTCATAAGGTGCAGGCGGGCATCGCGAAGGGTTGGGCGGCGCGATGACGACAATCAAGCCGCCATCCGGGACGGCATCAAAACGCTGCTTGAGAGCCTTTGCTTGTTCGCCTGATTGCCAGGCGTGCGGCATGACGGCTTCGGCTTCTTTCGACCAGCCAGGTACGGATGTGTAGTCGAGAGAAATTCCAGGCGACAAGACGAGCCGGTCATAAGGAAGTTGCGCGCCATTTTCCAGGCGGACGAGCCGTGCCTCGCGATCGACCCTGGCCGCCCGAACCGCGGCGAGCGTGACGCCGGGAAGCTTGCCAAGCGTGCTGTAATTGAATTGCAGTGTATCAAGCGACTGGATGCCGCCAAGATAAAGATTGGAGTAGAAACAGGTTGTGTAGACCGTCTTAGGTTCGACCAAGGTGATGGCCAACTTGTTACCAGCTTTCTGAGACAGCCTGCGCACAGCGGACGCCCCGCCTGCTCCACCTCCGACGACAACGATGCGCGGCTTGGCTTGAGCAATTGCCGGCGCGCTGATCCCTGCCGCCGCAGAAGCGACCAAGCCCGCCGTAACTTCGCGCCTCGTCACCATAACCATCCCCATCAGCGCCGTATTGCCGGAGTTTCGACAGGAACGCCTTGGGCCCGAACAGCCAGAAAAAGTTCGAGGCTCAAATATTCCGGCGATCCGAATTCGAACCGACGGGCGCGTACCCCATAAGAGCAAGAACGCAATCGCCGGTGAAGTGAGCCAAGGGTCTGCCACTCCAGGCGGTAGGCCGGATAGCCATTGCCGACACCATAGCTGATCGTGTCGCCGCGCAACTGCTTACCGGCCAGAGCTTCATGGCATTGCGCACATGACAAGTTGAGCTGCCCCTGACGCCGGTAGAACATAGCCTTGCCCCTTTCGTAAAATGCCCGCGACGCATCGTCGATTTGGACGTTGATCGGTTGGCCCAACGATTGGCGCGCGATAAAAGCCGTCAGTGCCAATAACGGGTCGGACTCGTACGCATAGGGCTCCGCATTCTGCTGCGACGTGCGGCAGAGGTTGATGCGTTTTTCAAGGTTCAGAAGTTCACCAGTCTTGCCGTAGACCTTTGGATAGCTGGCCGCCACCCCTTTCATACTCGTGCCCGCGTCGCCATGGCATGTCGCGCACGATGCACCCGATGCGCCATCTGGCGTCTGCCAAATCAACGCGCCTTCGCTGATCCAGAGCATGCCCGGATTGGTTGCTTCGTCGGATTGCTGGGCCTGGAGCGATTGCGTTAGAAACGACGTACCAGAAGGCAAAGGCTCACCACCAGCACTCGCCGGGCCCGCTGCAACAACAGCCGCAACGCAGAAAAATGCTGCCAGCGCCGAATGAGATGCCCTGCCGGACACTGTCTGTTTCATCGCAACGCTCATCAGGCGACTGTCAGCTCCTTGACGACGCGCACCTCCTCGCCCTTGTCGTCGACCCAGACGAAGACAAGTTCGCCAGTTTGCGTCGCGACCGTGGTGAAGGCGACGAACGGATTGGCCGCAACGCCTTGCGTGAAATCCATCCGGAATATTTCTTCTCCGTCGTAAGTCACCGTAAGAAGTTTGACGATATGGCGCGCAATTTTCTTGCCGACGGAGTCGACGCGGTATCCTGTTTCCATGCGGTGCCGGATCAGCGTCTTGATTTCAACGATATCGCCTTTGCCTACTTCTTTCGGCATCGAGACGCGTGCTGTTGCAAGTGCCATGTGCCTAGCCTCCGTCAATGCAGGCCGCAATTGTCACGACGACGGGTTTGATGTCGCGCCAGAAGCTACCGTCGCTCATCTCGGCCAGCGCCGTGACCTGTTGAGTCGCCGCAAGGCGGATGTTGGTCGAAACCTTTGCGGTGCCTGAACGCGGCCCGAGATGCCACGTCAGCAGACGGGCAATCGGATTGCGCTCCGCCAAAATATGGATCTTCTTGACGTGGTCGTCAGGCGTCATCGGGCTGTCGACCTGTACGGTCGTGTAGACGGATAGACCGTTCTCGGCGACCTGTGGAATCGTCAACGTCACCCGGCCGTCACTAATGGGGCGTCCACCCGTCAACTCATTGAGAGCCTTGTCGCGCAATTCCGGAGACGCCCACGCATGGCGCGGCAAAAGCGCCATTCCCGCTCCAGCGCCAAGGGTTTGAATGATTTGTCGGCGTGTCGGCATAGATTACCCGTTCAAGGTTGCAAGATAGGCAACGACATCTTCGATTTCCTGCGCGCTCAGAGCAGGCCGGCCTTCGTATTCCGGCGCGACATCGGCAAGCCCCTTGGTTCTATAATAAGGCGGCATTGCCGTCTTGGGGTTGATCCGGCTCTGATCGATCATCCTGAGCCGGATCTGGCCCTCGCTCAACCGGCGCGCAACACCCGACATCGGCGGCCCGATTGCACCCTGAAACGGCTCATCCTCAATGGGAAACGTATGGCAGATAAGACAGTTTCCCTTGCGCCGGTCGAGGATGATTTGCTTGCCGCGCTGAGCGTCGCCGGACAATCCGCCGAGCGCTTTTGGCACGGCGTCGCCGTGGATTTCGAACGGCAACAGTTCTTCAGCCACGGCTTGCCCGTCTGCAGCAATGAGTGCCGCAGACGAGATCGCGCTTAAAAGCCCTGCCGCAAGACGCTTCACGAACTAAGGTCGTGCTTGCTCAAGGGCAACGAACGAATGCGCTTTCCGGTTGCCGCAAAAAGTGCATTCAAAACGGCAGGCGCGGCAACCGCGATGGTCGGCTCACCGACCCCGCCCCAAAAGCCGCCGGACGGCATGACGATGGTTTCGACCTTTGGCATCTCGGCCATCCGCATGACGACGTAGGAATCGAAATTGGTTTGTTCGATGCGTCCCTGCTTGACAGTGCATGCCCCATACAGCATCGCCGAGAGGCCATAGACAAACGATCCCTCGACTTGGGCCTCGATCTGCTGAGGGTTGACTGCATAGCCAGAGTCGGTGGCCGCGACGATGCGGTGGATTTTGAGTTTCCCGCCGGTCACGGAGACTTCCGCACAGGCGGCAATATGGCTGCCGAACGCCGTGCATTGCGCCAGGCCCCTGTGAACACCTTCCGCAGCCGGTTTGCCCCAGCCTGCGCGCTCCGCCACCGCTTTCAGAACCGCTTGGTTCTTGGGGTAGTTTTCCATCAGCGCAAGTCGGAACTCCAGCGGGTCCTTGCCCGTCGCATGCGCGACCTCATCAAGAAAGCACTCGGTGTAAATCGTGTTGTGGTTGGCATTGACACCACGCCAGAAGCCCGGAGGTACATGCGGATTGCGCATCGCGTGGTCGACCAGCAGATCGGGGAAGCTGTAGCTGATCGAGTGATCTCCCTTCGGCGCGTAGCACTGGAAGGTGATAGGGTCGGCGCCATCTTTCAGACGCTGTGGCATCGCGCCTGCAAGGATCGATTGCCCCGAAATGCGAACCCGGAACGCAACCATGTTGCCGTCCGCATCAAGGCCTGCCGTCAACTTGCAATGCGTGACAGGGTGGTAGCGGCCCTGCGTCATATCCTCTTCGCGCGTCCACAAGAGCTTGACTGGCGTCCCAGGGAAATTCTGCGCGATCAGGACCGCCTGGCGTACGTAGTCGTGAAACGCGCCGCGCCGCCCGAAACCGCCACCCAGATGCAGCTTGTAGACTTCGCACTGCTGGGGCGGCAGCCCGGCGGCTTCCGCGCACGCCGCGAGCGCCGCTTCTCCGTTCTGCGTCGGGCACCAGACTTCACAGCGATCTTCCGTCCACTTGGCCGTGGCGTTCATCGGCTCCATGGTCGCGTGGTTCTGATAAGGGTAGGAATAAACAGCCTCGATCTTCTTCGCAGCTTTGGCGATTGCCGCATCGGCGTCGCCCACCTTGTTGCCGATAAACGCTTCCTTTGCCGAAAGCCCTTCATTCAGAAATTCAGCAATGGAGGCGCTTGAGACATCGGCGTTTTCGCCCTCGTCCCATTCGATCGGCAGCGCATCGAGCGCCGTCTTCGCCTGCCACCATTTGTCGGCCACGACAGCGACCGCATAGTCCTCGACGGCAACGACTTTTTTGACCCCCGGCATGGATTTGACGGCGTCTGCGTCGAACGACTTCACCTTGCCGCCAAACACAGGGCATTGCTTGATTGCAGCATTGAGCATGCCTGGCAGCTTGAGGTCGGCGCCGTAAATCTGTTTGCCGGTGAGTTTTTCAGCAGTGTCGAGCCGCTTCAGCGGTTTGCCGGCAATCGTCCAGTCCTTCGGGTCTTTGAGTTTGACGTCTTCGGGAACAGCGAGTTTGGCGGCCGCTCCGGCAACTTTCCCATACGTCGTAGTTTGTCCGGATGCCGCGTGTGTAATAACGCCTTTCTTCGCGGAGCATTCACCCTTGGGCACGCCCCATGCGCTGGCAGCGGCTTCAATGAGCATCTCGCGGGCGGCTGCACCGCCTTCGCGGACATACTGATGCGACTCGCGGATGCCGCGGCTGCCTCCGGTCGAAAAGCTTTTCCAGATCCGGCCTCGCTCCAGGTTGGTTGCCGGGGTCGGATATTCGGTCGTGACATTCGACCAGTCGCAATCGAGTTCCTCGGCGACAAGCTGAGCTAATCCGGTCAGCGTACCCTGGCCCATTTCCGAGCGCGCGATGCGGATCACGACTGTCTCGTCGGGTTTCACAACAACCCAGGCGTTGATCTCTTCGGGATATCCGGGGCTGGCGTGCGCGCTGTCGCGCCCGTCCAACGGAATGCGCATGCCGAGCGTCAGGCCCACTGCACCGCCGATGACCATAAAACCGCGGCGTGTCAGGTTGAGTGTCGTTGTCATCACAAGCCCTCCTTAAGCCTTTTCGCCAGCGGCACGATGAATGCCGGCCCGCACGCGGTTATAAGTGCCGCATCGGCAGATGTTGGTGACCTGTTCGTCGATCTCCTTGTCGGTGGGCGTGGGGTTCTTCGCGAGTAGCGCGCTCGCTGCCATGATCATCCCCGGCTGGCAATAGCCGCATTGCGGGACATCGAGTTCGAGCCAGGCTTTTTGAATTGGATGGGTTCCATCCTGGGAAAGCCCCTCGATTGAAACAACGGCATCGCTTTCTGAAACGGACTCAAGCGGCACGACGCACGACCTTACTGCTTCGCCGTTGACATGAACGGTGCAGGCTCCACATTCGCCGACCCCGCAACCGAATTTGGTTCCTGTGAGATCGAGATATTCACGCAGAACCCACAGCAAAGGGGTCGCCCCGTCGGCGTCGACTTCGACGGTCTGTCCGTTGATATTGATCCTGGCCATTTGGCGGCATCTCCCAAGCAGCATCATTGACTGGCATCGTCTAGCATCAAGGTGTCGTGAAAATTTGTTTCGAGGAAGCCACTTTGTTGTGAGCAGGCGAAAAGCCTGACAAACAAGCATCCACGTTCGGCTAAAAGCAGTGATGACGTGCTTGATGTATCCTGCATCTGCCTGCGCTAGGTGGTGGCACACGTCGTCGGTTGCGCAACCCCACCGCACGCAACTGCCCGCCTATGGATTTGCCTCAAAGTGTCCCTGGGTTGCTGAAGGCGCGCCGAAGGCGGTCGAGATCAGGCGGTCGCGGAAATGGCCTGGACCTTGAAGTCTTCAATCGCCGAGCCATTCAGTCGCGGAACATAACCCGGTTCGATGACGACGTGTCCTGATGCAGCACGTAATGGGTTGCTCAAGATCGAACGGACCGGCTTCAGGAAACCATTCATCTCGCCGCTTGTGGTGATGGCTTGCGCCGCCACACAAGATTCCATCCAGCATCCTATATCACCGGCGACGCCGTTTCCGAGAACAGCCTCCATGCCGTTCTGCCGGATGAAGGCTATCCCGTCGAGAAGCGCTGATAGCCCTCCCACTTTCATCAACTTCAATTTTATAAAAGCGGCTGCGCTAAGATCAGCGGCGCGAGAAATATCATCCAAGGAAAATATCGATTCATCGAGCATCATCGGTACGTTGGACTGGCGCGCCACTTTCGTGGCACCGTCCCAATCTCCGGCCGGACAAGGTTGCTCGAAGAGTTCGATCCCTTCCGGGTCCAATCGCGATGCAAACCAGATACCATCTTCCGCCGTGTAGCCTTGATTGGCGTCCAGACGAATCTTTGCCCGACCACCTAGAACGCGCTGAATTGTTTGCACCCGCGCTAGGTCAGTCTGAGCATCAAATCCCACTTTGACTTTCAGCGTCGTGTAACCCTCGCTCAACTGCTGAGAGAGGTTTTGTGCTATCTCATTTCCACTTTTGCCATCGAGCAGCCCGAGAATGGGAACACGGCAAGTCTCGGTCGAGCCAAGCAGGTCATGCCCTTCAATCATCTCTAATGCGGTCACGAATGCGGTGACCGTGAACGGCGCTGTCTTTTTGATGCTTAGGATCTCATTCTTGGCCTCAGACACATCGGCTGACGCGATATTTTCGACAAGCCGTTGCGCCAGAGCCCAACTGCCCTCGACGGCCTCTTCCGTGTAGCCCTTTAATAGCGTTGCCTCGCCAAGACCTTCGCGGCCATCTTCTGTCGTGATCCGGACGATGATTGAATCGAAGTGCCTAACTTCCCCAAACGCGAGCTTGTAGATCGTCGTCAGCGGCACCCGAAGTTGCCAGACATCGATACTTGCGATCTTCATGAAACGCCGTCCCTCATTCCAAACTCAGGCTGAAGACCTTTGGGAAAAGGCAGTTGAACGACTTGGTGCCACTCATTTCCAACCAGCGGCGAGAACGGGCTGCCCTTACGTGGCCGTTCCGTTGGCCGGCAAGATTACAGTCATGCCTGTTCTGGTATCCGTTTTTCCGAACAGTGACCGAGTTTCTTTTCGAGGCCGATGCAGTCCAAAATCCTGACGGTCCTATTTGAGCAGACAAGCAATCCCTCATTGGAGAATTTCGTTAAAGTGGAGGTCACAGTCTGGCGGCGGGAATTGATCATCTGCGCTAATTCTTCATGCGTGAGCGAAATCGGCTCGCACGCTGCAATAGCAGGTCCGTTGGGATCTGGCCGGCTGAGGGAGAGCAGAACATAAGCAAGTCGCTGTTCGACTGTGAGGGTCTGAAGCTCGCCAATTCGAAAATGCAGATCGCTCAGCCGGTCAATGAGCAGGCGGATCAGTTTCAAGCTCATACCCGGATCGCGTTCAAGCAGTTCGACGAGTGCGTTAATCGGAACACAAACGGCTTCAGTGGGAGTCAGCGTAACCGATGTTGCATCGCACCGGCGACGAGATGAAAGCGATGACAGGCCGATGATGCTGCCTGCTAAGTGAATGCGAAGAAGGGACTCGTTTCCATTTGCGTGCGTTTGATAAGTCTTCACGGCTCCGGTTTGGATCAAATGCAGCGAGCTGACGGTCTCATCCTGGACGGCAAGCTGACTTCCAGGAGCGAACGTTTTGGGCTTTCCAATCCGACACAGCTTCGCAAACTCTTCACGCGTCAACGAAGAGTCGAGATTGAGGCTCAGACGCAAGGCATATTCGCGCATATTCTTCTTTTTTTCTCGTGTACTAGAGGTCATGGAAGCAGCCATATCGCCGCCTGGAATACAAAAGCGCTTTTTTGCCTGGATTTGAAATTATTTCTTCAACCTGACCGAAAATCACATGGTGAGTCCCGACGAGCTTCTCATCAAGAAGCCTGCAGTCGAAACAAGACACTGCACCGACTAAGCACGGTGATCCCTGGGGCTGCTGAACCCAATCTGCGCAAGCAAATTTGAAGTCCGGATCGACACTTCCATGGCGCCCGGCAAAGCAGTCGGCAATGCTCTGCTGTCGGTCGCTCAGCACGTTGACGCAAAACTGTCGATTACGAAGAATCGGTTTTGCCGTCGTGCTTGCCCAATTGATGCAAATAAGTAGCGATGGCTTTTCGGTGTCAGCCGAGACCGGCGCCATCGCTGAAATCGTAGTTCCGAAACGGCCCGCTGGGCCATCGGTTGTCACGACATTGACCGCGCTGGCCGTGTGGCTCATGGCGAGCACGAACTCGCGACGGCTATCTTGCTCGATGTCGATCGACATGGTGGATTATCCAGTCGATTGAGTGCGCCGCAGTTCCGGCATCAAATGCTCCGCGAAATAGCGCATGCCTCCAAGTGGAGGAATGGGCTGGATGATCAGGTGGGTTACGCCGGCCTTTTCCCATTCGCGAATACGCTCCAAGCAGTTCTCGACGCTCCCCCACAAGTTCTCATTCAAGACATCCGCGGGTGTCGGCGGGACAGCGAAGCGATGCTTGCGCTCTTCAGCGTAAAGGTTGCTCCATCGCGTCACGTCCTCGTCATTGAGGCCGGCAAGAAACACGGTCGAAACAGCAATGGGAATTTTTCTACCAGACCGACGCTTCATATCTTCGGCCCACTCGTGGATCGTCTCCGGCGGCTTCGAATAGATCAGCCAGCAGTCAGCGAGTTCCGCCGTCAGATTCCGGGTCGCTTCTGAATCACCTGGCACCCAAATGGGAATGTGCGGCTTCTGGACAGGCTTTGGTTCAAGAAGAGCATTCTGAAGATTGTAAAACTTGCCCTCGAAGGTCACGCTGGGCTCAGTCCAAAGTCTCTTGGCGATGATGAGGGCTTCGCGTAAACGCGCGACGCGATCGTCATGGTCATCCCAAGGCAGACCGTATCCTACCGTTTCGTCCTTGAACCAGGCCGACCCCATCGTATAGAGCAACCGCCCTTCGAACATGACGTCGAATGTGGCGGCCATCTTGGCCATCACGGCTGGATTACGAAGCGAGTTGTTGAAGGTGTGGCCAGCGAAGACCACCTTGGACGTCAATGCGCCGAGGGCCGAAAGAACAGTCCAATTCTCCAACATCGGCACATTTTTCGCCATGTGCGCGTTGAATACATGATCGGGAAGCCAGACCGAATCGAAGCCAAGCTCCTCTGCTTCGATAGCCATGTCCTTGGTATATTCCCAGCCCTGCCCCTTGGCGCCCATTTCTCCCTGAACGGCCAACCTCACACCGAATTCCATCGCGTAGCTCCAACTGCAAAAAGGGTTGCGCCGACTTTTTTAAGCCGTCTCAAGGACCCAATAATTGGGAGATATATCGCCTCGGATCTCGCAGCGCTGTCAGCTAGCTGACCAAGACAGGAAATTTGCGATCGCGGGGGGGGGATGTGTTGGGCCGCATTCCGAGCAGTTTGAATGGTGTCAGAGCCGTGCATCTGCTTGAGGCCGTGGAAAGTTGGAGCATCCACAGCCATTGCCCACACCAGCCCTCGGCACGCATTCACTGGTGGCCGAAACTTATTAGAGAAAACGCCGATAACCAGCACAGTCCAAAGGACCTAGATAGTTTCACCCAGCCCAGTTTGCCTCCTGCGGCTACGCGAGGTTGGATCAGTCTTCGGTTTGGAGGCGATTGGGATCAAGCATCCTGCTTCTACAATCGGTGCCACGAGGTCGTAGCCTTTTGGGCCCCATGCTGACTTCAGATGGATGCTGGAAAATGTCCGTTGTCAGGAGAGATCCGGCCGTCGGCGGTGACAATGTCCGTTATCGAAGCACGGCCAGACATGCCCAGTGCTTATCTTGAGGTCTCAGGTTGACCCTATGCGGACCGGAAGATGCAATTAGAAACCTTCACGCCGTTCGGGGACCATAGAGGATGACCAAAGCGCCGAGGACGCAGATTGTACCGCCCAGCACATCCCACCGGTCGGGCATCTTGCCTTCTATCGCCCAGAGCCAAATTAGCGAGGCCACTATGTAGATTCCCCCGTATGCGGCGTACGCACGGCCTGCGCCGTCGGTATCGATCTTGGTTAGAAGCCAAGCGAAGGCAGCTAATCCAACCAGTCCTGGTAGCAACCAGGCTACAGATGCGCCCTGGCGTGCCCAGGCCCAGAACGCGAAGCAGCCCGCAATCTCTAGGGCGGCCGTCAGCGTAAATATTCCAACCGATGTCATGCATCCCCCAGTGCTGAAGACGTCACGATGGTATCTGCCCAAGCAGATGGAAACCGGACTTTTGTCCGTTGAACGGCATTGATACCTAATCTAGTCAATCGCTGCATCGAGCGAATTGAGAGCGCAGCTGAGGTTTTAAAACAGAAATTCTCTCGGCCGCTTTTGAACCTTCGCCAAATTGCAATCCAAACACCTAATCTGACAAATGCTTGAGATGGATGACCGCGTCAAAACGACTATCGGTCATCAACGCCCCCTGTGGGCATTTGGAGGAGGCGCGATCATTGGCGGTGAAAGTTTGGCAGCATCGTTGAAGTCATCTTTTGGCCCATTGCCGAAGTTCGGCAGCACGACAGAAAATGGTGTAATTAGTACTAGTGCTGACATTTCAGGTCCCATTGGACCCCGGTCGATATTGTCTTGGACCTGGCTGGATGACAGTTCTCATCACATCGCGTCGAACTAATATTTGGGGCGGGTGACTTGCGAATTGTACGTCGATCTAGATGCCCGTGAAGTCACAGGGCGATAGCCTAAGAAAAATTAATCATGCAATTAGATCGTGTAACCCTGGCGTAACCCCGAGCAAGGCCCTGCGCAAGCAGCGCCGGGCGTCAATATGGTAAGTGACTGAAAAGGTGGGAGAAAAATGGTACCGCCTGGTAGATTCGAACCACCGACCTCTAGATCCACAATCTAGCGCTCTAACCAACTGAGCTAAGGCGGCATCGGCCTGACTGAGCAGGCGCGGAAAGACCGCTTACAAACATCGACAAGGGGGCCCTCGTCAAGGGAAATATCGCATCTTTTTGGCCTTTCCAACTGCGCGGACAATTTGTGCCTTGGCCTGGATTGCGGAAACGAGCATGGTGAGGACCATGTGCCCAGCCGTGCGGGCGGGTCGCAAACAAAGCCGAAATTGTAGACATGCGAGGGCCCCTCTTTCTCCATGCCGCGTTCCAGCACGTTCGATAAAAACGCCCCCTCTGGAGCTGATCGACAGACCAACCGTCAACCTGATGCAGATCAGAGCGCGGATGCAAGCGCCGGTGCGGGCCATGGCGTGGGCAAGCCCCTGCCCAAGCGGTCGTATCTGCAAAAGATGGCGCACGAGCTGAAAACGCCGCTCTCAGCCATCGTTGCGGCCTCGGAGATCATGCGGGACGAACAGCTTGGGCCGATTGGCGATGACCGCTATCGGCGCTATGCCGCCGACATTCATGACAGCGCGAAGCTGGTGCTGGCAATCGTCGACCGGATGCTGACCCAACGCAGTCGCGACGCAATTCAGCAGCCGCTTGAATTTACCGAGTTCGACCCTGTCGCATTGCTGCACGTAACGGTTTCAACGATGCTGCCGCTTGCTGAGCGATCGCAGATCCGGCTGGCATTGATCGAGCCGTCGGTGAAAGTTCCACGGATCATCGCTGACGAGCTTTCAATGAAGCAGATCCTGATCAATCTCATAACCAATGCGCTCAAGTTCACGGCTAAGGGCGGCAAGGTCAGTGCAACGGCGGACTATGATGGTGACGGTGTGTTTTCGTTTATCATCAAAGATACCGGTCGCGGCATGAGCGAGCAGGAGATTGCGGCAGCGTTGTGCGGGAAAGAACCCGAAGGCAAGCCGCGTGACGGTGGCGGTCTGGGGGTTGGCTTGCCGCTCGTACAAAAGCTCGCCAGCGCCAACGGTGCGCGCTTCGAACTCGTCAGCGCGCCCGAACAAGGTACGCAGGCCCGGGTGATCTTTCCCAAAGATCGTACCGTCCACGTCTAGCGCATCGGGCCAGATTTGATCCTGATGGCATCTTCCGCATAGATTTCCACGAACAACCGCAAGGCGCGACCGCAAGTATGAGCTCAATGCCAGGCCTCCAGCCGCCGTCCTATGGCGAGACGATCCGCAAACTCGCCGGTCTTGGACAAGTCGTCCATAAATGGCGGGCGAGACGGCGAGCGTCGCCGATGTGGACCTTCAGCGTGGCCTGCATCATGGCCGTCATGGCATTGCCGATCGTGACGGTCGTGCTGCTGGCGCTTTTTCCAAAAGAAAACATCTGGCCACATCTGATGGCCAACGTTCTATTTGGGCGCGTTCCGGCCTCGACTTTCGTTCTTGCAGGGATTGCTGCCGCCTGCCTGGCATTTCGCTACTTGCGGCCAACGGCTCCTGCCGCGCCTCTCGCGCTGGTTGCCTCGATCTGCGCCATCATTCTTGCGGTTGGGCAGTTTCCAGGGTCCATCGGTCAAACCATTCTGCTCATGACGGGGGCTGGAATTCTCACCCTCGTCACCGGTGCGGCGGCAGCGTGGCTCGTCACCATGTATCGGTTCCCCGGACGCGAGGTCGCCGACCGGTTGCTCGTCATACCGCTTGCCATTCCGACCTACATCATCGCTTACGCCTACGTCGACCTGCTCGATTATTCCGGACCGGTGCAATCCTTTGTTCGGGCGATCTTCGGTTTTCACAACGCGCGCGAATATTGGTTCCCGGAAGTGCGATCCATCGGCGGCGCGATCTTCGTCATGGCAGCCGTGCTCTACCCTTATGTTTACCTGACAGCGCGTGCGAGTTTCGTGCAGCAGTCGGTGTGTGCGCTTGAGGTCGCCAGGACTCTCGGCCGCACGCCGCTTGGCGTTTTCTGGGCGGTCGCTCTGCCGCTTGCCAGGCCGGCCCTCATCGCAGGCGTTTCACTCGTCTTGATGGAATGTCTCAACGATATCGGCGCGGTTGAATACCTGGGCGTGCAGACGCTGACGGCAAGCGTCTACAGCACGTGGCTGCAGCGATCGAACCTGGGCGGCGCAGCGCAGATCGCAATGGTGATGCTGGGCTTTATCGTCTTGTTGTTTGCGGCTGAACGAATTGCGCGCGGCGCGGCGCAGGTTCATCACACGACGGGGCGCTACCGCTCGATCCCATTCCACGAGCTCGTCGGGTGGAAGGGCTACGTTGCGTTTGTCGCCTGCCTGCTGCCATTCCTGATCGGCTTCCTTTTTCCCGTTCTGGCACTGCTGCACTTGGCGCTTGGCGCGACTGAGAATTCGTTCTCGCAGAGTTTCTGGTCGGCGGCCACCAACAGCTTCATGCTTTCGGCCGTTGCTGCCGGTGTCGCCGTTCTTCTGGCGTTAACGCTGGGATATGCAAAACGCGTTGCCCCCAACGGGTTTATCCGGCCTGCCGTGAGTGCTGCCGGGCTTGGCTATGCCGTCCCTGGTACGGTTCTGGCGCTCGGCCTCTTGATCCCACTTGCCGGCATCGACAACAGGATCGACGCAATCGCACGTTCGCTCACGGGATACTCGACGGGTCTACTGCTGTCAGGTTCGATCTTCGCTCTCGTTACAGCTTATTCGATCCGGCTTCTGGCCGTTGCGCTCGGCTCCATCGAAGCCGGCCTGGAGCGGATATCGCCCAATCTCGATGCGGCCTCCCGGGCGCTCGGTGAGACCGCGCTATCGACGCTCGCGCGGGTGCATCTGCCGCTGCTGTTGCCGGCACTGGGAGCGGCCGGGCTGCTCGTCTTCGTCGATGCCATGAAAGAGCTGCCGGCAACGCTGCTTTTGCGGCCGTTCAACTTCGATACGCTGGCGACCTACGTCTACAGCCTCGCGGCACTCGAGCAATTTGAGGAAGCTGCCATCGGCGCCTTGAGCATCGTGCTGGTCGGCCTCGTTCCCGTTTTGATGCTGCACAAGGCCGTTGCCGGTGGACGGCCAGGGAGCTGATTGTCATCAGCAATCAACTTGACCCTGCGCAAGGTTCATTCTTCCGTATTCCGACATCCTCAACCCAAGCTGCCTTTCCCGGCAGCTCACTTCACACTGCAGAAGCCAAAAAGGCTCGGTCAAGCGAAGGGGAAAACACCATGTGGGATGTCATCGCAAATACGGATCCGCTGGCAAAAATCGCGTTGGGCGGTTTAGGGATCACTCTGCTAGTCACACTCGGCCTGTTCGGGTTCGTGCTAACCCGGCGTGGCGGCAAACGCCCAAACTGAGACTTTCTAGTTCGCGGGACTTGGATCGAGTTGGCACGCCGGTGCGCTGCACCGACTTGCGAGAAGGTATTGGCTTTATTGTCAATTGATGGCGAGTGTTGCGCCGGGGGGCCCGACACTCGCTTGTCACTCGCATCGGCGGGCCGCCGTCGCTTTCGACTTGCACAACTCCCGCAAGGGCACGATCAGCTTTGCTTTAAATGCGTTCAGCGTAAGTTATCGAACGTGGCCGGCTGCGGTGGCGGGACGAAGACAGGCGCCCCCGGCCGGGCTGTCGAATGACTGCCGCTACGGCCTGACCTGAGTTGTTCGAAGGATGCACAAGGAACCCCCAAAGAAGTCGTCGTTCTTAACAGCTCAGATTCGGCAAGGTCTCGATTTTTTTGAGCGATGTTCTATTGTTGCTACATATGCAAAGTCATCATTCGTAACCTTGTCAGGTGATGATTCACTTGTCAGTCTCCGGTGCGCCTACTAAAACTCCGTTCAGAGTTGGGGACGGGCGCGCTGAGCCGGCAGGCGGAATATTGGCTGCATGACGTTTCATCGTATTCACTAATGGCAGGCAAATGAAGCGAGAAGATCAACGACAGCAACGTCGCATTGTGACCTTCGCTTTGCTTTCTTTTATCTTGCTTGCAGCCTTCGTCCCCTTGTTTCTCAGTGTCGATCCGGTCGAAAACATTCTGCGAGGATCTGCCGTCAAGGCTGCCGATCAAGCCTCCTACACACTGAGCAGACCCATCCATCTGGCAAAGATCCCCGGCCTCGCTGTACGCAGTGGCACGCTGTCGCTGGCCGGTGCTCCCAAAGCCGCTCCAATCGGGTCGCGTTCCCGGGTTCAGCTGTTGGAAAGCGGGCGTGGGGTCTTGATCCTGCATCGCCCACAGCTCGTCATCTCGTCCGATCCAGACAAGCAGCGCCATCCAGCTCCCGAAGCCCCGTTTGCCAAGGCGCTGGCTGATATGAATTTCCGCGCTTTGATTATTGAGGCCGGCGATCTGACGATAGAATCCGATAGCGGACCATCGATTGTCATCAAAGATCTCGACCTGCGGCTGCGACCTGTCGCCGGCGGGCGAATGATCGCCAAAGGCAGTTTCGAATTCGTCGGGCGGAAGCTGAGATTTGATACAACGATCGGGCTTAGCGACGCCGTCCTTGCCTCTCAGAAAATTCCCGTTCGCGGAACGATCGATGCCGGCAATCTGCTCACGGCGTCGATCAATGGCCATTTCCAGGTTGGAAGCGGCGGCCGGCTGAACTCCGGCTCGACGCATGTGGAAGTCAAGGACGTCGCGATCCTGGCGCGCTGGCTAGGATTGTCGTGGCCTTCGGAACTCGGCCTGAAGTCCTTCAAAGCCAGCGGGCAAATGGAATGGATTGGCCATGTTTTGAACTTCCCTAGCGGGGAATTCTCACTCGACGACAACTCGGCAACCGGCTCACTCCTCCTGAACACAAAAGGAGAGCGTCCCCTCATCGATGGGACATTGGCATTCAAGAGTTTTGACTGGAGCGCTTTAGTTGCGAAAGCTGAGAATGCCGACGCGCCAGAGACGGAAAAGACGGTCGGCGCTGACAATCCCAACAAGCTCTCAGCAAGTTTCAAACGCTTATTACACCACTTCCGATTGCCAATACTGCAGCAGATCGACTTTGATCTTCGCGTCTCTTCAGGCAGCACTGTGCTGGGTGATCTAAGCATCGGCAAAACGGCTGCTGCCATCTCGCTCCACAAGGGGCGTATTCTTGTCGATCTTGCCGACATCGAGTTTTCCGGCACCGGCCGGGGCAATCTCCAGTTTACGGCAGACACCAACCGGGCCGTCATGCATTGCACGCTGCGCGGCAACCTTGAGCAATTGCCAGTCGAGACGCTGACGGGGTTGCTCCTGCCACGCCAGCTCCTCAAAGGGCCGGCGCGGGTTAGCCTCGATCTCAACGGCGGATGGGCGCTCAACGACGAATTCCTGCGGGGGCTCAACGGACGCGCCGCCATTCGCATGGAGGAGGGCGCACTGCTTTATGCAGACTTGCCGGGACTGGTGCAGAGCATCGGCATCGATAAGCCGGCTCAATTGGGCTGGGGCACTGCCGGGGATGCGGAAACGCCGCTCGATCTGCTCAACGCTGTCGTGCAATTCAAGAACGGGATTGCCAACTTCCATCAATTGCAAGCTGATCGGCGCGGATACTACAGCGCATCGGCATCGGGCTCGCTCAATATTTTCGGCAAGAGCCTCGACCTCAACATTATCCCAACTTTCGAACGTGCCGACCCGCAGCCGGCCAGCGTTCTTAATATCAACGGGCATTGGGACAACCCGATCCTCGTTCGTCGCCGGTATCCGCATCAAGCTGAAAGACCTGGTGCCGCGCCAGCCTCGAAATCTCCTCCGGCGGCTCGGCCCATCCGGGCGACCAACCGCAGCTAAGCGCTGCCGGCATTTCCCCGATAACTGCAAAAGCTCAGGGCAACTAGTTCTGGATGATCGGGGTGCGCCTGTTTTCTGACAGAAAAGACGTGCTAGAGGACTTGCCGACGCTTTTTATTCGTCAGCTGTCGGTCGCGCTCAGACGGGGTGGCCTGAAGGCCGACAGCTAGTCTGCATAACCTCGCACTTGGTTTCGTGACAGCACAGGACCTGCCATGCACTGCGATATTTCCCAGTTCCCGTTTCGAATGCTCCATGCGGATCTGCCACCAAAAAACTTCGGGCCCGGCTCATTGGCGAGGCTCGGACGATCGCGGTTGATGGCGTCGGTTCTTGCTGCCGGGCTTGCTGCATTGGTGTGTGGCACTAGCGGACAGGCGACGGCCCAGCCGAGCCCTCCGGAAACGGAAGCTTCCGATGCTGTCCAACCCGCGCCTGAGGTTCCGGCGCCCGACGAGGACGCGGGTGAAGCGGCGGCTTCGCAAACCGAAAATGAGCCCGCAGGGAATCCTGAAGTTGAGGCGGATATTGCGAAGGACGCTGATGCCGCAAGCGACGTTGCAGCACCTGCTGAACCAGCCAATGAGCCGGCGGTCAGCGAGCCTGCGCCCAGTCAAGATGCGGCGAGCGAAGATACGGCAACCGACACTCAGCCGACCGAGAACGCGGACACGGCAAGCGACGACACGACAGCGCCCGTGCAACCGGAAGCCCCTAGCGCGGAAGCAGTCGCGACCCCCGCGCCTGAGCCCGAACCGGCCGCCGAGAGCAAAACGCTCAAGATTGCAACCTGGTCTGGTGCGTTCGGCGAGGCGGAGAAGTCGGTCGTTATAGATCGGTTCAGCGCAGAGAAATCGATCGACGTCCACGTCATCACGCGCGATGGCAAGCGGCTTGATCTTTCCAAAGGTGCAAACAGAGGCGGGCTCGATGCGACCGAGTTGTCGGCACTTGAGGTCGACGAAGGGTGCAAGTCCGGGCAATTGGCCAAGCTCACTAGCGAAGACCTGGGTTCCGGCAACGACTTCATGCAGGGCAGCGTCCTGCCCTGCGGCATCGGCTCGTTTGCATGGGCTCATGTGTTCGTTGCCAACCGCGATGCATTTCAGAAAAAGGAGCCCGGATCGCTGAGCAACGTTTTCGACAGCAAGGCGTTTCCCGGCAAGCGGGCGTTGATCAAGGCGCCGAAGTTCCTGATGGAGGCAGCGCTTATCGCTGACGGGGCGAAGGTCGAGGAAATCTACGAGCTTCTGGCAACCGAGGACGGCCGGGCGCGTGCCTTCGGCAGGCTTGATGCAATCAAAGCGGACATCATTTGGTTCGACAGCAGTGCCGCGGCGATGAAGGCCTTCAATTCCGGAGAAGCGGTTTTTGCGCAGACATTCAGCGGCCGAGCATTTTTTGATGCTGCGCGCGGACACCCCGTCGATATCATCTGGGATGGGCAGATATACACGATGACCTACTGGGGCATTCCGGCGGACGCGAAGAACCCCGAATTGGCGCGCGAATTCGTCCGGTTTGCCACCGAGCCTCAACAGCTGGCGGGCGTTGCGCAGCGCTTCCCGTACGGTCCGACCCGGACGGCAGCCTTGGCGCTTTCAAAACGTCATCTGATTTCCGGGATCGATCTTGAGCCTTATCTGGCGACCGCACCCGACAACATGAAGAACGCGCTGGCTCTTGATGAAGTCTGGTGGCGCGACAACGATGAAGTCCTTGAGACAGCGTTTGACGCGTGGCTGTCGAAGTAGCTGCATCGCCCGATGATGGGCGGGATGGCCATTTGTGAACTCGCCCGCTCAGGTCATTGCAATCGTCATGGCAAACAAAAAGGGAGCCCCCGATCGCGGGAGCTCCCTTTTCTTATTAGTCAGCTCTCAGTCCGGTTCGCTTCCCTTACCAGGAGCGGCGCGGGCCGGTGTCGATGTGGAACAGGCCGCCGCCGTAGTGCTTGACGCCGCCCAACGACCCGTGGCTCTTCAAGAAGGCATAGACACCGCGGTAATTGCCGCGCACGCGGAAATCAACAGCGTTACCTGAGAGGTGCCAGGACTTCTTGGCTCCACCAACGGCTCGATTGCGTCCCTTGCTGCGGCACGTCGAATTGACTGTCACCGAGCCATAGTTGGCAGCGACCTGATAAACGACTGCTTTCAGAGTGCCATTCAGGCAGCTGGCAGACGCGGCCCAGCGGACGCCGCCGCCGGTCAGGCTTTTCTTCTCGGGCACGTAGTTGGAGCCCAGCGATGCGACTTTGGCCCTTTTGGACTTATAGCGATAGCGCTTGGTCGAGCCATACTTGCGGCGCTTATTTGAATAGCGTTTTTTTGCATAACGCTTTCTTTTAGTGCCTTGATAGGCATAGCGCTTTTTCCTGGATTTATATCGGGAATATTTCTTTTTCCGTTGCGACCGCTTATATGAACGGCGTGCAGACTTGCGGTATTTCCGCTTTGCATAGCGCTTTTTGCGGTAGGTCCTGGCGTACTTCTTTTTTGATTTCTTGGAATAACCGGCTACTGCCTGATCCGACAGGCCGATCGGCGCGCTCACAAGACTTGCCACCAAAGCAAGAAAAAGCGCGACAATAAGCGCCTTTGCGCGCCTCACGACCGGCTTGCCGGTCGCCTGCAAAGCTCCGAAAAGCTGCATGCCCATATCCCCTCATTTTAACGCGCGGCAAAACAATTCATTCTTCGAGACATTTCGCCGCATTTATTAAATGCCCCAAAAATCCTTTTCGGATTCATTCTTTTGGGCGCGGAGAGGTAGCGAAAAATTTGGGGAAATAAACGGGAAAAATAGATTATGGTTAACGGCGTAACAGAACGCTGCTCGCTTCCCCGTGTTTGAAATTGGTATTGAATGCAAAATGTCGCAGATCAAGACTTACGACTGCAATGGCGCAAGTTTTTCCAATTACAAGGCAAGTAGAAATCACAAAAACCGGGCGAGACTGCCGATAGTTGCTGATGCACTTACTTTCGCGGGGTGATCTTGGGAAGTCTTTGTCAGGTCCGTTGTGCCGCTTGACGACGGCGCCAGAAGCTTGGGCTTAACAAGCCGGCCACCAGGGCCGTAATGATCCCAACGGGGGCTCCGATTGCTGCTGCGGCACGCGGATCAATGCCAAACCAGTTGGCAAGCTCGCGCCCCTGGTCGAGGGCGGCGCGGCAGGCTTCCAGGCCTTCGGCGCCGGGTTTGGCGCAGTTGGCCAGATATTCGCGCAGTTCGTCGAGGAGCCAGGGCGGCGCATCGGAAATGGCCGACCAGGTCAGTGCAAACTGCGGCGAGAAAATACTTGTTGTTCCAATGACATAATAGAGGCAGGCGGCCAGACCCGCGAGACCGCCCAGAGCCAGTGCCGGGCCGCTGATGCGCGGCCAAAGAGCTGACAGCAGGACCATTGGGAAGAGTGACGCCCCCATCAACGCAAACGCCCAATAGAGGCGGTTGATCGGCGATTCCACCAGCCCAAGGACGATGCCTGCTGCGGCGCCGGCCAGGACAACCGCGATCAAGAAATGGAGCCCAAGCGAGGGTGGCGGCCCTGCGGCTTCAGCTTCAGCGGCGTTGAGCGGCCTGGAGTAGCCGGTGACGGCCTCCACGCCCATTCGAAGCGTCGCCGCGAGGCTCAAGAGCGCCAACAGGCCAAGTGTGGCCGCGATGGCCAAGGCGGCCGGAGGGGCGAGCCCGATCAACTGCGGCATGACCAGCGGGACGGCGGCGGCGTTGATGGCGAGGTCCTGGACACGCAAGCGACCATTGGGATCGCCGCAATCGGGCGTCTCAGGAGCGGCGTCTGCGGGTAGAGCGTCAGGCAGGAGGCCAGTCGCAGCGTCCTGCCCGGCTGGCGGACTTGCTTGCGGGGCACTCGTCGCTCCGTCGCAAACGCGCATATAGCCTGCTTTTTCAGCCGTCTTGAGCCAAGCCGGCTGGGCCGTCACTTCAATCCCGGTGATCAGTTTCTGAAACAGTTCATTCTTGGCGAAGATCGATAGAGCCGGGATCGCGGTCAGAACAATGACGGCAACCACGAGGCTCAGCGCCGTCTTCTGTCTGGAGGCATAGGTGGCGCGTGCTTCATCGGATGCCGGCTGCTCTTCGGCCGCAACCCCATGCGCCAAGGCGGGAGACTTGCGGCGCCAAAGCGTGTGCGGAAGAACGGCGGCTCCAAGCAACATGCTGAGCGTCAAGGTGAAGAAGTTCAAATTTGAGAGCTGGACGAACGGGCGCACGAATGGCGGCATCGATACCGGATCGGCCAGGCCATTGAGCAGCAAAGTCCGTTCCGCCGCTGTCACCGCCGAAATGCCCGGCGCATAAGCAATCTGCGGGAATAGGCCCAGCGGCTCGGCGCCGGTTGCGAGCCACGCCAGGACCCAAATGCCAACGGTCAAGGCGATCAGCGCCAAGGCCTTGTAGCCATACCAGAAGGTGCGCCCCGGAATAAGCGAGGCAAGGACGGCCAGCACAGCTGCTCCAGCCAGAATGGTTTTGATTTCTCCGACCGCAATTCCGAGCTGAACCGCGGCTGCGGATATGGCGAGTTCGGCGACTTCAAGCTCGATCGACATCAGCATGACGAGGGCTGCTGCCATGCACAGGCCGGCGGCTGCCGCAGCATAGTGGCTGTGGGTCAATCGTCCGAGCAGATCGTCAAGATGGAGCGCACCCGCTCGATCGAGCGCCGGAGCAAAAAAGACCAACGAAACGATCAACCCGGCGGCCAACCCCAGAAACAGCGGCAGTCCGTCATGCCCCATGACGAATAACGCGCCTGTCAGGGTCGAGGCCAATCCGGCCGTCAGCCATCCGCCGCAAGCCGACAAAGACGCCCCGAAAGCCTCCAGACGCTGATGGCGGGAGGTTCGGTTCCAAGGGCCCGACAGCCATAACGCCAGCAATCCAACGAGCAAGAGGCCGCCCTGGGCCGCAAAATAAAAGCCCAACGGCAAGCCAGCCAAGCTGACTGCGTTGAGTGTCGGAGCGGCCAGAGGGATTGCCAAAGTCAGCAGTGCAGCCAGCGCCAACACGAGAGCTGCGACTCGCGGCCGCGGGCGAAAACGGCTTTGCACCCCGTTAGTGGCGAACGTTGCGGGATCGGAATTGGCTGAGACGGTCGTGCTCTCGATGTGCGTCTCAGTCATAGCGGCTCGGTCCAAACTTTAGCGGCGTGCAGCAAGTGGCGGTTTAGGCGAGATTTACCGATGGGAAACGCCCGTGTCGATGGGCGTCTTGCAAGACCATCGGACAGGTGGTCCATCCGCTGCATTTTCTCATCTTGCGACCCATGCTACCGAGGCTGCAACGCAACGCGCCGGATTCGCCCGTTATTTCCGGCTGAGATCCAAAGAAAGCACACAAGAACATGGCCGAAAAACCGCGCAAGATCACCCGTGCCCTTATCTCCGTTTCAGAAAAAGCCAATCTTATTCCATTCGCGCAGGCGCTGGCCAAGCGGGGCGTCGAGCTTGTTTCAACGGGCGGGACGGCGGCGACGCTGAAGAAAGCAGGTCTTGAGGTTCGTGATGTGTCCAAGCTCACGGGCATGCCGGAAATGATGGATGGCCGCGTGAAAACCCTGCATCCGAAGGTCCACGGGGGCCTGCTTTATATTCGCGACAACGAGGAGCATCAGGCAGCTGCCGACACGCACGGCATCTCAGCGATCGATATGCTTGTTGTGTCGCTTTACCCCTTCGAGGAGACGCTGGCTTCCGGCGGCGATTTCGACGCGCTTATCGAAAATATCGATATCGGCGGGCCGGCCATGATCCGGGCGGCGGCCAAGAACCACGATGGCGTGACCGTCATCGTCGATCCGGCCGACTATGACCGCGTCGTCGAAGAACTCGACCAGAATGACGGCGCGACGACGCTGAAACTGCGGCGGGCGCTTGCGGCCAAGGCCTATGCGCGGACGGCATCCTACGACGCGGCGATCAGCACGTGGATGGCGGAGGTCGCCGAAGATGATGCGCCGACGTGGCGGACTTTCGGTGGGCGGCTGGCGCAAGTTACGCGCTACGGCGAGAACCCGCACCAGAAGGCGGCGTTCTATAAATCGGGACTGGCGCGCGAAGGCGTGGCGACCGCCGAGCAGCATCAAGGCAAAGAACTCTCCTACAACAACCTCAACGATACCGATGCGGCCTTTGAGCTGGTTTCGGAATTCGCCTCTGGCAATGGCCCGGCGGTTGCGATCATCAAGCACGCGAACCCGTGCGGTGTTGCGCTTGGGTCCAGCCTGGCTGAAGCCTATTCGCGGGCGCTGATGTGCGATCCGGTGAGTGCGTTCGGCGGCATCATCGCATGTAACCAGGAGATCGACGAAGAAGCAGCCATCGAGATGACGAAGATCTTCACCGAGGTCGTCATCGCTCCTGGCGCCAGCGACGGGGCCAAGGCGGTCTTCGCGCAAAAGAAGAACCTCCGGCTTTTGACGACGGCTGGATTGCCCGACCCACGCGCTGCAGGCCTTGTCGTCAAAGCGCTGGCGGGCGGGCTGCTGGTGCAGGATCGCGATAACGCCAACGTCGAAGATCTCGAGCTCAAGGTCGTCAGCAAGCGGGCACCGACGGACGCAGAACTGCAGAACCTGAAGTTCGCGTTCAAGGTAGCCAAACACGTCAAATCGAACGCGATCGTTTATGCGCGCGACCTGGCGACCGTCGGGATCGGGGCCGGCCAGATGAGCCGGGTCGATTCAACGCGGATCGCGGCCTGGAAAGCGCTCGATGCGGCGAAGGCGGCGGGACTGGACGAGACGCTGACGAAAGGTTCGGTCGTCGCATCGGATGCGTTCTTCCCGTTTGCCGACGGGCTCATCACGGCAGCCGAAGCCGGAGCCACCGCGGTCATCCAGCCGGGCGGCTCCATGCGCGACGAAGAAGTCATTGCGGCGGCTGACGAACGCGGCCTGGCGATGGTCTTTACAGGCATCCGCCACTTCCGGCACTGATTGCCGATTGGCAAAAACGCTTCTTGGGGAGAGACCGTGACCGGTGACGAAAACGCTCTTCCACTAGATGTCCGTTTGCGGCCGGCCGAGGAAACCGATTGGCCGCAATTGACGCGCTGGCTGCGCGATCCTGCCGTGCAAAAGTGGTGGGGCCATGCTTCCGATGCGGAAGCTGCCATCCGGCTGATCCTCGAAACACCTTCCGCAATAGGACGGATTATCGAAGTCGGCGACCGGCCGGTCGGATACGCGCATGCCATTGAGGCGACGTTCTGGGGCGAGACGCTGCCGGATGATTTGCCCGACTGGACCTGGGATGTCGATCTCTTCATCGCGGAAGCCGACTATCGAGGCCGGGGCGTCGGCAAACAGGCGCTCGAACTTCTCGCCGAGGACGTGTTCGGTTCGACGTTTGCGATGGCGCTCAGCGTCTTTGTGTCGGTGAAGAACGAAGTCGCGGTCCGCTCTTATGAGCAGGCGGGCTTCAAATGGGTCAGCGTCTGGGACGATCCGATCGCCGGTCCGGTCTGGCTGATGCTACGGGAGCGGCCGAAAAAATAGCGCTGGCTCTCGCGCCGCTGAAACAACCAACAGCCAAAAAGAAACGGCGGCCGGTCAACTAAGACCGAACCGCCGTAAATCTGTTGGTCACTGCGCTAGGCAGTGTGACCAGCGAAATCAGATGATGTCGATTTCTGCTGGGAGGTAGCTGGTGACTTCGAGACCAACTTCCTGCTCACGAACCTGCGGCTTGTTCCAAACTTTCATGTTCTTTCTCCTCGGTTGAAGGGATCTTTTCAGATCATCATTGATCCGTTGAATCGAGATATAGTGCGGGGAAGGCCGGTTGTATAATCGGAAATTGATCCGCGACACATAAGGTAAACTAATAGACGTAACGTTATTCCATAAGTTCAGTTATGTTATTTCATTTCATTTTTCCGGTCTGGCGGTCTTGAAATTGGTCGCTGTCCAGTTGGCGGCCTCGGCCAGCAAGACGCCGGCTTCGCAAGAAACCCTCAAAAGCAAAACGGCGGCCGGTCAATCAAGACCGAACCGCCGTACATCTGGTGGCCGCACCGCTTGGCAGTGAGACCAGCGAAATCAGATGATGTCGATTTCTGCTGGGAGGTAGCTGGTGACTTCGAGACCAACTTCTTGCTCACGAACCTGCGGCTTGTTCCAAACTTTCATGGTCTTGCTCCTTGGTTGAAGGGATCACTAAACGCTCAACTGATCGATCCGTCGCCAAGAGATATAGTTCGCGAATCTGCGGCTGTATAATCGGAATTTGAACAACCTAATATAAGGCTGGCTGATAGATGTTACGTTATCCCATAAGCTTAGTTATGTTATTTCATTTCATGTCGGCGACGCTCTCGCTGTCCTCGAGCAACGCAACTTTTCGGATTCCGGGATAGAGCAGGACCTTCGCAAACCGGCCGCGACCACGGCCCAGAGCCTGGTTATAGACGCCTGCAGCAGTGTTGTAGTCGCGGATCGCCTCGCTCGATCTGAGAAGCGCGAAATCCAATTGCTGCCGCAACGCGCGCGAGCGCCAAGCCCTTGTCGGCGTACTGCGGCCTGCAATAGCGCGCGAGAGCTGGCTCAACCTGTCGATCAATTTCGAACGTGCGGCCATGTAGGCTGAAACCGCAGCCTGATCGGTCAAGTCGATGCGGCTGGCCTCGTCGTAGACGCGGACCGCGTCGACCGCGCTGCGGAGCTTTGTTGCGTAATTCGGGTCGGCACTCAGCGCGGTGTGGTGGCCCTGGATCAGGCGTTCTGCGAGCACCGTGCTCATGGTGTCGGCACCACGCAGGACCGACCAACTGGCCTGGACCGAACGATCGAGCCGCGACAGCTCGCTCCAGCTGCAGCCGGCCAGTAGCGTCGCGACGGCTCCCAGGGCGACAATGCGCAGAAGTGATGCCAGCAGTCGGTGGGCACGCACGGTCAACCAACCGCCGGGCTTTGAGGCAGTCAGCACAGTTATTCTTCCGTTAAGCGAAGTTTCCAACAAATAACGCTCCGCAGACTACGCATACAAACAGCATCGCACTGAAACGATACTGTGCCCTATACTGACGTAATTCAAAACAGATTTTACCATGTAACGATTAATGACTTCGAACCTTGTGCCAGTCCCGATAGTCTGCGTGCTGCGGGGTCTCCGGCAAAAGAGCGTCGCCGTAGAGTTGGGCGGCGAGCGGTCGGCGTGTTGTGAGGCACCAATAGGGAAAAGCGTTTTGGCGCGCCTGGAAGCCGGGCGCGCTCGAGTTCTTGGAGTATTAGGGCCTCATGAATACCAAAACTTTTATCGCCGCAGCGATTGCCGTTGCCGCCGTCAACGTGCCGTTGACCGCCTCGGCCTTCGATCGCGGCTGCCGCCATGCGGTCGAATGCTATGAAAAAGTCCGCAGTCCGGACGTCTACCAGACCGTCGAACGCCAAGTTGTCGTTCGCCCCGCCAGCCGCGAAGTCGTCTATTCCCCACCGGTCATGGGAACGCGCCAAGAGCGTGTGATGGTTCGCCCGGCGAGCACTCGGCTGGTGCGCACACCGGCCCGTTATCGCACGGTGCACAAACGCGTTGTCGTTCGCCCAGCCCGCACGGTCTATGACGTGGTGCCAGCGGTCACGCGCACGGTTTACGAAACCGTTGTCGTGCGCCCGGCAACGACGAAATGGGTTCATCGCCGCCGGCTATTCCGCGGCGAGCAGATGTGCAAGTTCCGCGTGCCGGCCGTAACGCGCCGTGTGGCCCGGACTGTTGTTGTACGTCCTAGCCGCCGCGTCCGCCGCCACATCCCGGCCGTTACCCGCACCGTCGCCAAACGCGTGATGGTGCGCGAGGGCCGCGTTCACAAAGTCCACACGCCGGCCGTCTACCGCACGGTCAGCCGTCGGGTTGTCGTCAAGCCAGGAGAACGCCACGTCGTGCGTCATCGGGCTGTTGTCGAAACCCGCCGTGAGCGCGTCCGCGTTCGTTCAGGCGGTGAGCATTGGGTGCGTTCGCGCTAATGCGATCTGAGGCGCGCTCGTTGGCAGCGCCGATACTGCAAACTTTCTAGATATCGAAGGGCGGGGCAGCGAGCTTCGCCCTTTTTCTTTGGTCGGTAAATTCTGGCGAATTTGAAGGAATCTCGGCCGAATCTCTTCATCACCCCGAGCCTGCCATATTCCCCGCGCAATTGGATGTAGTGCAGGCGTTGAATTCGGGTCGACGCCGCAATAAGGCAAGATCGTTTAGGGGGCGTCGGCACAATGAGAAATACAATCGCGGTGATGAACACCAAGGGCGGCGTCGGCAAATCGACGCTGGTACTGGCCCTTGCTGAGACGCTGTCAGCCGCGCACAACAAGAACGTCCTCGTTATCGACAGCGATGCCCAAGCGACGGCCTCCAACATGCTGATGACGGTCAACGACTTGTACCGGCTTCAGCGCGATGGTTTGACGATTGTCGATTTTCTCGTTGCCAAGGTGTTGCGGGATGAGGAAGCGAAATGGTCCGACTTCGTGATCCGCGATGTCTCCGACGTCGATGACGCAAGATCCGTCTATTTGATGCCCAGCGATATGCAGCTGACGCTTTTTGAGCGCGAGGTTTCAAAGGAAGCCGCGCATGGCAAACTACGCACGTCGATTGCCGAAGTCCTCAACGCCGTACGCGATATTTTCGACGTCGTGCTGATTGACTGCCCACCGGGTCTGTCGGTCCTGACCGAAAGCTGGCTCAGGGAGGCGGACTTTCACATTTCGCCGACGAAAGCCGATTATGTTTCGGTCTGCGGCCTGGAAGTTTTCCGGCGCTTCAAGGCGCTCAACCCCGAAATGGGGTTTGCGGAAAATATGGGCGTCATGATCAACATGCACGATACCGCTTCGGAGACCGACGCCGAATACATCAGCTGGCTGAAGTCCAACCCGTCCAACCGTTGCTTCAACGCCGTCGTTCCACGCGTCAACACCTTGCAGGATGCCGCCCGGTTCCAGTCG
Source organism: Filomicrobium sp. (assembly GCA_017792465.1). Classification (GTDB taxonomy): domain Bacteria; phylum Pseudomonadota; class Alphaproteobacteria; order Rhizobiales; family Hyphomicrobiaceae; genus Filomicrobium. The sequence goes on from CP051234.1 coordinate 2,584,665, forward strand.
CAGCACCGCTCGTTCGGCGCAAAGTATCCAGGCGCCGTTGGGTCGGCGATCCGGTCTTTGAGTGCGGAAATCATCCAACGCTTGGCTGAGGCCGCGCCGGTTCGTGAGGCGCCTCAGATGGAGCAAGCACCCGTTGATCAGGTCGCCAGCTAAGAACCCGGCCACTTAGCGCGGTCTGCACGATCTGCAATTCGCAAACACGCTGATCTGGCGCCGACGCCGGTCGCCCTGACGCGGGCAAAGACCCAGCGTGGGGCGATCATTGCTAATTTTTTGGCTGGTAAATTGGAGCGGATGACGCGATTCGAACGCGCGACCCTCACCTTGGCAAGGTGATGCTCTACCCCTGAGCTACATCCGCTTAGCAACGCCAGCGCGACAAGTTCGGCGCGGCGTGAGCCACGTCTTATGACGCAAGTGCTGAAGGAATTCAAGCCTGTCGAAGTGGTCATTTTTGCGCAGTGTACCGTTGAGTGTCGTTGTTGGCCAAAATCGCCTGGAAATGCTATGGCGGCCAGGGCTTTAGGAGCGGTTAGAACGGACGATGGACGGCAAGATAGCGACACGCAAAGACCTCTTCGAATTCCTCGACCACCTGGGAATTGCGACGACGACGCACGAACATAAGGCCGTTTTCAGCGTCGCCGAAAGCGAAACGCTCGATGCGCGGCTGCCTGGCGGTCATACCAAGAACCTGTTCTTGAAGGACGCAAAGGGCCGCCTGTTCCTGGTCGTCGCGCAAAGTTCCAGCCAAATCGACTTGAAGGCCCTGCCAAAGACCCTAGGTTGTGCAAGACTGAGCTTCGGAAAGCCGGAGCTCCTGATGGAGACTTTGGGTGTCACGCCGGGCTCTGTGACCGCGTTTTCGGTGATCAACGATCCTGAAGCCCGTGTCAGCGTCGTCATCGATGCCACGCTGATGGATCACGACACGATCAACTGCCATCCGCTGGAAAACACCGCCACGACGTCAATTGCGCGCGATGACTTGCTGAAATTCATGAGCGCTTGCGGGCATGAGCCACGAATTGAAAAATTGCCGGGCTAAGTCAGAGGACTCGTCTGTTGGGGCGGAAACGAAACCACCGCGCACCGACAAAGCGTGTTAGAACTCTGGCGGAATGGGTTCTGCAGTCAAATTGAACCGGCTTGGCGGCCAATGCCGCCGCTAATGGAGAACGTTAATATGCTGTTTGGATCGGACGATAACGATGGTGCTGGAGCTGCCGGAAGCGACGCCAGCGTTATCATGGATGCAGACACCAGGACCTTTGCCGCCGACGTACTCGAAGCCTCCAAGGACGCGCTCATCCTCGTCGATTTCTGGGCGCCCTGGTGCGGCCCATGCAAACAGCTGACGCCGCTTCTGGAAAAGGTGGTGAAGAGCTACCGCGGCAAAGTCCGGCTCGTCAAAATCAATGCCGATGAAAACCAGACGCTGTTGCAGCAGCTGCGTATCCAGTCCTTGCCGACGATTTATGCCTTCAAGGATGGGCGGCCGCTCGATGGATTCATGGGGGCATTGCCGGAAAGCCAGCTGAGGGAATTCGTCGATCGGCTGGTCAGTGAGACCGGCGGCATGGGCATTGCCGACGTTCTTGAGACCGGTCGGGAACTGCTTGAAAAAGGTGATCTGCAGGGCGCTGCTGAAGTCTTTGCCGCCATCCTTCAAGAAGACCAGCAGAATGCGGAAGCTCTCGCCGGTCTGGCGCAGTGTTATATGAAAAGCGGCGATACCGACCGGGCGGAACAGACCATCGGCTTGGTGCCGCCCAATGCGCGCAACAACGCCAACGTGCAGTCTGTTCTCTCGGCGCTTTCGTTTGCCAAGAAGGCCGGGAACGCAGAACCGACCGACGATCTCGCAGCGAAAGTGGCCGCCAACCCCAACGATCATCAAGCGCGTTACGATCTTGCGGTCGCGCTTGCCGCCAACGGCGACAAGGAAGGCGCTCTTGACCAATTGCTGGAGATCGTCAGGGCCAACCGCCAGTGGAACGAAGAAGCTGCGCGCAAGCAGCTTGTCGAGCTCTTCGATGCCTGGGGCGCCAAGGACCCGGCCACCATTTTGGGCCGCAAGAAATTGGCTGCGATCTTGTTTGCATAACGCCTGACAGCAGCCACGCCAAACTGCAAAAGGAACGGGCCATTGCCTACGGCGGAACGATACCTCAAGCCGTCCGACCTTCCCCAGGAAGTGCCGGTCTTTCCATTGCGAGGCGCGATTTTGCTGCCACGCGCGACGTTGACGCTCAATGTCTTTGAACCGCGCTATCTGGCGATGATCGATTGGGTCCTGCGGCAGGACCGCGTGATCGGGATCATTCAGCCGGTCGGCGGCATCGTCAGCGAAGAAAGCCCGCTTGGCAAAGACTGCAACTTGCAATCTGTCGGATGCGTCGGGCGTCTGACAGCGTTTCAAGAGCTCGACGACCGTCGGATCCTCATCACGCTCCGGGGCATCTGCCGGTTCCGCGTGAAGCAGGAAGTTTCAAGCGATACGCCATTCAGGATCATCGAACCCAGCTATGATCATTTCGTGGGGGATTTCGAACAGGGCTGTGGCGAAGACGAAGTCGACCGTCACCGGCTTCTGGACGTGTTGCGCAAGTACCTTGATGCCAACCAGATGGAAGGCGACTGGAACTCGATCGAGCGGGCTTCAAGCGAGGCGCTCATCAACGCCCTGTCGGTCATGAGCCCCTACGGTCCGGAGGAAAAGCAGGCGCTCCTTGAAGCCGATGACCTCAAGACCCGGGCCGATGTTTTGATTGCGCTGGCTGAAATGGAGATCGCCTCTGGCGGAGGAGACGCCGGCGGTACGCTTCAGTAGCGCTTGATGCGGGCAAGCCGCGGAACGGAGACCTCGGTTAAGAGCGCGTCACATCTCGTCTGCAGGATCTTGGAGCGATGGACGAAAACGACAAAACCACCCAGCCTCGTCGGACGCCAGGGACTGACGAAAAGGCCTCCACCCGCCAGGTTCCAGGGGTGCAGAGCGGGGCCGCAAAAGCGCCCGCCAAAGGCGAGGAGCACGTCGATCCGCGGTTACTTGAACTGCTGGTCTGCCCTTTGACCAAAACCCGCCTGCAGTACGACTCCAAGAAGCGCGAACTCATCAGCAAGGCTGCCGGGCTTGCCTTCCCGATCAAAGACGGCGTGCCTTTAATGATCGTCGAGGCTGCCCGTCAGCTCGAAGATTAGACGCGCCATCGGCACGCCGGAACCCGTTTCGGGACAGGCGCCGAGCGTCCATTAACCAAGTCCTTTTAGCCAATCTTCAAGCCCGCCGTGTTTACCTAATTGGGAACAATGCGCTCGGCGGCCGTTTTCATTTTTGGAAATCAAAGAATTTCGACGCCGGGCCGGTCAGACGGAATGCTGCGTAGCCCGGGGGGGATGCGCCCAAACAGGGCCTCGTTGAAGCGTTGAGTAAGATCCTTACAAATTCCCTGGCCGACGCCTTACGGCGCGCCAGCCTGCCGCTTCCGGAAGTGATTGCCAGCCTCGGCGGACTTGCGCTTCTGATCGCGCTTGCGTTGCTGCCTGGACCGTTCAGCGGGGCGCATGCCTTTGCGATCCTCGGCGTTGCCTTATCCTTTGCAGCACTCGTTGCGATGCTGCCCGGGCGGCGCGAACACACCCGCACGCAAGAAACTTCACAGCTCGTCCGGCTTGGCGCCATCGCCGACCAACTCGAGCGGCGCACCGAAAATCTGCAGGACGTGCAATGGCAGGCCTCAGAACGTGAATCACGCTACCGCCAGCTGCTTGATGCACAGTCCGATCTAATTTTGCGGGTCGATCACAAGCGCAAACTGACGTTCGCCAACAAGGCCTTCTGCGAAATGTTCGAAGTCTCGCAGAGCGATGTTCTGGGCCAGCCGTTCAGCCCGGATGTCATCGACGGGAAGGGCGAGAAGGCTGGAGCCTCGCCGTGGTTCTTCGACGATCAGGGACCAAGCGAGCCGCTCGTTCAGCTGATTTCAACGCCGAAGGGTGAGCGATGGATTTCCTGGCAGGTCAACGAACTCGGCGTCGATCAATCCGGGCTTTTTGAATTCGAACTGGTCGGCCGCGATGTGACGCTGGAACGCCAGCATCGCCTTGAGATCGACGAAGCGCGCGAGCTTGCCGAAAGCGCGAACGTGGCGAAGTCGCGATTCCTCGCTGCCATGAGTCATGAGATCCGGACGCCGATGAATGGCATCATGGGGATGGCCGCTCTGCTTCGCGATACGAGCTTGTCAGACGAGCAGTCGACCTACGTCAACGCCATCAACCAATCGGCCAATACGCTGTTGTCGTTGATCGATGAGATTTTGGATTTCTCGAAAATCGAAGCCGGGCGGCTGTCGCTCAGTTCCGAGCCGTTTGCGATTGCCGACAGCGTTCGAGATGCCGTCGAGCTTCTGGCGCCGCGCGCGCATTCCAAAGGTTTGGAACTTGCCTGGTTCATCGCTCCGGATGTTCCCGATCGCGTCATCGGCGATACCATTCGCGTTCGGCAAGTGCTTCTCAACTTGCTGTCGAATGCGATCAAGTTCACCAACTCCGGCGGTGTGGTCGTTTCAGCCGAGCTCGGCTGCAAGTTCGAACAGGACGGTAACGATCACTACCAGGTGCTGTTCCATGTCAAAGATACCGGCGTGGGTCTCAGCGAAGATGCCCAGGAAAAGCTTTTCAGGGAATTTGAGCGGTCGGTTGCCGACGGCAACGTCCAACCCGAGGGGACCGGACTTGGCCTTGCCATCTCGCGGCGACTTGCCAGAGCCATGGCGGGCGATATCAGTATCGTTTCAACGCCGAACGACGGCTCGACGTTCACGGTCGAACTGGTGCTTGAGGGCGATCCGGATGCGGCTGATGGCAACCAGCAGGTGCAGCGCTCTGGCGAGCCGGTCGACGCCACGCCTCCGGCCCGCGTGCTGCTGGCCATTGACCAGAAGATCGAACGCGAAGTTCTGGCGCATATTCTCGCCTGCCACGGCCACGTCGCGGTCGAAGTCGGCTTCAACGACGCAGCCGAAGCGATCCGGGCCGCCGGCCGCAACGGTGAAGTCTTCGATGCTGTCGTTGCCAATTGCGGGGTGTCGCCGACGGCGGCCGGGCGATTGATCGCGGCGTCTGAAGAATTGGGGAAACGCCCGCACGGTCTCGTCATCGCCGAGGTTTCCGAACGCGCGCGGATCAGCCTTTTCCGGGAAACCGGTTTTGACGCGTTCGCTATTCGTCCGGTGCGCCCGCACGTCTTTCTGGAGCGGATCGGTATTGGCGAGAAGGCCGAGAATTCTGGGATGCCTGTTGATGGCGATCCGGGAGTGTCCAGTGCCCCGGCCACTGCCGAACCCGAACCTGAAGGTGTCCCCGCCAGCGCGCGTGCCGTCGAACAGCCAGTTATTGCCGCTGCCGACGGCGAGGACGGCCAGCGCCGTCTGGTCCTGGTTGTAGAGGACAATGAAATCAATATCTTGCTGGCGACCAAAGTGCTTGAACGCGCGGGGCTCGATGTTCTGACCGCCACCACCGGCAGCGAGGCGGTCAAACATATGCGTCTGGCGCTGCAGGGCGCTGCCAGAATGCCGGATGCCATTTTGATGGACATCTACCTCCCCGACATGGACGGCGTTGAAACTTCCAGGCAAATCAAACAGCTGTTCCAATCCCAGCCTGAGGACCCACGCAGTGCGGCTGATTGCCCGCCGATCGTCGCGCTGACGGCCCATGCCTTTGCTGAAGACCGGCGCCGGTATCTTGCCGAAGGGATGGACGAATGCCTGACCAAACCCTTTAATCCAGCCGACCTCACGCAGGTTCTCATGCGGCTATTCGCGGAGCGCCAAAAGCGCTCAAACCCCGCTGCCTAGGCCGTTTCGGGCTATTGTTCTCGGGCTAACCCACCTTATCTCTATTTGACAGGCCGGACGCCACGGCCTCAAATCGCGCGATGCGCGAACGCCGAATCGGGGGAGGAGGCGTTTTTTCGCATTCTATGAGAGAGGCCTGCGGCCGAGCCGCAGCGGCGGCTGCCCGTCCAGACGGATCGGAAGCGAGCGCCGGCATAAGGGGAAGAAACGATGAGGCAGGCTGAGCAGACCTCAGCGGGCCGCCGTTCGGTGGGGCTTCGTGACATGGTTTGGAATTCAAATATTGGATTGCGGTCCCGGTTGGGGGTGGATCGGCTTGAGGCGCTCGTTCCTTCGCGTCGGCGGATTGCGCCGCGATCATTCGGCCGCGTCGGTTCGCTTGAAGTTCGAATGGCAGAGGGCCGGGATGAAATCCGGCTGGCGCAGGCGCTGCGCTATCAAGTTTTCTATGAGGAGATGTCGGCCCAGCCCTCGCTGACCGCCAAGATGCGCCGTCGCGATGAAGATCCTTATGACGCGATTTGCGACCACCTCCTCGTGATCGATCACGCCGCCGAAGAAACCTCGCGCTGGCAGCATCGACGGCGACCGAAAGTCGTCGGCACCTACCGTGTGTTGCGGCAAGCGCAGGCGGAAAAGTCGCTGGGGTTTTACACGCAGGGCGAATACGACATCGCGCCGCTGATCGCGCGCCATCGCCGTGATTACACCTTCATGGAACTGGGCCGTTCGTGCGTCCTGAAACCTTACCGCAACAAGCGCACCGTCGAGCTGTTGTGGCACGGGCTGTGGACCTACGTGCGCGCGCACAAGGTTGACGTCATGATCGGATGCGCGAGCTTCCCGGGCACCGATCCGGAACTGCATGCGGCGCCGTTGAGCTTCATGTACCACAACGCGCTGGCAAGTGAAAAATGGCGCTGCCGCGCGCATGACGATCTCTTCGTCGAAATGAACCGCATTCCGAAAGATGAGATCGATCCGCGTGCCGCGCTGAAAGCCATGCCGCCACTCATCAAAGGCTATCTCAGACTCGGTGCGATGGTCGGGGACGGTGCCGTCATCGACTGGCAATTCGGGACGACCGACGTGATGATCGTCTTGCCTGTCGAGAACATCGACCCGCGCTATTTCGGCCATTTCGGTTCGCCGGATGAAGTCAAAAGCCGGATTGCAGAAAAAGGCTGAGGCTCTTGGCTTCGTGACGTTCTGCGCTGAGCAATGGGGCTCGTGTCGCGCGAGCGCTTGGGCTACTTGCGGGCTTTCTTCGCCGGCTTTTTTGCAGCCGTTTTTGTTGCTGGCTTGCCGGCCGCCGCCTTAGCTGACGCTTTCTTGACTGCGGGCTTTTTGGCTGCGGCTTTCTTTGTCGCCGCAGGCGCCGATTTCGTCGGCTTGTCGTCTGCGGCTGTGGCCTTTCCGGTCGATCCGAACCCGCCTTCGCCGCGTGCGGTTTCATCGAGTGTGTCCACCACGTCCAACTGCGCCTGGACGACGGGTGCGATCACCAGTTGCGCAATCCTTTCGCCGCGGCGGATCTCAAATGGCGCGCCGCCGAGGTTAGCCAGGATCACGCCGACCTCTCCGCGATAATCAGCATCGATTGTGCCGGGACTGTTTAGCACCGTCACGCCGCTCTTCAGCGCCAACCCTGAGCGTGGGCGCACTTGCGCCTCGTAGCCGGCGGGAAGCGCGATCTTGAGGCCTGTGGGGACCAGCGTGCGCGAGCCGGGCAACAGGGCCAATGGCGCATCCCAGGGAATAGCTGCAACCAGATCGAGACCGGCAGCCAGTTCGCTCTGATAGGCCGGCAATGGCAGATCCTCGCCGTGCGACAGCCGCTCGACCTGGACGATCACCGTTGGTTCGGCCACTGTTGGTTCGGACTGGGCGCCGCTGCCAGACGTGGGTTTCTTTGCCATAACCTTTATTTGCCTCGCGCCTTTTTTCCGCGCTCCTTTTCCGCAGGTGCGATCTTCTTCTTTGCCAGCTCCGCCACGATTGCGCCAACCAGGGCGTCGGCGACCTGAACCTTCGACATGTCCGGCCAACTGACTTGCCCACCGTCGCGCACGACATGAACCTTGTTGCGATCCCCACCCATGACACCGGTGCCCGCCGAAACGTCGTTGGCGACAATCCAATCGCAGCCTTTGGAAGCCAGCTTGGCGCGTGCGTGCTCGAGCACTTTTTCGGTTTCTGCGGCAAAGCCGACAACGAGGTCCGGGCGGCCTTTTTTGCGGGTCGCGATGGTCTTGAGAATATCGGGGTTGGGAACCAGTTCGAGCTTGGGCGGCGCAGCGCCCTTTTGCTTCTTGATCTTTTGCGCGCCCTGGCTCGCCACGTGCCAGTCGGCGACGGCGGCGCAGAAAATTCCAACGTCGGCAGGCAGCGCTTTTTCGACGGCCGCCAGCATCGCTTCGGCGGTTTCAACGCGCACGACTTCGACGCCTTCAGGATCGGGGATATTGACCGGGCCGCTGACGAGCGTGACGCGTGCTCCGGCGGCCTGGGCGGCGGCGGCAATTGCGTGCCCCTGTTTGCCTGAGGAGCGGTTGGCGATGTAGCGGACAGGATCAATCGGCTCGTGGGTCGGACCACTCGTCACCAGAACGTGCAGTCCTTCCAGACCGCCATGTTTCAGCATCGAATGACTGCGATCACTTGGCTCAGAACCGGCAGCGATGCCCGGCATCTTCGACAATGCCTCGATCAAGGCAGGCACTTCCACAAGGCGGCCGGGACCGGCTTCATTGGCTTCGGCCATTTCGCCGACTTCGGGACCGATAAAACGAACGCCGTCGGCTTCGAGCTGACTGACGTTTCGTTGGGTCGCTTTGTTCATCCACATGCGCGGGTTCATGGCCGGGGCGACGAGCGGAGGCTTGTCGGAGGCCAGGAGCACTGAGCTTGCCAGATCGTCGGCGTGTCCGTTGGCCATCTTTGCAATGAGGTCGGCGGTGGCGGGGGCGACGAGAATTGCGTCTGCTTCCCGGCTCAAACGGATATGGCCGATTTCGCGCTCGTCGTTGAGATCGAACAGATCGGTGAAGACCTTTTCGTTGGTCAACGCGGAAACCGAAAGCGGCGTCACGAACTGTTGAGCGGCACGGGTCATCACAACGCGCACGTGAGCGCCTTTGTCCCGCAGGCGCCGGATCAGCTCCAGGCACTTGTAGGCGGCGATGCCACCGCTCATAATCAGGAGAATTCGCTTATTTTTCACCGACTTCTATCCGCACTGGGGGCAAAATTCATCGTCACTCTTTTAGCATGCCGGAGGGCATGCAATGGTTAAGGCGCTTTGCCGTATTTAGGCTGCGTTAACGCGTTAACGCAGAGCGAAGGCTTTTGATACTGCCTGCCTACTTAAGGCCTACCCGTTTGCGAAAGGTGGCTGTGCCCGTGAGAAAGCGAATTCCCGCCCGAATGATGGTTGCTGCAAGCTGCTTGATGCTTGCTGTCAACGTGCCGTTTTCGGCACCATCGGCGGCAGACGATACCCAGCGGATACAGCAGGAATGCTTCGGTTCGGATGCCAGCCGGCGCATTGAATCCTGCACCCAGCTTCTGGAGACGCCGCTGCCGCCTGCAGAGCGCAGCTATGCCTATGCGATGCGGGCGCTATCTTATTCGCTGCAAGGCCTCTACGACCAAGCCATTCCCGATTACAACAACGCTATCGCCATCTCGCCGGACTTCGCCGTCGCGCTCAACAACCGGGCGTGGGCTTATTTCAAATCCGGTCAGGTTGCCAAGGCCGAACCTGACGTTGAACGGGCGCTGGAACTGTCTCCGCGCAGTCCGCATGCGCTCGACACGCGCGCGCATCTTCGGCAGTCGCGCGGTGACGTGACTGGGGCGCTGGAAGATTACAACGCGGCGATGCAGTTCGGCGGCACGCGAATGGTCAAGCTATACCAGTGCGGTCTGCAGGCGCATGGCTTGTACGACGGCGTCTTGAGCGGGCTCATTTCGGAGAACCTGCGCGGCGCCTTGGAGACGTGCGTGAAGAACCGGAATTGCGACCCGCTGCCGGCCGATGAGGAATGCCGCAAGCTGACATCGTGATGGCCGGCACGACGGCGACATGCCCGGCTGATCGTCAATCTATCCAAACAAAAAAGCCGCTCTCGCAATGGAGCGGCTTTTTTGCTTCATGACATCCTCGGCGCCTCACAGACGACCAAGGTCAGAGCGGCCCAATCAGGCAGCTGTGCTGGGGCGGATCCGTGCCCGCTCCTCAATGAGCTTCAAGACTTCGGAGACCGCTTCATCGACGGTTCGGCCGGTCGTATCGACCACTGCATCGGCCTTGGCGTAAAGCGGCTCGCGCTCGGCCAGGGCTGTTTTCAGCTTCGGCAACAGCTGCGCAACCTGGATGTCGTCGCCATCTGATGCTTCCTCGCCCCAGGCACTTGCCATGGTATCAAGCGAGGCGCGAACCCAAACGACAAAGCAGCCAGCCAACAGCAAATCGAAGGTGTTTTTGGAGCGAACGATCCCGCCGCCCGTCTTGATGACGCCGCGCGGCAAGCTGTTCAGGACATTGCTGAGGCATTCGTGCTCGAGGCGCTCGAAGGTTTCTTCGCCATGGACGGAAAAGACTTCCGAGACTTCGATGCCGCTCGCACGTTCGACTTCCCGGTCGAGATCGACACAAGGAACGGCAAGCGCACGTGACAGTGCGGCGCCGAGCGTCGTCTTGCCGGCACCGCGCATACCAATGAGCGCGATGCGGGAAACTTTTGTCGGAGGCGTACGTCCAAAGCGATCCAGAAGAAGCCGACGAGCTTCTTCGGCCTGAGCCGCTCCGAGATTTTCCAAATGCTGAATTGCCAGCGTCTTGTCGATCGGACGATCGTCTTCTTCGATCGTCAGATCATGCACGCGCGTTCCCAGAGCATCGGCTATCGAGCGCAGAACCAGCAACGAAGCGTTGCCGGACCCCCGTTCGAGTTCAGCCAGATATCTCTCGGAAACGCCCGAGGCAGCAGATAGTGCTTTACGGGACATGCCCATTTGCAGCCGCATCAAGCGCACACGTTCACCGACCAGGCGCAGATAGGCCTCATCGCCGGGTTCGGTCCCGCGTCGCGCTTCACTTGGTATGCCATTCGAAGGTCTTGCCATTCCCAATCCGATCGACGGTAGTGGCGACAAAGATCAAAGCAACAAGGCAACCGGTTGCCAACTCGGACACCCCACGCAGCTGCTTTGGCATTCTTCCGAAACAAGAATACGATTGGTCAAACCATACACGGAAACCAATCGCTTTGCACCGCATCGCAACAAAATTATTTTGCAGCGCACTAATTCCCTAGCATTACCCTAGGATTTAGTAGGCCGCTAGGGATGCGTTATTATACTTTCGGCGACGCGGCGCGGGTTAAATAGTTGATTTTGGTCATTTTAACACCGCGCTCTGAGGAATTCGTTGGCGTAATTGTCGGTATTGTTACCAGCCATGGGGGCCCAAATCGGTGCGCGAAAACAAGGTCAAAGCGATGCTGTCGCGCGGGGAGCCCGTTCTCAATGGCTGGTGTTCCCTGCCGTGCGCCTATTCGGCAGAAATCCTTGCAAATCAAGGATATGACAGCCTGACGATCGACCTGCAGCATGGTGCGATGAGTTATGAAGCCACCTTCGCGATGCTGCAGGGAATTTCGACTACGGACACGGTCCCAATGGCGCGCGTGCCCTGGCATGACCCGGGCATCATGATGAAGCTAATTGACGCAGGAGCCTATGGGCTCATCTGTCCGATGGTGAATTCGGCTGAGATCGCACGGCGTTTCGTCGCAGCATGCCGGTATCCGCCGCTCGGCCATCGATCGTTCGGCCCGAACAGGGCGACTCTCTATTCCGGTGCCGGGTCCAGCGGCAACTACGCGGCGGCGGCCAATGACCAGATCCTGTTGTTCGCGATGATCGAGACGCAGGAAGGCCTCGACAATCTCGAAGAGATCCTGGCAACGCCAGGGCTCGACGGCATCTATGTTGGACCCGGTGATTTGTCGATGGCGCTCGGTGTGGCCCCCAGCATGGCCCCAACGGACGCCAAGGTGACGAACGCGATGGCCAAGATCCTTGCAGCCGCTCGCGCCCAGGGTCGGTTTGCCGCTGTGCACACCGATGGTCCTGCAACGGCGCGCAAGCGCTTTGCGGAAGGGTTTGGACTATGCACGCTGCAAAATGACGTTCGGCTGCTGTCCGACGGTGCCAAAGCGCAAGTTCGGGCTGCGCGAGGGGGCTGAGGTTGAGGTTCTACGTCAGCCCGACTAGTCGCCGAAGAACGACCAAGTGACTTCCGAACTGCCAAACGTCATGCCGCGCAGAACGATCTGCCAGGTTCGTAGCGGGCCGGTCGAATCCGCGAAATAGATCGCCTCTTCCACCGACAGCTTGGCACCGGTGGCCTTGAAGCGCCAGGCCGTGCCGTCGGGCAGCTGGATTTCGGCGGAGTTGTCTGAATTCGGCGAGGACACCTCAACATTCGGATGCAGCCGGAAATGGATGGAGTAGGGGATGTCCTTGCGCAGGCGGATGTCGGTGCTGCGCCCACGAATGCGATCTGTGCCGTCCAGACGGAAGCCGTTTTTGGAAAGCTCCAGAATGCGCTCATGTACGAGGTTGAAACGGTGAGCGTAGCCATCGTGGTTGGCTTCGAGCCGTTGGCCTTTGTCGGTCTGGCGCAATTCGGAGAAGACGACGTCGGGATACCTGATCGGGTTTCCGCCGACCAGTTCCTCCAGGAATGGATGGCGAACCATCTTGGAAGATGACTTCTCGCCGAGGCAGAGCGTGTTGTGCGAGACGGTCGCGCGCGCCTTGTTGTTCCATTCCGGATCGCGCTGGCGCAGAGCGCCGCCGTTGGCGAAGACGAGATAGGGGCCGTGGCTCAACTCGAACGACAGGCATCCGGCATGCGCCGTGCCCGCATATTCGAGCGGCGGGGGCGCGCCGACATCGCTGATCACAACCGTTCGTCCGCCGGTCATGCGGGCGTAGCCACTTTGCGTGGCGCTTTCCAGCATCGGGCGACCGGTGTTGGCGCCATAGGCCAAGACGGTGGCGATGTGCGCAGGGTCGGCAATGCCAGCGCCGTTGAAGCGGGCGAGCGAACCGTCCCCGATGCGCATAAAGCGCAGCATGCCAAGGGCACGATCGACGGCCCTTGCGATTTCCGGGGGAACCTTGCGGTTGCGCGCGACAAAGCACTGGCTGAGCGGCAACAAGTCGAGCAGCAGTTCGACCAACGCGGCGGGATTGCGCGAGATGTGACCACCGTCCGGCAGGATCTGCTTTGCAAGTTCGGCTGACAACAGCCTCTCGGCGTCGGACAACTGGCGGTCGTGATCGGCAATTGTCAGATTCCCGAGGACAATGCCCATTAGCGCAAGAAGTCGGGGCAGCCCAACTGGAGCAGTGCGCCACGTCGCCGACAACCTGACGACCTGAAAGCCCAGACTTTCGGTGACGGCGTCGTAGGTCTTGGCGTCGGCATCTTCCAAAAGCAAATTGGCGTGGGTGATCCAGGAGATCATCCGGCGGGCGATGATCTCCGGCTTCCAAGCAATGCCTCCACCACCGCCGCGATAGCGGGTGGTCCATTCGACAGCCAGCTGGCGGGCTTTGTCGCGGGCCTTTAAGTCTTCGGCAGCCTCCAAATGGCGCAACCAGCCAAAGCCGTGCAGCGCGCGTTCCCATGCCTCGCTCGGTGGGCGCGTCTCAAAGGGCGATTCCCCATGCAGAATTGCCAATGATCCGGCAAGCCCGAACTGATCGACTTCGACTTCGTTCCAGAAACTCGGGTCGCGGGTGCGCAAATCCTGCGGGATGATGAGAAGCTGATCGGCGACCTGCGCGCCATAGCGCCAGCGCAAGGGCTTGGAATAGAGCACGCGCGAGACAAAGCGGCGCCTGGCCCGGTCGGCCCCGAGCGTAGTGACGCGGACGCGCTCGCCGATGCTCAGGCGCGGCATCGCTCATTCTCCCTCTCCAGCGGGGATCGCCGGCACGCGCAGCAGGTCTTCGCCTGCTGGCGGGCTCTCTCCCCATTCACCCCGAAATGCCGTTAGACCGTAGCCCGCCTGAAGGCAAGCTGGAACGGCGCCAGATACCTTCTAGCCCTCGCAGAAGTGGAAAATTCGGCAGCTCAGCGAAAAAGAAGGAGCCAGATCAGCAGCGTTTGACCAATCGGCTTGCGAAAAAGCCGTCCATTCCGGTTTTTCGCTCGGTTGCGCGCGCCTCAGAGGCGGGATCCTCGGTCGCTGGGCTACTACTGGCAGGCGCAGCGACCTCGGGACTGTGGCACGGCAGGGTTCGCAAGTCGCCGTTTGGCGCCAGCCACTCCGGCTTGATGCCGGCTTCACCGGGAGCAATCGGCGCGCGTTCGAACTCGGGATTGGCTTGCAGGAATGCGTCGATCTGTGCGTCGCCTTCTTCCGGCTCAAGAGAGCACGTGCAGTAGACGATCGTTCCGCCGGGGGCGACAAACTTCGCGACATGGTCGAGGACGCGTTTTTGCAACTCGGCCAGCGCAACGATATCGGACGGCTGCTTGAGGTGGAGGATATCGGGGTGACGCCGGATTGTGCCGGTCGCCGAACATGGTGCGTCGAGTAGGATCGCATCGAATGTCCCGGCCGGTTGCCATTCGGCGGCGTCCGCTTCCACCAGTTCGGCCGACAAACCGAGCCGCTCTAGATTTTCTTGTACGCGCTTGAGACGGCCGGCGGAGATGTCGACGGCGGTGACAGTCGCGCCTGCGGCGGCGAGTTGCGCAGTCTTGCCGCCAGGGGCTGCGCAGATGTCGGCGACCGTCTTGCCTGCGATGTCTCCGAGCAGCCGCGCGGGCAGAGCGGCGGCGGCGTCCTGGACCCACCATGCGCCTTCTGAGAATCCCGGCAGTTCGTCGGTGCGGCCGCCTTTGTCGTAGCGCAGGGACCCTGTTGCGAGTTGATCGGCACCGATGTCATTGGCCCAGCGCGCGCGGTCGGCGCTGTCCTTCAAGCTGATGTCGAGCGCGGCTTCGTTAAGACAAGCCACTGCAATCGCGCGGGTGGTCTTGCCACCGTAAGCTTTCTCCCAGCGCTGCCACATCCAATCGGGATAGGCGGCCCTGACAAGATCGAGGCCGGCCAGGAGTTCTGCGCCTCGCTCCGACACCCGACGCAGCACGGCGTTGACGAACTTGGAAAGGTGCGCCGACTTCTTGCTCTTCTGGGTCTGCTCGACGGCCAGATTAATCGCGGCATGTGGAGGCGTTTTTAGAAGCAGAAGTTGTGCGGCCGTCGACAGCAGGATGGCAAAGACGCGTGACTGCTTTGCTGGTAGCGGCTTGTCGATGAAATTCGCCAGCACCTCTTCAAGAGGCCGCGCATAACGCAGTGCGTTGGCGGCGATGGATCTGGCCATCGCACGATCGCGGGGCTCCAATGTCTGATAGGCAGACTTTTTCAGGATCGCCGCCCAGGCCTCGTCGAAGGGCCGTCCGTCGCTCAGGACCGCATCGAGCAGATCAACGGCCAGTTCGCGTAGCGCCAGGCCCGGCACGGGCTCGGCTTCCCGGCTGCGGGCTACTTCGCGAGGAGCGTTTTTCGCAGAGCCTTTCGGGGCGCCTTTGCGGGGGCCGCTCTTATGACGATGGCTGCCCGATGGCTTGCCGGTGTGTTTCGATGGCCCGCGCTTTGGCGCAGACCGCGAAGGCTGCTTGGTTTGATCGCTCACCTAGATCAACCCCAAGGCCCGCGACGGCGGGTGCTTTGGCCAACGTTGCTCCAGGGCCCTGAGGTAGAACCGGCATCAGGGGATTGAACGCTACCTGAGCCAGTTGACCAATCAGATACTTGGTAGTCAGACGTTCCCCATTCGCGCGCCATTTCCTGCAGCTCGTTGATGCGGTTTTCCATCGACGGGTGGGTCGAGAACCAGTTGTCGAACCCGCGTCCGGTGAGCGGGTTGGCGATAAACAGATGCGCTGCGGCGGGAACGGCTTCGGCAGGTTCGTTGACGATGCGGCGTGCCGCGTTGCCAATCTTGTCGAGGGCGGAGGCAAGCCACAACGGGTTGCCGCAAATCATCGCGCCAAGGCGGTCGGCCTGGTATTCGCGCGAGCGGCTGATGGCCATCTGCACGAGCATCGCGGCGATCGGGGCAACGATGGCAGCGGCCAGTACACCGATCCAACCGAACGGGCTGTTGCGGTCGTCGCGGCCAAACAGCATCGAGAACTGCAGCCACTGAGCCATCATCGAGATCGCGCCGCCGATCGTGGCCGCCACCGTCATGGTGAGCGTATCGCGGTTCTTAATGTGGGCGAGTTCGTGGGCCATGACGCCTGCGATTTCCTCGGGGCTCAACATTTCCAGTAGACCCGTCGAGGCGGCGACCGCCGAGTGATCGGGATCGCGGCCGGTTGCGAAGGCGTTGGGCTGAGCATTCGGCAGCACATAGACGCGTGGCATCGGCAGCTCGGCACGGGCGGCCAGATCGCGGACCATCCGGTAATATTCAGGGGCTGTGTTTTCGTCGACCTCGGTCGCTGAAAACATTTTCAGGACGACGGTGTCTGAGTTCCAGAAGCTGAAAAGGTTCATCGCCAAGGCTATGAAGAAGGCGATCACCATGCCGGTCTGACCGCCGACGGCGTATCCCATGACGACGAAAATCGCCATCAGGGCCGCCAGAAGCAAAGCCGTTTTCGCATAGTTCATGGGCATGATTTCAAACCTCAGTCGAAATACGTTACAAACAGATGTGGCATCCGGCGGTGGGCTTTTCCAGCCGTCTCCGTTTGCATTCTCCTTAATATATGGAGCAAAGCCGTTGAGTGACAAACAGTCCGAGTTGCAAAGGGTTCCTGTGACCGATCCGATCTCTGACGACGTGCCAGTAGCTGGCCAGAATGGGGCCGTCGAGGAGCCGCGAACGTTAACGCCAGCGGCGCAACGGGCGTTGGCGGAGGCTGAAGCGCGGCGAAAAGCGGCTGCAGACGCCGAAGCAGGCCACAATGCGGATGCGAATGATGGCCAGGAGAAAGAGCTCGGCGGCCAGAAAGGGCCTGAACCGACGCGCTTCGGCGACTGGGAAAAAGGCGGCATTATTTCGGACTTCTAGCGGCGCTCATTGGCGTTTCCGCCTCCGTACAGCTGGCGCTTCGGCCGCCACGCCGGATGGATGCGCCCGTTCCTGAGGTATCGATTTGGCTCAGGTTCGGCGTCCCAGGATCGGACTGCTTTCGGGCTCAGGTGCCCCGGACGTTTCGATTTAGGACGCGTTGCCTGACAGATCTTGGACTTGCAGTAGCAATTGCGGCTTTCGGGGGTGCCGCAATCGCTGTTAACCAAGCGCCGGGCCGGCGCTGCCTTAGAACGGCCTGAACCACATTCAACACATTGAACTTTCTGCATTTTTAGAATTTCCTCCATTGCCGCCGATAAGGCACGAAAAGTTTCTAGATCGATTTTGAGACTGGCCTTTACCGGATACTAACTGCGCTCGGCGCTGCGGGGGCGGTGTTCGCCGACGCGCGCCAGCTGAGGGCATTCACCTTGCACTTCCTTGATCAAAACGTTTCGCGTTGACTCAAGGAGATACTTCCATGGCCGCTCAGCTCTTCAAGACCGGCTCTTTCATTGCCAAGAGCGAATTCGCTCGAGATGACCGCGGCAGCGTCGCTGTCATCTTCGGCTTCATGCTCCTTGCGTTCTTGATGGTCGCCGGAGTCGCGATCGACTATGGCCGCCTCTACCATACGAAATCTCGCCTCGTCAGCGCCGCCGATGCTGCCGCCCTTGCCGGCGGCAGCGCGCTCCTCGATGGCCGGCTCAGCGATGCCGAAATCGAAACACTGGCGAAGAAGTACTTCCAGAAAAACCTGGAAGATGGCGGTAACCTCTTTGGGACCGTGACGAGCCCGAATGTCACCATAAACCGCGCCACCGGCGAAGTGCACGTCGACACGACGGCGATCGTGCCGATGTCGATCACGAAGCTTGCCGGATTTAATGACGTCACCGTTCCTGTCGAAAGCGACACGGGATACGACCTGCGCGATATTGAGCTTGGCATCGCGCTTGACGTCACCGGCTCGATGCGCGGCAGCAAGATTGCCGACCTGAAAGCCGCGGCCAAGGACCTGATCGACACCCTGATGCCGGATGGCGCGCATCAGAACCGCGTGCGCATCGGTCTTGCCCCTTATGCCGCCAGCGTCAATGCCGGCTCCTATGCGAGCGTCGTAACCGGTCACAGCGGTCGTGGCCACACGTGCGTCCATGAACGCTCAGGCACGCAGAAATTCACCGATGCAGCCCCGACCGGCATCAACAAGCTTGGCCGAGAGCGAAATATGAGCTGCCCTTCGGCGCAAGTTCTCCCGCTCAGCGAAAATAAGACACTCTTGAAAAACCAGATCGACCGCCTGTCCGCCAGTGGAAACACCGCCGGCCACCTGGGCGCAGCGTGGGCCTGGTATCTCGTCTCTCCGGTCTGGGATTCAATCTGGCCGGCGGCCAACAAGCCGGTTGCCTACAACGACGGAAAAACCATGAAGGCTGTGATCCTGATGACGGATGGCATCTTCAACGAAGAGTATATTATCGGAAACGGAAGGTCGGCTCGTCAGGCACGCTCGGTCTGCACCGAGATGAAGGCCAAAGGTGTTACCGTTTATTCAATCGCTTTCCAGGCTCCGGGTTCGGCGCAGTCGCTGCTGCAGGACTGCTCTTCGGGTAGCTCGTACTACTATGCTGCCTCGAACGGCGGAGAACTGCGCCAGGCTTTCCAGAAGATCGCGAAGACACTCAACAATCTGCGGCTGACCAACTAATAGGTCCTTGCTGGCCAACACTTCCTAAAGTCGTGTGGGCTGGTGGAGAACTGCGGCAGGCCTTCCAGAAAATCGCGAAGACGCTCAACAACCTACGGCTGACCAACTAATAGGTCCTTGCTGGCCAACACTTCCTAAAGTCGTGTTGGCTGGTGGAGAACTGCGGCAGGCCTTCCAGAAAATCGCGAAGACGCTCAACAACCTACGGCTGACCAACTAATAGGTCCTTGCTGGCCAACACTTCCTAAAGTCGTGTTGGCTGGTGGAGAACTGCGGCAGGCCTTCCAGAAGATCGCGAAGACACTCAACAACCTGCGGCTGACCAATTGAGTATTTTCCGACCCAACACTTCCTAAAGTCGTGTTGGCTGGCGGAGAACTGCGCCAAGCATTTCAGAAGATCGCGAAGACGCTCAACAACCTACGGCTGACCAACTAAGAAGTCCTTGCTGGCCAACACTTCCTTTGCTCAACACCGCGCAAGCTGGTGTTGACGACCGAAGTCGCGTCGGGAGGCTTCTCTGCCAAGACATCGATGGCTGGCGCTTCGGCGTCACCCTCTTTTTAGCTTGGTGGCACGTTTGATTTAGGCCCTCAATAAAACATCGCTTCGAGCAGAATTATGCGGCTTGGAAGACCAGCGCACACGAGGTCAGTCGCACGCGTGAGCCCTGTTCCGATGTGCTGAATAGTGCGGCAAAATTCTGCCAAACGCCGTGCATGCTGCACCAAGTTTAAGCAGCCAAAAAGTCTGCCGCAAATACACTTGACCGGAATTGAAAGTCGGTATGCACTATCGGGAAAAGCCTACTTTCAGGGTTTGGAAATTGCCAGGGATATCGTTCAACAACAATGTCTGTGGAAGATCACGCGAAGATGCATCGCATGGGCTCTTTTGATCCAATCGCAAAATAATTAGCCGATTGGCGAAGACATTCCGCAGATGAAAAATTAGAAAAACGAGTGGGTCTATGCTCGTACGCAATCTGCATTTTTCCTACCTGCCGGAACACGGCCATTTCTGCGCATTGCTGGACTTCGTTGGCTTCGACTGGTCGGGACCTTCGCAATGCTCGTTTGGCGCGACGAAGGACGGAGCCGACAGGATCGCTGGATGCATTCCGAACTCGGTCTGTCTCTTGCTGTTCAGCCGCCGCCGCCGATCCGGCGCTCCCTGCCACAGAACCGATGCTGCGCCTTCGGCGGTCCATGTCGACGCCATAGACGCGGACCTCCTCTACGATGTCGCATATAGCGGCGGCGGCGTTGTCTACAGTTCTATCGGATCCGATGATCACCTACCCGGTGAGCTATCTGCGAGATCCCGGCACGTGCTCACTCACGTTTGCCGCAAAGGGGTCCAGGCGGAACAGGCGCTCGAGGATCGCAACCAGATCTTCCGCGCAACGCGAATCCTGATGGGGATCACCGGCAGCAGCGAGAACGATGCCTTTCAGAAGCTGAGAACGCTGGCCATGCACAGGCGGCAGACACTGGCTTCGATATCCAAACAAATAAATCGACTGGGAGAGACGACCTTGGAGCGTGCCGCATGACACAAGCAAAACGACCCTTCGTTCGGGTCACGGAATTATGGGTCCCGAACGCTGACGGGCAGAAACTGAAGTTGGCCCGCGGCCAATATGGTGAGCTCAGCGATTTCGAGACTGTCAGCCAGGACTTGGAATTTGCTTTCGGCGAAGGCTTGCCTGGAAAAGCCTGGAAAGATGGGCATCCGATCGTCATGCACGACCTGTCGAAGCCGTTGTTCTTGCGGGAAGACGCAGCCCGGAAGGTCGGCCTGACATGCGGCGTTGCCGTTCCGATCATCAAGGGCGAAGAGACAAAAGCCGTCCTCGTTCTTCTCTGCGGTGACAGCGAGGAACATCTCGGCGCGATCGAGGTTTGGAACGCGCCGCCGGGTGAACCTGATATGGGCCTCTCGGATGGCTATTTCGGAACCGCGTCAAAGTTCGAGTTCCAGTCGAAGCACATGAAGTTCCGCAAAGGATTTGGTCTGCCGGGCCTCGCCTGGGAAAGTGGCACGCCGATCGTCATGGGCGACCTTGGACGGACCAAGAAATTCATCCGGCGCCAAAGTGCTGAGACTTCGGGGATTACGCGTGGTCTTGGCATTCCGCTTGGCGATCGCGACGACGGGACCTGGGTGCTGACGATCCTTTCGGCATTAAGCACGCCGATCGCCGGGCGCTTCGAGGTCTGGCTGCCAAGCGACGACGGAAACGGTTTGGTTTTCAACACCGGCATTTGCGAAAGCGGAGCTGACCTTGGCGGCGCCTACGAAGGCTTGAGCGTCAGCAAAGTTGACTCTGCGCTCGGACGGGCGCTGCATGACGGGATACCTTGGATCTCGACGAGCATCGAGGATGAAGACCCGGAAGTCTCCGCATCCTGTAAGGCCGCCGAATTAAGCAGGTTGGTCGCGATGCCGGTGTATTCGGGAGAGAAGTTAAATTCGGTCGTCGCCTGGTATTCCTGAATTTGCGTGACGAGAAAACGGAAGGGTGTTCCCTATGGAAACGAAGCCTGTATTCATGCAGAAGACTTTCAACTTCAAAGGGCAAGGCCTTGAGACGGCCATTTCAATTGAAGGCTTGTCTTATACGGTTCCTGAAAATACCAAATCGCAATTGGTTTATTTCCGAGCCGGCAATTCCGCCGATGACCTCGTCAACCTCACGCTTTTACGCGACGGGGAATTGATGCGCCTCTTTCCGATCGGCATGAAAAGCTCAATGCATTTTCCGTTGGCCATCCAGGAATTCCTGCCGGCCGGTACTGTGCTGGAACTCGTCCTGTCGGCGCCGGACAAGTTGCCGGGCTCGATTTTCGTCGACATCGGTTTGATGGAGCACGTCCGCGAGGAGACGGTCGCCGCATCGTAAGTCGGTGATTTGGTTGCCGTCGCTGCGAGGACGTTCGGTTGAAATGAAAACGGCCCCGGAGATTTCCGAGGCCGTTTTTTGGGTCTTTTTTACGCCAACACTTCCTAAAGTCGTGTTGGGCTCGATAACCGCCAACACTTCCCAGGGTCGTGTTGGGTTAGCCCTTCTTATTCTGCCGGTTGGCGATGAGGTCGTCGACGACGGCGGGTTCAGCCAGCGTCGAGGTATCGCCAAGGTTGGAGAAGTCGTCTTCGGCGATCTTGCGCAGGATGCGGCGCATGATCTTGCCCGAACGCGTTTTCGGCAAGCCCGGCGAGAACTGGATGAGGTCGGGCGACGCGATCGGTCCGATCTCGGTTCTGACGTGCTTGACGAGTTCCTTCTTGAGGTCGTCGGTCGGATCTTCGCCAGCGTTCAAGGTGACGTAGCAGTAGATGCCCTGACCCTTGATGTCGTGCGGATAACCGACGACAGCGGCTTCGGCGACCTTCGGGTGAGCAACAAGCGCGCTCTCGACTTCGGCGGTACCCATACGGTGACCGGAAACGTTGATGACGTCGTCAACGCGGCCGGTAATCCAGTAATAGCCATCTTCGTCGCGACGTGCGCCGTCACCGGTGAAGTAGGTGCCGGGGTAGGTCGAGAAGTAGGTCTGAACGAAGCGCTCGTGATCGCGATAGACCGTGCGCATTTGACCCGGCCAGCTGTCCTTCAGGATCAGGTTGCCGTTGGTTGCGCCTTCCAGGGTCGCGCCCTTGTCATCGACAAGTGCGGGCTGGATGCCGAAGAACGGACGCGTCGCAGAGCCCGGCTTGAGCGGCGTTGCGCCCGGCAGTGGTGTGATCAGGATGCCGCCGGTTTCGGTCTGCCACCAGGTATCGACGATCGGGCAACGGGAGTTGCCGACGACACGGTAATACCAGTCCCAGGCTTCCGGGTTGATCGGCTCACCGACCGAACCGAGCAGACGCAACGTCGATCGGTCGGTGCGGTTGACGAAGTCGTCGCCAGCACCCATCAGCGCGCGGATGGCGGTTGGCGCGGTGTAGAAGATGTTGACCTTCCACTTGTCGCAGACCGACCAGAAGCGCGAAGCAGTTGGGTAGTTCGGCACGCCTTCGAACATCAGCGTCGTGGCGCCGTTGGCGAGCGGTCCGTAGACGATATAGCTGTGGCCGGTGACCCAGCCGACGTCAGCCGTACACCAGTAGATGTCGCCGTCGTGGTAGTCGAAGACGTACTGATGGGTCAGCGATGCGTAGACCAGATAGCCGCCGGAGGTGTGAACGACGCCCTTGGGCTTACCGGTCGAACCGGAGG
Organism: Filomicrobium sp.; assembly: GCA_017792465.1. Classification (GTDB taxonomy): domain Bacteria; phylum Pseudomonadota; class Alphaproteobacteria; order Rhizobiales; family Hyphomicrobiaceae; genus Filomicrobium. The sequence continues at coordinate 2,607,589 of CP051234.1, forward strand.
TGTAAAGGATGAAGAGCGGGTCTTCGGCGTTGACTTCCTCGCAGGGGCAGTCAGCGGAGACCTTCACGAGCTCTTCGTGAAGCCAGAAGTCGCGGCCTGGCGTCATCGGCACTTCATTGCCGGTGCGCTTAACGACGAGGACCTTCACATCTTCGAGCGGCTTGTCGGCGTGGTGAGTGAGGGCTGCGTCGGTGTTCTTCTTAAGTGGGACGGTCTTGCCGCCGCGAAGGCCTTCGTCAGACGTGATGACGAATTTGGAATCGGCGTCGTCGATACGGTTATAGAGGCTGTCAGGTGAGAAGCCGGCAAACACGATCGAGTGGACTGCTCCGATGCGCGCGCACGCCAACATGGCGTAGGCGGCTTCGGGGATCATTGGCAGATAGATGGTGACGCGGTCGCCTTTCTTGACGCCGTGCGCCTTGAAGACGTTGGCCATCTTCTGTACGCGCTCGTGCAGCTGGCGGTACGTGATCTGCTCGTCATCGGTGGGGTCGTCGCCCTCCCAGATGATGGCAACCTGATCGCCACGGGTGGCAACGTGACGGTCAACGCAGTTGTAGCAGACGTTGAGGGTCCCATCTTCGTACCAGCGGATTGAAACGTTGTTGGGGTCGTACGAGGTGTTCTTGACCTTGGTAAACGGCGTCATCCAATCGATGCGCTTGCCGATCTCGCCCCAAAACCCGTTCGGGTCTTTGACGGAGCGGTCGTACATCTCCAAGTACTTATCGTTATTGATCCATGCCCTGGATGCCCATTCCGGCGAAACAGGGAAAGTATTGTCCGACGACATGCGTCTTCCTCCCGAGTAGATTTGGTGTGATTGTTTGCCAGCATTATGGACAGGCGGCGGGGGCCAAACAACCAACCCCTTCGTCGAACTAACCCTGCTGATTCTAGTATAATTCTAGTGTTTTCGTGCGTTTCGCATCTTGGTATTTCGGTGATGCTACGAAAGAAAATGCGCACCGTTAAGACCAGATTTTGCACGCGATGAATGGCGGACATATTTTGCCTGCCCGTCTTGCAGTGCAGCAAAATGTAGTACCCTGATCGATATCTGATTTTTGGCGGGGATGGCGTCGGCACATCCAATGGCCTGTTCGCGACAACTCTTCTGGCGACACACCCTCGCGCAATGTGTAGAAAGCTTGGATGCGTCAAAACAATTCGCCTCCAGAAGTCCCGCTGCGCCGGGATATGAATTTCAGCTACGGCATCCCAGGCGGCATCCTGCCAGGCGTCGTCCGGCTGGTTGCTAACAATCCAGGTCCGTTCACCCACAAGGGAACGAATACCTATCTGATTGGATCGAAGTCGCTGGCTGTCATCGATCCAGGGCCGGATGATCCCCTGCATCGCGAAGCCATCCTGACCGCGGCGAACGGACGGCCGATCAGCCATATCCTCATCACCCATGCGCATCGCGACCATCTGGATGGGCTGGCCAAGCTGCAGGAAGCGACCAAAGCGATTTCGATGGCTTATGGCCGCGCGCATTTGGAGGTGCCCGAGCAGCTAAATTCACCTTCGGGCCGAGATTTCGTCGACCTGGATTTCGCACCCGATGTTCGCATTGAAGATGGGGCGGTGATCGAAGGCGAAGACTGGAAGCTCGAAGCGCTCTTTACCCCTGGCCATGCGCCGGACCATCTGTGTCTGTTACTTGCCGACCAGAACGTCATCTTCTCGGGCGACCACGTTATGGGGTGGAATACGACAGTGATCGCCCCGCCTGAGGGCCGGATGGCAGATTACAACGCTTCGCTGTCAAAGCTTCTCGACATCAATTGCGACCTCTACCTGCCCGGTCACGGCGGACGACTGGAAGATGCGCGGCGGACGGTCAAGGCTTTCCTTCTGCACCGGCAATGGCGCGAGCAGGCGATCCATGATGCGATTCGCAACAAGGGCCTCAACATCCGCGGCATCGTTGCGCTGATCTATAAGGGCCTTGATGAAAAGCTCATTCAAGCCGCCGGTCTGTCAGTGATGGCGCACGTCGAGCACCTCAAGGAGCAGGGGTTCGTGGCTTACGAAGCGCCGCTCGACCTCGATACTGAGATTACAGCCACCAGCTAGCTGGGTGACGGTGGGGCGACGCCGGATCTGCCGGCGTTGGCGTCTAGCGTTCAGCGTCGCTTGGTCTTCTTTGAGCGCTTCTTACGCCGCAGATTGCTGGTTTGCGGACCCGACACGGTGGCTTCGAGGCGGGCGACGATTTCCTTCAAGACTCTGCGGACACGTTCGGCGTTGCGGCCGAGGTCATGACGGCCGTAGCGAGACGCAGATCGGACATCGATCTTTGCCGTCAGGCGATTGCCGACGACGCGGATGACGACATCGTCGTAAAAGCCCCAGATCAGCGTCCGGTCATAGGCCTCGATATCGCCTTCTGCAGGCGCCTCATCTCCGGGCGGGGTCTCCTGGACGATTTTCATGCCGAGACGGCGCAAGGCATCGACGGAGACTTCATAGGCTTCGGAAACCGAGCGGTTGACGAGCAGCGGTTTGAGATCCGGGAACGCGGCTCGTTGTAGTTCGGCAAAGGCCTCGCCTGGGTAATCGGGCAAATTCGCTCCCGGTGCGCGGCGGGCTCCCAGCACGACGAACTGGGGCGGGCTCGCCCAGTCGGTGGTGATGTCGTTGATTTCCGGATTGGCGTTGACTTTCGGCAGGACGATCGCCGGCCAGGCAACAACAACCGTGGCGAGCAATCCGCCCAGAAAAACCGTACCAAGACCCTTTGCGCCGGTGCGCCAGATATCGAGGATCGCCAGGACGCCGAGCGCCAGCGCCAACAGCCCACCCAGGATCGACAGCTTGACCAGATTGAGCGCGACCGGCGTGGGGATTGAAAACAGGCGGTGGAGGAAGATCGCGCTTAAGATCAAGGTCGCGCTGAAGACGGCGATGCGGCCGCACCACGCAGCATAGCGGCTTGACTTCCCTAAGATATCGAAGGGCGTTTTCATTTCGTCAGATCTGATCCGAATGTTTTCGTCCCGCAGAGAACTGCCACACTCCTTGGGCCACGTCAGCCAGAAAGCGGTTGATAGTCGGCGCGTGTGGTTTTTCCATGGGGATGGTTGCTTATACTGATCAATGAGTTGCGGCTTGATTCAAGATCGATGAGGCGCGGCCAATGGCCCCCGGTGGACTTCTGAAACGCCAGTTTGAAGGTTCTTCATCCGGTCGCGGACGCGTCCGGGCCGGCGTCTTGGCGTTAATTTGTTGCGCCGGCTTCGCGACGGTGCCGGTTTTCGCGCAGCCGCGCATATCGGATGGGGACCCCATCAGGATTGCAAGCTGGAACCTGCTGGATGCAGTGGGTGTCGGCGTGATCGATCGCGCCGAACCGGCAGCACCAACGTGGCGCAATACCTTCGGCTCTGAGCGGCGCGTCGCTGCCAAACCAAAATTCGCCGGCGACAGGCTAGGCGCGGATGTCGTCCTTTTGCAGGGCGTGAAGAGTGTCGGCGAAGTGCGGCAGCTATTTCCGGCGCGGACCTGGAAACTCATTCTTTCGCGGCAAATTCTGCGCGATGGCACCAGCGGCCGTTTTTCGGCTTCGACGCGGATCGATGGGTCCGGGACAACGACGGCGATCGCTGTGCGTTATCAGAGACGGCTCAGGGTGACGCGGATCGAGCACTTGCTTGAACTGGCGCCGGTTGGCGCAGAGAATGAGGGCAGCGACGCTCCGCGGAATTTAGAAGCCGGAGCACAACCGGAGAATGCTGGAGATACCGCATCAGGACCTGAGCCTTCACCCTCGGCAGGTGTGGCTGTTCGGCTTTCGCAATCCGGGCGGCTGTTCTGGGTTGTTTCTGCCGCTCTTGAAAGCGACTGCAGCGGAGCGGGCGAGAAGCCATGCGAGGCAGCCGGCAAGCTTGAGGCGTGGCTCAAGGAAAAGCGCGACAAGGGCCGCAGCATTGTCGTCGGCGGACAGCTTTATCCGGATTTGCGCCAAGCCGGGCCGCGCGGAGCCTGTGCGGACCAGGAGATCGTCGCCGACAAGGCACTTGAGGCTGAGACCGGTGCCGATACGGTCGCAGGCTGCATCGCGTTTGCCGATATCGCACCGCTTTGAGCGCTTCGACGCGCGACCGCTTTGCCACCCTGCCGCCCTGCCTTACGGGAACAACCGCGTCGTGTGCCACGGCTCGTTCGGGCCCTCGCGGCGGAACACGAGGCGCTCATGCAGGCGGAACGGGCGGTCCTGCCAGAACTCGATCTCAACCGGCGTGATGCGGAAGCCCGACCAGTGCGGCGGACGAGGAATTGTGCCGAAGCCGTATCGTGCAGCGACGCTGGCGACAGCCTTGGCAAGCTCCAACCTGCTGGACAGCGGGCGGGATTGCTTGGAGGCCCAGGCACCAATGCGGCTGCCGCGGGCTCGTGACGCATAGTAGGCGTCGGCTTCTTCGTTAGAGACGGCGCTGACCGGTCCGCGGATGCGGATCTGCCGTCGCAGGGATTTCCAATGAAAGACGCAGGCTGCCTTCGAGACGGTCGCCAATTCCTGCCCCTTGGCGCTTTCGAGGTTGGTGTAGAAGACGAAGCCGCGATCAGGCACGGCCGGTTCGTCGACGCCTTTCAGGAGCACCATCCGCACGTTGGGCAGGCCATCGCCATCGACGGTCGCCAGCGCCATGGCGTTGGGATCGTTGACTTCAGAGGCTGAAGCCTCAGCGAACCACGTCTGGAACAGACCGAAGGGGTCTTCGGCCGCCGTCAGCGTGTCGTCGGTCTGGCTGGCGAGGGTCTCTTCGTCGAGGGGAGCGTCGTTGTGGTCGGTCAAGTGGCACCTGTTGCTGGCATGCTCGTCGAGGCGTTGGTTCGCCGACGGGCCGGGGGCCCGGCAGCCATCGCGCGCCGTTGCAGCGGGAAAAACGCTGTTCGGCTGGCGGCTCGGGCGTCCCAAGCCTTTTGCCTAAACCCCATTTTGCCTGGCGCCAAGCCCCAGGCCACTCCGGCGATTGTTCCAATTTAGCGCAGGCGTTCAGCCGGTCTTAACCAACTTGCCCCACACTGAAGCTCAGTTGGCCGGTGTTCAGGGGCAAGTTTTCCCTAACGGGCCGTGATCAAGTTGCGTTGTGAACAGTCGTTGAGTTTTGAAAATGCGTCCAGAATCCTGCCTTGAAGCCATCGTTGCGACCTTGCTGACAGGCTTCGTCGCCGTCGCGGCGATCCTATTGGGCGCCGCACCCGGCTTCGCCCAATCCGTGCCTTCCCTTGAAAAGTGCGCGCCAAGGGCCGCGAAGGTCGCCTTGACCCGCATCGACCAAGTTGCCGCCCTTGAGAACCTGCAATACGCCCTTTCCGAGCTTGGAGACGGCGCCAGCTACGTCTGGCATCGCCATCGCGGCCAGCTTTCCGGCGTGATCCAGCCGACGATGTCGTTCCGCGACGCCAAAGGCCGCATTTGCCGGCATCTGGTCGTCCTTTTGAGCGCTGGCGATAAATCGCGCAAAACCGAGGCCATCGCGTGCCGGATGGATAACGGAATCTGGCGCTTCGATAGCTAGTTCCGCTGTAAACTCAATTGCTTAGCAGTATGCCGCGAGCAGGCTTTAATGCCACACTAAGGCGCATCTGGACCGCTTTGCCCTTTCGTGTAGGATGCGCGCAATCCAATGCTGCGAAGGCTCACTGGGAATCTGGCTGGCAGACGCTATCTTGATCCCGTTGCCTTCGGCCAACCACGTTACCAGCGCGCATGACGCAAGACGACGGCCCGAAGCGGGTGGCAGAGCCTCCAGCCGGGTTTACGTTGTACTTGCAGCAAGAGAAGATAGAAGGGCATCCGAGATATGAGTGACGCTGCGCCTCGTTCCACCGAGCCGACAGGAAATCTTATGGCAGGCAAGCGCGGGCTCATCATGGGCGTCGCGAACAACCGTTCGATCGCCTGGGGCATTGCCAAGGCCTGCGCAGCGCAAGGGGCAGAACTGGCCTTCACCTACCAGGGCGATGCGCTGAAAAAGCGGGTCGAGCCGCTGGCTCAGGAGCTGGGCACGAAGCTCGTCCTGCCTTGTGATGTCACTAACGCCGCGTCGATGGACGAACTCTTCGCAACCTTGAAAGCCGAATGGGGCCAGCTTGACTTTCTGGTGCACGCCATCGCCTTTTCAGACAAGGCGGAGCTTGACGGGCGCTACGTCGATACCTCGGAAAACAACTTCACGCAGACCATGCTGGTGTCCTGCTTCTCGCTGACAGCGCTGGCACAGCGCGCCGAAAAGATGATGAGCGAAGGCGGCTCGATCATCACGCTGACGTACTACGGCGCCGAAAAGGTCATGCCGCACTACAACGTGATGGGCGTCGCCAAGGCCGCTCTTGAAGCGAGTGTCAGATATCTGGCCGCCGACCTCGGCAAGAACGGCATCCGCGTCAATGCAATCTCCGCGGGCCCGATCAAGACGCTGGCGGCTTCGGGCATTTCGGACTTCCGCTATATTCTGAAGTGGAACGAATATAACTCGCCGTTGCGCCGAACGGTGACGATTGATGAAGTCGGCGGATCCGGGGTTTACCTGCTGTCGGATCTTTCGCGCGGGGTCACCGGAGAAGTGCATCACGTCGATGCGGGTTATCACGTCCAGGGTATGAAGAACGAAGAGGCCCCGGATATCACAGTCACAAAGTCCGAGGGCTGAGCCGCATCGGACACCTTCAAAATGCGTTTGTGACTGTTCAGGGGTATGGAGAGTTGAGGTGAAAGACGGCGTCACTCTCTACTGCATTCGTCATGGCGAGACCGACTGGAATGCCCAGTCGCGCTATCAGGGCCAGGTCGATGTCCCGCTTAACGCAACGGGTCGCGCGCAGGCGCACCGCAACGGCGTCGCGCTGAGATCCCTCCTGCCTGACATCGCCAAAGCGGATTACGTTTCAAGTCCGCTATCGCGCGCTCGCGAAACGATGCGCATCGTCCGGCAGGCGCTCGATTTGCCGCCTGATGACTTCCAGTTCGATGACCGGCTGAAGGAAGTGCATTACGGCAACTGGGAAGGCCAGCTTCTGGAAACGCTTGTTTCGACGGAGGCCGACGGAATTGCAGCAAGGCGCGCCGATCCCTACCACTTCAAACCTCCCGGCGGCGAGAGCTACCAAGAGCTTCTGCAGCGCATGTGCAGCTGGCTTGAGACGGTTGAGCGCGACACGGTCGTGACGACACACGGCGGGATTACGCGGACGATGCGCGCGCATCTGCTTGGACTTGATCGGGATCGGATCCTGGAGCTTGAGGTTCCGCAGGACAAGGTTCTGATTATCCGCCGCGGAGAGATGTCCTGGGTTTGAGCCGCTGAGCCATCGCAGGGCCGCTGGTGGCGCTCCCCACCCAACTTTTTGGTGCCGCTGAGACGGTCCTAAACCGTCCCCTCACAGCCCCCAAAAAGAAAAGGACCAGAGCAGCGGCAGCTCCGGTCCTCTCCACGCTATTCAGGACGACTCGAAGCCGGCGGCTCAATTCCGGCAGGAGCGGTCCTTTTATGGTCAACGTCATTCTGCCGCGGTTTGGCTAGTACCGTTCCAAGCAAGTGGTCCGGATGCAGCAGAACAAGTTGTGTGACGCAAATTTATACGCACGCAGAAACACCTGTTGATGTTTCCGTCGCTTGCTTGCGTGTTCCGGTGGCCCATCCAAGCGTTTGCATTTGTTTGGCCGGCGTTTTTTGCCCTGGCCCAGTGCATCTGAGATGGCGCCCGAAATCTCCGCTGGACCGTGTTGGGTTACGAATCCAGTGAGAATCACGCTTTGACTCAATAGCTTTCATAAGCTGTAACGAGTCGCCTTGTCATCTATATTGCCGGAAACGGGACCTTGGCGGTGGCCGCCAAGCCTCGGTTGGATTTTTTTGCAACACTTTTCCAGCATTTCTAGATCCTGCATTCTCAATAGCAAGGAGATGCAATCTTCTCCTCAGTGGTGATATGATGACACAGGTTGGCGGCGCGATTCATTCGCGCCAGGCCACAAATCCCAGTCCGACCGAGCCTGCTTTGATCCGGTTCGCGGTCCTTCGATCTTCTTCAGGAAAGTATGTCTCACAACACGTTCGGTCACCTGTTCCGCTTCACGACATGGGGTGAAAGCCATGGCCCGGCTATCGGCTGCGTCGTCGACGGCTGCCCGCCTGGACTTGCCATTACTGTTGAAGATATCCAGCGCGATCTCGACCGGCGGCGTCCGGGGCAGTCGCGTTTTACGCCCCAGCGTCAGGAACTCGATCAGGTCGAGATTCAATCCGGCGTCTTCACAGACGAAAGCGGGCAGCAGGTGACGACGGGGACGCCGATCGGGCTTGTCATCCGCAATGTCGATCAGCGCTCCAAGGACTACGGCGATATCGCCAAGAAATTCCGGCCGGGGCATGCCGATTTCACTTACGAGGCCAAATACGGCCTGCGCGACTACCGCGGCGGCGGACGCTCGTCAGCTCGCGAAACGGCGATGCGGGTGGCCGCAGGTGCCATCGCCCGCAAGGTCATTTCCGGCATCACCATCAAGGCCGGTCTTGTGCAGCTTGGTCCACACAAGATCGATCGCTCGCGGCTCGACTGGTCGATCGTCGATGACAACCCGTTCTTCTGCCCCGACCCAGGCAGCGTGCAGCCATGGTCAAGCTACCTTGACGGTATTCGCAAAGCGGGCTCTTCGATCGGCGCGGTCATCGAAGTCGTCGCCGAAGGGGTTCCGGCCGGCCTTGGCGCTCCGATTTATGCCAAACTCGACCAGGACCTTGCCTCAGCGATGATGAGCATCAACGCCGTCAAGGGCGTCGAGATCGGCGAAGGGATGGCGGCTGCCGAACTGACCGGGGAAGCGAATGCCGACGAGATCAGGATCGGCGCGGACGGCCAGCCCGAATTCCTGTCCAATCATGCCGGCGGGATACTGGGCGGCATCGCATCAGGGCAGCCGATCGTGTGCCGGTTTGCCGTCAAACCCACCTCTTCAATCCTGACGCCGCGGCGGACGATCGACCGCGACGGCAATGAGACCGAAATTCTCACCAAAGGCCGTCACGATCCCTGCGTTGGTATTCGCGCCGTGCCCGTCGGCGAGGCAATGATGGCGCTCGTTTTGGCCGACCACCTGCTTCTTCACCGCGCGCAATGCGGCGATGCAGCGAAATAACTCCGATTTGTTGGTGCAGCCTGTTGCCAAGCCAGTATTACACTGCTTACGCTGACGTTGCGCTGCAGCAAGTCCGTTGGCGGCGGATAGTTTGCGCTGCCGGCCGAAGTGATCGTGGGGGCATTTTCGACGATGGCTGATGCACCGACTGTGAATATCGACGACGCCAACGGCTACACCGTTGGCTATGGGCGGGAGAAGGGTCAGTTCCGGGTCTTCGTTCTATCGGGCGTCGGCATCATCTTTACGACTGCGGCGTTCTACACCGGGAGCGAATTGCTGCTTGCGATTGGCGTCGCGGCGCTCGGCACGGCCTATTACTTTTTTCCGCTGATCGAGACAGGCCGGGCCCGGCTAGGCGCAAACGAGTACGGGATTTTTATCGAAGGGCTTGGCCTTATTGGGTGGCGCTCCATCGAGAAAATCGAGCTCATCCAGATCGCCGTGCGCACGATCATAAATTACGAGATGCAGATCACGTTAAAGCAACCCGTCGAGCGCGCGCTGCTGGCAGACTGGCGCAAGATGCCGATTTATCGACTGTTGATGCGGCTGCCCTGGACCATGGGGCACTCCAATACCATCCGGGTCCCGCTTGAACCCTTCGCTGAGCCTGCCGACGAGATCGAGCGCACGCTTAACCGCATGCGCCGCTTCTATCAAAGCTGACTGCCCTGAACGTTTTGCCAAAGCGCCGGTGCCGTCGCCTCATTGCAGGCGAAGGCCGCGCGCCTCTTTCTAAGCGACTAGCTCGGAGATCATATCGGCAAGGGGACGCCAGCTGCTTCAAACGCCGCTTTCTGGCGGGCGGCGACTGCCTCAACTTGGAAGCCTTCAATGGTCTCGTTGAAGAGTTCGTACCAATTCAGCTTGGCGTCGAGATGCAGGAAGACGCCGCCGAGCCCGATGGCAGCCCGGTCCATGAAGACGAACTCCCGAGGAATGGTGACAGGGCCTTTTTCCTTCAGCACGGATCGGACGTGCATCATTTCCTTGCGGCCGTATTCGCCCGGCGTTGTTTGATCGGCGATGGTCCGCTCGCGGTCATCGAGGAGCGGGCCGTAGATGAACTTCGCCCAGATCGTCAGTCCGTCGATGAGTTCGCTGTTGAGGCCCTTGAAGCCCCACTGTTCGTAAGCGGAGACCACACGATCTCGGTCACCCTCCAATAGTCCGCGATAGAGATTGACGACGCCTGCGACAAAGGCCGGCGGGAAGGTTCTGATGCATCCGTAATCAAGGAGGTTGATGCCTCCAGGGCGATCGCCATCGGAGAAGACCGTGTAGTTGCCAAGATGCGGATCGCCGTGGATCACACCGTAATGGCTGAACGGATACCACCAGGCGCGGAACATTGCTCGCGCGATCTGGTTGCGGTCTTCAAGCGGGTTTTCCTTGAAATTCAGGAGCGGCTTGCCTTCCAGCCAAGTCATCGTAAGCAAGCGGCCCGTCGAGAGATCATCGATGACGTCGGGAACGCGGATCATCGGATCGTCAGAGAAAATGCCGGCATAAAGCTTCGTATGGCGGGCTTCCAGTTCGTAATCGAGTTCTTCGCGCAGACGGGTTGAGATCTCCTTGAAGATCTCCTTGGTGTCGACGCCTGGGTCGGTGCGGGCGTGGATCTGGAACACCAGCTTCAGCTGACTGAGATCGGCTTCGACGGCCGACTGCATGTCTGGGTATTGCAGCTTGCAGGCGAGCTGGCGGCCGTCATCCAAGGTCGCGCGGTGCACCTGGCCCAGGGATGCGGAGGCGGCGGACTGAGCTTCGAAGCTCGCGAAGCGACTTTCCCAATCGCGACCCAATTCGGCAATCATGCGCCGGCGCACGAAGGCCGGACCCATCGGCGGGGCCTGGCTTTGCAATTGCGCCAGTTCGCGCGCGTATTCCTTGGGCAGGGCTTCGGGGATGGTCGACAAGAGCTGGGCGACCTTCATGATCGGGCCTTTGAGCCCACCCAGAGCGGCCGCCAACTCGCGCGCCGACTTGTCCCGATCGAGTTCGAGACCCAGAAGTCTCCTTCCAGCATAGCGTGCTGCGACGCTGCCGACGTTGGTTCCCACGCGCGCGTATCGCGATGCGCGGGCCGTAAATCGATTGTCTTCGTTACTCATCGCCGGTTTTCATAAGCCCGAAAGATCTGACGTCAGGTCTTGGACCGCCGCACACCGTTTGGAGCGGCGGTCTCATCTGTCTTACGTTCGGGAATGTCTACCGGTTTTCTTCGTTGAGCAGTTCAAAAAAGCGCTCCGGACCGCCTGGCCGAGACAGATCCACTTCGTGCGCGAATATCGCACGGTCGCGTCTTGAGTAGCGCCAGTGGCGGCCGGCATTGCGTCTGCTCTTTTTGCGATAGCTGTAGCGGGATGAGTACTTCGCGCTGTCTTTGGACTTCAAGCCGTGGGCTTCAGCCGGCGTGGGCGAAAATCCCGTGCTCGCAAACACGGCTGCCAATAGCGCGGCGCTGGCGATGGATGCGAGTTTGATCTCTTTGGCATAGGGCATGACATAACCTCGGGGGCGAAAAATACCGATGCAGCCGACGCGACACCGCGTTGGGCTCAGGTATAAATACGTCTTCAATCTAAATTGGGGGTGCGTGGCGCAGATCGCAACTCTTGCCATCCCCCTTGGAGCCGTCGCAGATCCCAAATTGGGTCGCTTTGGAGCACGTCAATCGGCGGTCGCGACCGGCCCAGCTGCCGTCAAATGCCCTGCCCTTCGGCCTCGCGCTCGAGTTCGCGCAGGCGTTCGTTGGCTCCCGGCCAAAATGGATTGACGGCCATCAATTGACGGTGAGCGGCGAGTGCGCCGGCCTTCTGACCGGTTTCTTCAAGCATCCGCGACAAGCCTTCGAGCGCCTTGTAATGATTGGGATCGAGCGCCAGGACACGGCGCAAATCGCCCATCGCCCTGGCGAAGTTGTTTTGTGAATAGTTCAAAACTGCGCGTTGATGCCAACCTTCGGCATAGTCAGGAGCCAACTCAACGACGGCATCGAAAAACTTCAGCGCCAGCTCTTCCTTCTTTTGCGCCATCGCCTGCGAGCCCCGCTGCATCAGGACGGCGACGGTATCGCCATGACCAAACAGCCAGAAACGCTCGATGACGCCGGAAATTTCCTGTCCGGACTTTTCGTCGTCGGCGGTAGCGAGGAGGGCATAAAGGTTCGCCATCGCGTCGGCGCGCGCCTTGGGCGATTTGGGTGGGTCGAGGAGGACCTTCTTATGATAGGGAAGCGGTGGGGCTTCGGGCTTTTTGGCCGTATTTTTCTTGCTTGGCGGCGTGGCCTGATCGGGATTTGCCGCATCGGGTAAATCCGGGCGACGCTCGTTTTGGGCCGGCGGTTGACCTGTGCCAAGCTCGCCATTGGGGGCGGCGTCCTGAGCGAATGCAGGGCTGGCAGCCAGCGTGCTGCTGGCAACAAGCAGGGCCTTCAAGACGGGTATGCGCGTTTTCATTGAGCGTCCGACAATAAAAGACATGCCCCAAAGCTATGGGGCATGTCGGGTCGGTGTCAAAGAAACTTCGCGGTTGCGAAGCTTACATTTTGTTCACGCACAAGCCGCGCGGGGCGCAGGACAGGCCTGATTGATCAGCCCTGGCGCGCCTTGAAGCGACGCTGCGTCTTGTTGATGATGTAGAGCTTGCCGCGGCGGCGAACCAGTCGGTTGTCGCGGTGGCGCGAACGAAGCGATTTCAGCGAGTTGCGAACTTTCATGGCGTTACCCGTCGGAATTGATGTGTTGTTTGGCCGGGCGGGAAAGACCATATGCGCGCCGCAGATATTACAGCGCGCGATCGTCGTGTCGCCCCGGTTGGGAGTTGGCGCAAAATATGGTCTGTCCCGGCGAAAGTCAACTGCTGCGGGCTTCTTAGGTCGATGCCACCTTTGCGACAGTCGGAAAGAGGCAACCCAGACGCCGATGGGATATCTAAGCAATGTTGCATGGATAGGCCTGCAGGCCGGATTGTCGCAGCGAGCCAGTTTGGTGTCGAGGCGCGCAGGTCGCCGCGGGTTTGGCCCGTATCGGTCAGAATTGATAAAAGGGGGGTGTGAGAGTGGTGGGCGATACTGGGATCGAACCAGTGACCCCTACCATGTCAAGGTAGTGCTCTACCGCTGAGCTAATCGCCCTCTCACTTTGAGAATTCCGCTTTTTTTCGAACCAGCCAAGGCCTGAGCCGTCACGGTAAAAGCTGGCGAGCCGGGCATCGACAAGGTGCTCCCGGCAAAGCGGAGATGATCGTTTACTCAAGCTGCCCACAGAACGCAAGTGCGAACTTGCAGAGAAAGCAAAACGGCGACAATCGAGCGCCGCCGTCAAGCCAAATGGACAGAATCAAGGTCAGCCGTTTTTTCGTGGCGCCGTGATCTGCTTGTTGTCTTCGTCGATAATCGGAACGCCAAAATCAAGCAGGATCTTGTCGATATCGCCCTGGCGTTTCCGAATTATATCGTTGAGTTCGCGTTTCCACTGCGTGTCCGACTGCCGGACCCCCATCGTGATGCGAAACGACATTGGAGGCTGTCGGCCTTCGTGCAGGAGCGGTGTCACGACGAGATCGTCCTTGCCGCCCTTCTTTGCGAAATAGCCAGCGTTCGGTCCCCAAAGAACACCGATATCGACGGCGCCAGAGCGGATGTCTGCAAGCATCGCCTCGGTCGGAGAGTCGTAGCGACGGTCGACAAATAGCTGGTAGGGCTTCGCGTTAATCATCAACCCATTGCGGTTGAGGACCGTTGCCGGTGGGGTGCCCGCAACAACGCCGATCCGCTTGGAGCGAAGTCGTTCGTCAGAAAGGCTGTCGATGTCAGCCAGTGGTCCGTCCTTCTTGGTGACGAGCGAGTAGGCCGATTTGTAGTAGTGGTTCGTATTCAAAACCATCTCGTCGCCTTGGGCGAAACCAATGACGAGATCGCAAGCCTTGGCAAACAAGGTTCGCCGTATGAAACCCGTCGCCTGCGGGAACCAGGTGTATTCCACCGGTATGCCTCCGAGCTCGTCAGCGACGACCTCGGCGATTTTATTTTCAAAACCAGGCTCGTCGGGATCCTTGCTCGAAAATGGAATGTTTGCAGGGTCCGCGCAGACACGGAGAACTTTCCGGTTCACCAAGTCGGCTCGGTTGGTTTCAGCTGCCTCGGCGGCCAAGCCGCCGAGGAAACTGCATACGCACACCAGAGCTATGCGCGCGAGAGGCTTAGCCTTCAAGGCAAGCATTCTCTGCTTCTCCGAGGCCCTTCGGTTTCGGATCCTTTGACTTCGGACGACCGCGCGGCATCACACCGTCGGCGCGTGCCTTGAGGTAAGTGTAAATGCCATCGAGGTAGCACATGACGTTCTTGTTATCGCCGAGCGCGGGCATAACGCTTTCACCGCCACCAGGCTGGTGAACAATGCGGCCACTTGCAACCACGCCAATGAAGTCTTCGTAGCTCAGGGTTTTGAGCGACTCGGCCAAAGCCGGTGCGTAAGTCGAGCCGACGCCTTCGGGGCCGTGGCAAACGTGACATTCAGAGTGATAGCGCTGAAATCCGCGATAGGTCAGAAAGTCGATCTTTCCATCTTTTTTGATATGATAGGTCGGTGCGCCGGACTCGAGGAACCATTTGCCTGCGTCCTCATCGAACTCGGCACCTTTTCCAGCAACTGTTGCGCCTTCTTCGTTTTTCGTAGCTTCAGCAGCGGCCGGTCCAATAGCCACCATTGACGCCGCGGCGAAAAGGATCGCAGCAGGTATCATCTTCCAAATGCTTGTCACGCGTTTCCCTCCATCCAGGTCTCTTGCGTTGTTTTGTTGCCGTCACACAATACCAGCCTGCGACATCAAATTGGCTGCGGCGTGACGAAGCGCCGTTAGGCTTTTTTAGCTCTTTTTAACTACGTCGCCGTCGGATTTAGGCGCAGCCATCTTTGCGCATTGCAAGTGCGCGCCAATTCAAAGTCTTCTGAGAGATAAGCACTTGGTGCAAGTTCGCAATTCGTATTTGCCTAACTCGATGCCAAGTATTTCTTATTTGGGTATTCTCCGGACTTCATCCGGTTTAGGCCGGACCAAAAAAAGCCGGCGCAGGTTCCCCTGCGCCGGCCCTTTAAGACAATTAATGTCTTATGGCAGCGAGAACACCGTCAAAGTTCCACCGAGAGCGGTGTAGTTCGACAGACCAGCGTAGCCACCCACTGCACCCAAACCGTCGGTTGGGTTGGTGAGGCCAGCTGCCAGACCGATGCCGGCCCAGCCGCCAACGCCCGAAAGGACGGCGACGTACTGTTTGCCTTTGTGCTCATAGGTCATGACGTTACCGATGATGCCGGAAGGCGTGCGGAACTTGTAGAGCTCCTTGCCGTCTTTCTCATCAACAGCCTTCAGGTAACCTTCCAGCGTGCCGTAGAACACGACGCCACCTGCGGTTGCCATAGCACCCGACCAGACAGAGAACGGCTCTGGCTTCGACCAGACGATTTCACCTTTGCCTGCGTCCCAAGCGATGAAGTTACCCATGCCGCCATGGCTGTTCGGAGCTGGGTACATCGAGAGGGTTGCGCCGACGTAAGGCTGACCGGCGGTGTAGGACACTTTGAATGGTTCGTAGTCCATGCAGACGTGGTTCGTCGGGACATAGAACAGGCCAGTGCGCGGCGAGAAGGTAGCAGGCTGCTGGTCCTTCGAGCCGAGAGCGGCCGGGCAGATGCCCTTCGAGTTTACGTCTTCACCATTCTTAGCGGTCGAGTATTTGTCGACAACGTAAGGACGACCATAGTTTGGCTTCGACTTGTCGAATTCAACGCCCGTCGTCCAGTTGACAACCGGGTCAAACTTCTCAGCGACGAGCAGTTCACCGGTGACGCGGTCGAGGGTGTAGCCAAGGCCGTTACGGTCGAAGTGGACGAGAACCTTGCGCTTCTCACCTTTGACGTCGATGTCAGCGAGAATCATCTCGTTGATGCCGTCATAGTCCCACTCATCGAACGGAGTCATCTGGTAGACCCACTTGGCCATACCGGTGTCGGCGTCACGAGCCCAAATGGTCATCGACCACTTGTTGTCGCCAGGACGCTGAGATGGGTTCCAAGTCGATGGGTTACCCGAACCGTAGTAGACGAGGTTGGTTTCAGGATCGTACGAATACCAGCCCCAGGTGGTGCCGCCGCCGATCTTCCACTGATCGCCCTGCCAGGTTTTCAGCGAGGAGTCCTTGCCGACTGGCTTGCCAAGCGACATGGTCTTTTCCGGATCCATCAGCATGTGATCGTCCGGACCCGACGAGTGGCCGCGCCATACGCGCTTACCGGTGTTCATGTCGTAAGCGGTGACGTGACCGAGAACGCCGAACTCACCACCGGAAATACCGACGATGACCTTGTCGTTAACGGGCAGAACCGTTGCAGTGTTGGTTTCACCGCGCTTCGGATCACCGTTCTTCGTCTTCCAGATTTCCTTACCGGTCTTTGCGTCGAGCGCAACAACCATGGTGTCGGCCTGGTGGAGGAAGATTTTGCCGTCTGCATAAGCGAGACCGCGGTTAACGGTGTCGCAGCACATGACTGGGATAACCGTTGGATCCTGCTTTGGCTCATACTTCCAAAGGATACGGCCAGGCTCGTTCAGGTCGAGAGCGAACACATTGTTCGGGAACGGCGTATGGACGTACATGGTGTCGCCGATAACGAGAGGCGAACCTTCGTGACCGCGAAGAACACCAGTCGAGAACGTCCAAGCGACCTTGAGGTCCTTGACGTTGCTGGCGTTAATCTGGTCGAGTTTCGAGTAACGCTGGTTAGTATAGTCACCCGTCTGAAGGACCCACTGTTTGGGGTCCGAAGTCTGCTTGATGACGTCCTTGTTTGCCAAAGCAGGCGAAACAACTACGGCAGCCAGCAGCGCACCTGTCAGTGCACTCTTGCGCATTGCGCTTCCTCCTTGTGAGATCTTGCCACGCTTGCAAGAGACAGCAACGTCAGCGTGTCACAGTTCTAACCCGTCAGCTTTTATGGTCGCTGATCTTTACGTGGGCTTGAACTTTCGATGCGGACACCGAAAACCCCCGGTGCCTGAAGTCGATTGCTGTCTGGTCGAAAGTCTATGCACTTTTTGTCGCGGTCTGCAAGTGCGCATGAAGATTCAATCGCCAATATCGGGAAAAAATCCCTCCTATCTGTGCCGAGGCCAGCGTTTTATTGCATACCTCGATCCGACGCCGGCCAAATTTCGCACTTGCACCTAAACTTTGCGGGACTGCAGCATGCTCAAAAACGAAAAAACTCCTCTTATTCGACTCGGTTTGCGGCCAAATCGGCGAAGCGTCTGCCTTCAGCTGTCGCTCGCTCCGCTGATGGCTTTGGCTTGGCCGGCAGCTGGTAAAACGAGCGGAAACGCCCATGTCACGGAGATTTCCGACGGGATCTTTGCGCATCATGGACATGTAGAATTGCAAACAGAGGCAAACCGAGGCGATATCTCGAATAATGGATTTATCGTTGGCGATGAGGCGGTCGCGGTCGTCGATACCGGTGGCAGTTATCAGACCGGTCTAGCGCTGCGAGAGGCGGTCAAACAGGCCACCAACAAGCCGATCAAGTATGTCATCAACACCCATATGCATCCCGATCATGTGCTGGGAGATGCCGCCTTTCTTCCAGACAACCCGCAATTTGTCGGACATGCGAAACTTGCCCGCGCACTTGGCGCGCGCAGTGCGCGATATTTGGAAGCCGCGCGCGAAGCGATGGGGGAAGCTGCCTTTGCCGGGACGGAAATTGTCATGCCGACTTTGGAGGTCAGCGAGCCGACCGAACTTGATCTTGGCAATCGGAAAATCGTCCTTGAACCGCAACCGACCGCGCATACCGACAACGATCTTGTCGTCCGCGACCGAAAGACCGGAACCGCTTTCCTTGGCGACCTGATTTTTTCGGTGCACGTGCCTGCGCTTGATGGGTCAATCGTCGGGTGGACGATCGTTTTAGAGAAATTCGGGACGGAAGCGCCGGCTCTTGTTGTCCCAGGGCATGGTCCGGTCGCGATGCAATGGCCGGAGGCGTCACAGCCAATACAGCGCTATCTGGGCAAGCTTGCCAGCGATGTGCGTGCAATCATCAAACGCGGTGGGACGATTAAAGAAGCGATCGAAACGGCCGGCGAATCCGAACGTGGTAAATGGAAACTCTTTGATGAGTTTCATCGCCGGAACGTCACGGCTGCATTCGCAGAACTCGAGTGGGAGTAACACAATAGTGCTCGAAACACGGCAAGCGGGCCGTTGATCCCGGGGCCGAAACGCTCGAAAATAGCCGCGAATAAGCGCCTGATAACGAACGAGAGCCGCGGGAGGCTCTTCAAGGAGGCAGACCGGTATGAAACTGAACGGCATGACGAAACAATGGGGCGTTCTTCTATTTGCAGGGCTATTGGCCATCGGCGTCAGTGCGACCGCGGGCTCGACTGCAGCAATTGCGGGCGAGGACGAAGAGCTCTGGCAGAGTATCCGCGACGATGTTTTCCAGGCAGGCAAGCCGATCGTCGACAACTCCGACAAGTTGGTGCTCGACGCCCCATACAGGGCGGAAGATGCAGCCGTCGTTCCCATCTCCATTACGATTCCCGCCGATGTCGCTCCGCATGTCCGCAAGCTGACGCTGATCGTTGAAAAGAACCCGGCACCGGTTGTTGCGACGTTCAAGTTCGGCAAGGCCGCCGGCTTGGGCGAGCGCAAGATTTCGACCCGCATCCGCGTTGACATGTATTCGAACGTTCGCGCGGTCGCCGAACTCGATGACGGCAGCCTGCAGATGCAGACCAAGTTCGTTAAGGCTGCTGGCGGATGCTCTGCGCCGGCGCTCAAGGACATGGATGCGGCTTTGGCCAACATCGGGAAGATGAAGATCAAGTCCTTCGACGACAAAGCCGCGAGCTCGAAGCTCACCTCCGAAGCGCAAGTCATGGTCCGGCATCCCAACTACTCGGGCATGCAGATGAACCAGCTGACCGGCCTTTACATCCCGGCTAAGTACGTCGAGCACATCGAGGTCAAGAAGGGCGACACGTTGGTCTTTGACATGGAGGGCGGGATCTCTCTATCCGAGAACCCCAATATCCGCTTCACCTATTCGGCAGCCGTCAACGGGCCAATTTCGGTCGTCGCGCGCGATACGGATGGCAAAACGTTTTCCGGTTCGGTCGTTGTCAGCGGTTCTTAAGCGGCCTCAAGGCCGGCAAGGCGGTCGCAAGAAATTACGAACTTAATAAAAAAGGGCCCGCGAAAACCTAAGTTCGCGGGCCCTTCTATTCTTGGCTTGCGGGTTAGTCGGTCGTTGGAGAACGGACCCTCAGTTGTCACCTTCCCGAAGCGCGGATTAGAAGCAAAGGAGTTCGGCTTCGACCTGCGCGCGTTTCAAGCGCTTCACCTTGTCCTGAAGCGGCTTGTAGCGCAGCGGCGCGACGCTCTCTCCGCCTTTCTGAACGACCGCCATGATCGTTTCGGCTTCCTCGTAATTGTCGTAGGGAAGCAGTTCGGCGATCTTGTCGATCGAGCATGAGCACTTGAACAGGTTTTCACGGGATTGTCCGTTGACCTGCATGCACGCGAAGACGTAATCGGCCCGCGCAGTCGTCGGATAATCGTTCTCCGGCAACTCCATCGCGCTGGCCGGCACGGCTGCGACCGCGATCATTGCAGCGGCGCCGAATATGGCTGAGGGGCCAAATCGACTAATACCTAGAACCTTGAAAAACATCGTTATTTTGCCTCATGCGAAGAGCTTGAGGCGGTCTTTTTGTCCAGGACTTTCAGGCCCTCGATCTTCATGGTTTCGTCGAGCGACGGCGATCCATCGAGCGGGCTGGAATAATGCGAGACGAATTCTGCGAAATAGCCTGGGACTTCATCGCTCATCAGGAATTCGAACTGAGCGTGTTCATAACCCTTCATCTTGTCGACGTTCTTTTTGTCGCCGGTGAAGGGACGGATTGCGAGGCGGTAACCATCGACCTTTTTGCCTTTGTATTCAAAGGTCTCTGCAATAAGCCCACCCTTCGTCCGCATGGCAATACGAAAACGGTTCTTGTGATAGGCGCGATTGCCGCCAGCAAGCGTCGCGAAGTTGGCAACGGCTCGGTCGAGGAAAAAGACCAAGACGGGGTTGCCAGTCAGACCGTCGAGTTTGCGCTCGCCGCGGTCACGTTCGCCGGTAAAGACTTGAACGCCGACGTCGCTGGAGCCGTCTTCCTCTTTCTTTTTGACCTTCATGATCACCTTATCGGTGAAGTTGGGGCCCAAAAGTTTCTGCTCTGATGCAACGCGTTCGAAGTCATAAGTTATTGCTTCACCAGCCGAAACATTATTCAGATGCTTCTTGTCGAACAAGGCATCGGATATCGATGGAGGCGTTTCGGCGGCAACTGCACCCGGTAGGGTGAAAGCCAGCGCTGCGGCGGCAAGGCTGATGCGACAAGCATTGGTCAGCGAACGGTACATACTTCCTCCGGTCAATTTCGGCCCGTACTTGTTGGCTG
The DNA here is from genome assembly GCA_017792465.1 of Filomicrobium sp. GTDB lineage: Bacteria > Pseudomonadota > Alphaproteobacteria > Rhizobiales > Hyphomicrobiaceae > Filomicrobium. The sequence goes on from CP051234.1 coordinate 2,628,263, forward strand.
TCGGGCGTCTTATTTGAAAATTTTCAATCATCGGCGCTCATGATCCGAGCGTTCCTAATCCCATGCGTATACTACGAACGACGATGGGCACAAGATGACCCGCTTCGTATTCTCAACGCAGGAAATCGCCAAATGCGCGAGGGCCGTCGGGGACCTCGACCTGGTTCTCAACCTTCAGCGTACGGGTATTGATGCGTTCGAGGGTGTTTTCCTCCCAGCATGCGACGTAGACGTAATCGCCTGAAGCATCTGCCGCAATGCCCTCCGGATAGGCCCCGACATCAATTTTTTTTGTGACCTTTAAATCAGTTAGGTCGATCACGCTGATCGTTTCAGCATACTGATCGGTCACGAAGGCGTTGTTGCCGGCCAAAGCGACCGCATAGGGGCGCCGGCCGACCTTCACCGTCGCGACCGTCTTACCATTTTGTATGTCGATAACGCTGACGTCGTCACTCTTGACGTTGGCGGTGTAGGCGCGGGTTCCGGCTGCGTTAACGGTTACGCCAAACGGGCGCTTGCCGACTTCCACGACCTGTTTCACCGCCAGATCGGCCGTGTCGATGATGGAGACCTGGTGGCTGTCGCGATCGGCTGACAGGAGCAGCTTTCCGTCGGGCGTGACGGCGAGGCCGGACGGCGAGAGGCCGACCTTTACAAAGCCGGTGACGGTTAAGCTTTTGGGATCGATTATGGCGACGCGGTGGTCGTACCAGTCGGCGACATAGATCGCGCCGCGAACAGGATTGACGGCGATGCCCAACGGACCATCGCCGACCGGTATCCGCTTCAGGATCTTGCGCGCATCGATGTCGATGACGGCGATGTCCTTGGCTTCGGGCGCGGTCACATAGGCGATTTTGCGATCCGGCGACAGCGCGACGCCGGCGGGTTTGCCAGGAACGGATATTTCGGCCGTGACCTTGCTCGTTGACAGGTCGACGATTGAAACTTTCTCGGCAAGCTGGCTGGTGACGACCGCCTCATGGCGGCCGGTCTTGGCGTCGGCGCCGCCGGCTGTCAGCGGCGACGCACCCGGTCCCAGAGAGAGGACGAACACGGTCGCGATCAGCACTACGACGCGATGGGTCTGGGCCACTGAAAGTTGCATTGCAAACAAACTGGCCAGCCGGCGCCAGCTCCGGCGCATGCCCTGGTTATGGACTGCGCTGGACCCGTCAACGGCCGGCCTGAGCGGCAGCATCAACCAGCTGCCTCAAGTTTCTTTTTGAGTTCGTCGAGACCGCCACGATAAACGCCGGTCACAGCTTTGACGGCTGCTTCGTCGCTGAGTTCAGGCGGTGGGTTGTTGTTCATGTAACCGCGGTAGAACGCACCTCTCCACGTCACCTTGGACTTGCCGTCGCCTTCATCTTCGACCTTCAGAATGGACGAGTAGTTCTTGACCGGCAGCACCTTCACGTCGACGTCGGTAATCTCGTATTTCATCATGTGCGCTTTAGCGTTGTACTTCACCAGCGCTTCGTGGATCTGACCGCCGCCTTTGAGCGTCAGCGTGCGCTTGGCCTTGTCCGGCTCGTTTCCGCCTTCGCCCTCGGTCTTTTCGACTGCCGGATGCCAGTTGAGATCCTGGAAATTTCCGATCACTTCCCAAACCTTGGCAGCGGGGGCATTGATTTCGACGGTTTCGGTGACTTTCTGGCGCGTTGGCCCGTGCGCATTAGCGGCGCTGACCAGTGTCAGCGGAATGAGCATCAGTCCAAAAACGAGCGATCGCAGCATTCTCTTCCTCCCATAGGATCATCAAGGGTTGCCCGCACCAGCACGTATGCTGCTGAAAAAGCAGAGCAACTGGCCGGCACACTAGACTTCGAAATTCGACAGGGCAATGTCAGGCAGGCGGCAATAATGTCGCCATTAGGATTGTCGGCACTGTCGCGGATAAACGTGTTGTATTCGACGAACGTACATGCTTCCTTCGGGACCGACGCACACGCCTGAAGGACCATGACCTACCTTTCCCACTCTCGCCCTGCCGCCGGTCTCGGCATGGATTGCACTGCACGGGGGCATTTCGCCAGCGCACGACAAGCGCGGATCTTGGCGCCGACCCTGGCGCCGACCCTGGGGCTTTCGCTTCCAGGACGGGAGGGGTGCACCCGGTCGCAAAATTTGGCGACTCACGTAAGGTCGCGACCTTCGGCAGCTGATATCAAAGGGCCGCGTTGCCTGGCCAATCGTGTACGCAACGGTTCGGAGACACCAATGAATAAAACGAGACCGATTGAGGTGATCGCGTGTCGGACATGAGCGAAGCAAAGGCCGGAGCGCCCATCACGCGCAACGGCATTACAATCGACGATACGTTCGCCGAAGCGTTCGGGATGAGTGCCTCGGGGCTGATCATCACGGCCGATACCGCCAAGTGGGCGCGCCAGTCGGCTTTGACGATGACTGGCTTCGGCACCTCCGTTATCGGATGCGGAGCCGAATGCGGGATCGATTACGAAGTTCCGCCCGAAGATACGCCTGATGGGCGGCCGGGTGTCCGGGTTTTGATTTTCGGCTTCGCGCCGCAGCTTGTCGAAGATCAGATGAAGAACCGCGTTGGCCAGTGTGTTCTGACCAGCCCCGGATCGGCCTGCTTCAACGGTGTTGAGAGTTCTGAGAAGATCAGCTTGTCGGGCGGACCGCGCTTTTTTGGCGATGGCTGGCAGATCTCGCGCAAACTGGGCAAGAAACGCTATTGGCGGGTTCCCGTCATGGACGGCGAATTTGTCATCGAGGACAAGGCGGGCGTCGTCACCGATGCGGTCGGCGGCGGCAACATGCTGGTCGTCGGCGAAAACCGTGCCGGCGTGCTTGAAACCTGCGAGCTGGCTGTCGAAGCGATCAGCAAGGTGCGTGACGTGATCACGCCGTTCCCCGGTGGAATTGTCAGATCTGGTTCGAAAGTCGGCTCGAAATACGGCGCACCAGCCTCGACCAACGATGCGTTCTGCCCGGTCCTGCGCGGGGCGGTCGATTCGCAGCTTGGCGAACAAGACAAGTGCGTTCTTGAAATCGTTATCGACGGGCTAACCTCGCATTCGGTCGGCGATGCCACGAAGGCTGGTCTTGCGGCCGTTCTCGAAGCCGGGCCATCGCGCGGCGTCCGCCGGATCAGCGCGGGCAATTACGGCGGCAACCTCGGCCAGCACCACTATCATCTCAAGGACTACCTGCCATGAGCGCGCTCAAGCTGAAACTTCGTGCGGAGCCATCGCAGCGCGTGGATCTCTCGCAACTCTCGCCGGACAAGCTTGCCGCTTCATCGATCGCGGAGATCGAAAAGCTGGTCATTGCCGAAGGTAAAAAGCCGATCACGGTCGGTGACTGTTTCGCGGTTAGCGGCGACCCGAGCGGCGCACTGCATTTCGAAGGCGGTTCGGAAAAGCTCGACTTTGTCGGTGCCGATAATGTCGGCGAAATTATCGTCGAGGGCGATGTCGGCAGCTATGCCGGGCGGCAGATGAAATTCGGTTCGCTTGAGATCCGCGGCAATGCAGGGAGTGCCCTTGCCTCCAATCTGCGTGGCGGCCAGATCGTCGTGCGCGGCAACGCCGGCGATCGTATCGGACACCCGCGTTCGGGTGAAAAAGACGGTATCGCAGGCGGCACCGTCATCGTGATGGGAGATGCTGGAGATTTCGCCAGCGAGCGCATGCGGCGCGGGACGCTCATTGTCAAAGGCAACATCGGCAAATATGCCGGTGCGCGCATGATGGGCGGAACGATCTTCGCCGAAAAGGGCTTGAGCGAAGGGGCTGGAACGCAGATGCGACGCGGAACGCTGATCGGTCCGACGCTGGAGAGACAGCTCGCGACGTTTGTCGACTGTGGGACGCATGACCTATTGATCGTGAAGATCATGGAGCGTTTTTGGCGCGATACGATTGGCGATCTCGCACCGCCGGTCATCACCAAAGCGCCGCGCCGGTTGATGGGCGACATGTCTGGCATCGGCAAAGGTGAAATTCTTTTGACGGCCGGCTGATTGGCTGGTTGCCTGCGTCTGCCAAAATTGGGGGAGCGCTGTTCGCCAGCGCTTCCCTCAGTCAGCGCACGGTGGCAAAGCGCCGGCGCGGTACAAGCCCGCTGATTTCAACGATGAACTTCTGGCGGATGGCGCGGCCGAAATCCTCAAAACTCTTGGCAGCCAAAACGAACGATCCGGGCCCGCCGCGGACGTTATCTTCGTACCATTTTTCAAGCGTCAGCGCTTCCTTGCCTTCGAGGATTGGCAGTCCGTTGATGATCGACCCGTAGCCGACGATTTCGTCACGGAGTTCCGGGGTCGCCACGCTCGAATTGCAGTTATCCTTGCCGTCTCCGGAGACGTCGACAACCTTGCGCAAGGCCATGGCAGGCACCGTCGGCAAAACCTTGTCGTTCAAGAAGCGCAAGAGATTTGCCAGGCACGTGAACTCACCGCTGATCTGCGGCAAAGCAACGATCTTGGCAGCAACGGCCTCTGCGTCAGCCTGGCTGGCAATGCGCATCCACGGAAGTGCGATCTGCGGGCGGTCTGACCAGGCCACAATCGAAACGAGGATTGCACCTTGGGCGCCGTTGAGGATCGTCCCGACGACAGCTGGATCCGACAAGGCTTTGGCGATACCGCTCATTTGCAGATGATAACGACGATCGTCGACAGAATTCGAGACGTCGACAGCGATGATCAAAGCGGTATCGACCGGCTCAAAGACTTCCGACGCTTGAGCGGGGGCTGTCTTGAGGGCAGCGGCGCAAAGCGTCAGCGCAATCAGGAGTACGCGCGCCAGGCTGAGCGGGAGCCGAGGCAGCCGAAGAAGCTCCTTGGGCCAGCGCGAAGCGCAATCTGCGGGTAAGCAAGAGTGAGCTGTCACGGTCTCTTCAGCCCTGGGTCACCGGGTTTAGTGGCAACGCCGAGTCCCTTGGCTGCGTTGAGGCCTTTGGCTCCGGATAGGATGGCACCCTCCATGCTCGCACCGGCAAAGTCAGCTCCGGAAATATCGGCGCCGGTGAAGTCGGCGCCTGTGAGATCGGTTGCGCGCAAGTCGGCGTCTCGCAAATCCGCATTCTTGAAGATCGCGTAGGCGAGGCGGCCCTGCTGGAGATTGGCGCCTTTGAGAATTGCGTCTGTGAAATTGGCCCCGGCCAAGATCACGTACGGCAGAACGGCGATGGTGTTGGCACCCGAAGACAACGGACTGCAATCAGCTTCCGTCAGGTCGGCCGAGCGGAAGTCTGCGCCATCGAGCCGCGCAAAGAGCCGTGTCCGGTGGAGTTTGGCACCGGCAAACTTTGCTGTCTCGCTGCGGTCGATGCGGAAGTCGGAATGGGTCGTGGGACGCAAAATAGTGGCTTCGCTGAGATCGGCCCCGGAAAAATCCGTCCCGATCAGGGTTGCACGGTCGAGCCTTGTGTAAGAGAGATCGACGCCCTGCAGGTTGGCGCGGGCCAGATCGGTCCCGTATAGGTCGGCGCCGGTCAAAGTCGCTTTCTTGAAATCGAGCCCGGAGAGGTCGATCAGCATCAAGTTGAGATCTGTGAAATCTACCGGCTCTGCCGGCTCGGCCTTAAATAGCTTGATCGTCACCTCACGCGCCGTGAGGTCGGCAGCTTCAGCCGTTGCGGCCGCTAGATTCGCCGTTATCAGGCAGCCACCCAAAGCTGCCCGTAGCCATCCCGCGCTTCCCAAGGTCATCAAGGCCTCGCTTAAATCGTGAGTTCCTCGCGGCATTCTGTCGTCCGCACCCTTTTATAACTCCTTACTACGCATTGAAATCTCATCCAGATCAACCTTCCGGGGGCCTGAAGCCTGTTAACTTGCTGTTGAAGCAACCTTAAGGCGAGAAAAGCCTGTAAAAAATAGGCAATCTGCCCGTGGGGCCCTTGTGATGATTTGCTGGGTTCGTAGACCGCTGCTAAAAGCGCTGCACAATTTTTTGAAGGCAACCTTCCGGGGAAAGCCAAACTGGCGAAATCGAGCCGGTTTGCGCCGCAGCTAATCCCCCGGCGATGCTGAGGAGCAGCTTGAGATGGCTTCCGAGCAAATGACTTTGGCGGCGTACCTTGAAGCCTGGAGTGCCGGAGACGCGTCCCGGCAGGAGGTTTCAGCGACGATCCTGGAAATGGCGAAGGCCTCTGCTGAACTGTCAGCGCTTGTCGCTGAAGGGCCTTTTGTCAGGGGGCTGGCGAAAACGATTGGCGACGCTGGCGGCGGGGACGTCAAAAAGTTCCTCGATGTGGAAGCCCACAAGCTTTTCAAAGCCGCGCTTCAGAACGCGCCGGTCGCGGCAATTGGTTCCGAAGAAGCCGATAATGCCGAAATTCTCAACGAGAAGGCGCCGCTCGTCGTCGCGATCGACCCGCTCGATGGCTCTTCCAATATCGAAACCAACGTATCGATCGGCACCATTTTCTCCGTGCTACCGGTCGCCGAGGGTATGAGCCCGGACGAAGCGCTGCTCCAAGCAGGCAATGCGCAGGTTGCTTCGGGGTTTGTTCTTTATGGCCCGCAAACGACGCTCGTCATGACGGTGCGCGATGGTACGCAACTTTTCACCATGTCGCCGAAGGATCGCGTGTTCCGCCTAACGCGCGCCAACCTGCAGATCAGTCCGAACAAAGCCGAATACGCGATCAATGCCTCGAATGAGCGCCACTGGCCGAAACCCGTTCAGACCTACATGCGCGAATTGAATGCGGGCACAGCCGGCGCCAGGCAGCGGGACTTCAACATGAGGTGGGTCGGCTCGCTTGTTGCCGAGGCCTACCGCATCCTGATCCGCGGCGGCATTTTCCTCTATCCGGGCGATTCAAGACCTGGCTACGAAGCCGGGCGTCTGCGGCTTGTCTATGAAGCCATCCCGCTCGCCTTGCTGATGACCGAAGCTGGCGGTGCGGCCAGCGACGGCACGCGTGCGATCCTCGATATCAAGCCTGATGACCTGCACCAGCGCATTCCGCTGGTGTTCGGGCCGCCCGATGAAGTCCGCCGTATCGAATACTATTTCCAGGTTCCGCCGGTTGAGCAGGACTCTCCATTATTTTCAGACCGCGGTTTGCTGCGCGACTGATCGGGAAAGCGATAACAAGCGATGTCAATAAAGCATCCGATCATTTCAGTTACGGGATCTTCCGGGGCGGGGACTTCGACGGTCCGCCATACGTTCGAGCAGATTTTTCGGCGTGAAGGTGTCAAGGCTGTGATGGTTTGCGGGGACGCGTTCCATCGCTATGACCGCGATCAAATGGAAGTTGCGATCAACAAGGCGGAAGCTGAAGGCAACCACAATTTCAGCCACTTCGGCCCTGAAGGAAACCTTCTCGCCGAGTTGGAAGCGTTGTTTCGGGATTATTCGATCAGCGGCCAAGGCCGGTACCGGCACTACGTGCATTCGGAAGGGGAAGCGAAAAGCTTTGGCCTGGAAGGCATTGAGCCGGGCAAGTTCACGCCCTGGAAGGAGGTCGAAGAAAATACCGATCTCTTGTTCTACGAAGGGTTGCATGGTGCGGTCATCTCGAACGGCATAGATGTGGCCAAGTATGCCGACCTCAAGATCGGCGTCGTCCCCGTCATCAACCTGGAATGGATCCAGAAAATCCATCGAGACCAAGACATGCGCGGCTACACGACCGAAGCTGTCACGGCGACCATCCTGCGGCGCATGCCCGATTACGTGAACTATATCTGCCCGCAGTTTTCCGAGACCGATATCAACTTCCAGCGCGTGCCGACCGTCGACACTTCCAACCCGTTCATCTCGCGCTGGATCCCGACGCAGGATGAATCGATGGTCGTCATCCGCTTCAAGAACCCGCGCGGGATCGATTTTTCGTATCTGATCTCGATGATCCACGACAGCTTCATGTCGCGCGCCAATTCGATCGTCATTCCTGGCAATAAGCTCGACTTGGCCATGCAGCTGATCCTCACACCTCTCATCAACCGACTGATCGAGCGCAAACGGCGCGGATCTTAAGACCTTCCGATAGGAGCATCTGATACATGAGTGCCGCTGACACCAATAATGAAGCGACCGGCGCAAGCCTCCTGGAGATGGCCAACGCCATTCGCGCTCTCGCGATGGACGCGGTGCAGAAAGCCAACTCGGGCCATCCGGGCATGCCGATGGGGATGGCCGATGTCGCAACCGTCTTGTTCACCCGGTTCCTGAAGATCGATCCGGCCGATCCGCAATGGCCCGACCGCGACCGCTTCGTGTTGTCGGCCGGGCATGGGTCGATGCTGCAGTATGCCCTGCATTACCTGATGGGCTACGAAGACATGACGCTTGAGGAGATCAAGAACTTCCGCCAGCTTGGAAGCCGGACGGCCGGCCACCCGGAATTCGGTCACGCCGCCGGTCTTGAGACGACGACCGGACCGCTGGGCCAGGGCTTGGCGACGTCGGTCGGTATGGCGCTTGCCGAACGCATGCTGAATGCCCGCTTCGGCGACGACCTGGTCGATCACCACACCTACGTCATTGCTGGCGACGGCTGCCTGATGGAAGGCGTCAGTCATGAAGCGATCGACATGGCAGGCCATCTCAAGCTTGGACGCCTCATCGTCCTTTGGGACGACAACTCGATTTCAATCGACGGCTCGACCGACCTTTCGACTTCGACCGACCAGGTTGCGCGCTTTGCAGCTTCGGGCTGGCATACGCTGAAGGTCGACGGTCACGATCCGGAAGCGGTTGCGAGGGCGATCGAGGACGCCAAGAGTGACACGCGGCCGTCGCTCATCGCCTGCAAGACGATCATCGGCAAAGGCTCGCCCAACAAGCAGGGCACGGCGTCAACGCACGGCTCGCCGCTCGGCGACGAAGAAATCGCAGCAACGCGAGCAGCGCTCGGGTGGACGGCTGCACCGTTCGAAATCCCCGAGAATGTTCTTTCGGCGTGGCGCGCAGCGGGCAAACGCAATAGCAACGTGCGCGGAGCCTGGGCCGAAAAGCTGGCCGCATCAGCAAAAAAGGCTGAATTCGAAGCCGCCCAATCTGGCGCGTTGCCATCGGATCTGACGGCGAAGATCAATGCCTACACCGCCAAGCTTGTTGCCGACGCGCCGAAGGTCGCGACGCGCAAAGCCTCGGAGATGGCGCTCGAAGTCATCAACGCCGCCGTTCCCAACACTGTGGGCGGCTCGGCTGACCTGACCGGCTCCAACAACACCCGCACGAAGGGGATGGTTGCCGTCAGCGCCGAGGACTTCGGCGGGTCTTACATCCACTACGGCGTGCGCGAATTCGGCATGGCAGCGGCGATGAACGGTCTGGCGCTGCACGGCGGGCTGATCCCGTACGGCGGTACGTTCCTCGTCTTCACCGACTATGCCCGTCCGGCTATCCGGTTGTCGGCGCTGATGGGTCAGCGGGTCGTCTATGTCATGACGCACGATTCCATCGGGCTTGGTGAAGATGGTCCGACACACCAGCCGGTCGAGCACGTCGCAAGTCTCAGAGCTATGCCGAACCTCAATGTCTATCGCCCCGCCGATGCGGTCGAGACGGCAGAGTGCTGGCTGGCGGCGCTCGAAGACGCGAAGACGCCGTCGGTTCTGGCGTTGTCGCGTCAAGGTCTGCCGACGCTCAGGACCGAGGCCACCGAGGAGAATCTTTGTGCCAAGGGAGCCTACGTTTTGCGGGATGTGCAAGGCACACGCGACGTGACACTTGTTGCAACGGGCTCGGAAGTCGAGATCGCGGTCGCCGCTGCCGAAGCGCTTGCAGCCGATGGTATTCGCGCAGCTGTCGTCTCGATGCCTTGTTGGGAGAAATTCGAAGCACAAGATCAGGCGTATCGCGACGCGACGCTTGGTACGGCGCCGCGCGTCGCCGTCGAGGCGGGTGTCGGGTTCGGCTGGGAGAAGTGGATCGGCCAGGCCGGGCGCTTCGTCGGCATGGACGGGTTCGGCGCCTCGGCTCCAGCCAAAGAGCTTTACAAGCACTTCGGCATCACGACCGAAGCCGTCGCCGACGCTGCCCGCAAGGTTCTGGGCCGCGCTTAAGACTTCAAGCCTTCGCAAAGGCCGGTCTCGCACCGCGCCTTTGCTTCAAAAATGTAAACGAGAATGGGCTAACAGGAGGGCCACCGGCCATGGCACGGATTACGATGAGACAGCTGCTCGATCACGCAGCAGAAAACGACTACGGCGTGCCCGCCTTCAACATCAATAACATGGAGCAGGGCCTCGCCATCATGGAAGCGGCGCAGGCGACGGATGCTCCGGTTATCATCCAAGCTTCGCGCGGTGCACGCTCGTATGCCAACGACCTGATGCTTGCCAAAATGATGGAAGCGCTGGAAGCGATCTATCCGGATATCCCGCTTTGCGTTCACCAGGACCACGGCAACAACGTCGCGACCTGTCTTTCGGCAATCCGCAACGGCTTTACCTCGGTGATGATGGACGGCTCGCTCGGCGAAGACGCCAAGACGCCGGCCGACTATGATTATAACGTCGGGGTGACGAAGCAGGTCTCCGAACTCGCGCATATGATCGGCGCTTCTGTCGAAGGCGAGTTGGGCTGCCTAGGATCGCTGGAGACCGGCCAGGGTGAAGCCGAAGACGGGCATGGCTTCGAAGGCAAGCTCGACAAGAAGCAGCTCCTGACCGATCCGGAAGAAGCGCGCCAGTTCGTCAACGAAACGAAAGTGGACGCTCTTGCCGTCGCGATCGGCACCTCGCACGGCGCCTATAAATTTACGCGCAAGCCGACGGGTGAAGTTCTGGCGATGGACGTGATCGAGCAGATCCACAAGCTTTGCCCAAACACGCATATTGTGATGCACGGGTCGTCATCGGTGCCTGAAGACTGGCAAGAGGTCTTCAATGAATTCGGCGGCCAGATGAAAGAGACCTACGGGGTGCCGGTCGAGGAGATCGTGCGCGGCATCAAGCATGGTGTGCGCAAGGTCAACATCGACACCGACCTTCGCCTTGCCGCAACCGCCACGATCCGCAAGATCCTGACGACCGACAAGTCTGAATTCGACCCGCGCAAATATCTCAAGCCGGCGCGCGAAGCGATGACCAGCGTTTGCAAGCAGCGTCTGGAAGCTTTCGGCACGGCTGGCCAAGCTGGCAAGATCAAGGTCATTCCGATGAGCGAGATGGCCAAGCGCTACGCGAGCGGGGAACTCGATCCGAAGACGGCTTGAGCGCGGTCGACTGACGGCGTTAAGTGTTGAACGGCAAAAGTCTGGCCCCGGGAGCTTGAAACGCTTCCGGGGTCTTTTTGTTTTGCGACGTGAGCGGCTAGATGACTTCAAAGTCGGAAATTCCAATCACCGGCGGATTGGTTGCATCATCTTCGATATCCGCAACCCAAACCTCTCCGAAATCGGTGCCGGTTCCGTCGAAGTCGAAGAACAGGGTTCCAAACGTCACGTTATATCGGAATTCGGGGGTCGTGCCGGAATACGCGCCTGTCGTGAACTCGGCAGCGTCCAATGTCGGACCGATGCCAAATACGTCTCCGTCGATCACCAGAAGATCTTGACCGCTATCAAATCCAATTACCGCGTCGACACCAAGTCCTGGTTCCAATAGGAAGCGAGTCACACCGGCACCATCGAATAGCTGGTCGAATCCGGCACCGCCGCGCAATGTGGCGCTCATAGCGTTGCCGGCACTAACGAAATCGTCGCCTGCTCCACCATCTGCATATTTGTCCGAACCAGTATCTAACGAAATCGAGTCGTCGCCATCGCCCCCATATGCATCGCCAGCAATATCCGCGAGGGTATCATCGCCATCACCGCCGTATGCATCCCCCCCGATATTCGTCAAAGTGTCGTCACCGGCTCCTCCAAGGGCCGTTCCAGAGAATGAATCAATCGTATCATCGAAATTCGATCCGATAATTCGTTCTATTGAATCAAGTGTATCACCTGAAGACGCAGAGCTGATCTGACCGTTGTTTCCAATAACCGCAATGCCAACCGGTCCGACTGAGTTGGAATGAGGCACAGCTAGATTTGCAAAACTGACCGTGTCCATACCGGCGCCGCCCCTGAAAGCATTGACGCCTTCGCCGCCAAATAGGACGTCGTTGCCATCGCCGCCGAACAAGACATTGAAACCCGTGCCGCCACTCAGGATGTCATTGCCGTCGTCGCCGAACAAACGGTCATTGCCGGAATCTCCGAAGAGCCGATCAACGCCGGTTCCGCCGCGCAGGAGGTCGTTGCCTTCTTCGCCGCGCAGCAGGTCGTTATCGGCGCCTCCATTGAGGATATCGTTGCCAGCTCCGCCAAACAGGCGGTCGTTTCCTGCATCGCCAAACAACCGGTCGGCGCCAAGACCGGCTATCAACAAGTCTAGACCGGCTCCGCCACGCAATACATCGTCGCCAGCCAGACCAAAGAGTCTGTCGTTGCCGCCAAGGCCCAATATGACGTCGATGCTGTTGGTTCCGTTTAGACGATTATTGGCGTTATTTCCGACAATTCTAGCCATCGTAATACTCCTCGTGATTACAAAATAAATTGGTCGGCCTCGCAGCCCTTAATGAGCGCGCCGAAGCTTTCCGAATTGTCGGAGTTTCTTTTTTGAATTTGGAAAAGACGGAGCCCAGCAATGCGCCCAAAATTATCTTAGATCAGAAATTTGACAGTAGGAGCAAAAACGCTTGGAGGGTCGGACTAAACCCTGGCGCGCACTATTTTTGAACATACCTGAACCGATTGATTGCTAGAGCTCAAGATATGCGTATTTAGCGCGTCTGGTATGCATTTTGCGCACCTGTTTGAATTGATGGTGGCTCTCCAAATAGTGCGATCAGCGCGGCTAGCTCTTCGGGAGAACGGCCGCACTTACCGGCTTGAAACCGGAACGATCTCAGCGAAATCATTTGTCCGCTGGCGGTCGTGTTTCAATCCTCCCGTGAGCCAACCCCATGCGCAATCGCGCTTTCTCTTTGTCGTTCGCGACCATCGTCGCGGCAACGACTTTTTGCGTCCTCAGCAACGCACAAGCCTCCACCTTCGAAACGTTATCGGGCACCGTGAAGTCGGTCGATCCGTCTGGCATCATCCAACTGCATGACGGCTCGTCGCTGGTCTTCGGCAATGACGTGAAAATCGATGGCGTGCCGACGCCAGGCGGCCGCGCCACCTTGACCTACTCGGCCGATGAAAATGGCTACACCTACGAAACAGCCAAGTTCGAAAGCCAGCCAAGCGGCACCGCTAAGGACTGATGCTTGATGGCGGATCGGTCGTGATGCCGGTTGTGATTTTTTTGCCCTCTTATTTGGTGGGCGAGAAGGGCTGTTGACGGGATGTCCAAGTTCAAGAAATCCGTGCCATCGATCATGCACGACACCTCCAATGACGGCATGGTCACAGAATTGAGCGATCCCGATATCGCAGGCGAACCATCGGAAAGCTACGAAGCGAAGGGCCTTCAGCATCAGGTGGGCCTGCTATTTATCGCTGCGCCGTTTATTCTGGCGATGGTGCTGATCGTCGCCGCCGAAGCGATCCGGCACAGCTTCTTTTCATAAGCTTGGCCGGGCGCGCGCTTCAATGAATTCAGCATTGTTGCTCGCTCTGCCAACATTGCATCAGCTGGGAGCCATCATTCGTGAAGGCTCCCAGAACGTGACCCGTTATTCCCAGCACTTCGAGGCGCTATTTTTTCAGCTGCCAGACGGCGGCGCGCTTGATCTCGTTGTCTTCGAGTTCGCGCGAGACCGGCACGTCGTATTGCGCGATACAGTCGAAGAGATCTTTGGGAAAATAGCTGCGGCGGGGGTCGCCAACGAGCACGGGTAGACCTGCCGCGGATGCTCGTCTCATGAAGGCGATCACACGTTCGGAAAGCAGCTTTTCATAAAACAAATCACCCACCAGAAGGATGTCGAAGCCCTCGACGTCGCCATCGAGAAGATCGCGTTCGGTCGTTTCGAATGAGAGGTCGTTGGCTTGGGCGTTGACACCGGCAGCGATAGCAGCAAAGGCATCGACATCGGCGGCCAAGGACCCGGCAGCGCCGGCTTTCATCGCCGCGATTGAGACGATGCCGCAGCCCGACCCTAAATCGAGCACTCGCTTTCCAGCGACCAAATGGGGACCGTCCAGGATATAGCGGGCAAGCGCCTGGCCGCCCGCCCATGCAAAGGCCCAGAACGGTGGGGGCAGGTTGAGTTCACCGAGTTCCTCTTCCGTCTTCTCCCAGATCGGCAAGCTTTCGTCGGCCAAGTGGAGTTGCAGTTCCGGAACAAGGTTGGTCGATTGCAGGCGCGTATTATTTTTGATGAAGTCCGCACGCGCCATGCGGCCGGCGGGGACGAGTTGGCTAGCGCCATCGTTTGGCATTTGGGATCTTTCGCAAAAAAAACCTCAGCGGCGGATCGATTTGGGATCGAGCCCGCCCATGCGGCAGACTTCGGCCCATTCGTCGGCCAGCACCGGCTGAACCGATAAGCGCATCGAGGTGACGAGCGACATCTTTTCCAGTTTCGGATTGGCTTTGATATCCGTCAGCTTCACCGGCGTCGGCATGTCGCAAACGGCGCTGACGTCGACGCATTCCCAACGTTCGTCATCGGTCGTGGAATCGGGGTGAGCCAGTTTGCACACTTCGCAAATGCCGACGACTTCGAGGCCGTGGTTGGAATGATAAAAGAAGCCCAGCTCGCCCTCCAGCATGTTGCGCATGTTGTTGCGCGCCTGGTAGTTCCTGACACCGTCCCACTCTTCGCCTTTCTTGCCTTTCTTTTTCAGCATCTCCCAGGAGAACACATCGGGCTCGGATTTGAAGAGCCAGAACGCGGGGCGCTTGATTGCGGCGGCAGCCGCTGCTGCGGAAGGCGTGATTTTCTTTGCCGAAGCAGGTTTGGATTTGCCTGCGACTTTCTTCGGCTTAGTAGGGGGTTTTTGGGCTGGCGACTTTTTGGCGGGCGTTTTCTTGGCTGCCGCCTTCTTCGATTTTGCAGCTGGTTTGTCTTTGCTCATTGGTAAAATTCCTGGCCTTGAATTGGTCTCAGCCTTCGGCGCGTTGCGGCCGCGATAGCAGGCCTTCAATTGCGTCGGTGACCGACAGCTTTTCGGTGACGATCGCGTGGACGGCGGTGCAGATCGGCAATTCGATTGCGCGTTCCTTGCCGATGCGCGCGACGGCTTCGGACGTGAATACGCCTTCGGTGACGGCGCGGCGCTCACCCATGATGTCGGCCATGCTGCGACCCTGGCCCAACGCTCGGCCGAGCGACATGTTGCGCGACTGCGGGCTTGAACAGGTGAGCACCAAGTCGCCGAGGCCCGAAAGTCCCATCAAGGTTTCAGGTTGTGCGCCAAGGGCTTCCCCAAGCCTTCTGAGCTCAGCGAAGCCGCGCGTGACGAGTGCGGCGTGAGCGCTTGCGCCCAACTCCTTGCCCTCGACAATCCCCGCGGCGATCGCCAGCACGTTTTTGACCGACCCGCCCAACTCGACGCCGGTGGTGTCACTCGACCAATAGATGCGGAAGTTGCGATAGCCGAGCGCTTCGGCCAGCTGACGGCCGAGGGTCTCATCGCGGCTGGCGAGCGTCACGGCGGCAGGAAGCCCGCGGGCCACGTCGGCAGCAAAGCTTGGCCCGGAGAGAACGGCATGGGCCGCCTGCGGCAACGCTTCATGCGCGACGGCGCCCATGAGTTTGCCGGTGGCCTGCTCGATGCCCTTGGCGCAAACGACGACGGGCTTACGTTCAGGAATTTGTGACGCCAGTTCGCCGGCGATGCGGCGCAGGTGCTGGGCGGGCGGGACCAGCAGGATCACGTCGCAGGCGGCAACGTCTGCAAGCTTGCCGGTCGCCGTCACGCTTTCGTTGATCTCGACACCGGGAAGGAATACGCGGTTCTGGCGGTGGTCGTTGATCTCGCGAACGGTCTCAGTTTCGTAAGCCCACAAGCTGACCACATGGCCGGCGAGCGCCATGGTTTGCGCCAGGGCCGTGCCCCACGCTCCGCCACCGACGACGCCGACGCTTGTGATCTTCATTGTTGTCTTTCGCCTCCCCCGTGCTTTTGCCAACCATACTTTGAAATGGCCTGCGATTGGAACCAGGCTGGCGCGCTTTGAACAGTTGGCTTAGCTGGGCTAACTAGCGCTTTCGCGACAGTTCCACCGTAGCGGCATCCTCTCAAGCTTTGACGCCGGCGCCCCTGACCTTCGGTGCGGCGCTATCGAGCGGCCAGCGCGGGCGAGCGGGCGCATCGAGATCGTCGACGAGGCCTCGGGCGAAACGTTCCGCCCCGGCCCAGGCAATCATCGCAGCGTTGTCACCGCACAGCGCAATCGGCGGGGCATGAAAACTCAGCCCTTCTTTTGCAGTCAGTTCGGTCAATCCGGTGCGTAAGGCCTGGTTGGCGGCCACGCCTCCGGCGGCGACGAAGTGTTTGAGTTCGCCATCGAGTTCATCGCGCGCCGCATGGATGGCTTTGGCGGCGCGGTCGACGACAGCTTCGAGGACGGCGGTTTGAAAGCCGGCGCAGAGGTCGGCGATGTCCTGATCGGTGAGCGGGGCGGTTTCGTTGGCGCGCTGACGGACGGCCGTCTTGAGGCCGGCGAACGAGAAATGCGGTTCGGCGCGACCTTTCATCGGCCGGGGCAGTTCGAAGCGGCGGGCGTTGCCGGTTTTGGCGCAGCGTTCGACGGACGGGCCGCCAGGTTGCGGTAGGCCCAAGAGTTTCGCGGTCTTGTCGAAGGCTTCGCCCAGAGCATCGTCGATGGTCGTTGCGAGGCGGTTATAGTCGCCGACGTCCTTGACCAGCAGCAACTGTGTGTGACCGCCGGAAACCAGCAGCATCAAATAGGGTGGCGGCAGATCGTCCGTCAGTCCGACCGTCAGGGCGTGAGCTTCAAGGTGGTTGACGGCGATGAGCGGTTTTTTCTTTGCCGCGGCGATGGCCTTGGCGGTGACGAGGCCGACGATCAACCCGCCAATGAGGCCCGGTCCGGCTGCAGCGGCGACGGCATCGATCTCGTCGAGCCCGGTGCCAGCCTCTTGCAAGGCGAGGGTGACGATCTCATCGAGGCATTCGGCGTGGGCTCGGGCGGCGATCTCGGGCACGACCCCGCCGAACGCGCGGTGGTGCTCCCATTGCGCGCGGACAACCGACGACAGAAGCCTGGCCTTGCCGTCAGCAGAGCGCGCGACAACAGCGGCTGCGGTTTCATCGCAGCTCGTCTCAATGCCCAAAACTAGCGTTTCGCCACCGGCGGCAATATCGGCCATTTTACTCCTTGAATACGCTGACAAATCCGGCACAACAGGCGCTTGGTCCGCTTGAGCCCAGGCACGGTCAAGCGAATCTGCTATCCGCGCGCATTCAGCTCAGCCGAGACATTTGCCTTCGGTCAAACACACCGGCATTAATGTCGGCCAAACGCGATCAGGCGCGGACCGGCTCCCGCCCTACACCCGAGGATGACATCGTGCAAGAGAAGCCCATCAAGATTGGTACACGCGGATCGCCTCTGGCGCTGGCCCAGGCCCACGAAGTCAGAAGCCGGTTGATGGCGGCACACGGGCTGCAGGAAAACCGCTTCGAAGTCGTGATCATCAAGACGTCCGGCGATAAGATCCTTGACCGGCCGCTGGCGGAAGTGGGCGGCAAGGGGCTTTTCACCAAGGAAATCGAGGAAGCGCTGATCGCCGGGGACATCGACCTTGCGGTCCATTCGATGAAGGATGTCGCGACCGAGCTGCCGCCGGGCCTGACGATCTCGACGATTCTGCCGCGCGAAGATACCCGCGACGCCTTCATTTCGTTGCGCTACCTGTCACTCAAGGAAATGCCGGCCGGGGCGAAAGTCGGGACCTCAAGCCTGCGGCGGGCGGCGCAGGTCAAGCATTTGCGTCCCGATCTTGAGGTGGTTCAGTTTCGCGGCAACGTGCAGACGCGGCTCGCCAAGCTGGCTGAAGGAGTTGCTGATGCGACGTTCCTGGCGTGCGCCGGTCTCAATCGTCTGGGCATCTCCGAGCGGGCAACGGCGCCGGTCGATACGGCTGAAATGCTGCCCGCTGTCGCGCAAGGTGCGGTTGGGATTGAAATCCGAGATGACGATGAGGCGATCAAGGACCTCTTGAAACCCCTCAACGATGAGGCGACTGCGCTATGCGTGACAGCGGAGCGGGCTTTTCTCAGAACGCTTGAGGGCTCCTGCCGGACGCCGATCGGGGGAATTGCGCAGCTTAGCGACGGCAAGCTGACCCTTCGCGGGGAGGTTTTGTCGCCCGATGGCGAGGAGCGCTATCATGGTGAGCGTAGCGGTTCGCCGGCCAGCGCAATCAAGATGGGCGTGGAACTTGCCGAAGAGCTCCTGCAGAATGCGGGCGAAGATTTCGTCCGGCGCTTGAAGGCGGCTGGTTGATCGTCATATTCTCTCTAGCAACCTGCGTAGGTTCGTGAGCTATCGGCAATCGACCGCGAACTATAATGCCGCAACAGACGGTCAGGCTGGGAAACGCCATGCGCGTACTCGTGACGAGACCAGAGCCAGATGCCACGGCGACTTCGAATAGACTCGCTGAAGCCGGTCACGAAGCTGTGTGCTCTCCATTGATGAATATCAGTTTTGAACCGGTTGAAGACCTCGGGCCCGGGCTTGTGCAGGCTATCATCGTGACCAGCCGCAACGCGGTCAGGGCGCTGGCGCAGAGCCCAGTGTTGCCGCAGCTGCTTGAGCTCCCGGTCTTCGCGGTCGGGCCAGGAACCACGCACGATGCGGGTGAACTGGGGTTTCACGGTGTCATGAAGGGGACAGGCACGGCGGCCGGTCTTGTCGACGTGATCGCGGCCCACGCGGACCCGGCTGGCGGAAGGTTAATTCATTTTGCCGGATACAAACTGGCGTTTGATCTTGAAAGTGCCTTGCGCGAGAAGGGCTTCACGGTCGATACCATCCGGTGCTATGCAGCTCAGCGGGCAGAGCAATTGGCCGAAGGTGCTAGCGAGGCTTTGCGAAAAGGTCATGTCGACGCCGTACTGTTAATGTCTCCTGAAGCGTCGAAGACTTATACAAAGCTCTTGAAGCAGGCAGGTCTTGAGGCAGCAGCGAAATCTGTTGCCTGCGTCTGCATCTCAAAGGCGACGGCGGAAGCCTTGGAGGAGTTCGGTCCGGAGCTGGTTCGCGTGGCGGATCGGCCAAATTCTGAAGAAGTGCTTGCACTCGTTAACCGGATGGCGGAACAATCCAGGCCATGAGCCCAATCGCCGCGTAAAGTCAGCTCGAATGCAAGGTTCGAGCGTCACCGGCGGTGCATCCCGCCAGGATATGTCATCGTTGTCGCGTGACGTAGTTGCGTCGGAGGTTTCACGGTCTATGGCCGATAAAAAGTCCACCCCAGATAAGCCCAGCACCCCAGAGTCCGTTGCCGGCAAAAAACCGCACGCAACGCTCGATCTCAAAGCCACCGAGATCAAAAGCTCACAGGGTTCAAGCAGCACTTCGTCGGCCGCGCCAACCGGCACGGGCAAGCCGACGGCCTCATCGGTTCCCGGCGCGGGCGCAGCTGCCGGGTCGAAGCCCGACGATAAAAAGCCCGATGACAAGAAGCCTGAAAGCCCGGCGGCAAAACCGGCTGAGGCGACGAAGTCAGCAAGCGGTGCACCCGACAAGGGCAAGCCGGCTGACAAACCCGCAGCCGGTGCTCCTCCGAAGGCGCCGCCACCTCCGAAGCAGTCGTCAGGTTCTGGCATCGGCAGATTTTTCTCGCTGCTTCTGGCCGGGATCGTCGGTGGCTTCCTGGCGCTCTTGGGCGCTGACTCGTTGCAGCCGCAAATCGCGCAGCTCAAATCGAACCTGGGGCTGCCTGACAATCACTCAGGATCGGAAGATCTCGTCGCCAAGCTCTCAACGCGATTGGCCGCGTTGGAGAAGGCCGAGAAATCCGATGGTTCAGCCGCCGAGCAGGCGCTGAGCCAGAAGCTTGCCGAAGCTGAAAAGCGCATCGCCGATCTGGAAGCGCTCAAGGCGTCGGTCGATACGCTTAAGCAGTCGCAGGAAGAACTGGGTGCCAAGACCGCAGAGTTGGCTGATAAGGCTGGAGCGCCAGCCGAAGGCGGCTCGGTCGCCGAAGAGCGCGTCGCAAAACTCGAACAGCAGCTCGAAACGATGAGTGCGTTTGCCGAAAGCAACAAGAACAGCGGTGTCGTCCCGCGGCTCGCGGCATTGACCGGCCGAATGGCGGATCTCGAAGAGACCTTGAAAAACCAGATCGCTGCGGTTCGCGCCGGGGTTGGTGAGGATGTCGAAACCCGCTTGTCGCAAATCGCTGAATCAAGCGAAGCGGCCCGCTCCGGCACGCAGCGCATGGATCGCCAGCTGTCAGGCGTCGCCAACGATACGGCACGGCTCGGTCAGCAGGTCGAGACGATCAAAGCCGATACGACACGCCTCGGCGATACGCTTCGCGTCGTTCAAGAAGAGACTGCCAAGATCACCAGCCGTCTCGACGGCCTTGAGGGTGACGTCAACGCCAAGGTTGCGAAACTGGCAAGCCCTTCGGATGTCGCGAAGGCGGTCGAACCGGTTGCCGAGCAGGTGACAAGCCTGCAGAGCAAAGTTGCCAACGTTGTTTCGGCCGAACAGGACCGCAAGGAGAACGCCAAGCGCATCGTTTTGACGTTGGAGCTTGCCAACCTTGAACGCGCCATCGAACGCGGCGATGGCTTCAAGGCGGAACTTGAGCAAGTGAAGAACACTTCTGGCGGCCTGATCGACGTTTCCAAGCTTGAACAGTTGGGGACTTCCGGGGTCGAGCCGGTCTCCAAGCTCAGGGAAGATTTTCGTCCTGTGGCCAACCAGATTATCGAGGCTGCAGCGGCTCCGGCAGATGGGTCGGTCTTCGATCAGTTGCTGGCGAATGCGCGCTCGGTCGTGAAGATCCGCAAGGTTTCGCATGATGCGGACGACAAGAGCCCTGAGGCTGTCGTGTCACGGATCGAAACTGCCCTTGGCGCTGGACGTCTCGCCGACGTTCTAAGCCTTGCGAAGGAACTTCCCGCCGCAGGGCAATCGGCGGCGGCGGGCTGGCTCAAGAAGGTCGAAGACCGGCACGCTGTCGATGTCGCGCTCAGCGAAATCGAAGGCCAGCTTAAGACTTCGCTGTCTGGGACTAACTGAAGGCGTTGGATAAACAATCATGCTGCGACTCATTCTTTTCCTAGCCTTCGTTATCGCCATGGCGTCGGGCCTTGCCTGGCTGGCAGACCGGCCTGGTCTGATCGTCGTCAACTGGGAAGGTTATCAAGCCGAAATCAGCGTCTTCCACGCGGTCGTGGCGCTGGCGCTGTTGACCGGGTTGGCGCTCGTCGTCTGGTCGCTGTTGCGGCACATCTGGGAGAGCCCGGCGGCGATCGGCAGCTTCTTCAACAAGCGGCGTCAAAAGCGCGGGCTTGATGCGTTGTCGACCGGCATGATCGCGATTGGCGCAGGTGACCGTGCCGCGGCGACGAAGTATGCGATCCAGGCGCGCAAGTCGATGCCGAATGAGCCGCTAACGCAGCTGTTGCGAGCGCAGGCCGCGCAGCTCTCGGGCGACAAAGCAACCGCAAGGCGTATCTATGAAGCGATGCTCGCCTCGACCGATACCGAACAGCTCGGTTTACGCGGTCTCTTCCTTGAGGCTGAACGCGAAGGCGAAAAAGAAGCCGCGATGCAATTCGCCAAGCGCGCGGTTCAGCTGAACCCGCATTTGAGCTGGCCTGTCGACGCCCTGTTCGACCTTCAGTGCAAAGCTCACGACTGGGCCGGCGCGCTCGAAACTCTGACAATCGCTCGCAAGAACGGGCATGTCGAGAAAGCCTCGGCTGAGCGCCGCCGTGCCGTCCTGATGACCGCACAGGCTCAGGAGCTGGAAGACAGAGATCCAGAGCGCGCGCTCAACCTGTCGCTCGATGCCCACCGGCTGGCAAACGATCTCATTCCAGCTGCCGCGATCGCGGGGCGCATTCTGGCGTCGCGCGGGAACACGCCGAAAGCCGCGAAGGTGCTTCAGAAGACTTGGCAGAAGGCGCCACACCCCGACCTGGCGACCGCTTACGCTTATGCACGCCTTGGCGACAGTCCGCGAGACCGCCTCGACCGGGTCAAAAAACTTGGCGCTCTCAACCCGCATTCTCTGGAAAGCGCTATTGCGGTCGCCAACGCCGCCATTGAGGCTTCCGATTTTGAATCGGCGCGCGCGGCCTTGAAGCCGCTCCTGGAAAACCGCCTGACCCAGCGTGTTTGTACGCTGATGGCGCGGATCGAAGGGGAAGAGCACGGCGACAAAGGTGCCGTCCGCGAATGGCTGGCGCGCGCAGTGAATGCGCCGCGCGATCCGGCCTGGACGGCGGATGGCGTCGTTTCCGAGCACTGGGCGGCGGTGTCGCCGGTCACCGGGGCGCTTGATGCTTTCCGGTGGCGCGTGCCGGTCGAGACCATGGACAAGACGGCCGACGAGATCGTCGCGCGCAAACTGGAAGAACTCGTCGCGCTTGGCGCTCCGATCGAAGTCGCGGCTAAGGACGTCACGCCGGACAAAGGCAGTGGTGGGGGCGGCGGCGGAACTTCCGGATCGTCTGGCGGCGGCTCGGGTGGATCGGGCGGCTCAGGGGGCGGCACAAGCGTCGTTTCTCAAAAGCCAGCCGATGTCGCCGAAGCTGATGTTGTCGATGTCTCAAGCGAACCGGTGCCCGCGCCCAAGCCTGCCGCTGCGAAGTCGGCTGGAAATCAGGCTGAGGCCAAGTCCGAACCGGCACCGAAGAAAGATGCAGCGGCCGCCAGCAAGTCGGATAAACCCGTGGCCGCGGCGGCAGCCGTCGTAACCGCTGCACCTGCTGCTTCCGCTGACACCAAGAACACCGCGCCGACCTCGCAAGCGACTGCCAAAGCTGCCGAAGACGTCAAAGCGGTTGATGAAGCCAAATCAGCGGGCGAAGCGAAGGTCGCGACGAACGCCGTGGTACCGCAAGTTGCTGAAAAGTCGGTCGCCCCCCAGAAGCCCGCTGTGAGCGAGCCGGCCAAAAAGATCGAACCACCCGCGGCCAGCGAAAGCAGCGAGAAATCGCAACCTTCGAAGGCCGAACCAGCCGCAACGAAAGCCGGCAAGTCGTATACGGCGACACCAGCGGTGGTTCCGCCTTCCGCCGGCAAATCGCTGAGTGCGGAGAAGCCGTCGGCGCCTATGGTGGCTGATAATTCGAAGTCGGCGACTAGTCCGGCGCTCGAAGCCGACAAGGCGGCCCGTCGGGCGGCGAGCGAGGCGCGGATCTTCGTTTCGCCGCGGGCACCGGATGATCCGGGCACCGAACTTGATGCGCCCGTGGAAGTCAAAGGGCCGCCAAAGCCCTACCGGATCCACTCCTGATGGCTTCGACCGTGACAACCGACTGAAAACTTTCAGGAAAACCACACCGCGCCGCCTTCAGATGCCGCGCGGTGTGAAAAAAGCCAAATTGGCGCACACAAGGACCTTTGAACCGCAAGCGTTTTACGTTAAACAGCTTCCCTCCGAAGCAATTCACGCTCGGTTCGCCGCTTTAGCTCAGCTGGTAGAGCACATCATTCGTAATGATGGGGTCGCGTGTTCAAGTCACGCAAGCGGCACCACTTTCGGTCTCACACACTAGGCGTATACTGACGTGCGGCGCTCGTGCCGGCCTGCCTTGCTCGTTGGTGGCAACAAGCTTCAGGCATCCCGGATGCATATCCGCAAGATCGTCTCGATCAGTCAGTCCATATCGCTAATTGGCGATTTGGATGGCCTTTTGAAGAACGCGCGGGCGCAGAGCGATATCGGCGAGCGTGCGGCGATCCATGACGTCAAGGAAGCCGTCGAGGGCGTCCTGCAGAACTCCCGACAAACGGCAGCAGCGGGTTATCGCGCAGGGGCTGCCTGTCGAGAAGCATTCGACAATCGCAAAATCGGGCTCGGTGGCGCGCAGAACATCGCCGAGACGAATGTCGCCCGGCGACTTCGCCAAACGCAACCCACCGGACCTGCCGCGGACGGCAGTGAGGAAGCCTTCGCGGGTCAGCGTATTGACGACCTTCATCAGGTGCGCTCTCGAAATTCCGTAGGCGCTCGCAATCTGGTCAATCGTGACGAGTTCGTCCTTCGCGCTTTCAACATAGATGAGGACGCGTAGCGCGTAGTCTGAGAACTTTGTCAGTTGCATTTAGCTGCCGCAGGTTCGGATGAATACGAAGGGCTCGGTTGTGTGCATAGCATTGGAAATCAAAACAGTCTGTTGCTCAAACAGAATTTGCCCTTGAGTTCATCGCACTGGCTCGGAGTTCGGCGAGAAACCGCCCCCGATGGAGACTTGAAGGCAAACTCGCCCCTTTTGGAATAGCGCAGCCGGCGACAGGCTGTAAAACATATAATTAAGATATTGCATTTATGGCCTTCTACCTCTAAATATGTATTTAAAATATATCTATTGTGAGGGAGGCCGCTCCTGCCTTCGATTTGAACCGAGAAACCCGGTCATTTCGTGAGCCAGAGACGATCTTGAACTGGCACGGCGATCCAAGTCGCAGTGACTGAGCAATTGTGAATGGAGATTTGGAGATGCAGTTGGTGCAGTACCTTGTCGATGCCTTCTTGTGGCCTGGCGACTACGTGAGACGCAAGCTGCACATCTCGCAGGAGCAAGATGGCGGCATGCTTCGATCCATGATCAACATGCTTGTCTGGGGCGGCGTCGTTCTGGGGACCATGCTGTATCTGCTCAAAGTCTGAAAGAGCCACATAGGTGGCCATCTGCCGCCAGAAAGCCAGCCCTGCGTTGGCCGCCCCATAATCGACGGGCAAAGAAGCCCGCGCTGTTGGCCGATCCCTTCAACGCTCTACTATTCAGCGCGACGCGTTCCAGGTCGGTGATCCCGCGTGGGAGAGCCTAAACCAGCTTTGCAGCCGCGCTACGCTAAGCGGAGACGCGGTGCCGAACGCTATTGGCAGGCGTCTCCTCGTTTCATTTCGCCTGCACTTGCACGATTACTGCAAGTGTTCGAGAGAAAACAAATGCTGGCTATCGTTAAGTGGCGCGTGGCAGGCCCGGCAGCTGTCCAAATCCTTTTTCGCGCGTGAACCGTCAGGTTTGAAAGCGGCAAAATCCCATCCGTCGTTTTGCAACTCAGCGGGTAAATCCTTGCCAAAACCCGGCCTCTTTTCCATCACGGCGATCAACGCGAGTTTGTCGCGCACCTGGCGACCAAGCGAGCTGACCTGGGGCTTGCCGTCTTTGTTGAGTTTGGCTTTGTAGATTTCGCCGACGATGATTGAGCCGTCTGGCAGTGCGACGCCGGTCCGGGCGGCTTCTAGAGCCTTCTGATTGGCAAACAGGCGAATAATCTGCCCCTCGTTCTGGGTGCGGTCGAGGCTCAGATAATTGGTGAACTCCGACTTGTAATCGGCCGGGTAGCCGATCTGCTCTTCGGCGCTGACCGTCAGCAACGTCAATGGGACAAGTGCGGCAGCAGCAGCCCAGCCTACAAGCCAGGATTTCATTCCAACCATCTTTCAATCCTCCCTTATCAGTTTGGTTTTTGTCGGCGATAGCCAGGGCCCTCAATGATTCATTGTTGACATATCTTATTGCATGCCGCAATAAATAGATGCATCAAATATATATCTATTATGTCGTCCGCGCGGGATGCCGGTCGCTCACTCACAAACACTGTCGCATCCGATGGGCTCCGGCACTGTTGTGGGCCAGCGTAACCACCAGGCTTGTTCGGTGAGTGGTGCGGAGCACTGCCATTGACGTCTCGTCGCGGAGACATTCGGCAATCGAGGAACCTATGACATTCGTCGTTACTGAGAACTGCATCAAATGCAAGTACACGGACTGCGTGGAAGTCTGTCCCGTCGACTGCTTCTATGAAGGCGAAAACATGCTCGTCATCCACCCTGACGAATGCATCGATTGTGGGGTTTGTGAACCGGAGTGCCCGGCCGAAGCAATCGCGGCGGACAACGCCCCGGCAGCAACCGATTTCTGGCTCGATCTCAATCGAAAGTATTCGGAGCTTTGGCCGAATATCGTTGCTCGCAAGCCTGCTCCGGCAGACGCTGACGAACAAAACGGTCGCGAGGGAAAGGTCAGCGAGTTTTCGCCGGAACCCGCGTCGCAAGAGGACGACCAGGACGACGCTGTCAGCGAGGAGCCTGCTTCGGTTTGTAACCAATAAGCCGAGAAAGGGGGACGAGCGCGTGTTTGCGTACTCAAGACGGCTGAACTGATTTAGGAGCCAGAGGCTGCGGTCGCTGAAGCTTTTTGGACCGCGACAGGCGCTGCAGACGCAATAGATGTATTGTTGACATATCTTATTGCAGCGAGCAATCTTTCGTCAGGACTTGCATTTTGGATTGCCTGCCAGAGCCAAGAGCAAGCGCACCGCGTGAAAGCTCAGGCTCTTGCCGGTCTGGCCAGGGAGTTCAGGTCGATCGGTCAACGGCCGGTTGCGCGAGAAGTCGAGGCGAGATGGCTGACAGCTCATCATCAGAAGACGACAAGGCGGAAGGAACGTTCTCCTCTCCGCCGTGCTACATGCATGAATTCAATTCCGAACAGGCCGGTGCAAAGCCGGATGTCGCGCAAACCCGCGATGTCGCCCGGTGGCGTGCTGCCGAACGCAAACGCTTGATCGCGTTGCGCCTGGCGCTCCCATCCTCGGAACGCGCTCAACATTCACGCCTGGTCGCCGATGATCTTTATCGGCTTATCCCGATGAACGCCGACACGATTGTCAGCCTTTACTGGCCGTTCCGGGGCGAACCCGATTTGAGGCCCGTCATGCATTGGGCGCGGGCTGCAGGTCTGCGGGCGGCCTTGCCCGTCGTGGTGGCCAAAGGCCAACCGCTTGTGTTCCGGGACTGGACGCCTGAAAGCCGTTTCGAGCGCGGCGTCTGGAATATTCCTTTCCCCGCTGATGGCGACGTGGTCACTCCGAGCGTCGTCATTGCACCGCTGGTGGGTTTTGATCCTGCTGGTTATCGGTTGGGTTACGGTGGCGGTTTTTTCGATCGGACGCTGGCTGGGATGTCAACGAAGCCGCTCGTCATCGGTGTCGGTCACCCGATGCAGCAGATCTCGACCATCTATCCACAACCGCACGACATTCCGATGGATTGGGTCGTTACCGGTCAAAGCCCGCCACGGCGCACCGCACGGGCCGGAGAGCATGAACAATGAGTGAGGGGCTCTGGTCACGACTACAAAAAGGCGCGGCCGCATTCACGAGTTCTGTTGAAAGCAACCGGCGTGGTCATTTCGCGACTACGCGATTTTTTCCCGACTGCTTGGCCTCATACAAGTTCTTATCGGCGCGCTCGATCAAATCATCCTTGGTTTCCTTCTTCGAAAGCTCAGCAACGCCAATAGAGGCTGTGACCTTACCAATAGGACGCCCAGATTTTGCATGGGTCCAATCGACAGAAGCCAATTGATTACGAATTTGCTCCAGCACCTTTTTTGCGTCGGAAAGCGTTGTTTCCGGCATTAGAACAGAAAACTCCTCGCCACCGTACCGCGCGGCCGTGTCGCGACCTTTCAGGTTATTCTTCAAGCTATCACCGACCCAGCGAATGATCCGATCACCAGACTGGTGGCCAAACTCGTCGTTTATCCGCTTGAAATTATCCAGGTCCAGCATTGCCAGGCAGAAAGGCGATCTTTTTTGATGGGCGACATCTATTTCGTGCACAATCCGCCGATCAAACCATTTTCTGTTTTTCAATTTCGAGAGGTCGTCGGTGTAACTTTCCGCCCTAATCTCATCCAACTCAATCCGCAGCCCTTTTGCTTCGGCCTGCGCTTTTTTTAAACGCACATCCAATTGTTCAGCCATCGTCTTGATCGCGGCGTTTTCTTCAATCAATTTTTGAAAGTCAGGTCCTGGCTGTCGCAAGGAAGAATCAATTCTGTCGATGAGGGATTTTTGCTCCTTACTGACCGCGAGCGCGCTGTGAATGACTTCTATTGAAGCTGTGAGAATTGCGTCCAGGCTGCCTGCAATCCTCGCCAGGGGCGAAGAATTTGTCAGGGACATTGAGCCGCCCGGCTCTTTTGAAAAATTCAGCCGCGGCTCTAACAGCACGTAGAGCGCTGTCACGATTGAGGCTGCGATTAGAACAAAAGCCACTTGAGAAAGATCATTATAGCGGTACGAGAAGATTGAGCTGCCAGCAGGTCTGCTGGCGACCAATGCGAAAAGCGCAAGCAACTGCAACGATATTCCTGCAAATGAGAGCAGGGATGTCGGCCGATTTTTTTGCGATGAGTCTGACTCCGTCGCGGTCGACGAAAAATGTTTTGACATAGCCACTCTCTCGCTCACGTTGCGCTCCTCGCATTCAGCAAGGATCGGGCCCATCTTTTGACGTAGCTCCGTCGGACGCACCATGGGGCAAAAGGTTTAATGCGGCCACTGACCAATGAGGCAGGATAATGCTGAGCCTCTTAGAGGCCAGATAACCATTCCCCTTCACACCTGACACGATGCGTTTAAGTACCTATACTGAGTTAAGACTAAATTGACGTAAATAGATTGCGGCAGCTTGCCAGGTAATTACTTTGTTTCGAATCCTTCAATAATCAAAAAACTCAGAAAATTACTGACGATTTGACATCCAAACACGTATGCAACGGTGCTGAATGGCGGGCGTGAGCTTTCTTCGTCAAACGGTGACCGCAATTGGTCCATCAGCCGCCACCGCTCCATTGGCCATAGCGTTGGCTCAGTGCCCAGATACGCCGAGGATGTCGAGATAATCGTGCCCAACCGCCGCTTGAACGGGCCACAACGAGGCAAGCACCTATGCCTCGATCGTGGCAACGGTGGTTTGCAAGCATTCGGAATGATGAAATATCGGCAAAAACTAATTTACAGCACGACTTGTATCGGAATCCTGTAATACTCTCCCTCAGACCATCAATGCGGGAGAATTAATCAAAATTAATCTTCGCAAACCTTGATTCTGCAGATATCGAACATTCACATAACCTTCAAAAATCTCGCGGCCCTGTCATAATTCTGTTGAAATTGACCCGCAATTAACTATAATTATGGCACCCTGTACTTGTAATTTTCTCAAATTCTACTTCCGGCTTTCCTCGTTAGGAACGCTTTGCGGAAGGCAGGCGCTCTTGTTCCTAGACCACTGGGAGCACGCTTCGCGCATGGGAAAGAACGCGCTTACAAAATCGCGGTAGAAAAACAAAGAGACAAAGAATGAAAGATCTTTGGGGGCGTGAAAGCTGCCCTCCCCATCCCGGCGAAATCCTGAAGGAAGACATCCTTCCTCATTACCAGATCACACGCAAAGACCTGGCCAAGCATCTAGGGATCTCAACACGCCGCCTGAGCGATCTCTTGCATGAACGTTGCGAAATCTCGCTGGATCTTGCCTTGCGGCTTGGGGCAGCATTCGGGCAGGGCGCGCACTTCTGGCTGGGTCTGCAGATGCAGCACAACCTGTGGCAAGCACGCCATCAGGACGTCAAAGTCCGACCCGTCCAGCGCAAGATGGAAAGGCGGTCTTGCAAGCCGGGGAAACTGCCAAAAGGAATTTTAATTTCCTCAGAAGTAAGGCTGTCTTAGGTAGCCCCAAAGAATTCAGCTATCATGCGCCGCGCGCAGCCAGACGAAACCTGAAAATCAGCCATCGAGTGACATGATCTTTGCTCGCCTCGCAGATTGGTGTCGTATCGTATGCGGGCACTGCCCAGCGCACGCGTCGGATTGCGCCAATCGCCGTTTGCGATGTTATTCGGGGTTTTTGTCCAGGCTGACTCTTTGAGACCAGCTGTCTAGTTGAGGGAATAAATGAAGCCGAACTGGCCGGTCACGGACCAGTAATCTTCCGCAAAATCAGTCCTGGCAGAGATGTAGCTTTGGGTTTTGTCGGTCAGTGCGAAATCGACACCCGCCTTAGCAAAACCGCTGGTGTCCTCGTTGGAAAACTCGAACTTGGTGCCAGCGATGGTGAGATCGCTGTCAAAGTCGAACTGGTGGCGAATACCGCCATGTATGAACGGACGCAACTTCATGCCCTGCATGGCAATCTCAGTGAACAGCCGCATTTCGATTGAACCGGCAAAGACCTCCGTCTCGGCCGTCCCATAAGCTATGCCGAGAGTGTCGGTGTGGGCTTCGCTCCGCCCCTTCGACCAATCGAGCCGAGAGCGGAAATCCAGCCGGGTGGCGCCGCCCAGCGGTACGATCATTCCGGCAATTCCACCGACGACAATATCGTTGGTGTCGTATTCGGAACTCGCCGAAAGGACATGGTTCTTTACATCCGCGCGGCCCCAGCCACCGGACACGGCAACTGCACCATAGAAGTTGTCGTAAATGCCTAGACCATAAAGCCCGCCAGTCAATGAATCGACGCGTGCTTCTCCTGGCTCGGTGATACCAACGCTGCGTAGGGCACTGTTGGATTTGAAGTCGATGAAAGAGCGGCCGACGCCACCGAACGCACCGATCTTCACGGCGCCCTTCTTTAATCCGAGGGCATCGGTTACATCAAACAGCGTGCCGGGCATGACGTTATACTGCTTACTCTCGAAGCCCAACGCCTGACCGCTGCCGGTCAACGAGCTGACGCTATATCCGTCATGATCGACATAGCGGGCAGATACCGAGTTCCAGAAAACGCCCGTCGGGGCCGAATTATCCAGGTATCCAGCGGAGTTGAAAACAGGATCGGAAATTCCGCTTGCTCCGTCACCGCCACCTCCCGGATTACCAGCCGTACCCGGTAACCCAAAAACACCTCCGACGGGTGGCGCTATCAGCCCGATGGTGGAGTCTAGCGCGCTGTCGATCGTTCCAAAGATGTTCGACGTCAGTCGCTGGGTCGTTTCAGGCAAAAGACTGACCTGGGATAGCAAGCTCGGGACGATAACTTGGGTTGCGGTTGCGACCGTGTCAGTCGTGCTGCCGACAACGCTACCCAGTCCGCCACCACTAGGCGTGCTTAATATTGTTCCATTCGATAAAATCGTCGTGGTGCCGCCTGCGATGGGAATCGTAACGGTGGATCCTGGAATTGAAATGACGGCAGATCCATTGGAGTCTGGCAACGTGATCGTTACGTCGTTCAGTTCAAGCTGGAGAATTTGCGCAGAAGCCGAGGTGCTCGCAAGGAAACATGCTGCGACCACAGACAGCGAGGCTAACATCGAACGCCGGGAGCTTCTCAACCCATTAAAAAAACTCACGACGCTACTCCCCGAACCGTCACCAGACTTAACGCATGCGACTCAATTTTTAGGGAGGCGAAGCTGACGAAGTCAAGGTTGAACCAAGCCCGATATTCAACCCAGAAGGGGTCGTGTCAAATGTGCAGCATGGACGCGGTCGCGGAGATAATTTGGAACTACACTGCCGGCGGGAGGTTGTGGTTGCACTGGTGGTCTAATGTCTCAAAACTTGCAGTCAAATAAGGCCATCCACAGGGCATCAGACACATATATGACTTGAGTTGACTGGGACATTTCGATGGGGCCAACTGGGCTCTCGATGGGTTTGGCGTTGCCCGGCACAAGTTGCATATCGATTAGCGGATAATGAGCGTAAAGCTGATGACAGCGACGGGACTAGCAGTTGTGTTGCTGGCCGGGGGACTGGCGTCATCGAGCTGGGCCGGACAGGACCAGTCGGCGCTTAGATTCGTCGAGACGAAACCGGCTGCACTGGCGTCCCAAGATACCTTCGTAGTCGAGATCGGGCTGAAGCAAGATCGCGCTTTCAGCCGACGGCGAGATTCTCATCGACAAGTCAAACAGGGGCAATTGAAATCCGATGCTTTTGGTTCGCAGAAGACGATAGGCTCTCGGGTAGACACGCTGTGGGACACTCGCGGAAAGTTCGAGCCGTTGCGTGGTATCGCAGAGGCAAAAATTGTCTCCGTCGTTAGTGCTGAGAAGATCAGCGCGGACGAGGCAGGCACGATGACTTCCGATTCAGGAGAAACCAATGCGGGCGCCGGGCTGACCACGTCAAAGAACAAAGGATCGGTCTCTGCTAACCGCGTCGGCGATGGCAGAATTGTCGAAAGCGAGCTGGCCGAACGCTCGGCGAATGAAGCTGTCCGCGATCAAGGGATTGCAGTTGCTCAAGCTGTTTCCGGCGAAGGCCCCGATACCGGTCAGACCCAATCCGTTGAGGTTCAAACTTCTTCATCTGAAGTCGAAAAACAATATCAAGAGCTTCAGCCCGCCTATAGCGACCTGCAACGAGAGATTGATGCTCGCGATGAAGCCGTCGCGAGCGCGCAAGCCAAGCTCGCACAGCTCAATGCGCAGCTGAAACAGACACAAATCCGGCGTGGAGAATTAGTTGCTTCGCTCAACAAAGCACGACAGAGCAATGCTCTGGCCATCCAAGAAATCGAAATGAAGGATGCTGAAGTCGCGGAGCTCAAAGAGCGCATAGCCGAACTTGAGACGAGACTGAGCGATGAACTCTCCAGGTTTAATCAGCTGGAGAAGAATCTCGGTGCGGTCCTCGAACGGTTCGGCGAGAAACTGAAGGAGGCTGAGAAAAAGGCCGATGAAGAAAAAGAAGCACGCCTCAAGGCGGAACGAATGCTTAAGGAACTGCGAAAGCGTTTGAAAAAGCGGCGTTCGTCGGCGATTTCAAAACAGGACGGTTCCCAAAGTGGCGACAAAACCAAGCGCCGAAAAACTTCCCGCTCGCAGAAAACGTCGCGCAAGCGCGCGAGCAAGCGCGCGAGCAAGCGCTCTGTTCCTTCCTCCGCCTCTAGCAAACGAGCGACGTCGGCACAGCAATCGAAAGCCGTGCTGACTGGAGGCCTTTAAAGCCGGACGCGTGAGACAAAAATATCGTTTAAAACAAAGCGCCGCGAAACCAGCGCGTGCCTTTGTCAAAACACCGACTGTGCCTAGAGTAAGTTCCAAAACACGAGGGTCGAACCGAATACCTTACGGATCATACTTCTATTGGAGTGAACACCGGCTTAGTCAGGTGCGAAGAATCCAGATAGTATTGGGCGCGAAGAGATAAATTTGACCTGAGATTCAGCCATCGAGTGACATGATATTTGCCCGCCTCGCAGATTGGTGGATCAGCCGCCGGGCCAGACCCGAACCGGGCGCGATTAAAGCGGCCGCGTCGCTCCGACCGGCCATTGCCATCACGGGGGCGTCGCGCGGTATCGGCTTTGAGATTGCCAAGCAGTTTGCGGCCCCTGACCGGGCCGTTTTGCTTATTGCACGCGACAGCGATGAACTCGCGCTGGCGGCCCAGAAGCTCTCTGCTGCAAAGTCAGGAGCCAAGGTGCTGAGCCTGAGCCTCGATGTCACCTGCCTCGATGCGGGAGAAGAAATCGACAAAGCGCTTGCCGCCGAGGGATGTTATCTCGACATCCTCGTCAACAATGCGGGCTTTGGGCTCTCAGGAGATTTCAGCGATCAGCCGCCGGAACGGATCGATCAGCTGGTTGCGCTCAACATCGCCGCGGTGACGAGGCTGACCCGCCATGCGCTGCCCGGCATGCTGGCACGGGGCCGGGGCGGCATCCTCAACATTGCCTCGCTCGCCGGACTGATGCCGGGGCCTTATCAGGCCGCCTATTACGCGAGCAAAGCCTATGTGGTTTCGCTAACAAGGGCCGTCGCTGCAGAAACTGCGGGCCGCGGTGTGAGAATTTGCAGCGCGCTGCCAGGGCCGGTCGAAACCAGCATCCATGCCGATATGGGCGCCAACAATGCACTTTACCGCTACGTGATGCCCTCGCTGACGCCAGATGCGGCGGCGCGAAGCATCTATCGAGGCTATAGCCTGGGGCATGCCCTCATTGTGCCTGGAATTGGCAATTTTCTCGTTAGTCGCTTCGTCAGTTTTGTTCCCTATGCTCTACTGGTGCCGGTCGTCGGGCTGTTGCTTTGGCCGGGCCAGCAATCAAGGGCCAAGCCTCGGCCCGGTGAGAACGCTAAACAGGACCTGCAAAACGAAAAAGTCCCATGACGCCTTCACCTGCCAGCAAATCTCAGCGAGCCAAACCGGTCCTGGTGGTCCTCCATCAACGCCAGTCGTGTTCTGGACGCATCGGCAGATGGTTGATGGAGAATGGGGTCGAAATCGACGAGCGCCGTCCGCTACTCGACGATCCGCTGCCGGACACCCTTGAAAACTATTCGGGGGCGATCGTTTTCGGCGGCCCAATGAGCGCGAACTCCGATTGCCCCTATATTCGCCGCGAGATTGACTGGCTCTCTGTGCCGTTGCGCGAAACAAAGCCGTTCCTGGGCATTTGCCTCGGTGCGCAGCTTCTCGCCAGGCATCTGGGCGCGCGGGTGGCTCCAAACTCTGGGGGCCGGGTGGAGGTTGGTTATTATCCGCTCGGCGACGCCAAGCTCGATGACCGCAATTTCCATTGGCCCGATCAGGTCTTCCAATACCACTGCGAAGGGTTCGATGTGCCCTGCGGGGCGGAGCTACTTGTTGAAGGCAATGAGTTTTTTCCCAATCAGGCGTTCTGTTACGGTGAAAAGGCCGTCGGACTGCAATTCCATCCGGAAGTGACTTTCGAAATGATCCGCCGCTGGTCGTTTGCGGCTGCCGAACACTACGAACGCCCGGGCGCGCGCACGCGGCTGGAAATTGTCGAGGAACACAGTCTGTTTGGGCCCGATGTCGAAAGCTGGCTCGACTTGTTCATGGACCGCTGGATCAACAGCCGTCTGGGGTTTGTGCCCACCACGTGACGCAGCCGCAACGGCCGGTTCGAAGTCCTCCAAAGATTAGAGGCGCGGATTTTATTCCCCAAGACGGCTTCGCGTTTGCATTGCAGCAATACTTTTCAGGTTAACTCGACCAGCTGCCGGAATATTCAGTTTCGCGTATCCGGCATTCAAGACGCGATGGAGGCTCATTCGGCTTGTTCGGCTTAGAGGGCAACCATCGCGTTTTTTGTTGCGCGCTTCTTTCGTCAACACGGCGCAAGCGCGTGTTGAGCTGGATGCCCACTGCGCATCCGGGCCCGGACAATCCTCCGCAATGATTTATTGCGCCTTCGGTTGCCCACCGCTCCTTGCAGTCGCGGCAACCGGCGCCTGACACCATAAGCAGCGCGCTCTGGATGCCCACGGCTCCCGCTGGTCGCCGCATCCGCTGCTTTCTTCTTCGCCCTTCAGGTGCCGACCAGCACCCGGGCGCTCTCTTGTTGGCCCTTCAGGTGCCGACCAGCACCCGGGCGCTCTCTTGTTGGCCCTTCGGGTGCCGACTAGCACCCGGGATTTTCTTCTGGGCCCTTCGAATGCCCACTAGGCATCCGGGCCTGGGCACCCGGGGCAGGGGACGAAAAAAAATCCCGGCGACGAGCGCCGGGATTTAGGTTCGGGTGGGGTAATTGCTCAGAATTCCGAGCCCGCTGTCCTTAGAAGCGGACTTTCATGCCGCCGTAGGCTGCGACTGGCGCGGCAGGCACGATCGAGCGTGGGTTGTTGAATTCAAAGCCGGCTGGAAGATCCTCAGTGACCGGGGCTTCGTCAGCTTCGAACAGCGTTCCGAACAACCCGTACTGGGTGTCGAAGACGTTGTTGACGAAACCAAAGAGCTGAACCTGCTCGGTGACTTGATACGTTGTTTTCAAGTCGACACGGGCGTAAGCGTCGGTCTTCTCAAGAGCATTGATCTCATCGCCGAGGAGGTACTGGCCGCCCGACGCAATCAAGTCGGCACCGAACATCCACTTATCGGTGATCATGTATTCAAACCCGGCTTTGAAACGATGCGCAGGAATGTTCGACAGTTTGTCACCGGCCTTGACCTGGATACAGATTTCTTCTTCCGGATCGCTTGAGCACGGGCCTGCGAGCGGGTGTGCAGGCGACTGGAACTCGAGATCATCCAAGTACGTCGCGTGAACGTAGGCGTAGCTGGCATAAAGCGAGAATTTCTCCTGCCAGGCGTAGCTCATGCGAGCTTCAATACCCTGGCGGAGCGTGTTGCCGCCGTTGAAGAAGAACCCGCGACCGGTCACGTTCGAGTTGACGAACAGGATGTCATCTTCGTTTTCAGTCCGGAAGTAACCGACGCCGTAAGTGAACTTCTGATCACCCGAGGACGAATTGAGTTCACCGCGGACGCCCGCTTCTACTGTGCGCGAAACAACCTGATCAAGCGGAGGGTCGTCAGTCAGGAAGCTTTCGATTGGACAAGGGTTGTCGGGGTTAGCGCAAGCGAGTTCGGCCGGCGTTGGAGCGCGGTTGGATTCTGAGTAGCCGGCGAACACCTGAAGGCCGGGCATGAACTTATATGTTGCGCCGACATTCGGGTTAAACCGCTCGAACGTGTGGTTCGACGTGATCCCGTCGAAATTGCCTGTGAGGTCGACGAGATCGACTTTGGCGTAGTTAAAACGACCGCCGACGGTGACGGCAAGCGCATCGGTCACGTCCATCGTATTGGTGAAGTAGACGCCGAGGTATTCGGTGTCGACGTCAACATCGCGAGGTGCGAAGTCATCATCGGTCAATATGATCCCGGAACCTTGGACCACGTACCGTGGGCCAATGACGCCAAGCTCGGATGAGGTTTTGTATCTGACGTTGCCCCGGTCATAGCTGACGCCGACAAGGAACTGGTTTGGACGGTTGAAGAGTTGCATCTTCTCGACAGCCTGAAGCGAACCGCCCCAGCTCTCGGCCTTCTGGTTGATCCGGTCGATCACCCCGAACGGCTCTTCACCGACATCGTCTTCTTCAATGAGTTCGCCGTTGGCAAGTCTGAGAGCCTCAAGAGCGAGGTTTTGAACCGAATCGCCGTCGACGTCTTCTTCAGAACACAGGTTCTCGTCGCTAAGTCCATTGTTCGTCAGGACGGTATTGATTTCGGCCGCCGTAGGCTCTCGACCGAGTGCATCTTCCAGAGCTTCTTCAGTTACTTCGCCGCAGCCCTCAGCCTCAAGGACGTTGCCGTCGATGACCGAGGATTTAAAACGGCGATAGTAGGCCAGACCGGAAACCTGCAGCGTTTCGGTGACATCGACCTTGGCGTTGATGGACGGCATCAAAACTTCAAGGTCAGTGACCTGAGGTGACGTAAACGTGCGGTCATAGCTGATGTCGAGGAGTTCTTGAGGCGTCGCTGCGGTCACACCCGCTGATGTCTTGGCCCAGGTCAGGTTGATGTGGGCCTCGACTTTCGAGCCTTTGGCGCCGAGGTCGGCATACATGCGGTCGGCTTCAGCCGGGGAGAAATCGCGCCAGCCGTCTTCATCAATATGCTGACCGGCGAAGTAGAACGCCCATGGCCCGCTCTGAATACCGATCTGGGTGCCGACTTCCTTATAGCCATACGAGCCAAACTTGCCTTCGATTTCGACGCCCTGAAATTCAAAGCCATCCTTCATGCGAATGACGGCAGCGCCACCCAAGGCGTTCAGACCGTAAACCGGGTTGCCGGAAACAACCGCGATATCGGAAATCCCGTTGGTCGGGATCAAGTCCCAGTTGACGACGTCGCCGAAGACCTCGTTGACGCGAATTCCGTTCTGATAAACGGCCATGCCCTGCGGGAAGCCGGTGATCGAACCCGCACCGAAGCCACGGTAGTCAAGTTGCGAACGAATGTTGGATCCGCCAGCGTCGATGAGAAGAACCCCGGGAACCTTCTTGGAAAGAACATCCTGAATGTCGTTGCGACCGTTTTCAGCAATGGTTTCGCTGTCAACCAAGGTCACGCCGCCGGGCACTTTATCTATCTGAATGGTGCCGCCACCTGGCGCTGCCGGGATGTCGATGACAATCCCTTCAAGGACTTGCTGGGCTTGGGCGTGGGTCACCGATACGCTCAAGGCACCCAAAACCGCCGCAGCAAATTTTAGCTGCTTCGTCATTTTGATTTCCCCCTCATACAGACCCTCAGATCGGGACTGGCAAACTTTAGTCTCTCGACCAAGAATCGCTGATTCATCTGATCTGACATTTTTGTACAGGTGGGGAATTCGCCACGTAAATGCCAAATTTCAAGCCAGTTTTTGCCTGTTTTTCCCAAAGGCCCGTTTCATGCGGGTTTCAGCACGTGATGAAATCGCAACAGTAATAAAGTAACTGTTTTGGGGACGATGTTGGAAAACTTGATGGGCGGAAGTCCCATTATTTTCGGGAAAAATTCCTAATGCCTTGCGGGAGCGGAAAAATCTCAGTTCAAGCACAATTGGCTTTGAGCCGTGAGAACAATGACTTTACGTCGTCATTTCGCGACTTAGCGAAAAGGCGTGGAAACCAATTCATGCAACTGGATCGAGTCTTCAGCGGAAGCTGATCGAGACCGAAAAGGAACGACTTCCCATGCCGGCAGGCGGGCGAGGGAATGAGGTTCCGCGGACAGCCGACTTGACGGCGCCGGTGAGCGAACTCGGGCCGCGAGCGCTGACAGACGTCACCCGTCCCGATGAGGAGATTCTCACGGTCACTGTGACTCTCCCCTTTTGACGCCCAGCCCGGCGAGCAGCCGACGCGATGCGGCTGCGCACTTTCGAACCGTAACTGGCGATTGCAGAAGCGCTGGCGCGACCTCTGCGCTTGGATCTGCCTGCATTGCCTTTTTTGGAGTTGCCGCGGTTCCTGGTTGTGCGCCTACCGGACGACTTCTTGGTTTTGCGCGTCTTTTTGCGCTTAACCGTTTTGGTTTTGACCTTCTTCTTCGGTTTAGCTTCTTCGACAGGCTTGGCCTGCAAAGTCGGTGCCGGCTCGCTCGTCTCGACCTTTTTCGTCGGCGTCGTCGGGATGGCTTCGACGGCGGTTACGGTATCTGGGACTTCGACGGGCGCGGTTGCGGCGAGCTTCACCGGCTCGCTGGCCTCGACCGTTTCGACGGGTTCGGCGGCGGCTTGTTTCTCAATGACGGGGCGGTCGGACACTTCGAGCGGCTGGCCAAGGACACCTGCCAGAGAGTCGGCCATCTCGATCCGCGGGCCCGTCGACTGCGGAGAGGAGTCGGAGAGACTTGGTTGATAAGTCAGCAGCAGCGCCGCGTGCAGCGCTAAGGCGAAGACCCCGGCCATCAGCCAATGTGCAAATTTGAGCCTCATCGTCGTCTATCGCGCCTTCTGGGTCAGGAGTTTGACATTACTGATGCCGGCGGCATTGGCTTGGGTGACAACTTCGATCAGGCGATCAGCCGGCATCGCTCGGTCGGCGACGAGTGTGACGCCCCGGTCGGGGTCATCGGCAGCCCAGGCGGTGAACTGGCGCTGCAGTTCTTCGGGGCCGACCTCCTGTCCGCCAAGCACCGCCGTTCCATCGCTTCTTAAGACCGCCATGCGCAGACCGGAGCCAGCTGTCCCCGCACGTACAGCCTCGGCAAGCTTGATCTGGCGGTCGCTGAAGGGCCGGATCGTGCTGGCGGCAAGAAAGAAGATCAACATCAAGAAGATGACGTTGATGAGCGGAATGAGATTCTCGCCGGGGTCTTTCTTCTGTGGCTGGACCTTGAAACGCATGAGTTCGGCGAATTCCTTTAAGTATCGGTTCGATGCGATCAGCGTACGACGACGACGCTCTTGAGCGGCGCAGTCTTGGTAACTTCCAGAACTTTCACGAGATCCTGGACCTGTGCGCTTTTTGCCGGCTGGACGACCGCGCGGGTCACGCCCTTGCCGATGAGATCATCGATTTGGGCCCTGACCCCATCTAGGCCGACCTGTTGACCGTTGATGCGGATGTCCTGGAGGCCACGCACCTGGATGATGGCGATCTCAGCAAGGTTGCCGCCCTGCCCGCCGCCACGAGCGCCTGAAATCGGCATGGCGGAGAACTTAAGGAACGTCGAAGCCAACATGAAAAAGATCAGCAACAGGAAGACCACATCGATGAGCGGCGTCAGGCCAATCGTCGATTTCCTGCGCTCGAAACTACTCAGCTGCATGCGGTACGCGCGCTCCTCCGTCTCCTGAGGGCAGACGAACGGTTGCATCGGTTGCCTTACGCGTGAACAAGCCGGTCAGCGCAGCTTCCATATTCTCCTTCTCGCGTTCGATCCGGCCTTCGAACCAGGTGTTGACGAAGGCCATCGGAATGGCGACCGCGAGGCCGACGGCGGTCGTCAGCAAGGCCACCCAGATGCCGCCTGCGAGAACGGTCGGATCGGCTTCGGCACCGGCATCCTGCAACGCCTGGAAGGCGGAGATCATGCCCAGAACCGTCCCGAACAGCCCGAGAAGCGGAGCGATTTGAACCGTAGAATCGATGACGCGCATGTAGGAGCGAAGCCCGGACAGCTGGTTCATCGCGACGCGTTCGACGTCTTCACGGACGGTTTTTTCATCATGGCGGTTCAAAAGGCCGCGCATGCCATGGGCAACAACGACAGCTGACGGCGTGCCGGAACTGCTGACGGCGTCATAGGCCTCCTGGTGCTGACCGGCGATCCACAGATCCAGAGCGCGGCTTGTCGCGGACGTGGAGCCGACGCGATACCAGGCAAACTGAATGAGCTTGAGGAACGTGACGGTGACCGCAAAAATCGACATCACCATCAAGATGATGACGACCGGGCCGCCTTTGTCGATCAGATCGAGGCCTTGTTGTAGATCCAGCCCCATGAACTGCATGGACGGGTCAGCGTTCACCGGGATGTCAATGCTCGCCGGGATGTCGGCGTCCATTGGGATGTCGCCGCTCGGCGGGGTCGTGAATGAATCGGTCGCCTGTTGGAGCACTTCATCCGCAGGCGGAGGGGATTGGACGGCCTGGGCGGCCCCGTCTGCTCCGTCCGGAACCTGCGCTGGAGCCGCTGGAGCTACAGTTGCAGGTGCTTCTGCACCGACTGTCGGCGCGTCTGCGGCCGGCTGGGCAGCTTGGGCCAATATGAAGGGTTGTGTTCCTGCCACGCGATGCTCCTAGAAGACTTCTTGACGCTTTTTGTATACTAATAGCCGCAAGCCATGTCGCAGTGCAAGTAAACTGCTTCCTTGGCTAGATCATGCCCTTTATGAGAGCACGATACGGATTAACGCAATCCCTGTACCCAACTAGCGTCTATGAAAGTTATCTTTTCCGATCCCGGGCTCACAGCTGAGTTAATTCCCGATTTTTGCGGGAATAATTCCCGGTCCGAGCTTTGAGGTGTCGCGGTGCGTCGCTTCACTGAGGCTGGAAAGAATGTCTTTACTCGCCGGTTGCTCTTTACAGGTTCAACGGGTTATCCGAACAAGGTCACAAAGATGCGTCATTTTCTGGCGAAACAAGAAATGGGACGGAGGACGTCGGACGTGGGATTTTCAAAGTCTGGGTATGGTGCGCTCATGATTGAGCTATTTCGTGGTTTTGTGTTCGCCGGGTTTGTCGCCTTTGGGGCGGTGGCGCTGAGCGGTGCGGTTTCCGCCCAGGACGCTGGGGCTCCCGTCAAAGTCGAGCTGAATAAGCTCAAGGCGTCTGATGCCGGGTGCACGATCTACGTTGTGGTCGACAACAAGGCGGACAATGCATTCAAGAATTTCAGCCTCGATCTGGTGTTGTTCAATACCAGCGGGATCGTCGATCACCGTGTTTCTGTCGATCTGGGGCCGCTGCGCAAGCAAAAGCAGGTCGTCAAGGTGTTCGACTTGAAAGACGTGAAATGCGACGGGATCGGCCGTTTCCTCGTTAACGACATCAACGAGTGCAACAGCGACGCCGGTGTGGTTGATAACTGCTTCGCGCGGCTGGAAGTCTCTTCGGTCGTTGAAAAAACCAAATTCATGAAGTGATGCAGGCCCGACCGCCTGACACGGACAGCTCAAGATACTGATTAGGTGCCGCGGCGGCTGACATGCGCTGCGGCATCTTTTTTTGCGATCTCGTTGCGATGATCAGGGGCTGACGGGCAGCGGTCTCAGCCGCGCCCCTCGAATGGCATCGTGGTGGCCTTGATCGTCATATTGAGGACGTTGGTGTCGAGCGGCAGGTTGGCCATGTAGAGCACGGCGCTGGCGACATGGGCGACGTCCATGCGTGCTTCGGGGCGCTTTTGGCCGTCAGCCTGGAGAATGCCGGTGGCGAAGGATTCGGTCATTTCCGTCGCGGCGTTGCCGATATCGATCTGAGAACACGCGATGTTAAACGCGCGCCCGTCGAGAGCGATCGATTTGGTGAGACCGGTGATTGCGTGTTTGGTCGACGTGTAGGGCGCTGACAAGGGGCGCGGCGTATGGGCGGAAATCGAGCCGTTGTTGATGATGCGGCCGCCCTGGGGATCTTGTGCCTTCATCTGCTTGATGGCTTCCTGGCAGCAATAGAACACGCCAGACAGGTTGACCGAAACGACCTTACGCCACTCGTCGGCGGTCAGTTCTTCCATCGGCTTGGCGGGCGCCCCGATACCGGCGTTGTTGAACAGAACGTCCAGACGCCCGAAGGCCTGGCGGACATCTGTGAAGAGCGCCTTGACCGACAGGGGATCGGCGACATC
The DNA here is from genome assembly GCA_017792465.1 of Filomicrobium sp. Taxonomy (GTDB): domain Bacteria; phylum Pseudomonadota; class Alphaproteobacteria; order Rhizobiales; family Hyphomicrobiaceae; genus Filomicrobium. The sequence continues at coordinate 2,670,666 of CP051234.1, forward strand.
GGTCGGCACTGCGCGCATTTCGCCGCCGCCACTTGCCGCCTTCGATATCGTTTCTTCCAGGCTTGAGCGATGGCGTCCGGCGAGGGCGACGTTGTAATTTGCGGCTTGCAAGGCGAGTGCGACGGCGCGGCCGATGCCGGAGCCACCTCCTGTAACGATTGCTACTCGCGTTGAATCAGACATGGGATAGCCTCAATGAAAAGGGCGGCATGGGCCGCCCGATTGTTCGTCTATTGGATTTGCACGGGGGTCATCCCGGTTTCGCAAATCGCATGGTGGAATTGCGCCGGCGCCGGTCGCCGAAACGATCCAAGCTCCTTAGGGCGCTTATCTCGTCGGGATCGGTGTGTCGCCGCGATAATCGTAAAAGCCGCGCTGCGCCTTGCGGCCAAGCCAGCCGGCTTCGACATATTTCACAAGTAGCGGGCAGGGCCGGTACTTGGAATCCGCCAAGCCCTCATAAAGAACCTGCATGACCGACAAACAGGTATCCAGACCGATAAAGTCAGCCAGTTCCAGCGGCCCCATCGGATGGTTGGCGCCGAGCTTCATGGCCTTGTCGATCGATTCCACCGTGCCGACGCCTTCGTAAAGCGTGTAGACCGCCTCGTTGATCATCGGCAGCAGGATACGGTTGACGATGAAAGCGGGGAAGTCTTCGGAAATGGCGATCTTCTTGCCAAGCGAGCTGACAAACGCCCGGCTCGTCTCGAAGGTGTCGTCTTCGGTGGCGATGCCGCGGATCAATTCGACCAGCTCCATCAGCGGAACCGGGTTCATGAAGTGCATGCCGATGAAGCGATCCGGACGGTCGGTGATCGAAGCCAGACGCGTCACCGAAATCGATGACGTGTTGGTGGCGACGATCGTCTCCGGCTTCAGGTGCTTGCAGAGTTCCGAAAAGATGCTGCGCTTGATGCTCTCGTCTTCAACGGCAGCTTCGATAACGAGATCGCAGGACCCCAGTCCGGCGAAACTGTCGGCGAAGGTAATGCGCGACAGTGCTTCGGTCTTCTTGCTTTCGGGGATCACGCCTTTGGACACTTGGCGATCGAGGTTGCGCCCAATTATCTTTAGGGCCTTTTCGAAGGCATCGGGCGACAGATCGTTGACGACGACGTCGTATTCGGCGAGTGCTGCGACGTGGGCGATCCCGTTGCCCATCTGGCCTGCGCCAATGATGCCGACGGTGCGAATGCTTCCGGGTTTTTGAGCGGTGATCGCTTCAGGCATTACTGGGGTATCCATTAAGTGTGGCTCCGAAAACAGGCGCGCATTACGGTCATACTTCTAATTTGTATGCTTTTTCAGCTCAGCTTCAAGCTCGGGAAGAGCCTGGAAGAGATCCGCGACCAGGCCATAGTCGGCGACCTGGAAGATCGGAGCGTCAGCATCCTTGTTGATCGCGACGATGACTTTGGAATCCTTCATGCCGGCCAAGTGCTGGATGGCACCGGAAATGCCGACGGCGATATAGAGTTCAGGGGCGACGACCTTGCCGGTCTGGCCGACCTGCATGTCGTTGGGGACGTAGCCGGCATCGACGGCGGCGCGGCTGGCGCCGATTGCGGCTCCGAGCTGATCGGCGACCGGTGCGATGAGCTTGTCGAAATTCTCGCCGGAAGCGAGACCGCGGCCGCCGGAAATGATGATCTTGGCGGAAGCCAGTTCGGGACGATCGGATTTCGTCAGCTCGGCACTGTCGAAGGTCGACTTCTCATAAGCGGCTGGCGCTGCGACGGTTTCGATTTCGGCGCTGCCGGTTTGTTCGGCAGACTGGAAGGCTGACGTGCGGACCGTGATGACTTTCTTCAGCTGGTTGCACTTAACGGTCTGGACCGCGTTACCGGCATAAATCGGGCGCTCGAAGGTGTCGGGCGATTGCACGGAGATGATTTCGGAAACCTGCATGACGTCGAGCAGTGCTGCGACGCGGGGCATGATGTTCTTGCCGAATGCGGTCGCAGGCGCGACGACGGAGTCGTAGCTTTCCATCAAAGGCACTATCACAGCCGACATTTCTTCGGCCAGTTGGTGCTCCAGGTGCGGAGCCTCCATCAGTAGGACCTTGCTCGCGCCGGTGAGTTTTGCGGCGGCTTCGGCGACGCCCTGGCATCCGGACCCGGCAACGAGGACGTGGACGTCGCTGCCAAGTTTGGCAGCAGCCGACATGGCCTTCGCGGTGGAATCGTTGAGGGACTTGTTATCGTGCTCGGCAATCAGCAGTACGGCCATCAGAGAACCCCCGCTTCGTTTTTAAGTTTCGAAACCAGTTCTTCGACGCTCTCGACCATGATGCCGGCTTCGCGCACCGAAGGTTCGGAGGTCTTGACGATTTCGAGTTTCGGGGTGACGTCGACGCCGTAATCTTCCGGCGTCTTCTTATCGAGCGGCTTCTTCTTGGCCTTCATGATGTTGGGCAGGGTCGGGTAACGCGGCTCATTGAGGCGAAGGTCAGTGGTGACGACGGCGGGAAGGTTGAGCGCGACAGTCTCCAGGCCGCCATCGATCTCGCGGGTGACTTTGGCTTTGCCGCCATCAAGCACCAGCTTTGAAGCAAACGTGCCCTGCGGCCATCCAAGCAACGCTGCGAGCATCTGACCGGTCTGGTTGCAATCGTCGTCGATCGCCTGTTTGCCCATGATGACCAGCTCCGGGCCTTCGGCTTCGACAACTGCTTTGAGAAGCTTGGCGACGGCGAGTGGCTCGGTCGCGACATCGGTTTCGATGTGGATGGCGCGATCAGCGCCGATGGCCTGGGCGGTGCGCAGAACGTCCTGGGCTTTGGCCGGGCCGATCGTCACGGCGACGACTTCGGTGGCGGTGCCGGCTTCCTTCAAACGAACGGCCTCTTCGACGGCGATTTCATCGAAGGGGTTCATGGACATCTTGACGTTTGCGAGTTCGACGCCTGATCCATCCGACTTGACGCGGATTTTCACGTTGTAATCGACCACGCGCTTGACCGGCACGATTATTTTCATTCGCCTTCAATTCCCCGAAATTCTGTATCGACTAGATAAATGCCCAAGATTGGTGCAGGCAAAAGCCAACAGCCGTTCTATTCCGCACCTGCGCACATGATCAAGACCCATGCCGCCTCGATCGGCACAGCTTTTTAGAAAAACCGACACCGCGACAGCCTTCGCAATTGCGAAGAGCGAGCCTAATCGGCTCCCTGTCCGGCGTCAATTGGCGTCAAGGATCGATGCGGGGCCCGCGGAAAGCTTCGCGGTCCCAGAGGCAGGCGGATGTCTGTTTGCGATGGTCGCCGGCGTCAGCGTTAAGCAAATCCGCGATCGAACAGTGGGACATCTGGTCGCTTGAACAACACAATCAGAATTGCGCCGGCCGCGAGCCCGCCAATGTGAGCCCACCAGGCAACAGGGTTTTGACCGCCGACTTCGGGCATCAAAACCATGGCGACCTGGGTGATGACCCACAGACCGAGGACGATCGCAGCTGAGATCTGCAACGGGATGACCTTGAGGGCCAGAACCCAGACGCGGACGCGTGGGTGCAGCATCAGATAGGCGGCGATGACGCCGGCCACAGCACCTGAAGCGCCGATCAACGGTACGTTGGCCAAATCAGTTCCCTCGACGATGTAGGCGTGGGTGAGAGCTGCGATGACACCGCAAGCAAGATAGAAAATCAGGAACTTGATGTGTCCGACGGCGTCCTCGACGTTATCGCCGAACACCCAAAGGAAGATCATGTTGCCAAGGAGGTGCCAGATATCTCCATGGAAAAACATGTACGAAATCAACGTATAAGCTTCCGGGACTGCGACCTGATCGCTGCTCATCCCGGCGGTACCGCCGACGACGTTGACGAGGAAGAGTTCGGCCGGGCGAACTGCAAAGCTTGAAATCCAGGATTGCTCGACGCCGGTTGCCGTCAAGGCGAAGACCAGGACGTTGATCGCGATCAGAGCGACGGTCACGAACTGAAACTTGATGGACGTCAGGGGATTTTCGTCGCTGACAGGGATGAACACGTCTGAGGTCTCCGAAGTGCAGGGCCGACTGACCGGCGGCAAACGTCAATGCCTGGCGACAACCGATATTGGACTTGGTAAATCCTTCAGTGGCCTGAGGTCAGATGTCAACTGAAAGTCCCGGATTTACCTACGTGCGAGACCTCAACGGTTAGCGCCTGGCACCCAAAGGACATCGCCGTTTCCGCGATCGTTGGTATAGCGTCCGACAACGAACAGCAGGTCTGACAGCCGGTTGATGTACTTCAGGCAGGCTTCGCTGACGTGCTCGTTGGGATCGGCGGCAAGTTCCGCCATCTGTCTTTCGGCGCGGCGACTGACGGTTCGCGCCAGGTGCAGATATGCCGAAGCCGCCGAACCGCCGGGCAGGACGAATGACTTTAACGGTTCGAGTTCGGCATTGAGCTGATCGATCTCGGCTTCGAGCCTTTCGACCTGGGCGTCGGTCACGCGCAGCGGCTCAAATCCCAGCTCTTCGCCACGGTCGGGAATGCATAGATCGGCGCCTAAATCGAACATGTCGTTTTGAACCCGGAACATAATGCCATCGATCACGGCGTCGTCCGGCCCCAGATGCAATCTGACGAGACCGATGACGGCATTAGCTTCATCGACCGTTCCGTAGGCTTCGATGCGCTTGTCGTGTTTGGGGACGCGTTCGCCCGTGCCCAGTCCGGTCGAGCCCTTGTCCCCGGTGCGCGTGTAGATCTTGTTGAGTTTGACCATTGCTTGAGACGTATTCCCTTCGACGGCTTAGCCGCGGACCAGCACAAAGCCGAGAATGAACAATAGGGCGAGGAACTGCAGCCCGACCCTCCAGCGCATCAGTTTCTGGCTCAGGTTCGGGCTTTTGCGGGTCAGCAGCGAATAGAGCCCCATACACAGGACCGCGAGGACGGCGATGCACGCCAAAGTCGTCAGGTAATAGAAGACAGCTTGCATGGTGTTGAGGCGCCTACGCCTGGTTTGTGTGTGTCCGGCCGATATTTTGACGGGCGGATTAGGGTGGCTCTTTAGGACCGAGACTTGTCAAATTCAAAGTCTCACAACGCTTAGGCGTTGAAATTCCAATTGCCTTGGTATGGTTTGTTTGTGGCTATGTCTAGTCTGGGTCTCGTCTTGAGACGATTGGGTTTGCGATCGAAGCATCTGGCGTTTACAAGGCGGCTCCGCCATTTCCACGGGGCTGTTTTGCGGCTCAGGTTGGCGGGCGGGGCCGCAAATCAATGGCGGCGGCCTTCCAACATTACGAAACGGTTTAGACTTTGATGCGCACAATAATCGCCGCAATTGTCAGGCCACTAATCAGCTCTATTTCCGACATCGAGCCCAGGGCTTCCGTCCGGTCTGCAGGAATCTTTCGCGTTTGACTGGATGCTTGATGACGATTTCAGAATTGGCCTGAAAGGTTCGATTTTGCCCCGTAGTCGCAGTCTCAAAATTTCCGGTTCGAAGCTGGCCTGCGGCACGGCGATGATGACGCTTGTCTTGATGCTCGGCGGTCCGGGCTATGCCCAGTCTAGCCGCGAGGAAGCGCGCTTAAAGCTCGAAAAGGAGCGCAATCAGCTGCAATCGGCGCAGGGCAAGGCGCATAGTCTCGAACTGCAAATGCGGGAACTCAAACAGGAGCGGGAGAAGCTTAACTCGCGCCTCGTTGAGACGGCGGCGCTGATCCAGAAGAGCGAAGCCCGGTTGACGGCGATCGAGACGCGGCTCGATGAGCTTCGCTCGCAGGAGCAGCTGGTGCGCGGATCGCTGATGCAGCGGCGCGATCAGATCGCCAAGCTTTTGGCTGTCCTGCAGCGCATGGGCCGTAACCCGCCACCGGTGATGATGACCCATCGCGAGGATGCGCTCGCCATGGTGCGCAGCGCGATGCTGCTGTCATCGGCCTTTCCGGGGCTGAGCAAACAGGCGTTGGAACTCGCCGACCGGCTCAATGAGCTCGTCCGGGTGATGACCGATATCCGTACCGAAGGCGAACGGCTGAAGGCTGAGACGCAAAGCCTGAAGGATTCACAGACGCGGCTTTCGGGCTTGATGGCGCAGAAGAAAACGTCTTTGAGCGCGCAGGAGACGGAGCTTAGCAACGTCCGGTCGGCGGCTGCGGAAATCGCTCGTAACGTCACGTCTCTCAAGGATTTGATTTCGCAAATCGACAAAGCCGCTGAAAATGAGCGGATGCGTGAGCATAATCGCCTGGCGGCCAGGCAGGTTGAGGAGGCGACGGTCAAGGGCCGGCTGGGGACGGCAGAACCGATCAGCCCGTCGCAAGTGCCGGTTCAATCCGATCCCGGACTAGTTCAGGAGGCCGCCCCGCAGAAAGCGCCGCGCGACCCAGAACAGGAAGTCGAAGTTGCCGTTCTGGCGCCGTCAGCCTCAGGCTTTGGAAAAACCAGTGCAGGCCGAATTGAGCCGGCCATTCCGTTTCATTTGGCCAAGGGAAAGCTGCCGCGCCCTACAAGCGGCAAACTTGTCCTGAAATATGCTGAAAAGACCGAATATGGTGGAAAATCCAAGGGGATCGTGTTCCGAACGCGCCATGCGGCGCAGATTACTAGCCCTTGCGATGGATGGATTGTATACGCAGGTCCATTCCGGAGCTACGGCCAACTCTTGATCATCAACGCCGGCGGCGGGTATCATGTGCTTCTTGCTGGTATGACTCGTATCGATGTCCAACCGGGCCAATTCGTGCTCGCGGCTGAGCCTGTTGGGACCATGAACGAAGCTCCGCCAACCGTTAAGGATAGTTCATCTGACACGTCGCCTGTTCTGTATGTAGAATTCCGTAAAGACGGACGACCCATTGATCCTGCCCCATGGTGGGTTCTCAACCCAAGAGGGTGAAAACGACTATGCGCAAAACTGACTTTGCGTTCTGGACCTTCCTGCTGATGACTGCACTGGCGGGGGCGACGACGCTTCTCAACGTGACCCAGACCTATTCGGCGACTTCGCCCAACTCGAGTTTGTACCGACAGCTGGACTTGTTCGGCGATGTGCTTGAGCGGGTGCGCTCCGACTATGTGGAGAAGCCTGAGGATTCAAAGCTGATCAAAAATGCCATCAACGGCATGCTGAGTTCGCTCGATCCTCACTCCGCATATCTCTCGCCTGAGAGCTTCAGTGACATGCAGGTCCAGACCCGCGGAGAGTTCGGCGGTCTTGGCATTGAAGTCACGATGCAGGATCAGGTCGTGAAGGTCGTCTCACCGATCGACGATACGCCTGCGGCGCGCGCCGGGGTTCAGGCCAACGACCTCATCACCCATCTGGATGGCGAGCAGATCGTCGGTCTGTCGCTGGAAGATGCCGTCAAGAAGATGCGCGGTCCGGTCAACACGCCGATTATTCTGACGGTCGTGCGCAAGGGTGTTGAAGACCCCATCGATATCAAGATCGTGCGCGACGTCATCCGCATCAATCCGGTCAAGTGGCGCGTCGAAGACGATGTCGCCTATATCAAGGTCTCGACCTTCAACGAGCAGACGCACGCCAATCTGGCCAAAGCGATCAAGAAGCTCAGCGCCGAGATCGGTGGCAAGCTCAAGGGCTACGTCATCGACCTGCGCAACAACCCAGGTGGTTTGCTCGATCAGGCGATCGCGGTTTCCGACGACTTCCTGGAAAAGGGCGTGATCGTCATCACCAAGGGCCGCAATAGCGAAGAGACCCAGCGCAGCTCGGCGCGTGCGGGTGACCTGACCGACGGTAAGAAGGTCCTCGTGCTCATCAACGGCGGTTCGGCCTCGGCTTCCGAAATCGTCGCCGGCGCTTTGCAGGATCATGAGCGTGCGACGATCATCGGGACGCGGTCGTTCGGCAAGGGCTCGGTGCAGACGATTATTCCATTGGGCGCCAATGGAGCGATCCGCCTGACCACGGCGCGTTATTACACGCCGCGCAACCGTTCGATCCAGGCCAAAGGCATCGACCCGGACATCAAGGTCGAGCAGGAGCTTCCTGACGAACTGAAGAAAAAGAAGATCAAGCCTCGCGGCGAAGCGAGCTTGCGTGGTCACCTGAAGAACTCGGACATCGAGAAGGAAGAGTCCGGCTCGTCGGCCTATGTTCCCAAGGAACCCGAAAAGGATACGCAGTTGCAGTTCGCGCTCAACTATCTGCGTGGCAAGGTGACGGCACCGCCGAAGGCTAAGAAAGAAGAGCCGAAGGTGGACAATAAGGCCGAAGCTGCCAAGCCGGAAAAGGTCGAGTGAGCCAGCGGCTGCCATGGTCGCAAGACCGCACTGAAAATCAACGAAGGGCGCCTTTTGGCGCCCTTCATTTTGCCGGTGGCGATGATGTTTCGGTGGGGCCGTTCAAACGATAACTGGGACGCGGATAATCGAGGGTCTTATGGCCAAAAACAAAAAGAGCGAAGAATTGGGCTATCGGCCTTGTGTCGGGATCGTCGTCCTCAACCAGGACAACCAGGTTTGGATCGGCCGGCGGGCGGCCACAAAGCGCGGCAATGAACCCGAAGGAGGGGCGCGCTGGTGGCAAATGCCGCAAGGCGGCATCGACAAGGGTGAAGACCCAAGCGCCGCGGCTCTGCGCGAACTCAATGAGGAAACCGGCATTGCGCAAGCCGCCGTCCGGATCATCGCCGAGACGGAGGGCTGGTATCATTACGACCTACCCGAAGAGCTGATCGGCAAGAAGTGGGGCGGGCGCTATCGCGGGCAGTCGCAAAAGTGGTTCGTGATGCGATATTCAGGGCGCGATGAGGACGTCAACATCACGCCCGAGCCGCCGCATGAGATCGAGTTCGATGCCTGGCGGTGGGCGTCGCCTGATGAGCTTCTCGGGCTGGTCGTCCCATTCAAGCGGCAGGTCTACGAAGGCATCCTGGAAGAATTCTCTGACCTTCTCGCCGGACGCTGAGGAGCGGCAGGTCTCTCGCCTATGCCGGTTGGTCTGCCTGTCCGGCCGGTTGATCGCGTCGTCGGGCCACTGTGCAGGATGGCGCGTTGCACGGACGCTTGGCGTTGGCGTTTGCCTTTGAGGGAGATTTCCCGGCTTCAGCCCCGGCGCTTAGCACCGTTTGACGGGCATTTGCCAATCATCATTCGCGGCACAGCAGTTTCAGATGAGATTGTATCTCGCACGCGAGTAACCCGTTCCAGTCTTGCGATCTCGGGTGGCCGGTCTCGATCAGTCAAACGACAGGAATGGCGGCAGATTCTGCGTTGATATTCTCATCAACCGTAGTTCGAAGACACGATGCGGCGCGGATTTCGGGTCGCATTATATTTCGTACGACCTCGCGCTGCCTTGATCTATACTTTGTAATTCAATGTATTCACGTATTATTTCAATACCGCATCTCCAACTTTACTGACCTGCTGTAATTGCGTCTAATTTTTGACTTCAGACGCACATGTATTAAAATATATATTTTGCCACACTACTTGATTTTCACTTGATTTGCGTATTATTTGCCGTCTGCGGGCGATACGCTCGTTGCGCGTCCACAGGGACGCTCAATTCATCTTTTGGAGATATAAAGAAGATGAAAAAGACCATGCTTACGGTCGCTGCTCTCAGCGTTTTCGCAGCCTTCGCAGCACCTGCATCGGCACTTACTGTCACCAACAATGACGAAGGCGGCTATACTGTCGCTGTATCTGTTGGCGAGCAGAATTCTGAAATTTCCGTCGATACCGGTGCGAGCGTCGAAGCACCTTGCGGTGACGGATGCCTTGTTTCTCTGATCGGGAATGATGGCGTTATCGACGAAGTGGAAGCCGTTGATGCCGATCATCTGACGATCACGGCTGGCGTGTTCCAGAAGGCCGAGTAATTCTATAAAGCGCGCGGGCCGAAACCCCGGCTCGCGCCGCTCACTTGAAGTCATGAAAAAAGCCGCGCGAATGGAAATTCGTCGCGGCCTTTTTGTTTCTGGAGCCGGTCTGGAGTGGAGAGAAACCAAAGCGCCGTTGGCACTGGTCGAACTCTGCACTCAAGGCTTGCTTGGCGAGCGAATGATATCGGCAGCAGCCTGCTTCGACAGGCTATCGAGGGCGCTTACGATTTGACGAGCGCTTTGAGTTCTTCGATTGCGCGATTGACGTGCAAACGGGCCTCGTCGCTGTCGCAGTCATCGAGTGCCTGCTTGGCTGCATCCAGTTCGCTATCGATCTGGCGCGGGTCGGCTTCTTCGACGATGAAGGCACGCTCGGCGAGAATCGTCAGCGCTTCGGCGTTCACTTCGGCAAAGCCGCTGCGGACGAAGATCGCCTGCTTGTCCTTGGCCGTCGTCACGTGAATGACGCCTGGCAGCAAGCTGGAGACGACGGGGGCATGCCCGGCCATCACCGTGAATTCTCCTTCGGAGCCGGGAACGATCACCTGTTCGGCGTCGACCGACATCAGGATGCGCTCGGGGCTAACGAGCTCGAATTTGAACGTGCCTGCCATGGCTTCTCAGACCTTTCGTTATGCATCCTGCAAAACCGCCGAGCGGTTTTTTGCAGACCTCAGGACTCTTCGTCCAACGCGTCCATCTTTTCGCGGACCTCGTCGGCATCCTGGATTTCCTTGCCGCAGAATGGGCAGAAGAAGATCGGATGATCGACCATCCCGGGTTCGTCCTCGTCGATGTCGATCAAACCGACCGACATGTAGAGGATATTGTCATCGCCAACGGTGATGAGCGGTTCGAATTCCTCACCCGACATCACCTGATTGAGTTCGTCGCAACACGTGCCGAAGCTGTGCTCGCTTGAGCCGTTTTCTGTCTCGCCAGCCATTGATGGTTCTCCGCCGGACTTGAACCGCCCCGGACTTTTACGGGGCGGTTTTGTTTTGTCTTCCAAGGCCCATCAGCTATTCGGCGATGGCCTTTGGCTTATGCAGCTTCTGCGAGCTTCTCTGCTCTTGCAATGGCTTCGTCGATGGAACCCACCATGTAGAAGGCCTGCTCGGGCAGGTGGTCGTAGTCGCCGTTGCACAGACCCTTGAAGCCCTTGATGGTGTCTTCGAGAGGAACCTGGACACCTGGCGAACCGGTGAAGACTTCGGCAACGTCGAACGGCTGCGACAGGAAGCGCTCGATCTTACGGGCGCGGGCAACCGTGAGTTTGTCGTCTTCGGACAGTTCGTCCATGCCAAGAATGGCGATGATGTCCTGGAGGGCCTTGTAGCGCTGCAGGACTTCCTGAACGCGACGGGCAACACGATAGTGCTCTTCACCCAGGATGCGCGGATCGAGCATGCGCGAGGTGGAGTCGAGCGGGTCAACGGCCGGGTAGATGCCTTTTTCAGCAATCGAGCGGGACAGAACCGTCGTTGCGTCCAAGTGGGCGAAGGTCGATGCCGGCGCGGGGTCGGTCAAGTCGTCGGCAGGAACGTAGACGGCCTGCACGGAGGTGATCGAACCCTTCTGGGTGGTGGTGATGCGCTCCTGCATGGCGCCCATGTCGGTCGCCAGCGTCGGCTGATAGCCCACGGCCGAAGGGATACGGCCCAGAAGTGCGGACACCTCGGCGCCGGCCTGCGTGAAGCGGAAGATGTTGTCGACGAAGAAGAGAACGTCCTGGCCTTCGTCGCGGAAGTGCTCGGCAACCGTCAGACCGGTCAGGGCGACGCGGGCACGGGCGCCTGGAGGCTCGTTCATCTGACCGTAAACGAGGGCCGCCTTCGAACCGACAGCCGAGCCGCCGTTTTCAGCCGGGTTGATGTTCACCTTCGATTCGATCATTTCGTAGTAAAGGTCGTTGCCCTCACGGGTACGCTCACCGACGCCTGCGAACACCGAGTAACCACCGTGGGTTTTCGCGATGTTGTTGATGAGCTCCATGATGAGAACCGTCTTGCCGACGCCGGCGCCGCCGAACAGGCCGATCTTGCCGCCCTTGGCGTATGGCGCCAGGAGGTCGATGACCTTGATGCCGGTGACGAGGATTTCGGCTTCCGTCGACTGCTCGATGAATTCAGGAGCAGCGGCGTGAATCGGGCGCTTGGCTTCCGACTGTATCGGACCGGCTTCGTCAACCGGCTCGCCGATGACGTTCATGATGCGTCCGAGCGTGCCTTCGCCGACAGGAACCGAGATGGCTTCGCCGGTGTCGGTGACTTCCTGACCGCGGACCAGACCTTCGGTGGAGTCCATCGCGATGGTGCGGACGGTGTTTTCGCCCAGGTGCTGTGCGACTTCGAGCACCAGCCGCTGTCCGTTGTTGGTAGTTTCCAGCGAGTTGTAGATCGCGGGAAGATCGGCGGTGTCGAACTGAACGTCGACGACCGCGCCCATGACCTGCCTGATGCGTCCGATTTTTGTGTCAGCCATTTACCCAGTCCTCGTAAGTTCAGTTTTCTTAGAGCGCTTCGGCGCCCGAGATAATTTCGATGAGTTCTTTGGTGATCTGTGCCTGACGCTGACGGTTGTAGCTCAGGGTCAAGCTGTCGATCATGTCGGAAGCGTTGCGCGTTGCGTTATCCATCGCGCTCATGCGGGCGCCCTGCTCGGACGCTGCGTTCTCAAGAAGGCCGCGGAAGATCTGAGTGGCGATGTTCCGGCGCAGGAGCTGATCGAGGATGACGTCCTCTTCGGGCTCGTATTCGTAAACCGCTCCGCCGTTGGCTGCTTCTGCGTCGGCGTCGGTGCCTTCGGGAAGCTTGGCGGGGATCAGCTGCAGAGCCGTCGGCTTCTGCGAGATCACCGATTCGAACTGTGCGAAATACATCGTGCAGACATCGAACTCGCCGGCCGCAAAGCCCGACATGATCTTATCGGCGATGGTCGAGGCCTGCTCGAAGCCGATCGACTTCAAACCCTGAAGGCTATGGCGATCGGTGATTTTGGAGCCGAGGTCACGCTTCAAGTTGTCAGCGCCCTTGCGGCCGACAGCCAGGATCTTGACCGTCTTGCCTTCCTTCAGGAGGCGCAACGCATCGTTACGCACCAGCTTGGCGATGTTGGTGTTGAAACCGCCGCATAGCCCGCGTTCTGCGGTCATCATGACGAGCAGGTGCGTTTCGTCCTTGCCGGTGCCGACCAGAAGCGGGGAAGCCCCCTCGGGGTTGGCAACGCCTTTGGCGAGGTTTGCCAGCACTTCATCCATGCGCTCGGCATAAGGCCGGGACGCCTCAGCGGCTTCCTGCGCGCGGCGCAACTTGGCCGCGGCAACCATCTGCATCGCTTTGGTGATCTTGCGGGTCGCCTTCACCGAATTGATGCGATTTCGTAAGTCCTTCAAGCTCGGCATCGCGCCGTCTCTTTCCTTGGTCTTTGCGCTCCGCCGCCGGTTTTATCTAACCGGCTGGCGGGTGGCGTTGGATCGAGGCTCTCGTTGTGGAAGCGGGGTTAGCCGCTTCTTCAAGCCGTGAAGTTCTTGGCGAACGTATCGAGGACGTCGATCAGAGCCTTCTCGGTCTCGTCCGACAACTTCTTGGATGACCGGATCGATTCCAGGATCTCCGGGTTGTTGCTGCGCAGCGTGTTGAGAAGTTCTTCTTCGAACTTGCCAACGGCGTCGACCGGGATCGCATCAAGATAACCGCGGGTTCCGGAGAAGATCACGCAGACCTGCTCTTCCATTTTGAGCGGCGAGAACTGCGGCTGCTTCAAGAGTTCGGTCAGGCGGGCGCCGCGGGCCAGAAGCTTCTGGGTTGCAGCGTCGAGATCGGAGCCGAACTGAGCGAAGGCGGCCATTTCGCGGTACTGTGCGAGCTCACCCTTAATCTTACCGGCGACCTGCTTCATAGCTTTCGTCTGGGCCGATGAGCCGACGCGGGACACCGACAGACCGACGTTCACGGCCGGACGGATGCCCTGATAGAAAAGGTCGGTTTCAAGGAAGATCTGGCCGTCGGTGATCGAAATAACGTTCGTTGGAATGTATGCCGAAACGTCGTTTGCCTGGGTTTCGATGACCGGAAGCGCCGTCAAGGAGCCAGCCTGGTGGTTTTCGTTGAGCTTCGCAGCGCGCTCTAGCAGGCGGGAGTGGAGGTAGAAAACGTCGCCAGGATAGGCTTCGCGGCCAGGTGGACGACGCAGAAGCAGCGACATCTGGCGATAGGCGACGGCCTGTTTGGAGAGGTCGTCGTAGGCGATCACGGCATGCATGCCGTTGTCGCGGAAGTATTCGCCCATGGTGCAGCCGGTGAACGGTGCGAGATACTGCATCGGAGCCGGGTCGGATGCGGTCGCGGCGATGACGATCGAGTAAGGCAGGGCGCCACGCTCTTCAAGAACCTTGACGAACTGGGCGACCGTGGAGCGCTTCTGACCGACGGCAACGTAGACGCAGTAGAGTTTTGCGAACTCGTCGTCGCCTTCGTTGAGCGGCTTCTGGTTCAAGAAGGTGTCGAGGATGATCGCGGTCTTGCCGGTCTGACGGTCACCGATGATGAGCTCGCGCTGGCCGCGGCCAACGGGGATCAGAGCATCGATGGCCTTGAGGCCGGTTGCCATCGGCTCGTGCACCGATTTACGCGGCAGGATGCCTGGCGCCTTGACGTCAACGCGGCGGCGCTCGGTGGCGTCGATCGGGCCCTTGCCGTCGATCGGGTTGCCAAGACCATCAACGACGCGGCCGAGAAGGCCTTTGCCGACGGGGACTTCCACGATGGCCTCGGTGCGCTTGACCGTCTGGCCTTCTTTAATATTGCGGTCGTCGCCGAAGATAACGACACCGACGTTGTCGGATTCCAGGTTGAGGGCCATTCCCTTGGTGCCATCCTGGAACTCAACCATTTCGCCAGCCTGGACGCTGTCGAGGCCGTAGACGCGGGCAATACCGTCGCCGACAGAGAGAACCTGGCCTATCTCAGAAACCTCGGCCTCTTTGCCGAAGTTCTGAATCTGCTCCTTCAAGATCGAGGAGATCTCTGCGGCGCGGATTTCCATCGCGTGACCTCTTTTGCTTTTCGTGTTTCGTTTGCTCACTGCCTTCAAGGCAGTGCACATCATTGGTTTGGTTCGTTCAATTCGTTCGTTCGGTCCCGGCACCTGCGGTTAGTCAGCGGGTTCCGGGGGAAGTGCTTTTACCTCAGGCGGCACCCTTCAGGCCGGCGCGGATGGCCGACAGCTTGGTGCGCAGCGAGGAATCAACCATGCGGCTGCCGATCTTGACGATCAGACCGCCCAAAATGGATGGATCGATACTGATATCCAGCTGGACATTCTTACCGACAGACTGGCTCAGAGCTTCTTTCAGCTCGGCAATCTGCTCGTCGGTCAGGGCTTGGGCCGTCGTCACCGAAGCGGTGACCTCTCCGCGCGCATTGGCAGCGAGAGCCTTGAAGGCCGAAATCATCTGAGGAATTGCAAACAGGCGGCGGTTTTTCGCAATCACCCGCAGGAAGTTCGTCGTCAGTGTGCCGATACCTGCTTTTTCGCAGATAGCGCCCAGCGCCCGGCCCTGCTCTTCGGATGCGAAGACTGGGCTGGCGATAAGCCGCTTCAGATCGGTGCTTTCCTCCAGAAGGGACTGGAAGGTGGAGAGGTCGGTCTCCACTTGCTCGGTCTGGCCTTGGTCGGCGGCCAATTCGAACAGCGCTCCGGCATAACGGCCGGGCATGCTCGACAGGTTAATATCGTCTGTTGCCACGTCGATCGCTCTTCTTAAGCGTGTCGGAAAATGCGCCAGAACATCGGCGGATATAATCTATCCGGCCGTTTTGCCCGGGTGCGAAGGAAGTCGCAACAGGAAACAGCAGCACAGCTGATACAGCGCGCTTCGCTCCCCATCACGGGCCGCTTCCTATCACGGGTGTTGCGGAGCATCAACGGGCCGTAAGTTGCACGGATGCCGCATGTTGGCATTGAGATGGCAAATCGTGGGGAAAATCACCGTCTTTCGTTGTATAGCCTGTCGGAATTTCGGGGTCGGCGAGGACGCTGATATTCGGCGCTCAGCGCCTTATTCTGTGGCATCGGAGGCGAGCTTGGTGACGACGGCGGAGCCCGATTCCAGGGTTCGGTGGACCGGGCATTTGCCTGCAATTTCAATGAGCTTCTCGCGGATCTTGGCATCGACGGGCCCGTCGACGGAGATCGTTCTCTCGAAGCGATCGATCCTTCCCTCGCGACCTTCAGCCGCGGCACCGCAGTCCTCGCAATGGGCCGCAGAGACCTTCCCATACGTGACGGAAACCGACACGCGGCCAAGCTCAAGTTTTTTGCGTTCTGCATACATGCGCAGCGTCATCGTCGTGCAGGCGCCGAGCGCAATTGCGAGGTAGTCATAAGGATTCGGTCCAAGATCGAGGCCGCCGGAGGAGACCGGTTCGTCGGCGATCAGCGCGTGGCGACCTGAGTGAACCGCGTTGTGATATTTGCCAAGGCCGGTTTCGCTGACCCGAACGCTGTGCGGTGCTTCGCCAGCTTCTTCGGTTTCGGCTGGCAGATAACGCGCGGCCCAGGCGGCTATGACGTGGGCGGCATATTCCGCATCTTCGGTGCGGCTTAGCAGGTGATCGGCGTCATCGAGGGAAACGAAGCTCTTGGGGTGCTTTGCGGCCAGGAAGATATCGGTGGCGTTATCGATCCCGACGACTTCGTCGCGGGGCGCGTGGAGAATGAGCAGCGCTTTCTTCAGATTGGCGATCTGCGCTGACAGGTTGTGCTTCTCGGCGTCTTCGACAAATTGCTTCTGGATAGTGAAGGTGCGGCCGGCCAGTTCGACTTCGGCTTTGCCGGCTTCGCGCAATTCTTCCAGCGAGCCGCCAAACTGCTCGAGAACGTGATCAACGCCTGAGGGGGCTCCGATCGTTGCAATGGCGCGCGCTTCCGGAATTCTTTGAGCGGCCGCCAGGACAGCCGCTCCGCCGAGCGAATGGCCCACCAGGATGGCCGGGGCATTGTGATGCTCGCGCATGAAATCGGCGGCGGCGACCAAATCATCGACGTTGGAAGAAAAATTGGTGTTGGCGAACTCGCCATCGGAATGGCCAAGACCGGTGAAGTCGAAGCGCAGGACGCCGATCCCTGCATGGGCCAGGCCCTGAGCGATGCGTCTTGCGGCAGCCAGGTCCTTCGAACAGGTGAAGCAGTGGGCAAACAACGCAAATGCGCGCGGCGGCCCGGTTGGAAGGTCCAGGCGCGCGGCAAGCTCGTGCCCGTGGGCGCCGGGGAATTTCAATCGCAAGGTCGCGGACATTGGGGCTCCAGGTCTGCCGTTTGTCAGACCCGCAAAGCACCACATCGCCGCGCGGTTGATCAAGGGCCTCCGCGCACGGTCAACCGGATGTGATTGGGGGGATACGGGGAGCGCAATGCGTTTTGATAACGAGCGGCCCCGTCTGCCGGTTGCCTAACAAGTTGGGGGGATTGAGCCCATTTTAGAGCTGAAATCCGGCGGCCCCTCGTCTGGAAAGGGCCGCCGGGTTCTTGGATCAGTTCAGCTTGATCGATCCGAACACACGGACGTTTGCGCCCGGGAGCAGGACCTCCTCACGCCGTTTGAATGACGCGTGGTTGAGGACTTCATCGTTTGCCAGGTTCTCGCCCTTGATGCCGATCGTCATCGACGGGCCCAATCCGGAGACCTCGTCGAGTGCGACGGTGTAGGAGAGCTCGGCCGACACAAGCGTATAGCCTGGGGTGTCGATCTCGTTTTCACCGATTTCGTTCTGATCGAAGGCGTGGAGCACGCCGGCACGCGCGAACCAGCTGGCATCGCGATAGAACAGGCCGCCACCCAGTCGATGCGGCGGAATGCGCGGAACGTTGCCGCCTTCGTCAAAGCGGGCTCGTACGAAATCGTACTGACCGTCGACGCCCCAGACACCGTTCCAAATTGGTGCGACTTCATACTGGGCGGCAATTTCGACCCCATAGAAGGAAGCATCGCGCTGGCCGAACAAGACTTGGTCGAGTTCGTGCTCATGTTCTTCCTCTTCCTCGTGGTGATGCTCTTCTTCCTCTTCCTCGTCTTCACATGAGCCCAGGGTTTCGCCGCAAGATAATCCCGTCAGGCTGCGGTAGATGAAGCCATTGTAGCGTGTGTAGAAGGCGGTTGCGTCATAGCGGAACCGGCCACGAGCCTTGCGAACTCCAAACTCGATTGAGGCGGCCTTTTCCTTTTCAAGATCGGGATTGCCGATTTCGAACGTGCCGGTCGCTTCATGGATCCCGCCGGAGAAGAGCTCGGCTGAGTCAGGCGCGCGTTCCACATATTGCGCGTTGAGGCTGAGAACCGTGCCTTGGGGCAAACGGTAAAGCCCGCCGATGCTGGCGCTCAAGGGCGTATAGCTGCGCGAGAGGCCGGTCAGCGGCGAGGCCGGATCAAGCGGCGCGACGCGGCCGAAGCCGTCGATGTCGGTTTGCTCAATTCTTGCGGCTGCCTGCAAGGTGAGCTCGCGGGTGAGATCCAGCTCTTCGAACCAGAACGCGGCGATGCTGTCCGTCTTCGTGGGTTGCAGCAGCGAGTCGCCTTCGAAGCTTTGGCCGCGCAAGTTGCGGTCGACGAATTGGGCACCGATCGCACCACGCAATTGCCCGAGCGTCGTCACGACAGGGACGTGCTGAATTTCAAACCTTGTTTCGTAGACTTCGCTGGTGAAGCGAGAGCCGATCTCGTCACCTTCGCCTTCGTCGACCACCTCGTTATGGGCGTATTCCGAGGCGCCGAACCAGAAACGGACCGCTTCGATACCGAGGCTGCCGACGCGCCACTCGCCGCGCGCCTGGAGCTTGTTTTGTTCCAGGTCGATCCTCGGGCGCAGTTCTTCGGCTTCTTCGCCAGGCACGCCATAGATGCTCTCGTAGCGCGAGACCGAAACCCCTAGAAAACCCTTCTCACCGATAAACGATGCGCCCACCGCGCCGCCGTCCGCTTCAACAAAGGAGTTGAACTGTTTGCCGTCGGGGGTGTCGTAGTCTTCGGAACGGCGGCGGAAGCCGTCGGCATGAACGGCAATGCCTGCAGCCCCGGCCGTTGCACGAAATGCGCCGTTGCGGCCCTCGTCGACGGATGTCGCGTCGCCTTGCATTTCCGCCGTGAAACCGCCTTTAGGGATGAAGGTCGGAATGCGACCGTTCTCGACGGCGACAACCCCACCGATGGCTTGGCTGCCATAACGGAGCGTTGCGGGCCCGCGGATCACTTCCACTTGTTGGGCCGAGAACGGGTCAATCGGCACGGCGTGATCTTCCGACAGGGCCGACACATCGTGCGAGCCAATCCCGTTTTCCTGCATGCGGACACGGTAAGATTCAAGGCCGCGAATAATCGGCCGGCTGGCGCCTGGCGCGTACGAACTGCCGATGATGCCGGGTCTTTTGTCGAGCACGTCGGCGATATTGGCACCGTTGTCGGCCTGGATATCGCGCGCGGTGACGACCGTGACCGGAACGAAAGCGTCGTCGACGACGATCAGACTGCCGCGGGGTTGATCCAGTCCATCGCTTGGTATCGCGCCAGATACGATCGGCGAGGGTGATGAAATGACGATGCCTTCCAGTTGGATGGCTTCTTGGGCATTGACCGGTAGACTAGCGGTGAGGATGCCCAGCGCCGCAAGCGGCAGGGGATTTGCGAAGTTTCGCGCGCGCATGGTTGCGCTCCTAGTTAACTCAAATGGAATGTCATGCAGGCGCTGTGGCTTCCTCACCGTCGTGCGGCAATCGCCAAAGTCCTGAATGGGTTTGAGGGGTTCAGCAGGAGCGAACGGGCGGTCCGCGCGGCCAGTGCGCGCGTCCGATGCGTAAGTACGAGCCGGACGTTTCCGGCGGCAATATCTTTGGCAGCCGTGCCTTCAAATGGAATGGCAGTTGCGCGATTTCAGGGATGGCAAGGCTGGCTAATGTCGCGATCGACCAGCAGATCGCGCACAAATCTTCGTCGCTGTGCTTGTGGGGGCCGTGGTGGTTGTGGTGCCGGTGATCACCGGCGCGGTCGAGCCAGCCTGCAATTTCATCGTCAGACCGATGGCCGACGAGCGCAATGAAATGGGCGACGCGCTCATTTCGCTCGTGATCCTGGGTGTCGAGGCTGTGGGCGGCGTGATCGTGATGATGGCCGAACGCCGCCGCGAATTGGATTGCGAGCGCAGCCAATCCAAGAAACGCAAACCACCGATGCCGCCGCAGCTGGCGCACGCCCGCCCCCTAAAAAACACAACCAAGAGATTTCGGATGTTATATTATCCGGAGCTGGACGCCAGAGTAGGGATGAGCAATCCGCCGGTGTTGTTGCGGAGGCGTTACACCCGTCGTTTCCGGCAAAGCCAGATTCAGGCGGGCAGATGCCTGGACTTACGGGGTTTAGCGCCGGAGAAGCCAAAGTCCTCTTCGGGCCCAAACTGCCCGCCGGCGTACCAAGAGCAGGCGCGATCCAAAAGTGATTTCATTGAATTCAGATGCAACTTTCAAAATTGCTGGCAAGTTTGTTCGTTAATCGCTTGCTTCGACACAGTTCTGTCATCCTCATGAAAAACAGTGCACATATGGTCGGTTCGTGAGCGTCGTTATAGTCAGCGGGATAGTGGTCCGGAGTACCCAATGATTAAGAGCAGTCTGTTGAATACTATCGTTATCAGCGCCTTTTTTGGCTTGCTGATCGGTACTGCGGTGCCGGTTTGGGTGATCGCCGGGGTGCATTTCTACAAAGCCACGTCTAATCCAATCGCGGTTGCGACGGCAGATGCTACGAGCTTTCTGCGTCCACGATAAGCGCTGCTGACACTTTCTTCGGAATTGCCGCCCGTTGATCCACGCCGATTTTTCCGGTCGCGTTCGCGATGCGCGCCCGTCAGCCTGCATTTCATGCTATGATACGGCTTGCCGATTGGGTTGCGTCGACCATCCGGCTCGACCCAGCAACTGATACTTGCTCAAACGTTCCGCCATGGAATTCGACCAAGAGACCAAAGAACTTGGACGTGCGCACGATGCCGTCGATCGTCTGCGGGAAATCCAGCAGAAGCTGGGCAAGCGCGAAGCGTTCAGGACCTTATTGCTCGATCGCGTCGTCCGGGCTGTGGTTCTGGCCGTGCTGGTCGTGGTCATCGTTTATGCGTTCATGATGATCGGATGAACTGAGACGCCCGCCGGGGACCTGCTCGGTTGGGATGGTTCGCTCCCGCTGGTGTCCTGCCAACACCATCAGCCTGTCACAGTCGTGATGACGCGGCGGGCTCTGCATTATCAAAACAAAGTCATCTCGTGACGAAAGCGCGTGAAGCTCTTTGCCACCTGCTGGTATGTAGTGAGGGGAAACCCATGCTGCGATGGAGGTCGTAATGAAGCCGTGGTCTATACTGTCGTGCGTCGTCATTTGCGCGATCGGGCTGAACGTGCCCGCTGGCGCCGACGAGATGACCCTTCGACTGGCGACCGCAACAAAAGGCGGCGGGTTTGAGCTTTATGGCTCCAACGCAGCCAAGGTGATCAACGCGACCGATCCGTCTTTAAAGGTGTTGGACGAGAACACGAAGGGAAGTCTTGAGAACATCGGCCTTCTCGCTCAAGGCAAGTTCGACATTGGCCTTGTCCAGGGCGTCGCCGCGTACGAAGCGTTCGAGGGCGTCGGGCAGGAGCCGGTCGATCTGAAAGTGATCGCCGCAATCTATTCGAGCCCTGGCATGTTCGTCGTTAAAGGGGACAGCCCGGCGATGTCGGTCAAAGATCTCGTCGGCAAGCCCATCGCCTGGGGGACGAAAACGTCCGGCCTGACATTGATGGCCGACTACATCATGGACGGCCTTGACCTCGATCGCGATAAGGATTTCGAGCCCAGATTTCTAAAGAAGGCCGGCGATGGACCTCCGCTCGTCCTCTCGGGCGAGGTTGCAGCTTTTTGGGGTGCCGGAATTGGCTGGCCGGGCTTCAAGCGTGTGATGAAGGCGGGCGGCAGATTTATCGGTTTCAGCCCCGAAGAAGTAAAAGCGGTGACCGCCAAGCACGACTTCCTCAAGCCGATGACGGTGCCGGCCAAATCATACGAAGGGCAGGACGAAGCGGTGCAGGCGATCGGAGTTTGGAGCTTCATCCTTTCCCGGCCGGACCTGCCGAATGACGCTGCCTATAAATTAGCGAAGGCGCTGCATGCCGGTCAGGGAACGCTTGCTGAAGTGCTCCCACAAGCGAAGGAGACTACGCCGCAGAACACCAAGGCGGCTGCGAACCCGAAGCACATCCATCCCGGCGTTCAGAAATATCTGGACGAACTGGGGCTTTGAACGGCTGTCGGACGCCGGAATTCTTTCGTTGTCCGAATTGCGCCTAGAGGTCGTTGAGCTGATAGCTCGCCGGGACCCAGCGGAAACTGTCACCGGACCGCTCAACGAAGCCGACGGCGGGAAACGGCATGTGATAACCGATCGCTGGAATGCCGTCGGCGGCGACGCTGTCCAGGATGCGCTTGCGGGTTGCGACGGCCTTGGCTTTGTCGTGGTCAAAGAGCACGTGCCATTCAGGCTTCATCAATGACAAAACAAAGTGGTTGGTCACGTCAGCCCATAACAACAAGCGCTGACCTTCACTTTCGATATGGAAGGCCAGCATCCCGGGCGAATGTCCGAACGCGTCGACGGCTTCGATGCCACTGACGACGCTTTCGCCCTGCGCGATCATTGATGCCTTTTCTGCTAGTGGCGCTGCGACGCGCATATAAAGGTCGCGGTTTTTCTGCCGACGCGCGGGGATGTCCGTGCCGGCGCTCCAGTAGTCGAACTCGGCGGCTCCGAAAACATAGCGGGCATTGGGAAAGCTGGGCTTGCCGCTCTCCATCAGGCCGCCGATGTGATCGGGGTGTCCATGGGTAATCACAACGACATCGATCTGGTCTGGCGAATAACCGGCTTCGCTCAGCCGCTGGCGCAGCAGACCCTGGGTTGCGCTTCGTCTTGGTTCGCCGTTGCCGGTATCGAACAAGATAAGTTCGCGGCCTGTGTTGACGAGCGTGACCGTATAGGAATTTTCAAGCTGTGACGCCGGCAAGTGATGTTCGCGGGCGAAAGCCTCGACGGCTTCTTTCTCCTGGTCCTGGCCAAAGATCTTATGGGGATCAGGCCGCACCACGAAGCCATCCAGGATATTGGTGATTTCGAACTCGCCGAGCTTGAAACGGTAGATTGCCGGGCGCTGCAGTCCCAGCATCGGCGCAGCAGCCATCGCTGCATTGAACGAGGCGAACGGCAAGCAAGCGGCTTGCGCTGCCATACCCAGCACCACCGTGCGGCGGCTTAGGCTTGATGTTTTGAATTCACGCATCGGTTTTGCGCCTCGGTAATTTGGGAATGGTTCGCCCGTTACTTTTGGATCGCGGTTCAGAGCATTTCGTCGACCAGATTGCCCTATTGTTACGCCATGAAAGCATGGCGGCAGTAGGTCTGAAGAGCCATGTTGGTGGCTGCAAACATCCGCGATCCAGGCATGGCCCAATGCAGCATATGTCATGAACTGGCGCAACGCTGCTGCCATATGACGCGACATTTGTCATACGCTTGGCACAGCGCTAGCGTCCCCTCTATTCGCACTCAAACGCGATACCAAATTCCAGGAGGTCGCATGCGCGCAGTGTTTGCAACAGGCCGGGCGGCGGCAGCGTGTCTGTCGTTGTTTGCTGGTTCGGTTACGGCTGCTGCCGGAGAAGTTCCGCAGGCCGTCAAAGATGCATGCAGTGGAGACTACAAACAGCATTGCAGTATGCACGCCCCCGAAAGCGACGCGGCGCGTGATTGCATGGCCGACGTCTTCGGCAAACTTTCGGACGGATGCGTGTCAGCTATCCTCAACAGCGACCTTGTCGAAGAGCAGGCTGACCCGGCGAAGGACGAGGCGCAGGTTGCTGTAGCCCCACAACCGGAGCGCAAGCCGGCCGTTAAACCTCGCAAGGTCAAACGCAAAGCCCGGGTGGCGCGCGTTCATCATCAGCGAACCAAGCGTCACAGACGGCTGGCAAAGCCGAAGAAGGTTGTCCGCTACGTGAAGCGTGGAATTCGAACCGCGAAGTTCTACGTCTCCAGAGCTTTTCGAAAAGCATTTCACTAGAAGGCGGAACAGATCGCCATTTCAGGCGATGTCTCTTCAGCGCCCATCATGCCGCGAGCCGGTTCAAGCCGAGACGATGGTGAAATTTGCGCTGAAGAGCGGAGCGATGGACGTGTCGGATTTTCCAGAGATAACCACTTTATTTTTGGCCTCGGCATTGCCAGTCAGGCTTCGAACCTCTTCGACACTCATTGGTCGACCAAACAGGAAGCCCTGCACTTCGGAGCAATGCTCTTTGAAAAGGAAACCCAGCTCGTCTTCTGTCTCGACACCTTCGGCCAGAATCGGGATCTCCAACGCTTCGCCAAGCAACAGTGTCGAACGCACGATCGCAGCGCTCTGCGGATTGTTTTGAACCCTGTCGATGAAGCTTCGATCGATCTTGATCTTGTCGAACGGGAACGATTTCAGCGAGGCCAGTGAGGAATAGCCTGTTCCGAAGTCATCCATTGCGATCCGGATCCCAAGTTCCTTGAGACGGCGCATGACTTCCAGGGTGTTCTTTTGATCGTCAATAATGCTGGCTTCGGTGATTTCCAGCTCCAGCCTCGAAGGCTCCAGGCCGCTCTCCGACAATGCGTTCGCCACGTTTTCAACGAAGGAGGGCTGGACGAGTTCTTGCGGCGTGACGTTGACGGAAATCGGGTAAGGCCGATTCCAGCTCGCCGCTTCCTTGCACGCCGTAGCGAGTACCCAGCGACCAATGGAGCGGATGAGACCCGTTTTTTCAGCGATCGGGATGAAGTCGGCTGGAGGGACGCGACCGCGCACGGGGTGATTCCAGCGCAGCAGCGCCTCAAAACCGACGACTTCGCGCGTTTCGACATCATTCTGCTGCTGATAATTCAGTTCAAAATGTCCTGCAGTCAGCGCGGTTCGCAGATCGTTGGCGAGGGCTATTTTCTCGCGATTTTCCTGGTCCATCACTTCGTCGAAGAAACAGATCGTGTCGAGCAAGCTGTCTTTCGCCCGATACATTGCAAGGTCGGAATTGCTCAATAGCGTTTTCAAGTCTTCGCCATGCTCGGGATAGCTGGCAATCCCAATGCTGGCTCCAACTGATAAGTCCAAGGCCCCGACCATGATCGGCTCAACGATCCTGCCGAGCAGGCGCTCCGCGAAGGCCGACACCTCTGCAAGACGTGTGTAGTCGGACTTGATGGCAACGAACTCATCGCCTCCGGTGCGCGCGACGAACTCCCCTTCGGAAATAGAGCCCAAAAGCCGCTCCGAGATCTCCTCAAGGGTTGCGTCGCCGGCGGCATGGCCGTGCATGTCGTTGATTTCTTTAAACCGGTCGAGGTCGATCGTGACGATTGCGAATCGGGTGTTGCTGTCCGACTGGGCGGTCGAACAAAGCCGATCGAGATACCGGCTGAGCTGGCTGCGGTTTGGCAAGCCTGTCAGGGGATCGTGGAGTTTGGCATGCTGGCAGGCTTCACCGGCGTTCTGTTCGATGATCTTCTCGTTCAAATGGGCCGCGAGGCCGACGAACAGGAATAAGGACATGACGGCGACGACGAGAATGATCAACGTCGTGTCGGAAAGCATTTTCGGCGGCACCAAAACCAACGGGTCGAGATCGATCTTGATCGCACTCATCCCTGTGAAATGCATCAGGCAGATCGCTCCAGCCATCGCTCCGACACCGAAATGCAGGCTGTATTTTGAAACCGGCCGTGCAGCCTGGTTGAGCGCGATAGCTCCGAAGATTGAGCCGAGCAGGATGGAGGTTGCGATCAGCTGATTGTCCCAGGTTATCCGCCCAGGAATTTGATAGGCGTGCATCCCGACATAATGCATTGTCGCGACCGTCAGTCCGAAGACGGCGCCGCCGGCTTCCACCCAATGGGAACGGTTCGTCGTCGAGGCAAGCGCGAGCCCCAAACTGACACCGGCAATGGCGATGAAAAGCGAGAGCGCCGTCAGAATCGGTTCGTAGGCATGATCGACGCCCGGGTCGTAGGCAACCATCGCGACGAAGTGCGTCGTCCAGATCGTCGCTCCGCCGATGACGCCAGCCAGAAATACGTTCATGAGCCGCCGATCGGCCGGCACGTCTTTCAACCGCGCAAACACCCTGATCGTCAGCATGCTGCCGCAGATGCAAATGGCGGCGGCAAGCGCGACCAGCCAATAATTGTGGTCTTGGGTGATGCATCCGATAACGTTCAACACGCCGTGGTCTCCTCGGGTCTTTGGACCACCCTCGCTCGTTTGTGGAAATTAACTGTGAAGTTTACTGGTTAATGCTTTGTAATAGTGCACGTTATTAGGGCGCTGCCGCCGTAACGGATTGAGAATATTGCGAAGTCTGATGGATTAGGGTTGCGCCTAAAACGTTGCGCACGTGCCTGATAGAGAAATTGTGGCGCTCAACTCTGGTCAGCATCTTCTTTGGCGTGAGCCGGTATTTTCGGGGCTTTGAGAGGATTTTACCGGTTGGCTCCGTGAGGACCTTCTGCGTCTGAGCGTCGATCGTCGTTGCCGGGAATTCCTGGCCATCACGTTCGGAGAGCCAAACGTCAGCAATTCCTTAAGAGACAGCTCGACCGGCATTATCGATCTAACGTGAGCTCAAATTAATTTTCGAATTGGAGCTACACCGATGTTGAACGAGCACGATCTTGAATCATTCGAGTACCCTGGACCCGGCGGCAACGCCCCTGGATCAGTTAACTAAAGCTTACGAACTTGCGGCTCCGCTAACGACAGGGTTGGCGGGTTTGGCGGGTTTGGCGACGGTTCACAGTTGCCGCGTTGGTGGGGATCGTTGGCCCGAACTGACTCACGCCTTCTGCGAACTGCGATAGCGGACGACGAGCGCGATGCCGCCCAGGACAGCAACGGATGAGATGGCCAGCCTGATGGTGAATGGCTCAGCCAGAAACATCACGCCGCCAATGGCAGCAATAACGGGTACGCTAAGCTGGACGGAGGCAGCCCGGGTCGCACTGAGCTCGGCCAGTGCCGCATACCAAATCAGGTAGCCCAATCCGGACGCCAGCGCGCCTGACAAGACTGCCCACATGATGCCTTGCAGCGACCAATGGCCTCCGGGGATCAGGAGCAGCGGCACGACCATCGCTATGGCGCGCAGAAAGTTTCCTGCCGAGGCTGCAAGCGGGTCAGCGAAGCCGCGCCCGAGCAGCGAATAAGCCCCCCACGCGATCCCGGCCAAGATCATCAATAGCGCGCCCAAGGGATGCGGCGCAGCGACACCGGGTGCGACGAGAACAATCAAACCGCAAAACGCAAGAGCCAGGCCGCCGCCTTCTATCAGGCCAACGCGCTCCCCTTTCAGCACCCCGTTCAAGACCATGGTGACCTGAACCGCACCGAACAGTAGGAGTGCGCCGGTTCCGGCTGCGAGGTTCGAATAAGCGAATGAAAAACAGATGGCGTAGGCCAAGAGTGCCAGAGCAGCCGACCAGCTTCCGCCGACCTGGGCAGCAGAAGGACGGCGGGTCAACACCCACAGGACAGCAGCCCCCGAGGCGAGCCGGACGATGGTGAACGTTGCTGGATCGATGCTGTCATGTGCCAGCGCCAGGCGGCAGAAGATGGAATTCGCTGCGAAGGCGGTCATCGCCAAGACGGTCAGCCAAACGACCCGGACTGGAGCTACGTTCTTCGTTTTCATCGGATGATTTGTGCCATCTATTCGGTATGTTCACAGACTGCGCCAAGTCGGCTCATTTACCGAGCTGGGCGAGTAAGTCCTTCAGGGTTGGTTTCACGGAGGCGGATTCGCCCAATGCCCAGGCTGTCAGGCTGGCGCCTTGAAGCGTGCTGAGAACGACGCGAGCCGCCCGCTTCGGCTTCAGGTCAAGCCGCAATTCTCCGCGTTTCACTCCGGCGCGAATTTCCTTCTCAAGCCAATCGAGATGTTGCTGGAAGAACTTCTCGACCCGAGACTTTATCGATTCTGGCAGTGCAGAAACATCGGAGGCGAGCACGCCACAAAGTGGCAGAAGCCCCTCTTTGATCCCTTGTGCGAAGAAGTCCCCATAGGCAAGAAGCTTCGCGGTGGCCTCACCGGGCCCGTGCGACAGCGCCTCCAAGTCGGCCTCAAATCGCTCCAGATACTCATCGATGAGTGCTACCCCCAGGGCTTCCTTGGTGGGGAAGTGGTGGTGAATGCTTGCCTTCGCGATGCCAATCTTCGCAGAAAGATCCGAATAGCTGAATGCAGCATATCCGCGTTTGCGGATGAGAAGTTCAGCCTCTTGGAGCAATGCGGTCCGGGTCTGGTTCATGGATGACGACCTTACCTACTAGTTGGTAGGCTATCAATGGTTTTCTGAATTCGCGGTTTGTAACGCGTGACTTTGGCTACCCAAGACAGGCTTGCCACTGACAACCGCGGCATTGCACATCGATTAAATCGTAGGGATGAGAGGCGAGAGCAGTTGCCAGAGAGCTGCAGAATCCCTGCTGCTGCGAGTGGGAAAGGACCTGGAGTTAGATACGCCGAGGCTTCTGCAGCAAAGAGTGTTGTCGCTCATTCGCGTCGGCTCAAAGAGTTTCAAGGCCTGGCAAAATCATAGGCGTCGATATCATTCCTGAACAGCTCCATGATCAGGCTATGCGCACGCGGAGAATTCCGGAACATCTCTTCCATAGAGGCACTTTTCGGCCGATAAGCCCCCTTTGCGTTGATCTTGGAAAAGGTCTCCCATAGCCCCTCGACCGAGGGATGCAGCTCTTCGAGCTTTTTGATATCGGCTTCCAGGCGATCATAGCGAACCATGAAATCTATGATCTGCTGGCCGTCGATTTTGTAGATCTCCTCGTTTCGAGAGATCAGATCGGCGTTCTTGATGACCCAGGTCTCGAAATCCATGCCCTTCTGCGCCGGCCTTGAGCGCTGCCACCAGAAGTAAAGGCTGATCGCGCTGTCGAACGGATTTCTCATTGTCGCTATTTTCGTATAGCTATCCCAATTTTCTCCACCAAGGCGCTCTTTGGCCAATTCTGCAGGAATGTGATTGAAAAATTTTGCCGGCAGCTCACCTTTGATCGCTGCTTTAAATTTCCCGATCAAAGACAGCTCGCCCGGGGAATAACGGAAATTCTGCGGTGGCCGGTAGCCAAGCTTCGTTCTGGTTTCCTCGTCTTCCTTTGTAATCGGCGTAATGATGCTCGTTTCTGTCGCGAAACGGGAAAGCGCGATTTCCAAAGACGTGCCTCCGACCTTGCGCGCTTTCAGCACAATTATCTTTGGCTCATGAAGAACGATCATAGATTGATTTGCTTTTTGCGTTCGATTGGTGGGAGCCGGCTGCGTTGGCTTGGCCCAGCACAGCAGGTTTGCTGGCTAGAGGCTGGCATTTTGAAGCCGAACATCGACTTCGTCCACCCCGCTACGGCTTCGGCTGAAGTTCGTCGAAGCCTTGGCTCAAATATGACTCTTGGTCACGACCTTCTATCACTGGAGACCGGTAACAAGGATCTGATGACGGCAGCCGAAATAGAGACCGCGCCAAACAGCGGGTCGGCTGTCTGGCGAGGTGGGCTATGATGATCTTATGAAATCAGGGCAACCGCTTGCTCTGTGCCTCGTTTTAAAAAACTTGAAACGAGGTCAGGCCACAAGGCCTCTGGAGGCTTCAATGACGTTATCTGCCGCTGCTTTTGCTGCCTCAGTTGCCGAATGGACTTGACCGAGATTTGCAGTGACGCCTTGAACGCGGCTGGCGGCATTTTTCATGTTGTTTGAGATGTCCTGCGTCACGGCACCTTGCTCTTCGATCGCTGCGGCAATCCCCGTCGAAATTTCATCGATCGTCGAGATAACGGTAGCTATTGATTGGATCGCATTGACGGCTTCGCTGCTACCTGCTTGCACCATGGCAATCTGCGACTGGATTTCGGCCGTTGCTTTTGCCGTCTGACTTGCCAGCGATTTGACCTCCGATGCGACAACGGCAAAGCCTTTCCCCGCTTCGCCGGCGCGAGCCGCTTCTATTGTCGCATTCAGAGCAAGCAGGTTCGTCTGCGAAGCAATCGACATGATCAAGCTGATGACCTTGCCTATGCTTTCGGCTGAACTTTCCAGCCGGCTCATAATGTCGTTGGCGGTATTGCTCGCCTGGACGGCTTCCGCCGTGATCGAAGACGCTTCATTGATCCTGCCGCCGATCTCCTGAATGGACATCACGAGTTGTTCGACAGCTGCAGCGACGGCCTGAACGTTCTTGGAGGTTTGGGAGGATGAATCCGTTGCAAGATCGATTTCGTTGGACGCATTTGCGATAACCTGGCTCAAGTTCCCCAAGTCGAAGTCGATGGTATGTTTCAGGACAAGCTTCAACGCGACCTGATCAGAGATGTCGGTGCAGAACTTCACGACTTTGTAGGGCTTGCCGGTGGGGTCCAGTATCGGATTGTAGGTTGCGTGTAACCACAGATCGGCGCCGGCCTTATTCATTCTTTTGAAATCGCCCGACTGGAATTCACCCCTTCGCAAGTTTTGCCAAAATTCCGCGTAAGCGTTGGTTTCGGCAATTTCACTTGGGACAAAAATGCGGTGGTGCCTGCCTTTGATTTCGTCCAGGCTGTAGCCGACGGTATCGAGGAACAGCTTGTTGGCAAACAGGATATTTCCATCCAGATCGAAGTGAATGACGGCATTGGATTTGTCGATGGCTGCAATTTGGCCTTTGTACTCTGCGGTCTTAATTTTCTGGGCCGTGATATCACTGCAGAACTTGACGACCTTGAAGGGTCTGCCTTTGTCGTCGAGCAGCGGATTGTAGGTGGCCTGTATCCAAACTTCGCGGCCGCCTTTTCCAAGTCTGCGAAATTCTCCTGACTGGAACTCACCGCGGGCAAGGGCCTTCCAGAACTCGGCATAGGAGCTTGCTTGTTGTTCGTCCTGAGCGACAAACATACGATGATGGCGACCCTTGATCTCGTTTAGGTCGTAACCCACGGCTGCCAGAAAGTTGGCGTTCGCATCGAGGATCGTGCCATCGACATTGAAGTCGATCACGGCTTGAGATCGATTAAGCGCATCGATACGAGCTTGTTGCTCAGTGGTCTTCGAAAACATGCAATCCTCTTCAGGCGGCCTGCATAAGCACGCTTGCAGAATTAAAGCTCACCATTACTATAAAGTATGGCGAATTGACTTCGATCCTGTGCTGAATAACGTTCAAATACTATGATCTGTTTGCCAGATTCGTCCGATCTGGTCATCGAAGAAAGACGGAATGGTTTTTCGTTTCTTGATGATTTTTGTCCACATTATTCCAGCTTGATCCTTGTGCTGAGCGAATGTCATTCAGAGCCCGTCGATGATGCAAAAAACTGCATTGCATCGGGCCAAGTCCATCTGTGGTTCGACTGCATTGTTTCGACCCCGTTACACATTCAAATAGCATTTGGGGTTGATGGCAGGTGAGCGGGTCAATTGCTGCCTTTGAGGTGGGGAAGGAGAGCAAGCCGCCTTTCGTGGCGTGGTTTGGCAACGCTCGGTCCACGAAAGTCCTGCGAGCGTGCAAATCAATCTGCCGCGGCGTTGACGTTCGCTACCGTACGGGACCAAATTCCCAAAAACCAAGATCAAACGGGTGGCATTAGACTCATGTTGCGCAGGACTTCCCCTTCCCCTGACGCGCCAGCGGCGGACACGACGGATGCGTCGGTCATCGTTACGTTGGTGCACGGGACCTTTGCGCGCGGCACGGCCTGGACGCAAGACGGCTCGAACCTTCGCAAGTCCATCGCGGAGGCTTTGAGTACCGATCCGCAAATCTCTCCCGCCGACATCGCCTTTGACGTTTTCGAGTGGAGCGGTCGCAACGCGCATGGGGCGCGTATCAAGGCGGGCTACCAGCTCGCCGATCACATTCGCGACCTGCGCGCGCGCAATCCGGACTGCCGTCACTTCATCGTAGCGCACAGCCATGGAGGCAATATTGCGCTGCTGGCCCATAAACATCTGCCGCCCGAACTGCATGCGCTCGGTATCGCGACGCTCGGCACGCCGTTTGTCTTTGCAAGGCCCGAAAGTCATCTGGCCGGCAAGTCGCTCGATGACCTGCTCGAAGAAGCACCAAAGCACACCAACACCTTGGCTGGAGCGTTTGCCTGGCTGGTTGGGCTACCCGTCGCGTTGAGCGCAGAAAGCTGGTTGCCCGGACTCGGCTTCACTGAATTTTATTGGGAGATTTTGTCGGGCGTCGTTGCCGGCCTTATCGCGGCACAGATTTTCAAGTTCGTCTTCCCGCCAATCGCCCGGTTTGGACATGGCTTCGGTGCCAAGCGCGCAGCTGCCAAACTGGCACAAGCCGTTGCCTTTCCTGAATTGCCACGGACGCATCTTCTAAGTTTCAACTACCCCGGCGACGAGGCGCAACGCCTGCTTGACGCGCTTGAGGCGAGCACGTCGCTGCCGCAGCGCGCGATCCGATTCATCAACGCGATTTCAGAACCGGGTTTCGGGATGTTGCTGGCGGGGCTTTTTGTGGCGGGCATCGTGTCAGCGGTCCTGCAGTCGTTCATCGATTTCGATGACGAAGCGCTGGCCGACACGGTCGCGACCTTCTTCACGGCCGTCATTATGACCGTGATCGCGCTATGGATCGTGCTCGTCATCGTGCGGTTCGTTTTCAGCCTAATGCGCGGGCACCCTTGGGGCTTTGGCTGGGAGCGCCCGTCGCTGCATGCGCATGTGGAGATCGGGGTGGAACCCAAAGCCGCTGTTCCGGCCGCCAAGTCGCACATTAACGAGATGGTTCCATTCATCGAAAAGGCCATCCCGCGCGGCATGCGGCACGTCGGGCTCTATGAGGACGTCCGGATCCTCAAGGCCCTGGCTCATTGGATTTCCAAGGTTCACTAGCTTGATGCTATCACGTCTGCTTGGGCAAGTGCTCGGCAGTGAGGGCAGTTAGGTGTCGCACGACGCTTCGCCCAATAGCCAAACGGGCCGGGCAATCGAAATTGCCCAGCCCGCTTATTAATGACCTTTCGAACTCTCGTTCCGGCGAAAACAGCCCTTAGGCGGTTTTGAAGCCCCGGTAGATCAGGTCCAGCGCACCGCTGTTGTGTCCGGTTTGCTGAAGGGTGCGGACCCCATTGTGGGCAACACCGCGATAAACGAGTTGCGGCCGGCGATATACACGAGGCTCAGCTTTGTTCTGTTCAGCGACGTATTCGGTTCCGCGATAAATGAGTTTGTTCATAATTCGTGCCTCCAATTGGCGTTCGATATGTCCGTCGTTCTTGTTGATGAAGTTACGCAAGGTGTGTAAGTTTGTCAAGTGAGTATGTTGCTATTATTGTGTGATTTATGATTTATGTGTACAATCAATTCGTTAGCATCGCAGCTGACATGGTTTCGGGGCCTAAGCGTTGAATTTGGGGCCTTGAAGCTCCGGTCCGGGCCTTCAGAAACCGGGCTTGGGCACAACAAACGGAAAACCCCACGCAGAAGGCGGCTATGGCGAAACTTGATCAGCGGATACAGCTCGTTGCTTCCAATGAGTTCTCTCAACTCATTGATGACTGGCGGCGGACACAGTCGGATCTGCCATCACGTTCGGAAGCCATTCGGCGTCTGGTGGACATCGGTCTGAGGTATGAGCGGGAGAACCCAATGCACCTGGTTACGGCGGTCATTCGTCCGCACAAATACGAAGCGGTTCGCGAGGAGCTCCTCAAACTTGGCGTCCAAGGGATTACCGTGACGCAGGTTCAGGGCTTTGGGCGGCAGCGCGGGCAGACCGAAGTTTACCGTGGCGCCGAGTATCAGACGCACGAGGTGCCCAAGATCCGTCTTGAGATCGCCGTCACGGCCGACATTCTGCAAAGTGTCGTCGATACGATCCAGTCAACGGCGAAGACGGGGAAGATCGGTGATGGGAAGATCTTCGTGCATGCGCTTGAGCGGGCCGTGCGGATCCGCACCAACGAAGACAACGCGTCAGCGCTCGATTGACGGCGACGGTTTGGGCTTAGGGGTGAGGCCGCCATGTTCGCCGCATTGGCGGGCGAGGCTGCGCGGTTGGTGTTGGAAGAACCGCGGACGTGAAGCAGTCGGCGGGGGCGGGCTTTCGACCAAATGCGGCCACTCTGATCTGCCAAATCGAACGATCTCGATGGAATTCAGGAGACTGGTATCAGATGCTGCGTCGGATCGTTTTCGGTATTATTTTCGCGCTCGCGTTGCTCGCGAGCGGCATCACCATTTACTACTGGAATGAGATCCGTATAGCCCGAGCCGAAACGCCGGCATTAGTGAAGCAAGCGTTCGACAAGTTTGGTCGCAAGATAGTCCTGAGGGACGTCTCTCAGGATCGGATAGACCTTCTCCTGAAAATCGAAGACCCAAAGTTCAAGACGCACCGCGGCGTCGATCTCACAACGCCGGGCGCTGGCATGACTACAATCACACAAGGACTGGTTAAACTCCTCTATTTTCCCGACGGCTTCACGAAAGGAATTGCCAAGATCCGCCAGACGTTGATCGCGGAATACGCGCTCGACGATCTCATCACGAAGGACCAGCAGCTGGAACTTTACTTAAACGCCACGTACTTCGGTTCGAAGAACGGCCAGCCCATTCATGGTCTGGCGGACGCCGCGGAGGCGTATTTCCAAAAGCCCTATACCGACCTGACTGACGATGAGTTCACCGCACTCATCGGGATGACGATTTCTCCAAACACACTCAAGCCCGGAACCGAAAAAAGCGCGACGCGCGTCGCCCGAATTAAGCGCTATCTTTCTGGCGAAGTGGTCCCGGCTTCGGTCCTCGATTTCGAGTATGTCGGCAAGCCCGGCGGTTCGATTGGGGAGGAGGCGTTGATGGCATTCTTACGATTGATAACGCATGCGGACCCGTCAACAATTCACCACCGCGAACGCGTCTAGCAACTTGTGGCTTGGCAGGCGGGCGAGGCTGCGACATCAACGGCTGCCGTAACCCCACCCTCACAAAAACGAATAGCGGTCGATGTCGACGGAGAGGCGGATGTCGCCTGTAGCGGGTGAGGGAGGCGGGAGAGGCTGTGGAGGACAGTCGACGCGCGGCGCGCCGAGCACAGTGGCTTCTGGCCTTTATCAAGCGAGTGGTATTTGCTGAAATTTGTGCGCCCGCGCAATCGTGAACTCAGAGTCAGGTCCAAGTTTAACTCGCGGCAGTCAAGCTGCAGACCGGTTACCAATCGCTCGCTGCTTGCTTGTGAATTTCTTTAGATTCTTGTGTCGCCGCAGTATACGCTCAAATGCAGTTTTCTTGGTTGTGCTTACGGGCATAGTCGCAACGAAACCACAACCAATTCCGACGGCTTCTGGCTGTTGCACTTCCTTGTCAGAAGTCATGGAGTTGTAAACAGGCATAAAAGCCTCGTCGTCACCAAGCGACTCTTTGAGAAGCTTCACGTAACGTTCAACAATATCTTTTCTCATCTCGCGCCGGGCCCTCTTTCGAGTTTTTCTCTTAGACGCCGACGCAACAGACTTTGCCATGGTTAAATTGAATTCCTACGTAACGGATGTAGCAATCGAATCACCTGAGAGAACCCTTGCATAGAATTGTGTCTAATTCCAGCTTGCATAGCGGCTGTCTATCTCATCACCGAGTCTATCGAAAGCTCGCCGAACTTGTTGGATTGGCGCAGCGTTTGAAGCAGAAGCGTAGGCTATTCGTTCCCCTGCTGCTCTGCTCAACTCGGCCTTGTCTGGAATGAATGTGTGCGGCGAAAAAATTTTTGCATCGCGTAGCGGCGTATTCGAAGTCTGCAGCGACCTTTCCAAGGCGTCCTCACAGGCGACCTTTGCATCAACTTCGACGGCGTTCATTCGTTCCAGAGCTTCATCCCCTTCAATCGGCTTCCCATCCGCATCAACCCCTAAATCTTTAGACGTCATATTCCCCACCACTCCTGCGATGCGGAGATAAGGCCAAAGCTTTTGATGGATGCGCAATTGATCCACAAAGGTACCAACAGCTTGGGCTGACAACGAGTCTAGTACGGTCGGGATGATCACGCTGTTACTCGCTGCAAGTGCCTGAATGCATGCAGTAGTCAGTCTTGGTGGAGCATCGATAATCACTCGATCAAACCTGTCCTGTACCCTGTCGCTCAAAATGAGCTCCGCGAGCCTGAACCGGATATCGATGTCCTTTCGACCGAGCAACCACTCAATCATTAAGCGGTTTTCTGTTGCCGCCAAAGAGTAAAACGATGGAATTACCTTGGCGCGATCTAGTCGACTTCCCTCGACAGAGTTAGGGACCGATAGCAACCAGTCCACCGTTGCATGCTCGATTAGATGGGATGCCCGGCACGTTCGCGTGTCAGATTGTTCTTCAAACAATGCATCATGATCGGCTTCCGAAAGCATCATCGACGACAAGGAACCTTGATAATCGAAATCAATTGCCAGCACCCGCTCCTGTTTTGCGATCGAGTAATGAGCTAGAAGATTTGCTGCAATTGTAGTCTTGCCGACACCGCCTTTCAGATTGGCGATTGTGATCACAGGAATTCCCCTTCTAATCCTGCGATAATCAACGGGTTGATCAATATGGAAATTCTTGGCGAGCCAGATGCCGTTTCCGTCTTTGGCAACAGCTTGCTCCGCTCTTTTTAGTCGTCCCGAGGCGGTGAAGACCTCTTTCAGCCATGAGGTAAGGCGGCCAATCAGACGAGCGACGAATGGTGCAAGAAGTGTGGCGATCACAAGTGCCGCCACGCGTACCGTCCAATCATCAAAGCTTGAGTTCATGATCTCTTGCCATAGTCTCTCAGCAAGAGTCTCCTCTACCGGAATCTGTGCCATTCGAAATCCCCGTACGCAGAACAAATTAGGAGCGCTAGACCGCCGAACTTCAGCTGTCAACGCATATCAAACATACGATGCGTTGATCGAAATTTGTGAGCCGTTATTAATACGGCGAATGCGGTCTGGTTGATAGCTGCCCAAAACGTTTGGCGAACAATGTCTACCTTACGAAGCTCCGTCCCAACCTCACAAAAACGAATAGGGGTCGATGTCGACGGAGAGGCGGATGTCGCCTTTGAGCTGGGGCAGGCGGGCGAGCCATTCGCGCAGGTAGCTTTGCATGTCGACTTCGCGAGGGGCTTTCAAAAGTATTCGCCAACGGTGACGGCCGCGGATGACGGCAATCGGCGCTTCAGTCGGCCCGAGCAGCATGATGCGTTCGGCCTTGGGCGCGCGGTGGGCGATATCGCGGGCGATGAGTTCGGTCGTCTCTTTATCTTTTGCCGAGATGATGAGCGCGGCGAGGCGTCCGTAAGGCGGCAAGAGTCCCGCCTGGCGCGTTTGGATTTCCTGTTCCAGAAACGCTTCGCGATCGCCTGAGAGAATAGCGGCCATCACCGGATGCTCGGGGAAGTGGGTTTGCAGGAAGGCGCGGCCACGGATTTGCGCACGCCCAGCGCGGCCCGTCACCTGATGCAATAATTGGAAGGTTCGTTCGCCAGCGCGCGGGTCGGCGCCTTGGGCGAGACCCAGATCTCCATCGACGATGCCAACGAGATTGAGGTTGGGGAAGTTGTGGCCCTTGGCGACGAGCTGGGTGCCGATGATGATATCGGTTTCGCCGGCTTCGATCTGGCGGATGACTTCGCGCATTTCGGCGAGGCCGGGAATCAAGTCAGACGACAGCAACGCAATCCGGGCTTCGGGGAAGCGCTCGGAGACTTCCTCGGCGACACGTTCGACGCCGGGCCCGCAGGCCGTCATGGTGTCATGCTCACCGCACTTGGGGCAGGTCTCGGGGAGCGGCATCGAGAAGCCGCAATGGTGGCAGTTGAGGCGCTTCTTGAAGCGGTGCTCGACAAGCCAGGCGGTGCACTGCGGGCATTCGAGGCGGTGGCCGCACGAGCGGCAGAGCGTCAGCGGGGCATAGCCGCGGCGGTTGAGGAACAGCAGGCTTTGCTGGCCGCGCTCCAGGCATTCGGCCATTTCGTTGACGAGGCGTGGCGCCAGCCAGCGGCCTTTATCGGGCTGCTCGGTGCGCAAGTCGATCGGCGTGATCTCGGGCAGTTCGGTGCCGGAGAAGCGGCCGGGCAGAATGAGGTGGCGGTATTTGCCGGTGCGGGCGTTGACGTGGCTTTCAATCGACGGCGTGGCGGAGGCGAGGACGACGGGGAATTTGCCCATGCTGCCGCGGACGACCGTCATGTCGCGGGCGTGATAGTTGACGCGGTCGTCCTGCTTGAAGCCGCCATCGTGTTCTTCATCGACGACGATCAGGCCGAGGTCGTGATAGGGCAGGAACAGTCCCGATCGGGCGCCGACGACGACGCGGGCTTCGCCGGTGGCGACAGCTTTCCATAACCGGCCGCGTTCAGTGCCGGTCATCGCCGAATGCCATTCGACGGGCGCGCAGCCGAAGCGGGCTTCGAAGCGGCTGAGGAACTGGCTCGTCAACGCAATTTCCGGCAGCATGATCAGCACTTGCCGGTTTTTCTCCAGCGCGCGGGCGACGGCTTCGAAATAGACCTCGGTTTTGCCGGAGCCGGTGACCCCGTCGAGCAGGGTGACGGAAAAGTTCTGCGCGTCGACGGCAGCGCGCAAGCCTTCGACCGCGCGCTCCTGGGCCTCGGAGAACTCGACCAGGGTGTGCCCGGGATTAGGCTGCGGGCAGCGCTTTTCCGGGATCGCGGCTTCGACAAGGCAGCCGGCGGTCACGAGGCCGTCGATGACGCCGCTGGTGCAGCCGGCCTCGCGAGCGAGCGCGGCTTTCGGGCGGATCAGGCCGTCGGCGGCGATTTCGAGAGCCTTTTCGCGGGCGGGCGTCATGCGCGGCGGCCGTTTCGCGCCTTCGACAATGGTGACGCCAAAGCGCGGTTTTGGCGGTTCGAAGACTTCGCGGGCCGACATCATCATGCGCGAGACCATGCCGAGCGGGCTGAGGGTGTATTTCGCGATCCATTCGGCAAAACGCAGCGACATTTCCGGCAGAGGCGGGGCGTCGAGCACTTCGGCGATGGTTTTGATGCGCTTGGGATTGACCTTTTTGGGCTCGCCGTCGCTGCAGGGACGGTCCCAGACGATGCCAATGCGTGTCTGGTTACCAAACGGGACGATGACGAAACTGCCCGGTTGAGGCGCGCCTTCGGGTGGGGGAAAGTAGTCGTATGTCTGATCGAGGGCGACGGGCAACAAAACGGGTACGAGCCCGGACAGCGGTTTTGCCGCTTGTTCCTGGTTCGTATCGGTCAGGCCGGTTAGGTCTAGTAGACTGTTCAATCTGGTCGCCGCCGTGATAACAGGCTAGGTAAGTGCGAATCGTCTGGATTGTAGGCCATCCGATAAGGCAAGCCTTGGGCAAGGAAAAGTTATGAAGTTTTTCGTCGATACCGCCGATGTAGCCGAAATCAAGGAGCTCGCCGCCACCGGCCTGCTCGATGGGGTGACGACCAACCCATCGCTGATTGCCAAATCGGGCCGCGATTTTAAAGAGGCGATTGCGGAAATCTGCGAAGTCGTGCCGGGTCCTGTTTCGGCGGAAGTGACGGCGCTCGACGCCGAAGGCATGCTGAAAGAGGCGCAGGAGCTGGCGAAAATCGCCAAGAACGTGACGATCAAGGTTCCGTTGACGTTCGATGGGCTGAAAGCCTGCAAGGCGCTCACTGGCGACGGGCTGATGGTCAACGTCACGTTGTGCTTCAATGCCAATCAGGCGCTGCTGGCCGCCAAGGCTGGGGCGACGTTCGTTTCGCCGTTTATCGGCCGTCTGGATGACATCGGGCAGGACGGGATGCATCTGATCCGCGAGATCCGCCAGATCTTTGACAACTATCAGGATCTGACGACGGATATTCTGGCGGCTTCGATCCGCACCGTGAACCATGTGCGCGAGGCGGCGCTGATCGGGGCTGATGTTGCCACTGTTCCACCGGGCATCCTCAAAGCGCTGATCAAGCATCCGCTGACGGATAAGGGCATTGAGACGTTCATGGCCGATTGGGCGAAAACGGGTCAGAAGATAATCTAAACTTTGCGCGCTTCGGATGCCCACGCCTTCGGCGCATCCGCGCGCGTGACAACCAGCCCTCAGCGTCTCGCTCTGTACGACTGCGTGCTTCAACGCTGCGCAAGCTTGTGTTGAACAAGGTTGCCCACCGCTCCGTTGTTTGCTCACACTTCCTAAAGTCGTGTGAGGCGGTCGCGGCAACCGGCGCATGACTATACTCCGCGCCTTCTATTGCTTTACGCTTGATTGGACGTACACTTCTCATAGTCATGCTCGATCATGGCAGGACCTTCGTGACGAGTAATAGGCCAAATGCCAGAACCGCTTAGAGACATTCTTCTCTGGTTTCTCCTAAGTCTTAGGTCTTTGGGTTGGATTGCACTCATCGTCGGTCTCTTGATCCTTTTATTCATCGGCCCACAGTACCTTTTCGGCAAGCCCACCGACGCAACGGTCGTTGGCGTCGAAATGAAGTGCAGCGTCAAGCGCTGCAAAGACTGCAAGGAGCAAACCTTACAGTGTGCGCAGATCAATAAAGATTCGGAGGACGACTACTATTCAATCTCTCGCATTCGCTATGCCAAGGTCCGTTTCCAAACGCTGGATGGTCGCCAAATTGAAACCGAAGCAGCCTTTCCAAAACTCGGACTAAACAGTTCCGTATTTGCTGGGCAGTCAATCCGCCTTCGCTACAGCCCGCGACGTCCGATGCACGTATCATCTGAAAAAATGCCCAATGGCATCCCATTTGGTTTCCAGTTGATGGCAGGAGGCGTGATTTTCATAGTCCTCAACGGCTATTTGCGATCCTGGTTTCAGGCCCCTGGTCGACAATCTTCGAAACGCGACGAACCGGTTTCATCTGGCATTGCGGATCAATTAAACCAGGAAAACAGCCCCGAAAGCACGCTCGCAGCAAGGCTGACAATATCGGCCATCATGCTCGCATTTTTTGGAGGGTTGGCACTGAACACCCACTACCGGTTCGCTCAGCAATTCGATATCGATCCACTTATTTTTATGCAGTGGTTGGTAGATCTGACCTTGACGTCTTGGTTAGGCAATGAATGGACCGTAAGGGCATTGGTCTTTCTGGCAATCTTAGCAGCCCTTCTGACAGCTAGAAAAAGTTACGGTCCACGCGCAGGGATCGCATTGCATGGAACAGCTTCGGCATTGCAGGGGAAAGTCTACACGCCGGTTAGACGAGAGCTGACGGACAAGAAACGATCAAGTCACAAAGACAGGAACAATTGAAGCATCTTAATTGGCGCTTCGGATGCCCACGCCTTCGGCGCATCCGCGCCTGATATTTTGGTCGCGCCTTCGGGTGCCGACCAGCATCCGGCGCATGAAATTTTTGTAGGCGCCTTCGGATGCCCACGCTTCGGCTTCGCCTCGCGCACCCGGCGCATGACAACCAGCCCTCAGCGGCTTGGTTTTAGCAAGCGCCGCGGTGGTTCGATTAGTTAGACAATCAGCCACTCGGTGCAGCGGAGCGCCCAGTCTTCGGAGAGGATGCTGCGGTCGTTGGCGATATAAGCTTCGCCCATCTCAGCCAGCTTGTTGCGATCCTCTGCCAGTCGCTCGATGACGCACCAGCGGTTCCATTCGAGCGTCAGGCTCCAGCGGGTCTCGGAGATGTTGGCGTTGGGTAGACGATAATGGAACGTCGGGCGCGCCTTGACGAGTTTGTCGGGCACCTTGCGGCGGACGCGCGCTTCGTCAAGCCACATCCAAAGCGGCAGCATGTCGAGCTCGCGATTGCGGGTCGGGTTGTAGATCAAGTAGTCGTCGATCAGCTTGTCGGTGTCGGGCCAATAATCGGCATCCAGAATAAGGTGCACATAGGCCTGGGGGAACGGGTCGGCAAAGGCCAGCAGCCGGCGGGCCATATCGATCGAGATGATCGAACGCAGCCATTCCGACATCAGCACTTCGGCTTTGAGGACGGCGAGCAGCCAAGCCGGATCCTGCGTTGCAATATCCGGATTGAGCTGGAACCCAAAAGCGTGAAGCAGGTTGTCACTGGTGCCCTTGGCACCCTCGCTGCGCAGAGCTCTGATCATCAGCTCCAGTTCGGGGAGCTGTTCGAGATCTAGCGGAGGGCAGACGATTTCATAAGGAATGACCAGCGAGCCCAGATCTCCGTAAATCTCGCGCATCGAATCGGTGAATGAGTCGACCAGGCCCTGGAATCCACCTGCTGTTGGCCCACGCTCGCCGGGAGCCCGGTGTGCGTATTGCGTGTCGAGTTCGACAACGAAGTGGCCAAACCGCGTGCCTCTGATGTGATAGCGGTGGGCGTCTTCGCGCTCGACCGATCCGCCATAGAGTTCGCTGAGCCTCGAGGCGGCGCGGCCGGCACTGACCGCTGCGAATTCGATCTCGACACCGACACGGCGGGGATTGCCCACGTAGTTCGTGTTCCGCGGCGGGATTCTCAATGTCGGCGCTGAGGTCATCGACACCCTTTCAGACCAGTTTCGCAACGGGACCGGAGACTATGCTTCGCAAAGTCCGAGGTTTGGCCAACCGTACCGGTAAGATTGGCGTTTACCAATGGTTAACCAAATCAAAATGAAGGTTGAACCAGTCGTCGAACATCCGACGGGGGAACTTGTTCCTGATTGCCGGAGAGTAAATCCGCCGAACAACCTCATGCCTTGGCGTTTTTTACTCTAGCTCTGGGAGGTCTCAAGTGAACGACCAACAAGGCCTCGAAAGAGCCGTCGAGGCGTGGCTTGAGCATTTGACGCAAGAGCGCGCGGCGCCTGAAAACACCATTCAATCCTATGCCCGCGACTTGCGCCAGTTCTGCGGATTTCTTCGTTCTCGCCTGGGCCGGGATGCCAACGTCGGTGATTTGGCGGCGCTTGATGCGCGCACGTTCCGCGCCTTCATGGCGGCACGGCGCAAGACCGGTATCAAGTCGCGGTCACTCTCACGCAACATGTCGGCGTTGAGATCGTTTTTCCGTTGGCTTGAGCGCCGTGAGATCGCCAAGAACCGTGCTGTTCTGCAGGTGCAGATGCCCAAGAAGGAGCACGCGGTCCCGAAGCCTTTGACGGTCGAGAAAGCGCATGCGGCCGTCGCGCAAAAAACTGACGGGAAGGTCGACTGGATTGCCGCCCGCGACACGGCGGTTCTCTTGCTGCTTTATGGATGCGGCTTGCGCATCTCGGAAGCCTTGGGGCTCGTCCGCAAGGATGCGCCTGTAGGCGGGCGCGATAGTCTGCACATCAAAGGCAAGGGCGGACGCGAGCGCCTTG
This sequence comes from Filomicrobium sp., assembly GCA_017792465.1. GTDB lineage: Bacteria > Pseudomonadota > Alphaproteobacteria > Rhizobiales > Hyphomicrobiaceae > Filomicrobium. The sequence goes on from CP051234.1 coordinate 2,713,847, forward strand.
TGCCGGTTTTGCCCATCGTCCAGGATGCGATCGCGCAATACCTGGAATTGTGCCCCTATCCGCTCGGGCCGGATGATGTGCTTTTCCTTGGAGAGAAAGGCGGACCTCTTTCAGCGCGCATGATCCAGTTGCGCATGAAGCAATTGCGCGAAGAATTCGATCTGCCGGACAGCGCCACGCCGCACGCCCTGCGACATTCGTTCGCAACGCACCTGCTCTCAGCCGGGGCAGACCTGCGCCAAATCCAGGAATTGCTCGGTCACGCCTCGCTTTCGACGACGCAAATTTATACCGAGGTTGACCGCGAGCGCCTGTTGGCTGTCTATGATGCCGCGCATCCGCGTGCATGAGACGATTTCGGGCGTAATTGACTGAGCGCCGACAACGTGTACCTCGCGGACTGCGGTTTTGAGTTTGAGTATCGCAGGTCTGGAGACGACGCATCATGTCCGAGCGGTGGCAGTATTTGATTGCCGTGGCATTCGCCTTTGCGTTCATTTCGATTGCCGGAACGCCGAGCTACGCCAAGCCTAAGAACACCTGCGGCGGCACCAGCATTCTCGAAGAGATCAAAGAGGATTCACCGGAAGCCTTCGCCAAGCTCGCCAACAGCGCGGCAGCGACCAAGAACGACGGCGCGATCTTCTGGCGAATTTCGCGTGAGGGCGTGCCCGATTCTTATCTCTACGGAACCGTGCATCTGACCGATCCGCGCGTCACCGATCTAGCGCCTCAAGCGACCGAGGCGATCAAGTCTGCTCGCGTCGTCGCACTTGAAGTGGCGGATGTTTCGCCAGCCGCACTGGCGGGCGCGCTCTCCAAAAACCCGGCCCTAATGATGTTTTCGGACGGCCGCAGGCTCGATCATTTGATCACGCCGGAAGCTTTCGAGATCGTCAAGGAACAGCTCGAAGCTGTCCGGCTGCCCACCGCCTTCGCGCAGAACTTCAAGCCGTGGGTTGTGAGCATGGTGATGGCCGTCAGCGAGTGCGAACGCAAGCGCATGGAGAGCGGAAAAGCGGTCGTCGATATGAAGATCGCCATGGTCGCTGCAGACAAGGGCATTCCCATTGTCGGGCTGGAGACGATTGAAGCGCAGATCGAAGCGGCGGCGTCAGTGCCGATGGAAGAGCAAATCGCGCTGCTGCGATCGGCGTTGTCGCTGGCGGACCGGGCCGATGACCTGCGTGAGACGTTGTTAGAGTTGTATTTGAGAAGAAAATTCGGGCTCGTCCTACCGCTGCAGCGCTATCTGGCGGAGATGAACGGTATTCGCGACATGGATTTTTCGGGCTTCGAAGAGAAGCTTTTGCAAAAGCGGAACCGGCGGATGCGGACATTCGCGCTCCCACTTCTGGCCGAAGGCGGCGTCTTCATAGCGGTCGGCGCCCTGCATTTGGTCGGCGATGAGGGGCTCGTGGAACTGTTGCGGGATGCGGGCTATCACGTCGATCCGATCTTGTAGCGGCTGCCTTGAATCTCTCGCTTCTTTCGGTTCGACCTCAGATCGAATTCCGATCGACGAAAAATAGAAACGCCGGAGGCGCTGTGCGTCCCCGGCGTTTTATTATTAGGTTTCGCGGTTTGCCCTGCGATCACATATGGATCGGGCGCTTGTCGACGGCGAGAGCGGCTTCCTTGACGGCTTCGGTCAATGTCGGGTGCGCGTGGCAGGTGCGTGCGAGGTCTTCGGCCGACCCGCCAAACTCCATGATGACGGCGGCTTCGGCAATCATCTCGCCGACGTGCGGACCGACCATATGGACGCCTAAGACCTGATCGGTGGTAGCATCGGCCAAAACCTTCACAAAGCCGTCGGTGGTGCGGTTCACCTTGGCGCGGCCGTTGGCCATGAACGGGAACTTGCCGACGTTGTATTTGACGCCGGCTTCTTTGAGTTCCTCTTCGGTTTTGCCGACGGAGGCGACTTCCGGGTTGGTGTAGATGACGCCGGGGATGACGTCATAGTTCACGTGACCGGCCTGACCGCTGAGGATTTCGGCAACGGCAACACCTTCGTCCTCGGCCTTATGGGCGAGCATCGGTCCGGCGATGACATCGCCGATGGCGTAGATGCCGGGAACGTTGGTTTGGAAATGATCGTCAACGATGATCCGGCGGCGGTTGTCGATGGCGACGCCCGCATCTTCGAGGCCCAGGCCTTCGGTGTATGGCGTCCGGCCGATTGCGACCAGGACGACGTCGGCGTCGATGACTTTGGCTTCGCCGCCGGCGGCCGGTTCGACGGTGACCTTGCAGCCCGAGCCATCCTTCGTCAGGCCAGTAACCTTGGTGCCCAATTCGAAGGTCATGCCCTGCTTGGTCAGGATCTTCTGGAACTGCTTGGCAACGTCGAGGTCCATGCCTGGGATGATGCGGTCGAGGAATTCGACGACGTGGACTTCGGCGCCCAAGCGACGCCAGACCGAGCCGAGTTCGAGACCGATCACGCCAGCGCCGACGACAAGCATCTTTTTTGGGACGCTTTTGAGATCGAGCGCGCCGGTTGAGGAGATGACTTGTTCTTCGTCGATGTCGATGCCGGGAAGCTTGGCGACGTCGGACCCGGTGGCGATGACGATCGATTTCGTTTCGAGCTCGACGGCGTCGCCGCCTTCAGGTGTCACCGTCACTTTTCCAGGGGCGGCGACACGGCCGACACCGTGATAGGTATCGATCTTGTTCTTCTTCATGAGGAAGTCGATGCCGTCGACGTTGCCCTTCACGCCTTCGGACTTGTAGGCGAGCATCTTTTCCAGATCGACCTTCGGGGTGACCTCGATGCCCATGGCGGCAAAGCTATGGCCGGCCTCCTCGTAAAGTTCGGACGCATGAAGCAGGGCCTTGGAGGGAATGCAGCCGACGTTGAGACACGTGCCGCCGTGGGTCGCGCGCTTTTCAACGACGGCGACTTTCATTCCGAGCTGGCTGGCGCGTATCGCACAGACATAGCCTCCGGGGCCAGTGCCGATAACAACCAGATCGTAAGGTCCTGCCATGCTACTCATTCCTTCTTTCTTGCGCGGGGCCGGTTTGTTGACGCGGCGTTTTTCAATCGCTTGTGTTCCGACCCAACCGAACAGTAATTGCCAAAGCGCACGCATCTTGACTGCCCACAAAGTCGTCTACGTAAAAAGGCCCGGATCGCCCCGGGCCTCAATAACGACTTTGTATTACAGGTCGAGGACGAACCGCTGTGGATCTTCGAGGCATTCCTTGACGCGGACGAGGAAGGTCACGGCTTCCTTGCCGTCGACGATGCGGTGGTCGTAGGAGAGCGCCAGATACATCATCGGGCGGGCTTCGATGCTGCCGTCCTTCATGACGATCGGGCGCTGCTCAATGCGGTGCATGCCGAGGATGCCGGACTGCGGCGCATTCAGGATCGGGGTCGACAACAGCGAGCCATAAACGCCGCCGTTGGAGAGCGTGAAGGTGCCGCCTTGCATGTCCTCGATGGTGAGCTGGCCGGCGCGTGCACGCTTGCCGTACTCAGTCACAGCGGCCTCGATCTCGGCGATCGACATAGTTTCTGCGTCGCGGATGACGGGCACGACGAGGCCTTTGTCGGAGCCGACGGCGACGCCAATGTGGTAGTAGTTCTTGTAGATGATGTCCTGGCCGTCGATCTCGGCGTTAACGGCGGGGATTTCCTTCAGCGCCTGGATGCAGGCCTTGACGAAGAAGCCCATGAAGCCGAGGCGGACGCCGTGGCGCTTCTCGAACAGGTCCTTGTACTGGTTGCGCATGCTCATGACCCCGGTCATGTCGACATCGTTGAATGTCGTCAGCATGGCCGCGGTGTTCTGGGCGTCCTTCAGGCGGCGCGCGATGGTCTGGCGCAGGCGGGACATGCGGACGCGCTCTTCACGGACGGCGTCGATCTCGGCAGACGGAATTCGCAGGTTTTGCGCAGGCGCTGCAGGGACGTTAGCGGGCACGTAGGCGGTGGTTGTCGCCGGAGTCGTTGAAGCGGCGGGAGCGGCCTGTTGGGCTGCCGCGACGTCGTGCTTCAGGACCTGTCCGCGACGGCCGCTGCCCGCGACGGAACCGGCTTCCATGCCAGCTTCGGCAAGCGCCTTTTGCGCTGCCGGCGAGGGTGGCATTTCGGTTCCGGCGCCGTTGCCGTTTGCCGCGGCCGGTGCGGGAGTAGCTTGTGCGGGCGCCGATGCGGCAGCGGCGGGTGCAGGCGCGGAAGCCGAACCGCCATCACCTTCGTTAAGCGAGCCCAGGATCGCGCCGACTTCTACGGTGTCACCTTCGTTGACGATGATATCGCCGAGCGTGCCAGCAGACGGAGCGGGCACTTCCACGGTGACCTTGTCGGTTTCAAGCTCGACGAGCGGTTCGTCTGCTTTGACGGCTTCGCCGGGTTTCTTGAACCACTGACCGACTGTGGCTTCGGTGACGGATTCACCCAGCGTCGGAACCTTGATCTCGATTGCCATTGTCGTCGAACCTCTTGGTTTTATCTCTCGATGCCTTGGTCCGTGGCCTTTCGAAAACCGCCCGGACCCAGGTCAAATCCTTCTTCGATCGTTATCACTCAGCGTCGGCCTTGCGGCTGGCGGCGGCCGACGCTTTCGTCAACGGCGTCAAGCCGTCAATGCCTCCTGAACAAGCGTCTTTTGTTCAGAGATGTGTTTGCTCAATAGTCCGGTCGCCGTCGATGCGCTGGCCGGACGGCCGGCATAGGACGGCCGGGTCTTGGATGCGCCGATGTGATCAAGGACCCATTCGATGTTGGGCTCGATGAAGGACCAGGCCCCCATATTCTTGGGCTCTTCCTGACACCAGATGAACTCGTTTGCGCTGGTGAAGCGAGTCAATTCCTGGATGAGCGTTCGGGCCGGGAACGGGTAAAGCTGTTCGACCCGCAGGATGTAGACGTCATCGAGGCCTTGGGCTTCGCGCTCATCGAGGAGGTCGTAATAGACCTTGCCGGTGCACATCACGACGCGCTTGATTTCGCTGTCGGGCTTCAGTTTGAAGTCGGTCAGCGGCACGGGATGCTGGCCGTCGGCATCGTCCCACAGGACGCGGTGGAACGTGCGGCCGATGCTCAATTCCTCAAGACGCGAGATGACCCGCTTGTGACGCAGCAGCGATTTCGGCGTCATCAAGATCAGCGGTTTGCGGAACTTGCGGTGCAACTGACGCCGCAGGATGTGGAAGTAGTTGGCCGGCGTCGTGCAGTTGGCGACCTGCCAGTTGTCTTCTGCGCACAGCTGCAAGAAGCGCTCAAGGCGCGCCGAGGAGTGCTCGGGGCCTTGGCCTTCGTAACCGTGCGGCAGCAGGCAGATGAGGCCGGACATGCGCAGCCATTTGCGTTCGCCTGACGACAGGAACTGGTCGAAGACGACCTGGGCGCCGTTGGCGAAGTCACCGAACTGGCCTTCCCACAGGGTCAGCGCGTTGGGCTCGGCCAGAGAATAGCCGTACTCAAATCCCAACACCGCTTCTTCCGACAGCATCGAGTTGATGACTTCGAAATTCGCCTGGTCGGGCGAGATGTGGCGCAGCGGGGTGTAGCGGCGTTCGGTTTCCTGGTCGATCAGCACCGAGTGGCGCTGAGAGAATGTCCCGCGTTCGCAGTCCTGACCGGAAAGCCGGACCGGGAAGCCTTCCGCGAGCAGCGTGCCGAAGGCGAGGTGTTCGGCCATCGCCCAGTCGATCCCCTCGCCGGAATCGATCATCTCGCGACGGCGGTCGAGGAGGCGCTTGACGGTCTTATGCGCGCTGAAGTCGCCAGGAATCCGGGTGATGCGCCGGCCGATGTCCTTGAGGATATCCATTTCGACACCGGTGACACCGCGCCGGGCCTCGTCTTCGGCAAAACCGATCGAGGACCAACGGCCATCAAGCCAGTCCGCCTTGTTGGGCTTATAGTTATCGGCGGCGGAAAACTCGCCTTCCAGATGGGCGCGGAAATCGTTCCACATGCCATCGGCCTCGTCCTGCGAAAGCACCTGCTCGTCGACGAGGCGCTGCGCGTAGATCTGGGCAACCGGCGTATGCTTCTTGATCACCCGGTACATGCGCGGCTGGGTGAACATCGGTTCGTCGGACTCGTTATGGCCGTAGCGGCGATAGCAGACCATGTCGATGACGACGGGCTTCTGGAACTTCTGGCGGAACTCGGTCGCGATCTTGGCGACGTGCACGACGGCTTCGGGATCATCACCGTTGACGTGGAAGATCGGCGCTTCGACCATCTTTGCGACGTCGGTACAATAAGGCGAAGATCGCGAGTGGCGGGGGTTGGTCGTGAAGCCGATCTGGTTGTTGATAATGAAGTGGATCGATCCGCCGGTGCGGTGACCTTTAAGGCCCGACAGGCCGAAGCATTCAGGAACGACACCCTGGCCGGCGAAGGCCGCGTCACCGTGAATGAGGAGCGGCAGAACGCAGGTCCGTTCTTCCGGATCGACGCCGTGCTGATCCTGCTTGGCGCGGACCTTGCCGAGGACGACCGGGTCGACGATTTCGAGGTGCGATGGGTTCGCCGTCAAGGACAGGTGGACGTTGTTACCATCGAAGGTGCGGTCGGACGAAGCGCCGAGGTGGTATTTCACGTCGCCGGAGCCTTCAACGTCGTCGGGCTTGAACGAACCGCCCTTGAACTCGTTGAAGATCGCGCGATGCGGCTTGGCCAAAACGTTGGCAAGGACATTCAGACGGCCGCGGTGGGCCATGCCAAACACGATTTCCTTGACGCCAAGCTGCCCCCCACGCTTGATGATCTGCTCAAGGGCGGGAACCATCGATTCGCCGCCGTCGAGGCCGAAGCGTTTGGTGCCGGTGTATTTCACGTCGGCAAACTTTTCGAAGGTCTCGGCTTCGATCAGCTTGTTGAGGATCGCCTTCTTACCCTCGACCGTGAAGCGGATTTCTTTTTCTTCGCCTTCGATCCGCTCCTGCAGCCAGGATTTCTGGGACGGACTGGTGATGTGCGTGAACTCGATCCCGATGTGCTGGCAATACGTGCGCTGGAGAATGCCCAGGATCTGGCGCATCGTTGCAGTTTCGAGGCCGAGCACGCGGTCGATGAAGATCGGCCGGTCGAGGTCGGCTTCGGTGAAGCCATAGGTCTCGGGCGAAAGCTCGTTGTGCACCAGGCGATCGTTCAGGCCGAGCGGATCAAGATCGGCGGCCAGATGGCCGATCGCGCGGTAGGCGCGGATCAGCATCAAGGCGCGGATCGAATCCTGAATGGCGCGGAACGACGCCGCCGGCGACACTTCCACATTATACTGCTGGGCGCGTTCGACGAGCCGGCCATGCAGCTCGCTGTGCATCTGCTCGTAATCGCCAGTGAGCGCCGAGATCAGCTCGCCGTTCGATTGCAGCCGCGACAGTGGCACCGCCCACGACGGATTGCTCGGCTCTGTCTCAGGCTGGCCGACGCCTTCCTGCAGGCTTTCGAAGAAGTGGCGCCATTGATCTGGAACGGAGCCTGGGTTGCGAACGTATTGCTCCTGCATCTGTTCGATGTAGGCCGCATTTGCACCGTCTAGGAACGACGTCTGCAAGAATGACTTATTTAGCGCTTGGCGGGACATTGATGTTTCCTGTCCGAAAGAGGAGCCGGCACACCGGTCGGCGGACTCGTCGCGCGAGTAATTGCGGCATTTTGCACCCGCGAACTAAGCGTTACTTAGTACACTTCGTCGCAGGGTTTAAGACCGTCAAAAGTGGCGGCTACCATAGGATAATCACGAGCAGGTGAAAACTAACCCTTCAGTTTGGCGCGAGGCTGTCGCGATCTCAATAAAATCAATGATTTGCGTCGAAGTTTGTAACGTCGCGGCCCAGTGGGCCTAGCTGACGTGAAGCTTACCAAAAAGGTCATAGAAAGCGACCGGAACGCTGAAGGACCTCGATCTTGTAGCCGTCCGGGTCGGTGATGAAGAAAAAGCGACCGAAAAGTTCGCCATCCTTATTCATCTGTTTGATGTCGCCAGGGTTGAGGCCAGCTTCTTTCAGGCGCGCGTGTTCGGCGTCGAGATCATCAACGGTCAGGGCAAGATGGCCGTAGCCGTCACCCAGGTTGTATGGCTGGGTCCGGCCGTCGTTGACGGTGAGCTCCAATTCGAAGGGCGCTTCGTCATTCGACATATAAATGAGCGTGAACCCATCGAAGGGGCAGCGCTCGGCGATTTCTAATCCGAATGCCGTTTTATAGAAGCTGACTGAGCGCGCCTCGTCGAGGACGCGGATCATTGAGTGGATTGCCTTGGCCATCGTTTTTCCCTGCATCAGAACTGTTCAGGTTCTTGAAATAAGCCGGCAGGGCAGCGAATGCCAGTGTCCTTAAGCCGTCATTGCGATGGGTGGGCTTGCGTTCAACCGGCAAACTGCGAGCCGCATTGCCGATCTTGGGCGCAACGGATTTGCGGTGCCGAAAGACGGCAAGGTGCCTGCGTTTAGGCTGGCGCTGGCGCGACCGATCCGCCGTTCGACACATTATTATATATAGGCGGCCAATTATGAGCGCGTGTTATTGCGGTCGCGGCAAAGGCAAAGCTCGCGAGGACCTCACTTTTCTTGCGGTTGGTCCTTGTCCGATTCCTCCATAAGTTTTTCCTTGTGATGATTGAGCTCCTGGATCTTTGCTTCGGCAGCTTCCTGGGCGGCGCGCAGCGAAGCGATCTCGGCTTGCTTGGCGCGGATTTCGGCTTCGACTGATTCCAGCTGCGCGCGAAACAGCATCATCATTCCGGCTCGGCTCATTCGATACTTTCCTTCTTTTTTGATGGTCCACACTCGGTAGACCGGCGTGGAGCTTTGTTAGTCCACACTCGGTAAACCGGTGTGGAGCGTAATTACAGTTGTGTGACAGTGCGTTGACAGAAGCCAAGTTCAGTGCGCTGAAAAGGCTTAAATAGCTTTCCGACTACAGACCGACGGCGTCGTCGGCCTCGCTATGCTTGGCTTTGTATTCGGGCTCGATGTGGATGATGACGTCGGAGCCTTCGATCTCGGCTTCCAGCTCGGCTTCGAGGCGATCGCAGATCTCGTGGGCGTCGGCCACCGTCATCTCTCCGGGCACGACGAGATGAAACTCGATGAAGGTGGCGCGGCCGGCGTGACGGGTGCGGATATCGTGAGCCTCGATGGCGCCGGTGCCGCTGCGGGCGATGGCCTCGCGAATGCGCTCCTGCATGTCGTCGGGGGCGGCCTCGTCCATCAAGGCGCTGACCGATTGGGAGACGATTCTATAGCCCATGAACAGGATGTTGGCGGCTACCGCCAGCGCCAGCAGCGGATCGAGCACCGACCATCCCGTCAACACGGCCAGAACGATCCCGGCGAAAACGCCGACCGAGGTCCAGACGTCGGTCATCAGGTGCCAGCCGTCTGCCGTCAGCGCCGGCGAGCGCCAGGCGGTGCCCTGGCGGATCAAATACATCGACCAGCCGAAGTTGAGCGCGGTGGCGATGCCATTGGTCATGAGACCGATGACCGGCTGCTCGATGGTGCGCGGATGGATGAATGCGTGGCTTGCTTCGAGCACGATGAAAAGCGCCGCGACTATAATGAGTGCGCCTTCGAAGACCGCCGACAGCAACTCGGCCTTGCCGTGGCCGTAGGGGTGGTTGTGATCGGCGGGCTTATGCGCGACGCGGATCGCTGCCCAGGCCGCCACTCCGGCGGCGACGTTGACGATGCTTTCGAGCGCGTCGGAATAAAGCGCGACCGAGCCGGTCATCAGATAGGCGACGTACTTGATGCCCATGACGACGATGGCGACGCCGATTGATGCGGCCGCGATGGTGCGGGTGCGGCGCTTCAGGGTCGGTTGGCTTTCGGGCATGGCGTGTGTCGTCGTTTTTTATTGATTGTGCGGCGTGTTCGGGTGGCCATCGGTTGAACGTCTCGACCAATTTCGAAGGTCAACGACTGAAAACACTAAGCCGCCGAGCGCCAGCAAGGTCGGCACGCCTGTGAATATTCCGAGCATCACAATCGTGAAGCCCGTTTCGAAAAACCATCGGTAGGCCGGGTCCGTGCATTTGACGCTCGCCCCTGGCGCATTCTGGCAAACCCCGAGCATGGACGGCGCAAACAATGCGATGACGCCGAATAGCATGACCGCCAAAGCCAGGTAGCATAGGGCACGCAGAAGAAACATGAAGATGTGCACGACTTCGTCCCCTCTTGCTCCGATTTACGGCCGCCATCGTCACGGCAAGCTCTTGCCGACAATGCTGTAGACGCTCAGAGGGGAAAAGGCAAAAAGGGGAGGGGGGCCGCCCCTGGAATAGCGACAAACGAATTGCCGGACCGCATCCACCTGGAACCCAGCCAGATGAAGGCCTCCGGAATGCCGCTGCCAGAGGATCTCGTTGAGCTGGAGAAGTAGCTCGACGCCGAGTTCGCGCGGCATGGCCGGAAGCGGTGAGGGGTGCGGTTGGCGGCTGGCTGGGGCGGAGCTAGGATAATCTTTAATGGGTGGGAATGATCAAGGCGGCCACGAAATCCAGGCAGTCAATGCATGTTATTTTTGTGAGCACAAAGAACGCGGCTCTATCCAATGCTGAATTAACTGACGCTCATCGGTCCGCGGATTGTGGTCCCGGGAGTCCGCCCCCACATAATAAATAGAATTTTAATGACCTTTGCTGCTTGGCAGTTTCAAAAATGAAGGTAAGCATGGAGACAGATGCTGAAGGTACGTCACCAAGCGAAGAGAATGCTAACCGTCCAAATAGTAGCGCTAGTCTTGAGGATTGGGCAAAGAACTCTTTCCAGCTTCTAATGATTGCAAACGGCGGCGCGTGCTTGGCGTTCGTTGCGTTAGTCGGCTCTTTTCCGCTGGATCAAGCAGGAGCATCTGACATTGCGATCAATGCCGCTTGGCTATTCACTCTTGGCTTTCTCATCGCATTCACATCCGCCGCACTACTGCCGGGGCTACGCATTTTCGAGAAGCCGGGGCAATTCTCAGCGACGCACTGGACTGCCGGTGCAGCAATTATCGGTTCGCTGGTATTATTCCATGCGGGTGCGACAGTAACATATGGGCAGCTTTCCTGCTGGACACAGAACGAATGGTATCGAGAAAGTCTGCGTCGAATTGACCATTGGCAGACACAGCTACCCCTCCTAGACGCGGTAAAACAAGCTCAAGTCCAACGGGCCATCGAGAATGAGCTAGAACGGATTGCAAAAATGCCCGGATGTCGATGAGGGTCAAAGTTAGCTTAATCCTATAAAAAAACGGACATCCGCCCAAAAACAAAAACGGGGGCCAGTGGCCCCCGCTCTCATTATATATATAGCGCTGTGCGCTCTTTCTTTTGCCAACACTTTGTCTTTGCCGATACTGCGCGAGCTTGTGTCGGAAGCAAGCCGGTGTTGGGCTATCTTTTTTTTCGCCAACACTCGGCAAGCCGGTGTTGGGCTAGCCCTTCAGCACTTCCACCAGCGTTTTGCCGAGGCGGGCAGGGGATGGACTGACTTTGATGCCGGCGGCTTCCATGGCGGCGATCTTGGAATCGGCGCCACCCTTGCCACCGGAGATCACGGCACCGGCGTGGCCCATGGTGCGACCTGGAGGTGCGGTGCGGCCCGCGATGAAACCGGCCATCGGTTTTTTGCGGCCCTTGGCGGCCTGCTCCTGCAGCCATGCGGCGGCGTCTTCTTCAGCCGAACCGCCGATTTCACCGATCATGATGATCGATTCGGTTTCCGGGTCATCGAGGAACAGGTCGAGCATGTCGATGAACTCGGTGCCTTTGACCGGGTCGCCGCCGATGCCGACAGCCGTCGTCTGGCCGAGACCTTCGTTCGTCGTCTGGAAGACGGCTTCGTAAGTCAGCGTGCCCGAGCGCGATAGGATGCCGACCGAGCCCTTCTTGAAGATCGAGCCCGGCATGATGCCGATCTTGCACTCGTTCGGCGTCAGGACGCCCGGGCAGTTCGGCCCGATGAGGCGCGAGTTCGATTTATCGAGGCGGGCTTTCACCTTGACCATGTCCATGACGGGCACGCCTTCGGTGATGCAGATGATGAGCGGGATCTCAGCGTCGATGGCTTCGATGATCGCTGCACCTGCACCGGCCGGCGGCACGTAAACGACGGAAGCGTTGGCGCCGGTTGCTTCCTTGCCTTCTTTCACGGAGGCAAAGATCGGGAGCTTTTCTCCGCCGGAGCCTTCCCAGGTCGACCCGCCCTTTTTCGGGTGGATGCCGCCGACCATCTGCGTGCCGTGGTAGGCGAGCGCCTGCTCGGTGTGGAAGGTGCCGGTCTTGCCGGTGAGGCCCTGGACGAGGACCTTGGTGTCTTTATTGATCAGGATCGACATAGTTCTCAGGCCCCCTTGATAGCGGCGACGATTTTCTGGGCGGCATCGTCGAGGTCGTCGGCGGCGATGACGTTGAGGCCAGATTCGTTGATGATTTTCTTGCCAAGCTCGACGTTGGTGCCTTCGAGGCGAACGACGAGCGGTACGTTGAGGCCGACTTCCTTGACGGCTGCGACGACGCCTTCGGCGATGACGTCACACTTCATGATGCCGCCGAAGATGTTGACGAGGATGCCCTTCACGTTGGGGTCGGCGGTGATGATCTTGAAGGCTGCCGTGACCTTCTCTTTGGACGCGCCGCCGCCGACGTCGAGGAAGTTGGCGGGCTCTTCGCCGTAAAGCTTGATGATGTCCATGGTCGACATCGCAAGACCGGCGCCGTTGACCATGCAGCCGATGTTGCCGTCGAGGGCGACGTAGGCGAGGTCATACTTGGAGGCTTCGATTTCCTTCTCGTCTTCTTCGGTGACGTCACGCAGCTCGACGATGTCGGGGTGACGGAAGAGGGCGTTGTTGTCGAAGGAAACCTTGGCGTCGAGAACGCGCAGGTGGCCGTCCTTCATGACGATGAGCGGGTTGATCTCCAACAGCGCCATATCTTTTTCGGTGAACGCCTTGTAGAGGATCGGGAAGAGCTTCTTGCCGTCTTCGGCAGCAGCGCCGTCGAGCTTCAGCGCGCCGTTCAGCTTGGCGACGTCGGCATCGGTGACGCCGGTGTCGGGGTCGATGGCGACAGTAATGATCTTGTCGGGGGTTTCTTCGGCGACCGTTTCGATGTCCATGCCTCCTTCGGTGGAGACGACGAACGCGGGGCGGCCGACGGTGCGGTCGACCAGGATCGAGAGGTAGAGCTCGCGGGCGATGTCGGCGCCGTCTTCGATATAAAGACGGTTGACCTGCTTGCCGGCCGGGCCGGTCTGCTTGGTGACGAGCGTCTTGCCGAACATCTCGGTGGCGTTGGCGATGGCATCTTCGGGCGAGAAGGTCACACGGACGCCGCCCTTGGCGTCGGCGCCCAGTTCCTTGAACTTGCCCTTGCCGCGGCCGCCGGCGTGGATCTGGCTTTTGACGACGTAAACCGGACCGGGAAGCGATTTGACTGCGGCTTCAATCTGATCGGCCGAAATGACCGGGCTTCCTTCGGCGACCGGAGCGCCGTAGCTCTTCAAGACCTGTTTGGCCTGATATTCATGGATGTTCATCGTCTTATCACCGTTTTTTCGATGCCAGGGGCATGTTCGGTTGTTGGCTTGCGCGGATTGAAATTGGCCTTGGACGCCAGTTTCCTCCAGAGGTCATCTTAGTAGCCTCTGGTATACAATATGCCAAGTGCCTAAAATCCGTTTTTTACAAATGACTTACGGCGAGATAGCAAAACGGCGTGCCGAAGCACGCCGTTTGTTTCCATCACTCGCCGAGGTTTGGCGCGATCCGGTTACACGAATCGACCAGCGACTTGACCGATTCAACGGATTTCATGAGCATCGCGCGCTCGGTTCCGTTGAGGTCGATCTCGACGACCCGTTCGGCTCCGTCGGCACCGATGATGCAAGGAACACCGACGTAGAGGCCCTTCACGCCGTACTCGCCGTTGAGGTAGGCGGCGCAAGGCAGAACGCGCTTCTTGTCCTTGAGGTAGCTATCGGCCATCTCGATGGCGGAGGCTGCGGGGGCGTAGTAGGCCGAGCCGCTTTTGAGAAGCGCAACGATTTCGCCGCCGCCCTTACGGGTGCGGTCGACGATGGCGTCGAGGCGGTCCTGCTTGATCCAGCCCATGCGGACGAGATCGGGAAGCGGGATGCCGGCAACCGTCGAGTAACGGATGAGCGGGACCATGTCGTCGCCGTGCCCGCCAAGCACGAAGGCGGAGACGTCTTCGACGGAAACCTGGAGTTCGTCGGCGAGGAAGTGACGGAAACGGGCGGTGTCGAGGACGCCGGCCATGCCGATCACCTTGTTGCGTGGCAGGCCGGAGGCTTTCTGGAGGGCCCAGACCATCGCATCGAGCGGGTTGGTGATGCAGATCACCAAAGCGTTGGGGGCATACTTCTTAATACCGGCGCCGACCTGCTCCATCACTTTGAGGTTGATTTCAACGAGGTCGTCGCGGCTCATGCCGGGCTTACGCGGCACACCGGCGGTGACGATGCAGACATCCGCGCCTTCGATGTCGGCGTAGGAGTTGGTTCCCGACATGCGGCAGTCGAAACCATCGACGGCGCCGGACTGGGCGAGGTCGAGGGCCTTGCCTGCGGGCAATCCTTCGGCGATGTCGAACATGACGACGTCGCCAAGTTCTTTCAAGCCGGCCAGGTGGGCAAGCGTGCCACCAATCATGCCGGAGCCGATCAATGCGATCTTGGTTCGCGCCATTCGAAGATCTCCTTGAGAATTACGAGTTGAGGCAATGCCGAAAGCGACGGAGGTGCCTGCCCCCACAATTAGAATGTAAAGGGACGCGCCTGGGTCTGCGACAATTGTGCCGTCTTGCTAGACCGAAACAAGGGCCTGTTCAAGCGAGCGAAACGGCGATGAAACGAAAGTGGAGGGCCATGCAGAATAGTGCGGGTGAATTTGGTTGTCGTTGTTGGTCTTTCGGGGGTACGGGCGAATGCGTTGGCAAGTGGCATGGCAGAACTCAGATTTCAAACCGGGCCTTGATGGGTCAATGCGCGTTCGTCACGGCTTTCCAGGTATTCCTGGGAGCGCATTTCGATCAGTCGGGAGACCGTGCGTTCGAAAAGATCGGCACCGTCGCCCTTGGTATAGAGTGCATTCGGTTCGGCTTCGGCCGTCACGATAAGCCCGACGCGGTTGTCGTACAATGTGTCGACGAGATTGATGAAGCGGCGCGCCTCGTTGCGCTTGGCCGGGGTGAGCACGGGGATGGCATCGATCAGAACCGTGTGAAAGGCGTGGGCGACCTTCAGATAGTCGCGGGCGCCCAGGGGTTTTGCGCAAAGGTCGTCGAATTCGAAGCGCGCAACACCGAGCGCGGCCATCGGCACTGGGATCTGGCGCCCCATGACTTCAAGTGCGGTCGGTGACGGTTCGACTGGCAAACCGGTCAAACGGGTCCAGTGCTGATCGAGCTCTTCAGTCGCCGATGGCGTGAGCGGGGAATAGTAAAGTGGGTGGCCCGTCAGTTTCTCAAGCCGGAAGTCTTTGCCTGAGGAAAGCTCGACGACATCCATGTAATCCTCGATGAGATCGATGAACGGCAGAAACAGCTGGCGGTTGAGGCCATTGCGGTAAAGTTCGCTTGGGTGCGCGTTCGATGTCGAGACGACGACAACGCCTCGGGCGAACAACACGGTGAACAGGCGGCCGAGGATCATGGCATCGGCGATGTCGGTGACGTGCATCTCGTCAAAGCAGAGCAAACCCGTCTCATCGGCGATTTGGGAGGCGACGATCGGGATGGGGTCGCCGGGGAATTTCTTGCGGGCGTTTCCGATACGATCGTGGACGTCGGCCATGAACTCATGGAAATGATGGCGGGACTTGGGGGCAAAATCGACGTTGGCGTAGAACAGGTCCATCAGCATCGTCTTGCCGCGCCCGACGCCGCCGTAGACGTAAAGGCCGCGTGGTGGAGGGCCGCTCTTCTTTTTGAATATTCCGAAAAGACCGCTGGAGGCCGGCTTATAAGAATGGATCGCGTCGGCGACGGCCTGCAGGCGTTCTATGATTTCGGCTTGCGGGGGATTCGACTCAATTTCACCGGCTTGGACCTTCGCAAGGTAAGCCGCCATCGGACCATCGGTCTGATCGCTTGCCTTTAGTCGCATGCCAGTGCCCCTTCGACGATGCACCATTGAGCAGCTTCGTGAAGCTTTGCGCAATGCAGCCATGCGGAAAGCGAGCACCTTAGGGGCTGCTTTTGCACGATTCCCATCAAGCCTCGCTTCAAAAGTCTATTCAAAACACCGTCCTAGCGTGGGGTTTCAGCAGAAAACAAGTCCTGCAATGGATTGCATGCGACAATACAAACCGGCCCATTAAACAAGATTCCAACAAGCAGATTGGGGTATTGTGCGCTGCAACACCAGCACTACATCTGGTTGATGTTGTCGTGTCAGCGTCGGGTTCGGAGAAAACCGCGCAAAAAATGCGGGCCCCGGCCATTGTCGGCTGCCGACACGGGAAAAATAGAAATTTCGACAGAGGTGAGGTTCATGAGCGAGCATCATCATTTCTGGGACGGAGTGATCCGGAAGCTGTGGCCGTCGGAAACCGAAAAGTTCCGCGACCATCTTCTGCGTCTCGACAAAGATAGCCGACGGATGCGCTTCGCGCACGCCGTGTCGGATAGCTTTATCGAAGACTATGCCAGCCGCATGAATGACATGGGCGCTATCGTCTATGCATTCATCGAAGGTGGTGAAGTTCGCGCAGTCGCCGAGTTGAAAAAGCTCGGCGATACGTGGGGACAAGAAGCAGAAGCGGCTTTCTCGGTCGAAAACGGTTACCAGGAAAAAGGCATCGGAACCGAACTGATGGGTCGGGTGATCCGCGCAGCGCGAAATCGCGGCGTGCATCATCTGTTTATGAGCTGTCTATCGGAAAACCGGAAAATGCAGGCCATTGCGCTGAAACACGAAGCCGACCTGCGTTTTGAATACGGCGAAGTGATCGGCGAGATTGTTCCAATCGATTCTGATTACTTCTCGATTATGGCCGAAGCCATGGAAGATCGTGTCGGATATCTGCTTGCCGTGCTCGACGTGAGCCGGGCGCGCAGCAAGTTCAAGAAGCTTGGTGCTACCGGTACGGAAGGCACGACCGGCTCCGATAAAGATGCTGCGGTCCAGAAGGTTCCGCTCGCGAAAGGCGCGTAAGCCCTTCGTTTGCGCCGGTTTGCCGGCGCTTTTCTCCTGCAAGTGGCAAGCCGACTGCTTTTAAGAAGCTTGGCTTGTCGATGTGGGAGCGACAATAGAATAGGACGACCAGAGCGCGGCAAGCGGACCGGACAGGTTCCTCGCCGCGCTCTTTTTATGTCGATCTATATCCATCCTGGCTTCATCGATGGCTGTTGCGTGTCGCGATCCGACTTTCAGGTCTTGCCTTGCGGACCGCCAATGACGATTGGCAATTTTTGAAATTGGTGGAGAAGCTCAATTCGGTTTTGGCCGACGGGCTGAATTCAAAGAAGCAAGTTCAAGGAGAACCGGAAGGGGAAGGTGCAATCAAAATAGAAGCGCAGTTTTGCAAAACGCGCCTCGCGATTTTCTCATCGCGCACTTCCTCAAACGATCATTTCGGTTGGTGTTTTGCGTTCCAAAAATAGTTCGAACGTGATGCGCGTTTTCAATTTTTGAATCGATCATCGACATCGCTTCGTTGTTTTTTTTGCGATGTGCGGTTCACTCAGACTCTCTTCCGAAACGTCTATCATCCTCAAAACAATAAAAATTGAGTCTTTGCTGCAACAGAATTGGCCTTCGCACAAACTTTTTCACCCTCCAATTCTCTTTTTGTGTCAACAAACACGTTCAAATTGTTCAAAGTTTTTTTGTGCTGCACTTGATTCGTACAGCCCCTGGAAAATTGGAGAAATGAAAATGGCAACGACTAAAACGAAGAAGACCACGACGAAGACGAAAGCTAAGAAGGCAAAGGCTCCAGCTAAGACTGCTGCTGCTGCTGCTGTGAAGCCAGCTGCCAAAACGGCTGCACCGGCGAAGAAGGCTGCTGCCAAGAAGCCGGCTGCTCGCAAGGCAACCAAAAAGACGACTGCTTCCTCGAAGGCTCGCAAGGCTGCTCCCGGCCGCGCTGCCAAGAAGCCCGTCGCCAAGAAGGCTGCTGCTAAGAAGCCAGTTGCCCGCAAGACGGCTGCTAAGAAGCCTGCCGCCAAGAAGGCTGCTGCTAAGAAGCCAGTTGCTCGCAAAGCTGCCGCTAAAAAGCCGGTTGCTAAAAAAGCTGCTGCGAAGAAGCCAGTTGCTCGTAAAACTGCTGCCAAGAAGCCGGCTGCAAAACGAGCTGCAAAGAAGAAATAATTCAATAACGCGCAGGCGCCATGCGTATCTGGCCCGATCGCACTTCGACCTGTCGGGATTGGTGCCTAGCCGGCGTCGATCGATCTTAATAAGAACAAAACAAAGATGCCCGGCAATTAGCGATTTCGCAGCAACGCCTAAACTTTTTAGGCCGCTGCCGGAAGGTCGAAAAAACCTCCCCCTGAAGGACCGGATGGGCCTAAATTCATGGCCTAGCCGGTCCTTTGTTTATTTCCGGGGAGTTGCAGCTGCGATATAGGCCGTTAAACGCGGCGCTCGACCATCAACTTTTTCAATTCCGCAATTGCCTTGGCCGGGTTCAGGCCTTTTGGACAGGCACGGGTGCAATTCAAAATTGTATGGCAGCGATAAAGCCGGAAAGGGTCTTCGAGATTATCGAGGCGCTCGCCGGTTGCTTCGTCACGGCTGTCGTTGACCCACCGATAAGCCTGCAAAAGGATTGCCGGGCCCAGATAACGGTCCGAGTTCCACCAGTAGCTTGGGCACGACGTCGAGCAGCAGGCGCAAAGGATGCATTCATAAAGGCCGTCGAGGACCTCGCGATCATCCCTTGACTGTTTCCATTCGGTCGGCGGCGTTGGCGTGTCGGTCTTGAGCCACGGCTCGATCGAACGGTGCTGGGCGTAGAAATGGGTGAGATCGGGCACCAGGTCGCGAACGACATCCATATGCGGCAACGGATAGATCTTTACGGCGCCGGAGACGTCGGAAATTGCCTTGAGGCAGGCCAGCGTATTGGTCCCGTCGATGTTCATTGAACACGAGCCGCAAATGCCTTCGCGGCAGGAGCGGCGGAACGTCAAGGTCTGGTCGATCTCGTTCTTGATCTTGATGAGAGCATCTAGGACCATCGGGCCGCATTCGTCGGTATTGATCCAATACGTGTCCAGATGAGGATTCTTACCGTCGTCGGGAGTCCATCGATAAATCCTGAACTCTTTCCAATTGCCCTTGCCGCTCGGCTTGTTCCACGTCTTGCCGCGAGTGACCTTCGAGTTTTTTGGAAGCGTCAATTGGACCATCGGTAATGCTCTCTTTTGCAGTGCAAACAGGTGCTATCTGACATGCGGCCTGCGCGGCGTCCTGTCAACGCTACGTTTGGCAAGGTTTGCGCGGTCTTTAGGAGCATTTGACCGGATTTTTGAGTGATTTCAGGCCGGGTCGGCACGATACTTCTTGAGCTCGGAAACAAGCTGGCTCAGCCGCAGTGCGACGTAGAGGCCTTTTTCCACACTTTCACGCAGCGTCGCGCGCTGCTGGATCAACTCGTTGAGCGCTTCCTGGCATTCGCCGAAACCGAAGTAGATCTCCTCGGGCGCATCGATTTCGCCATCCTCGACGGCTGACATCACGTCAAAGGCGTTTTGCGAGGCCAGCACGAGCATGGACGCCACGTCATTCATGATCTGCTGGTAGAGGCGTGCGTTGTCGGCGCTGACCCGCACGCCATGGACGCCGAACTTGAGCGGGACATTGGTGCCGGCGCCTTCTCCGCAAAACAGTTTTGGATGGCGGTTGAAGCGGCGGAAGATCTCGATGAGCCCCATACAGCAGGTCTCGAGGTCCTTGAGCGCTGTGGAGGCTTTGCGGCGCGCCTTGGGGCGGTCCGGTGTCTTTTCTTCGGCCGACCAGTTGATGCTGGCGATGGACGCGATCGCTCCGAGAGCTGCGAGCGCGGGCAGGACTGCTGCGAAGGGATCCGGCGCGAGACGGGTCGTCGCGCCATCTTGCGAGTCCTGGCCCGATTTTCCGGGCTTTTCTGGCTTGCTCTTGCTCACAGCTGGATCCTGATGAAGACGCCGGGAGAGATCGATGTCCCGCACCCGCAATCACGATCAACGCGCCTTCTGTGTCAAGATCGCGGCCAACACACCGGGATGTTGAAACATAGGGCTGTTGAAAGAAGGGCCTGTTGAAAAACGAAAGAGCCGGCGCTGAGGCCGGCTCTAAAAAGGCTTAAAATGCCGTCTGCCGCTTAATAGACGCGGGCTTTCGGCTCGATGTAATGCATCTCGTTGGTCATCGTGTAGGTGTGGACCGGACGGTAGTCGAGGGTGATCGCGCGTCCGGCGCAATCGGCCCAGGCGAGCGTATGTTTCATCCATTCCGCGTCGTTGCGGTCCGGATAGTCTTCGCGGGCGTGAGCGCCACGGCTTTCGGTCCGGTTGGAAGCCCCCGTGACGGTGACGGCAGCCTGCGAGATCAGGTTGTCGTATTCGAGCGTTTCGATGAGGTCGGAGTTCCAGACCAGCGAGCGGTCGGAGACGCGGACGTCTTCGGAGCCCTTCCAGATCTCGTTGATGAGATCGACGCCTTCGGCGAGCACCGGACCGTCGCGGAAGACGGCGCAGTTCGACTGCATGACCTTTTGCATTTTCAAGCGCAGCTCAGCAGTTGGCGTGCCGCCGGTAGCGAAGCGGAAGCGATCGAGACGTGCGATGGCCGCTTCGGATGCGTCGGAGGGCAGATCCTGGTGGCTGCCCGGTTCGACGACTTCGGCGCAACGCAGACCAGCGGCTCGTCCGAAGACGACGAGGTCGATCAGCGAATTGGAGCCCAAACGGTTAGCGCCGTGAACCGAGACGCAGGCGGCTTCGCCGATCGCCATCAGACCTGGGACGACGTGATCGGGGTTGCCGTCTTTCAGGGTGACGACCTCGCCGTGGTAGTTGGTTGGAATGCCGCCCATGTTGTAGTGGACAGTCGGGATCACAGGGATCGGCTGGCGGCGCAAGTCAACACCAGCAAAGACCTTGGCGTTTTCGGTGATGCCAGGCAGGCGCTCAGCCAGGATCTTGGGATCGAGGTGATCGAGGTGAAGGTAGATGTGGTCGCCTTCGGGACCGACACCGCGGCCATCGCGGATTTCCATCGTCATCGAACGGGAGACGACGTCGCGCGAGGCGAGGTCCTTCGCCGAGGGTGCGTAGCGCTCCATGAAGCGCTCGCCTTCGGAGTTCGTCAGATAGCCGCCTTCGCCGCGGGCGCCTTCGGTGATGAGGACGCCGGCACCGTAGATGCCGGTCGGGTGGAACTGGACGAATTCCATATCCTGGAGT
The DNA here is from genome assembly GCA_017792465.1 of Filomicrobium sp. Classification (GTDB taxonomy): domain Bacteria; phylum Pseudomonadota; class Alphaproteobacteria; order Rhizobiales; family Hyphomicrobiaceae; genus Filomicrobium. The sequence goes on from CP051234.1 coordinate 2,735,236, forward strand.
GGCAGGCCGGCGCGCAGGACCATCGCGCCGCCGTCGCCGGTGCAGGTGTGGGCCGAGGTACATGAGAAGTATGCGCGGCCGAAGCCGCCGGTGGCGAGGATCGTGCGCTTGGCGCGGAAGCGATGGATGGTGCCGTCTTCAATCGACATGGCGACGAGGCCGCGGCAGGCGCCTTCGGAATCCATCATCAGGTCGAGGGCGAAATACTCGATGAAGAATTCCGCCGAGTAGCGCAGCGACTGACCGTAAAGCGTGTGGAGCATGGCGTGACCGGTGCGGTCGGCTGCGGCGCATGTGCGCTGAGCCGGCGGGCCTTCGCCGAATTCGGTCGTCATGCCGCCGAAGGGGCGCTGGTAGATGCGGCCGTCTTCGGTGCGCGAGAACGGCACGCCGTAGTGCTCCAACTCATAGACGGCTGCCGGAGCGTGTCGGCAGAGGTACTCGATGGAATCCTGGTCGCCCAGCCAGTCCGAGCCTTTGACGGTGTCGTACATGTGCCAGCGCCAGTTGTCCGGGCCCATGTTCCCGAGCGAAGCGGCGACGCCGCCTTGGGCGGCAACGGTGTGCGAACGGGTCGGGAAGACCTTCGTGACGCAGGCCGTCTTCAATCCGGCTTCAGCGCAGCCAAGCGTCGCGCGCAAGCCCGCGCCGCCAGCTCCGACGACGACGACGTCGTAGGTGTGGTCAATGATCGTATAGGCCTTGCCGTTGGTCGCAGCCATTCGTTGCCTCTCAATTCAAGTCTTTTGCCTTGTGACGCGACCGAAGCCCGCCATCCGGCATCAATCAAGCGAAACTGAGTTTGAGGATCGCCCAGACGCATGCCGCGCCGACGAGGATCGCGAAGAAGTTATTGAGCAGGAGAAGGAGGATCTTCGAGCTCTCCTGGTGGACGTAGTCTTCGATCACAACCTGCATTCCAAGGCGCATATGGATCGTTGACGAAATCACCAGCATCAAAAGCAGGATGGCGTTGATGGGGTTCGCCAAGGTCGCCTTGACGGTTTCGTAATCGGCGCCGGCCAGGCTGGCGATGAGCCAGACCAGAAACAGTCCGAGAACAAGGTTGGCGACCGCGGTCACACGCTGCAGCCAGAAATGGTCGGCGCCTTCTTTGGCCGAACCCAGGTGCCGCACGTTCTTTAGCGGAGTGCGCATGCTCATGGGGGAGGTTCCTAAATTCGAATTCGAGACGGGAAATCAGCCGGCGAAACCGACGGCAGCCCAGATGAGAAGCGTTCCGATGACGGAGACGAAACCGGTCATAAACGACAGCATTTTCACGCTGCCAATATCCAATCCACGGCACGTGTCCCAGATGAAATGGCGGATGCCGCCCATCATGTGATGCAGCAGCGCCCAGGTGAAGCCGAACATGACGACCTTGCCGAGCAGGCTGCCGAAGATGCCGTTGACGTAATTGAAGTAGTCCGCTCCGACAGCCGCCGCCGTCAGCCACCAGGCAAGCAAGATAAATCCAAAATACAAGGCGACGCCGGTCATTCGGTGCAGAATCGACATGACCATATTGATGAGCGGCCGGTAGACCTGGAGGTGGGGTGACATTGGCCGGTTGGCGTTGCCTGCCGCGGCTCTCACATCGGACATTCGTTTCTCCACATTAGTGTGCGGTAGAAGGCTTATTCACCAGATGTTCGTAACGCGATTGTTGCGATGCGGCAATTCACCTAACGACAAAGCATCGATGGTACACCATATGCCAAATAGCATTAGGCGCGCGCACGGGGGTCTGCGGGCGTTGCGACGTTTGAGAGCGGGATTTTCAGATGCGCGAAGCGGTCAGTCCAGCGAATTGACGATAGAACGGCCGAGACCGAATCCGCTTTCGAATGCGTGCTCCGCCAGCCGGCCCAGGCACCAATCGCCTGCGACGCCGACGCGGGCCTCAGTCGAATAGACGAAGCTTTCGCTCAAGTGGCGCTCAACAAGCCCGTATTTCCACAAATGTGCGGACATCTGGGACGGTTGAACCGCGGGAAGTCCGAAAATATTGGTGACTTCATTCCAGAGTTCTTCGGCGACGGCCTCGGCATCGGCGTCTTCGACTTCGCGGCTCCACTGAGGCGAAGCATGGACGACGACCGTCTCACCACGCGTCCCGCGGCCGGGTTTGGAATTGTTGCGGGCAATCCATCGGATGCCTTCGGACATATCCGAATAGACGTCCTGTTCTGGCAAAGTGCGCTCGTCAAGGCGCACCATCAGGGCCCAGCAAGGCGCCAGCCGGGCGCGTGCAAGATGGCTGGCCATTTCGTTCAACGGCCCGAGCATGAGCTGTGCTTGCGGAGCTGGAACGCAAACCGCGATGGCGTCGAAGGGACCAGCCGAAGACTTGTCGGCGAACCAGATCTGCCAGCCTTTTGGACCTTTTGAAATGGTGTGGACCTGACGCTCGGTGTGGATCCTGACGCCTTCGGCAAGGGGCCTGACGATCGATGCCATGCCGGGGACGCCGACATACCAATTGGCGACAGTGCCCTGCTGATTATTTGGACCGGTGGTCACGCGCGGCGTCCACGCGGCGGCATAACCTGAGCCAACAAGTTCGTCGACGAATTCGCGGAACTGGGCGGAGCGGGCGGTAATGTACTGGGCGCCGTGATCGTATGGCACGAGGCCGTTGCGCATGGTCGCCATGCGGCCGCCGACGATGCGGTCGGCTTCGAAAACCTCAACGTAATGGCCGGCACGACGCAGTACGCGAGCACACGAAAGGCCCGCAAGTCCTGCGCCAATAACCGCTGTGCGGTGAGTCACCAGTATCGCCCCTTCGGCCGCAGCTGCTCATGGTCAGCTGCAAGGATTTGATTGTTCCCCAATCTTGGGAGAGTTTCATGAGTTTCAAGAGATCTGCACCCATTCGAGCAAATCCCCTTGAGTAATAGACAAGGCGAAGCTTGTCCGAAAATCTCTACAGCCACGAAACTATCGCGCTCAACACTGCAGTTGTACACTTAAGAAATAGGCAAAAATCGATCTCAGAACTGACGTTGTAGAAAAAATGTTACTGTTACTGTGACGTTCTTGTAGGAAAAAGGAACGCCCAGGGTGGCAATGCTCAACCCTGCTCGGCGCGTTGTCGAACAGTCAATGGCCGGCCGATCCCGAAATGTCTTCAGCGCGGAAGCACCAGCCAGGCATCGAGATCTAGGATCACACCCTCATGATACTTGCCGTCGTCCAGTTTCAGCGGATGGTCTTCGCAAGACTGGTTGCGGGTTGCGATGAGCCTGACGCGCAACGCTCCGACATCGCTGCGGCCAGGGATTTCGGCAACTTCCAAAACCTCTGACCAAGCATAGACCGTATCGCCCGCAAACAGCGGGGCAACGTGGCGGCCGGCGTTGATTCCCGCTAGGTGGAAGGCGTTGCCCAGTCCGTTGAACGAGAGCGCGCGCGCCAGCGAAATGACAACGCCACCGTAGATCAGACGGCGTCCGAAACGGCCTTTGGCTTCGGTATGCTGATTGAAGTGAACCTTTGCGGTGTTCTGGTAGAGACGCGTGGCGATCTGGTGTTCGGCTTCTTCGACCGTCATGCCGTCGACGTGATCGATTTTCTCGCCGACCTCGTAATCTCCCCAGCGATGCGGACTGCCGGCCAGATCGAAGTCGTACTTACTCAGATCGAGATCCGGCAATGCTTCGCCGAGCCGGGCTGGATCCACGCGCTCGGGCAGCTCGGGCACGACAGCTTCGGGTGCAGGCGATTTTTCATCGCGCTTGCGGACCATGACCCAGCGAACGTATTCGAGCACCTTTTCGCCGTTCTCGTCCGAACCGGTCGAGCGGACATAAACCGTTCCGGTCTTGCCGTTGGAGTTCTCCTTGACGCCGATGACTTCAGACACCGTCGACAACGTTGTGCCGGGATAGACGGGCTTCAAGAATCGGCAGTCTGCATATCCGAGATTGGCAACCGCGTTGAGAGAGACGTCCGGTACGGTCTTGCCGAAAACCGTATGGAAAACGAGCATGTCGTCGAGCGGGTTTTGCGGATAACCGATGGCGCGGGCGAAAGCGTCTGAGGATTGAACCGCAAAGCGTGGGCCATAAAGACCCATGTAAAGCGCCGCATCGCCCGACGTCACGGTGCGCGGCGTGGCGTGTTTGATCAGCTGGCCTGGATAGAAGTCTTCGAAGTAGTTCCCAGGATTTGTTTTTGTCGTTGCCATGCTGCTCAGTCGTCTCCAGTTCGTGTGCTAATTCGCGCGCCGGCGATTTGTCCGGCGCGCCGTCGTTGTTATTTGCCCATATCCGAGATCGCTTCAGCGATTGCGACCGTGCGCTCAGCCATATGCAAATGCAGGCGCTCGACCATCTTGCCTTCGACCGTGATGACACCGAGAGAAGCGTTTTGCGGTTCGGCAAAAGCGGCGATGATCTTGCGCGACCAAGCGACCTCGTCTTCGGATGGCGAGAAGATCTCGTTGGTGATCTCAACCTGGCCGGGGTGGATCAGCGTCTTGCCGTCCATGCCCAGGGTGCGGCCGTGCTCACATTCGCTGCGCAGGCCGTCGAGATCGCGGAAATCGTTGTAGACGCCGTCGAGAACATCGAGGCCGTAGGCGCGGGCGGCGACAATCGTCATTGCCAGCCAGGGAACCACAGCGAAGCGGTCCTTGTAGGCGCGCGCGTGCGATTCCTTGATCAAGTCGTTGGTGCCCATGACGAGGCAGGTCAGGCGGTGCTCGCGCTCGATACCGGCCATTGCGATTTCGCGCGTGTTGAGGATCGACATGGGTGTTTCCATCATCGCCCACAGCATCGTCTTATCGGGAGCGTTATAGGCGGTGACGACCTTGGCGGCCGAGATGATGTCGCCCGGGCGGCCGACCTTCGGGACGAGGATGGCATCGGGTCCGGCTTCGGACGCGGCTTTGAGATCGTCCGCACCCCATGGGGTTTCCAAAGCATTGACACGGATGATGAGTTCGCGCTTGCCGTAACCACCGCTACGCACAGCTGCGCAGACCTTCTCGCGCGCTTCGATCTTGGCATCCGGAGCGACAGCGTCCTCCAAATCGAGGATCAAAGCGTCAGCAGGGATAGACTTCGCCTTTTCAAGGGCGCGTACGTTCGATCCAGGCATGTAGAGTACGCTGCGGCGGGGGCGGACATCCATGCAAAGCTCTCCTCTTCTTGTCGTTTGTGGTTCTTGCTGGCAGTGGTTGCCGACCGCGCATCGGTACTCACCGGGGAGGCGTGTCATGGTGCGGTGCGACATTTGTAGTCAAGAGCGCGAAAAACGCAAATTGACTTAGTGCGAATGTATTTCCAGGTTGAGTGCCGGGAAAGCTGGGCCGTTCCAGGCACATGTATTATACTTGCGATTGGCCGCGGGGCCCCGATATCGCCAGCGACAGACGCTGCCGAGAGAACTGTGTGCCCGGTGGTCCGGCACATGGCACCGGGAAACCAAATTCGTGGCCAAAATCCTTGCGATATCGTCGTTTGTCGCCAGCGGGCACGTTGGCCTTCGCGCCATCGTTCCCGCGCTACAGGCGCTTGGACACGAAACCATCGCAGCCCCCAGCGTCGTCCTTTCCAATCATTACGGATATCCCAACGTCGGCGGCAGCCGAGTGGCGCCTCAGGACCTGCAAGGGATGTTCCGAGCGCTTGAGATTAACGGTGCGCTCAGAGGTGTCGAAGCGGTACTTACGGGCTATTTTCCAAGTCTGGCGCATGCTTCGACTGCCGAGCGGCTGATCAAGGAGCTCAAATCGAGAAACCCGGCGCTCATTTACCTCTGCGACCCTGTCCTCGGCGATGACCCCGGCGGGCTTTATGTGTCGGAAGAAGTTGCTCATGCCATTCAGTCCGACCTCGTGCCGCTAGCCGATATCCTGACACCCAATCGTTTTGAACTTTCCTGGCTGACCGGCGCGAGCGTCGAAAACGTCGAAGGGGCTCATAAAGCCATGCTGCGACTGGGCTGTCCGTATGTGGCAACGACATCGGTTCCGGGAAGAGACGGGTCGATCGCCAACGTCTATTGCGGAGAAGGCAAACCCGGTCAGGTCCTGGCGCACCGACATGACAACGTCCCGCATGGCACGGGCGACTTGTTCGCGGCTCTGCTTCTCGGGCAGCTCCTTGCGAACCAGGCGTTCGAAATGGCTTTCGGGGCGGCCGTCGCCGGCGTCGAAACGGTGATCGAAGCGAGCCTGGGTCGGGCAGAACTGAACCTTGTCGAGACCCTCCGCCAGGCCATCAGAATCGACAAATAGTGCAGCACCGTCGTGGCCGTTAAACAAAGAGATGCGACCACCTGCCCCGATCCTTGCAAAAGCATTGACGGAATACGACGAAAGGATATTTGATCGTTGGCAAAATAAAACAAAGGACCAGCGACCGATGGGCTTTCCCGAATACCTCGTCGACCGTTTTCAGCGCTTCAAATTCCGCCATTTCGCGCCAAACTCCAGCCATTACCAAGATCTGGCGGAGCACGGGCAGAAGCCGGAAGTCATGCTTGTTTCGTGTTGCGACAGCCGCGTCGATCCGGAGACAATCTTCTCGGCCATGCCGGGCGAACTGTTCGTGGTTCGCAACGTGGCTAACCTCGTTCCGCCGTACGAAACGGGTGGCAATTATCACGGCGTCAGCGCGGCGTTGGAATTCGCGGTCCTGAATTTGAAGGTCAAGCACATCGTCATCATGGGCCATTCGAGTTGCGGTGGCATCACCGCAGCCTTGAACCGTAGCGCAGCGGAAGAAACGGAAGCCCATTTCATTTCGAACTGGATGTCGATGCTCGATGAGGCCAAAAGCCGTTTGAAAATGGCGCATCCGGGAACGACCGAAAAGCACGTGCTTCAGCATAAGATGGAGTGCGCGGGCATCGTTGCATCGCTGGCGAACCTGCGGACTTTCCCGTGCGTTCAGCAGCTTGAATCGAAAGGCCGGCTGCAGTTGCACGGCGCTCATTTCGATATCGGCACCGGGCAGCTTCTGGTGCTCAATGAGGCGACCAAGCAATTCGAAGCTGTTTGATCGACGCGCCATTGAGGCGATTGGGCAGGCAGACGGCTGGGGCTAGTTCGCAGCCGTCTTGCGGGCCTTTTCGATCTCGGGGATGACCGTATTGATGAGGCTTTTTTCCGAGATCGGGCCGACGTGCTTGAAGGCAATCTTGCCGCGCCCATCGATGATGAACGTTTCGGGCATGCCATAGACTCCCCACTCGATCGCGCCGCGGCCGTTCGGATCGGTTCCCAGCCGGTCATAAGGATTGCCGTAACGCCCGATAAATCGGCGCGCGGCAGAGGACTTGTCTTTGTAGTTCACCCCGTAAATCGCCACGCCGGTCCGCTTCTTCAGCTCCAGTAGCATGGGGTGTTCCTGAACGCAGGGCACGCACCACGACGCCCAGAAGTTGACGACGGTAACTTTGCCGTCGCTGAGTTCTTTCTGGTCGAACCCAGGCACTTGGTTCTCGCCAATTCGCAAACCTTCCAGTGGGCCGAATTCAGCGACTGGGGCGGGCTTGCCGATCAGGGCTGAAGGGAGTTTCGACGGGTCGCCGGAAGATAGAGCAAAGGCGAAGATGAGCGCCAAGATGACGAAAATGACGAGCGGTGCGACGACCCATGCGGTGCGATTGCGGCGCGCGGGTTGTTCGATTTCGGGGTTTTCAGTCGTCATGTGTTTGCCGTGCTCTTGGTTGCCGTCGAACTCTTGGAGCGGCGGCGCGCGCCACGTGCTTCAAGATCTTCAAGCAGTCGCTTCTGGTGGGCGCCTTCGTAGACGAGCCAAGCGATGAGCCCGGTCAAAACAATGATCGCGGCGGCATAGCTGGCGATAATGAAGGCGGCGTGCGACCCGAGATCCATCTTGACTCCAATTCATTTCTGGCGCGCTCATTCGAGGCCCGGTACCTGTTCGTTATTCAGCCGCGGCGACGGCTTCCCTGGCGCGCGCGCGATCGACTTCGGCAATGCGCAAGGCCTTGACGCGCCGACGCAAAATCTCCGTGCGCATGGCCTTCATGTGCATCGCAAAGAAGGCGAGCGAGAAGCCGAACGCAGACAACAACAGCGGAATGCGTTGGGAGATATGGATCGTCGAGCCCATGCCGGTCGATGGCTGGTGCAGCGTGTTCCAGGCGGGGATTTCGAGGCCAAGCCAGGGGATCGACAGACCCTCGACCGAGATCTTGATAAACGGCAGCAGCGCCACGCCGACCAGCGCCAAAACGGCCGTCAGCTTGGAGGCGAGCGTCTCTTCCTCAATCGAAGACCGAAGCGCGATGAGCCCCAAATACAGGAAAAACAGCATCAGCACGGATGTCAGGCGCGCGTCCCAGACCCAGTAGGTCCCCCACATTGGCTTGCCCCAAAGCGAGCCGGTGACAAGCGCGAGGAACGTGAAAGCGGCACCGATCGGAGCGGCTGCCTTCGCCGACACATCTGCAAGCGGGTGGCGGAACACCAAAAGTCCGAAGCTTGAGAACGCGACCAACGCATAGCCCATCATGGCGAGCCAGGCGAATGGCACGTGGATGTACATGATGAGGATCGTTTCGCCCTGCTGATAATCGGGCGGCGCGTTCCAGCCCCGGTACATCGCGTAGGCAATGATGACCGCGGCGGTGGCCGACAGCCAAGGCAGAATAGCCCCGGACAGCGCCATGAAGCGCGTTGGGTTGGCCAACTTCTGGGTTATGGATTGCGTCTGCATGATGCTTGCTAATTAAGGGCTAACGGGCGGCTTCGCAATTCACCGTAGTCTCCAGATTGCGCGGCAATTTGGTCTTTTGGTGCCAATGGTTAGCCCATAGCCCGGCTGGGTTGCAGATTCACGTGAAACAGTCTGTCCACAAGGGCGGTGAAGAACTTTCTAAAGCTGCCCGTATAGCAGACGTTTGCCGAGGCAATCTTTGACTATTGGCAACCTGGGGTGGATCTTTTCAGAAAGTCTGCGCCAGCAGCCGGCGGATTGTCCACTTAACAGTTGGCAAGCTTGCGTTCGGGGCGTTTGTTTGGCCTCTCGAAAGCCAATTTCAGGCTATTGCAGCTGGATCCGCAGGGCGGCAGCCGAGGCTAACGGCCCGAGTACCAGTGCCCCCATCGAAAGCGCCGACAGGATCAGGAACGACGGCCAGAACGCTTCGCTGGCAGCAAGTGTGGCTGAGGAAATCGCTGCAATCCCGTAAATCAGCGTCGGGACGTAGAGCGGCAGGATGAGCAAGGCGAGGAGCAGACCGCCGCGGCGGGCGCGCAGCGTGAGGGCGGCGCCGATCGAGCCCAGAAAGCTGATGGCGGGCGTTCCGACCAGCATCGTCAGCACCAAAACGCCATAAGCGGCGATGTCGAGGTTCAGCAGAATGCCAAGGACCGGGGCCAGCAGAGCCAGCGGAATTCCAGTCGTCAGCCAGTGCGCTAGCGCCTTTGCGGCGGCGACCAACTCCAGTGGCAGGCCGCCGATGGCCAGCAATTCGAGCGAGCCGTCTTCGTAATCAGTCTCGAACATGCGTCCGAGCGAGAGAAGCGCCGACAGTAGTAAGGCGATCCACAACAGGCCCGGTGCGATCCGGCTCAGAAGGTTCAAGTCCGGGCCGAGGCCCAACGGCAGCATGGCGATGACGATCAAATAGAAGCCGAGTGCGGTTCCGATGGCACCGCCTTCGCGCATGGCGAGGCGGATGTCGCGTTTCAGCAAGGTCCAGAATGCGTTCATGCCGGCGCCCTCGCCGCGCCCAGGCGCAATTCGGCGGAATCTTCTAGGCCAAGCGGAATATGGGTTGCAGCAACAGCCAATCCGCCGCCCGCGATATGGTCTTTGACGATACCGGCCAACAGCGCGACGGATGCCGTATCGAGCGAGACGGTCGGCTCATCGAGGAGCCACAACGGCCGGTCGGCGACCAGAAGGCGGCCCAGCCCGAGGCGGCGCTTCTGTCCTGCCGACAGGTAGGCAGCCGGAATATCTTCCAAAGAGACGAGGTTCAGACGCTCCAAAGCCTCGAAGATGCGGTCCCGTTGCTCTGTGCGCGCAGCGTCCGGGGCCAGATATTCGGCCCAAAACGTGAGATTTTCGGACACCGAGAGGCCGGACTTGATGCCGTTTGCGTGCCCCACATAATGGGATTGTTCGCCGATTTCGCGCTCGTCATCGCCGCCTTCGAGGCTGATCGTGCCTCTTTCATGCGCAATAAAGCCGACGATTGTACGCAAAAGGGTTGTCTTGCCGGCTCCGTTCGGCCCGGTCAATAATAGAGCCTGCCCGGCTTTGGCGCTGAAACTCAGATCGTCGATGACGAGACGAGAACCACGGCGGACGGCGAGTTGATCAATGGTTAGCTGCAATGGATTCCTGGTGAGCAACTTTTAGGCGGGCTTTACGATACGGCACTGCACAAGTCGAGTAGCGGTATCGGATTGGCCCCTATATAAAAGGGGCTCATCGTTTGGTGCTAGCGCAAAAAACGGGACGCTGCCTGCATGTCATTACGCACAGCCTTTCAGGCGATTGCAGACAGTATCTCTTCCGTCGGCGCTCCGGCGGCGCGGTTTTTCACAAAAACCCAGTGAGGAGACCTGTACGTGAGCACAGATAAAAAATCGCTCGATAGTTTCAAATGCCGCAAGACGCTCGACGTCGGCGGCAAGACCTACACTTATTTCTCCCTGCCGGACGCCGAAAAGAACGGCTTGGCGGGCATTTCCAAGCTCCCGTTCTCGATGAAGGTCATTTTAGAGAACCTTTTGCGCTTCGAAGACGACCGCACCGTCAAGAAGGCCGATATTGAGGCCGTCGCAGCGTGGCTGCAGGACAAGGGCAAGGCCGGCAGCGAAATCGGATATCGCCCGGCGCGCGTTCTGATGCAGGACTTCACCGGCGTGCCTGCCGTCGTTGACCTCGCTGCCATGCGCGATGGCATGGAGCAGCTCGGCGGCGACCCGCGTCTCATCAACCCGCTCGTCCCCGTCGATCTGGTCATCGACCACTCGGTGATCGTCGACGAATTCGGGACGCCAAAGGCCCTCTCGCAGAACGTCGAGCACGAATACGAGCGCAACGGCGAACGCTATAACTTCCTCAAGTGGGGCCAAGGGGCGTTCAACAACTTCCGCGTTGTCCCGCCAGGTACCGGCATCTGCCACCAGGTGAACCTCGAATATCTCGCCCAGACGGTCTGGACCAAAGACGTTGACGGCGAAACCGTCGCTTATCCCGACACGCTGGTTGGCACCGATAGTCATACGACGATGGTCAACGGCCTTGCGGTTCTGGGCTGGGGCGTCGGCGGTATCGAAGCGGAAGCTGCCATGCTGGGCCAGCCGATTTCGATGCTGCTGCCGGAAGTCATCGGTTTCCGCCTGACCGGAAAGCTCAACGAAGGCGTGACCGCGACCGACCTCGTTCTCACCGTCACGCAGATGCTGCGCAAGAAGGGTGTCGTCGGCAAGTTCGTCGAGTTCTTCGGGCCGGGTCTCGACAACATGACGCTGGCCGACCGCGCGACGATCGCCAACATGGCGCCTGAATACGGTGCGACCTGCGGCTTCTTCCCCGTCGATGGCGAAACGCTCAACTACCTGAAGATTTCGGGACGTGCCGAAGACCGCATCGCGCTCGTCGAAGCTTACTCCAAGGCTCAGGGCATGTTCCGCGAATCCGGCAGCGAGCCGGTCTTCACCGACACGCTCGAACTCGACCTTTCCGAAGTCGTGCCATCGATGGCCGGACCGAAGCGTCCGGAAGGCCGCCAGGCACTCAGCGATATCAAAGCTGGCTTTGCCGCAGCGATGGAAACCGAGTACCGGAAAGCTGCCGAGATCGGCAAACGCGTTGCGGTTGAGGGCACCGACTACGACATCGGCCACGGCGACGTGGCGATTGCTGCGATCACGAGCTGCACCAATACATCGAACCCCAGCGTTCTGATCGGCGCAGGTCTCCTCGCACGCAACGCCGCCGAAAAAGGTCTGACCGTCAAGCCTTGGGTCAAAACCTCGCTGGCTCCTGGAAGCCAGGTGGTTGCTGCCTATTTGGAAAAAGCCGGCCTGCAGCCCTATCTCGACAAGCTTGGTTTCAACCTTGTCGGTTTCGGTTGCACGACCTGTATCGGTAACTCCGGGCCTCTGCCGGCGCCGATCTCAAAGGCTATCAACGACAACGGTATCGTCGCGGCGGCTGTGCTGTCGGGCAACCGCAACTTCGAGGGCCGTGTCAGCCCAGACGTGCAGGCCAACTATCTGGCTTCGCCGCCGCTTGTCGTCGCTTACGCGCTGGCCGGATCGGTGCAAAAAGACCTGACCACCGAACCGCTCGGCAACGACAAGGACGGCAATCCGGTCTACCTCAAGGACATCTGGCCAACGACCCACGAGATCCAGGACTTTGTCGCAAAGAACATCACGCGTGCGATGTTCGAAGACAAATATTCCGACGTCTTCAAGGGCGACGAGCACTGGCAGGGCATCAACACCAGCACCGGGCTGACGTACACGTGGCAGGACAATTCCACTTACGTGCGCAACCCGCCGTACTTCGAAGGCATGAAAGCAGCGCCTGAGCCGCTCACCGACATCGTCGATGCGCGCGTTCTGGCGGTTTTCGGCGACAAGATCACGACCGACCACATCTCGCCGGCCGGTTCGATCAAAGCCGCGTCTCCGGCTGGCAAGTACCTGATGGACAACGGCGTGCAGCCGGCAGACTTCAACCAGTACGGCACCCGCCGCGGCAACCACGAAGTCATGATGCGCGGGACGTTTGCCAACATCCGCATCAAGAACCTGATGGTCAAAGACGAGAACGGCAACGTCAAAGAGGGCGGCTATACGATCCACCAGCCGTCCGGCGAAGAGATGTCGATCTATGATGCCGCGCAGAAGTATCAGGCCGACGGCGTTCCGCTCGTCGTGCTTGCCGGTGTCGAATATGGCAACGGCTCATCGCGCGACTGGGCTGCCAAGGGTACCAAGCTTTTGGGTGTCCGCGCCGTCATCGCGCAATCGTTCGAGCGTATCCACCGTTCGAACCTCGTCGGCATGGGCATTGTGCCGTTCGTCTTCGCAGACGGTCAGAGCGCTGAATCGCTCGGGCTGACGGGCAAGGAGACGATCTCGATCAAAGGCCTGACGGACATCAAGCCGCGTCAGGAAATGGTTGCGACCGTGACCTTCCCGGACGGTCAGACCGGCGAAATTCCGCTCGTCTGCCGGATCGATACGCTCGACGAACTCGATTACGTCAAGAATGGCGGAATTCTCAACAACGTTCTGCGCACCCTGGCAACGGCCGCATAAGGCGACTACGAAGTTAGGTTACCAGACGAATTCAAGCGCGCGGGGTCCTTACGGGCTCCGCGTTCTTTTTTATTGGCGCCTTCGGATGCCCATGCTTCGGCTTTGCCTCGCGCATCCGGCGCCGTACGATTCTCCGCAGCCGGGCGCCTTCGTTCTTCAACACTGCGCAAGCTTGTGTTGAGCAGGGATGCCCATGCTTCGGCTTTGCCTCGCGCATCCGGCGCCGAAAAATTCTCCGCGGCCGGGTGCTTCGTTCGTGAGTACCGTGCAAGCGCGTGTGGAGCTGGTTGCCCACTGGTTTCTCGTAGCCAACGATTCCTGAAGTTGCGCGGGGTGCGGCATCAGGACTGCGGCGACGAGAAGCAAGTTGGGTGGATTGGGACTTGACGCTTATGGTTGTAAATGAGATCGCGTCACCCACTCGTGACTTCCTATTGAACCTTGGATTCACGATATTGGGTTACGGAAGGGTCATGAGAGGGGTTTGAACAAAGGCGATGGTATGCGGATGAGGCTTGAGAGCTTTAACGCTGTTTGCTCGGTCGTTGTTGCCGGGGCGCTGCTTGGGATTTGTTCGGCGGATAGCCGGGCGAAAGCCGGGCAGGTGAGATCCGTCGTTGAACTGTTCACCAGCCAGGGATGTTCTTCCTGCCCGCCGGCCGACGCGCTTTTGAAATCCTATATCGAGCGCCCCGATGTGCTGGCGTTGAGCTATCCGGTCGACTATTGGGACTATCTGGGCTGGAAAGATACGATGGCCTCGGCGCGCAATTCGCAACGCCAACGCGATTATGCCGATACCCGCGGCGATGGAGCGGTCTACACGCCGCAGGCCGTTATCAACGGGCGCGCGCACGCTGTCGGGTCACGGCAGAAAAAGATCGACAAAGCTATCGTGGCGCTGACGAAGCTCAGCCCCGTCAACTTGCCGGTCGAAATCGCCAAGGAAAACGGCTCGATGGTCATCAAGCTCGGCTCGGCCCCTGATACAACAGGCCCGCCAGCAACTGCCGCAACCGTTTGGCTCGCGGTAGTTCAGAAAACGGCCACGGTTCAGATCAAGCATGGCGAAAATCGCGGGCGGCATCTGAAATACTACAACGTCGTGCGAGAGCTTTCTCCCGTCGGAACGTGGACCGGTCAGCCGAACGTCATCCGGCTCATGTCGGACGCCGTCAGTATGGAGCATTCGGACGCCTGCGCGGTTCTCGTTCAGGAAGGAACCGGCGGGCCGATCATCGGGGCGGCGTGGCTCGATTTCTGATTGCCGCGGTCGATGCGCGAAGATGCGCAAGTCGAAACACCTTAAGACGATCTTCCGCTCGGTTCGGTGAAGGCCAGGTAATAGCCGTTCGGATCGGTGATACCGAATTCGCGCATGCCGTAGGGCATGTCTTCGGGTCCCCAGGCCAGTTCGACTTTGTCTTTCCACTCGTTCGCTAGGTCGTCGACACTATCGGGATGGAAATAGAACGTTCCGCTCGCCGTCGGGATCTCGGCGATGCCGATCGGTGGCTCGGTGAAAAACTGAAGGACCAGATCGTCGCGACGCACTTCGGCCCATTCGCCATTGCTGGCGGGTTGGCGTCCCGTCGCCCGAAACCCCAGGCCTTCGTAAAAGGCCAGCGTTTCGGACATATCGTTGACGAGCAGGCTCAGCGTCACGCGTGCGGATAGTTTCGTCATCGTGTTTGGCGGATCTCAAAAGGAATTATTTTCAAAATAATTGCGTGAAAAATCAGGTTGCGCTCTCAGTGCCCTTTCCAATCGGGTTTGCGCTTAGCCAGGAAGGCTTCCATACCTTCCTTGAAATCGCCGCTCATGTAGCACAGCTCGATCAAATCGCGGTCGTCGACAGGTTCACCCGAAGCGTTACGACGCATTGCTTCCTTGGTCGCGCGCAACGTCAGCGGCGCATGGCCGGCAACCTTTTCGGCGACGGCCAAAGCGCGTTGCTGCAGCTCTTCGACGGTTTCGGTTTTCTCGCTGATCATGCCAATGGCAAGCGCTTCGTCAGTCTCGATCAGGCGGGCGGTGAACATGATATCGCGCAGACGTCCGGCCCCCAGCAATGAGGTTAGGCGGCGCAGGTTGGACGCCGATAGGCAGTTGCCGAGCGTGCGCGCGATGGGGAAGCCGTATTTCAGATTCGCTGACGCCAGGCGCAGGTCGCAGCAAGCGGCTATGGCTGCGCCGCCACCGGTGCAAGCGCCGTTGATGGCGGCAATCGTCGGCACCGGGCAGCGCTCGATCTTGCTTAAGACCTCTTCCATCTTGTCTTCGTAGGCCCAGGCGTCTTCGGGCGTTGAGAAGCCGCGAAACTGGGTCATGTCGGTGCCTGAGCCGAATGCCTTATCGCCGGCGCCGGTCATGATGATGGCTTTGACAGAACCGTCTGAGGGGACCTCGGCGCAGATGTCGGCAAGGCCATAGTACATTTCGAGGGTGAAGGCGTTGCGCGCCTGTGGGCGGTTGAACACGATGTGGCCGATACCGTCGCGAACATTATAAAGCAGGTCTTCAGACATCTCGGCTCTCTTTCGTGCTTGTCGTCATGATCATCCTGGCCGCGCCCTTGTTGATTGCCGGACTTCGGCCCAGGTTTTTACATTCAAAAGCGGCGAACCACTTACTCCGGCGGCATGCGCCATGCCGGAGCGTTACTCAGCTTAGAGAGCTTATTCGACCGGCGCTTTCGAGCCCGCCTAAGCCGCAACAGAGCGGGGCTTTTGTCAATAGCCGCGGCCTGGGTCGGGCTGGTCGCCGTCCTCGCTGATGCCACCACCAAAGAGCGGGAAGGTTTCCTCGACGACGTACGGACCGCCGCCGGTATGCGGTTTGGATGACAGCAAAGTGAAATGAGTGACATAGAAGGGTTCAGAGCGAAAACCGCCGCGCCGCTGGAGATAGCGCGCCAGCCGCTCCGGATCGCTATTTTTCAGCCGCGCAAGCGTGATATGCGGCTTGAAAGGATGGCGGGCGGGATCAACTCCGGCATTGCGCGCGGCGCGTTCGTTGGCCCGGGCCAGCTGGTCCAATGGCTCGCCCGCTTCGACACCGGCCCAAAGGACGCGCGGATCGCGACCGCCGAACGTTCCCAACCCGACGATGCGCATTTCGAACGCGGAGACATCGATGTTGGCGAGGAGATCGGCGAATTCTCTGGCGGTTGGATTGTCGACATCGCCGATGAAGCGCAATGTCAGGTGCAGTTCGTCCATGTCTTTCCAGCGCGCGCCGGGCAACGGCATGCTCAGGTCGTCGAGGTCCTCGCGGATCGCTTCGGGCAATTCGATGGCTGTGAACAGTCGCGGCATGGCTTGGCGCTCCTTGAGCGGTCACAGTGGGCTGGTATTCGCAAAGCCTGCTATTACTTTGATGCCTGCTGTTTGACCCGCGCAATCAATTTCTCGACATCAGGCAGGATGCCGTCGACGATACGGGCGACGCCCTTCGCGTTCGGATGAAGTCCGTCGTCGAGGCAGAGCTTGGGGTCGAGCGCGACGCCTTCCATGAAGAAGGGATAAAGCAGCGCGTCGTGTTTCTTGGCGAGGTCGGGATAAATGCTTTCGAAGCCATCGGCATAATCCTTGCCCCAGTTTTGCGGCGACCGCATGCCGGCCAGCAGTACGGCGATGCCGCGCTTGTCGAGCGCCGTCATGATCTTGTCGAGGTTTTCGCGCGCAGTTTCTGGAAACAGTCCGCGCAGTGCATCGTTGGCGCCGAGTTCCAGGATTACCGCTTGTGTCCCTTCCGGCACGGCCCAATCGAGGCGCTGCAGACCACCGCTTGTCGTATCGCCGGATACGCCCGCATTGGCGACTTCGACCGAATACCCGCGCTTTTTCAATGCGGCTTCAAGTTGTACCGGAAAAGCGGCAGACGGAGGCAGTTCGTAGCCGGCCGTGAGGCTGTCTCCGAAAGCGACGATCCGAATCGTGGGATTGTCGGTTTTGTCTGCAGCCATTGCTTCAGAGGTCATCCATCCCGATATCACTGCGATCACGATCCACAAAAGGCTGACGGCAGCAGCCCGGATTGGAAGAACTGCCGATCGTGAATTGCGATTGGCGAATGTCATCATCTTCAGACCTCACTCTTCCTGCACGCCTCATGTCTTTGGAATATCGTACCGGACTTGCGCTATCCAAGACCCTATCCGGGCCGGGGTGGTTTGGAACCAGGGCCTTGCGGCGAAGGCAAACCGCCGATGGCGTCAGGCTCACAAAATCTTTAGGGCGTCCCATCATGTCGCGACGGAGGCAGAACTTTTGAACGCTCCTATCATCAAGCTCAGCGGTCTTGAACTTTCTCTGGAAAGCCGTGCGGGCCGTGTCGATATCCTGCGCGGCATCGATTTCGAGGTGACGCCTGGGCAGTCGGTTGCGATCCTTGGGCCGTCGGGGTCCGGCAAGACGTCGTTGCTGATGGTGGTCGCCGGTCTCGAACCCGCAACAGGCGGTAAAGTTCATGTTGCCGGAAAAGACTTGCGCAGGCTCGATGAAGATGGGCTGGCGCGGCTGCGCGGCGAGGCGATCGGCATCGTCTTCCAGTCGTTCCATCTGGTGCCGACCATGACGGCACTTGAGAACGTTGCGTTGCCCTTGGAATTCCAAGGTGACGCCGACGCCTTTGCCACTGCAAGCGGCCTGCTTAGCGAAGTCGGTCTCGGCCATCGCCTGACACATTTTCCCGCCGAGATGTCGGGTGGCGAACAGCAGCGCGTGGCCATTGCGCGAGCGCTGGCAACTCGACCAAAACTGATCCTTGCCGACGAGCCGACCGGAAACCTCGACGGCGAGACCGGAAAGCAGATCATCGAATTGCTGTTTTCGCTGCACGCGAAATTCAACGCCACGCTGGTTCTTGTCACGCATGACGAGCACTTGGCCCAGCGCTGCGGGCGTACGGTACGCATGAGCGACGGCCATATCGTTTCGGATACTTACGCGGAGGCCGTATGAGCCAAACCGTTGCCGAGCCCGCCTTGACGGAACGTTCCTATCCAGCACTGCCGCTTGCCCTGCGCCTCGCGGTGCGCCAGATGCGTACCGGCTTCGATGGGTTTATCGTTTTCATCGGCTGTGTGGCGCTCGGCGTCATGGTGATCGCGGCCATCGGCGGGCTAGCGAGCGCGCTCATCAACGGGCTTGAACGGCAGGGTCGGCAGATCATCGGCGGCGACATTGCGATTTCGCGGATGCATGCGCGGGCGACCGAGGCTGAGCGTCAGGCACTCGATGCCGTCGGCCGGTTCAGCGAAACGGCGACGATGCGCTCGATGGCGCGCACTCTGGATGGCGGCGATCAGCTGCTTGTGGAACTCAAGGCCGTCGATTCCAACTATCCGCTGGTTGGGCAGGTGGAGCTGGAGGGCGGGCAGGACTTCGCGGCGGCACTCGCCAAAGGTGCGGTCGTCGAACCGATCCTGCTTGAACGGCTCGGCCTCAAGATTGGCGATGAGTTCCGCGTCGGACCGGCGCAATTCAAGGTCGCGGGCATCCTCAAGAAGGAGCCAGATGGCCTACTCGACCGGCTGACCTATGGCCCGCGGGTTCTGGTCGCGACCGGCAACCTTCTTGCAGGCGGGCTGGTTGGGCCGGGGACGCTGATCCGCTGGCGCTACGGGATTGCGCTTCGAGGCGACGGAGCAAGCGAAGATCCGGCAGCACTCGCGCAAGCTCATGAAGCTCTCAAAGCAAAGCTATCGAATGGCGGCTTCACGATTGTCGACCGGGTGAATCCGTCCCCGCAGGTACGCCGGACGCTGGAACGTCTGCGCCAGTTCCTCACTCTCATCGGCCTGACGGCGCTCATCATCGGCGGGGTTGGCATTGCCAACGCCGTGCAGAACTTCATCGACCGGCGGCGGCGCACGATTGCGACGATGAAATCCTTGGGCGCCAGCAATGGTGTCGTCCTCAGCATCTTCATGTTGCAGATCCTTGCCATCACGGTGGTTGGAATCGTAATCGGGCTCATTGCCGGTGCGGCAGTGCCGGGAATCCTGAAGGCGCTTTACGGCGGCGCGTTGCCGATTGCGCCCGTGGTGACGGTTGCGCCGGGCGACCTGATCGGTGCTGCTGGTTACGGGCTACTGGTCGCTCTCTTATTTTCGCTTTGGCCGCTGGGGCGAGTTGAGCAGATTTCGCCGGCCGTCCTGTTCCGCGATCAGATTGGGCAGGGCAATCCCCTGCCGCGGCTAAGGATTATCGTTGCGACATTCCTTGTTGCGGTGGTTCTCGCAGGCGTTGCGATTTTAACCTCCGATACGCCGCACATCGCGGCCTATTTCGCCGGCGCGCTCGCTGCGACGCTCTTGGTTTTCTACGGCCTTGGGCATGCCGTGACATGGCTGGCGCGGCGGCTGCCGAGACCCAAGTTGCCTGAACTCGCCATCGCGCTCAGCAGCATTGCAGCGCCGGGAGGCCTGACGCGGACAGTCGTATTGTCTCTGGGTGCGGGGCTATCGATGCTCGTCGCGGTAGCCTTGACGGACGCCTCACTCGTCAGAGAGTTGACCGGCAAACTGCCTGATAACGCGCCGGACTATTTCATGCTCGACATCACACGTGGCGACGTCAGCGGGTTCAAATCACTCATCGAACGCGAGGCGCCGGGGAGCAAAATCCAAACCGCCCCGATGCTGCGCGGGCGCCTCGTCGAGCTTGCCGGCCGCAAGGTCGAGGATATCAAACCGCCGGCCGAAGCCGAATGGGTTTTGCGCGGCGACCGCGGGATCACTTATTCGGCCAGCGTCCCGGAAGGCTCACGCGTGGTCGAGGGCAAATGGTGGGGGGAGAATTATTCCGGCACGCCTCTGGTGTCGTTTGAAAAGGATCTGGCCCGGATGCTCGGCGTCGGAATCGGGGACAAAATCACCGTCAACGTTCTGGGGAGAAATATTACGGCTGAAATCGCCAACCTCAGAGAACTCGACTGGGACAGCCTGTCGATCAACTTCGTATTGGTTTTTTCTCCCAACACGCTGGCCGGCGCGCCAACGAACTTCCTATCGACGCTCCAGCTTCCGGTCGGCTTCACGGTGCCGCAGGAAGCCCGGGTTATGAAAACGCTGGCCAAGGATTACCCCGGCGTTACCGCGATCCGGGTCCGCGATGCGGTCAACAGTGTTGCCAAGGTGTTTGAGAAGATCATGGTGGCGATCCGGGTTGCTGGTGGCGTGACGCTGGCCGCCGGGGCGTTGGTGCTGGCTGGAGCGCTGGCGACGGCGCAGCGGCGGCGGATCCTGGATGCGGTGATCTTCAAGGCGCTGGGCGCGACGCGGTTTCGAATTTTGGCCGCACATACGATCGAGTACGTGATTTTGGCGTCCTTGAGCGCCGTTTTCGCCGTTGCGCTGGGTGGTCTTGCGGCCTGGATTGCGCTGTCTCAGGTGATCGAGGTGCCATTTTTCCTCTCGTGGCCGGCAATTCTCACCGCTTTGGGCGTCGCGATCGGTCTGGTTGTCTCCTTTGGCGGCTTCGGGACCTGGCAAGTCCTCAATGCGCGGCCGGTGCCCTATTTAAAGGCCGAATGACGGTTATATCGGTATTCGCAAGGACTTATGAACCATGTCCAAGACCTCCGTAAGGTAAATGCCTATTTCGGTGGTCGAATATTGCGGCGAAGCGCTTGAATTCAGTCTTAAGCGTAGACATATTCGAAGACGTAATCTGAATTTCGCCTGATCGCAGCCAAAAGGGGAATTTTGCGAGATGACGCAGTATAACGACCGTTACGCACAACCAGCCGCCACCGCGCGCACCGGCGCAGCCGTGGATGAGGGCCTACGCTCCTACATGCTGGGCGTTTATAACTACATGTCGGCAGGCGTTCTGCTTACCGGCGTCATGGCTTATGCCGTATCCGAAATCGCGACCGCCAACCCGGCCATCGCCAACGTCCTTTACAATTCGCCGCTCAAGTTTGTCTTGATGCTGGCTCCGCTGGCGTTTGTGCTGGTCTTGAGCTTTGGTATCCACAAGCTCAGCGCTTCGGCGACGCAGATGGTGTTCTGGGCGTTCGCGGCCGTCATGGGCCTCTCATTGTCGGTGATCTTCCTGATCTACACCAACACGTCGATCTTCCAGACGTTTCTGGTGACGGCGGGCGCGTTCGCAGCGCTCTCGCTGTACGGCTACACGACGAAGAAAGACCTGTCAGGTTGGGGTTCGTTCCTGATCATGGGCGTTGTCGGCCTGATCATCGCTTCGATCCTGAACTGGTTCCTGCAGTCGGGCGCGCTCGCATTCGCGATCTCGGTCATCGGTCTTCTGGTCTTTGCTGGCCTGACCGCCTATGACACGCAGCGCATCAAGGACGAATACCTCTACATCCGTCACGATGCTGAGATGGTTGCCAAGGCCTCCGTTATGGGCGCCCTGAGCCTTTACCTCGACTTCGTCAACATGTTCCAGTTCCTGCTGTCGTTCCTTGGCAGCCGCGAGTAATCGCGAAGAGGTTCTCGCCCTTAAGGAGAGCTTTCGAGCCCCTTAGCGGCAGCCCTACAAACTGGTAGAAACAGCCCCGCTGGAAATTTCCGGCGGGGTTTTTCTTTCACCATTTCGGCAGACAATGACCATGCAGATACGCGAAGCCACGCTCGATGATCTCCCTGCGGCGCTGGCGATCTACGCACACGCTTGCGAGACTTCGACGGCGACCTGGGATTATGAAGCGCCGACTTTGGAAACAATGCACGAGCGCTTCGGGCAGCGCGCAGCGGCCAACCATCCGTTTCTGGTTGCAGATGCTGGTCAGGGGCAGATTGCCGGGTTCGCCTATGCGAGCAGCTTCCATCCGCACGACGGTTTCCGCTTCACCGTCGAGGACACGATCTACGTTGGCGAAGGTTGGCAACGAAAGGGGATCGGGCGGCTCTTGCTTGATGCCCTGATAGAAGACTGCACGGCCCGCGGCTTCCGACAGATGATTGCCGGGATCAGCATGCCCGGTGGAGACCAGTCGCTACGGTTTCACGAGGCAGCGGGATTTCGCAAGGTGGCGGAATTCCCAAGCGTTGGCTGGAAGCACGGCCATTGGCTTTCGGCCCACTATCTGCAACGGCCGCTCGGCGAGGGTGCCGATACGTTGCCGGAATGAGCCGGACCTGCACTGGCCAGCAGATCGTGGCGGCTACTCCTACTCAAGCAAGAAGCCGCGCGGATGGACTAGCGGACCAGTTCGAGCCGCTTCTTATCCAGGACATCGAGGACGCGCCGCAGATCGTGGCCGCGTTTCAAAATCTGGCCGGATGCCGCGATCACGCTATAGGCTCCCTGCTTGCGGGCAAGCTTGGGGTTCTTCTCGATGCGGAGAAGCGGGCATTCGCTGGTTTTTCGGAAGATTGAGAAGACGGCCTTTTCGCGGCCCATGTCGATGGCGTAATCCCGCCATTCACCGGAAGCGACCTTCTTTCCATAGACGGCCAGGATTTGGGACAGCTCCTGGCGGCTAAAGCGGGTCTGGGCGCTTATTCTTGTGTGTTCGCTGCCGCTTGTTGCGGTCTGCGCCGCCACGGAACCTGCGCCTTTCGTCCGTGGCGTCAAATAATGTATCGGTTCGCAATCGCTCAAAACGCGCCTCCTTAGCCTTTACGAATGCAACAGGTCTATCGGATCGCAGGAGACAAAATGCTTTTGTCATCGATCAGTCATGATGATCGCCCCGGTTAAAGAGGAATGCAAGTTTTGAGCGCCTTGAGACTGTGATTTTTGTCGCCCGCATTTGAGAAGTCTTTGGCAAAGCCAAGCTTCTTTGCTTTGATCGAGTTGCTCATCAATCCCGGACACATTTGCTTA
This sequence comes from Filomicrobium sp., assembly GCA_017792465.1. Lineage (GTDB taxonomy): Bacteria > Pseudomonadota > Alphaproteobacteria > Rhizobiales > Hyphomicrobiaceae > Filomicrobium. The sequence continues at coordinate 2,758,321 of CP051234.1, forward strand.
CTTCCAGTTCTCAGCCGCACGGCTTTCGCGCCTCAGGTCGCCGCCAAGTTGGTTGTGAAATGTTAAGAAACAAAAATCACGAGAAGGCCACATTGGCGACTCTGGAGTGCCGTTTTAATCGGTAGGATGAAAATCCTCAGCAGCCGGTTCTGGCTATCGAAAAGCGTCGGTGAGTAGCCCCCAATTCCCCGCTGGCGCACCCTGGATGGATCGGGGCCGGCTGCAATATCTCCTAGAACTGTCCCTTAAGGTTGGCCCTCCGCTCGCACGCCCCCGAAAAGCGAGCTGGAGGGTTTTCCTTATGCGCGCTTTTTGGACCGTTTCGAGCCGCCAACATTACGCTCCTGCAAGCTTCCAAACGCGGATAATACTCGAACACCGAAATACCCTGCGATGGTCAGATTGCTGTCGCTTGGCCGCCCTTTGAGCGCCCCGATTCCCAACCAGATTAACCATCGTTGCCTCTCGGTCCGGTTCCGCGGACGAGACCCTGGATAACAGCCCCCAGCCCCACTGGGGTCATGCTTCGGGATCGGACCGTTCGGCGACAGCCCCTAAATTTGCCCCCTTATGCAAAATCGGGCCGGTCCCCCAACCGGCCCGTTTTGTTTTTCATGCGAGCTGTTATGTTCGCCTCCAACGATGCGACCGTTTCTATCCGCCGCTCACGACGTCAACTGGGGGCCAATTGATGACGACTTCGAAAGCTGCTGCGCCGAAATCCGCGAAAGCTTCTCAATCTAAATCCAAAAATCCGCTTCTGCAGTCCTGGCGTACGCCGTTCGGGCTGCCGCCGTTCGAGAAGATTACCGCGAGCGATCACGCCGAGGCGTTACAGAAATCGCTCAAGGAGCATCGGGCAGCGGTCAAAGCGATTGCGGGCGCATCGACCAAGCCGTCGTTTGCCAACACGATCCAGGCGATGGAAAAGGCCGCGCTGCCGCTGGAGAAAGTCTGCGACGTGTTCTTCAATCTGGTGAACTCGTGCGCGACACCTGAACTGCAGGAAATCGAACGCGACGTTGCGCCAAAGTTCGCCGACCACAACAGCGCGATCTTCCTCAACACCAAACTGTTCAAACGCGTCGCCGAGCTTTACGAACGCCGCGATGACCTGGGCCTCGACCCGGAGCAGGTTCGTCTCATCGAGCGCTACCACACCTGGTTCGTCCGCGCCGGTGCTGCGCTGAAGCCGGCCCAGCGCAAGCGGGTCGCCGAGATCAACAAGCGCCTCGCTGAGCTGACGACCGCCTTCAATCAGAACGTGATGGCTGACGAGTCATCCTGGCACCTGGAACTCAACGGCGAGGATGATCTTGCCGGGTTGTCTGAAGGCTTCCGGGCGAGTGCGCGACGCGCTGCTCTCGATCTCGGCCTTAAGGGTGAAAGTGCGCACGCCATTACTCTTGCGCGCTCCAGCGTCGAAGGGTTCCTGACGTTTTCGACGCGGCGGGACCTTCGCGAGAAGGCTTGGACGGCGTGGATTAATCGCGGGGCGAATGGCGGCAAGACGGATAACCAGGCCATCCTTGCGGAGATCGTCAAACTGCGCGCGGAACTGGCTCAACTTCTGGGCTTTGACACGTACGCGGACTACGTGCTGTCGGACACCATGGCGAAAACTCCCGGCGCGGTGAACGACCTGTTGCAGCGCGTTTGGCGTCCGGCCGTCGAGCGCGCGGGCGAAGAGCGCGAGCTGTTGTCGGAATGCGCGCGCTCGGAAGGCAGCAATGCTCCGCTCGAAGCCTGGGACTGGCGGCACTACGCGGAGAAAGTCCGCAAGGCCAACTACGATCTCGATGAAGGCAAGCTGCGCGAATACCTGCCGCTCGACCAGGTCATCGCCGCCGCGTTCGATACCGCCAGCAAACTTTTCGGGCTCAAGTTCAAGGAAGTCGAAGGCGCGCCGATCTATCATCCCGATGTCAAAGTCTGGGAAGTCACCACCAAGAAGGGCGAGCACGTCGCGCTGTTCCTCGGCGACTACTTCGCGCGGACTGGCAAACGCTCGGGCGCTTGGATGTCGAGCTTTCGCACGGCGCACGAATTGGGCCGCACGCCGGTCCGGCCGATCATCGTCAACGTCATGAACTTTGCACGTGGCGCGGAAGGTGAAGGCGCGCTTTTGTCATGGGACGATGCGCACACGCTCTTCCACGAATTCGGCCATGCGCTGCACGGAATGCTGACGCAGGCGGTTTATCCATCGCTGGCGGGTACGGCGGTTTCGCGAGACTTCGTCGAACTCCCCTCGCAGCTTTACGAACACTGGCTTGGCGAACCGGAAGTGCTGGAACGCTTTGCGCTTCACTACAAGACCGGCAAGCCGATGCCGAAGGCGCTGATCAAGAAACTCAAAAAGGCTGAGACCTTCAACCAGGGTTTTGCAACGGTCGAATATCTCGCCTGTGCTCTTGTCGACATGGATCTTCATGCGCAGGCCGAAGCCGAAGTCTCCGATCTCGACATCGGCGATTTTGAGAAGAGCGCGCTCAAGCAGATCGGCATGCCGCGGGAAATCGTGATGCGTCACCGGCTGCCGCAGTTCATGCACATCACCGGTGGCTATGCCGCGGGCTACTACAGCTATATGTGGTCGGAAGTGATGGATGCCGACGCCTTCGAAGCCTTTAAGGAAACCGGCAATATCTTCGACAAGAAGACGGCCAACCGACTTAAGAAGCACATCTATTCGGCTGGCAACACGCGCGATCCGGAAGCTCTGTGGCTGGCTTTCCGCGGCCGTCCGCCGGAAGTCTCCGGGTTATTGAAGAACCGTGGCTTTGCCTGAGAGCCTGGAACGAAGAATGACGAATTCAAACTCGACATTTGTGCCGCCGGAATGGGCCGACCAGACTGCGGTCTGGACGGCATGGCCGGCGGACCCGGACGAATGGAACGGCGATCTTGATCCGCCGCGACGCGATATCGCTGCGCTGATTGAAGTGTTGGCGGCTCATGGCAACCGCGTCCGGCTTCTCGTCAACGGCGATGAAGCGACCAGAACGGCCAAGGCAGCGGTGGGCGACAACGCCGAGCTGGTTCCGGCCAAGTATGGCGATATCTGGCTGCGTGATACGGGGCCGGTTTTCGCCCGTGGTTCTGAAGGTCTCGCGGCGTTGCGCTTCAAGACCAACAGCTGGGGCGGCAAGTATGACCTCCCCGACGACGCAACCGTCGGCGATGACATCGCGCGGCTTACCGGCTGGCCGATCCGGCGGTTCGATTTCGTGCTTGAAGGCGGTGCGGTCGATCATGACGGCCACGGCACTATCCTCACGACGCGGCAAACGCTTCTCAATCCCAACCGCAACGGCTGGAGCAAAGATCAAGCAGAAGCCGCGCTCACAGAAGCCTTCGATGCGAAGAAGATCATCTGGATCGATGAGGGGCTGAAGAACGATCATACCGACGGTCACATCGATAACATCGCCCGCTTCGTTGGCGAGGCGAAAGTCGTTTGTCAGGCGCCGACCGGGGATGACGATCCGAACGCAGAAACGCTGGAAGCGATTGCAACGATCTTGGAACGCGCGACCGATGCGCTCGGGCGGCCGCTCCAGGTCTTCCGCATCCCCGGCGTTGGGCGCTACGTCAATCCGGCAGGAGAAATTTCGCCAGCTTCGCACATGAACTTTCTCATTGCGAATGGGGTTGTCGTCGTTCCAGTCTATGGTACGCCGTCTGAGGCAGCGGCACTTGCCGCCCTTCAAGAGGTTTTCCCGGATCGCAAAGTCGTCGGCGTGTCTTCGCGCGGCCTGCTTGGATCGGGTGAAGCCGGCGGAGGATCTTTTCACTGCATCACGCAGCAGGAACCACGCGTATGACTGGCAGAACGATAACCGTTTCGGCGTTGCAGACGAGCTATGGTCCGGAGCTGAAAACGAACATTGATAAGACCGAAGCGTTCGTTCGCGAGGCGGCCAGGAAAGGCGCGCAAGTCATCCTGCCTTCGGAGCTGTTCCAGGGCATTTATTTTTGTTCGCGCCAGGACCCCAAGTGGTTTGCAGAAGCGCATCCCGTCGACGCTCACCCTTGCGTTTTGGCGCTTGCTCCGCTGGCGAAGGAGCTTGGAGTCGTCATCCCGATCTCGTTTTTTGAAAAGGACGGGCCGCGCTACTTCAACAGCGTGGCGATCGCCGATGCCGACGGGACAGTTCTCGGCGTCTACCGTAAGAGCCATATCCCCGATGGGCCGGGGTACATGGAGAAGTATTATTTCCGGCCGGGCGACACGGGCTTCAAGGCTTGGGATACCGCGCATGGGCGCATCGGCGTCGGCATCTGCTGGGATCAGTGGTTCCCTGAGTGCGCGCGTGGGATGGCGCTGCAGGGGGCGGAGGTTCTGTTTTATCCAACCGCCATCGGCTCGGAGCCCTACGACGATAGTCTCGACACCTCGAAGCTCTGGCAGCGCGCCATGCAGGGTCATGCTGTTTCGAACTCCATTCCCGTCGTTGCGTCGAACCGGTTCGGGCTGGAGAACAATGACGGGACCGAGCAGAAGTTCTACGGCCATTCATTCATCGCCGACCACACCGGCGAGATCGTCGAGGAATTCGGCGCGGCCGACGAAGGCGTTCTGGTGCACTCGTTCAATCTCACCGAGATCGAAACCTATCGCGCCGACTGGGGCTTCTTCCGCGACCGGCGACCGGGCTTCTATTTTTGAGCCTGGCTGAAAAGCCTGACGCCCGACAAAATTTCTTCGCCGCGACACCCGCGATGCCGATTGCATACGAGAGAGCCAAGCGGCTTACCTTTATGCCTGTCTAATACTCACCGTGCCTATTGAGTAGCGTCTGCGCGCAGCCCTCCCCGCCATTTCGCCGCCATCAACTCAACAACAATTCGCTTTCGCGATGTTGTGACTGTCTGTGTGTTGCTGAGGTCCACGAACTCCCGCATCAAATCGGTCGCGATTTGCGGGATACGGAAATTGATTTCGGCAACGAGCCTGACCGATCCCTCGGACAACGAGGCGCATGACCTATGATTACTGACAAGTATTTCGGCGAGCATTCGACAAATTCGACGGAGTCGATTGCCGCTTTCGAAGAGGCTGTATTCGCGGTGGCTGCACACCGTCCGGCTCTTGAGCCCATGAAGATGTGCCTTAGCGCAGATGAAAATCTGGTCGCCGGTTTGGCGCTCAAAGGACTGGGCTTGACGCTTCTTGGAAAAGCCGAAGACTTTGCCAACAGTCGCGCCGTTCTTATCAAAGTGCGCCTAGCGCTTGAAGCGGCCGATGGCGGCACTGCATTCGAGCGGGCTTTGGCCCAAGCGCTGGAGTTCGCGTCGCAAGGGCAATTGAAATCTGCAGCGCTCCGATTGGAAGCACAGGTGCAAAACCGGCCTCAGGATTTTCTCAGTCTGAAGCTCGCCAACGCGTTCCGGTTCATGACGGGCGAGCCGGAAAAGATGCTGGCGACGACTTCGAAAGCGCTTGGCGCGATGAAACGCGAGCATCCTGGTTATGGCTTCGTCCTTGGTCTGCACGCCTTCGGTCTGGAAGAAACCGGCGCGTTTCAGGCCGCTGAAGAGATCGGCCGGCAGGCGGTCGCCATCGAGAGTTGCGATGCCTGGGCCGTCCATGCTGTCGCCCACGTTATGGAGATGGGCGGACGCACGGGAGACGGTGCCCAATGGCTGGCAGGGTCTCGACCGCTTTGGCCGCTGTGCAATAATTTCGGGTTTCACCTCGCCTGGCATCTTGCGCTGTTTCAAATTGAAGAAGGCGAGAGCGACGCTGCGCTTGATCTTTACGATCGCGAAATCCGCCCGACCCAGACCGATGATTTCCGGGATATGGCCAACGCCGTTTCGATGCTGTGGCGTCTGCAGCAGATGGGCATCGACGTGGGCCCGCGTTGGGAGGGTTTGCGCGAAATCGCCCATGCGCGCCGAACCGATACGTCCTACGTTTTCGCATCGCTGCATTACCTGCTGGCCTTGATCGGGTCGGGCGACCGGGATGGCGCGATTGAACTCGTCGAGAACCTGCGTCTCAGCGCCGCCGCCAATGACGATCAGGACCAGGCCCGGGTTGCCGATCAAGTCGGGATCGCTCTAGCTGAAGCCGTTCTTTGCCTACATGGCAACGGCCGGCCCGACAGGAACTTCGGAGATCTCGCTTTGGAGCTCAACGCGATTGGCGGGAGCCGGGCGCAGCGCGATGTCTTTGTGCGCACGTTGATGCTATCGGCGGCTGAGAGCGGTTCGGCTGACGCCTATGCCGCAGTCAAGCGCGTCCGGAGCCTGTTAAAAAGCGAAGACAGTTTTGTTAGGTTGGCCGACGCTCGACTGGGCCGCTCTGAGAGATCTCCTGCCGGTGGTCAATTTCAGGGTCTTGGGGCTCGCTTCGCCTGAGCGGACCTCGAAAAGCTGCAAGCCTTATGGGCGTTCGACACGTTTTGAAACCTGCCATTTGAAATGGCGTTCGATACTTCAGCGCAGGGTGCTGCCAATTTGTCTACACATACCAGCCAGACCGGGAGCGGACTAAGCTCTCATCCTCCAGCAACCCCCGCACGGCGGCAGCGTGACATCCGTCTCGATTTTTTTCGCGGGCTGGGGATGTTCATCATCTTCATCGCGCACCTGCCTTTCAATGGCTGGCGCGAATTTATTCCGGCCAGATTCGGCTTTTCGGATGCCACTGAGATCTTCGTTTTCTGCTCGGGGATGGCGTCTGCCATCGCCTTCGGCCGGCTCTTCGAAGAGCGCGGTTTTGTCGTTGGGACGTCGCGGATCGCCTATCGCTGCTGGCAGGTTTATTGGGCGCACATTTCAATCGTGTTCCTCGTCACTGCGACGATGATCGCGTTCGACCGGTGGCTCGGCACTGGCGGCGAATACCTGCGCGGTATCAATCTCGTGCACCTGGTGGAAGGCGACAGCGCCGCCAACCTGCTCGGGCTATTCACGCTGACGTACGTCCCGAACCTCTTCGATATCCTGCCGATGTATCTCGTCATCCTGGCGATGCTGCCCATCGTCATGGCGTTGCGGCGGCTGGGGCGGATTTACGTTTTCGCTGCGATGGGCATTCTTTGGCTTTTGGCAACGACGGGACAGATCAACCTGCCGGCCGAACCGTGGACCGACCGCGTCTGGTTCTTCAATCCATTTGCCTGGCAGCTCGTCTTCTTCACGGGCTTTGCTTTCATCCGCGGATGGATCCCCCCTCCACCCGTTGACCGCAGGGCGATGATTGCAGCCGCAGTATTCTTGATTGCGACGATCCCGTTGGCGCACAGCTGGTTTCTCACCAATTTCCAAATCTTTGCTGACGCCCGGAATTTTCTTGCGCCGCTTCTGGCGAAAACCGGGTTTGGCATCCTGCGTTACGCTCACTTCCTGTGCTTGGCTTATCTGGCGTATGCGCTGGCCGGGCCCGGCGGGCAAAACCTCCTCGCGTTCAAGGGGCCGACCGTCAAGATCATCTGCAAGGTCGGCCAGCAGGCGCTTGGGGTTTATCTTGCCGGGCAATTCCTGGCGATGATCGGCGGGATTTATCTCAACGAACTTGGCCATACCGTCTTCAACACGGCTCTCGTCAACATCGTCGGGATCGCTGCGCTGATTGGGGTTGCCTATACGGTGTCGTACTTCAAGTCGGCGCCGTGGAATTCACCGTCGGCAAAGGCTCAGAGTTATCAATCGAGCAAGCCGACGGTCGGGACGACTTCCGAGGACTCCTCTTCGGCGGCTAAGATCGGCGACCGGCAGGCGAGACAGCCAGCGGAATAAAATCCCCGAAAGGGTTTACCGCACGAGAAGAGCGTTCGCCGGATGAAAAGATGGCGGAGCCTATTCCAAGCTTACCGCTTGCCGGCGATGTAGTCGGTGACAAGTTCGGCAACGCGTTCGGGTGAGAGGACCGGCGGGAACAGCGTCTTGAATGTGCCGTCGGGTGCGAGGAGATAAATGTAGGACCCGTGGCTGTAGACGTCGCCGTAGTCGGGGTGCGTGAAGACGACTTTTCTCTCCACCTGGAAGGCGCGATAGGCAGCCTCCAAGGCGTCGTTCGACCCGGTCAGACCGATCAGCCGCTTGTGGTGCTTCTTGCTGGCGGCTTTCAACGCATCCGCGGTATCGCGTTCTGGATCGACGGTGATCATCACCGGCGTGACGATTTCCCCCTTCGCTTCCAGCCGTTCGGTGACTTCGGCCATGCGCGGCAGAACGACGGAGCAAATGGCCTGGCAGTTGGCATAGCCGAAGAACAATAATTGATAGTGGCCGTCGGGGTCTTTGGAGGTTCGGTGCGCGCCGTATTGATCGACAAGGTCGTAGTCACCGCCCTTGATCGTTGGGAAGCCGGGCGTATTGGCAGCTGTGGCCAGAGCGTTGGCGGTTGCCGCTGGTTTGGCGTCGCCAGCGTGATTGGCATGACTGGAGCCGCCGTGGGCGGCGGCCGCGCCGGCTAGCGCCAGCATCGAACCAGCGCAGACCGTGAGCAGGAACCCATTGCGGGCTGGAGTGCGCATTGGCATCACTGGTTCTCCGCGCGCCATTTTTCGTCCACCTCATGGCCGAGGCCGAAATATCCGTTCTTTTCGATCTGTTTCACGACCCGCGGATCGCGGCGATACCACGGGCCTTCTCCCTGGCTATCGGGATTGCGCTTGTTCCAGGCGGCGGTCCATTTATCGGCCTTTGTCCATTCGGCTTCGCCTTTGTTTCGGATGAACTGGAGCATGTAGACCTGAGCGGCAACGCCGGGGTCTTCGCCGATCATCAAGCCATCGACATCGACCTCCTTGTTGCAATAGGGCAGGAGGTCTTCGACCGGGCCGTTGAATTCGAACTGAGCGTTCTTCGAAACGAGGACGAGCTTGTTGTCGCTGGCGCGGACAATCCCGAGGTTTCTATTTCCAGCGCCGCAGTCGGCAGGGCAGTCTCCGGAAAGTTCGCAAAGGACATCGACAACTTTGCCGGAGAAGGTCGCTTTTTTCTCTCCGACGAGGCCGAATTCTTCGGCCTTGCTGCCTTTGGAAAAATCTTCCGCAACCGCGGCCGGAGTCGATACGACACCAAGTCCAAGAGCAGCGATAACAATAGCGGCTATGTGCTTTGAGCCCATTTTTGTCTCCATCACTGCTTTTCAGGAATTGCAAAACCGGGAACGGGACCGAAATCCTCGTGGTTCTTGTTCGTGATGCCGTCGTTCGCCACGACGTTCTCAACGACCAGATAATTCACGCCGTCGCGGACGTAATGAACTCCTTTTGCGAGAATGACGTCGCTTTGGATTTCCATGAGGGTGTCGGTCTTGGCGAGAGCGTCTTCACCTTTGACCTTGAGGACCATGTATACGGTTCCGTCTTCGGCGCGTACGCCAACCGGAATTCCGCCAGCGGCGCACCAGAGCGCGCAGGTGTGGTGGGCGGTTCCGACGACGGCATCAGGGCCGCCCATGACGCCCGATAGGTAGCACCAGGTATCGATGATTTCGCCTTTGATCTCGATGGGCTCGCCTGCGTTGGCAGCGCGTGCAGAGCTCGCTGAAAGGCCTGTGAAAGTGCCAATGGCTGGCGCTATGACCGCCAGGCAAAGCGATGCGACCTGCAGTATCTTCATGTCCGAAACCTTTGCATTAAGAAAATCGGCTGGGATAATCCGGCGTCTCAAAAACGTGGGCAAGCTAGCTGGTTGCTATTGAGGCCACTAGAAAACTCGTCTGACAAATGCGTGAGAACGCTTGAACTACTTGTCGTCTGCCGCGCGTTCAATGGCGAGTGTCGACCGACGACGCGGCAAGTTGCAAGCAGTTTGGTTTGTGTAGGAGCGCGGCTTTGTTCACCTCGGCGTTTGCTCAGCGGTCGCCGGGCCAAGCGTATTTCCCGCTGCTGTAGCTGCCGTAGGTTTGGGTCTTGCGTCGCGGACGTGCCTTCCGGCGCCGGATGGGCCGGCGTTTAATTTTTGAATACCGGTGCGCCGAGACGGAGGTCGGGGGAGGTTCTTGTATACTCGCCAGAGATTGTTCGGACGGCGCTGGCTCGGAGGAGAGCTGTTCGGCGATGCCATCGGTCGGTGCCGTTGCTCGATCTTCGACTGACCGATCTGAGACGGGTTCGTCATCACGTCGTTGCCAAGCTTCGGAGCGTGCGAGTGCTTCCAATCTCAAGCGGTCTTCGCGCTGAGCGGCAATGCGCAGCGCTTCTTCGCGGTAGGCGTAGCGGTTGTGGCGCGCGCGTTCGGACGCCGACCACGGCATCGGCCGGCAGGAGCAGCCATCGATTAGCGTTTTTCGATAGACGAATGCGCTCGGCATCTCATCGTAGCGGCGTCCTTGCAAATCGACCATTTCTTCAATCTCGGTCGAGTTCTTTGGGAGATAGAATAGCTTGGCGCCGCGGCACCGGTTTTGACACTTCTGCTCGGCTTCCTCGAAGTTGCTTCGCGAAGCCGAGCTTTCGATGGGGAAGTAATAGCCATCGCACTGGCGCACGCAGTAGGTTCGGTAATGGCCGCTGCGCGAAAGCCTGCGCTTTTCATAGGGCTGAAACGGCTTGGCGAGATAAGGGCTGGCCCGTGAGATGCTCGCCGGTGAAGGTTCGACGATGACAGGGGCAGGCGCAGGGCGCGGCCTTGCTGGAGCACTGCTGAACAGATTGCCAAACAGGTTCTGAAGCAAGGACTGGGCGTGTGCGCCAGGTGCCGAAACACCTAGCAACGACAACGCCATCGCTGCGCAGAGGCAGGAATTCAGATGGAAACGCATAACTCGATCGTCGGACGCGGGAACTGAGAACTTGAGAGACTATCGTCCGATAAAGCGAAGAATTACTGAACGCCGGACAAATTTCAGGACGGTTGGGCCTTTGGGAATTCAGGCCGGAAATCCGGGCGAAATTGCTGAATGGGAGGCTGAGCACTTCTCGCGTCAGCGGAGCGGCACCAGGTTACGGCGCAATATTTCATCGGCTGAGACGTCTGCGTAGGCCTGCTGGGTGTAGGCGCTTGCGACCGAGCCAGTTGCCGTTGGCAAATCGTTAACTTGCGGTGGGGTTCCGGCAAACGCCACCACAGCAAAATAGTCGGCAGGTTCGGTCCCTTCGACCTGGATAAAATTGCGCCGTGCGCGCTCAGCCAAGAGCCGGCGCCGGTTGTCTTCGCGCAGCGCTGCCTCGGCAAGGCTTTGCTTGATATCGAATGAAGCGAGTAGGTCGGACCTTTTGGTTATCGCAGCCATGCGTTCATCCAAGAGCGTGGCTAGTTCGACCGACGTGTCGGCGGGCTGGAATTCCAAGGCCGCAACCCTTTTCGTGGTGGGGAGATCTGCCAGCGACCGCGGACGGATATCGCGCAAAATCTTGTTCCTGCCGCCTGCGTCGCGCGCACGGACTTCGACGGCAGCGATGTTGGTCTCGGTCACGGGCATCGCTTTGGCAATCGGCATCCGGCTTTCAGCTGCCTTGGCTGCATAGCGGATGTGGCGCTCCTTGGCCGCGATCGTCCACGGCTGCGCGCGGCAGCGACATTGCGCAACGTACTTGGTGTGGAAGCGGAAGGCGTTTTTGGTCGTCAAATAGGGGTTGCCAGCCAAGTCGCGCATTGCCAGTGGGCTGCCACCTTTTTCAGGATAGACAAACAGCCGGGCCGGCGAACCGCAGCGCGACCGGCATTGTTCCTCGTTCTCAGCGAACTTGTCGGATGTGACGTTAGTCCCGATTGGGAAAAAGTAGCCGTCGCACATGCGCACGCAGACGGTGCGGTATTTCTGCCCAGCGCCAGCGGTGGATTTATGGGCGACTTTGGCGAGCGCTGAGCCGAGGTTTTCAGAAGACCCACGCAGGGCAAGAAAGGTCTTGAGCGGGTTATTCTGGTCTGCCGCATCGTCGGCGCCAGTCCCGGACGGACGAACGGATGTCAGTTTCTTGTCGTCCGGCTGCGAAGCGGTATTTGACGGTCGCGCGGCGGTGCGCTTCAAAGCAGCTTCGGTCGACTGAATGTTCTTGGACGGGATGGGTGCGTAGAGCGCGGTTAGCAGAGCGAAAGCGAAAAACGCCGGTCCGGCAAGAACGGAAAGCACAATCGTCGCGAGGATCAGCCAACGCCTTTGGGGAGCAGGCACTCCCTCAGAACTTGGCAAATTACGCACGACGACCATTACAACAACTTTCGAACCGATAGAGTATGACTATCTTTGTGCTAGCTAACCTTAGAAGGCAGACGCTGCAACCTTCTTGCGACGTATTCGGTAAATCATCCAAAGGACTGATTGTCCTTGGTGAATTCCTTCTTCTTCGTCATCGGTCTGATTGTTTGTAGACCGGCGATGGCGACCCTCATACCCCTCCAATTTTCAAAACAATCTTGCCGATTGCCTTACGCTTTTCTATTTCCGCCAAAGCCTGCTTGATCTCTTCAAGTGCGAACGTTTTGTCGACGCGCGGAGCCAGCTTGCCTTCTGAGACCCAACGCAAGACTTGGTTCATATGTTCCCGATGTTGAGCGGGATCGCGTTTCACCGATTCACCCCAGAAAACACCGATCGCCGCGCAGCCCTTAACCAATAAGAGATTGAGCGGCAGTTTCGGGATTTCGCCGGATGCAAACCCGACAACGAGAAAGCGTCCTTCCCAGGCCATGGCCCTTACAGCCTGCTCGCTGCTATCGCCGCCGACGCAGTCGTAAACCACGTCGACGCCGCGGCCGTCGGTCAATTCACGTAGCTTGAGCTTCAGGTCGCATTCTTTGTAGTTAACCAGGTGTTTGGCGCCGTGATCCTGACAAATGGCGAGCTTCTGGTCATTCGATGCGACGGCGATGACCTCGGCTCGGGCCGCCGCGGCGAGTTCGACGGCTGCGAGACCCGCGCCACCGGATGCGCCAAGGACAGCAACCGTTTCTCCAGGCTTCAGGCCCGCGCGGTCGATCAGACCGTGAATGGCGGTTCCGTAGGTGATGCTGATGCCGCTGGCGATGGCCGCATCGATCCCTTCTGGGATAGCAACGACGCGATCGGCAGGCACGGCGACCATTTCACGCGCCCCGCCCCATCCAAGATAGGCACAGACGCGGTCTCCGATCTTCCAGTCGCCAGCGTTTTCGCCGACGACGGCGATGGTGCCGGCAATCTCGCCGCCTGGAGAAATTGGCAGTTCTGGCTTGTGCTGGTATTTGCCGCGGGTAATCAGGGTGTCGAAGAAATTGAGCGCGCAGGCTTCGACCGCGACGATCACCTCTCCTGGCGCCGGCGACGGTTCGGCAATATCATGCAATTCCAGCCCGGCCGGGCCTTCAAGAGACTTGCAGAGAATTGCCTTCATATAAAACCTCTCGCATGAGACATCTTGCGCCGGGCCACTTGCTTCCATGGCACAAGGCTGTTTTGGGAGTGGGACAATAGACCGGCAGCTCACCTGCCGAACCAGAACTCCCGATCCTCAGGAGACACAATGACCAAACGCGGCCACAACGTTCAAAGCGGCAACTGGCCGCCGCTGCCTCGCGGTTACTTCGCGATCGGGGCGGAACGTATGTCAAAGTCGCTCAACCTTGGCAATCTGATGCGCTCGGCCCACGGGTTTGGAGCGAGTTTCACGTTTACGATTGGCGCAACCTACAAGGCTTTGGAGGCAGTTGCCGATACCTCTAAAGGCCAAAACCACCTGCCGCATTACAACTGGGACGGTCTGGAAGAGATGGCTCTGCCGGAAGGATGCAAGCTTGTTGGCATAGAGCTGATCGACGAGGCCATCGACCTGCCGAGTTTCCGACATCCTTTGCGCGCGGCCTATGTGCTTGGCCCGGAACTGGGCTCATTGTCGGCACCTTTGGTTGAAAGATGCGATTATGTTGTCAAGATCCCGACGAGGTTCTGCGTCAATGTCGCCATGGCTGGGGCTATTGTCATGTATGACCGGGTGAAAAGTCTGGCTCGCTTCGCCGACCGCCCGATTCAGACTGGCGGACCCCGAGCGGGCATGACAAATATGCAAGAAGACTGATTGTTCGGCCTGTGAGGGTGACAAATGGGGCTCGAATTATCTATACGGGACGCAGACGAACTCGAATTCGCGAAGGACGGTGCACTGAAAAATGAGCTTGATTAATATGACCTGGATCAGAACCGCGGCCATCGCAGGTGTTTTCTTTGTTGCAGCCGGCAGCGCTGCCTCAGCCGCTCAGCTCGTCAAAACCTATCGTGACTGGAGCGTTTTCTCGCACGAGCAAGCTGACAAGAAGATCTGCTTTGCAGCAACGCAACCCAAAGATACGGCGCCTGAAGGCGCGAACCGCGATGGTGTCTTCTTTTATGTTTCGGCCTGGCCCAAAGACGGCGTGAAGTCGGAGGTCAGCGTGCGGCTGGGATACACGATCCAAAAGGGCAGCACGGTGAAAGTCGTTGTTGGCTCGGACTCGTTCGACCTGTTTGCAAAAGACGACAAGGCCTTCGTGGCTGATGCGACCGAAGAGCTGAAGCTGATCGACGCCATGCGGCGTGGTTCCAGCATGAAAGTCGAAGCAACATCAGATTCCGGCTCGGCGACGGCGGACACGTATTCGCTGATGGGTATTTCGGCGGCGCTTAAAGGTCTTTCCGACACCTGCCCCTGAGCTGATCGTTCGGACTGCAGCCTACTCACGATTATTTGACTGCGCTCTTCGGAGCGCGAACAGTTTTTAAAGCGCGGAGGCTCGCGGGGCCGCCCGCGCTTTTTATTTGCGCGAGCGGATCTGCACGTAGATTGCGCCCTCACCGCCATGGTGGATGGCTGCTGTCGTGAAACCAACGACGACGGCGCGCATGTCCGGTTCAGCGAGCCACATCGGAACGTTGCGGCGGAGGACGCCGCGCTGGGGGCCGTCCCAGTCGTCGTAGCCGCTTGATGTTGCCTGATCGCGTGCGAACGTTCCCTTGCCGGTAATGACCAGCACCCATTTCAGCTGCCGGGCCTGGGCTCTGAACAAGAATGCGCGCAATCGAGAATGGGCTTCGGATTGACGCATTCCGTGGAGATCGAGCTTGGCTTCGATGTCGATCCGGCCAGAGCGAATTTTCCTCGCCTTGCGTGAATCGATGTCGGCCAACGAGGGAAGGTGCTTGCCGCTATTGGTGTGCCGGCGGGCGGCGGGGATCGCCGGCGGCGTTGGTGCTGGCGGAGCTTCAGGTTTTTCGCGGCCGACTTCCGATGGCGAGCCGTGCGGTTCGAAAGGCGCTTCGTCGAAGACGGACGGTGCAATGCGCGAGTTGCGGCCATGGAATGGGCGCAGGCTTCGGGCCATGTGCTGCCACAGCGCGAGGTCTTCTTCCGACAATAGATCGGAGCGATTTTTCTTCCCGCCTTCTTTCCCGTCCTTTTTCTTCATGGCGACCTCGCGAAGGCGGTCTCATTGGGAAAAAGCGCATAGAAATGAACCCGGTGCTTGGTTACACCCGCTTTGGCGCCGGCTTGCTGGCCGGAACCGTAAAAGAGATCGCCGCGCTCTGGCCCGCGGATTGCCGACCCGACGTCATGGGCGACCATTAGCCGGTTTAAGCCTTGCGGCGAGGCCTCATCGATGTGCGAAAGACCGGGGACTGAAATGAAGATCGGCATGCCCAGGCAATAATAGGCGGTGTCGACGGCCAAGCTGCGCAGCGGCGTTAGAGGAATTTCGTAGGTGCCGAGCGTGTGCGTTTCGTTCTCTGGGCCTAAAATGCGAAAGAAGACGTAGGACTGGTTTTGCCACATGACCGGCTTGGCGCGTTCTGGGTCGACCTTCAGCCAATCGATCAGCGCCTGGAGGGTCATATCTTCGGCGGTGAACTGGCCGATCTCGATCAGATACTTGCCGATCGACGTGTAGTCGTGGCCATTCTTACCGTCATAAATGAGCCGGAGAGCTGTTCCGTCGGTCAGTCGTGCGAGGCCTGAGCCCTGCACCTGCATGAAGAACAAGTCGACCGGATCGGCCACATACATGAGCTCAAGCCCTTGGCCGCTTAAAGCTCCCTCGTCGATTTCCTTGCGGGTCGGGTACGGCTCAAGTTCGCCGGAAGCCGTGCGCCGCGCGTGAGTCATCTGACCGGCCAGTGCGCCGCGCTGGGCTTCGTCCATGAGGTTGACAAGATCGGACGGGCGCGAAAGCACTGGGACTTCGAATCCGGGAGTTTTTTCACGCGAGGCGAGAATCTCAGGCTCGTAATAGCCGGTGAGGAGGCCGCTATTTTCTTCCGTGACGATGCGGTGCGGCGTGAAATTGTCTTCGAAGAACCTGCGGGCGGCCTGGGCGTCTGAGATGGCCGCCACATCGGTTCGCCCCAGAAGCGCGGCCAGATCAGCGGCGACAGGAGCAGTGGATTTCGCGAGTGCCGGCGCCGAATCGCAGAAGGCGTGGAGGGCCGCCAGATGGTCGTCGCTCTCCCAGCCCGGGAGGCTTGAGAACTCTAGGGATTGAAAGCTATGCGATCCCTGATTTGACCCTGGCGCCTGATTCACGAGAAAAATTACTGGCTTAGACGGCGAAGAGAGGCCCACCGGCCTCAATTCGTCGCCAGTGTCGCGACCAGCTTCCAGTTGGGATTGGCAACGGCGCGCGCCGTCGAGACGTCGCGGCTGAACGTCCAGATGTCGGTGACATCCTTGATCTTCTGCGGATCGCCTTCGATCACTTCACCGTTGCGATCGCGGGTTGCCGCGATCAACTGGCTCGAAAACCGAACGGTGACGGACGCGATGCCTTCGTTGACTTCGGCTTCCAGAATGTCAGCGGCATCGATGCCGACGAAGCTCTGGTCGACCTGTTCGTCGCGGGCTTCCCGCTCAGAGATGGCGGTGACAAAGCCTTCGTAGACTTCCGGGCTCAATAGGTCTTTGAGCATCTTGCGGTTGCCGGCGGCAAAAGCCATGACGATCATTTCGTAGGCCGACTTGGCACCAGCAACGAACTTGTCCGGGTCGAACGAGCGGTCGTGCCGAAGGATATCCATCAGGCCCTGTTTGACCGCGGTGTTGGTCCCAGCAAACGTCGTGATGCGGGCTTCCGCGTCGGCGGTCGTTACATCACCGGTATCCCGCGCGCCCATTTCGTGGTTGTCGCGGCGCGGCAAGGTTACGACTTTGTCAGAGCCAGCGGCTGCTTCCTGCTGCGCGCGCTCTGCCCGATAGCGCTCGATCCTCGTCTCTTCGTCTCCCGTGCGGCGGCCCAGAACGCTGCGCAGCTTGAGAATGACGACGACGGCGACGATCAGTGCGATCAGAGTGAAGATATCAATATTGCCGTTCATGTTGCGTATACCAATTGGCCTCTTCGGCGACGATGTCGCAAATTTGTCTTTGGCTCAATGCCTATTGCGCCCTGCGCCTGCCGCTTGCTGATATCGTTTAGATAGTCGTCGCCGGCAATTCTGACTACCCGGAAACTAGCCCCAATAGCTAACAAGGGGTCGTGACCGAACCAAGATCACGTTCAAGTCGCTAACATGGTCTTTATCAGAGCGGAGTGCAGTGCCTTCTTCGCCGGTTTTAACCGTTAGGGCGTCACTTGCGTTGCGCACGCTCAATTCTGCCCAGTGCA
Source organism: Filomicrobium sp. (assembly GCA_017792465.1). Classification (GTDB taxonomy): domain Bacteria; phylum Pseudomonadota; class Alphaproteobacteria; order Rhizobiales; family Hyphomicrobiaceae; genus Filomicrobium. The sequence goes on from CP051234.1 coordinate 2,775,835, forward strand.
ATTGTTCCAATGACTTAACGATACCAGGTCTACCGGCTGCGGAAGACTGGTCGACCTTGACCGTCATGTGCGTCAAAATTTCCCCGACCGGAAGCAGAATTCGCTGTCTTAAGGAATGAACGATAGTCAGGAACAATCCAAGTGAACTGGGCCTCAGCTTATGACACATGTTCGGGGAAGCCAACATCGTTGTCCTGATTGGCGGAATAATAGGCCGGATTAAGCGGTGGCATTTGCGAAAGAGCGCTTTTGTGCAGCAACCACCCGTCTTCAATGAACTTCTATTGGCCGGGTTGGTTGCCTTAGAATAGATGCGTCACTGTCTTTCGTCCGTCGCACCGGTGCGCCATACCGCTGGCAACTTCGCAGTTAATGCTCAATTTCGACCGCAAACCTGGGAAACATCGCTTTTGCCGTTTTTGTTTTTACTGCTTTTCATCGCCGTTCCGCTGGCCGAGATCGCACTGCTGATCAAGGTCGGGCAATACATCGGCTGGCTGCCGACAATTTTCATCGTGATCCTGACGGCTGTGGTTGGGACGGCTTTGCTGCGCCAGCAGGGCTTCGGCGTCATGGCGCGGGTGGCGGAGGCGCTTGCGGATGGCAAAATGCCCGTTGAGCCCGTTATCGAGGGCCTTTGCCTGATTGTTGCCGGCGCATTTTTGCTGACACCCGGCCTCATCACGGACGCAACCGGCTTCTTGCTGCTTATTCCTGTCGTCCGCATCGCGCTGGCGAAATCCGTGCTGCAGTGGATGTTGCGGTCGGGAAACGTGAATGTCTACTCCGAGCGGACGCAGTACCGAGGTTCGGCTGAAGAAGCCGATTTCGACGAACCCTTCGAGGATGCGCGACGCAGCGGCGGCGGGCAGATCATCGACGGAGAATATTCCCGCGTTGATGACGACGAAGACAGGAAATAGCGGTCAGGATTTAAATCCGTGCGATCTGCACAGCAACTGTGCGGTCAACAGCCGGCTCCTCTTAACCAATTGCGGTTCGACATCACCTGTGTTAGCCAGCGCACAGCCTGACATGCTGGATCAGCGGGCTTTATTTCATTCACCTTCAAGACGGACGTGCCCTGGATATGACCGAGAATTCAAACGGATCTGACAAGCAAGCTGCCGCTCCGGCAGGCGGAGACGCCATTCAGGCGCAGGTCGTCGCGCAATACATCAAAGACCTTTCGTTCGAAAACCCGAACGTCGAAAAGCTTCTGTCTGGTCCAGGCGACAACCCGAACATGAAGCTCGAAGTCAACGTCAACGCGCGGCGGATGAACGAAGACCTTTACGAAAGCGCGATCGATTTCAAGGCCCACGCCACCAACCAGACCGGCACCATTTATCAGTTGGAAGCCGTCTATGCGGGGATCTTCCGTATCAAGAACATTCCCGAGGAAGCGCTTGAGCCATTCTTGCTGATCAACTGCCCGGCGCTGCTCTTCCCATACCTGCGCCGGCTTGCTTCGGATCTGACGCGCGAAGGCGGTTTCCCGCCGCTGCTGCTCGATCCAATCGACTTTGCCGGCCTTTACATGCGCCGCAAGCAGCAAGAATCCGGCGAGACTTCACCGGTCGCCAGCTAAGTTCTCAACTGTTTGACTTGCGAATTATTAGAGAAGATTTCAGCGCCTGTCGGGGCGCTGATTTTTTTTGCGCGCCTGGAGATTAATTATAGCGCTGCCAGAGTGCGTTTTCCCCCAGAGTGGCAACGAAGGCTTCGTGGGCTTTTTTCTCCTCGGCGCTCAGGCGCGAGGGTAGAGGCTCGGGCCTTTGTTTGGCTGGAGCGTCGGCTGAGATGGCGACTCCGCTGGCATCCAATTGCACATAAGCCAGCTCCATACGGCCTTGGCGCTCATCGAGCAGCTCGATGTAGACTTCCGCCAACAGGAGTGAGTCGAGAAGCGCGCCGTGCTTGGTTCGCTGGGAGTTGTCGATCCCGTAGCGCTTACACAAAGCATCGAGCGTATTCGGGCCACCGGGATGTTTTCTGCGCGCCAGCGCCAGGGTATCGACGACGCGGTCCTTTTTGATCAGCGGAGCATTGAGCCGCTTCAATTCCATGTTCAGGAAGCCGACGTCGAAGTCGGCGTTGTGGATCACCAGCGGGTCGCCCTGGATGAATTCGAGGAATTGGCGGGCAACTCTGGAAAACAGCGGCTTGTCGACGAGGAATTCGGTCGTCAGCCCGTGAACCGCGGCGGCTTCGGCGGGGACGTCACGCTCGGGATTGATGTAGACGTGGAATTCGGTTCCTGTCGGCATCCTGTTGATCAGCTCGACGCAGCCGATTTCTACGAGGCGATCTCCGCCTTCAGCCTGAAGGCCCGTCGTTTCCGTATCGAGCACGATCTCGCGGCGCATTGGTGCCTCGCTTGTTTCTTTCAGCAGTTTTCGTCCGGGACTTCATCATCCGCCAGAACGATAACCGTCATTGCCAGTAGCGCTGATAAGCATCGCCTTGCCAGGTCAGCAATTCGGAGATGATTGAAGCGAGTTCGGCTTGCGATTTCGAGATGCTCTCAGAGGTATCCACAACGAAGTCTGCGCGGTTGCGCTTCTCGCTGTCGTGCATTTGCCGGGAGCGAATTTTTTCGAACTTGTCGCGAGTCATATTCGGTCGCTCGAGAACGCGGGCTTCTTGAATATCCGGTCTGGCACTGACAACGACGACAGCGTCAACGAATTTGTCCGCGCCGGTTTCCAGAAGCAGAGGAATTTCCAGGACCGCCATCTTGGCTCCCGCCTCCATCTGGTCTTGCAGGAACTGACGTTCTGCTTCGCGGACCATGGGATGAATAATCGCTTCGAGTTTCGCGAAGTCCGCCGGGTTTTTCAGCAGTGCTCCGGAGAGTAAGTGGCGATCGACTTTTCCTTCCGCCGTCGTGCCTGGAAAGGCGTCTTCGATGAGCGGCGCGGCGCGTCCGGCATAAAGCTCATGAACCGCGGCGTCTGCGTCGAAAACGGCGATACCTTGATCTCGAAAATAGCTTGCCGCAGTCGACTTCCCCATTCCGATAGAGCCAGTCAGGCCGACAATCAGCATAGCTCAGGCTCCGATATCGGCGAGAACGCGTTGTCTCAACTCAGGCGTCACTTCCGGTCGTACGCCAAACCAGCGTTCGAAACCCGGCACAGCTTGATGCAACAGCATGCCCAGACCGTCGACGGTTTTTAATCCGTAGCGTTTGGCTTCGGCGAGCAGTTTGGTTTCAAGCGGGACGTAGACGATATCGCAGACGACGCAATCGGGATCGGCGGAGAAGAAGTCGACACCCAGATCACCTTCGCCCTTCATGCCGAGCGTTGTCGTGTTGACGATGACGGAGGCCCACTCACCGCAACGGACCCGATCTCCCCAATCGCCGGCACGAATATTGCCGCGTCCTTCAAAATCCTTGGCGAGATTTTCGGCGCGTTCTTTCGTGCGATTGAGGATGATAATTTCGCTGACGCCAGCTTCCAGAAATCCATGACAGATGGCACGCGCCGCTCCGCCTGCGCCAAGAAGCACGACTGGCTTATCGGGGTGTTTCCAGCCTGGCGCTTCGAGGCTCAGGTGAGTCATGAAACCATAGGTGTCGGTATTGGCGGCGTGGATCTTGCCGTCTTCCAACCAGATCGTGTTGGCCGCTTTGACGGCAAGGGCTGACGGGTCGCAATGGTCGGCGACAGCGAACGCGATCTCTTTCAGCGGCACCGTCACGTTGCAGCCTGCCAGACCTTCCTGCTCCAGGTTGCGGAGAAAAGATTCAGCAGCATCGGGGGCGACGGCGCGCTTTTCGTAGCTGCCGTCGATGCCGTACTTTTTCAGCCAATACCCGTGAATGATCGGAGATCGAGAGTGCTCGATCGGCCAACCGATGACGCAGGCTTTGATCATTCAGAATTACCCATCAGCTCAGGTCCCCATCAATTCAGGATCGCGCCGCGGCGGCGAAGTTCGCCAAGCAGCGGCAGCATTGGCAGACCGAGGATGGTGAAATAATCTCCTTCGATCTCCTCAAAGAGCTGCAGGCCGAGCCCTTCGATCTGATAGGCGCCGACCGACTGGCAAACGTGGGCGCCGGCGCGGAGCAGATATTCCGACAAATAATCGGACGTGAACCGCCGCATCGTTAGTCGTGCGGTCTCGACGTAACTCCAGGTGACCTCACCATCTTCGGCGAGAACGACGGCGGTGTGCAGGAAGTGCTCGTTGCCGCGCAAGCGCAGCAGAGTTTCGCGCGCTTCTTCCAGGTCGGCAGGCTTGGAGAAGATTTCGTTATTCATCGACAGTGTCTGATCGGCGGCGATGATCAGACTGTCGGAGTTCTGGGCGCTGACGGCCTCGCCTTTGGCGCGGGCCAAAATTTCGGCAACGTCGGCGGCATCGATCTCATCGTTGTCGGCCGTCAACGTCATGCGGATCGTTTCTTCATCGATATCGGCAGGCACGACCGTGAACGCCAGACCGGCGGCCTTCAGCATGTCGTGACGGGTGTGCGATCCAGAGGCCAGAATAATGTGCTGACTTTCATTCATTGACTTGTTCCACTTCGTCGGCGTCCGCGCGTCTGTCGTGCAAAAGCCTGATGATCGTTGCTGCGGTTTCTTCGACAGAACGGCGCGTGACATCGATCACCGGCCAGCCGTTCTTGGCGCAAATCCGCCGCGAGTGCGAAATTTCGGCAAGGATCGCATCGCGGTTCACATAACCATCGAGGTCGCGGTCGCCAAGCACCATGGCGCGGTTGCGGCGGACTTCTGCGATGCGGTCTGCCTGCGCCACCAGACAGACGACGAACGCCGAGTGCTTACCTGTAAGGGGCTCAGGCAGCGGTATCGTCGGCACGATTGGAACGTTGGCCGTCTTGTAGCCGCGCTGGGCGAGATAGATCGAAGTCGGCGTTTTCGACGTGCGCGAGATGCCCATGATGATGATATCGGCTTCGTTCAAATCCTGCGGCAACTGACCGTCGTCGTGGCGCATCGTGAAGTTCAAAGCATCGATACGGCGGAAGTAATCGGCATCCAAGACGTGCTGGCCGGCGACCGTCGGCGTCTGCGGTTCGCCGATATAGGATTCAAAAATCTGCATGATCGGCTTCAGCACCGCCAGGCAGGGAATCTTCAGTTCATGGCACTTGGCTTCGAGCGCCTCGCCAAGCTCCTTATTGACGACCGTATAAAGAACGATGCCGGGCGCCTGCTCGATCTCCTTCAAGACGCGGATCAACTGGCGCTGGGTGCGCACGAGCGGGTGAACGTGCTCGATCGCCCTCAAGTTCGCGTATTGGACGGAGGCCGCCTTGGCGATTGTGGTCAGGGTTTCGCCGGTTGCATCCGAAACCATATGAAGATGATAGTAGCTGGCTTGAGTGTCTGGCATCTGTGGACAAACGTTGGGTGAAATTTCCGGGTTGCTGATAGCACTTCTGAGGGGGTGGAAAAGCAGCGATGCGATCCACCGTCATGCACACATTTGCTGCGAGATGGGCTGACTTGTCGAGACTTCTTCGATTGACGTGGATTTCTCTTCTTTGAGGCTGCTATGCAGGGGTTCTACACGGCTTTCCCCACATGCGATGGCACTATCTTAGATGATAAGCCCTTGAATGATATGGGCTAAAAACGGTCTTGTGGTTGCGCGTGCGGGGTGCCACTAGGTATTGGGGAGCAGGTTTTGCCAGCTTGGCAAGCTGGGGGAATGATGTGGACAGATGCGATGTTCCCACAATCCACGCCCCTAAAGAGAAAATAGAAAAAAACTTCAAAAGATGATTTGAGATTTGAAAGGGAAGAGATGCGTGCAGAACCCCTCGCGGAACGAGCCAACCGCCGGCGTTTCCTGAAGCCGTTTGCAGGTGAAGCGCTATCGCCTCCGCCGATGTGGCTGATGCGCCAGGCGGGGAGGTATTTGCCGGAGTATCGCGAGACGCGCGCTGAGGCCGGCAGCTTCCTCAAGCTGTGCTATTCGCCAGCGCTTGCGGCTGAGGTGACGCTGCAACCGATCCGGCGCTATGGGTTCGATGCGTCGATTTTGTTTTCAGACATCCTGGTGGTTCCCGATGCGCTGGGCCAGGAGGTTCGGTTTGTCGAGGGCGAGGGACCGCGGCTTGATCCGATCGAGGATGCTTCGGGGCTTTCGCGGCTCAATCGGAACGCGACGGGGGAGAAATATTCGACCGTTTGCGAGACGGTTTCACGGCTGCGCAGTGAGCTTCCCGACGAAACGGCGCTGATCGGTTTTTGCGGTGCACCATGGACGGTGGCGACCTACATGGTCGGCGGAAAAGGCTCGACCGACCAGGCGGCAGCGCGGCTGATGGCGTATAAACATCCTGATACGTTTCAAAGGCTTATGGATATTCTGGTCGACAGCTCGGTGGATTACCTCTCGCAGCAGGTAGAGGCCGGAGCGGACGCTTTGCAGATTTTCGACAGCTGGGCGGGATCTCTTGCCGACAACCAATTTGAGCGTTGGGTGGTGGCGCCGACTCGGGTAATGGTGTCCCGGTTGAGGGAGAAATATCCTGAAATTCCGATCCTCGGATTTCCGCGCGGCGCCGATCAGCTCAGTGCGCATTTTGCCCGGGAAACCGGTGTTGATGGGGTGAGCTGCAATACGGCGATGCCGGTTTCAGCGATGGCGGAGCTTGCCGATCAGACGGGCAAGGTCGTGCAGGGAAATCTGGATCCGCTTCTGCTGGTGGCAGGGGGATCGCAGCTTGATGAACGGGTGGATGAAATTTTGAAGGCCATGCAGGGACGAAAATATATTTTCAATCTTGGGCATGGGATTTTGCAGTACACGCCGCCGGAGAATGTTGCGCGGCTGGTCGAGCGTGTCAGGCGGGCAGCTTGATGGAGACTGCTAAGGACCGCCGTTTGGGAAGCCCTGCCGTTCGCGCGTTCGTGGCATTGGGGATCACGGTTGCAGCTACAGCGGCGGCGATTTTTATCCTCGGATCAGACGCCTATAACTGGGTGAAAGCTGTTCACGTCATCGCTGTGATCGCCTGGATGGCAGGCATGTTGTATCTGCCGCGGCTGTTCGTTTATCACGCCGATTCAGAGGTTGGCTCGCAGCAGTCGGAAACCTTCAAGCTGATGGAATATCGGCTGACGACCATCATCATGAACCCGGCGATGATTGTTGCCTGGGTTTTGGGGTTGTGGCTCGCCTGGCAGGGTGATTTCTTCAGTTCCGGCTGGTTTCACGGCAAATTGCTGCTGGTCCTGGCGATGTCGGGCGTTCACGGCATGCTCTCTGCGGCCGTTCGGCGGTTTGCCGAGGACAAGAACACCCAAACTGCCCGCTACTGGCGCATCATGAACGAAGTTCCGACCTTGCTGATGTTTGGGATTGTCATCCTCGTGATCGTCAAACCGTTCTGATTTGATTGATTGTGACTTTCTGGAAACTTTCCGAATACCCTTGCATCTGCTAAAAGATGCGCCTAAATCGAAAGAAACGCGATCGGCTTGATGTGAGTGAGCTTGTATCGCGACAGCACAGCTCTCATGTGCGCTCTCACCCAATAATGCCATTGCCATCCGCCCCGGCGAAGCAATGCGCGTTCACTCCTTGAGAATTTATCCCCCACCTCTCGGCCGGCGAACCAAAGCCGCTTACTAGCGTTTTTTAATTTCGCTGCAGCCTTTCGGAGCATTCCGATGGAAGAAATCAAGCTGGAAGACTTGAAACTCAAGTCCCCTACGGAGCTTTTAAGCTTCGCAGAAGAAGTCGGCGTGGAAAACGCCAGCACCATGCGCAAACAGGAATTGATGTTTGCGACGCTTAAGCAGCTCGCCACCAATGATATTGAAATTATCGGCACGGGCGTTGTCGAGGTCCTGCAGGACGGGTTCGGGTTCCTGCGATCGCCGGACGCGAACTATCTGCCTGGCCCGGACGACATCTATATCTCTCCCTCCCAGATCCGGCGCTTTGCGCTCCGAACCGGGGATACGGTTGAAGGCCACATCCGTAGTCCGAAGGAAGGCGAGCGCTACTTCGCGCTTTTGAAGGTCAATAAGATCAACTTCGAAGAGCCCGAAGCGGTCAAACACAAGATCCACTTCGATAACCTGACGCCGCTTTATCCGACCGAGTGGCTGAAGCTGGAGATTGAAGACCCCACCATTAAGGACCTCTCGCCGCGGGTTATCGACATCGTGGCGCCGCTTGGCAAAGGCCAGCGTGCTTTGATCGTGGCGCCTCCTAGAACCGGTAAGACGGTTCTTTTGCAGAACATCGCCCACTCAATCACCGCCAATCATCCCGAATGCTATCTGATCGTTCTTTTGATCGACGAACGACCGGAAGAAGTCACCGATATGCAGCGTAACGTCCGCGGGGAGGTTATTTCCTCGACGTTCGACGAGCCTCCGTCCCGCCACGTTCAAGTCTCTGAAATGGTTATTGAAAAGGCGAAGCGGCTGGTCGAGCACAAGCGCGATGTCGTGATCCTTCTCGACTCGATTACGCGACTTGGCCGCGCCTATAACACTGTCGTTCCGTCTTCGGGCAAGGTGTTGACCGGTGGTGTCGATTCCAACGCATTGCAGCGTCCGAAGCGGTTCTTCGGTGCGGCGCGTAACATCGAAGAAGGCGGTTCGCTGACCATCATCGCGACGGCTCTTGTCGAGACGGGCTCGCGTATGGACGAAGTCATCTTCGAAGAATTCAAGGGCACCGGTAACTCGGAAGTCATCCTCGACCGCAAGGTTTCCGACAAGCGCATCTTCCCGGCCATCGATGTGGCGCGCTCGGGTACGCGTAAGGAAGACCTGCTGGTTCCCCACGATCAGCTCAAGAAAGTCTATGTACTGCGGCGTATCCTCAACCCGATGGGAACGATGGATGCGATCGAGTTTCTTATTGATAAACTCAAGAGCACCAAGACAAACGGTGAGTTCTTCGACTCGATGGGTTCGAAGAACCAGTAGTTTTTCGAATAAGCACCACAATAGAAGAAAAATTAAAGGCCGCATCCTTTCGACTGAGCGTCGAGGGTGCGGCCTTTATGTTTTTAGGCGTCAATTTTCATCAATAGATATTTTAACTTTACTTGTATTTCTTTCGCTATGACTCATCCAGTTTAACCAGCGACTCAACTGTCAAGTTGTAAAGACTCCGGTTTCACGTGAAACAACTGGAAAACGACTCTAGATCCACAATTCCAAATCTTGCACATCTTAAGAAGTTGGCGATCAGGACTGGGCGACAGCTTTTCTTTGCTCGACAAGCAGGGTTTTGAGCGCGGAAGCGTCAGTTACTGGCTCTGAGCACTGGAGACCAATGCAGGCGTAGGCCGTTGCGGCTCCATCCTTCGCGGTTTTTCCTTCCAACGCGGGTGTTGCGCTACCGGCGTTGTCGCCTTGGAGCTCTAGGACGAGTGCGCCAGGAAGCGAGATCGTGCGCAGGGTCTTGGCCATGGCGTCAGAGCCGCTTCCTGCGGTCACCACCACCATTTGTGGGCTCATCGCATCGATCGAGCAGGCGAGAAGCCCGGTGTGGGCGACCAGGTTGCGCTGAATATCCGGCGAAAAGCTCTCCAGGATCGAGATGCCCTGCTCGGCGAAGCTTTGGTCTCCGGTGAGAAGCGCCAAATGCGCGAGGTTGGTCACCTGGAGCGCATTAGCACTGGGGACAGCGTCGTCGGTTCCGCTCGCGAGGCGGACTAGGACATCGTCGGTGTCGTCGGCGGTTGTTGCGTAACGGCGTTCTTCGGTCAGCCAATAGTGCGCGTGGAGCGTGTCGGTCCAGCTGAGCGCCTGGCTCAAATACTCCTGCTCCTGGGTCGATTGGTAGAGCTGCAGGGCTGCCCAGATCATATTGGCGTAATCGGCGGCGGTTGCTGCGGCGCCGAGACGGTCAGCGCGCCAAGAGTGGCGCAGGCGGCCGTCGACCATCATCTTTTCGGTAACGAAGCGGAAGGCGGTCTTGCAGCGCTCGAGCCATTCGGGCTTGCCGAAGGTGATTGCAGCGCGCGAAAGGGCGGCGATCATCATGCCGTTCCAGTCGGCGAGGACTTTGTCATCCCAGCCAGGCCGGAGGCGACTGGCGCGGTGGTCGAGCAGTTTCTGGCGAAGCTGCGTTAGGCGCTCTTCGTCTTCGGACGAGCCGAAACCGAGGCTTCCCAGACGGTTTGGAATGTTCAGGCCTTCGAAGTTGCCAGCGTCGGTGATGTCGTAGTTGGAGGCAAAGAACGCTGCGTCTTCGGCTCCTAGGACGGCTTCGATCTCCGCGCGAGACCAGACGTAGAATTTGCCTTCCTCGCCTTCGGAATCTGCGTCGAGCGAGGCCGCGAAAGCTCCGCCTTCGGCGATAATCTCACGTTCCAGCCATTCGACGGTTTCTTCGATACGGATGCGGAAGAGCGGGTTTTGCGTTTCCTGCCAGACGTCCGTCATCAGGTGGATGAGGAGTGCGTTGTCGTAGAGCATCTTCTCGAAGTGCGGGACGAGCCAGCGCTCATCGACCGAATAGCGCGCAAATCCGCCGCCTAGGTGGTCGTAGACGCCGCCCTGGCAAATGTGGGTCAGCGTCTTCTCGACGGCGTCGCAAGCTTTTTGGTTTTCGTAGCGGATGCCGCCGCGCCAGAGCATCCAGAAGAAGCTCCATTGCGGGAACTTGGGCGCGCCCTGGATGCCGCCGTGCTGCGGGTCGATGATGCCGGTCATGCGCTGGGTCAGGTCGGACAGTAGGCGGTCGGAGACGATGATCTGGCCGGCACCTGGTTCTCGGGCAGCAAGCGCTTCGGTGATGACCTTGGTGTTGTGGGCGACGCGGTCGGGTTCGTCCTTGTAGATGCGGGAGATATTCTCCAGCACCTCGACGAAGCCGGGGCGGCCGTAGCGGGGTTCGGGAGGAAAATAGGTGCCGCCGAAGAAGGGTTTGCCATCTGGGTCTAGGAACATGGTTAACGGCCAGCCGCCCTGCTCGCCCAGCATGTGCAGGGCGTTCATATAGATGGCGTCGATGTCGGGGCGTTCTTCGCGGTCGACCTTGATGTTGATAAAGAGGTCGTTCATGACGGCAGCGATATTGTCGTTTTCGAAGCTTTCGTGCGCCATGACGTGACACCAGTGGCAGGCCGCATAGCCGACCGATAAAAGGATCGGCTTGCCGGTTTCTTTGGCTTCAGCGAGGGCTTCAGGACCCCACGGCCACCAGTGGACAGGGTTATCCTTATGCTGCAGCAGATAGGGGCTGGTGGTCTCGGCGAGGCGGTTGCGGCCCATTTGGGTCTCCTTTTCACTCACGATCTTTGCAAACGGGTCCGTTGCGAAAAAGGGCCCTAACCTTGTAATCGAGGCAGATGGCTTACGGTTCAACCTCATCAGATACGATTTTTGCGCTTTCGAGTGCGCCTGGGCGGTCGGGGGTGGCCGTGGTGCGGGTCACCGGGGGTAGCGCTAGAGACGTCGTTCAGAGGCTTTGCGGCGGGTTGCCGGAGGCGCGGAAGGCGGCGCTACGAACGATTTGCGATCCCGAGAGCTCTGCGGTCATCGATAAGGGGCTGGTGCTTTGGTTTCCCGGGCCTTGCAGCTTTACGGGCGAAGATTGCGCCGAATTCCAGGTTCACGGCGGGCGCGCCGTGGTTGCGGCTTTGTTGTCGGCGCTTGGGAGAATAGAGGGCTGCCGTCTGGCTGAGCCTGGCGAATTTGCCCTTCGCGCTTTCGAAAACGGAAAGATCGATCTGGCGCAGGCGGAAGGGCTGGCCGATCTCATTGATGCGGAAACCGAAGCGCAGCGTGTCCAAGCATTGCGGCAGTCCGAGGGTGCGCTGAGCGGGCTGACCGAGCAATGGCGGGCTGAGCTGATCGGTGCGATGGCACTCGTTGAAGCGGGGATAGACTTTTCGGATGAAGGTGATGTCTCGGATAATGCTGTCCAGGAGGCTGAACGCATCGTCGGGAGGCTTGTTTCTGAGATCGGGGAGGCTATTGCGGATCAGCGGCGCGGCGAGATCCTGCGCGATGGGTTTCAAGTCGTTCTGGCCGGTGCGCCGAATGTCGGTAAGTCGAGCCTGCTGAACGCTTTGGCGCGGCGCGATGTGGCGATCGTGTCGGAAGAGGCGGGCACCACGCGCGATGTTATAGAGGTGCGGCTGGATCTGGGTGGCGTGCCGGTGGTGATTTCGGACACGGCGGGGCTGCGCGAGGCGGCAGGCAAGGTCGAGGAAGAAGGGATCCGGCGGACCTTGAAGCGGGCGGAGGCGGCCGATCTGGTGATCTGGGTCGATGACGGCGTCGATCCGCGGCTGCCGGAAGGCGGATTTAGTGGGGTTGCGGGTTCGACGGAGGGCGAAGCGGGGCGATTCAATGCTGCTGTTCTCTTGGTGGCCAGCAAGTCGGACCAGGTTCAGAGGGCAGTCGGCGGTTCTGGTTCGCAATTCCTCGAAATCTCCACCAAGAGCGAAGAAGGTTTGCGGGGTCTCGTCGATGCCATCTCTGAGATTGCCTTGAGCCGTGCCGGGACGGGCGAAGATGCCGTCATCACGCAGGCTCGGCATCGCCAGCATATCGGACGGTGCCAAGCGCACCTTGCGGCATTTATGGAGATGGCGGGCGAGATTGAGCTTCGAGCCGAAGAGCTGCGGTTGGCGGCCGATGCTCTTGGGCGGATTTCCGGCCGGGTCGATCCTGAAGATGTACTCGACCAAGTCTTCGGACGTTTCTGTATTGGCAAGTAAGTCGTCGTAGTTGATCGTCCGGCTCGCCGATGTTTCACGTGAATCAATTTGACTTATGCTAGTCGTGCCCCCAGATCGGGTCAGTGTTTCACGTGAATCATTTGGTCAAGGCTGCTCGCGGTATCCGAGTGTTGATAGAATTCGATTTCGCGCATTCAAGACGCGCAAAGCTGGTGATAAGACGGTCGAATGGAAAAGACGTCTGATGTCATCGTTGTCGGGGGTGGGCACGCAGGCTGCGAGGCGGCTGCTGCGGCTGCGCGGATGGGTGCGCGCACGGCTCTTGTCACTCATCGCTTCGACACCATCGGTGAGATGTCATGCAATCCGGCAATCGGCGGGCTCGGTAAGGGCCACCTCGTCCGTGAGATCGACGCGCTCGACGGCTTGATGGCTCGTGTCGGTGACGCGTCCGGCATTCAATTCCGGTTGCTCAACCGCTCCAAGGGTCCGGCGGTTCAGGGGCCGCGTTCGCAGGCCGACCGTAAGCTCTACCGCGAAGCGATGCAGGCGGAGATTCGAGCGATCCCAAACCTCACCGTCGTTGAAGGTGGGGTCGAGGACCTGATTGTCGACGAGAATGGTCGGGTCGCAGGCGTGGTGACTGCCGACGGCACCGAGCTTCGGTCCGGTTCGGTGGTTCTGACGACGGGGACGTTTCTCAACGGTCTCATTCACATTGGAGACGAGCGCATTCCGGCAGGGCGTGTCGGTGAGCAGCCTGCGCTGAAGCTGTCCGAAAGGCTCTATGGTATGGGGCTCAGCCTCGGCCGCCTCAAGACGGGAACTCCTGCCCGGCTGATTTCGAAGACGATTGATTGGTCGGTGCTTGAGATGCAGCCGGCCGATGATCCGCCGGTGCCGTTCTCGTTCCTGACCGAGAAGATCACCGTTCCGCAGATCAGTTGCGGCATTACTTCCACGAATGCTGAGACGCACGAGATCATTCGGCAGAACCTGTCGCGGGCGCCGATGTATTCGGGAGCGATTCAGAGTGTTGGTCCGCGCTATTGCCCGTCGATCGAGGATAAGGTTGTGCGCTTTGCCGACCGGGCTTCGCACCAGGTGTTTCTGGAGCCGGAAGGGCTCGACGATGAACTGGTCTATCCAAACGGTGTTTCCACATCCCTGCCCGCGGACGTGCAGTTGCAGTTCCTTCGCACGATGCCGGGGTTGGAAAAGGTCGAGTTCAAGCGTCCGGGCTACGCCATCGAATACGATTATGTCGATCCGCGCGAATTGAAGCCGACGCTGGAAGTGAAGCGTTTGCCGGGGTTGTTTCTGGCTGGGCAAATCAACGGCACGACCGGATACGAAGAAGCTGGAGCCTTGGGGCTCGTTGCCGGGCTCAATGCGGCGCTGCTTGCTGGCGGTGGTGGTCGCGATGTCAATATCTCGCGGGCGGACGGGTACGTCGGCGTCATGATCGACGATCTCGTAACGCGCGGCGTCTCCGAGCCCTATCGCATGTTTACGTCGCGGGCGGAGTTCCGGCTAAAGCTTCGGGCGGACAATGCCGATCAGCGGTTGACGCCGCTTGGGATTGAGATTGGGTGCGTTGGTGCGCGGCGGCAGGAAGCCTTCGGCGCAAAGGTGGACGCACTCGCGCGCGGCCGAGAGCTTTTGCAGTCGCTGACCGTCACGCCGAACGAAGCTGAGCGGCATGGACTGCAGATCAACAAGGATGGCCGCCGTCGTTCAGCGTTCGATTTGTTGTCGCTGGCGGAGATCTCCTTTGAACGGCTTCTGCCGATCTGGCCGGAGCTGCAGGCTCTGGAGCCGAAGATCGCCTCTCAGCTGGCAGTTGATGCCCGCTATTCAGCCTACGTGAAGCGCCAGGACGAGGATGTTGCGAACCTGAAGCGGGATGCAGAGCTGCGCATTCCCGACACGTTCGATTTCGGGGTCATCGCAGGCCTCTCCAACGAATTGCGCGCGAAGCTGGAGCGTCATCGTCCGGCGTCGCTGGCGCAGGCCCAGCGGATCGATGGAATGACGCCGGCGGCGCTGATGCTGCTGGCGGCGCACCTTCGCAAGCTCGATGTCAAAGCCTCGGCCTGAGATTTTGCTGCAAGGTCGGGGGAGTTGAAGGCGGATGAGGATCGCGGGGCCGAAGGACTTTCAGGCGCATTTTGGCGTCTCGGATGAGACGATCGAGCGGTTGAAGATCTACGAAGGGCTGCTTCGGCAGTGGCAGAAGAAGATCAACCTGGTGGCGCCGAGCACGCTGGATGAGGTCTGGCACCGGCATTTCGCCGATAGCGCGCAGCTCTTGGCGCTGGCGCCGCAAGGGGCCAAAACCTGGCTCGATTTAGGGTCCGGAGCCGGGTTTCCAGGGCTCGTTTTGGCGATCATGCGGGCTGGAGAGGTGCCGGAAAGTGAGTTCGGCAGCCATACGCTGATGGAAAGCGATACCCGAAAGGCAGCTTTCCTTGGGGAAATCGCCCGAAAAGCTTCCGTGCCTGTGGACATCGTCGCAAAGCGAATCGAGTTATCATCGACTCAGGGTAGATACAAATCAGTAGATGTGGTGACGGCGCGAGCGTTAGCGCCGCTTGATCGATTGATCGGGTTGGCGAAGCCGTTTTTTGGTTCTCATACGGTTGGGTTGTTTCCCAAGGGCCGGGATGTGGTCCAGGAGATCGAGGCAGCCGAGCAGAATTGGTGTTTCACGTGTAAGCTTGCTGACAGCCTGACTGAGTCCCAAGCGCGTATTGCCGTCGTCAGTGACCCGAAGGTCAAAAGCGAAGGATGACAGCCGTGACAGGCGCAAACGCTATGGGCAGAGGCCCCCGTGTGCTTGCTATCGCCAACCAGAAGGGCGGAGTGGGCAAGACGACGACGGCCATCAACCTCTCGACGGCGCTGGTTGCCGTCGGTGAACAGGTGCTGGTTGTTGACCTGGATTCTCAGGGAAATGCATCGACCGGACTTGGCATCGAGCCAGGCGACCGCCCGAAGACGTCTTATGATGTCATGACCGGCCGGGCGAACCTGAAGGAGGCAGCGCTTGGCACTGCCGTTCCGGGGCTCGACATCGTTCCTGCAAATGCTGATCTAGTCGGGCTTGAATCGGAACTCTTTAATGAGGCTGATCGGCCGTTTCGGTTGCGCGATGCGGTTGCCGAGCTGGTGCAGCAGTGTGCTAGTCTGCCGGAAGACGAGCGCTACGGCTATCTGCTGATCGATTGCCCGCCATCGGTGAATATCCTGACGCTGAATGCGATGACGGCAGCGAATGCGGTGCTGGTTCCGGTGCAATGCGAATTCTTCGCGCTGGAAGGGATTTCCCAGTTCAAGGAAACCATCGACCAGATCAGGGCGAGCCTCAATCCGGGTCTTGAGATCCAAGGCGTTGTCCTTACCATGCATGACGCACGAACCTCCTTATCCAAAGAGGTTGCTGATAACGTGCGGGAGTTTTTCGGACCGAAGGTTTACGATACGGTCATTCCAAGGAATACGCGGGTTGCCGAAGCCCCCTCGCACGGCAAACCGCTGCTTCTTTACGACTACGACTGTGCGGGCAGTCAGGCCTATATCCGCCTGGCAACGGAGATCATCGAGCGCGAAAAGCAGATCAAGGCCGCTTGATTTGCGCTTTTTGGGCTTGGCGTTGGGTTAGCTGGTTGGCCGGCGTGAAGGGCTATTGGGTTTAAGATCAATCGAGGGGTGAAGGCGGAATGGATACGCCGGCGAAGAAGAACAGATTGGGGCGTGGCCTTGCCTCTTTGATCGGTGGCAACAATGGCGGCGCTGACAACGTCGAGAAGCTGCCTCTTGCCAGCGTCCAACCGGTGTTGGATTCGCCCGTCATCGCGCATGAGACAGGTAAAACCGTGCCATTGAGTGCGACAGCTGCGGATCGTCTGGAGGGTGAGCACAAGCTCATCAGCATCGACAAGATCAAGCCCAGCAGCCTCAACCCACGTCGCGACTTCAAGGATGATGAGCTCGCCGAGCTTGCCGATTCCATTCGCGCGAAGGGGCTTGTGCAGCCGATCCTGGTGCGTCCTGATCCGGTCGCAGGAGGCTTTTTTGAAATCGTCGCAGGCGAGCGGAGATGGCGGGCCTGTGGGTTGGTGGGGCTGCACCGCATTCCGTGCGTTGTGCGGGACCTTTCCGACAAGGAAGTCCTGGAACTCGCTATTATCGAGAACGTCCAGCGCGCCGATCTCAATTCCATTGAAGAAGCGATCGGGTATCGTGAGCTTCTGGAACGCTTCCATTATTCGCAGGAACAGATTTCCGAGATTATCGGCAAGAGCCGCAGCCACGTCGCCAATACCTTGCGGCTCTTGCGGCTGCCGGACGCGGTGCAAGCACTCGTGCAGATGGGCAAGTTGACGGCTGGTCATGCGCGGGCGCTGATCGGCCGGGACGATGCGGAGGCGCTGGCTGAGCGGATTATCGCGGAGGACCTTAACGTCCGTGCGGTGGAGGCCTTGGTTCAGTCGGGCGAACAAGTGGTTCCAAAGGGCCGCCAGGCGCGAGAAAAGGATGCCGACACCAAGGCGTTCGAAAAGGATCTCACCGAAGCGCTGGGGCTGAAGGTCGAAATCAAGCGGGGATCCGGCGAAAGCGGGAATCTCGTCATTCGCTACGGGAATTTCGACCAGCTGGAGTACATCCAGAAGCGCCTGACGGGAAATTACGGCTGATCGGTCTTCGGTAGCCGTTGGCATCACCGTTTTTTGCAAACCAATTATCAATTTTCCGGGGTTAGCCAACACTTGACCTCGTCGGGCGAGGCTGCTCGATTGGGTGCCTAAAAAGTAACCGGGGCCCTTGATGTCTGATGCCGTAATGTCTCGACTTGCTGCGACGATCAAATCACGTCGCCAGGCAACCGCCGAGAAATCCTATACCAAGCAACTCCTTGAGGCGGGCCCAGCGCGTTGTTCGAAAAAGTTCGGGGAGGAGGCGTGCGAGGCCATCATCGCGGCGCTGAGCGAGGATGACGACGCGCTGCGCGGCGAAGCGGCTGATGTGCTCTACCATTTGCTTGTTTTGCTCGAAGCCAGAAACATTGATATTGCGGATGTCTTGAGTGTCCTGGAGGGCCGGATGGGAACGTCCGGCGTCGAGGAAAAAGCCAGCCGCAGCGCAAAACAGCAGCCTTGACCGTGGCCAATTCAGAGATATTTCCGGCCAATCTGGAATTTTCACCCTACCAGTTCTTCACCCGGGACGAGTGGGCGCATTTGCGCGCCGGCACGCCGATGACGCTTGTGCCGCGAGAACTGGATGAGCTGTCGGGTCTTATCGAGTCGCTGTCGGTTGAGGAAGTCGAGACGATCTACCTGCCATTGTCTCGGCTCTTGAACCTCTATGTCTCTGCCGCGCAGGAACTCCACGCGGTGACCTCCAAGTTCCTGGGATACAAGAAAAGCAAGGTCCCGTTCATCATCGGGGTGGCCGGGTCGGTGGCGATCGGCAAGAGCACGACGGCTCGTGTGCTGAAAGCGCTTTTGAAGCGCTGGCCGGACCATCCGCGGGTCGATCTTATTACGACGGACGGTTTCTTGTATCCGAACGCCGAATTGGAACGGCGCAAGATCATGAACCGAAAGGGTTTCCCGGAGAGCTTCGATTCCGCGAAGCTGTTGTCGTTCCTGGTGGATGTAAAGTCTGGCCGTGAGCGCGTCTCGGCGCCCGTTTATTCCCACTTCCATTACGACATCCTGCCGGATCAGGAGGTTGTTGTTGAACGGCCGGATATCCTGATCGTTGAGGGTTTGAATGTCCTGCAGCCGGCGCGTCTGCCCAAGGACGGAAAAGCCATTCCGTTCGTTTCCGACTTTTTCGATTTCTCGATCTATATTGATGCTGATCCGGAGCTGATTGAGAAGTGGTATCTGGAGCGTTTTATGCGCCTGCGTTCGACGGCGTTCCAGGATCCTGCCGCCTACTTCCACCAATATTCGCTTTTAACCGATGAGGAGGCACGCGCGATGGGCAGTCTCATTTGGCGCAATATCAACCGCAAGAACCTGGAAGAAAACATTCTTCCGACCAAACAGCGGGCGCAGTTGATCCTTCTGAAATCAGAAAATCATGAAATCGAGCGCGTGGCACTTCGCAAACTTTGAATGTTCGCGTGGTGCGTAGAATTTCGATTTCTCACTGCGCCGGAGTTGATGGTGGATTTCATCTCATCGCCTCGTGAAACAATCTATTGTATATAAAAGTTAATGTCGATCAGGCAAAAGAAAAACGGCCGCTTTGGGGAGCGACCGCTTTTCGTGCATTTGAGGTTTTATTGTCGTTGGCAATGTGTCTTGCGGTCAGGCTCTTTTAGCAATTCGCTTTGGGTTGGGGCCCGGCGAAGCCAAAGAGTGCTTGGGAGAAGGCGATCTGATAACGCATTGCTGATCGCACCGCTGGCGTATGAAATGTTTGGGTTGCAATAGCGAGGTGCATATTCATTATCGAACTTGCAGTACTCAGACCGGAGGAAACCAGTCTCTGCACGATCTCTTTTTGTGGCACCGGTGAAATTTCGGGTTGTCGGGGTTCTTCGTCCTTATCGTTATCGATTTTTTGTGTCGATCGTGACTTCGGCGCGGCCGTCTTAGAAGGCTCGCGGGCGTGGTTCAAAGCCATCGTTCTCGTATCGGTTGTTGGCTGCGGTTCCGCATGGAAAGCATTTCCGCGAAATTCGGCTTTTTCGGTTTCCTGCATCAACATTTCACGCGCTTCGTTGAATTTGTCGCGTAGGCGCCGAATAACCGACGGGTCCGAAATGCCAATGTTCTTAATTGCGGTGGTTGGTCTTAGTTCGGGATCATCAGCGATCATTGCCGCGATTTCCCGGAGTCGACCTGTGTCGTCGATGCCTGTCCCTTTCGGACGGCCTCTACGGGATCTTGGGGAGCCCATTAAAGAAAACCTTGTGTGAAGTGTTGCCTCGATGTCGTTGATATTCTGGTAATTTCTTTGAGAGGTCCAGGGAGAAAAATAACTAAAGGCGAAATGGAGGCGATAGGTAGCTACAATTGTTGCACTTGTGCCTCCGCATTTGATCGGGGAAATGGATTGGTTTGACATTTGCCACGGTTTGTTTCCCGTCGAGCGGAATATTGCCGGCGAATTTTGGGGTTAGGCTTATTTGAATTTGATTCGCTCTATTATTTTTTTGGAATATTGAGGTTGGAGAGTTGGCTGCAAATTGAGGCCGGCGTTGCCGTCGCCGGTTCGGTCTTTTGAAATCATTGTCCGTTGAAACAGTGAATGCTCATTAACTTCTATATTTGAGCAGGCGGTGGCTGAGTGATTTGGTCTTTTGGAAATTGGAGTGTGATCTCTCTTTTATAGGTTTTGGGCGGAGTCAGCGTTTTTCATGAGTTGAAAAACAGCGATAAGAGTTGCGCGCTTGTGTGTCTGGCAGGTTGGTTCTTATAAGGTCGAGGGGGCTCTTGATATATATAGAGAGAGTGTGCGTCGGGCCGTGGTCCGATATCCAACGTAGAGAGGCGGTTGAGAAATATGAGCGGAAGCGATCGTGTGTTGCTGGGGAAGATATTGGCAGCGCATGGCATCCGTGGGGATGTGCTCATCAAGACGTTCACCGGCGATCCCATGGATATCGGCAGCTATGGTGAGCTGACGGACGCCGAGGGCGGGCGGCCAATCTCAATCAAGCCACGGCGCTTGAACGCCAAAGGCGGGCTGATAGCGGCGGTGCAGGGCGTTTCGGACCGCAATGGAGCTGAGGCGTTGCGAGGCGCCGAACTCTGGGTCGCGCGGGAGCAACTGCCGGAGCCAGACGAAGAAGAATTCTACTACGTCGACCTTGTTGGCCTTGCGGCCGTCGATCTTGCTGGAAAGCGGTTTGGCCGAATTCAGAGCGTCGAAAACTATGGGGCGGGTGATCTTCTCGACGTCCTGATCGACGAGACGGGAAAATCGGAGCTGATCCCGTTCAAGACGGAATACGTTCCTGCGGTCGATATCGAAGGCGGGCAGGTTTCCATCGCGTGGCCGATACAATTCGAGATCGCGCAGGAGTCCGATGAGGCCGGGGAAGATTAAGGCGCCGTTTTGCTATTCAAATCTCTAGAGGGCCTCGCCGCGCAACAGGCGTGGGACTTCGCCGCTCAGGCCGGCGGCTTCATTGACGAACATAGACTTTGCGAAGGGTAGGCGGTCGACAAGGCCGAGGCCTGCTTCTCGGACTGAACGCAACAGCGTGTTGTCGTTCGAAAAGAGCTTGTTGAGCCCGTGGAAGGCTGCGGCAGACATCGTCGAGTCGAATCTGCGCCAGCGCTCGTACCTTTGGAGCCCATCCAGATCGGAGGGGGGCAATCCAATCCGTGCGTTGTCGACGATAATTTCGGTCAGGGCGGCAACGTCGCGCATGCCCAGGTTCAGGCCCTGCCCGGCGATCGGGTGAACGCCGCGGGCGGTATCACCGATCAATGCGAGGCGGCCGGCCACCAAGTTCCGGGATATTCGCAAACTGAGTGGCCAGGACGCGGGCTTGGTCACGATAGAGAGTTCGCCCAGGCGTCCAGCAACGCGTTTTTCGACTTCGGCCAGGAAGCCAGCTTCGTCGAGCGCCATAATGCGGCGCGCCTCGCCGGACTTCTCGCTCCAGGTGATGCAGCTCTTATTTCCGGGCAGCGGCAGGATCGCGAAGGGTCCGCCGGGGAGGAAATGTTGCACCGCGCGCCCGTCATGCGGTTTCGAGTGCGAAATCACGGTGCAGATGCCGGTCTGATTATAATCCCAGCCGAGGGATTTTATTCCTGCCGCATCGCGAAGCCTTGAAATACGGCCTTCAGCGGCGACGACGAGGTCAGCGGTGCGTTCGGCGCCGTCTGAGCATTTGATGGCCGCGGCTGAATTAATCTCCCTCATTTCCAGGGCTTCGAGGCCTCTCAGCACCGTGATCGACGAGCTGCCGAGTGCTGTCTGCAAGGCGATGGCGAGGACCGCGTCAGGGACGATATGGGAGCCGGGGGCGCAATCGTCGATCGTGTTCTCATAGGTCATCAGGACAGGCCGGATGCCTGCGTTGAGCGGAGAATCGGTGATCTCGATTTGGGCGACGGGCTGGGATCTGTCGGCAATTTGTGGCCAGACGCCTATATATTCGAGAAGGTTGCGGGAGGCGGCGGCGATTGCGAAGGCTCTGGGGCTTTCGGGCTGCTGGCCTGCCGTAGCGGGGTCGGATTTGTCCAATACGCCGATCCTGAGTGCCGGTTGCGGTGGGCCTCCGAGGCTTTTTTCCAGCGCCAGCGCCAGTGCGGCGCCGGAGTAGCTTGCTCCGGAGATCAGGATGTCGAAGCGGTCGGTCATAACATTGGTGCTCTAGTTTTATCGTTTGAGGGCACTTTGCGCCGCTGCTGCGGCTTCGTAAAGTCGGGGCAATACGGGCGAAAGGCCGCGACGTCGTTGTTGCGGGTCAAATGCTGGCTTGTGGCGCTTTCGCTGAAAAACCAAGGGACCGGTTTCAAGAGATGAGCGATACGGCAGATTTCGATGGCGATCCGGGCAGTTCGGTCGAGGCTTTGGTCTCTTTGTTCGATCTTGAGCGGCTGGAAGACAATCTTTTTCGCGGAAAGAGCGGGTCGGTCGGCTGGCGGCGGATCTATGGCGGGCAAGTTCTGGCGCAAGCGCTTGTGGCAGGCATGCGGACCGTCGACAGTGCGCGGGGTGTGAACTCGCTGCACGGGTATTTCATGCTGCCTGGCGAGTTGGGGCATCCGATTGTTTATGAAGTCGAACTTTTGCGGGACGGGGGCAGCTTTTCGACGCGGCGGATCAAAGCAATCCAACACGGGCGCACGATTTTCGTGATGGTGGCGTCATTTCATCGGGTCGAAGAGGGGCTCGATTATCATGCCAGCATGCCCGACGTGCCGAAGCCCGAGGAGCTAAAAAGCGCTCAGGAGCTGTTTACGGGCGACTTGTCAGGGCTTCCCGACAATATGCAGCGGTTCTGGAAACGGTTCCGGTCGATCGAGTTCAAGCCGGTCGATATTTCGCGATACGTCGATCGATCGCAGCGTGGCTCGACCCAGCAGATCTGGTTTCGTACCGCCTCGCCACTGCCCGATGCCCAAGAGGTCCACGCGGCGGTTCTCGCCTATATCTCTGATTTCGCCCTATTGGAGACGGCATTGTCGCCGCATGGAAAGATCCTGTCGGATCCTGATGTGCGGCTGGCGAGCCTCGATCACGCGCTTTGGTTCCACAGGCCATTTAAAGCAGACAAGTGGCTCCTATATTCACTGGATAGCCCCAGCAGTTCAGGCTCAAGAGGCTTCTGCCGGGGTCAGATTTTTAGCGAAGATGGCACGCTGATCGCGTCGACTGCTCAGGAAGGTCTGATGCGGATCGGTTGACGCTGGATATTGCGCCTAAAAATCGTGCAATTTTTGAAATTTGCACACTATTTCACCAAAAGAATTGAGCGTTAACTAGGCAAGCTGTTTCGCTTTGCCCTTTTTATAGTCGCATTTTCAGTACTTTAAAGAGATTCCCCCGAGTTGGCACATGTCTTGAGAAAGCGTTAGCGGCAACTAAGCCTGCACGAGCGATTCCGCTCGCCAAGCGTATGGGCGCAGAAACGTCCAGAAGGTCCAAGGCTAAGTCCAAACCAGGGGCAAATAATGAAGCTACTCACAGCGATCATCAAACCCTTCAAACTTGAGGAAGTGCGCTCTGCGCTTACCGATCTCGGGCTTGAAGGTATGACTGTTACCGAAGTCAAAGGATATGGGCGGCAGAAAGGCCATACGGAAATCTACCGTGGTGCCGAATACGCCGTGAGCTTCCTGCCAAAGATCAAGATCGAAATCGTAGTGCCGGCTGCACAGGTCGAGAAGGCCATTGAAGTCGTGCAGTCAGCAGCCCGTACCGGCCAGATCGGTGACGGAAAAATCTTTGTTTCGCCAATCGAACGTACTGTCCGGGTTCGTACCGGCGAGACCGACGAGACGGCGCTTTGAGTGGAAGTGGAGGGAATCCGAATATGAAGTTTCTGAAGAACAACCTGAACCTGGGAATGGCCGCCATTACGGTTTTGGCCATCGCTACGGTTCCTGCATTGGCACAGGACGCAGCTGCTCCTGCAGTCGATAAAACTGCGGCGACCGCTGCAAACGTCGACTACGTCTTCAATACTCTGCTGTTCTTGATGGCAGGCTTCCTCGTGATGTTCATGGCTGCCGGCTTCGCCATGCTCGAAGCTGGTCTCGTGCGGACCAAGAACGTCGCGATGCAGTGCACCAAGAACATCGCACTTTACGCCATCGCCGGCCTGATGTTCTGGGCGATCGGCTACAACATGATGTACCCAGGCGACGATTGGATCGTTGCCGATATGGTCGGCAAGTTCCTGCCGGTCACTATGCCTGATCCTGCCGGTGATACGGCGAATGCCTATTCGGTCGGTTCGGACTGGTTCTTCCAGATGGTGTTCTGCGCAACGACCTGTTCGATCGTTTCGGGTACGCTTGCTGAGCGCATCAAGCTGTGGCCATTCCTCATCTTCTGCGTTGTTCTGACCGCTCTCATCTACCCGATCCAGGGTTCTTGGGAATGGGGTGCAGGCTGGCTCGACGACATGGGCTTCTCCGACTTCGCCGGTTCGACGCTCGTTCACTCGACTGGCGGTTGGGCTGCTCTTGCTGGTGCCCTCCTGCTTGGCGCACGTCACGGCAAATACGGTCCGAACGGTGAAATCCATCCGATGCCGGGTTCGTCGATGCCGCTGGCAACGCTTGGTACGTTCATCCTGTGGCTCGGCTGGTTCGGCTTCAACGGCGGTTCGCAGCTCGCACTCGGTACGCTTGAAAACGCTTCGGCTGTTTCCAAGATCTTCGTCAACACCAACATGGCTGCTTGTGCCGGTGTTGTTGTCGCAATCATTCTGACCCAGGTCGTTTACGGCAAGGTCGACTTGACGATGGCTTTGAACGGCGCACTTGCCGGTCTGGTGTCGATCACGGCTGAACCTCTTACGCCAGCGATCTGGCAGGCCGTTGTCATCGGTGCTGTCGGTGGTGTGATCGTTGTCTTCACCGTTCCATTGCTCGACAAGATGCGTATCGACGACGTTGTCGGTGCTATTCCGGTTCACCTCCTCGCAGGTATCTGGGGCACTCTGATCGTCGCATGGACCAACGGCGATGCTAACGTCGTGACCCAGGCGATCGGCGTCGGTGCGATTGGTGCCTTCGTGTTCATTTCCAGCTTCGTGGTTTGGGCGTTCCTCAAATTCACGATTGGTCTTCGTCCGACCCTGGAAGAAGAAATCGAAGGTCTCGACAAGGCGGAAATCGGTATCGAAGCCTATCCGGAATTCGGAACCGGCAGCCAACGGATCTAACTCAAGACCGCGCAGAAAGGGTTTCGCCGAGTTCGGCGGAACCCAGCTGTTCCTCCCTAAGTCCTGCTGACTTGCGGATGATCATGAGCAAAAAAAAGACCCGCTGGGATTTCTCCCGGCGGGTTTTGTTTTTGGTGGCGTCTGATGGTTCTGAAATCGCTTGAACGCTTGGTGGCATTGAGTTCGGTTGGCAGATTGTTCAAAGGTCTTGTCGGAATAGGCCTAGCTTTAGTTGGTTGGTGCCCTTGGACTTGGGGCCAGGTTGATTGAGGCGCAAGCAATCGCCGCCCAACGTGATTCAAAGACTGCATCGAGACCCCAAAAAAAGCTCATGCCCCCGCTTTTGCGAGGGCATGTTTTTTTGTTTGGGGACACGTGACAACGAAATCCTGGTGGAGGAATTCAAACCGTTTGAGTCAGTTCATTCGGCAACAGGAGATCTCGTGGTTGCTGCCGTAAGAAGCGCCCGAATTACTTGATGGCAAATTCGATGCGACGGTTGAGAGCCCGCGACTTGCGCGTTGCGTTGGATGCAATCGGTTTGCTTTCACCGAAGCCAACTGCTTCCAGACGGGTCCGGCTGACGCCAGCGTTTGCGAGATATTCAAGGACCGACTGAGCACGTGCCTGGGAGAGTTTCATGTTGAGATCGCCCGAACCGACGCTGTCGGTGTGCCCTTCGATAATCAGGGCCGTTTCACCGCATGCATTGATCGTTTCGACGACCTTGTCGAGGATCGCATTCGAAGAGGGATCAAGTTCGGCGCTGTTGTTGCCAAACAGGATTGAGCGATTTCCAGAAAGCTTGCTCAGATCGTCCTTGCAGCTGTTCAAGCCGGCCGTGTTGGAGGGCGTTGCCTGACCAACGGCTGCAACCTTGACTGGCGTGCCGGCGTCGGCGTTTTGCCATTTGTCCCGCATGGCGAGATAATCGCTGAGGGTCGTGATGGTGCCCGTCGATCCGGTTACGATTGATGAGGTGCCGGCAAGGGTAGGCTCGGTGCCCCAGGAGGTGCGGGTTTCAAGCAGCGACTTGAGCGCATCGGAGAGTTTCGTTGGCGCGACAGATGCCACTTGCGGCAACGGACGAGCTTCGGCTTCGTGGACGATTGGCGGTTTGCCTTTCGGAGCGACGCGTGTTTTCGCAAGCTTCAGGCGGCGCGATGCACCCTTGGCGAGCGGAGCGCGGATTCGACGCGCACGCGGGCCTGTGCCCCAGGCGTCACGGCGAGCGAAATAGCGGTTCAGGTCGCCAGCAAAGCGAGTCCCGCTGAGGGAAGGTTCGGTTCCCCAGTTGCCGCGCGTTGCCAGAAGTTCTTTCATTGCCGTCGTGATCGTTGCACTGTCGACAGCAGTCGGAGCTGGCAGCGGAGTCGCCGGCGTCTCGTTGATGATGACGGGTTTCTGATCTGCCACCGGAGCGGCCTTAACCAGCTTCAGTTTGCGTGAGGCGCCTTTGGCAAGCGGTGCTCTGATAGGCTTGGCTTTCGGGCCTGCGCCCCAGCGATCGCGGCGTGCCATGAAGGCGTTCAAATCGCCAGCGACACGAGCTTCGCTGATGACCGGGGCAGAACCCCAGCCTTCTCTTGCTGCCAGCAGATCTGACAGAGAAGCCGTGATGGCGCTGGCCGAAACCGGCGTCAACTGCGGCAGCGGACGCTCTTCGGTTTCGTTGATGATCGTTGGCTTGCCGCCGGCTTTTGGAGCGGCTTTGGCGAGCTTGAGTTTGCGGGAAGCGCCCGCAGCAAGTGGTGCTTTGACCGGTTTAGCCTTGGGGCCGTTGCCCCATGCTTCGCGGCGGGCGATGTAGCGGTCGAGATCGCCAGCGAAGCGTGCCGAGCTCAGTTTCGGTTCGCTTCCCCAGCCTTCGCGGGTGGCCAATAGCTCGGTCAGTGCCGTTTGGATGCTGTCATTTGAGACAGCGCTGACGGCTGGCATCGGGAGGGCGCCAGCATCATTGATGATCGGTGCGGCGTCGCTGCCTTGGGATGCGACAGCCGCTGCAAGGGCGAGCTTGCGTGATGCGCCGGCAGCAAGCGGTGCTGCAACGGCTTTCGGCTCCGGTCCCTGGCCCCAACGTTCACGGCGCTCAATGTAGCTTGCGAGGTTCCCGGTCACGGTGCTCTGCGCAACGGTAGGCTCGGTGCCCCATGCGGCACGCTCATCCAACAGTGCGTTGCGTGCACGTACGATGTCGGCCTGGGAGACGAGCGATGGCTTGGGCAGTGGTGGATCTTCGTATTCGTTGACGATGGTGTCGGCGGCCGGTCCGGGTGCGACAGCCGGTGCCTGGGCCTGGACGAAACGTTCAGGTGCGCCGGCTGCCAAAGGTGCCGCGATGGCGGTTGCTGCCGGACCGGTTCCCCAGCTGTCACGCTGTGCGAGGAAGTCGGTCAGCGAGGCCGTTCCCAAGATCGTCATCGGAGTTTCGATCTTCAGCGCGCCTGAGCGGTAGGATTTGGCAGGCTCCGAACCCCAGCTCTCACGCGTTTTGAAAAGGTCCGACAGAGCATTGCCGATGCTTTCGCCCGATGGTGCCGCATCTTGCGCGCTTGCAGCCTTTGTCGCCGAAGTTTCGGCTTCGGGTGCCGAGCTTTGTTTCCAGCTATCACGGATTTCAAAGTACTTTTTGAGGTTGCCGGTGCCTTCGAGCGTCGGGTTGTCGGAAGCACCTGCAGCGGCTGCAGGAGTTTCTGATGGGGCCTCAGACGGTGCGGCCGAGCCGGACGTCCAGGATTCGCGTTCGGAGAACAGTCCGGAGAGCGCGTTGTCAATCTCATCCTTGGGAACTGCGGTGAGTTCCGGCAAAGCGCGCTCTTCCTGCTTGATGGGTTCGACAGCGTTGGTCTCAGGGAAGGGGATGGCTTCGAGTTTGGGAAGCGGGGAAACGGCGCCACTGGCGAGCGGTGCCTTGACGTCGTGGCCTTCCCCGGTGCCCCAGCCTTCGCGCGTCTTGAAGTAGTCTTCCAGCGAGGTCACTGAAAGGGCGATGGTCGCATTGTTGGAAGCGTCGCCGGCGGCTGGCGCATCAGCCTTCTCTTCAGCTGCCTTTTCGGCCCCATTCTCGGGCTTTTTCTCTGCTTCCGTCTCGGGCTTCTTTTCAGGCTTTTTGTAGCCGAGAAGCTCGTTGATGTAGTCTTGAAGGAGCGTCTGCAGGTCTTTTTGCTTTTCGGCTTCGGCGAGCTCGATAAAGCCATCCCTATCGCCGGATTCGGCGACTGCGAATTCCAGGCCTGTGACCGGCTTGTAGCCTGTCAGGCTGTCTGCACGCTGAACATTTCGTCGTGAAGAGCAAGAGACTAGTGAACTCGTCGATTTGCAAAACTTGCCCAACGTCAGGGTCGTGTGCGGGAAATCCGCAGCGGCGGGAGCTGACAGGGCGCAGCACAAGCCGACAAATAGGGTTGTACGCATCATACCTTGGTGTCCTCCAATTACATTACGGCATTTATGACTCCGGTTACCTTAATTTTTGGTGTCGGAACGCCCCTCTATGAGTTTGACTCGCTTAGTTTTTTTAGGCGTTCGCTGTTAGGCCTCCCGAAATGCCGTGTGGCAAGCCGTGCAATCGGTGACGGATACACGCATCGCTTTCGTCGAGTGCAAATGGCACAATCGCCGCGTTTGCAGGATCAACTTGAGCTTCATCGTTGCACAGCCATGCAAATGATCTACATTTTGCAAAGAGTTAAGACAACAGGGGAAAGACTTGTCCAACCCTTTCGCGATAACAACGCAACGGATAATTGCGGCAGATTGAGCACATGAATTCAAAACACAAAGAAAGAGGCATTACTCTGTACGGAGAGGAAGGCTTTGCGGGCATGCGGAAGGCTGGGAGCCTGGCCGCGGCAGCCTTGGACTTGATGGTCGAGCATGTGAAGCCCGGGGTCACCACCGACGAGCTTGATGACATCATCATGGATTTTGCGAAGGCCAACGATGCTATTCCGGCAACGCTGAACTATCGCGGATACACCAAGGCGATCTGTACTTCGGTGAACCATGTGGTCTGCCATGGCATTCCAGGTCCGAAGCCGTTGCGCGAAGGCGATATCGTCAATATCGACGTGACGCTGATTGTCGACGGATGGCATGGCGATACGAGCCGCATGTACGGTGTCGGTGAGATCCCGCGCAAGGCGGAGCGGCTTCTCGATGTCACGTATGAAGCGCTGATGCGAGGTATTGCAGCCGTCAAGCCTGGACATACGACCGGCCATATCGGCGCAGCGATCCAGAACTTTGCCGAGGCTGAGCGCTGTAGTGTCGTGCGGGAATTTTGCGGGCATGGATTGGGCCGCCAATTCCACGAACGGCCGAATATTCTGCACTATGGTGTCGAAGGCGAAGGGGTTGAACTGAAGCCGGGGATGATTTTCACGATCGAGCCGATGATAAATATCGGGAAGGCGGCAGTGAAGGTCCTGCCGGATGGCTGGACGGCCGTGACCCGGGACCGGCAGCTGTCGGCCCAGTTCGAGCATTCCGTTGGCGTGACGGAAGAAGGCTGCGAGATTTTCACGCGGTCTTTGAAAGGATACGATCGACCGCCCTATCTTGGCTGATGGACTTGGCAGGGCTTTTTATTTTGATGAAGCTTTTCAGTCGCTGAGATGGGACGGCGCCTTATGGCCGATTTCGATGACAACAAATCGCCAGCGAAATCGGGCCGGGCGCGGAAGGCGGCGGGCAAGTCTGTCGCAAACGATGAGGCAATCGGTTCTGGCCAGCAATCGTTTCTTGAGGCTCCAGTGGCCGTGCCGCAGCTGAAACAGCAGCCGAGCTATCTTGGCCATCGGCAACGGCTGCGGGAGCGTTTTGCAGCAGGTGGCGCCGATGCGCTTGCCGATTACGAACTCCTCGAGCTCGTTTTGTTTCGCGCCTTTGCACGCCGCGATACCAAAGACGTCGCCAAGCGGCTCATCGCGCGATTTGGATCATTCGCGGAAGTCATCAATGCGCCCGCAGATCGGCTGAAAGAGGTCAAAGATGTCGGCGATGTCGTTGTCGGTGAATTAAAACTCATCCGGGCGGCGGCCTTGCGGCTGGCAAAAAGCGAGGTCATGCAGCGGCCGGCGCTGTCATCGTGGCAGCAGGTCCTCGATTATATTCATTCTGCGCAAGCCTATGAACAAAAAGAGCAGTTCCGGGTTCTCTTCCTCGATAAGAAAAACAAACTGATCGCAGATGAAGTGCTAGGAGAAGGGACGGTGGATCATACGCCGGTTTATGTTCGGGAGGTCGTCAAGAGAGCGCTTGAGCTTTCTTCAACGGCGATCATCCTGGTGCACAACCACCCCTCGGGTGATCCGACACCGTCGCGTGCAGATATCGATATGACGAAGCTCATCGTAGATGCGACCCACCGCCTGGGTGTTTCGGTCCACGACCACATCATTGTCGGGCGCGATGGTCATGCCAGTTTTCGATCGC
The DNA here is from genome assembly GCA_017792465.1 of Filomicrobium sp. Taxonomy (GTDB): domain Bacteria; phylum Pseudomonadota; class Alphaproteobacteria; order Rhizobiales; family Hyphomicrobiaceae; genus Filomicrobium. The sequence goes on from CP051234.1 coordinate 2,806,302, forward strand.
TGGGGTTGATCTCATGATGGCTCGATTGACGGCGCGGCGGCTGCCATCGAGTTCGCTTCGCTCAGGCAGCTATATCGGTCTCGATCCAAATGCGTTGAACATCGACTTCGCGGGCTTGAGCGAAATTGCGCCGCGATGGGCGGGCGATCTGGCTTTCAGGCTGTTTTGTCTACCGCGGTTTTCTGAATACCGTTCAAGCGATCACCTGGTACTGGTGCGGCGGGCGAGGTTCCACTTGCGCGGCGCGAATATGCGCAAGCACCGGACTGCTGCCGGAGAGGTCGCCACCTATGAGCTTCTACCAGAAGGCGAACCGCGCGGCAGCATTCTGATCGTTCACGGCTGGACCAGTGAAGCGTCTTTCATGATGGCTTTGGCTGAGCCGCTGCGCCGAAGTGGCTTCCGAGTCGTTTTGATCGATTGCCCCGCGCATGGCCGCAGTCGCGGGGAGCAGACGACGCTGGTTGCGTGCGCGCATGCCGTGGTCGAAGTTATTCCTGAGATCGGTCCATTTGACGGTATCGTTGCGCATTCGATGGGCGCATTGGCGGGCTTGCTCGCCGGTGTGGGCGAAGCGGCCTTGCCGATGGCTCTCGATTTCAAGCGCTATTGTCTGATCGCAGCGCCAAATAGGTTCCTGGAGATCACACGAAGATTTGCAGACCGGCTGAGGGCGTCGCGTGCGGCGCGCGTCCAATTTGAGCGTCACCTTGAGCGGACCGCCCATATGCCGCTGAAAGATTTTTGCGGCAGCCGGTTCCTCAGCATGATCCAGCGCCCGACGCTTCTGATCCATTCGCGCGATGACATGGAAGTGCCGTTTCATAACGCCCTTGAGATGGAAGCGGTTGGTGATCACGTTGCGCTTGAGGTGTTCGACGGTCTTGGTCACCGCAAAATTCTTTATGCACCGCCGGTCGTGCGGAAAGTCGTCTCGTTCATGCGCGAGATCGGTCCGTCGTAGGCTTTGTTGCGGGCGCAATCCGCCCCTCATAGGGGCTAATCCGCGGTTTGATGCTGCCTTTTGGATCTTGATGACGTCTTAGTGCCGCTCTTTCAAACTCGTTCTGCCAGGGTCGGCTCGCGCGCCGCAAATCCGCGGAATTACTCCGAAACAAAAGGTTTTCTTGTCGCTGCTCGATATTTTCTGCAACTCGGCTTATATGTCTGTCCGACAAACCATCGAATATGGTCCGGCGGGTTGATGGCCGGCCGATAAGCACTTGGAGGGGTCACAGGGCATGGCAAATACGCGTCATGTGAAGGTTCTCATTCTCGGGTCGGGACCTGCAGGCTATACGGCGGCGGTTTATGCTGCGCGTGCCATGCTGAAGCCGGTCATCTTGCAGGGCAGCCAGCCGGGCGGGCAGCTGACCATCACGACCGACGTTGAGAACTATCCAGGTTTCGCCGATCCGATCCAAGGTCCCTGGCTGATGGAGCAGATGGAAGCGCAGGCGCGCAACGTCGGCACCGAAGTCATTATGGATCACGTCAACGCGGTCGATCTTCTGAAGCGTCCCTTTCGGCTCGATTGCGAATCTGGCGACACTTACACCTGCGACGTCCTCATCGTGTGCACGGGCGCGCAGGCGCGCTGGCTTGGTCTTCCGTCGGAAAAGGCTTTCCAGGGTTTTGGCGTTTCAGCGTGTGCGACGTGCGATGGGTTCTTCTATCGCGGCAAGGAAGTCGTCGTTGTCGGCGGCGGCAACACGGCTGTCGAGGAAGCTCTGTTCCTGACCAACTTCGCAAGCCGGGTGACTGTTGTGCATCGGCGGAATTCGTTCAGGGCCGAGCGTATTCTGCAGGATCGGCTGTTCAAGAATCCGAAGGTCGAGGTTGTTTGGGACAGCGTCGTCGAAGAAATCACCGGCGACGAGGATCCGAAATCCGTGACGGGTATCCGGCTCAAGAACGTTGAGACCGGCGAGGTTACCAAGCGACCCGTCGATGGCGTGTTCATTGCCATTGGGCACGCGCCGGCGACTGAGATTTTCAAAGGTCAGCTCAACATCAAAGACAACGGTTACATTGTGACAGCAGCCGATTCGACGGCCACTTCGGTGCCGGGTGTTTTTGCGGCTGGCGATGTCACGGATGAAATCTACCGCCAAGCCGTGACGGCTGCCGGTATGGGCTGTATGGCGGCGCTGGAGGCAGAGCGGTATGTTGCGGCTCTGGAAGAAGCAGCGGCGGTAACCGGTTAAGTGGTGAAATTTAGTCAACGGGGAAAGTGAGCGGCTGACGCTTTCGCCCAAACCCGCTTAGCGCGTTCCAACATCAGCATCTTGCGGATTGATTGGTATGGACTGGGACAAGCTACGGATCTTCCATGCTGCGGCTGAGGCTGGCAGTTTTACCCATGCCGGCGATGCGCTGAATCTCAGCCAGTCTGCGGTCAGCCGACAAGTGGCGGCGTTGGAGCGCGATCTCAAGCAATCGCTTTTTCACCGCCATGCGCGTGGGCTTGTCCTGACGGAGCAGGGAGAGATCCTCTACAACACCGTATCAGAGGTGATGAACAAGCTGCAGACGGCTGAGATGCTGCTGTCTGATACTTCGACGAAGCCTGCAGGTGAACTGCGGATTACCGCGCCCATCGGTCTTGGAACGGTGTGGGTGACGCAATGGGTGCGTGAATTCCAGGAGCTCTACCCCGACGTCAACATCGAACTCGTTCTTAACGACGATCAGCTCGACATTGCGATGCGGGCGGCAGACGTTGCGATCTGGACTGCCGAACCGGTCCAGCCGGATCTCATTCGCCGCCGCTTGTTCGACGTCAACGTGCGGGTCTTTGCCTCGGCGGGATATATCCGCAAATACGGCGCGCCCAACTCTCTAGAAGACCTGGCGCGGCATCGGATCGTTTCATATAGCGGGCGGCCGGCGACCCACTTGATGCCGATTGTCTGGCTGGAAACGGTGGGTACGACCGAAGGCGTAACGCGCACGCCGGTGTTCCGGGTCAACAGCGTCATTGCGCTGAAATATGCAATCCAGTCTGGGATCGGGATCGGCATGCTGCCGGAATACATGACCGGCGACGAGTCCGATCTGGTTCCGCTTCTGGAGCACGTCAAGCCGCCAAGCCTGGACGTTGTTTTCGTCTATCCCGAAGAGCTGAGGACGGCGAAAAAGGTCAATGTGCTGAGAGACTTCCTGGTTTCGAAGGCGCGTGCGTGGAAGCGCTGATGCGGTTATTTCTGCGCCAGTAGTTCGTCGAGCTTTCGCAAGCGCTTCGACAAGACTTCCAGGACATAGAGAGCGAATTCCGGATCGGCCTTGATGGTACGCAGGAACGCCGATCGGTCGAGGATTGCGACCTCGGCATTGGTTGCGGCCAAGGCTGCCGCACTGCGCGGGGCCTGGTCGATCAAGGAGAGTTCGCCGATGATGCCGAACTCGCCGACGGTTTCGAGAACGCGTCCGAACATCAAGATATCGATCAGGCCGGAGCGGACCAGATACATGGTGCCGCCAGGATCGTCTTGAAGGAAGACTTTTTCGCCAGCAGGGATGCTCGCCAACGGAATGCCATCGGCGTGCAGCTTGTCGAAATCTACCGGGCCTTCCGGCAAAGTCGGGCCTCGCGTCTTGATCGCTGGGCTGAACCAGCTTGGCTGATCGGCCTGAACGGCGGCGCAAGTTGGCTGCCGCTCAGGCCGTTTTCTTGATCAAGACTGTTGCGGCCAGTCGCGGATGTCAACGAAGTGACCGGTGAGAGCGGCAACGGCAGCCATCTTTGGCGACAGCAAATGCGTGCGGCCTTTGTAGCCCTGGCGGCCTTCGAAGTTACGGTTCGAGGTCGACGCGCAGCGCTGCTCGGGTTTGAGCTGGTCGGGGTTCATGCCGAGACACATGGAGCAGCCCGGCTCGCGCCATTCGAAGCCCGCTTCCAGGAAGATCTTGTCGAGGCCTTCGGCTTCGGCTTGTTCTTTGACGAGGCCGGAGCCCGGGACGATCATCGCGTAATCGAGGCGCTCGGAGACCTTCTGGCCTTTGACGAGGTCGGCGACGGCGCGCAAGTCCTCGATGCGGCCGTTGGTGCACGAGCCGATCCAGACGACATCGAGCGGGATGTCGGTGACTTTGGTTCCCGGCGTCAGTCCCATATAGGCCAAGGCGCGTTCGATTGACGCGCGCTTGTTGGCGTCATCGATGGCGGCGGGGTCGGGAATCGTGCCGGTGATGGCGACGACATCTTCAGGCGAGGTGCCCCAGGTGATGATCGGTGGTAGCGAGGCGGCATCAAGTTTGATCTCGCTGTCGAAGTGGGCGCCTTCGTCGGACTTGAGCGTTTCCCAGTACTTCATGGCGGCGTCCCATGCAGCACCTTTGGGTGCGCGCGGGCGATCCTTGATGAAGGCGAAGGTTTTTTCGTCAGGCGCGATCATGCCGGCGCGGGCGCCACCTTCGATGGTCATGTTGCAGACCGTCATGCGGCCTTCCATCGACAGGTCACGGATGGCTTCGCCGGCATATTCGATGACGTGTCCGGTGCCGCCTGCGGTGCCGATTTCGCCGATGATTGCGAGGATGATGTCTTTTGCGGTAACGCCATCGGGCAATTTGCCATCGACGCTGACGCGCATGTTCTTGGCTTTTTTCTGGACCAGTGTCTGGGTCGCCAGGACGTGCTCGACTTCGGACGTTCCGATGCCGTGAGCCAGAGCGCCGAATGCGCCGTGGGTCGAGGTGTGGCTATCGCCGCAGACGATGGTCGTGCCGGGCAGCGTGAAGCCTTGTTCGGGTCCGACGACGTGGACGATGCCCTGGCGCTTGTCGAGCTCGTTGAAGTACTCGATGCCGAATTCCTTGGCATTCTTTGCCAGGGTCTCGACCTGCAGTTTGCTTTGCGGATCGTCGATGCCTTTGGTGCGATCGGTGGTCGGCACGTTGTGGTCGACGACGGCGAGCGTCTTTTCAGGGGCGCGGACCTGGCGGTGGGCCATGCGCAGGCCTTCGAACGCCTGCGGGCTCGTCACTTCGTGGATGAGGTGACGGTCAATGTAGATGACGCAGGTGCCGTCTTCTTGTTTGTCTACGATGTGGTCGTCGAAAATCTTGTCGTACAGCGTCTTGGCCATGAACGTCGGGTTCCGTTGCCAGAGTTGAGGTCTTTGCGTGTTGCAGCGCGCGTCGCTCTCGAATGTGCGAAAGCGCGGTCGCTCCGCGATTGCACATGGGGTCGCCACCGGCGATGAAACGCTCTTTGGGAAGCGGATTCGAGGTGGAAAGCTGCGTGCTCCAAACCCGTCAGGGGTTTAGATAGCCTTCCCGGGGGGAATGCGCAATGTTCCTGCGCTATATTGGATGGCTATCTTATATCAGACGGGCTTCAGGACTCAGGGGTGTTCAGGGTACGAGCTTATAGCCGCCGGTTTCGGTGACTAGAAGTTCGGCGTTTGAGGGGTCGCGCTCGATTTTCTGGCGCAGGCGATAGATGTGGGTCTCAAGCGTGTGGGTGGTGACGTTGGCGTTATAGCCCCAGACCTCGTGCAGCAGCACGTCGCGCGTAATGACCTTCTCGCCGGAGCGATAAAGGTATTTGAGGATCGAGGTTTCCTTCTCGGTGAGGCGAATTTTCGAGCCGTTTTCGTCGACGAGAAGCTTGGAGGCCGGTTTGAAGGTGTACTGGCCGATGGTGAAGACCGCATCCTCGGATTGCTCGTGCTGGCGCAGCTGGGCGCGAATTCGCGCCAGGAGGACGGCAAACTTGAACGGTTTGGTCACGTAGTCGTTGGCGCCGGCGTCGAGGCCGAGGATCTGGTCGGCATCCGAATCGTTGCCGGTCAGCATGATGATCGGGCTCTTGAAGCCGGCCTTGCGCAGCATTTTTACAGCTTCGCGTCCGTCCATATCCGGCAGTCCGACGTCGAAGAGGACGAGGTCATGGTGGTCGGCGCGGGCTATTTCGATGCCGCGGGCGGCGGTATCGGCAGCTGAGATTTCAAATTCGTCATGCAACGCCAACTGGTCTCGCAACGAATCTCGCAGATCGTCATCGTCGTCCACGATCAGGATTTTGCGCAGGTTGCTCATTTTTGACGTCGCTCCGTAGTGTGCTTCGAGACGCTCAGCAGTTTATCTATCATGGGTTGCTGACAACGCCATAGAGGTAGGAGAAGGCTCGAAATGGTTAAATCCGGGGTGAGGTGGGAGTGCGTAGAGGTAAATGTTTAAAAGCCGGTCGTTTTTTCCCGATGATGCGGCGCGCGGCAAGTCGTAAGACACACACGTTAAAACACATTTGTGTCAGGCGGCGACCCGGTTCCGTGACTGCCGGTGTTCTTCAGGCCGGCCATCTGACGCTTATATGCGCCTTGGGACGGTCCGGGATCAAGGTGATCAAGCGGGAAGGCGATGGCGCCTCGCCGCGGGGTGTCTGGCCGTTGCGCGAAGCCTTTTTCCGTGGCGACCGCAGAAAAATCCGGCTGCCGGTCCGTCTTCCGCAGCGCGCGCTGAAGGAGACCGACGGGTGGTGCGATGCCGTTGGCGATCGCAACTACAACCGTTACGTGAAGCATCCCTACCCGGCGAGTGCCGAGCGGCTTTGGCGCGACGACTGGCTTTACGATGCCATTATCGTTGTCGGTTACAACGATTTGCCGCGCTCTAAGGGGGCCGGGAGCGCGATTTTCATGCACTTGGCGCGGGAAGAAGGCGCTGGGTTTCAAGCGACGGAGGGCTGCATTGCCTTGCGGCGGCGGGATCTCATGCGGCTGTTGCCCCTGATCGGCCGGAAAACGCGGCTTCGGATCGGGGTTTAAGCTGAGAGTGCGGACCGCCTGGTCGGGCAGTTTTGACTGATGTCAGGTTCAAAAGAAAATAGCCCGCCGACGGGCTGTCAGCGGGCCATTTTCAGATTCTGAGGTTCGCCTGGCGGTTCGGCCAAGCCTTCGAGGCTTAGTTGCCTTCTTCAGCGGCCTTGGCGTCGGCTTCGGCCTTTGCGGCAGCTTCTTCGGCTTCGGCCTGGGCCGCGGCTTCACCAGCGGCGGCTTCGGCGATCAGGCGCTGGGCCTGGCCGACCCAATCCTGCTTTTCAATCTGGCCGTCGAGCTTGAGGAATTCATCGACGTTGGCGATGTCATCGTCAGAGAAGTTGGCGATCTGCTCGAGCTTGATGCAGTTGACCTGCTTCAGGCGCGATACCAGTTCGGCGTCGATGCCTTCGATCTGGGAGAGATCGTCGGGCTGGCCCTTTTGCTTCTTGAAGCCCTTCCAAGCCGCGTTCAGGCGGCGGGCGCGTGCATCGGTACGCTCGGCGATACGGGCCGAACGGCCACGGCGACCGCGGAGGTAGTAGAGTTTGGCGCGGCGGACACGACCGCGGCGGACGACTTCGATGGCGTCAATCAGCGGCGAATAGATTGGGAATACACGCTCGACGCCTTCGCCGTAGGAAATCTTGCGGACGGTGAAGCTCTCGTTGAGGCCGCTACCGGAGCGGGCGATGACAACGCCTTCATAGGCCTGCACGCGCTCGGTCTTGCCTTCGATGACCTTGACCATGACCTTGACGGTGTCGCCAGGGCCGAATTCAGGCACGCCGCGCTTGGCGGAAATGGCGCGCATCTGCTCGTGTTCGAGCTGTTGGATGATGTTCATTATTGCTTTCCTCGATGCTTTCGAAAGCAGAGGAGCGTAGCCTCAAGCCCTCAGTTGGAGAGGACGGGCATCGCTCATGCAACCCATGTCCGGGAATTCAAGCTGCCCTCCTAACCTAATTCCGGAGCGCTGTCGATGGGGCAATTTCGTTAAATCGCGCCGAATTTGCGCCGTTTCCAGCTATTTTTTCGGCCGTTTGGACGACAAGAGATCGGGACGGCGCTCGCGCGTCAGGCGTTCGGCTTCTTTTCGGCGCCAGTCTTCGATGCGGGCGTGATCGCCCGAAAGCAGGATTTCGGGGATCGGCCGGCCTTCCCACTCGCGGGGCCTTGTGAACTGCGGGTATTCCAGGAGGCCATTTTCGAAGCTCTCATGTTCGAGGCTGTCGGCAGCGCCCAGGACGCCCGGTAGCAAGCGGACGCAGGCGTCGATCAGCACCATCGCGGCCAATTCCCCGCCCGAGAGCACATAATCTCCGATTGAGATTTCGCGGAAATTGCGGGCTTCGAGAACGCGTTCGTCGACGCCCTCGAAGCGGCCCGCGAGCATTAATGCTCCGGGACCCGCTGCCAGTTCCTTGACGATGTCTTGGGTCAGCGGTTCGCCGCGTGGGGAGAGATAAATCCGCGGCAGGCCGTCGGCTGCACCTTTTTGACAGGCATGATCGACGGCGGCAGCGACGATATCGGCGCGCAGGACCATCCCGGCTCCGCCGCCAGCGGGGGTATCGTCGACCTGGCGGTGGCGGCCGTCGCCGAATTCGCGCAAGGGAACGGTCTCAAGCGACCACCGTCCCGAGCGTAGCGCCTGGCCGACCAGTGACACCTCAAGCGGGCCGGGGAACATCTCCGGGAAGAGCGTAATGATGGACGCCCGCCATGGCTGGTGAGCGTTTGGGGCATCATCCTGGGGCACGGGTTGCGCCTTGGCTAATTGGTGTCCGGCGTCGTTCGATCAGACGCCTTCGACGACGATGATATCGATGGTGCCGGCACCCTGGCGCAAGGCCTTGGCTTCGGCATACTCGGGCGACTTGGCATAGCCGAGCGCTGCTTCATAGCTTGGGAATTCAAGCACGACGTTGCGGGCGACACCGTTGCCTTCCATGACTTCATAACGGCCGCCGCGAACGATCGGGGTGCCGCCGAACTTGTCGAGCGCGACCTGGGTCTTGGCTGCGTACTGGCCCCAGGCTTCGGCGTCGGTGACGACGGCGTGGGCGATGACGTATCCCTTTGGCATGATTGTGGTTCCTTAAATCGTGAGTGGTCCGGCGTTGCCGGGGGAGGTTAATCCGAACTTGGTTTCGGTTCTTATTGTCGTTAGGCGGTGGCGTCTGCGATGCGCTCGACGAATGTCGCGGCGGCTGATTTTGGATCGCTCGCCTGATTGATCGGGCGGCCGACGACAATGTAGCTGGCGCCGGATGCGATCGCACGTTCCGGCGTCATGATGCGCTGCTGATCGCCGGCATCGCTGCCTGGTAAACGAATACCGGGGGTGACGATCAAGAAGTTTTCGCCTGTCGCGGCTCGGATGGCGGCAGCCTCCTGGCCTGACGAAATCACTCCATCAAAGCCCGCTTCTTTTGCAAGTCCGGCGCGGTGCAGGACCATTTCGGCAGGCGTTTTGGAGATGCCCTGCTCGGCCAGATCCTCTTGGGTGAGGTTGGTGAGGACGGTGACGGCCAGAAGTTTCAGACCGCTCTGACCGCGTCCGGCGACGGCGGCTTTCATGGTCTTGAGGTCGGTGCCATGGATCGTAAGGAAGGTGGCGCCAAGTTCGGCGACCCGTTCGACCGAGCGCTCGACGGTGTTGGAGATGTCGAGAAGCTTGGCGTCGAGAAACACCTGCTTGCCCTTGTCGATGAGTTCGGAGACAAGCCCCAACCCGGTCGCGCCGTCGATAGATCCCGAAAGGATGAGCTCCAGGCCGACCTTATAGAAGGTGACTTCATCGCCGAGCGTGCGCACGAGGTCGCGCGCGTCGTCAACGGTGGGGACGTCGAGGGCGACGATCAGGCGATCGCGCGGGTTGAGATTGCCGGTCATGCTGGTCCGCCTGCGATTAGAGCGACACGCCTTTTTGCTGGGCCAGCTCGACAAGTTTGGTCTGTGGCCGAGCGCCCATGTGGCTGATGATTTCGGCGGCGGCAATGCTGCCGAGGCGCCCTGCGGTGGCGAAGTCTTTGCCGGCTGCGACGCCGTAGAGGAAGCCCGCGGCGTAGAGGTCGCCGGCGCCGGTGGTGTCGACCAGTTCTTCGACGGGCTCGACGGGGATTTCGATGCGCTCGCCCTTGGAGATGACGACGGAGCCTTTTGCGCCACGCGTGAGAGCGGCCAGTTCGGTTGCCGACGTGATCTTTTTGGCGGCTTCCTCGAAGTCGGAGGTCTCGTAAAGCGAGGTAATCTCTTCCTCGTTAGCGAAGAGGATGTCGACGCCGTAGTGGATAAGTTCGAGGAATTCGGCACGGTGGCGATCGACGCAGAAGCCGTCCGACAAGCTCAGCGCGACTTTGCGACCGGCGGTCTTGGCGATTTCGACGGCTTCGCCGAAGGCGGCCTTGGCGTCCGGGCGGTCGAACAGGTAGCCTTCGAGATAGACGATCCTTGCGGCCTTGATGGCGTCGGGATCGACTTCGCCGTTATCGATGTCGGTCGAGATGCCGAGATAGGTGTTCATGGTGCGCTCGCCGTCGGGGGTGACCAGGATCAGCGAGCGCGAGGTCGGGTCTTTGCCATCGACGGCTTTCGAGTTGAACTCGACGCCGGCGGCGCGGATGTCGTGCGCGAAGATCTTGCCGAATTCGTCGCCAGCAACCTTGCCGATGAAGGCCGCTTTGCCACCGAAAGAGGACACGCCGACCAGTGTGTTGGCAGCCGATCCGCCGGAAATTTCAACGGCTGGGCCCATGTCGTTGTAGAGCGTGTCGATGGTTGGCGCATCGACGAGGCGCATGTTGCCTTTGGGAGCGTCGTGTTTTGCGAGGAATGCGTCGTCGCAGCGGCCCAAAATGTCAACGATTGCGTTGCCGATGCCGATGACGTCGTAGCGGATGTCGCTCATACCTGCTCCTGTGCGGCCGACGCTGCAACGTCAGACCTTGTGTGTATTAAGAATTCAAACTCGGTGATTGGCGGCACTATAGGGATCGATGATCGAAGGGCAAGCGCTCCGCCTGTAGGGGGTCTCGAATAGCGATATGCTGCATGTGAGCATGTGGCGGCTGCGCTGGGTGCTCCGGTGGCGAGGAGCGCCGTGCGGATGGCTCAGGGTCAGCGGGACAGCCGTGCGAGCGCCAAGACCAGGCCCTCGGTGATGAGATCATCGCGCGATCCGGTCTGGCGGGATTTTTTTGCGGCCGTTGAAATCAGTTCGTTGGCGCGGCCGAGTTTCGGCAAGCTCCATTTGCGGGTTTGTGCGGTGACGGCGTTCTTCTGCTTGAAGTGCAAAGGCGGGCGCAGGCTTTTCATGACGTCTGCCAGTGGGCGGCCTGCATCGGTTTCGGCGACGATGCGATGGAGGCGCAGAAAATGGCGCTGCAGAGCGATAATGACGGATTGAGCGTTTTCGCCTGAGCTGAGTGCGCGTGCCAGTTCGCGCGCGGCGGGTCCGGCCTGGCCGCCAGCGGCGGCGTTGACGATGCGGTCGATGTTGAGTTCGGAAGCATCACTGACGATAGCTTCGACGTCGCTTAGCTCGATGCGATTTCGCTCGCCGCAGTACAAGACGAGCTTGCCGATCTCGCCGCGAGACAAGGCGCGGTCGGCGCCGAGCTGGGCGAGCAGGACTTCGCGCGCTTCCGGGGCGATGGTCTTTCCGGCGGCCTTCATTTCTTCATCGACCAAAGCGCCCAGGTCGCGGCCTTCGTCGGGGAAGCAGGCGATGGCGGCGGCGTGTTTGGCCTTTTCGAAGACGCTGCGCATTTTGTCGGATGGCTTGAGGTTGCCGGCTTCGACGACGAGGATGCCGGCCAACGGTCCGGGGCGGACGAGTTCTTCGATCAGTTTCGCATTGATGCGGCGGCCTGCGGTAGCGAGTACAACCTTGCGGCCCCCGAACATCGGGATCGTCATCAGCTCGTTGGCGATACGATCCGGCTCGGATTCCAGGTCGGCGTCGTCGAGGCGGATGATTTCGGAGGGGGGATTTTCCTGCGCGGCCCAGGCTTTGGCGGCGTTGCGGGCGCGCTCGGCGATGAGGCCGGCATCGGTGCCGTAGGTCAGGACGGCCGTGATCGCATTTGAGGGAGATTTAATGAAGCGCTCGGCTTCATGGCTTTTGACGGCGACCATGGTCCCATCCCCGGCAAGTTCACTAACTTCAGGCCGAGGTTGCCATAAACGCCGACAGCCGGGCGATCAAATCGGTCGCGACCGTTTTGGCGGCGCGATCTTCGGCTTCGCGACGTGCGCGAACGTTGGAGAAGATCGAGTTGAAGCGTTCGAAACCAGCACGGCCATAGCTCGTTCCGGTGAGCACGACTTTTTTGTCGGTGAGCCGGACGACCTTGAACTTGGCGTCGAGGTTATAGACCTGTGCACGGGCATCACCGCTGCGTTGGACAAGCGTTGAAATGACCCGTTCGCGGACCGCGATTTCGACGCGGTATTCCGGCGGCAGCGGCTTGGCGCCGCCATTTGCCTGGAAAATCAATTCGTTGCGGATCTGCTGACCGACGCGGCCAGGGATCGGGGCAACCTGCAGATGTGCCAGTTTTTCGGTGGTTGGCCGGCCGCCGCCGAGATCGGCATATAGCGGTCTGAAGCCGCCATCGCCACAGGCTACGAGCAACGGCGCCGCGACGAGGGCTAAGGCGATCGCTGCAAACCGGCGACCGAAACGCGATTTCGCGCGTGCCTGGCCCTGCTGGCTCGGCACTTGGCGGCCTTTTCCGAAGAGTTTGCTCCAACCCGGCTCAAACGACGACATTTACGATCCTCTGCGGAACGACAATCACCTTCTTGGGCTGCCGACCATCCAAAGCGCGGACAATAGCTTCAAGCGCCAGTGCGGCGGCTTCAACCTCATCTTTAGAGGCGTCCTTGGCGATTTTCAGTTCGTCCCGTCGCTTTCCATTCACCTGTACGGCAATGGTGATCTCATCGTCAACGAGCAAGGCCGGTTCTGGCTCCGGCCAAGGCTGATTGGTGACGAGGGTGTTGTAACCGAGCCGCGACCAGCATTCTTCGGCCAGATGCGGCATCATTGGGGCGAACATCTGGACTGTGAATTCTCCGGCCTCGCGCAGCGCCCAATCGTGGCCTTCGCCGTCCTTTTGCAGGGACGAACCGAGAACATTGGCGAGATCGTAAAGCGTGGCGACAGCAACGTTGAAGCGCAGGGCTTCGATGTTGCGGCCGACATTATGGAGCGCCTTGTGGACGGCGCGGCGCAATTCGGTGGCTTCGGGCCCGAATTTTTCCGGCTTCGGAGCATCCTTGGCGGCGGCTTTTTCGGCGATTTCGCTGATGACGCGCCAAATGCGTTGGACGAAACGGCGGGCGCCTTCGACGCCGACGTCGGTGTAGATGACGTCGCGCTCGGGTGGGCTGTCGGAGAGGACGAACCAGCGGGCCGTGTCGGCGCCGTAGTTGCCGATGAATTCGTCGAGGTCGATGACGTTCTTCTTGGATTTCGACATCTTCTCGATCGGACCGATGGTGACGGGGGCTCCGGTTTTCGCCTCCTTGGCCGAGCGATCTTTGCCTTCGCCTTCCAAAACGACGGATTCAGGCGGCAGCCAGGCGCCTTCGGACGATTTGTAGGTTTCGTGGGTCACCATGCCTTGCGTGAAGAGCGCCGCGAAGGGTTCGCGCAGGTTGGAGCCCTTGCCGGTGGCTTTCGGCGCGTGTCCGGCATCGGTCATGGCGCGGAAGAAGAAGCGCGAATAGAGCAAGTGCAGGATCGCGTGCTCGACCCCACCGATATACTGGTCGACGGGGAGCCAGTAGCCGGCCTCTTTGGCGTCGACGGGTTTGTCGGCGTGGGGGGCGGTAAAGCGGACGTAATACCAGGACGAGTCGACGAAGGTGTCCATGGTGTCGGTTTCGCGCTTGGCCTGCTTGCCGCATTGCGGGCAGTCGACCTTGCTCCAGGTCGGATGGCGCTCCAGCGGGTTGCCGGGGGCGTCGAAGGTTGCATCTTCGGGCAGTTCGACGGGGAGCTGATCGTCGGGGACCGGGACAACGCCGCAATCACCGCAGTGGATGATGGGGATCGGGCAGCCCCAGTAGCGCTGGCGGGAAATGCCCCAGTCGCGCAGGCGGAAGTTGACCTTGCGGTTGGCGACCGGCTTGCCGAACAGCTTTTCTTTCTCAAGCCGCGAGACGACCTCGTCGAAAGCCTGCTTGGGGTTCATTCCATCCAGGAAACGCGAGTTGATCATGGTGCCGTCGCCGTCGGCGGCAGTGTCGCCGATCTCGAAGGTTGCGGCGTCTTCGCCTGCTGGCAGAACGACGGGGACGACCGGCAAATCGTAGGCGCGGGCGAAATCGAGGTCGCGCTGGTCACCAGAGGGGCAACCGAAAATCGCGCCGGTGCCGTAGTCCATGAGGACGAAGTTGGCGACCCAGACGGGCAGAAGCCAGTCAGGATCGAGTGGATGGCGGACGCGCAGGCCGGTGTCGACGCCTTTTTTCTCCGCGCTTTCCAGATCTGCGGCGGAGGTTCCCTGGCGGGCGCACTCGGCGGCGAATTCGGCGATCTCGGGCTTGTTCTTGGCAGCTGCCTTAGCGAGCGGGTGATCGGGGGCGATCGCCAGGAAGGATGCACCAAAGAGCGTATCAGGCCGGGTCGTGAAGACTTCGATTTCCTCGATGCCAGCGGCTGCGCCCTTATCCTCGATGGCCCAGCGGACCATGGCGCCTTCGGAGCGGCCGATCCAGTTGGCCTGCATGATGCGGACTTTTTCGGGCCACTGGTCGAGGGTGTCGAGCGCTTCGAGCAGCTCTTCGGCGTAGTGCGTGATGCGGAAGAACCATTGAGTCAGTTCGCGCTGCTCGACGAGCGCGCCCGAACGCCAGCCGCGGCCGTCGATCACCTGCTCGTTAGCCAGAACGGTGTTGTCGACCGGGTCCCAGTTGACTTTCGAGGACTTGCGGTAGGCCAAGTCCTTTTTCATCATGTCGATGAAGAGCTTTTGCTGGTGCTTGTAGTAGTCGACATCGCAGGTGGCGAATTCGCGCGACCAGTCGATGGCGAAGCCCATGGATTTGAGTTGTTCGCGCATGGCGGCGATGTTTTCGCGGGTCCAGGCGCCGGGGTGGACCTTGCGTTCCATGGCGGCGTTTTCGGCCGGCATGCCGAAGGCGTCCCAGCCCATCGGATGCAGAACATTGAAGCCTTTGGCGCGCTTATAGCGGGCGAACACGTCGCCCATCGTGTAGTTGCGCGAGTGTCCGACGTGGATCCGGCCTGAGGGATATGGGAACATCTCGAGGATGTAGGCCTTGGGGCGCTTGTCATCGGCTTTGGCGGCAAAAAGGTCGGCTTCCTGCCAGATTTCCTGCCAGTGTTTCTCGCGTTCAGGCGCGTTATAGCGTTCGACTGCCATGGGATTTGGCCCGTCCCCTCGTGTATATGGAGCTTCAGCTCGCAACTGCATCTGTTCGGCGGGAGATGACCGCAAAGGTGGCAACGGGTCAAGCGAGGCGATCGAATGGGGCTTGCGAAGGGCCTGGATATCCTCTGAAGGAGGTTTGAAGTGACTGAAACGACGGCTGAAAGGCTGAATGCGGTGCGACAGCGGATCGCAAGGGCTGCGGCAGCAGGTGTCGGGCGGGTTCCGAGTGACGTGACGCTAATTGCTGTTTCAAAGACGTTTGCGGCGGAGGATATCCGTCCGGTCCTGGACGCCGGGCAGCGCGATTTCGGTGAAAACCGCGTGCAAGAGGCGCAGGGCAAGTGGCCGGGCCTCAAGGAGGATTATCCGGACATCGTTTTGCATCTGATCGGGCCGCTGCAATCCAACAAGGCGGCCGACGCGGTGGCGCTATTTGACGCCATTCATTCCATCGACCGTCCGAAGATTGCCAGGGCGCTGGCGAAGGAAATGGACGCTCAAGGGCGAAAGCCGAAGCTTTTCATCCAGGTGAATACCGGGGAAGAGGATCAAAAAGCCGGGGTCTTGCCGAAGGAGGCTGGAGATTTATTGGCGTTGTGCCGCGATGAATTGGGATTGGAAATTGCGGGGCTGATGTGCATTCCGCCGGTTGAAGAAGAGCCCGCTATTCACTTCGCGTTTTTGCACAAGCTTGCCGGAGAGCTCGGATTGAAAGAGCTCAGCATGGGTATGAGCGGGGATTTCGAAACGGCGGTGGAATTGGGGGCGACTTACGTCCGCGTCGGCTCGGCGATTTTTGGTGATAGATAAACGTTCTGTGGAAAACAGACTATAGCGCGAATTCCTTCTTGCTGTTTGCAAAAAGGGCGCACAAAGTCCCAGCGCTTATAGTTGTTGCGTTTGTTCCGAAACATGAAATTTGGGGACCGCTAAGCCGGCTAAAACCTAGCGGCCCCAAGTTCCACCGCCGTGTCCGGCGACGCAACTTCAGCAACCTTAGATTCGCATGAGCGAATCCAAGGCGTCAATGGATTCGGCTGCTTTTCCACAATTGAAAAAAGCAGGACCGACATGACAATCACCGTTCCCATCACGACGACTGAGCTGATTTGGATCGGCTTTTCAGGGGCGAAATACATATTTCGTGTTCATCCTATCGGCGAGATGTTTTGGCCAAATCAGCCGGGGAATTACATCTATGCCAAGATAGATCAGTTTGGATTTTGGCAGCCAGTTTACATCGGTCAGGGAGATTTAGCCGAGCGGTCAAATATTGGTCGCCATCACCAGGGGCATTGCATTTTGAGTAAGGGTGCAACCCATTTCCATGAGCACCTGAATGCAAATAGCATTTTGCGATTGATCGAAGAACGCGATTTGCTAGCGGCCTTTCCAATGACGTATGCGCCCGTAGGTTGCAACGTCAAATACGGTGGCTAGTGACTTGCATCGGGTCGGAGAAAACCGTAGCGCCGTCCCGGTGGGGTGCAGTTCGTCTTTCCTTCGTCATCCCGGCGCAGGCCGGGATCCGGCCATGCTGCCGTATTCGGTAATGGGACCTTGTTAGCTGGCAAGCGTGGAATTCAGCGGCACTGGTGGAAGTTCTCCTTCGCCTTGGACAGGCCCCCGCCTGCGCGGGGGTGACGGTGGTGGGGGAGGAACTGTTTTCCCAGCCAAAGTCGGTTTCGTGGGTGATGGTGGCGGGATGGGTTGCGCCGTCAGGGATTGCACTACTGCGAAAAGAGTTATGCCCATCCAAGCTTTTGGAACCTGGGGACGCTCAGTTCGTTCACTGTTTATAAAGTGTTAACGTGTCGATTAGTGATTCGCGTTTGTGCATGCGTTTGGGATGAATAGGAGCGACCCAGATGGCAGTAGCAAGCGCGACACTTGCCGAAGCAAACGCAGCGGCTGCGGATGCAGCGCGCGAAGCACGGGCTGAAGTCCTCCAGCGCGACAAAACCGAAGACGGTTCAGATAGCGCGGACGAAAAGGTCTCTCGCGGGACAGCGCGCGCTTCAACCTCCAACGACAAATGGCACAAGTTCGTCATTGACGTCTGGCTCACCGACCTCAACGCGACGGAATTCGGCGTTTACAAGCGCTCGCGCAACCGCGCCAAGTCGCGACAGTTTTCTTCCGACATGGATATCTATGCCGAGGTGATCGAGGACGGAAAGCGGACCGGTCTCGTCGGCTTCCGCAAAGACCCCTGGCGCAACAATACTGGGATGGACCGGCGTCTCGTCTTCAAGCTCTTCACCAAGAGCCTGGGTTGGCGGGCGACGATGGATCTGATGATCGGGCGCAGCCTGCAGTTGACGATGGGTGCGCGCGGCCTGCCGGTGACGGCTTATTCGATCAATACCAACGACGACGACTTCATCATTTATATGGAGCGTTCGGCCTATAAGTGGCCGTTACTGCCCGAGCACTTCTCGTTCTTCCTGATGCGCGATGGAAAGCCTGAATATTATCGGCTGAAGCAGGCGCTTATCAATATTGGCGGCGACTACACGCTCTATGACCAATACGACAACAAGATCGGCTACATCGACGGGAAGATCATGTCGCTGGCCGGTAAGTGGAAGTGTGGGGTCAAGGCTGAGCGAGCGGACAAGAAGCTTCTGACGACGATGAAGCTGTTCGCCGGGATGATCATCTTCAACCGGCAGACGCGCTGGCATGTGTGGCGGCTTTGGAAAGACGTGCTGGCTGGTAAAATCGAGCCGAAGCTGGAGCACCAGGAGTCGGATCTTTATAAGAACCCACGGCGGATGCGTTAAGCCGCGGCCGGTAACCGACCGAATAGATCGACAGAATTGAATGCCCGGATCGCCTAAAATCCGGGCATATTTTTTGTGCATTCCGACTAATATTTAATCGATTGTCAGGTCTGCCCAAATCGGCTCAGAGGTCGATCAAATGTGGCTCGACAAAGTGACTTTCCTGATTAATAGTTCAGCATAATGCTTCATATTGCGCCGCTATTTCAGGCAAATCGGCCTTGTTTCGCGGGTGTGATCAAATAACAGGCAATCAAAACTGGATAACGACCGGGGGAGCGCATGGAAAATCTGCAGCATGGTGCGGACGTCTTCTTTCTATTGATGGGGGCGATCCTCGTCTTTGCGATGCATGGGGGGTTTGCTTTTTTGGAGGTCGGCACCGTCCGGCATAAGAACCAGGTCAACGCCCTTGTGAAGATCCTGGTCGACTTTGCGATTTCGACGGTGACGTATTTCTTCATCGGTTACTGGGTCGCTTACGGCGTGTCGTTCCTGGTTGGTGCGGCGACGCTGACGGGTGCGAGCGGTGGCGAGACGTTTGCGCCGCAGGGCTTCACGCTCGTCAAATTCTTCTTCCTTTGCACCTTTGCCGCAGCCATTCCAGCGATCGTGTCGGGCGGCATCGCGGAACGGGCGCGCTTCTGGCCGCAGTGTCTGGCGACCGCGATCATCGTGGGCGTTGCCTATCCGCTGCTGGAAGGTGTGGTCTGGAACGGCAACTTCGGTTTGCAGAGCGGCTTATTCAAAGAGGCGCTGGGTGCGGACTTCCATGATTTTGCCGGCTCGATTGTGGTTCATGCCTTTGGCGGCTGGGTGGCGCTGGGCGCAGTCATGAAGCTTGGTGCGCGGGCCGGGCGTTACGCGAAGAGTGGGGATCAAGGCATTCCGCCGTCGTCGATTCCGTGGCTGGCGATGGGCTCATGGATGCTGTGTGTCGGCTGGTTCGGCTTCAACGTGATGAGCGCGCAAAGTCTCTCCGGCATTAGCGGTCTGGTGGCGATGAACTCGCTGATGGCGATGGCTGGTGGAATTCTGTCGGCGCTGGTCGTCGGCCGCAATGACCCGGGCTTCGTGCATAACGGTGCGCTGGCCGGCCTGGTTGCTGTGTGTGCGGGTTCGGACATCATGCATCCTGTCGGATCGCTGATCACGGGTATCGTGGCCGGTGCGATCTTCGTGCAGCTATTTCAGGTCGAGCAGAACAAGTGGAAAATCGACGATGTGCTCGGTGTCTGGCCGTTGCATGGTTTATGCGGGCTATGGGGCGGTATCGCCTGCGGGATCTTCGGCACGGAGACCTTGGGCGGTCTGGGCGGCGTCACGCTGATGAGCCAGATTGTCGGATCGATTGGCGGTTCTGCGTTTGGGCTGCTCGCCGGCCTCATCATCTACACGATTGCCGATCTCGCGCTCGATTTCCGTATGACCGACGAAGAGCAGCGTCGCGGCGCCGACCTGACGATCCATAAGATCTCGGCCAATCCGGAAGAAGATGTTCGGATGGGTCGGGTCTGAGTTCTGGAGAATTCGGTAGACCTAAAATTTGCAGATGTGGGGCGGGCAAGAGTGTCCGCCCCTTTCTTGTTTGCGGGGGGACTTAAGCCGCTTTTCGCAAGTCGACCGGCAGCTCTTTCAATTCTTCAAGGAATTCGATGCCGAGGCCTTCTTGATTGCACCAGATGATGGTTGCCGCGTGGACGATGTCGCCAAAGTGGACCTTGACTGTCATTCCTTCTTTCAGGTCGAGATGACCCTCCAGAGCGGCGCCACCCAGAGAGATGTCTTTGATGCCGACGTCTTTCTTATGGCCGTTCCATTCGACGCTCGCGACGTGCTTGACGTCATGTCGGATGAACTTGCGGCGGTCTTTCATGTCGTTTGAAATGGAGCCGAGGAAGAAGTCGATGCCTTGCGTGAATTCTTTGATCGAGGCCGAAAGGGACTTTTCGCCCGCCTCCAAATTGCCGACCTCTTGCCGGGTGGCGGCCGTGACCGCCGACACCTTCTCGGTCGTGTTTCGCGCTTCATCGGTACTTTCCGATGCGCGCATTGCGCTTTCGGCGATTTCGGCCGTTGCCGTCTCCTGTTCTTGAACGGCTCTGGCGATTTCCGCGCTGATCCGATTCACGTCTTCGACGCGCTTGGAGATTTCGTCGATCGATTTGACTGCGGCGTCGGTCGAGGACGAAATCTGCGTGACGAGTGACGAAACCTCAGACGTTGCCTTGGCGGTTTGCTCGGCGAGTGCTTTGACTTCGCTTGCGACGACGGCAAAACCTTTGCCTGCTTCACCGGCACGAGCGGCTTCAATGGTGGCGTTCAAGCTCAAGAGATTGGTTTGCGCCGCAATGCCGCCGATCGCCTCCAGGATGTTGCCGATCTGGCCGGAGACCTTCGACAAGTTCAAAATATCCTGGCTTGCAGTCTTTGCCGCACGGGAAGCCATATCGGTGATCTCGTGGCTCGCATAGGTTTGTTCTGACACGCGCTTGGTTGAAACGGAGAGTTGCTCTGCGGCTGCAGCCACGGTTTGCACGTTGCTTGCGGCTTGCGAGGTTGCATCGAGCCCGGCATCGACCTGACTGTCGGTCGCATCCGCCGACGTCGAGAGGCTTTTTGCACAGGCCCGCAAAACATGGGCTTGGCGGTCCAATACAACCTTGAGGCCATCGGCCTGCATCAAGAAATCGCCAGCAAGGCCTTCAAGCTCGGTTCTGCGGTCTTCGGCTTCCTTGCGGCTATTTTCCACTTCCTCGTTTAGCTTTTCGCGCTCGATGGCGTTTTGCCGGAATGTTTCGACGGCGCGGGCCATATCGCCCAGCTCATCTCCTCTTTCCTGGCCGGAAATCTCGATGTTCGTATTGCCGTCAGCCAACGCGCCCATTTCTTCTTCGAGCTTCGAAATCGGCCGGGTGAGCGTGCGGGCCAACAGCCATCCGCCAAACGCCAGTAGGAGCGTTACGACGAACCCGGACTTCAACATCCAAAAGCGCATTGCAACGATCGGTGCATTGAATTCGTCTGAGCCAACCGCTGTGACGAGCGCCCATTTGCTGCCGCGGTAGGACAAGGGAATGCTTTGATAGCGCAGGTTCAGTCCGCGGTAATCGGAAGTCTCTGCAGATCCGGGCTTTCCCAGGATGGCTGATTTGACAGCTTTGTTTTCGAGACGCGTTTGCAAGATGTCGTTTTGTTTGGTGAAGCGTGAATCGTTGCGGAAGAGGCCGTCCTGGCCGACCAGCATGACTTCGCCGGTTTTCCCTAGGCCTGCGCTCGTCGACATTTTTGCGTTGATGACATCGATTGGCATTTGGAAAACAAGCACGCCGACTTTTTTTCCGTCTTTGATGATAGGCGTTCCGATAAAGCTTGCTGGAGCATCATGAGATGGCGCATAGGGTCTAAAATCGTAGAAATGCACGCCGTCTGGGTTGTTGCTGTTCCGGACCGCGCGAAAAACGTTGCCGAGGTCCGTCTTGTTATAGGGTCCGTTTTGCAGGTTGGTCGCATAGTCCAATTCTTTGAAAACGGTGTAGAGCAGATCGCCTCTCAGATCGAAGAGGAAAATATCGTAATAACTGCGTTCTTTGAGGAGCTTGCGGAACCAGGGATGATACTTGGTATGGACGGCGTCGTAGGCTGTACCGGACTCTGCCGAGTCGAGGTTGTCTTTTTCGCCAATCGGATTGGGATTGTTTTCAATGTAGGCGGCTTGGAGTTTTTTGGTTTGGCCGGATTTCAGGTCATTCCAGGCTTGCTCAAATTCGCCTAGGGCGGCGCTGGTCGTAGGGTTGGTTGCGACGATGCGCAAATCTTGTTCGATGCTTGAAAGATAGCCTTCCAGTTCGGATTTCTTGGCTTCAAGGATCGAGGACATGTGCTCTCGATTTCGCAATTCCGCCGACCCAGCCGCAAGGTTGTAACCGACGGCGCCAACGGAAATCGCAGCAAGCATTGTCGCAAGGATAATACCCGCTGGAAGTTTCACATTGATCTTTAGGTTGCGAAATTTCTCAAGCATCATGGAGTCTTTCATGTATTGAATTGCGGGCGGCTAACTTTCAACTCGTTTTCCAATGCTGACGCGGACGCCGGACATTGCACCACAAGGAGTTTTCTAGTTTCGTTGCTAACAAACCATAAAAGAGCAGGCCATTTTTGAAATATTTTCAGTTTAGGTCCCAATGCTTTATATGATAATCTGGCTAGGTTACGTGGCGCTTTGTGCGGTCCGCTTGGCGCACTTATTTTGTCGCAGAGATCCGTGAATTAAGCTTTGCAGAAAGCGACTGTAATTGAATCGACTGTTTTAGAGCTGACGTCTGTATTTGAAGTATCCGGGTTTAATTGAATGTTCTAAATTTGTGAAAAAATTAGGCGCGGAACTCCGGCTCCGCGCCCAATTCGACTTTCCATATGGCTTTGGCCACGAAAAGTTAGATATAGATGCCTCCTGGGAAAGAGTGCAGGTTGGTCAGGAGTCCTGCGTGTCGCTTTGCCGTCAATGGAGCAGCCATCGACAAGGCAGCTCATGCGGCTCAATCGTTCGTTTCATTCAGTTTGGATTGGATTTGCGAGTTTTGAACTTTGATCTGTTCTGTTCTGGTCGTATCGCCAGTAACGATGGAACGGAGGTTACTGGCCTCGTTTCTCATCCTCTCAGATGCTTGTCGTGTTGCGCGACTGCGCTCGATCGCAATTCTCGCCGACCGCGCGATATAGCGTGAAGTGGATTCGGGCTCGTCCGTCATACGCCTTGTCTGTGGCCTCCCGTTGCAAATAGCTTTGAAATAGGAGCTGTGCTTGAGGTGGTAACGGGGCAAGGATGAGAGAAACTATCCTGTGCGGTTAGGTCATAAATTGCACGGTCTTTCTGTGGGCAGTCAATTCGAATATTTCGGGTGATAAGGATTTTCTTTCATCGGTTCGGCGTCTGCCGAAATTGCAATGCCACGCCCCTCCTGACTTTGCGGGGCCGGACGGGTGTCAGCTCTGGGCAGCCAGAAGCGTGGGACTTTGCAGGCGCCGGATGGAGGCTTTGACCCCGGTTCAAGTCGTTCAACCAATGGCTTTCCAGGGCGTATGAGACTCCGCTATGGTGCGCGGCCTTGAGGACTTTGAAAGAGCATTGAGCGCCAATGACATCCGGTCTATCGCAGCTTGCCGCTGGCAATTTTCCCTACCCGTTTCAGCGAACGCGCGAGCTTTTGGCCCCGTTCGCTCCGGGTCTTGAACCGGTTATCGATCTGACGCTGGGCGAACCGAAAGAGACGATTCCGGATTTTCTTGCCGACAAGATCAAAGAGCACGAGCGGCTTTTTGCGAAGTATCCGCCGATCAACGGGTTGCCGGAACTCAGGGAGGCTTTCGCCGCCTGGGCAAAGCGGCGCTATGGTGGACAGGTTACGCTTGATCCTGAAACGGAGGTGGCCGTCTGCAACGGATCGCGCGAAGGGCTTTTCTATGCGGCGCTGCCAGCAGTGGGCCGAAAGAAGCTGCCCGATGGTGTCAGCTCGGCGATGCTGATCTGCAATCCTTATTATGCCGCCTATATCGGTGCGGCGCTGGCGTCGGGATGCGAGCCGGTATTTTTGAATGCCACGCCTCAGACGGGCCAGCTGCCGGACTTGGAAGCGATCGCCAAGGACGAGGCGCTGCTTTCGCGGACCGTTGCGCTCTATTTGTGTTCGCCTGCCAATCCGCAAGGTGCTGCAGCGAGCGCTGAGTACATCGGCAAAGCGCTGAGCTTGGCGCGGCAATACGATTTCATGCTGTTTTTCGATGAGTGTTACAGCGAACTTTATACGGGGGCGCCGCCGGTTGGCGGTTTGCAGGTCGCTGCTGCAACTGAACGGCGTTTCGACAACCTTATCGTCTTCAACTCATTGTCGAAGCGATCGAATGCGCCGGGGCTGCGCTCGGGGATGATGGCCGGCGATGGGGCATTTCTCAAAAAGTTGATAGGAATTCGAAATTTGATAGGTCCGCAGATGTCCGGGCCGTTGCAGATGGCGTCGGCAGCGATCTGGTCGGAGGAGGCGCATGTGGCTTCTAATCGATTGGCTTATCAGGAAAAATTCGAGATCTGCGATGAGGTTCTGGGCTCCCGGTTTGGCTATTCCAGACCGGATGGCGGGTTCTTCTTGTGGCTCGATGTGGCTCATTTTGGTGGCGGTGTCGACGCTACGGTAACCCTCTGGAAACGCGCTGGTGTCAAAGTGCTGCCTGGTGCCTACCTGGCTCAGGCGGATCGGCATGGCGTAAACCCGGGTGAAAACTTCATCCGCGTGGCGCTGGTGGCCGATAAGCCAACGATCAGGCAGGCGTTGGAGCGGATCGTATCCGTTCTGCAATAGTCGGTTGTTCAAGTATCGCGTTCATGTACCCAGAGTTCCAACCTGAAGAGGGCTACCGTCTGCTGCCGCGTGCAGTTGAGGACGGGCTGCGCCAATTTCTCGGGCGGGGAACTGGGTTTGCGCTTCTCGGATTTTTGGTGGTCGCCTGGCTGTCGCTGGTGACCTGGTCGGTCAATGATCCGAGTCTGACGCATGTGACCCGCGAGCCGGCAAGTAATCTCTTTGGATATTTTGGCGCAGTTATCTCCGACTTGATGCTGCAGACGCTCGGGCTGGCGAGCGCGGCGTTGCTGTTTGCGCCGATGTTCTGGGCGCTGGAGCTGGCGCATGTCGGTCAGGTCAAGGGGGCGCGCTGGAAGATCCTTGCACAGGCGGCCTGTGTTCTGCTGCTGGCTGGCGCATTCGCGGCTGTTCCCAAAATTGTCGACTGGCCGCTTAATCACGGCTACGGCGGTATCGCTGGCGATGGGCTTTTGTCGCTGGCGTTGTGGGGGACAAACCAGTTTGCGGCACCTTATGCGGTGTTGTTGAGCGGTTTCGTGATGGGTCTGGCCGGCGCCTATTTTGGTTTTACCGCCAGTGGGATCGAACTGGCTTCGATGAAGCGGTTTGGTCAGTCTGCGTTGGAAGCCGGTCAGGATCGTCTGCGCCAGCGTTACGGTTTGGCGCCGAAACCGCGCCGGCCAAGCGGTCCGCGGGAGCCGGGACGCGAAAAGCGAACTTACGCCTATCGCGCATCACATGCGGTGGACCGCCATCGGCATGAGGACGTAGGCGAGCCGGATGAACCGCGCCGGATGCGGGGCTGGGAGGCCGCTGACGACGACGATCGAGACCGGTACCGGTATTCGGAGGATGATTATCAGTCGCGCCGCTATGGCATTCGGCTGCCGACCGGCAAGCCGCAAAATGCCGTTGAGCGCGAAGAGCCTCGTGAACCGACACGTCCGGAGCTGAAGCGTCCGGCGCCGGCGCAAAAGCCAGCGGTCGAGAAGGTTGCTGCAAAGCCGCCGGAGCAGGATCCTGACATTGACGAATTCGATCCGTTTACGAAGCACGATCCTGACTTCGAGGAGGCGACCGAGGAGGGAAGCCGACGGATCGCGGCGAAGTTTGCTCCTGCAGGTGCTCCCGCAGCGCACGCCACTACGCATGGCGATGGGGGTAAGCCTCGGTTTGGCATCGGGCTTTCCGAACGTCGACATGCCCAAGAGCCATTGGAAAAGAAGCCTGATCAGGTAGCCCGGCCAAAGTTGCCGCCAGAAAAGCCGCGTCGCCCGAAAGAGGAACGGGTTGAAGCGGCTGATCGCGCAGAACGCAAAGAGACAAATGGAAAGGCGCCATTGCCGAAAGCGGCCGCGGCGCCGGAAGCGATTTCGGCAGATGGGACTCAGCCCGAGTTGCCCGGTCTGTTCGAAGCGCCTCAGTCATCGGACGCCAAGCAGCCGCCGAAGCGGGTTCGCAAAACGGTCAAGGCAAAACGTGGCGGGCTCTTTGGCGCTCGACCGATGCGCGTTGCCAAAGAGCGTTCTGCGGATTCGGCTCGGTCAATAGCCGAAGAAGCGCCAGAGATTCCGGTATCAGAACCGGACTCCGATCAGGTTAGGCAAGTTGGGCAGAATCGCGGGGAGTCTCGCGACACGTCATCACCTGCGGTTGAGCCTGTCGCGCCAGCGGAGCCTGAAGAGTATGTGGTTCATCTCGATGAGTTTGAGCCGTTGCCCGAGCCAGATCTCGGCGCCGCGGCCGGTCCGCGTCCAAAGCTGAAGATGGCGGGTGGTTATCATCGTCCATCGCTCAATCTTCTTGGCCGCACGCCGGCGGCACGCCCGGGTCCGGAAATGACGCAGGCCGTGCTGCGCGGGACGTCGCGCCTGCTGGAGGATGTGCTGGAGCGCTTCGGCGTGAACGGGGAGATGTCGGAAATCCGGCCCGGTCCGGTTGTGACCGTCTATCAGTTCGCTCCGGAGAAGGGGACGAACACGTCGCGGGTCATCGGGCTGGCTGACGATATTGCGCGGGCGATGAGCGTCGGTTCGGCGCGTGTAGTTGCGTTCGATGGCGGCAACGAGATCGGGATTGAGCTGCCGAATGTGCATCGCGCGCAAGTTGGTTTGCGCGAGGTGCTGTGCACCGAATCCTATCGCTCCAGTGGCGGCGAACTGCCGATCGCGCTGGGTGTCTCGATGGGGGGCAGCCCGGTTGTCGCCAACCTCGCAGACTTTTCGAATACTCTGATTGTGGGCGCGCCGGGCTCCGGCAAGTCGACCTGCCTCAAGTCGATGATTCTGTCGCTCGTTTATCGGAACTCTCCGAGTGAGTGCCGTTTCTTGATGATCGACAGCGGCTATCTGGATTTCGCGGCGTTCAACGACGTCAGCCACCTGCTGGCGCCGGTGATCAGCGAGACCGGGCCGGCGTGCGCGGCGCTGGACTGGCTGGTCGCCGAAATTGATGAACGCGCCAAGCGCATGGCAAAGCTCTCTGCGCGCACGCTCGATGTGTTCAACAATCGGGTTCGTCATGCTCGCAAGCGCGGCGAGATGATCGCCCGGACGGTGCATACGGGTTTTTGTGACAAGACCGGTCAACCGATCTACGAGCACGTAGAGATGGAATTCGAGCCGATGCCGCACATCGCGGTGTTTATCGACGACCTTTGCGATCTGATGGGGATGCATGGCCCGCGGGTCGAGGATGCTCTAGTGCAGATCGGCGCGCGCGGTAAAAGCGTTGGTATTCATCTGATCGCAGGAACCAGGACGACGGCTGAGTTGTGCGTCACCAGGGCGTTGCAGGACAGTTTCCAGAGCCGGCTGGTGTTCAAGCTCGGATCGAAGGCATGTTCGCGCAAGATGCTGGGGGATCAGGGTGCCGAACAGTTGTTGGAGTTTGGCGACATGATCCTGCAGACCGAGCCTAGCTATAATTTGCGGGTCCATACCGCGCACGTGACGCAAGATGAGTTTGAAGCGGTTGCGCAATCGATGCGTGACGCGTGCCGCCCGAAGTATTGGCCAAGTCTCATGGCGGCCTTAAAAGATAACTCCTAAGGACTTTGCGGGCCTGCAGGATTTTCAGTTGGTGATATTTGCGGTGGAACGGCTGACCCTTCGTCGGCTCAACGGTTGCGTTTGCCTGCTTTTGTTGCGATCAACGCTGTAAATAGACGGTTTGCGCTTGGATTTGGCGGCAACTCATGGTCGCGCCTACATCTTGTCGCATTGTTTTCCAACAAGGCAGATAAGAGTCCCAGGCGGATCGGGGCCGTAAGTTTTCAAGAAAACATGAACGGGGACGGGGGAACAGGACCTTATGAACGCGAAATCATTGCTCAAGACAGGCTGTCTGGCAGGGCTGCTCGCCATGGCTATGGGCTATGGGATCGCCGCGCAAGCGGAGGAGGCGGGCAAAGCGAACGCTGCGGGGTCTGGCTGGAGTGCTGAAGTCGCGCCGGGCGGTACTGGATCCTTGACGCTCGATGCGAACCAAACCGCGATGGTTGAAAAGGTCAATGGTTACTTCAACGACTTGAAGACGCTTCGGGGTGATTTCGTTCAGACGGACGCCAACGGCGAAACGATGAAGGGCAAGTTCAAGATGAAGCGCCCCGGCATGTTCCGGTTCGATTACGCGCGCCCTTCACGTCAGGTCGTCATTTCGGATGGCACCTACCTGGCGGTCCAGGATCACGACCTCAACAACGAGGATCGCGTCGCACTCGATCAGACGCCTTTCCGGGTTTTGTTGCGCGCGGACGTCAATTTGCTGAGGGATTCGGTCATTTCCGAGGTTCAGGAAAATGACACCGACATTCTTCTTGCGCTGCAAGATAAAAGCCCGGATTCGCCAGGCCGGATCAGGCTTGTTCTGTCGAAGACCCCTGAGCTTACTTTGAAGGAATGGATTACCAACGATGCGCAGGGTTTAGAGACGCGCGTCGAGGTTATGGACGTCGAGCGCGACACCGAAATCGATGCCAGCGAATTCGTCATCAAGGCCCCAGGCAGCCCTTTTCCACAGTAGTTTCTCTACTGGCACACGAATCAGCGTGCGCGTGGCTGATACGCATCAGTGCAACCGTTTATGTTGGAGCAATTCTTTAGAATCCGTTCACGTTTTCGTGAAGTAGGGGGGGAGCCACTATTGACCAAATGGAAACTGTGTCTAAATTGGAATTAGTCAGGCGCGTCAATTTTTGTTTCGGTAGTGCCCCCCGTCTAGCCGAAGATGCAGCCTGAGATGCCGGCTTCCCTCCCGGCATCAAGCGCGGAAGCGCCGACGCCCAGTCTCTCCCCCCGAGACTGGGCGTCCTTCATTTTAGGGCTTTCAACGGCCCTGTTTGCCCAGTTCATCGGACGATTCAGCTTTGCGGTTGTGTTTGGCATTATGTTGCGCTCGCGAAGATGAATCGGGTTTAGGCAGCAAATCTGTTCGGACTTGGGCCGACATTGCGTCATGGTTAATTTCCGGTGGACGACCACTGGATACTCTAGCGGTTAGAGGCCATGGCGATGCTTCAGACCGGTTCTGGCTGGCCTAGTGCAGTTGGGCACTTGTGCTCCAGTCGGACAAAGACTGGTCGGCTTGGCGAAGGTCGTCCGACAAGGATTTCAAGCGGCCTGTGATGCAGGTGAGGAAGTGGTCTGCCAGACTTGGATCAAGCTCCATCTGCGCATGCATCTCTGAGCGCTGGAGCCTCAGAGCCTTGACGGTCCCGCGCGCAACGACCGTCGAAGAATGCATGCTTTCGACCAGCATCGCCATTTCGCCGACCAGCGATCCGGCCGGGATCGGTTCGGGGACACCGCTGTAGTCGAAGCCGGATACCTTGACGGCGTCACCCGAGACGATGAGGACGGCGGCGTCTCCAATGGCATCTTCTTCAATGATGACGCTGCCCGGGCGATAGATGATGCGTTCGGCACGGCGGGCGATCTCTGTGATCTGCAGGGGTTTCAAACCTTTGAAAATCGGCAAAGGCAATAATGGTCTAACGAGGACATCAATGGCCATAGCAATGCTTCCTACTTTGTATGCAGCGAGAACTGACGCGAGGAACTGCGCCTGGGCTGACTTACAAAACAGGAACGCGGGGCCCGGGGACGTGACGCGAGGTTGGTGCGATTCGGTCTTACGCGTCCAGGATACGGCCAGTTTGCGGGCCTTTTGTGTTGATAGGCTGTGAATTGGCTTGGGATGAGCAGGCGGTGCCGAGCGGCGCTCGCGCAGGCACGATGGTGTGGAATTGAAGCTTGGAGCTCGGCGGCCTTCCGCTCAGACCTTGGTCAGCACGAGATAGGCCGAAAATGCCAAGACGGCCGACAAGATGAGGCGCAAGATCCAGTCGGGGAATTTCGATGTGAGCCGCGAGCCGAGCATGATGCCGGGTATCGAGCCTACCAGCAGTGCGGCAAGCAGGGTGTAGTCGACGTTGCCAATCGAAAGATGCCCGAAGCCTGAAATCAGTGTCAGGGGAACGGCATGAACAATGTCGGTTCCGACGATGTGACGGGCGCGCAGCATCGGATAGAGCAGCGTCAGGACCGTGACCCCGATGGCGCCGGCACCAACCGAACTCAAGGTCACGATGGCGCCGATCAACAGCCCCATAGAAATGGTTGCGATGGGACGGATCTTGATCGTTCTCGAACGAAATTTGGTCCGTCGGGTCAGAAGGATCGGGATCAGCGGTACGGCGATGGCGCTGACAACGAGCGTCACCGCCAAAACCGACCGGATCGACGTGCCGAGAACGTTTTTGTTGCTTTGGAAGATGAAGATGACGGCCAGCGTCGCGAGCGCCGCGGCGATGCTGCCGAACGACAGATAGGCCAGGATCTTCCAGTTGACGTGCCCCAACTTGTGGTGGCGCCAAGCGCCGCCAATTTTTGTCAGGCCGGCAAAAAGCAAATCCGTTCCAACCGCGACGGCCGGCGAAACGCCAAAACCGGAGATGAGCAATGGCGTTGTGATCGCTCCTGCGCCGACGCCGGTCAAACCGACAAGCAGGCCGACCAGAAATCCGCTCAGGGAGATCTGGACCAGGACCGGCAATGACAAGAATTCAGTGAGCATTCAGCCTCGGGTCTCAAGCACGGCAACGTTTCGCATTGTCCGAGCGCGGATCGCGAATTCTTCGCACATTGCTATTCCAAGCAAGTGACGAACGGGTCAATTGGCACATTAGCGGGTTTGGGAGGATTGGGAGAGATTTTACGCGCCGTGCGAAGTTTCATACGAGGTGCCACCGACACTTGCAACTGACGTCAAGTTGTCGCTTGGGGAAATACTGTTTTTGACTGCTCAACAAGATGCTTTGTTTGGCCTGATTCAAGAAATGAGTTTGTTTAGAATAGTTCAAATGTAGAATTGATAATCTTCGTCAAGTGCTCTCGAGGCAAAAAGGTCAGTTGACTTGGCTTTCGCTATGTTTTTACCTCTCGCATTATCGGCGGCTGCAATGTCGCTGGTTTTCGATATGCCCATGGCGGGGCCTTGACCCCCGTTGATCGGAGAAAAAAATGAACAGCTATTTGAAGCCTGCTCATCGTAGCAGCGCACTTTTCGCCGCGTTTGTTGCGGCGTTTTCCGGCGGAGCCGTTTCCTCAGTCCAAGCTGCCGACGAAGTAAATATCTACTCCTATCGAGAGCCTGGCCTGATCGCGCCGCTTCTTTCTGCCTTCACAAAAGAAACCGGTATCAAGACGAACGTCGTTTACGCCAAGAAAGGCCTGAATGAACGTGCGGCTGCAGAGGGCAAAAACAGCCCTGTCGACGTGATTTTGACCGTTGACATCAAGCGCCTGACCGATGCCGAGGAAAAAGGCATCACCCAGTCCGTGAAATCGGAAAAAATCGACGCCAATATTCCCGCCAACTACCGTGATCCTGATGGTCATTGGATCGGGCTGTCTCAGCGCGCGCGGCTGATCTATGCTTCGAAGGATCGGGTCGAACAAGATTCGATCACGTACGAAGAACTCGCCGATCCTAAGTGGAAAGGCAAAATCTGTAGCCGTTCCGGCCAGCACTCCTACAACATCGGCCTTCTATCATCGATTATTGCTCACGAAGGTGCTGAAAAAGCTGAAGCGTGGGCGCGGGCTTTGAAAAACAACCTGGCGCGTAAGCCGTCGGGTAATGACCGCGCACAGGTCAAAGGCATCTATTCGGGTGAATGCGATCTCGCGATCGGCAACAGCTATTACATGGCTGCGATGCAGAACAACGTGAAGAAGCCTGAGCAGCAGGAATGGGCGAAGTCCGTGAAGTTGCTGTTTCCTAACTCCGATGGGCGCGGCACGCACGTCAACATCTCGGGCGCGGCCTTGGCTAAATACGCTCCGCACAAGGATGCCGGCGTCAAGCTGATCGAGTTTTTGGCATCCGAAAAGGGACAGGAAATCTACGCTGAGGCGGTCAACGAATATCCGCTGAAGGAAGGTGTTCCAACGTCCAAGCTCGTCGCGAGCTGGGGAACCTTGAAAGCCGACAAGCTGCCGCTTGAAGACATTGCGAAAAACGCGAACAAGGCTTCAGAGATCATGGACAAGGTCCAGTACGATCTGGGTCCGCAGAGCTGATCGCGCTTTAGGTGAGCGATCAATTGAGCGGCAGCGTTTAGACTCGGTTGGCGCTCGATAGCTAAAGAAGATACGCGACAGATATTGAGGCCATCCGCATGCTTTGCGGGTGGCTTTTTTTGTTTGCGCGGTTTTTCAGGAGCTAGCCGCCGAGATCTGCGGGGCCCAGGTAGGTGACCCGGACGCGGGCTATTCCGCGTTTCAGAAAACCCAACTCGAAGGCGGATGCGTGCGACAGGTCGATCAACCGGCCATGCAGGAAGGGTCCGCGGTCATTGACGCGCAGGACTACCGTGCGGCCGTTTTCGAGGTTTGTCACGCGGACGAGCGAGGGGAGCGGCAGCGTTGGGTGGGCGGCCGTCAGGCGGTGTTTGTCGAAGACTTCGCCGTTGGCTGTCAGCCGGCCGTGGAAGTCGTCGCCATACCAGGATGCGATGCCGGTGCGGTCGTAGTCGGGTTCATGCCGGGGGATGAATGTCTGGCCGGCGACTCTGTAGGGGTTGCCAAGTTTATAGGTGCCGCGGCGGATCGGGATTGGGCCGCCGCCGTCCCAAACACGGGGGCTCGCTTCGGTACCGGTGAAGGATGGGGAGAAGCCGCGCGAGTCGCCATCGACATTGGAGCAGGCGGCGAGCATCAAGGCCATGCCGGTGAGGGCGGAAAGCGTGGCGACTTGCGTCGCGATTGAACGCGATCGGGCGCTCATGAAGCTCGTGCAACTGCCAATTCGCGACAGCGTACGTTCCGCCAACGCCATCTCGATTTCCTCCCACTGATCCGAACGGTTTGCTGGAGGTATAGAAACGCCATCAATTGGGCAGGCGGCATGGCGAAATCGGGGTGTTTTGGGTGCAGCAAGATGAAGGCTGGATGAAAGCGTTTTGACCGCGGACGCTGCGCGTTTTCCTGGCAGTGGCGGCAAGCAACGCAAGCCGAGGTGGTCGAACGAAAAAAAAGGCCGCCCCCGAGCGGAGCGGCCCTTTTGTCGAAGTCGTTTTGTTGCCCTTGGCGAGGGCAAGAAAATCAAGCGTCGGCGGCTGGCGCTTCTTCGGCCGGTGCTGCTTCCTCTGCGGGAGCATTTGCGGCCTCTTCGGCTGCGCGCTTCTTTTCTTCTTCAGCTGCGAGGCGCTCCTGAGCCTTCTTCTTCGGCTTGGACTTGTTGGGGTTGTTGCGGGCTTCGCGCTTCAGCAGGTCGGCGGCGTCGAGGAAGCGAGCAACGCGGTCGGTCGGCTGTGCGCCAACCGAAAGCCAGTGCTTGATGCGCTCGATGTTGAGGCGCACGCGCTCTTCGGAATCCTTCGGCAGCATCGGGTTATAGGTGCCGACGCGCTCGATGTAACGGCCGTCGCGGGGCGAGCGGTTTTCGGCGGCGACGATGTAGTAGTACGGGCGTTTCTTGGAGCCGCCGCGGGCGAGTCTGATTTTAACTGACACGGTTGTTGTTCCTTTTTGGTCTTTAGGTTCGTTGGGTTGGTTTGTTGACTTGATAGGTTTGTGGAATTTCGGATTTCGATTTGGCAGGCCGCAGAACTCTCGATCTACCTTTTCTTCTTCTTTTTCTTGCCGCCGTGGCTGGGACCGCCCAATCCGGGCAGGCCGCCGGGCGGCATCGGCATGCCTCCAGGGCCGCCGAGGCCGGGCAGCAATCCGCCGGGGCCGCCGCCCAGGCCAGGAAGCGTCGGAGCCTTGCCTGAAGAGCCGGGTTTGGATGCTCCGCCGGGACCGGGCAACGCGTCGCGCAGTTCGGGTGGAAGTTGTTCGAGGGCTTTAGGATCGAGGGCTGCCAACTCCTGCTGCATGGCGGCCATTTCGGCTTCGCTCGGGGCCGCACCACCGCCGCCCATGCCTCCCATGCCGAGGCCGCCCATCATGCGGCCCATCATGCCCTTCTTGCCCATGGACTTCATCATGTCGGCCATCTGGCGGTGCATCTTGAGGAGCTTGTTCAAGTCCTGGACGCTGGTGCCGGAGCCGGCTGCGATGCGGCGCTTGCGCTTGGCGTCGAGGATCTTGGGCGCGCGGCGCTCCTTCTTGGTCATCGACTGGATCATGGCGCGCTGGCGCTTGAACATTTTCTCGCCGGCAGCGACGTCGCCCATCTGGCCTTTGAGCTTGCCCATGCCCGGCAACATGCCCATGACGCCTTGAATGCCGCCCATGCGCTCCATCTGCTTGAGCTGTTCGGCGAGGTCGTCGAGATCGAAGGCGCCCTTGCGCATCTTCTGCGCGATCTGGGTTGCCTTTTCGGCGTCGATCGTCTGGGCGGCTTTTTCGACGAGGCTGACGACGTCGCCCATGCCGAGGATGCGGCTGGCGATGCGACCGGGGTGGAAGTCTTCGAGTTCGTCCCAGCGTTCGCCGACACCCAGAAGCTTGATGGGTTTGCCGGTGATGGCGCGCATCGAAAGCGCTGCACCGCCGCGGCCATCGCCGTCGGCGCGGGTGAGGACGATGCCTGTGATGCCGACGCGACCGTCGAAGGCTTTGGCCGTGTTGACGGCGTCCTGACCGGTGAGGCTGTCGGCGACAAGCAGGACTTCGTGAGGGTTGGTTGCGGATTTGACTTCCGCGACTTCCGCCATCAGCGCTTCATCTATGGTGACGCGGCCGGCGGTGTCGAGCAGGACGACGTCGTAGCCGCCGAGCCGACCCGCTTCCATGGCGCGCTTGGCGATTTGCAGTGGCGACTGGCCGGCGACGATCGGCAGGGTGTCGACCTCGGTTTGTTCGCCGAGAACCTTGAGCTGCTCTTGCGCTGCGGGGCGGCGCGTGTCGAGCGACGCCATCAGCGGCTTCTTTTTGTCCTTGGTCTTGAGGCGGTAGGCGATCTTGGCTGTCGACGTCGTTTTACCGGAGCCCTGCAGGCCGACCATCAGGATCGGTACGGGCGGGACGGCGTTGAGGTCGATCGGATCGGCGTCTGAGCCGAGCGTGGCGACCAGTTCGTCGTTGACGAGCTTGACCACCATTTGGCCGGGGGTGACCGACTTGAGGACTTCCTTGCCGATGGCCTTTTCGCGGACGCGGTCGATAAACGGTTTGACGACTTCGAGGGCGACGTCGGCTTCCAGGAGCGCGCGGCGGATTTCGCGCATCGCCTCGTTGACGTCGGCTTCGGTCAGCGCGCCGCGTCGTGTCAATTTGTCGAGGACGCCTGAGAGGCGGTCTGTCAGCGACTGGAACATCTAATTCTCTTGTTGGTAGCCAACACTCGGCAAGCCGGTGTTGGGCTCATCCTTTTCTGCCAACACTTCCTGAAGTCGTGTTGGGCGGTACTTTTCGTGTCCTGCCGGAGGGCTAGGCCCCCGGCGTTCGGCTCGTTCTTTTCAGCCAACACTCAGTAAACTGGCGTTGGGCTAGGCTCCCGGAACTTTCATCTGCGTCCAGTCTTTCATGACATGTGTCTGGAAGCCTGGGCGGGTTTGCAGGCGTTCATACCAAGCAGCAGCGTTGGGCAGCTCAGGGCGCTCGATCGGCAGTGTGAAATAGCGGTGCATCAGGGCGCCGACTTCGATGTCAGCGAATGTGAGTGCCGAACCAGCCAGGAATTCGTGGCTCGCGAGATGGCCGTCGAGGATCTGCATCGATTTGCCGACGCGGGCGGCGGCGGCTGTTACGGCGGCGGTATCGCGCTCAGCGGCTGGGACGCGGATCAATGGGCTGAAGGTGTGGGTGATGAAATCGGCGTAGACGGACGTCAGGCACCAGTTGGCCCACTGCTGGGCGATCGCGCGGGACTTCAGATCGGCCGGAAACAGCGAGCCAGCGCCGTAAGCTTCTGCGAGGTAGCGGACGATGGCGCTTGATTCCCATAAGACGAATTCGCCGTCTTCGATGACGGGAATCCTGCGGTTCGGGTTGAGGCGTCCGAATTCTTCGGTATCCAAACCGCCAAAGGCGCCGCCGCAGTCGACGCGGTCATATGACTGGCCGACTTCGTCGAGGGCCCAGAGCACCTTTTGGACGTTGACGGACGTGTCGCGTCCCCAAACTTTGATCATTCAAACACCGTGTTCGGCCGCAGGCACCCGTATTATCAGGCGCTTTGGCTTGGTTGACGGGCCGTTCGTCTGCACCTTGATGCAGGCTTCCTGGCCGAATCGAAATACCCAAACAAAAACGCATCCGCGGGCGAAATTCGCTGGCGGATGGGGACCCCGTTGCCTCCGGATCATCGTGCTGCCGCTTTTGCGGCACATCGATCTTGTGCAAAAGGGCGGCTCGTTGATGCGGGCCGTTCAGTTGATTGAGGCCAGTGTTTGCGGGAACTCGGGGGGCTTGTCAACTGGTTGAGGTCAGGCTCTTTTGCCTCAACGCGCGATGGACAGGGCCGGAAAACGAGGCTAATCGCCTCTTGGGGACGGCCTGGGGGAAGGTGAGACTCATGAAAAAGAGCTGTTTTACAGCGATTATCCTGGCATTTTCGGCGCTGCCACTGGCTGGCTGCGGCGGCGGTAGCATGCTCGGCGGTGGCAATCCGTTTGCCAAGAAGTCCAACGATGAGTTGTTGTTCGTCAGCGCTGCGGCGACCTGGGATCTCGATAAGAACAATTCGGTGACCTGCGAAGAATGGCAGCGATATACAACCGAACTGTTCACCGAAGCGGACCACAACAAGGACGGCGCGCTGACGGCTGAGGAATATAAGACCGTAATCAGGTCCGATCGGTTGTTTGAAATCGCCAATCACGAGTATTTCGATGCCAACAAGGATGGCAAGGTTGCGCTGCAGGAGATGACCAGCAAGCCGAATCCGGCCTTCAGGATCCTGGATAAGAACAAGGATTGCCAGATCGGCCCCAATGAAATGGTCCATACGCGGCAAATCCAGGTGCTGAAGTCGAAAGGCGATGGCGCTCCAAGCGACTTGCCAGGCGGTGGTCCTGGAGGTCCGGGCGGCCGCTAATCGCGACCGCCGCTGCGTTGGCGGCTTCTTTTCGAGGCAGCCCAGTTCGGCGGACTTCAGTTGCGCAGCTATTTATTGCGGCGTGATTTTCAGAATTTCGCCTGATGCGTCGTCGGTCAGAGCGTAAACCGCGCCATCAGGTCCGACGCGGATGTCGCGGATGCGGCTACTGCGGTCTGCGAGCAATTTCTCTTCCGCAACGATTTCGCCGTTTTGCATGACCAGACGGGCGATTTGCGAGCCGCGCAGGCCGCCGACGAGGAAATTGCCTTTCCAGCCGGGGAACAGGTCACCGGAATAGATGGCGAGGCCTGAGGTGGCGATCGACGGGTCCCAGTAATAGACGGGCTGTTCCATCCCTTCCTTCTTGGTGCCGACGCCGATCTTTGCGCCCGAGTAGTGGCGGCCGTAGCTGATGACCGGCCAGCCGTAGTTCTTGCCTTTTTGCGGGTTGTTCAGTTCATCGCCGCCGCGGGCGCCGTGTTCCACGGTCCAAAGTTCGCCGGTCTCAGCGTTGAGGGTGGCGCCTTGCAGGTTGCGGTGGCCCATCGACCAGACTTCCGGCGCCCAACCGTCGAGACCGGGGTTGCCGGAGGCCGGTTTCCCCTCAGGCGTGATACGCAGCACCTTGCCGACCGGAACGCTTGGGTCTTGCACCTTATCGCTCATCTTGCCGCGGTCGCCCGTCGTCACGAACAGGTTGCCGGTTTTGTCGATGACGATACGCGATCCGAAATGGTGGCCTGAATTGATTGCCGGCTGCTGCTGAAAAATGATTTTCACGTCTTCCAGACGGCCTGAATCGCCTTCCAGGACAAGTTTGGCGCGGGCAACCGATGTCCCGGCCTTACCGCTTCCGTGAGGTTCGGCGAGTGAGAGGAAAATGGTGCCGGTGGTTTCAAAGTCTGTTGCAGGCCGGACATCGAGTAGGCCGCCCTGGCCGCTGGCATAGACCTTCGGCACGCCGCTGACGGGTTTCGAGATCTTGCCGTCCTTCGAGACGATGCGAAGCCTTCCCGGCCGCTCGGTAACGAGCATGCGTCCATCGGGCATGAAGGCCAGCGACCAGGGGTTCTCTAATCCGGTCGCGATGGCTTCGACCTTGATCGGGGTCGTTTCTGCCTTAGGCGCGTCTGTTTGGGCGGCGATCGCGCTATTCGCACTGAGACTGATCGCTGCAGCGGCAACGATGACTTGAAAGGTCGATTTTGCTTCGGCGTTTTTCCGGCCTGTCATTACTAAATGGTGTCCTGAGCTGTTTGAAGCGCCCAGGCCATGCGGCAGGCGCTTTCTTATTGCGTCTTCGTCGTATGGTCTCTGACTAACTGATCAGTTAGGTGCCGGTTCGACGGGAAACACCGGTGGCGTCCTCAACCATTCGTGATGAGGGCCTGCTGCGCAGATGCGCTGAACGATGCGCTCAGGGCCATTCAATTGGGCGTTTTCGTAGAAGAACGGCGTCAGCTTGCCATGCACGGCATCAATCAATTCGCCGGGGCGCAGGAGGAAATCCGGGTTCGAGGGTTTCCCGAAGCGTTCGTTGCCAATGCCGAACGTCTCGTAAATCAGCAGGCCATTGGGTGCGACGGCAGCGACGATGTCGGGCAGAATGGGTCGCCAGAGGTAGTTGGTGACGATGACGGCGTCGAAATGCCCGGCGGGTAAGGCTTCATTGAGTGGAGCGCCGGTTTCAAGGTCCATTTCTATCAGCTGAACCGCTGGGGACGCGGCAAAATGGGCTTTTGCCCTTTCGATGTTGCGGTCAACGGCGGTGACGTTGAGGCCATCTTCAAGAGCCGCGGCGATATGGCGGCCCGACCCGCATGCGACATCAAGAACCTGCCCGTCGCCCGGCACAGATCCAAGGAAGCGCTTGACCCAGATGGAAGCTTCGCCGATTTCTGCGGTCTTCAAAACGATTTACCTCCACAATGGTTGGCCGTTCGGTTGGCTTCGCCCGCTTCTTTGCGGCGTTGCAAAGGCCCCCCGTTTTCTCCATATATCGGCGTCATGAGCAGCTCAAAGCCCATTAAGTTTCAGAAAATGAATGGTCTTGGCAACGAGATCCTGGTTGTGGACCTGCGCGGCAGCGGCAAGGTTTTCACGGCCGACGAAGTTGCGTCGATTGCAAGCCGTCCTGAAACGAAGTTCGACCAGTTGATGGTTTTGCACGATCCTGAGACCGTGGGCACGACCGCCTTCATGCGCATTTATAACTCCGATGGCTCTGAAGTGTCTGCGTGCGGGAACGGGACGCGATGCGTGGCCTTGAGTCTGGCGGAGGCAACCGGCGCGCGTTCGATGACGTTTGAGACCGGTGCGGGTGAGATCACCGCGAAGGTGACGGATGCCGATCGGATCACGGTTGATATGGGTGAGCCGAAGTTCGGGTGGGAAGACATTCCGCTTGCCGAAGAGTTCCGCGATACGCGCGCGATTGAATTGCAGATCGGGCCGATCGACGATCCCATCCTGCATTCGCCATCGGTCGTTAATGTCGGCAATCCGCATGCGATTTTCTGGGTCGACGATATTGAAGTGCATAACCTGGAGCGCTTCGGTCCGCTGCTTGAAAACCATCCGATCTTCCCTGAGCGCGCCAACATTTCTCTTGCGCAAGTGGTTTCGCGTGATCGCATCCTACTCAAGACTTGGGAGCGTGGTGTTGGGATTACCAAGGCGTGCGGGTCGGCAGCTTGCGCTGCTGCCGTATGCGCCGTGCGCAAGAAGTTTACCGACCGCAAGGTGACGGTTGCCGTTCCTGGCGGTCCGCTTGAGATTGAGTGGACGGAAGACAACCGCATTCTAATGAGCGGTCCTGCGGCCTTCGAATATGAGGGGCTGCTGAGTTGAGCGACGACGTCGAAAATTTGGAGCTGGATGAGACAGCGGATGCCGAAGCTGCAGGCGCGGCCGTGGGCGCCGCGGAGGTCATCACGCTTGGGTGCCGTCTCAACACGTATGAATCAGAAGTCATGCGCGGTCACGCGCAAGCGGCCGGGCTCAACGATGCGGTGATCGTCAATACCTGTGCGGTAACCGGCGAAGCTGTGCGGCAGGCGATGCAGACCATTCGCCGGATCCGCCGTGAGCGTCCGGCTGCGAAGATCATCGTGACGGGTTGCGCGGCGCAGATCGAGCCGGAGCGGTTTGCCGAATTGGACGCGGTCGATCACGTCGTTGGCAATGCGGAAAAGATGCAGGCGCAGACGTTCCAATCGCTGGCGCTTGGTGACTGCGAACGCGTGCAGGTCAATGACATCATGAGCGTCACCGAGACGGCGTCGCATATGATCGGCGGGTTCGGGACGCGGGCGCGCGCTTATGTGCAAGTGCAGAACGGTTGCGATCATCGTTGCACGTTCTGCATCATTCCTTATGGCCGCGGGCAATCGCGATCGGTGGGGGCGGGTGAGGTTGTTTCCGAAATCCGCAATCTGGTTGAGAACGGTTATCGTGAGATCGTTCTCACGGGCGTCGACATGACGTCTTATGGCAAGGACCTTCCCGGTCAGCCAACGCTGGGCAATCTGGTTCGACGGGTCTTGAAGTTGGTGCCGGAGCTGCCGCGGCTCAGGCTCTCATCGATCGATCAGGTCGAGGCTGATGCAGACCTTTTGGCAGCGCTTGCCGAAGAAGAGCGGTTGATGCCGCATTTGCATTTGTCGCTGCAGGCGGGCGATGACATGGTCCTCAAGCGTATGAAGCGGCGGCATTTGCGAACGGATGCGATCAAGTTTTGCGAAGACGCCCGCAAGCTCAGGCCGGATGTCGTTTTTGGTGCCGACCTCATCGCCGGGTTCCCGACCGAGACCGAAGAGATGTTTCAAAACTCGCTCGATCTCGTCGAAGAGTGCGGGTTGACCTATCTACACGTTTTTCCGTTTTCCCCCAGAGAGGGAACGCCTGCCGCGAAGATGCCTCAGGTTGCGCGCAAAGCCGTCAAGGACCGTGCGCAACGATTGCGCGCAGCAGGTGAGCGGGTGTTGAGGCAGTTTCTTGAAGGTCAGCAGGGCAAGGTCGCGGACGTTTTGTTAGAGCGCGCGACGTTTGGACGAACGGAGCATTTCGCGGAAACGGTTCTGGCGACGCCGGGGGATGTCGGTGGCGTCGTTCGTGCGCGTATCGTTGGGTTGCGGGACGGCAAGCTGCAAGCAGAGGTGATCAATTGAGCCAGGCCGAACAAAAAGGAAAAGGTCTGTTTGGCCGACTGTTAGGCGGCGGGCGCAAGGCTGATCCGGCACCGGAAAAAGAGCCCGAGGGTCGCAACGACGAGGCAACAACGGTCGAGCCGGCTGCGGCTCCTGCGGCTGAGGTCGAGACGAGCGGCAGCGTCGAAGCGCCAGCGCCGGTCGAAGAGATTGAGCCCGTTGAAGCGGTAGCCGAAGCTCCTGAGCAGCCGGTAGAGAAAAAGGGCTGGTTCAGCCGGTTGAAGGCCGGTCTGACGAAGACTTCTTCGCGCATCTCAGATGGCATTACCGGGATCTTCACACGCGCCAAGCTTGATGCGACGACGCTGGATGATTTCGAAGACCTGCTTTTGCAGGCGGACCTTGGCGTCGAGACCTCGACCAAGATCATCGATCGCATTTCCAAGGGGCGCTACGAAAAAGGCATTCCGCCGGAAGAAGTCCGCAAGATTCTGGCTGAAGAAGTCGCCGACGTCCTGGAGCCTGTCGCCAAGGAACTGGTGATCAATCCAACCCTGAAGCCGCACGTCATCTTGATGGTTGGCGTCAACGGGACCGGCAAGACGACCACGATCGGCAAGCTGTCGGCGCAGTTCCGCAGCGAAGGCAAGAAGGTGATGGTGGCAGCCGGCGATACGTTCCGAGCTGCGGCGATCGATCAGCTCAAAGTCTGGGGCGACCGGACCGGAGCAACTGTTATCGCGCGCGATGTGGGTGCAGATGCTGCAGGTGTGGCATATGATGCCTTGAAACAGGCCCAAGCGGAACAATATGACGTGGTACTAATCGACACCGCGGGGAGGCTTCAGAATAAACAGGCATTGATGGAAGAGCTGGAGAAGGTCGTCCGCGTTATCGGCAAGTTCGATGTCGATGCGCCGCATGACTGTCTTTTGGTGCTTGATGCTACAACAGGACAAAACGCCTTGCAGCAGGTCGAGGTCTTCAAAGACAAAGCGGCCGTGTCCGGTCTCATCATGACCAAGCTTGACGGCACCGCGAGGGGCGGCATTCTTGTTGCCATTTCAGCGCGTTATCAGCTTCCCGTCTATGCTATCGGTGTCGGAGAAGGGGTCGAGGATCTGCAGGCTTTCGACGCCGGCGAGTTCGCTAAAGCTATCGCCGACGGTTAACTGAAGGCTGCACGTCATTCAGTCGTCGTATTAGGTTTGCAGGACTTAAGATTTGCTGCGGCGTTAACGCCATGTTGGCAGTCGTGGATAGAGGTTGGAAGCTGGGAAAAACGTTCCTGGCGCTGCGGTTCTGCCGCCCACAGAATAAGGATCTTGACGATCATGGCCGAACGCAAGAGTTGGTTTCCGTTTAACGCTAAGCAAACCGTCAACATCTTGAGTGAGTTCGGCCCGTTGGTGGCGATGTTCATCGTCAACGCGGCGGCAGGCATCAACGCCGGGACATGGGCGCTGATCTTAACGACCGGTTTGGCAATGCTGGTGATGCATCAGGTGCTTGGGCGCCTGCCAGTCTTTCCGGTCATTGCCTCGTCCGTCACCGTGTTGTTCGGGATCATGACGCTCGTCACCGGCGATGCCATGTGGATCCAGATTAAGGTGACGATCTTCAACGTCATGTTCGCGTTGTTCCTTTTCGGCGGGCTCCTCTACAACAAGAACTTCTTCCAGCACATTTTCGAGGGGACTTTTCACTACACCAAGGAAGGCTGGGACAAGTTTACCTGGAGTTTTGCCTGGTTCTTCGTGCTGACGGCGGTGCTGAACGAAGTCGTGCGGCAATATTTCCAGAAAGACGGCCTTTATCCTGCGACCGACAGTTCCCTCTATCAGCTGCTTGGCTTCCAGATGGATGGCGTCAACGTCTGGATCCTGTTCAAGATCGCGTTCATCATGCCGCTGTCTGGGCTCTACGCCTGGTATCTGACGACGCTGATGCACAAGTACCGGCTGCCTGAGCCTGAAGCAGACGGCGATGTCGATCACGGCCGTAGCGGCGGTGGCGATATTCCAAGCTCCGGCGGAGTTGCGCCTGGCGCGGCTAAATCCAAGGGTGGCCCGGGTGCGGCAAATCCTGGCGGTCTGGGACCGGCGGCGAGACTTGGTGCTTCATCGTCGCCGAGTTCCTGAGATTTCGCCCTTTAAGCCGGCCTAACAGCTTCATTTCAAAAAGAAACGCCAGACGCGGGTAGATTTTCCCGGCGGCTGGCGTCTTGCATCCTGGACGCCAAATAGGGCATTGGTTGTCGATGGCTACCGGCTCAAGCTTCTGCTAGGCAGCGGAACCTGTAAGAAAAAGAACAAGAAGAATAAGGAATCAGGGCCGAACCGGGTGTCATGCGGGGTGTCACGCGGGTTGCCATGGGCCCAATCTGGGGGAAAGTTAAGGAAATGAGCGACTTGTCGGACAAGGACGGTTCGGAATCTGAAAAGGAACCGGAGATCTCGATTGATCCGCGCCAGCTGATCAAGCTGGTCGTGGAACTCGGGCCGCTTGTCGTCTTTTTTGTCGTCAATTCTCAGGCCGGGATCTTTGTTGGAACCGCGTGGTTCATGGTGGCGACGATCGTTGCGCTGGTCGCCTCAAGGGTGATCCTTGGGCGCATACCGCTGATGCCGCTGATTTCGGGTGCCGCGATCCTGCTGTTTGGGGGGCTGACGCTGTGGCTGCAGGATGCACTTTTCATAAAAATCAAACCGACGATCGTTAATATGATCTTTGCAACCATCCTGCTGACGGGGCTGGCTTTCGGGCAATCGTTACTGAAGTATGTGTTCGATGAGGCTTTCAGCTTAACCGAAGAGGGGTGGCGAATCCTTACCTTGCGCTGGGGGATATTTTTTCTGTTTCTGGCGCTCCTTAATGAAATTATTTGGCGCAATTTTTCCGAAGACTTCTGGATAAGTTTCAAGATCTGGGGGATTATGCCAATAACGATGATATTTGCGACTGCTCAAGTCGGTCTTTTGCAGAAGTACGAGAAAAGCAAGAATTGAGTATTACTCGGTCCGCGATGAGAATATGAGTCGGATTTTAATATTGGTTGCGCACTGACGATCTTGGCAAAGACAGTATTTACTGCGGGTTGCCTTGGGACAGACGTTCATTTTCTAGAAGCTCAGATTCGAAACGAACTATAGACGAGCTAGTCGATTTCGTATTTTCTATTTTGTGAAAGGTTTCCTTTTCCGTGACGGTTAAGGGAGCCTTTGGCACCTCAACTCTGTGAAATAGCGAGCTGATGGCTAGGAAAAAAAAAACACTGACGACCCAAAGCGGCGCCAAGGAGTCTCCGGTCGTGCAACTTGAACAATCTCCCATTCATTTGCTTCATCGCGCAGGTCAGTGCGCAGGTGACGTCTTCCAGTCCGAGATGCGAACGGAAGATCTGACACCCAGACAGTATGCGGTCCTCGTCGCTGTTGCCGAACGCGAAGGGCTCAGTCAGACCAATCTCGTCGAGATGACTGGAATCGATCGTTCGACGCTGGCTGATATCATTCGCCGGATGTTGAAAAAGGGTCTCGTGCAACGTCGACGTACCAAAGAGGATGCGCGCGCTTATGCGGTGAAGCTGACGGAGGAAGGCCGGCGCATGCTGCAGTCGGCTGTCCCGATGGCGCGCAAAGTCGATGACCGCATTCTCGAAGCGCTCCCGACGGCGCAGCGCGAGCGGTTTTTGACGGATCTGAATACGATCGTGAAGGCGCTTGGAAAGCTTGAAGCGGCCGTTGAACCGAAGTTGAAGGTCAAGGTTGGCGGGCGGCGCCGGAGCTAATCCGGCCATTCCTCTCCACGTCGACGACGACTGGGTTTTGGGCCTGCGAGGGTGGGTTATCTGCCCGGAAGGCCTTTGGCGGTGCAGCCAAGCAGGAACAGAATTTGGCTGCGTGTTGCGATGGGGTCAAACTCACCCAGCTTGCGATCGAGAGACAGT
The DNA here is from genome assembly GCA_017792465.1 of Filomicrobium sp. Lineage (GTDB taxonomy): Bacteria > Pseudomonadota > Alphaproteobacteria > Rhizobiales > Hyphomicrobiaceae > Filomicrobium. The sequence goes on from CP051234.1 coordinate 2,851,214, forward strand.
GAAACGATCCCGTGCACTGAAGCAAACAGCGCGCGGGCTCCGTTACGTCGTTGTGCTTCATCCTCTATGGCGTCAGTCATACAGGCTTCGACAAGTGCGAAGAGCTTGTCCTGATCCTGTCGGTATTCGGGCGGAGCCAGTTTGCCTTCCGGCAACTGGTGCTCGAAGATCGCGCGCCATGTGTTTTGGTTCGTCGCGGCAAAGTCGAAGTAGGCATTGGCGAGCGCGAGCAAGCGCTCGTAGGTCGGTGCTGTGCGGGTTATTTCAAAGGCGTCTTGCAGCGCAACGCCCAGGTTCGCGAGCGTCTGCATGTTGAGCGCGATGATGAGTGCATCGAGGTCTTCGAAAACGTTATAGATAGATCCGACGGCGCAGCCGGCTTGTTTGGCAATGCGACGGGCCTGGACGGCTTGCAGGCCTTCTTCCTGAATGATCCGGCGGCCAATTTCCAACACGTCGTTGCGTAACTTGGTTCGGAAGGCCGGTGAGGCCGTTTGTTTTTTTGCTGGTGATTTCATTCTGTTAGAGGGCCAATCTGAGGGCGTTCATTAGTAGGGAATGGCCGCAATTCCTTTTCACGTCGGAAGTATAGTTTTTTCAGTCGCCTTCAAGGCCAATGTGAACCTAGTTCATTATATTTTCGTTTTGGAATGCATCTAGTATTTTTTCATGTTTTTGCATGCGTGACTATTTCCAGATTTTTCCCAGGACTGGCAGAGAGTATGCATATCTGTGTTTGGACGAACATAGATTAAAGTGTTTTGCGCTGCGCAAGGCGGAAATGAAAACGGCGGCTCACTGGGCCGCCGCCGTTTTCGTCTCTTTCGAGCTTTTCAAGCTTCCAATGACTGGAAGGTTTTTGGCACGTCAAGCCGCCTTGTTCATGAAGCCGCGTTCGATCATCAGCTCGGCGATCTGAACGGTGTTTAGGGCAGCGCCTTTCAGCAGGTTGTCGGAGACAATCCACATGGCCAGCCCGTTGTCGACGGTCGGATCGCTGCGGATGCGGCTGACAAAGGTGTCGTATTCACCGGCTGCCTCGATCGGCGTGACGTAGCCGCCGGGCTCTCGTTTGTCGACAACTGAGATGCCTGGGGCGTCGCGCAGGATCTCGCGGGCCTCTTCGGGCTCGATCTCGCGTTCGAACTCGATATTCACGGCTTCGCAGTGGCTGACGAAGACCGGGACGCGCACGCAGGTTGCCGTGAGCTTGATCTTGGGATCAAGCATCTTCTTGGTCTCGGCCAGCATCTTCCATTCCTCTTTGGTGTAGCCGTCTTCCATGAAGACATCGATGTGAGGAATGCAGTTGAAGGCGATTTCCTTCGGGAACTTCTTGGCGTCAACTTCCTGGCCGGGAACGTATTTTCCCTTGGTTTGCGACCACAGCTCGTCCATGGCGTCCTTGCCGGCGCCAGAAACGGACTGATAGGTCGAGACGACGACGCGCTTGATGCCGGCGCGTTCATGCAGCGGCTTCAGTGCGACGACGAGCTGAGCCGTCGAGCAGTTGGGGTTGGCGATGATGTTCTTCTTGGTGTAGCCCGCGATGGCGTCCGGATTGACTTCCGGCACGATGAGCGGAACGTCAGGGTCGTAGCGCCAGCACGATGAGTTATCGATGACGACGCAGCCCTTGGCGCCGATCTTCGGGCTCCATTCCTTGGAAACACTAGAGCCTGCCGACATCAGGCAGAAATCGGCTTTCGAGAAGTCGAAGGTTTCCAGGTCGCGGCATTTGAGCCGGGAATCGCCATAAGAGACCTCAACGCCGATCGAGCGGCGTGAAGCCAGCGGGAAGATCTCGTCGGCGGGGAACTTGCGATCGGCAAGTACGTCCAGCATCTCGCGGCCTACGTTGCCCGTGGCACCCACTATCGCGACCTTGTAGCCCATCTTTGTCTCGTCCTTCGTTGTCCGGCTCGAACGTCTTGAGCCGCCAGGCGGGGGCATTTGTCTCAGATGCCCGCCAGGCGGTCATCGCCAGCAGAATTTCCTGTGTAGCCGGGCACACTTAGCGCTTCGTTGGCCAAGGTTCAAGGAAGCTTGCGGTCTGGAGGCCGGATTTCAGAAATTCAGAGGCTGGCAATCGGCATATTTGGCTTTAGGATCGATCGCTATAAGGACAGGGGCCAACCGCGTTCACGTCATTAAAAGGACGAACACGATGGAGCGTTGGAGAACGACCTGGATATTTTATCCCGCAGTGGGCGCGATGCTGGCGGCCGTTGTGGCTTTATTTCCTCTGAGCGCGCTGGCGATCGGGTCGTGGATGACCGATGAGGAGCTGCGCGCGACGTTCCATGGCGTGACAGTCGTCGGCCAGTATTCCGATGGGCGCAGTTTTTCAGAGCTTTATGCCACCGACAATCATCTGGAGTATTTCGAAGGACCGATGGAGAACACGGGGCATTGGTCGGTGATTTCGGGAACCTTCTGCACGATCTACCGCGGCGATTTGAGCGGCGGGTGCTACCGGGTCACGCGCAAGGGCAGCAATTGCTTTGAATTCTATTTCGTGGCGCGGACTGAGGATCAGGTTCGGCGCCGGCGCGAAGGCCGGCCGGGCTGGACGGCTCAGGCCTGGATCAAGGACAAGGCCCAAACCTGTAACGACGTGCCGTCGGTTTGAGGCACGGACTTGTGCGGGGCGGCAGATGGGGTGCGGGTCAGGCTGCTTGAGCTCGGTTAGGACAACCGGATAATCGGTTATTTCAAGATGCGTCCAAAGAGCCAGCATGAGGCTTGAATGATGCCGCCTTCGATGATCTCGCCGGCGATAACGCTGGGCGAGGCGACGACATCAAACGCTGCGGTCATCGTTTGGACTTCCAGCCAGTGGAAAGGCTGGCCGGTTTGTTCATTCACAAGTTCGCGGTGGTTCCTGACGGTGCCGTTGATGAGCGCGTTCGAGGAGGCTGGTTTTTTCTCGGGATTATTGGCGTTGGCGGCTTCGGCCAAGAGACCGACCGGGAAAAACGATTGCGAGGTGAATTCGGGGCCATTGACCTGCTGGGCTGCATAAAACGCTTCGTCGGTGGGGAAGGCTTTCAATTCCCGTGCGAAGCCGCAGATGCGGGCGCGACAGGTCGCAGGCAATTCTTGGGCGCTGAATGCGGCAAAGTCGACGGCGTCGAATACGAGCGGAAAGTCGCCGCCTTCGGCCGCAGCACTTTCGGTTTCGCCGACCCACCCATGGTAGGCGCCTTCAAAGGCGTTGTCCTCAGGGCGCTTGATGCGCTCGATGATATTGAGGGCGACATCGCTGGTGCCATCGAAGAACGGTGTAAGCCCTAAGATCTCGCGGACCTCGTCGCCGCCGTCGCTCATCGGCGGGGCTATGTGCAGCCAGACTTCGGCGCCCGACCGCGAGCGCCAGACGGCATAGTCGCCGACCGGTGTCGATAAGCCTTCGCGGGCGGCGTCGGCCAAGCCGGTTACAAGCTGTTCGAAAGCGGCGCGGTCGTTGACACCAAGACCGATGGATTCAAGATTGCTTGCCATGTTTCGCTTCCTTGCGCTTGTGTCAGTGGTTTGGCCGACAGGGCTCTTGTCTGCTTGATGCCCATCTTGCCGTTCGGCCGGATGCCGTCAGGATAATGCGGCTTCGACTTCCTTGATGATCGCCTTGCCCATCTCTTCGGTGCCGACCTTGGTCAGACCGTTTTGCATGATGTCGGCGGTGCGCAGGCCATCGGCTAGAACCTTGGCGATTGCAGCTTCGATGGCATCGGCTTCGGCGGCCATGTCGCAGGAATAGCGAAGCGCCATGGCGAAGCTTGCAATCATTGCGATGGGGTTGGCGAGCCCTTGTCCGGCGATGTCAGGAGCTGAGCCGTGGACGGGTTCATAAAGCGCCTTGGCGCGGCCGGTCTTGGGATCTGCGGCGCCGAGCGAAGCCGATGGCAGCATGCCCAGCGAGCCGGTCATCATGGCGGCTTCGTCGGAGAGGACGTCGCCGAACAGGTTATCGGTGACGATGACGTCGAACTGCTTGGGGTTGCGGATCAGCTGCATGGCGCAGTTGTCGGCCAGGATGTTTTCGAGTTGGACGTCGGGGGCATAGGCCTTGTGCGTGGCGACAGTGACGTCGCGCCAGAGCACGCCGGTTTTCATGACGTTCCATTTGGCGGCCATGTGGAGCTTGTTGGAGCGCTTTTTGGCCAGGTCGCAGCCGAGCTTGATGACGCGCTCAATTTCTGACGTCGTGTAGACCGTCGTGTCGACGCCGCGTTTTTCGCCGTTCTCCAGGGTGACGACTTCTTTGGGTTCACCGAAGTACGTGCCACCGGTCAGTTCGCGCAGAATGAGGATGTCGAGGCCTTCGACGAGTTCGCGCTTCAGTGAGGAAGCTTCGGCGAGCGCCGGGTAGCAAATGGCCGGGCGCAGGTTGGCGAACAGGTCGAAATCCTTGCGCAGGCGCAGAAGGCCTGCTTCCGGGCGGTGCTCGTAGGGGACGTCGTCCCATTTGGGGCCGCCGACTGCGCCGAAAATGATGGCGTCGGCGTCGGCTGCCTTTTTCATGGCCTCTTCAGTGATCGAGACCTTGTGGGCATCGTAAGCGGCTCCACCGACCAGATCGCTGTCATATTCGAAGCTGTTTTCGCCGCCCTTTGCGTTGAGGACACCGATGAGGCGCTCGACTTCGCGCATGATTTCTACGCCAATACCGTCGCCCGGCAGCAAAAGCAGCTTGTGTGTGGTCATTCTTTGCTTCTCTTCGTTGTCTTGATTTGTCGTGGTCGTGTTCGGACGTGGCGTCCGGATTTCCGGCAAGCGCCGCGGACTGATCGATTGACGGCGTAATGCGCTGATTCTGGCGTTGCTCTACCCCGTCACATGGCAAGCTGCAAGTTATCGGCAGGTTGAGCTTTGAAGTTTCTTTTGATGGCGCCTGCATAATTGATGGTCATCGCCAGCATTTGAATTGTCTGATCCAGATCAGGCTGCGAAGATAAATTCCCGGGGAAAAAAGCGCTCAGCGGGTCAACCGAATGAGCCAATGCCCTTTAAAAAGATGAGGAAACGAAAGATGTTACGATCAATTCTGGCTGTCGCACTGGCGACGGTCGTCATGGCTATCGGGCTTAGCGGTGCTCAAGCTGAAGATGGCCATTACGGGAAACAAAAGGTCGTCTACCACATCAATTATCCTGGCGGTGAGGGTGGCAAGAAATACTACGGCGCCCTACGCAATATTCAGAACCACATCAATGCGGTCGGTAAGGACAATATCGACGTGAAGGTTGTGATGCATGGGAACGGGCTTGGGCTGTTGCAGCAGGCCAAAGACGATCTCAAGCTGCAGGGCAACGTCACCAACCTGAAAACCCAGAATGTGGCGTTCAATGTCTGTGCAAATACTTTGAAGGGCCGGAAGATCGACAAAGATGAGGATCTTTTCGAGGTCTATGACGACGATATCGTTCCATCTGGAGTTGCGGAATTGAGTCGTCTGCAAGGTATGGGTTATACTTACATCAAGCCTTGAGGTCCCTCTTCAGAGCGATGGTCAAGGCGTGAACGCCTTTGAACACGGCTCAGAATTGGAGGCACGCGTTGAAAGTCTTGGATGTTCGACGCGTGCTTTGCCTTTGCGCAGGCATGCTGGCGGTAGTTTCGGGAGCTGCCTCGCAAGAGAATGGCTTTCGCATGGGGCTCCCGCTCGATTGCGTACTCGGCGAGACGTGCTTTCTACAAAATTACGTCGATATCGACCCTGGTCCCGGCCGGCGCGACTACGCGTGTGGGCAGGCAACCTATGACGGACATAAAGGGACCGATTTTCGGGCGCTGTCGGTCCGAGCGGCGCGCGGCATGCATGTTCTCGCTGTGGCGGACGGCAAGGTTTTGCGCGAGCGGGATGACATGCCCGACAAGCTCCTGCGCGATTATGCTTCGCGGGAAGAAATGAAGAAGGTGATTTCCGGTCGCGATTGCGGCAATGGCATGGTGATCGATCATGGGTCCGGATGGACGACGCAGTACTGCCATTTGCGGCGCGGGAGCCTGATGGTCAAGCCGGGTCAGGCCGTCAAGCGAGGTGATCCGTTGGGGCTGGTTGGATATTCCGGTCGTGCCGATTTTGCCCACGTGCACATCACTGTTCGTCACAACGATACGGTGATCGATCCGTTTTCCGGGCGCAAACAGGACAATGCCTGCGGGCTCAAGGCCGGTGAAGCGACGGGTCTTTGGGTGGATGAGCTCCGGGATCAGATGCGGTACGGCGCCGAAGTTATTCTCGGTGTCGGATTTACCGGCAAGCCGCCTACCACCGGCGATTTCGAACGCGATCATTCTTTGGCGCCGCTGGAACCCGGTAGCAATGCGCTCATCCTCTTTGCGCGCATGATGAATATGCGCGCCGGTGATCGTGTGAGGCTCAGTTTGCGGGGGCCGAACAATCTCAAGCTCGACAACACAACAAAACCGCTGAAACGCAGTAAGGCGACGCAGTTCGTCTATTTGGGCCGCAAGCGCAAGACCGAACGCTGGCCGTCGGGTCAGTATCGTGGCGGGGTCGCCGTCATCCGGCGTGATGCGAAGGGCTTGGCGGGGCGGGTCATCGCGACGCGCAAGGTCGCTTTCGATCTGCCGTGATGTGTCGGTTCGGCCAACGCACGCGGAAACACGGTTAAACTGGCCGTTTTTCGGGCAAATCGGCCAATAGATTCAGCAAACTTCGCGTTCTTCGGCGGGTTGCGGCTGCCGCGCCTCTACGCCCCACTGGTGGAGTTGTCGGGGATGTGCTAGGCGGCTTGCAGCATTTTCCGCAAGACGACGCATCCGCCAAATCCGTGGCCGCGCCGGGCTTCTACCCGGCCGCGCCGATGGGATGTGCCGGTCTTTAAACATCACCGCCGCCGCGCGGTTCTAGCAGACTGTGGACCCTTTTATGGATACCCGAAATATCGCCATCATCGCTCACGTTGACCATGGCAAGACGACACTTGTTGACGAGCTTTTGAAGCAATCTGGATCGTTTCGCGAAAACCAGCGTGTTGCCGAACGGGCGATGGATTCCAACGACCTGGAGCGCGAGCGCGGGATCACCATCCTGGCTAAGTGCACAAGCCTCGTCTGGAAGGATACGCGGATCAACATCGTCGACACGCCAGGCCACGCCGACTTCGGCGGCGAGGTCGAGCGCATCTTGAACATGGTGGATGGCTGCATCGTTCTGGTCGATGCTTCGGAAGGGCCGTTGCCGCAGACGAAGTTCGTCGTCACCAAGGCGCTTGCCCAGGGGATGCGTCCGATCGTTGCGATCAACAAGATCGACCGTCCGGACGAGCGTCATAACGATGTGCTCGATGAGATCTTCGATCTTTTTGCGGCCTGCGGCGCCGACGACAAGCAGCTCGACTTCCCGGTACTTTACGGTTCGGGGCGCAGCGGCTGGATGGCGAGCGAGCCGGATGGCCCGCAGGAAGACTTGTCGCCGATGTACGATTTGATCCTGTCGCACGTTCCGCCGCCGACGGTTCATGAAGGAGCGTTCCGGATGATCGCGACGACCTTGGAAGCCGATCCGTTTCTCGGGCGTATTCTGACGGGACGTGTCTATTCGGGTGCGGTGAAGCCCAACATGCAGGTCAAGGCGTTGAGCCGCGACGGCAAGCTCATTGAGAACTTCCGCGTTTCGAAGGTTCTGGCTTTCCGCGGTCTGGAGCGCACTGCGATCGACGTTGGCGAAGCTGGTGACATCGTCGCCATTGCCGGCATGAGCGAAGCGACCGTTGCCGATACGTTGTGCGATCCATCCGTCGATACGCCGATGGTGGCGCAGCCGATCGATCCGCCGACGCTGTCGATGACGTTCCGCATCAACGACGGTCCGTTTGCCGGACAGGATGGCGACAAGGTTCAAAGCCGCGTTATCCGCGAGCGGCTGATGCGCGAAGCCGAGCGCAATATTGCGATCCGCATCGAAGAATCCGATGACAAGGATGCGTTTCTTGTTTCGGGGCGTGGGGAATTGCAGCTTGCGATCCTCATCGAGAACATGCGGCGCGAAGGCTTCGAGCTGACAGTTTCGCGGCCGAAGGTCGTGTTCCGCAAGGACGAGGAAACCGGTCAGCGTCTGGAGCCGATCGAAGAGGTGATCGTCGACGTCGACGACGAACATTCCGGTGCGGTCGTCAAGAAACTGTCCGAGCGCAAAGGCGAAATGATCGAGATGAAACCGTCGGGCGGCGGGCGGACACGTCTCGTATTCTACGTGCCGACGCGTGGTCTCTTGGGCTACCAGTCAGAGCTTCTATCGGACACCCGCGGAACCGCGGTCATGAACCGTCTGTTCCATGAATACGCGCCTTATAAGGGTGAGATCCCGGGTCGCCGCACCGGCGTGTTGGTTTCCAAAAGTGCTGGTGAAGCAACGACCTACTCGCTGTTCTATCTGCAGGATCGCGGACCGGCGCTGATCACGCCGCAAACGAAGGTCTACGAGGGGATGATCATCGGGCAGCACACGCGCGAAAACGATCTCATCGTCAATGTCATCGAAGCCAAGAAGCTGACCAACATGCGTGCGTCCGGCAAGGACGAAGCGCAGACGCTGTCGCCGCCGATGAAGTTGTCTCTCGAAGCGGCGCTGAGCTACATCGAGGATGACGAATTGGTTGAGATCACGCCGGAGAACATCCGCTTGCGCAAACGTTGGCTTGATCCGAATGAGCGCAAGAAGCAGGAGCGCAAGCGCGAGGCGGAAAGCAAGGTCGCTTGAGGCGTGCCATTGCGGCTGAGTGAACGCTACGGTGATTGAAAAACGAAAGGCGCTGAGACCAGCTGGTCCTAGCGCCTTTTTCATTTCCGAGTTCGCAAGATTGCGAGCCTGTGAATCCCAGGGGCCAGATCAGGCCACGAGGCTCTTATAGTCTTCGACGTGGCCGTGCATCGTCAGGCGATAGACCATCGGCACGCCGGTTGCGACTTCGCGCTCCAGGATCTGCTGTGCGGTCAGTTCTTCCAAATACATGATGAGGGCGCGGATCGAGTTGCCGTGTGCGGCGACGATGACGTTCTTGCCGGCTTTGACGTCCGGCCAGATGAATTTTTTATAGTACGGCAGGACGCGTGCGGCGGTGTCTTTCAGGCTTTCTCCGCCAGGAGGGGGCACGTCGTAGCTGCGGCGCCAGAGAAGGATCTGGTCGGCGCCCCATTGGTCGCGGGCTTCGTCTTTGTTGAGGCCGGAGAGCTCGCCGTAGTCGCGTTCGTTGAGCGCCTTATCTTTGGTGACGGCAAGGTCGGACTGGCCGAGGTTTTCCAAGATGATGTCGAGTGTTCTTTGCGCGCGGTGCAGGGCGCTGGTGTAGGCGACATCGAAGACAATGCCTTGGGCTTTCAATAGCTGACCGGCTTTATGAGCTTCTTCGACGCCCTGTTCAGTCAGATCCGGATCGCGCCAGCCGGTGAACAAGTTGCGCTTGTTCCATTCACTTTGTCCGTGTCGAACCAGCACAAGCACGTTGTCCATCCTTCAGTTTTCCTCGGAATTGGTCTTTGCAGGCCTTCGGAAAGCTATAAGCCCAGAACGTCGATCATGGAATATAGCCCAGGCTCTTTGTCGCGTGCCCACACTGCGGCCTTGACGGCGCCGCGTGCGAAAATCGAGCGGTCTTCGGCATGGTGAGACAAGGTAATGCGCTCGCCTTCGCCTGCAAAGATGACGCTGTGGTCGCCGACGACCGAGCCTCCGCGTAACGTCTGCATTCCGATAGCGCCCGCCGGGCGGGGGCCGGTATGGCCGTCGCGGGTGCGGACGGCTTTGTCTTCCAGGTCGACTTCGCGCCCAGCAGCAGCGGCCTTGGCTAACATCAAGGCAGTTCCCGAAGGTGCATCAACTTTGTGCCGATGATGCATTTCGACGATCTCGATGTCGAAGTCCGTATCAAGTGCGGCGGCGACCTTGGCCGTCAGTGCGGTCAGAAGGTTAACGCCGAGGCTCATGTTGCCGGCTTTGACGATTGCCGTCTTGCCCGCGGCATCGGCAATCTGTTTTTCGTCTTCGTTCGAACAGCCGGTGGTGCCGATGATATGGGCGACGCCGTTGGCGGCTGCGATCCTGGCAAACGACACGGTTGCGGCTGGGACGGTGAAATCGAGGATGGCGTCGGCAGCGGCGATGGTGGCTTCGGCGTCGTCGCTGACGAGGCAGCCGGCCGGTTCGAGGCCGGCGAGTGTGCCCGCGTCGGAGCCGACGGCAGGTGAGCCGTTCTGCTCGGTCGCGCCGCAAAGCGTTGCATTTTCGTTTTCGATCACCGCGCGGATCAATGCCCGGCCCATGCGGCCGGATGCGCCCATGACCGCGATTTTCATTGGAGGCTTGGCTTCAGCCATTTTGTGCTGCCCGGCTTTGTTTACGGATTTCAATTTCTGACGAGTCAGGGTCTGCGGCAAGTACATGCCGCAGCCACCCTTAACAACCAAAAATTGGAATTTTTAGTCGGAAACTCAGGCTTCTTCCGACTTTGCCCGGTCGATCGCTTCTTCGATGCGCTGGCGGGCTTCGTCGGCGTTGCCCCAATGACCGATCTTGACCCATTTGTTGGGCTCGAGGTCTTTGTAATGGGCGAAGAAATGCTCGATCTGGCTCATCGAGATCTCGGGCAGATCTGTGTAATTGCGGATATTGCTGTAGCGCTTGGTCAGCTTGTCGGACGGCACGGCGATGATTTTCTCGTCGCCACCACCATCGTCTTCCATGACGAGGACGCCGACCGGGCGGCAATTGATGACGGCGCCGGGGAAGATCCAGCGCGTATTGCATACCAGAACGTCGATCGGGTCGCCGTCTGCCGACAGGGTATGGGGAACGAAGCCGTAGTTCCCGGGATAGCGCATCGGCGTGTAAAGGAAGCGGTCGACAAAGAGCGTGCCGGCATCCTTGTTCATTTCATACTTGATGGGCTCGCCGCCAACGGGGACTTCGATGATGACATTGATATCCTCGGGTGGGTTTTGGCCGATGGAAATTGCGTCAATCCGCATGGGGCGTCTCCTAATGGGGTCGATGAGGGTTTGGGATTTGCAACCCGTTTTTCTTACGAGCCTGGAGGGGTCGTCTCTCAGCCATCTTTATTAAGCCTTGGCGAGCCAAGGCGCCAGCGCTCAACCATTCGCTTTTGGTGGCACAAACGCAGGAAATTTGAGGATTTTTTGGGTGCTGGCGGTTTTCTCGAGCGTTATTCCCAGACGTAGCTCACCTTCGGGAGGAGCGCGCCTGTAGACTTGTCGATCTTGAGCTTTGAAGGGGTTCCGCCGCGGCGCAGGTAGAACTCGCGCGCTGGGCTATTCGCTTTCAGTACCCAAACCATCAAGCCTCGGATTGCAGCGGTGTCGAGCGCCGCGCGGCAGCTTTCGAAGAGATACTCGCCAAAGCCGAGGCCCTGGTAGCCCGGGTCGAGGTACAACTCATAGATCTCGCCTTCATGCCGGCCGCGCTGGCGCGCATAGCCGATGCTCGCGTAGCCGGCGGGTTCGCCCAGGACTTCCAATAGCAGGTAGCCGTCGTTGCGCGACTGTATGCTTGCGCGCCACCACCGCTCGGTGCGGGCCTGCAGGGTTTTAGAGAGGAATTCGTGCGGGATGATGCCCGTATAGGCGTAGCGCCAAGACGCCTCGGCAATCTTGGCGATTGCTTCTGCGTCTGATCTCAAGGCCGGGCGAACTTGGACATTTTGGTCTAGGGCCGTCATGAGACATAGATTAGGGCGTTTTAGCGCCAAGTGAAGGTGCAAAAGCAAAGCGGCGCGAAACATTTCTGTTTCGCGCCGCTTGCCCTATCTGGCGGGCAGGTGCCGGACAGGAGATCTTTCGACCGTGAACGTTACTGCTTGAACTGTTCGAAGTTCTTGGACGTGATCGTGTTCACGGTTTCGAACGTCTGACGAGCAACTTTCGTCGAGAGTTCGAAGAGTTCTTTGGTCTGAGCGCCAGCAACTGCGAACTGCTGCTGCAGGTAGTTCGCCTGAAGGCGTGCAGCTTCCGGCAGGGTCTTGGCGCGAGCGATCGATTCAGCGGCGTCGAAAGCAGCCTGAGCGTTGACAGTCGTGTTGTGGACGACCTTCTCGCCGATTGCCTTGGCACCGGCCTGGGCTGCGAGGAAGACTTCTTCAGCAGCCTTGGCGCTGTCCTGTGCGACGGAATTCATTTTGACGAATGCTTCGCGCGACTTGGAAACGCCTTCCTCGGCGAAAGCCTGGAAGTTCTCAGGGATGCGAGCTTCCTTAGCGGCGGCAAACATGTCTTGGGCTTGTTGGGTGAATTGTTCGTTCATTTTCTCTCTCCGTGGTCTTTGGTCTGGTGGCGCGGCGAAGCGTCGATCCGAATTCGGACCGCAGACATTGTGCAATGCACTCACACGTCGATGGTCGCTGCGTTTCCGATGAGTGCAATATATTGCGAAAAATGGTGCGTTGCAACATGCAATTTTCAAAGTTCGCATTCGACCTTCGCAGGGTAAGGCCAAGTTTGTTGATTTTGCAAGGTTTTTTCTGATGGAGCAGTGCAGCGAATTCTGTTCGCGGCTGCGTACGGACAATTGCAATAAAGTGCAGAAAAACCAGAAGGTTAATTGTCAGATCACGTGGAATGCATCGCGGTAACCAAGCGCCGAAGGGTCGAACAAAACGTCATTTGGTCGCAGCGGGCGTGCAAGTGCGAGACCCTCGAGCGAGCGGCAGCGCGACAAAGCTACATACGCTTGGCCATGGGCGAAGGTTCCGCGACCGAGGTCGATATAGGCGCGGTCGAGCGTCAAACCTTGGGATTTGTGAATTGTGAGTGCCCAAGCCAGCCGCAACGGAAATTGCGTAAAGGTTCCCGCGATCGCTTCGACAACCTTTTCGGCTTCCTTGTCGTAGGCGTAGCGGCGCTGTTCCCAGGCGACCGGTTCGATCTCGTATTCCTTGCCGTCGACGTCGATCCAGACGCGGTCTTCAGTGAGCCGAGAGACGCGGGCAATCGTTCCGTTGACCCAGCGGCGGTCGGGATCGTTGCGCAGCAGAATGACTTTCGCGCCTTCCTTCAGGATCAAGGTGGTATCGGTCGGCTGGGCGCTGGCGTTAAATTCGCCGGTGGTGCCGGCTTCGTATGCGCGAGGCCGTGCTGGTAGCGCTTCGAGGTAGGCCGTGTTGATGCGCTGGGCGGCCGCGTTGGTCGGTGTGAGGATAACGAAGGGATCGCCTTCATTCAGCGTCCGGATCGGTGACACGCGTTCGTTCAGCGCTTCGAGGTCTTCCTGATCGGCCTCGCCCTCGCGGATGCGATTGAGGACGTTGATCAAGGTCTCGTCGGATTGGCGGAAGACCTGGTTCAATTCAAGGAGGGCGGTGCCGGCGCCTTCGTTGAGCGAGGAGACCGAGAAGAAGAACGGTCCGCCGAAGTTGGTTTCCAGATGTTCGGCCACTTCGGCTTCCTGAACGACGGGGGGAAGCTGATGCAAATCTCCAAACAGGATCAGCCGGCAGCCGCCGAAGGGTTCGCGGGCTCTGCCGCGGTTCAAGCGTAATGACTGGTCGATCGCCCACATGAGATCGGAGCGGACCATGGAAACTTCATCGATGATGATGAATTCCAGTTTGCGCATGACGCGGCCGTTGCGGCTGCGTTTGATGTCTTCAGGTCTGATGAGGCGCGGCGGCAGGCCGAAAAACGAATGGATGGTCTGGCCGCCGATGTTGACGGCAGCGAGCCCGGTCGGCGCCAGGATGACCATTTCGTTGGGGAGCATGTCGCGGATGGCGCGCAGCAACGTCGACTTGCCTGTGCCGGCGCGGCCGGTGACGAATAGGTGGCCGTCATCATCCGCGATGTAATCGAGGGCTGCTTGATATTCGTCGGTCGGGGTCAGGCCTTCGGGCCAGCGTGCGGCTTCAATCGGCATGGGCTCGGCTTGAATTGAACTTGTTCGGCTTAGGCGCGTTTCCCAAGCGTGTCAAAGCGGTCACCGGCTTCGTCAACAGATGGTGCTGTGCACCGAGAGGCCTCAGTCGACCAAGCCTTCGCAGTTGACGTCCGGTATTATTGTGCTGTGGATTTGAATTCGCCACGGTTCGGTTCGACAAAACAAAGGCGTGGGCTTTGGCTCATCGGAGTTCAACAAGGATCAAACATGACCGAATATAAGCCCCAGCCCATCGACACGCGCGACATCGTCCTCGATGGCGAGCTTGAACAACTGACTGAAAAGCTTGCTGAAAACGCGCATGAAAACTGGTCGATGCTGCGCTATCAAATGGGTTGGCGCTACGGACCGCGGCGCGATGATGAGTCCAAACAACATCCCAATCTCGTGCCGTACGCGGCATTATCGGAAGCCGATAAGGATCTCGACCGCAGCACGGCGATGGAGACGATCAAGGCGATCCTAGCTCTGGGCTATTCGATCGAGAAAAAATAACTGCGGGCGGGAATTTGCCGGTTCGACACGGCTGCCAGATGCGATGACTAGTTGTGGTCGTCGGGAAGCGATGGGAGCAACGAGATGTCGATACCCTCTTCCTGGAGATCGTGCACTTCCTTAGCTGTCGCTTCGCCACGAATTCCTCGCGCTTCTGCTTCCTCGTAATGGATCTTGCGCGCTTCTTCGGCAAACTTCTGGCCGACGTCTTCGGTTGTTTGCTCGACGTGCTTGCGAAGCTGGCGAACCATTCCGGCGAAAGCTTCATGGGCTGGATCAGCGGCGAGCGGCGCGACGACTTGCGAGTGCTCGTTTCCTGAGACAGGTGCGGCGTTCGGTTCTGCTGACGAGGGCACGCGCTTTGGCGATTTGCCCTTCGTCGTGACGACGTTTGGCGCCATCAGCGATTTTTCAATTCGCTCGCTGGCGCACACAGGGCATCGCAACAGCGACTTGGCCTTTTGTTTTTCGAAGTCTTGGCTGCCGCCGAACCAGGCTTCGAATTCGTGATCGTTTGTGCAGTGAAGCTTATATTTGATCATCAGCTGTCTTTAATTGGTCTGCAGCAGCTCTGGGTCGGCGACGAGCATGAAATGCCGGTTCGAGACCAATGACGGCACGCGAGAGCGAACGACATCGACCTGCGAGAGATCGATATCAGCGGAAATGACCGTCGGGTCGTCGCCGGCTTCGGCCAGGATTTCACCCCATGGAGAAACGATCAGGCTATGGCCGTAGGTTTTGCGGCCATGCTCGTGGGTGCCTGTCTGGGCTGCCGCGAAAACAAAGCATTGCGTCTCGATGGCGCGCGCGCGCAGCAGCGTGTGCCAATGGGCTTCGCCAGTTGGCCGCGTGAATGCGGCCGGCACCGAGATCATTTTTGCACCGCCCTGCGCCAAAGCGCGGAACAGATACGGGAAGCGCAGGTCGTAGCAGATCGTCAGGCCCAGGCCGCCCCAGGGGGTCGAGGCGACGATCGCTTCGGAGCCGGCCTCGTAATTATCACTCTCGGCATAGGTTTCGCCGTTGGCCAGCGAGACGTCGAACATGTGCAGCTTGTCGTACTGAGCCGCAATGGAGCCGTGCGGCGAGATCAGGTAGGAGCGGTTGGCCAGGCGGTCTTTGGTCTTGCGGACCGCGAGCGAACCGATATGCAGCCAGATCCCGAGTTCCTCGGCGAGGTTCTGGAAACTGCGCAGCGCGCGATTTTCGTTTTCAGGCTCGGCGGCTGTGAACAGGGCTTCGCGGTCGATCTCCATCACGTTGGTGACTTCAGGCGTCAGCACATACTGAGCCCCCGATTGGGCGGCTTCGCGGACCAAGGCGCTGGCGTCGGCCGTGTTGCAGTCGGGATCGCGGCCCGAACACATCTGCACGAGCGCGACTTTTAGCGTTTCTTCGGGCTTGGGCGAAGTCATGATGGAATGCGTTCTTTCCTGGCTGGCGGGGTGCCTCAGTCTTGTCCTTTGAGTAAAGAATCGAGCAGGCCTTGCTGTTCCAAGGCATAGAGGTCGTCGCAACCTCCGACATGGCGGTCGCCAACGAATATTTGCGGGACGGTGTTGCGCCCGCCGGCACGTTCTCTCATTGCAGCGCGTTTGTCTGCGCTAAATGTTACGTCAATCTCATGGTAATCCGCACCCTTCTGATTTAGCAAACGCTTTGCCTGGTGACAGAATGGGCACAGACCCGTCGTGTAGATTGTGATCGCAGGACCGCCATCTGCGGGTCCAGGATTGGCGGAATCGGTCGTGTCGTTAGCGCTCATGGTCGATTTTTCTCCTCGCGGTCCCTTAACATAGGTCGCGAATTCGCTTGCCGGAAGCTGGAGGCGGTGCGGCTTATTTCAGCGCTACGTGGTCACGCGCAGCGGATCGGCCACGAGGGCGACCGCCAAAACGTCGACATTTGCAGCGTTGCAACCCAGAAGAGCGCGCGTGCAGGCCTCTACGGTCGCGCCTGTGGTGATGACGTCGTCGATTAGCAAGATGCGCTGGCCGTCGATGGAGCTGCGCATGGCGGCCGGCACCTGAAAAGCTCCGTTGACGTTCTGTTGGCGCTGTTTCGCGGTGAGGCCAACCTGCGATCTTGTCCGGCGGGTTCTTCTGAGAGCCAGCGGATTGGTGGGGACGCCGGTCAGGCGGGAGACCTCTTTTGCCAATATGGCCGATTGGTTGAAGCGCCGGGTCAACAGGCGGCGGCGATATAACGGGACGGGGACGATGAGGTCGGCTTCCGAAATCAGTTCGGCGCCGGCTCGGCAGAGCCAGGAGGCGAGCAGATGGCGGACTTCGTGGCGGTCGTGAAACTTCAGGGCGTGAATGAGTTTGCGCAGCGTTTTGTCATAATGACCAACGGCGCGCGCTCGCGAATAGGCGGGCGGTCGGGCGGCTGCGGCGGCTGAAATCATGCGTTCGCCGGTGGTATACGGCAGGCGGATGCCGAGGCGGTCGCAAAGCGGCGGGCCGATAAAATCGACGCCGGTCCAGCAGACGGCGCACAGCATATCGCGGTCGGCGGTCGGCTCGTGGCACGTTGGACAGGAGGCCGGGAACAAGAGGTCTGCGAGCCAGGAAACCCAAGCCGGTGCGGTTCGTGCCTGCAATGGCAGCGGTAGCAATTTCGCGCCTTTGGCGTCGTCCGGCGTTTGCATTGGATTTTGGGACGTGTCTGGCATGGCGCGAAGTCTTGCGTGCTGGGCGGCGGTTGGATCGGTGCGGGTCATCATGATATCGGGATAGCCGCGCCTGCAAACGGCTTAATTTTCCAAGGACAACTTCCCGGATGACGGTTGAAAACGCGAAACCTTTCGATAGGGGACTTCTGGCGCTGCGGCGACGGAGGGCGGCCGGCGAAATCGCATCCCATGATTTTCTGCTGCAGCGGGTGGCTGACGACTTCGTCGAGCGCCTGATGATTGTGAAGCGCGAGTTTCCAAATGTCCTGAATGTCGGTTCGCATCACGGCCTCGTCAGTCGCGCAATCGCTCCTTTGGGGAGTATCGGCCGCGTTGTCGATTTCGATCATTCGCCTGAGCTGCTGGCGATGTGCGAGGGCTTGAAGGTTTTAGGCGACGAAGAAACGCTGGCTTTCGGTGCGGGTGATTTTGACCTCGTCGTTTCAGGTTTATCGCTGCAGTTCGTCAATGATTTGCCGGGTGCGCTTATTCAAATCAGGCGGGCGCTCAAGCCGGATGGATTATTTCTGGCCGCGGTGCTGGGCGGTGAGACTTTGAAGGAATTGCGACATGCGTGGCTGATTGCCGAAGATGAGATTTGCGGTGGTGCCTCGCCGCGAGTTGCGCCGTATGTCGATGTTCGAGCGCTGGGGCAGCTGGCGCAACGTGCCGGCTTTGCGCTTCCTGTTGCAGATTCCGATGTGGTGCGGGTGACCTACGAGTCGCCGATTGGCCTCATGCGGGATTTGCGAGGGATGGGTGCGGGAAATGTTCTGGCCGGTCGGCGCAAGGTTCCCGTGACGCGCGGATTGTTGGCGCGCGTTTGCGAAGTCTACCAGGATTGTTTCGGTTTGCCGGATGGGCGTGTCGAAGCGACGTTTGAAATTCTGACTTTGACCAGCTGGGTTCCTGATGAAAGTCAGCCAAAACCGCTCAAGCCAGGGTCGGCGCAAATCAGCTTGGCGGAGGTTCTTGGGAAAACCGAGAAGGACTAGTTGCAAGGTGTATACATAAGCGCGTTGAAGCCTACTTTTTTTGCAATTTTGGCGCGAAATTTTTTTGATTTTTCACCCGGCTGGGTGATCGCTTTGCGGTTGTTGATTGCTACGGTTTACCCGCGCTGGGTGCAGCTCCGGTTAGTGCAGGCGGACAGACATTGAAACCGAGCGTGTTCGTGGTAGCGGGCCGAGCTGCTTTATAAAATTACGTAGTCGATGTTGAGCCGTCTGTACTCAGCGTGCACTCAATTTCGGTGCAAACACGACAATGACCTGCCGACAGTATGTTCGTCGGCAGGTCATTGTCTTTTTGGGCTTGGTGTTTTCGGCTGTGGCTTGATTTTGTGGCGCCGGTAGACCGCTTCTTAGAGATCAGCGGAAAGTTTCTCGAGATTGCAGTCGTTAGCTCAGGAGGTCTCGCAACAGCGGGATCATCGGGATGTCGGCTGGCGGCATTGGATAGCGGCTGAGGCGGTTGGCTTTCACCCAGGCGATTTCGGGATGTTCGCTTGGGGTGGGTTCGCCTTCCCATTTGCGGCACAGGAATAACGGCATCAAGAGATGGAAGTTTTGGTAGCTGTGGCTGGCAAAAGTGAACGGGCTCAAGCAGGTTTCGCAGACTTCGATTGCCAGTTCTTCGCGTAATTCACGCACCAGCGCTGCTTCCGGCGATTCACCAGTTTCGACCTTGCCGCCGGGGAATTCCCACAAGCCAGCCAGTGACTTTCCTTCCGGACGTTTGCATATGAGGATCCGGTTGTCGGGATCGATGAGGGCGGCGGCCGACACGAGCGTGATGGCAACCGACCGCGGTTTTTTCGCGCCTTCGGGATTAAGCTGATCTGTCGCGGCGGTCATTTGGCCTTCCTCAGCAGGTGAACGGTTTCAACGAGTGCCGTGAGGCCGCGTTTGCGCAAAGGATCGTTGAGGTCGAGCGCATCGGTCCGCGACAAACGTTCGAGTGCAAAATCCTTGCCGAATAGTTTGGTAACGGTCGCTTCCGGTGTCGAGAAGGGCGGACCTTTCATTTCTGAAGGATCGAAGTCGAGGGCAACGAGGAGCATTTCTGCGGCGTTTGAATTGCTGGCGAGCCAATTGGCGTACTGAGGCTGCATGGCCGGTTCGAAGGCCACCAGCGAGGCGCGATCATAGACGGCCGCGACGTTTGCCAATGCCGATTGGGGGAGCTTGAAGATATCGCCTTGCCAGATCTCGTAGGGTCCGGCCGATTTGACGATGTGCTCTCCCTCTTGTCGGGTTTCAGGCTCAACCCCCTGGCTTGCGAAGAATGCATCGACTGCGATGCCGCTCAGTTCCGCGCCGATGACCTTGTGCCCGCGGCGTGCCAGCCATTCCATATCGAGGCTCTTGCCGCACAAGGGCACGAGGACCGTTGACTGAGCGGGCACGGTGAGTTTGTCCCAATGTGCGTCGAGGGAGGCGTGATGAACGTCGCGGTGAAAACCGATTTCGCCTTTCTGCCAGCGTTCGATCCAGAAGGCATTTTCCATATTCGTGCACCTCAGACGTCTGTCTTGTGTTGGCGGTTTGCTGACGCGGCGGCGGTTGGGCAGTCGCGGTGTGGCGCGGCTTGTGCTGTTAGCTGCGATAGTCGGCGTTGATGGAGATATATCCGTGGGTCAGATCGCAGGTCCAAACGGTTGCCGTGCCTGAACCGATGCCGATGTCGACGCGGATTTCCAGCTCCGGGCCCTTCATGTATTTGGCTGCGGTTTCCTCGCTGTGCTGGGGCGAGCGTTCGCCGGCTTCGGCCATTGGGTGCGGGCCGAACCAGATCGAGAGTTTGTCGCGGTCGGCGGCTTCGCCGGATTTGCCAACGGCCATGACCACGCGACCCCAGTTGGGATCTTCGCCAGCGATCGCGGTTTTGACGAGCGGCGAATTGGCAATCGCAAACGCGATGCGGCGCGCAGCGATATCGTTTTCGGCGCCTTCGACCTTGATTGTCACATGTTTGGTTAGGCCTTCGCCGTCGCGAACGATGTCCTGGGCGAGCATATGCATCGTGCTTTGGAGCGATGTGGCGAAGCTTGCCAGTTCGGCTTCGTTGGTGGCACGCAAGGCTGGTACGCCGCGTTTGGCGGCCAATCCGGTGGCGAAGACCAGGGCGGTGTCGCTTGTCGAGGTGTCGCTGTCGATGGTGATGCAGTTGAAGGTCTGATCAACGGCGGCCGTCACGAGCCGCTGCAACTCGCCGCGATCGATTGCAAGGTCGGTGACCAGGTAGGAGAGCATGGTGGCCATGTCGGGTGCGATCATGCCGGCGCCTTTGGCGATGCCAGAGATGCGGGCCGAGCCGTCGCCTACGCCGGTCAACGCGCAGCTTGCCATTTTGGGGAAGGTGTCGGTGGTCATGATGGCGCGCGCGGCGTCGGCCCAGGTGTCGGCTTTGGCGGATTTCGCCAGATCGCCGAGCAAGTGCGTGAATTTGCCTGGATCAAGCGGTTCGCCAATGACGCCTGTCGAAGAGATGAAAACTTCTTCGGGGGCGCATCCGACGGCTTGCGCTGCGGCTTCGGCGGTCATGCGGACGGCTTCGGCGCCGCGTTTGCCGGTGAAGGCGTTGGCGTTACCGGAATTGACGACGAGGGCGCGCGCGCGGCCATGCTTGAGCTGTTCGGCGCACCATTCGACGGCGGCCGAGCGGGTCTTCGATTTGGTCAGCGTACCTGCGGCGACGGTTCCGGGTTCGAAGACAGCCAGAAGGAGATCGCGCCGGCCCTTTTTCTTGATGCCGGCTTCGGCGGTCGCGAACTTGACGCCCGGGATTTCGGGCATATCCGGATAGGTCGTTGGGGCGAAGGGTGAAACGGGGCTGCTGCTGCCCATTACGTGTCCTCAATTTCAGTGGCGGTTCGCGCTGGCGGGTTGAAGCTTAGCCGCGGCCACGGCGGCAAGAGGCGCTGAGAGAACCACAAAGGTCGGGGACCGACAATGGCCCCTTCAAAAGACAGAACGCGGACCGGCCGTGAAGCCGATCCGCGTTATTTGATGTTCGTCGAGGCCCGGGGCCGTTCTCGTGGCCCTATTTCGAGATCAAGACTTTGAGAGCCGACGCGTATTGCTAAGTCGGCAGCTGCAACGACGTTACTTTTTCTCAGCTGCGGCTGGTTTTTCTTCGGGCTTCTTTTCGGATTGTTTGTCCTGCAACTTTTTCAGCTGCTGGACGAAGTCCTTCTGCTGGGCGGCGGCGCGGATTTTTTCCTCGGCAACCTGCTTTTTGATGTTTTCGTCGAGGTACTCGATCTTGGCGCCATCGCGCAGCTGGCGGGCGACCGCCTGGGCCTTCTGATGGATCATGCTGTTCAAGATGCGGTCTTTGACGTCATCGAACTTCGGCAATGGCTTTTGGCGCTTTTCTTCGACCAGGATCAGGTGCCAGCCAAAGCGGCTTTGTACTGGATCGGAGACTTCGTTGGGTGCAATCGAGAAGGCAGCCTCTTCGAATTGCGGGACCATCTGGCCACGCGAGAAGAAGCCCAGAAGACCTCCGTTGTCTTTCGTGCCGGGATCTTTTGAAAATTCCTTTGCCATTTCTTCGAAGCTTGAGCCGCGGGCGATTTTTTCCTTGATGTCACGGGCTTCTTCTTCGGTTTCAACCAGAATATGGCGAGCTTTGACTTCCTCTTCCGGCTTCATGCCTTTGACGCGGTCGTCGAAGAAGGTTTTGGCGGCAGATTCGCTGACATTCGATTTGATGTTGGAGTCGAAGTAGGTTTCGCGCTTGGCGCGGCGCTCGAAATAGGCCAGGGCGCTGTCGAGCTTCGATTTGTTGGCTTCTTTTGCCTTACCGAGGGCATCGGCCATCAACTGTGTTTCGATGACATATTCGACGAGCACGCGGCGCCGGGTTTCGGGGGCGAGGTTGCCCAGATCGCCGCCGATTTCGGTTTCGGCCAGTTCGACGTCACGTTCGGTGATGTTGTGCCCGTCGACGGTTGCGATCACGGAATTGCCAGCTTCTTCGGCGAAAACTGGCGTCAACATGGGGCCCGCGGCAATCCCAAGGGACAATGCGAGGGCGGCGATGAAAGTCGATTTCGTGCTCATAAGGCTTTCTACTCAGCTGTCGGTCGTACCTTTGTTAGCGCCGAAGTCCAGCGATCCTATGGCCGTCAGGAATTGGGCCCGAGGCTGCCGGTGGCACTTTTCGAAGGCCGTTAGACCAGAGCACCGGGACGCTGCCAAGTGAAGAATTGGACAGGCTTGGAGTGTTCTTAACTTCAAGGAGTGGCAGTTCGATGCGTTGACAATCGTCGCTTGCGTTCCTTATTGCTGTGCAGCCTCGATGCCATTCCAGGCTCGCGGTAGGAACAGTTGCGTCCCGCGCAATCTCGTAATTTTCGTAACTGGGCCCTGCCCAATCTCCGGGCGGCCTGCGTCAATCGAGGCTTGTTCCGGGCAAAATCGATCGTAGCGGGTATTGGAATAAGCGCCGAGCGCCCTTCGAACCGGCCGCAGAGCGCACTATCTGCTCTATCTGCTCATGCATCTTGAGGACATTGATGCTTTCTCTTGGCTCTATCGCTACAAAGATTTTCGGCTCCTCCAACGAGCGCCGGGTACGCAAATTCCGGCCGAGGGTGGAGGCGATCAACGGCCTGGAGAACGAGCTGGAGGTGCTGAGCGATGACGAGCTTCGCGCGCGCACCGAGGTCTTCAAACAGGATCTGGCAGCCGGCGCCAAGCTTGACGATCTGCTTGTGCCGGCCTTTGCGACCGTCAGGGAAGCCGCCAAACGGACGCTCGGGCAGCGCCATTTCGATGTGCAGCTGATCGGCGGCATGGTTCTCAATAACGGCGATATCGCCGAAATGAAGACCGGTGAAGGTAAGACGCTTGTCGCGACGCTGGCGGTCTATCTCAACGCCCTGACCGGCAAGGGCGTGCACGTGGTTACCGTCAACGATTATCTCGCCCAACGCGACGCCGAATGGATGGGCCAGGTCTACCGGTTCCTTGGCCTGACGGTGGGCTGCATCCATCACGATCTCGACGACGAAGAGCGCAAGGCGCAGTACGCCTGCGACGTGACCTATGCAACCAACAACGAGCTGGGGTTCGACTATCTGCGCGACAACATGAAGATGAGCGCGGAAGAGATGGTTCAGCGCGGTCATGCCTATGCGATCGTTGACGAGGTCGACTCCATTCTCGTCGACGAAGCGCGGACGCCGCTCATCATTTCCGGGCCGATCGAAGACAAGGCCGATCTTTATATCGCCATCGACAAATTCGTGCCGAAGCTGCAGCCGGAGCATTACGAAATTGATGAGAAGCAGCGCCAGGTCGCGCTGACGGACGAAGGCAACGAGTTCATCGAGAAACTGCTCGACGAGGCGGGGTTGCTCAAGGGCACCACGCTTTACGACGTCGAGAACGTGACGGTCGTCCACCACGTCAATCAGGCGCTCAAAGCGCACAAGTTGTTCCAGCGCGACAAGGATTACATCGTCAAAGGCGGCGAAGTCGTCATCATTGACGAGTTCACCGGCCGCATGATGCCGGGCCGGCGGTACTCGGAAGGTCTGCACCAGGCGCTTGAAGCCAAAGAGAACGCCAACATCCAGCCGGAAAACCAAACGCTGGCGTCGATCACGTTCCAGAACTACTTCCGTCTCTACGACAAGCTGTCCGGTATGACGGGTACGGCGGCGACGGAAGCGTCGGAATTCATGGACATTTATGGGTTGGATGTCGTCGAGATCCCAACCAACCTGCCAATCTCTCGTATTGACGAAGACGATGAAGTCTACCGGACGCAGGCCGAGAAATACCGCGCGATCGTGATGGAGCTGTCGGATGCGGTACGGCGGGGTCAGCCGGTGCTTGTCGGTACGGCATCGATCGAGAAGTCCGAATATCTTTCCGAGCTGCTGCACGACAAAAAATACATCGCGGATCTCAGCAAGAAGATTTTGACGCAGGCTGAATCGTTCAATTCCGAAAAAGAAGCCGAATACCGTGCGCATCTGGAAGGCATCGGTAAACATTTGGGTGAACTGGCAGCCAAGGCGAAATCCGGCAAGCCGCTCATCCCGCATGCCGTTTTGAACGCGCGCTATCACGAGCAGGAAGCCAACATCGTGGCGCAGGCCGGGGCACCGGGCGCGGTGACCATTGCGACCAACATGGCCGGTCGCGGTACCGACATTCAGCTGGGCGGTAACGTCGAGTTCCGGCTTCGTGACTGGATCGATGCCGAGACCAACGAGGGGCGCGAACCCAGCGAAGAGCAAATCGAAGTAAAGCGCAAAGAGATCGAGCAAGACGTCGCCGATCAGAAGAAAGTCGCGCTGGACGCAGGTGGTCTCTACGTCGTCGCGACCGAGCGTCACGAAAGCCGCCGCATCGATAACCAGTTGCGCGGCCGTTCAGGACGTCAGGGTGACCCGGGGCGTTCGAAGTTCTATCTGGCGCTTGATGATGATCTGATGCGCATCTTCGGCTCCGATAAGATGGACGGCATCCTGCAGAAGCTCGGCATGCAGGAAGGCGAAGCCATCACGCACCGGTGGATGAACAAGTCTCTGGAGATGGCGCAGAAGAAGGTTGAAGCCCGCAACTTCGATGCACGTAAGCACGTCCTCAAATACGACGACGTGATGAACGACCAGCGCAAGGTGATCTTCGAACAGCGCCTGGAAATCATGTCGAGCGATGACGTCTCCGAAACGGTGACCGACTTGCGCCATCAGGTCGTCGAAGAACTCGTCAGCAAGCACATCCCCGAGAAGGCCTATGCAGAGCAGTGGGATACCGCGGGTCTCACCGAAGCGATTCGGGAAGTGTTCGGACTCGACTTGCCGATTGCCGGCTGGGCTGAGGAAGAAGGCATTGCCGACGAAGAGATCGAAGAGCGCCTGATCAAGGCCGTCGATGAGCGCGCTGCCTCGAAAGCCGTCGAGATCGGCACGGACATGTTCCGGCAGATCGAGAAAATGGTTCTGTTGCAGACGCTCGATCACCTGTGGCGCGAGCACCTCGTCATGCTGGAACATTTGCGCCAGGTGATCGGCTTCCGCGCGTACGGTCAGCGCGATCCGCTCAACGAATATAAGACCGAAGCTTTCGTCTTGTTCGAAGCATTGCTGGGCCGTTTGCGCGAAATGGTGACCGGGCAGCTGATGCATATCGAGCTTGCTCCGGATGGCGAGGAAGATTACCTGCAGCCGGAAGAATTGCCGCCGATGGAAGCGCACCACATCGACGCGACGACCGGCATGGACGAGTTCGAGTTCGCCGATGTCTCGTTTGATGCCGACTCGCGCTACGAGGGCGGGGAGGAGCAGCGACGCGCGCCACTGCAAACGCGCAAGGCTGCCGCTGAGGTCGATCCCAACGATCCGGCGACCTGGGGCAAGGTTTCGCGCAACGCGCCTTGTCCGTGCGGTTCAGGCAAGAAGTACAAGCATTGCCACGGCTAATGGATTGAAGCTGTCGGTTGTGGCAGCTCGATCCTGAACTCATCCATACTCTGCTAGTTGGCGAGTGTCGGCCGAACTTCGCATGCAGCACGCGAGCGGCTTGGGCTTTGCGGTCCCGCTAGCGGCGGTGCGCGTTCGAAACACGCAGACGGCGCCGCTTGATTTTGGATCTCTTGTTTGCCAACTGGCGAGCAGCACTTCTTCTTTTCAGCGCCATATGCTTGCGGCAGCTCGCGCGCCGCAGGTTGCACGTCACCTCGACGGCGGGCTGCGGGGGATAATACCCGGCGCGCTTATTGCTCCCGACAATGCTAGAGGCTTTGGCTAGAGCGGCTTGCCGTCGCGCCAGAATCTGTTCGAGGGGCGATGGAAGGAGGCTCACCAGCCTCTTTTTCTCGCTTGATAGCGTTGGCCACCGGGAGGGGCGGCTGACAATTCTTTGTAATACCGCCTCGGCTTCGAGAATCTCGGCCGTTGCGGCGCAAACGTCTAAAGGGCGCGAAGACATCCCCACCTCCGAGGGGATCGCATCGCGGACCTGATAGTTGCCGTTGCAGACGCTGATCGTCGGCGGCTGGTGGGTTCTTTCGAAGGAATCGTAACCGGGCTTGAGAGAATTCCAGAACCCGATCCACTCGCTCTTTGCGTGCTTTTGTAGGTTTGTCTCAGTCAGCCGGAACGGGAAGACGTGGATTGGCACATGACGCTGGCCTGCGCGCAGGGCTCTTTCGACCAGCGTGTAGACCTCTTTGATGACCGGGTTCGTCATGGCGTAGCAGCCGACCGATGAGCAGCCGCCGTGAATGAGAATGTAGGACCCGGTGCGCAGCAGTGAGCGGTCGAAGACGTTGGGGAAACCGAGGTTCAACGAGTGCGGCCAGCGGCCGGTGCGATGCAGGCGCCGGCGGGTGATCGTATAAAAGCCTTCGGGGCTTTGCTTGTCGCCTTCCGCCATCTTCGGGCCAAGCGTGCCGGACCAGCTGCAAATCGGGTAGGTGGCGAACTTGACGTATTTGCGATCTTTCAGCATCCACAATTCAAGCTCGGATTCTTCCTTGAAGATCCGCAGCATGACGGGCTTGCCGACTTTCAGATCAAGCTTTTCGAGACGGTTTTCGGTGGCGCTGACTTCGGGCGTGCCGGGGAGCGTTTCGCCGCGCGCAACCTGGCGCTGGCGTTCGATGCGGTCGGGGGCAGCGTCCTTGAGCTCGATTTTTAAGGCCAATGCCGGAGTGAGCATCGCCACCAGCCATGCGAGGCCGACGGCAAGCCTGCGCGACCAGGCATGAGCGTTCGCCCAGGCGTGGTAGCCTTGGGAAACAGCCAGAGATTGAATTGGGACCGCGTTCAACAAGTCTGCTTCTACCTTTCAGAAGGGCAAGCGAAGATCGCCAACGGATGCGTTAGACCAACTTTGCAAAATCCCTGCGACAGGTGCTCGAACATTCGTGCGTACGACTGGCAGTTGCCTCGACGCTTACCGGGTCACGATTCACGAGGATATCAGAAGGTCGGGACTGCGGGAACCTCCGGGCACGGGTTCGATTAATTGAAAGTTGCTGTGCTCTATTGTGCAGCGCGCGGCTGACAGAAGGTTAATTCGTCGCCATCGGCTTTTGAAATTTGCAGCTGCGGCTCAATACGCGGCTGCCGTCGCTGCCGGGATTGCCGGCGGCAGCAACGTAGCGCTTGCCGCATACATCGACGCGTGGCGGCACTCTGGTTTCCTCGAAGTAGTCGTAGGCGGGCTTGAGCTGGGTCCAGAACTCCTTCCAGTTTTCGGAATTGGTATCGGCGATGTTGTCGTCAGTCATGCGGAAGGGAAACACCTGCACCTGGAAGCGCTGCTGGCCGGAGCTGAGTGACGCGGTGATGATCTTCCAGATCTCGTCGATGACGTCGTTTGTCATGGCATAACATCCGATCGACGAGCAGCCGCCGTGGACCATGAGATAGTTGCCGGTTCTGGAATGCGAACGGTCGAAGGTATTGGGATATCCCAGATTGAACGAGCGGTGCCAGCGGCTCGCCGGATTGAGCTGGCTTTTGGCGACCGTGTAGATGCCTTCAGGGGCCTGCCGGTCGCCTTGCTGCTGTTTGGGGCCGAGGCGACCTGAAAAGCGGCAAATGGGGTAGCTGGCGAAGCGCTCGAAGCGGTCGCCCTTCTTGAGCCAGACTTCGAGCAGGAACTCGCGCTTGAAGATGCGGATGAAGACCGGGGCGCCGAGTTTCAGGCCGGCGGTTTGTAGCCGGGCATCGAGGTTATCGAGTTCCGGGGTGCCGGGGAGACGCCAGCCGAGGTTCCAATAGGCGAGCCGCCAGCTGCGCTGCAGCCCGATTGCGCGGATGTCGGAATTGGAAATGAGTCCGGCGAGGCGTTCACCCAAATAGGCGCTCAGCCGCGGTTCGAGCATGGCTGCACCGCCGACCAGGGCGCAGGCCGCGAGCAGCAGAAACCCGGTTCGCAAAGCTTCGATCAGCTGCGTTATCCAAGGCGTGCTGGCCATCTTGTCTCCTGCGCGCGGTGAAAATTTGTGTCTGCAGCAAATGAACCGGTGAACGCGTCAGGTTTTAGGCATGGGACGCAATCCGCTTGCTTTGGTCCGGCATCGCCTGCCGGCGCCAGGGGAATATTGCGCGCTTGACGACTGATCCCGGAGGATGCGCTGCGCCGGCTAGCCTAGGCGATCAATTGAAGCCCAGAGCCGAAAGCGGGTTTGAGGTGAAGGTCGAGGACCGTCTTGGTGAGGTGTTCCGAGACGACATGCCGACGCCATATGGGACCAGGGTTGGCATGCCGTTGTGGGCAACGGTCCGCATTTTCGGGCCGGCAGCCTTGATTTCCTGGAACGCAATTTGCTCGTCGGTCGGGCGTGGAACGAACGGCTCGATCTGCGGATGCATGAAGCGCGGGCAGCGGCCGATGGGGTTCAGTTTGCTTCTTGATGGCCAAGCGACGTTGACGATGTAGCGGCTTTCGCAAACGGCCACGTTGGGCGGGATGCGATGCTCTTCAAAGTGGTCGTAGCCGGTCTTGAGCGTCTTCCAGAAGCGGTACCATTTGTTCTTGCGATGACGCTCCATGTTGGCGGCGGTCATGCGGAACGGGAAGGCGTGGACCTGGAACTGTTCCTGGCCACCGCGGAAGGCTTCGCGGGCCAGCGCATAGATCTCTTCGATCAAGGCGTCGGTCATGGCATAGCAGCCGGCTGAACGGCATTTGCCGTGCACCATCAAGAAGTTACCGGTTCTGCGGTGAGCCTTGTCGTAGGCGTTCGGATAACCCAGGTTGAACGAGACGTGGAAGCTCGAATTCGGGTTCATCTGATATTTCTTGATCGAGTAGAACCCTTCAGGGGCCTGCTTATCGCCCTGCTGGAGCTTGGGTCCCAATTCACCCGACCAATTGCAGATGGGGTATGTCTTGAAGTGGTAGAAACGGCCGTCGTCGCGCGCTTTCCAGACTTCGAGTTCGGATTCTTCCTTGAAGATCCGCACGAAGATCGGCGCGCCGGTCTGCATGCCTTTGCGACCGAGCAGCATCAGCGTTTCCTTGGATAACGGTTGTTCTGCCGGCGATAGCTGAGGCGCGCCGGCGCACGCCGCCAAGAGCAGCGTTGAAGCCAGGACGAGCGCCAAAGCGCGCAAGCCAGACAGGTTATGATGACCCGTATGGACGAAACTCATACCGTAGTGCCCCTTACGAACTCCAAAGACAATTGCTGCGGGTTCGTTAACGTCAAGTTAACACATCCCTCAGGAATTGCGATGGCCCGATTCGTCACTTTTATCCCTGAGTCGCAGGGTGTCAGGCAAATGCGGCGTTGTCGCGGCACCGTACGCTGGAGGATTTGCTCCAACGCGTTGAAACGATTGGTGAAATAAAACTCACGGGAAGGCGGGTGAGCGCTCTCGGCAGGGGACCGGGAGCCGCTTCCGATGCACAAAGATTATGCAGGTCGGCTAGGGCAGGGTTGGTTCGGGCCGGCTTGTCTTGGCTTAGAGGCTGCGGCCCATCTGCAGGAAGCGGTCGTGACGCTGGTGGCGGATGCGTTCGGGCGACAGGTCGTCGAATTCCGATAGGGCCAATGCGACCGCGGTTCCCAGAGCATCGATGGTGGTGTTGGCGTCGCGGTGGGCGCCGCCGATGGGTTCGGTGATGATGCCGTCGATGACGCCGAGTTCCTGGAGGTCCTGAGCGGTGATTTTCATCGCCGTTGCGGCTTCTTCCTTTTTGTTGGAATCGCGCCAGATGATGGAGGCCGCGCCTTCGGGCGAAATCACCGAATAGATGGAATGTTCCAGCATCAGGATGCGGTTGGCGGTGGCGATGGCAACCGCGCCGCCAGACCCGCCTTCTCCGATAATGACGGCGATGATCGGCACGCCGATCTTGAGGCAGCAGTCGGTCGAGCGGGCGATGGCTTCGGCCTGGCCGCGCTCTTCGGCGTCGATGCCGGGGTAGGCGCCGGCGGTATCGACGAGGGTGACGACAGGAAGCGAAAAGCGGTCGGCCATTTCCATCAGGCGCACGGCTTTGCGGTAGCCCTCTGGCATCGCCATACCGAAGTTGTGCTTGAGGCGGCTTTGGGTATCGGAGCCTTTTTCATGTCCAATGACCATGACCGGGCGGCCGCGAAACGTCGCCGGTCCGCCGACGATGGCGTTGTCTTCGGCGAAATAGCGGTCGCCGGCGAGCGGCGTGAAGTCCTTGAAGAGGCGGTCGATATAGTCGAGGCAATGTGGGCGCTCGGGATGGCGGGCGACCTGGGTCTTCTGCCACGGCGTCAACTTGGCGTAGGTTTCGGCGAGCGATGAGCGGGCCTTTTCCTCAAGCCGCTTGATCTCTTCTGAGAGGCTTTTTTCGGTATCCTCGTCCATGACAGCGCGAAGCTCGCCGATCTTGGATTCCAATTCCGCGATCGGCTTTTCAAAGTCGAGGTACGTGCGCACGGAGGTGCGCTGTTCATCAAGCGTGTCGGGTGTAGGCTGGTCGGTGTTCGCCATATGCAGGGCGCATCTCATCAGTTGTCGACATTGGGATTTGTTAGAGCGAGACCGTGGTCGGGTGTCAAGCGGGGCAAGACCAAAGCGTGAATGTGTCTCGGCGGTGGCGTGAATGACTGGGGGATTGCCGGATTTGAGCCGGCATAGTTAACGAGGGGGAGGTATGAGCGCCAAGCTCGGCTATCGCGCCGATATCGACGGATTGCGCGCGGTTTCGGTGATTGCCGTCCTGCTTTTTCACGCCAAGGTGCCGGGGTTCAGTGGCGGCTATGTCGGCGTTGACGTGTTTTTCGTCATTTCGGGGTTTCTGATCACCTCGTTGCTGCTGAAAGAGCAGCGGGAGGGGCGGATTTCGTTTTTCGGATTTTATGAGCGGCGTATCCGGAGATTGCTGCCGGCGGCCTTGCCGGTGCTGATTGCCACGTTCGTGCTCGCCTATTTCTTCTACTTGCCGAAGGAATTCTCCGAATTCTGCGAGAGCCTGATCGCGTTTTTCTCGTTCAGCTCAAACTTCTATTTTCTCGGCCAAGCTGGGTATTTCGACGCGTCGTCCGAGACGAAGCCCTTGCTGCACATGTGGTCGCTGTCGATTGAAGAGCAGTATTACCTGTTGCTGCCGGCGATGATTGCGGTGCTCTACGGGCGTACGCGTAACGCGCTCTTTTATTCGATTGTCGCGCTTCTTTTGATGTCAATCGTGGTGTCGCAATACCATGTCAGCCAGGGTGACAAGGCTTGGGCTTTCTTTGGTTCGCTCGGTCGTTTTTGGGAATTGCTGATCGGTTCGGTTTGCGCGTTCTTGAACAGGCGCGCCGAGATTGAGCGGGTGCGAACGCATCCTGTTACGACCGTGATCATACGGGGGGCGGGGCTGTACCTCATTTTGTTTGCGATCTTTGTTTTCAGCCCTGAGTCCCCGTTTCCTGGTTTGCTTGCTCTGGTTCCGACTTTGGGAGCGGCGCTCGTGATCCTGGCGGGTTGGCGGGCGCAAGAGCCGACGTCGTTCGGACTTGCTTCAAGTCCTACGGTTTACGTCGGGCGGCTGTCCTATTCGCTTTATCTTTGGCACTGGCCGGTCATCGTCTTCTCGGGGCTGTACTACCCCGCTTACGATGTCATTCGGTGGGTTGGTGTTTGCGCCGTTTCACTGATTCTCAGTGCCGTTTCCTATCACCTTGTCGAGACGCCGTTTCGCAGGCGGCGGGTGCTGGCGGGGCAAAGGCCGATGTATGCGGCGTTCGCGGGCAGTTTGCTGGTGTTGGTTTCGGCAAGCGCGCTCGTTATCGCGACAAGTGGATTTCCGGCGCGGCTTCCAGCAGGTATTGCGAAAATCGAAGCGGACTTCGAAAGGTATCGGGATACGCAAGAGAATTGCGATACGTCGGACAAGCGGCTGTTTTCTTGCCGGCTCGGGGTGGCGCCCGAGCAAGACGGCGGGCCGGTTGATGTCGTCGTGGTGGGGGACAGCCATGCTGGCAATTTAGAGAAACTCATCGACTATGCCGGGGTTCGTCATGCCTTCTCGGGGCTGTCGATCTGGCGGGGGAATTGTCCGCCGCTCTATGAGATTGCCCGCAATGGAAACCGGGCGTGTATCGCGGTGATGAAGGACGCCTTGAAGCGTATCGAGGCCTTGAACCCGAAAGTCGTGATCCTGAATGCGGTGTGGCCGCTTTACTGGGACGGGCAGATTCCAGGTGAGCTCGACAATCCGCCGGTTTATATGGCGCCGTTCCGCAAGCGGGCGAAGACTGCTGAGGAAAGCGCGGCGAACATCGTGAAGGGACTCGGCGCGTTTCTCGACCGACTGGGGAACCGCAAAGTTCTCATCGTATTGCCGGTGCCGCTGCCATCGGCGCACGTTCCTAACGAGATGAGGCGGCTCGTACTTCTCGGGCTTGATCGCCGGCAGCTCGACATCAATGAGAAGCAGTTCGTCCGTTCGAATGAAAGACTCGTTGCGGCGTTGGCAAAGGTCGCCGAGGCGCATCACGCTGCGGTTTTCGATCCGCGACCGTCGCTGTGCAAAGACGGAGTTTGCGCCGTTCAGGACGACGGATATCCGCTTTATCACGACACCAATCACTTGAGCGAGCGTGGCCTGTTCCGGATGGAAGCGGCGTTCGAAAAGAAGCTGATGGAAGTTCTGCAATCGGCGCAGTGAAGGCGAGGATCGTCTAGCTCTTGCCGGCGAGCGGGTGGTGGTCTTCGACGAGCTTCTTCAGGCGTTCCTGCAGGACGTGGGTGTAGATCTCGGTTGTCGAGATGTCGGCATGTCCGAGAAGCTGCTGTACGGCGCGCAGGTCGGCGCCGCGATCGAGCAGGTGGCTGGCGAAGGCGTGGCGCAGGACGTGCGGGCTGACACGTTCGGGATCGATGCCGGCCGTTTCGCAAAGTTCTTTCAAGTCCTGGGCGAAGCGCTGACGTGTCAGATGTCCCTGCGCGCTCTTGGAGGGAAAGAGCCAACGCGTGGCGACTGTTGGGGCGAGGCCGTCTTCGGCGGTTTCGCCGAGGTTCAGATAGTCCTGTAAGGCGCGGCGGGCTGGTGCGGAGAGCGGGACCATGCGCTCGCGGCCGCCTTTGCCTTTGATGGTCATGAAGCGGTCGTCGCCAGCCAGAATATCGCGCGGGAGGGAGACGAGTTCGCTGACGCGCAATCCGGTGGCGTAGAGGATTTCCAGGAGGCAGTAGAAGCGAACGGCGCGGTAGCGTTCGACGCCTGCGGTATTCTTCGCGCGTACGCTGGCGGCGTCGATCAGGGCGTCGACTTCGGCAACCGACAGCGTCTTGGGAAGTGTGCGGGCTTTCTTCGGGCCGGCAAAGCCGTGGGTCGGGTCTTCGTCGATCATGTCTTCGGCGAGCAGAAAGCGATAGAGCTGACGCAATGACGAGAGCTTGCGGGCGCGGCTTGAAGGCGACATGCCTTCGTGGGTCAGGTGGCCGAGAAAGCTGGCGATGGCGTCGGGATCGGCTGCCGTGAGCGATTGTTTGCGGGCACGGAAGAAAGCGGAGGATTGTTCGAGGTCGCGGCGGTAAGCGGCGAGCGTGTTTTCGGCCGCACCGCGCTCGGCAGCGAGCATGTCGAGGAACAGGTCGATGGCCTGATGGTCTGAATGGGCGACGTTATCTGACATGCGTTGGCCTTTGGCGAAGTCCTCGTTTGGCGAACGCAACTCGCGGATCATTCAGATGCAGGAGCGCATCAACGGCTGTGGCCACTTAGCCCTGAACTGCGCGGGGCCAGGTTTCAAAGAGGGCTTCGAAACCGATGCGGCGGGCTTCCTTTTCCATTCCTAAACGCTTCAGGGCGCGGATCGTATCGCCGAGCGCAATGATGTGTGCGCCGCGCGGACCGTTCGGCCCGATGGCGTCGAGGACCAGTATGCTCGCCCAGGCAGAATCGCCTGATTTGGCCGCTTCCTGCAACTGAGAAAGGACGCCTGTTGCGGGAAGATGCCCGTTCGAGGGTTGAGGCGTGCGGCTTGCCGCCTCCCAAAGTGGGATCGGAACCTGGTAGTCGAGGGCGTCGAGCACGGTTGCCAGACGGTGCAGGTCGTCGGGCTGGAAGTTGCCGCGCAGCGCCATTTGCTCAACCGACGCCAGGCCGTCGCCGCGACGGGCCGAGCGCGATGGGTCGGCGATGTCAATCAAGGCTTGCCAATGGTCGAGGGCATGGGGGCCGCGCGGGTCGGAGCCTTCGGCGAGGCGAACCCAATTGCGGGCGCGGTTCTGATCACCGGCGGCGAGTAGCGATTCGATTGCGGTTTCGGCGAACCAGCCAACTTCCGGAACTGGCGCCAGGGTGGAAATGGGTTCCGCCATCAATTGCAGGGCTGTGAAGTACAATCCGGCCGTAGTGCTCTTGTCGAGGAATTCACGGATGAGGCGGACCTTCTGCAACGGGGTCTGCTGGCGCACGGCCGCCATATAGAGGTTGGCGCGATGCAGGGCCGGGGACGGCGAAGCGCTTTTGGCGCCGGACTGCATGCTTTCGAGATTGGTGCCTGCGGCAGGCGCTTTGGAATAGATTTTTGCCAGCGCATCCGCAGAGATCAAAAGCTCGGCGGCGGCGCGTTCGGCGGCGATGATCTGCGCGGCTGGCGGCAGGTTGTTGTCCTGCGCCATGGCGACCTGCAGTGCCGCAGAGCTTTTCGCTTCCACAAGCCGTTCCGGGTCGGCGCCAGACTTCAAGAGAAGGCGATAGCTAGGGGCGGAGAGTTCCAGGCCGGACGGGATGCGCGGTTTCGAGCCTTGGGCGGCGGCTTCGAGTGCTGCGATGGCGGCGGGCGGAAAGCCACCCTTGTCGCGCGCGACGTCGGCGGCCAGGCGAATGGCGGCGGCGTTTTGTTGATGATCGGCGCAGTAGCCCGACAGGAGAATGGCGAGGTCCTTGTCTTTGGTGGGCAGTTTGTCGGAGGCGGCGACGATGTCGCGGGCTTCGGCGCAGGCGTCATCGGGGCGGTTCAATGCGGCGCGGGCGATTGCCCGGCGGAGTGCGAAGCCGGCCCAGTCGGCGGAGTTCTGGTCGAGTCCGTCGGGGATCTGGAAGTTTGCTGCTGCATTGGGGAAGCCAAGGCGCAACATGGCGTCGAGCCTGGTTGCCTCGTAGCGGATCGCGGCTTGCGAGGGCGCTGCGCCGGCTTGCAGCGCATGGGCCAGAAGGGCTCGCAGAGTTTCAGATTTCGGAGAGGCCGTGATGTCCTTCAGCAGAGGAGTGGCTTTTTCCGCGTTGATTGTCCCGACGGATTGGGCTGTCGCGTAACCGCCTGCTGCCGGAGCGGAGCGGTCCGAAGGCGTTACGGGTGCAGGCTTCCAGGGATCGTCACCGGAAAATCTGGGAGAGGCCTGCCAGCCGTTTGCGTTTGCTGGAGGGGTCGCTCTTGGCTGAGGGGCGGAATAGTTAGCGCGTTTGCCGCTGACAGGCGGTTGGCGTCCGTAGCTGTCGGGTTCGGGATTGGATGCGCGCCCGCGATTGCGGGGGTCGAAGCCGTCATTGTAGCTGGGGCGCGGGGCAGGCTGGTAGGCCGACGGGGCGGATGGCTGTTGCGGTACGGGGTCCAGAGGCGCCAAGTCGGTGCGCTCAACGGCCGTTGGAGCGGCAAACGACGAATTGCCACTATTTCCTTGGTATTGAGATCGGCCGGCAGAATATCGGTCATCGCCTTGGTTGGCGGTTCTGGGATCACCAAATCTCGGCATCTGGGGCATTTCGCGCATCGGCTGGCCTGAGCCGTTGCTGTTCGCGGGATAGCTTGGAGGATTATAGTTTGGCTGGTTGCTTTGGCCGCCTTGCGGACTGGTGGTGGTTTTCGCGTTCCATTCGCTTTGCGGCCAGCCCTCCTGGGCTTTGGCGCCATGGGTCAGCGTCAATAAAGCGCAAGATGCTGCGCAAACGGTGATTAAAGCCGCAGACAGACGGGAAGTCTTGGGAAAGTCAGAGCCAGAGCGATTTGGCATGCCGTGCTTTTGTCATTCCTCGAGGCGGTCCACCTGGAGATCCTGGAGCTTGTAGGAAACTTCGCGTTGTTCGGGCTCAAGCTCTGTCGCCAGGAAATAAAGGCCAGCGAAGACAAGCCCCGAAAGTGTTCCGACGATGAAAAGAAAACGAAAGAGACTGGGCATTTAGAACGTCCGCTCCCCTTACAGCGAGTCATTCTGGAAGGACAAATCGGCTTCATTATGTCTTGGGTAAGCTCATGAAAGGTCCCGGTTTAGAAGTCCATGACTACCTGTGTTCGCGGATAAACAGCTGGTCGGGGCACTCGCCTGATGCGGTGCCCGATCGGCTTGAAAACCATGCTAGACCCAGGAGATACCGGGTGTTGTTATGGAGCAGCCTGCCGATTCTGGCAAATTCCGGATCGATCTGGAGCGGTTCGCTGATGAGCCTCTTGGCGTGCTGAGTAGATATTGAAGGGTTGGGTAGATTGAAGATGATGCGTTTCGGATTTGGTCGCCGTATGCGCCCGCCTTCCCGACGGGAGGTTGCGACAGTGCTCCGGACGCTGGACAAGCGCTCGATCGTACTGGTCGGTCTGATGGGGTGCGGGAAATCCGCGATAGGGCGGCGCTTGGCCTCATGCCTGCGACTGCCGTTTGTCGATGCGGATGATGAAATCGAGAAGGCGGCCGGCAAGTCGATCAGCGAAATCTTTGAGGACCACGGCGAATCTGAATTCCGCGATGGTGAACGCAAGGTGATTGCCCGGCTTTTGAAGAATGGCCCGCAGGTTCTGGCGACCGGCGGTGGGGCGTTCATGGATCAAGAAACGCGCGAACGGGTCAAAGAATGCGGCGTCTCGGTTTGGTTGCGGGCTGATCTGCCGGTCCTGCTCAGACGCGTCTCGCGGCGCGATCATCGGCCCTTGCTGAAGAAGGGCGATCCGGCTGAGACCATGGCGCGTCTCATGAAGGAGCGCTACCCGACCTATTCTGAGGCGGATATCGTTGCCGAAAGCCGGGATGTGCCGCACGATCAAATCGTCGCAGAGATTGTCGGCAAGCTGCACCATCTGGCCGGCTAGGCGGTTTGACAACCGCTTTCAAGGTGCGCGAAAGACAACTCCAAATGCAGCGCGTTCATTGGCGCTGAACCCTCAGGCTATCGGAACTGTCATGCCTAGTATCGTCTACTCCAATCTCGCCCAGGCCGGAGCCCATCGCTCGGTCGCTATCGACCTGCCGGGGCGGGAATACGAAATTCTGATTGGCGGTGGGCTTCTCAACGAGGCCGGGCGCGCCATCGCGCAGCGTCTGGGCAAAGGCAAATGCGGTGTCGTGACCGATGAGAACGTGGCTGGATTCCACCTGGAGAACTTGGAAGCGGCGCTGAAGGCGGATGGCCGACATAAGGGCTCGATCGTTCTGCCGGCTGGCGAATCGACGAAGTGCTTCGCGCAGCTCGATAGGTTGAGCCAAGGTTTGCTGGAAATGGGTCTTGAGCGCGGCGATTTCGTCGTTGCCTTCGGCGGTGGTGTGATCGGTGATCTGGCGGGCTTTGCGGCCTCCATTCTGCGCCGCGGTGTGCGCTATGTGCAGATCCCGACTTCGCTTTTGGCACAGGTCGATTCTTCGGTGGGCGGCAAGACCGGCATCAACACGCCGCAAGGCAAAAACCTGATCGGGACGTTCCATCAGCCGAACCTCGTTTTGGCAGACATTGATCTTTTAAAGACTCTCCCTGAGCGCGAGATGCGTGCGGGCTACGCCGAAGTGGCGAAGTATGGGCTACTGGGTGATGCGGATTTCTTTGCCTGGCTTGAAGCCAATTCTGCGAGCGTGTTGGCGCATGATACGGCGGCGCTGATGAAAGCGGTTGAGACGAGCGTCAAGGCCAAGGCCGATGTCGTGATTGCCGATGAGCGCGAGGCCGGCGTTCGCGGGCTTTTGAACCTCGGGCATACGTTTGGGCATGCGCTTGAAGCGGCGACCGGGTATTCGCAGCGGCTCTTGCATGGTGAAGGTGTTGCGATCGGGATGGTGCTGGCGTTCCGGTTGTCGGAACGCTTGCAGCTTTGTCCGGCGGGGACTGCGGATCGTGTCGCCGCTCATCTCAAGGCCGCCGGCTTGCCGACGCGGATCGCCGATATTCCAGCCGGTGAAGGGGCGGGGTCGTCGCATTTCGAGCCTGACGAGCTGATCCGTCTGATGGGCCAGGACAAGAAGGTCAAGGATGGCCGGATGACGTTCGTCTTGGCTCGGGCAATCGGAGAAGCCTTCCTGACGCAGGATGTCGATCTGGCAGAGGTGCGCGGCTTGCTCTCTGAGGAATGCGGGGCGCTGGCAGGTTGAAATGGTTGGCTGAGGAAGATAAGTGTTTCTTCAGTTTTTTCTTTACGGGTCCAGTTGCGAGAGCTCTGTTCCTTCTACAGGTTTTTTTGGCCTGTCCTTACCGTCAATGAATTTTGAGGCAAGTACAGATAGAGCTGACCCTGCTATTACTACTCCCCCTAGTTCGACGTGTCCGTTAAGGCATAGAACCAGACCTATACATGCGAAAATTGTCACGATCATTCCGGCAATGATCAGTCCGGTCATAGAGTAAATATGATCGTTTTCGATCATCTTATCTAATCGGTCTTCGGCGCGATTTTGGGCTGACTCGGCCATTCCCAATATGCGTGAGCCTGCTCCGGGGCAGGCATTCTCGTAATCTGAGAAATGCGAAGGATGCGGTATCGGCCCCCTAAAAGACTCCGCGCGCACCAGTTTGAGTACGCGCTTGATGACCGGGCC
Source organism: Filomicrobium sp. (assembly GCA_017792465.1). Taxonomy (GTDB): domain Bacteria; phylum Pseudomonadota; class Alphaproteobacteria; order Rhizobiales; family Hyphomicrobiaceae; genus Filomicrobium. The sequence goes on from CP051234.1 coordinate 2,889,986, forward strand.
CCTTTCAGGGCCAGGGATCAATTCGTCTAGTTCTTCATCTAGACGTTCCTGAAGCGCTGACGGTTCATCGTCTTCATCAGAAGACTCATCCGAGTCAATTACTGCTTCAGGAAGCTTGGGAGATTGACTGGGCTGTCCGGTGCCGGGCTTGTGTCCTGGCGCCTGTCCGCTCTTTCGGGATTTCCTGCTCACCGTTCCCCGCCTCTTTTTCAAATTCGTCAAACGCTTCATTAAGAGACGTGCCGACTCTGTTCCAAGCGTACTTCATGGAATCGAAGCAAATGTATTCTACGCGGATTCTACGCTGTTCAAAAATACGAGTGGGAGCAGACAAGCCATCGACTAGCCCACGCAGAAATGCTGGAATAAAATTATCCTTGGCTACGGGCCTAGCGCTAACGACCATAGGCTGATGCTTGAAGCGCTTCATGATTTTCCTCTGTAACGTGCTAGAGTTTATGCAGGACTACTCTTAACTCCTAGCATGCCGGGAGATAATGCGAATATCTACTAGCATCAAGGCGAAAGCTTGCGCTGGACTTAACAACTTCGTGCAAGAGACTAAATATAAGTAAATTCGAGGTAGTCCTGTGTATCTTCGTGCCAATAAGTATCAATCGGCAGACACCATAAGAAATATACTTGGGCGAGTGCTCGGCCAAAAGAATTCGCAAATTATAATAGCTAAGGTTGTTTGCCTGGTTTGGGGCTGGGAGTTGCTCATCGATCCGGTTCATGAACTGTCGGGAGCGCTCTGTTTTTGCTGAGAAAAGATGAATTCTGCTCAGGCATTGGATCCCAGTTACCAAGTTAGCTTCCCGCTAGCATTCCCTTATGAATGGGCCGATTGCCTTAACCGGTTCAGGTTATACTTGGCCGTCATTCGCGCTGCGCACATACAACCCTTCGAGCAACTAGAAGATCATGGACATCGAGTTTTTCCTCATCCTTGCCGGTGTATTGGTTCTGTTGGGCCTTTCAGCATTCTTTTCGGGGTCGGAGACGGCGCTGACGGCGGCTTCCAGGGCGCGGATGCATGCGCTGGCCGATGAGGGCGACAGTCAAGCACAGATCGTCAACCGCCTGCTTGAGGCGCCTGAACGTTTGATCGGCACGGTTCTGCTGGGCAATAACCTCGTCAATATTCTGGCGTCGGCGCTGACGACCAGTCTTTTGGTGCGGACGTTCGGCGATGTCGGTGTCGCCTACGCAACGGTTGGGTTGACGCTGCTTGTCGTCATCTTTGCGGAAGTTCTGCCGAAGACGTTTGCGCTGGCTTATTCGGATAGGTTTTCGCTCGCTGTTGCGCCGGTTATGAGTTTTCTCATCGTTGCGATGCGACCGGCGACGGTTGCGGTTGAAGCGATCGTCAGCTGGATCTTGTCGCTGACGCCATCGAGCCGAGACGACGAAGCCAACATTCTTTCTGCGCATCGCGAGATCCGCGGGCACATCGAGCTGCAAACACGCGAAGGGGCTGTGGCGCGGCACGATGCGCATATGCTTGGCGGCGTGCTCGATCTTGGTGATCTGCAGGTTGCCGACATCATGATCCACCGGACCAAGATGGAGACGATCAATGCCGACGATACGCCTGAAGAGTTCGTCGAAGAGGTCGTGAAGTCGAAGTACTCGCGCTTTCCGATCTGGAAGGACGAGCCTGAAAACATCACCGGTGTTCTGCACGCCAAAGACCTGCTCGCCAATCTGGCCAAGCTGGGATGGGATTTGAGCAAGCTGGAGCTGGCGCAGTTTACGAAAGAGGCGTGGTTCATTCCCGATACGACCAGCCTCAAAGAGCTGCTCGATCAGTTCCTGAAGCGCAATATGCAGATGGCGCTCGTCGTCGATGAATACGGCGAGGTGCAGGGTCTCATTACGCTGGAAGATATTCTGGAAGAGATCGTCGGGCAGATTGCCGACGAGCACGACACCAAAGATATGGCGATCCGTCCGCAGGCCGATGGTACTGTCAACGTTGATGGTTCGGTGCCGATCCGCGACCTCAACCGTCAGATGGATTGGGATCTGCCGGACGAAGAAGCGACGACGGTGGCGGGTCTTGTCATCCACGAGGCGCAGACCATCCCCGAGCCGGGGCAGGTCTTTACGTTCTACGGCTACCGCTTTGAGATCCTGCGTAAGAACCGAAACAAGATTGCGGCGCTCAGGGTCAAGCCGGTTGCCCTCGAGACGATGGCTGACTAATCGCGTTCCGATCCCGTCCTATCCGGCGCGGGGCCGGCGCATTGCATCCAGCCGATAAGACCTTAAGTAATTGCTTCGCCTGGTGCGTGGGTTTTGAGCGCCATGGCGTGAATGCGGCCGGCAAGTTCTTCGGCCAGGATTTCATTGACAATCCGATGGCGCTCAACGCGCGACTTGCCCTCGAAAGCCGGTGAAACGATCAGAAGCCGGAAATGACTTTCGCCCGTGCCCGGAGAGTTTCTGTGTCCGGCGTGGAGTTCGCTTTCGTTGATGATGTCGAGCCGGGTCGGTTCGAGCGCCACCATCAGCTTTTCGCGCATTGTTTGTTCGATGCTCAAAGTTCGGACTCCATCGTCTGATTTATTCGGTCGGTCTTGCCGATCTTGTGCCACTGAGGCTCGGTTATCGGTTAGAGTTATCGGCCGGTCTTGTCCAGAGATGGCTGGTGGTCACGAAACGGAAGGTCTTTTGAGGGTATGATCAGTATCCTGGCAAGACCGGTAGCTATGTCCAGGCCGCAACGGTTTGGCCCGAGTGAACTGTTCGCGACTTGTGTTGGGGCGTCTCAAGGATCATAATTCCGGCCATGAAACTGCAATCGAAATACTTTGACTCGATACGGGTAGCCGGGAAGCGCGGCCGGGGGGCCAATAAGGCCAAGGGCGGCGATGAGCCGGCCGGCGAGACGCTGTCGTGCCAGTGGAAGGGATGCGATAAGCCGGGCAACCACCGGGCGCCGATGGGGCGTGGCCGGGATGGCGAATATTATTGGTTCTGCGTCGATCACGTTCGGCAATACAACAACAATTATAACTACTTCGATGGGATGTCGGATGCCCAGGTCGAGAAGTTTTTGAAAGAATCGATTACCGGCCACCGCCCGACTTGGAAAATGGGCGATGGGAACAATCCCGAGCAAGAAGCCGATCCGCTGGCCAGCGCCGATGAAGCCGTTCGCAAGGCACGCGATCCGCATGGATTCTTCGCCTGGCGGGCCAAACAGGCCCGGGAAGACGCTCGGACAAAAAAGCGCACGCTGAAGCCGCTTGAGCGCAAGGCTCTGAAAACACTGCATCTTGGGGCTGATGCGGGCAAAGAAGACATCAAAACGCGCTATAAAGCTCTCGTCAAAGAGCATCACCCGGACGCTAATGGCGGTGACCGCCGGTCCGAGGAGAAGTTGCGCGAAATCCTGCAAGCCTATAACTACCTGAAACAGGCTGGTCTTGTGTAAGAAGCACGCAGGCTGAGCAAAGGCTTCGGGCAGAACCGCACGATTGCGAACCTTCAAAAGGCGATCAGCAATCGATCGGTCTTAAGTTCCCGGGCCGTGCCGATCTGAATGGGATACAGTCCCACATAATTTAGAACAAAAGACCAAATCTTGAGCACCCTAATCCAACGGAAGGCGCGATGACTACTGAGACGGCCTTGCCTGATATTCAGGTTTCCGCCCGGCAACTGTTTGGGATCGAAACCGACCTTGAGGTTCCCGCATACTCCGAGCCAAACGAACACGTCCCCGATCTCGATCCGGACTACCTTTTCAATAAGGATGTCACGCTCGCGATCCTGGCTGGTTTCAAGCACAACCGCCGCGTGATGGTGCAGGGCTATCACGGTACGGGTAAGTCGACGCATATCGAACAGGTTGCTGCGCGCCTTAACTGGCCGTGCCTGCGCGTCAACCTCGACAGCCATGTGTCGCGTATCGATCTGGTTGGCAAGGACGCGATCGTTCTGAAAGACGGCAAGCAGGTCACCGAGTTCCGGGAAGGCATTCTGCCTTATGCCTTGCAATCGAATACGGCGCTTGTCTTCGACGAATACGATGCCGGTCGGCCGGACGTGATGTTCGTGATCCAGCGCGTCTTGGAAGTCTCCGGTCGTCTGACGCTGCTCGATCAGTCGCGCGTGATCCGTCCGCATAAGGCGTTCCGTTTGTTTGCGACGACAAACACGATCGGCCTGGGTGACACTTCGGGGCTCTATCACGGAACCCAGCAGCTCAACCAGGGTCAGCTCGACCGCTGGAGCATTGTCGTCACGCTCAACTATCTGCCGCATGATGATGAAGTTGGCATCATCCTGTCAAAGGTGAAGTCGTTTGCGAAGTCGGATGCCAAGCGCAAAACCGTTTCGCATATGGTGCGCGTGGCCGATCTGACGCGGCAGGCATTCATCAACGGCGATCTGTCGACGGTGATGAGCCCGCGTACGGTGATGACCTGGGCGGAGAACGCGGAAATCTTCGGCGATGTCGGATTCGCGTTCCGGCTGACGTTCCTCAACAAATGCGATGAGCTTGAGCGTCCGGTCGTTGCGGAATTCTATCAGCGCTGTTTTGGCGAAGACCTGCCGGAGAGTTCGGCCAACGTCGCGCTGGCCTGAGCCGGGAGAGAGTTAGCTTGAACGAGACCGCCTCGCCGCGACAGTCTCCAGGGCCGCAGTTCGATGTCGGCAGCTCGGTGTCTCGCGCCTATCAGTTTACGCGCGAGAACATTGCCGAATACTGTCGCATTGCCGGTGATCCCAATCCGCTGCATCTCGATCACGCGTATGCGTCTTCGACGAAGTTCGGCGGGATCATCGCGTGCGCGGCGCATTCGACCGGCGTTTTGGTTTCGGTTCTGGCGGATGCTTTTTCGCGCAACGGCGAGAGCGTCGGGCTGGGGTTTTCGTTCACGTTGCGCAGAGCTGTGCCGGAAGGATGTCAAGCGGATCTCGTCTGGACGATTGTCGGGCAGGAATGGTCGCCGAAGCTCAAAGGGCATGTCATCGAACTGCGTGGTGAATTGCGCGATAGCGTGAGTGGTCTGGCGATGGTTCAGGCAGACGGCAGGCTCCTCGTGCTTGCAGATGCCGTGGGTAGAAAGACGACGCCGGGTGAGCCGGCTGAGAGGTCTGGTGCATGACCCAGCAGCGCTCAAAAAGGAAAGAAGCTCCCGTCGAGCCGTTGAAGCGGGCGTTGGCGACGTGTGTGCGGACGATCGCTGGTGGTGGCGATGTGCAGGTGACGTATCACACCGGTACACCGATGGTGATCGGGCATACCGTCAACTTGCCGGAGCCGCCGCGGACTCCGTCCATCAAAGAGATCGCTATTTTGCGGGGGACCGCAGATTCACTGGCGCTTCGGGCGGCTTGTCACGACAAGCGCCTGCATGACCGCATGGTGCCATCGCATGGCGTTGCGCGTGACGCCTTTGAAGCGATGGAGCGCGCGCGCGTCGAGGCGGTTGGTGCCAACCGCATGGAGGGGATGGCGCAGAACCTCAAGGCGCGGCTTGAATCGCAGTACGCGCATGGGCGCTACGTCAAGGTCAATTCGCGCGAAGAGGCGCCGCTGTCGGAAGCCCTCGCGCTATTGGTGCGCCAGAAGCTGACAGGTGAGGCGCCGCCGATTTCGACGCGCGGGCTCATGGAGGAATGGAGCGATTGGGTCGACCAGAAGGCTGGCGATCTGATCGACCGGCTGTCCGATCACGTCGAAGACCAGAAGTCCTTCGCGCAGCTGATGCAGGAAGTTCTGCGGGCGATGGACCTGATGGAGGAAGGCAAGCCTTCGCAGGAAACGCAAGAGGAACAAGCCGAGCCGGAAGATTCCGAGGGCGGCGAGGAGCAGTCTGCCGACAACGAGACCGGTGATGCGGGCCAAGAGCAGCAGGAGCCGCAACAGTCGAGCGAGCAAGAAGACCTCGGCGAGTTGGAAGAAAGCACCGAACCTGCACCGGCTGACGAGTCTGACGACGACGATGCCGACGGCGATGAGTTTGCCGATACGGACGAGCCATGGCGGCCGAACGTGTCGGTGCTCGATGATCCAGAATCGTTTGGCTACAAGATCTTCACGCGGGCCAACGATGAAGAGGCCGATGCGGAAGAACTTGCTTCGGTGGAGGAGCTCGAACGACTGCGCGGCTTCCTGGACAAGGAACTCGCCGGACTGTCGAGCGTCGTGGCGCGGCTTGCGAACCGGTTACAGCGCCGCCTGATGGCGCAGCAGAACCGGGATTGGGATTTCGACCTGGAAGAGGGGACGCTCGATTCTGCGCGTCTGACACGCGTGATCGTCGATCCGACGGCGCCGCTGAGTTTCATGCAGGAAAGCGACATCGATTTCCGCGATACGGTTGTGACATTGTTGATCGACAATTCCGGGTCGATGCGGGGACGGCCGATTTTGGTCGCTGCGTGCTGCGCGGATATCCTGGCGCGGACGTTGGAACGCTGCGGCGTCAAGGTCGAGATCCTGGGCTTCACGACGAAAGCCTGGAAAGGCGGGCAGTCACGCGAGGAGTGGATCGCGGAAGGCAAGCCGGTCAACCCCGGGCGCCTCAACGATCTGCGGCACATCATTTATAAAACGGCGGATAGCCCGTGGCGCCGGACCAAGCGGTCGCTGGCGCTGATGATGCGCGAAGGATTGCTGAAAGAGAATATCGATGGCGAGGCGCTGGCTTGGGCGCATCGGCGATTGCTCGGCCGGCCGGAGCAGCGGCGCATTTTGATGATGATTTCGGATGGTGCGCCGGTCGATGATTCAACGCTGTCGGTCAACACGGGTCATTATCTCGAACAGCATTTGCGGCAAGTGATCCACGAGATCGAGACCAACAGTCCGGTGCAGTTGATCGCCATCGGTATCGGGCACGACGTGACGCGCTATTATCGGCGCGCTGTTACGATTTCGGATGCCAGCGAGCTGGCCGGAGCGATGACGGACAAGCTTGTCGAGCTCTTTGAGGAAAACAAACGTACCGAACAACCGCGCCGGAAGATGAGATCCGGGCGCGCAGGGCGAACTTTGGCCAGATGAGCGGAGTGCTGGCTTGCGAAAGGTTTTGACGCGTTTGGCGATCCCTCGCTTGAGTTGGCTTCATCTTTCTGTTTTGGGCGCATCGTTTTTGATGATGCCGGTCGCGCTCGTGGCGGAGCCCAAGCCCAATCCGCAAAAGCTTTCGGTTCAGTCTTTCGATATCGCCGCTTACCCGATCACGACGTTTGACAGGACCAACCCGCTGAGGACGGTCTTCGGCAAGCTGACGTTTGTCGGCGGGCTGACGCTGTCGTCGAAGGACAAGAGTTTCGGTGGCTGGTCGGGTCTTACTGTCGATGCAGACGGCAAAGGTTTCGTTGCCGTCTCGGATGCCGGTCTTTGGATGACAGGGCAGTTTACCTACAAGGATGGCGTTCTTTCCGGTCTCAGCAAGACGCGAGGCGGGCCGCTTAAAGCGCTGAGCGGGACAAACCTGCGGCGCGAGCGCGATCGAGATGCGGAGGCCGTCGAGTTCATCTCAGGAACGGCAGAGCGCGGCAGGGTTTTCATCGCGTTCGAACAGAACCATCGCGTCGGGCGCTTCGATATCGGCAAGCGTGGGCTGTCGGCGCCGCAGTCCTATGTGAGGCCCAACCGGAGCAAAGGGCGGATGTCGTCGCTCAAGGGTTTTGAAGCGATCACGGTCTTGAAGCGCGGGCGCTATCGCGGTGCGATCCTGGCGGTCGCGGAACGTCAGCACGATCGCAAGGGGCGGCACACGGGCTGGATCTTCAACGGCGACAAGGGCCGGTCTTTTACGCTTACCGATATCGGCGGTTACGACATTACCGGCGCGGCGGTGATGCCTGAGGGAGATGTCATTCTGGTGGAGCGGCGCTTCAAATGGCTTGAAGGCGTGAAGATGCGGCTGCGGCGGCTGGAAGCAAAAACGATCCGGCCTGGTGCGCATCTGGAAGGCGAAGTTCTACTGGAAGCGACGATGGCGCAAGATATCGACAATATGGAAGGCGTTGCGGTTCATCGCGATGCAAAGGGCGATGCGATCATCACGGTGATCTCGGATGACAACTTCAACCGGCTGTTTCAGCGCACGATCGTGCTGCAGTTTCGGCTGGGCGGAGCGTGAGACTCAAGTGAGCCCCGCGAATCCTTGGGGCTCGGCCGGCTTCCGGCAATAAAAAAAGCGCGCCGGGATTTGCTCCTGGCGCGCTAGCTTTTTTATAATCTCAAGCACATTGAGTGCCGTTCTTCGCGGCACAGTCGTGTCCTGAGTTTTTTTAAGTCGTCGACTGGTTTGACGCCCAGTGTCGGTAAATCAAGTGCCGCTTAAGCGGAAGCTGGAGCTTCTTCGCTTGCTGCTGCTTTCTTGGCCTTCTTGACGTCGCGCTTGATCTTCAAGCAGCGCTCGGAAAGCTCTTCGTCGCGTGCTTTCATCAAGAAGGCGTCAAGACCGCCGCGGTGCTCAACCGTTTTGAGAGCATGCGCCGAAATGCGAAGGCGGAAGCTGCGCTCCAACGTGTCCGACAACAAGGTCACGTTGCAGAGGTTCGGGTTGAACTTGCGTTTCGACTTATTCTCCGCGTGGCTGCGGAGTTGGCCGGAGAGCGGGAGTTTGCCCGTCAGCTCACATTGCCTGGTCATATCGTTATCTCCTGGCGCAGCGGCCGAAAATCCCACGTTCTGGGAGGCGCGCGCCATTTCTTGGATTGTCGCGATGGCGGAAATAGTTCGCCCGCCGGATCGGTCCAGCGGGCGCAGGCGCGTGTTCTACCGGAGTTTCGGGCTCAACGTCAAGCCCCTAGGGAATCGGGCGCCGACGGCCGCAGTTGCCAAGGCAATTGGGGCTTGTCCCGGAACAAGACAGCCTTAAGCGGATTATTAACTAAGCAGGCGTAGCTTGAGCCCAGTTCAGTAGTTCAGGTTGCCCGCAATTCATAGCCGGAAAATCCCGGTGGGCAGGCGTAGATTAGGATTTTGCGTTATGTACAAGAGCGTCGTCTCACGGCATGTACCGGTTCAGGCTAACGCCCGTCAAACCCGTCCCCGTGGTTTTCAGGCCTTTTTCGGCAAGGCGCAGAAACTTATTCTGCCGGCCGCACTGACCTGCGCGGCTCTGGCGGCTTCAAGCGTCGAAGTCGGCGCTAGCGACCCAGAAGTTCCCAGCAAAATCAAAGCCGTTTACGCGATTGCCTTCAACGGTTTCAATATCGGAAGCTTCCGCTTTGAATCCGAAGTCAACGGTTCGACGTACGTCCTCAACGGCGATGCGGAGCTTTCGGCTCTGCTTGGCGCCATCAAGTGGCGCGGCGTCTCGCGCTCGGCCGGAACGATCCGCAAGGACGGTCCGAAGCCTTCGGGATATACTTTGAATTTCAACGGCAATTCACGCAGTGGTTCGGTGAAGGTCGGTTTTGGCGAAGGTAACGTGACTTCGGCATCTATTATTCCGCCGTTTATGATTGCCGCCGATGAGGTGCCGCTGAAGCGCCAGCACCTTAAAGATGCGCTCGATCCGTTAAGCGCCGTCATGGCTTTGACGTTCGGAGCTGCGCGCAAGCCTTGTGACCAGAAGCTGGCGATTTTCGATGGCAAGCAGCGCTTCGACCTGGCTTTGTCCTATCGTGGCAAGCGCGTTCAAAGCGGTTTCCCAGGTCAGCGCGGTGCGAAGAAAACGGCGATTGTTTGCGCCGTGCGCTACAATCCGCTTGGCGGATTCCGGCCAACCGGTGAGACGACCCATTTGGCTAAATCGAACGGGATCGAAATTGCGATGCTGCCCGTCCCCAGCGCCAACATCGCCGTCCCGCAGCAAGTTACGATCCCAACCAGCTATGGCCACGTCGTGTTGAGCGCTGAAAAAATCAGCGTCGAAAACGGGCGCCGCCGGAATGTTGCGCTTTTGAACGGTTACTGATCAGGCGTTCAGAGGCATCGGCCCTGGCGTTGCGAGGCGTGTTGCGGCTTTGGAAAACGTCGCTTGGACGATGAGTTGGGGATCAAAACTTTCGTCTGATGTCGCCCAAACAGGGCTTTAAGAGATATACTGCGATCATCTATGAAAGAACGGCGGCTCATCTTTGGTGGTCCGCCGTTTTTTGCTTGCCTTGAAATTGCCCCGCGGCTTGTTTCTTGCTGGAAAGCAGCTCAACAGTTTGTCGGGCATTGCCGGGCGGACACTCCATATGGGGGTTGCCATTCGCGCGCTAGTGGGGCAATCGAGCGTTGACTTCCGGCTAACACCGGCGTTCAAACCCGCACACGACCTGTATCAGAGGGCATAGGTTTGTGGCTGCGGCACCTGTCACAGGCAGCTGGCCAGTGCATAACGAGGGTTTCATCAACCTGATGCCAAGTTTCTCGGCAGTTGTTGTCGGCTCCAGATCAAGGGGGCTCCTGTCATGATGGGTAGCAATCTCGACACCCGCATCCGTCACGTCACGGCGGTGCTTGGGCCGACGAATACCGGTAAGACGCATTTGGCGATCGAGCGCATGCTCGGCCATGAGACAGGCATGATCGGCCTGCCGCTCAGGCTGTTGGCGCGCGAAGTCTATGACAAGATCGGCAATCGCATTGGTTTCGAGAAGGTCGCGCTGATCACCGGCGAAGAAAAGATCAAGCCTGAGAATGCGCGCTTTTGGGTCTCGACGGTCGAAGCGATGCCGCGGGATATCAATGTCGATTTCTTGGCGATCGATGAAGTGCAGCTAGCGGCAGATCCCGAGCGTGGACATGTGTTCACTGACCGGCTCTTGCATGCGCGGGGGCGCCAGGAGACTTTCCTTCTCGGTGCCGGAACGATCCGCGATGTAATCCAGGACCTGATCCCGGGCGCGAATTTTATTTCGCGGCCGCGGCTGTCGCGGCTGACCTATACGGGCCAGAAGAAGATTACGCGGCTGGGCACGCGCACTGCGGTTGTCGCTTTCTCGGCCAATGACGTCTATTCGCTCGCCGAGCTGATCCGGCGTCAGCGTGGCGGGGCGGCGGTTGTGCTTGGGGCTCTCAGCCCGCGCACACGCAATGCGCAGGTTGAGCTCTACCAATCGGGTGATGTCGATTTTCTGGTGGCGACCGATGCGATCGGCATGGGGCTTAATCTCAACGTCGATCATGTGGCGTTCGCTGCCGTGCGTAAATTTGACGGTCATGTGCATCGCAATCTGACGCCGGGTGAGCTTGGCCAGATCGCGGGGCGCGCCGGTCGTCATATGAATGACGGCACGTTTGGCGTGACCGGCGATGTCGAGCCGTTCGAGAACGATCTCGTTGAACGCCTTGAGACACATACCTTCGATCCGATCCGCGTCCTGCAATGGCGCAGTAACGAATTGAACTTCAATTCCCTCGATGCGTTGCGCGACAGCCTGCGGGCGCTGCCGAATGCTCCAAGGCTGACGCGGGCGCGCTCGGCCGATGATGTCGATGCTTTGGAAGCATTGGCGCGCGACAACGAGATCGTCGATATGGCGAAAGATCGGGCAGCGGTGGCGCGGCTTTGGGATATGTGCCAGCTCCCGGACTATCGCAAGATTTCCAGTGCCTCTCACGCGGAACTGATTGGCACGCTCTATAAGTTCTTAATGAGCGGCGACCGGCGCATTCCGGAAGACTGGTTTGCCAAACAAGTCGCTTTTGCGGATCGGACCGACGGCGATATCGATACGTTGGCGAACCGGATTGCGCATATCAGAACCTGGACGTTCGTTTCCAATCGCGCGGATTGGCTAAAAGACCCTGAACATTGGCAAGGCCGGACGCGCGAAATTGAAGATGCGCTTTCGGATGCAATGCATGAGCGCTTGACGCAAAGATTCGTCGATAAGCGGACGAGCGCTCTCATGAAAGGCATGCGGGATAAAGAAGAGTTGACGGCAGATATCAAAAGTGACGGTTCGGTCAGCGTGGAGGATCACTACGTTGGCCGGCTTATTGGCTTCCGGTTCTCACCGGAGACGCATGCGGGAAGTCTTGACGGCAAAGCGGCGCGATTTGCTGCCGCGCAGGTGCTAAATAGCGAACTGTCGATGCGCGCGCGCCGCGTTGCGGCGGCGAAGCCTGAAGCGTTCAAGTTTACGCGCGATGGAACGGTGCTGTGGAATGGCGAAGCAATCGGACAGCTTGAGGCGGGTGACGATCCGCTGAAGCCGACCGTCAGGCTGCTTTGCGACGAGCATCTATCTCAGCCTGACAAAGACAAGGTGCAGGCGCGTCTCGATCGATGGGTCGAGGAAGTTGTCGGCGAGCGGTTGAAGCCACTCGTTGAACTTGCTGCTGCCGAAGACGTGACGGGGCTGTCGCGCGGTATCGCGTTCCAGCTCAAAGAAAGCTTCGGCGTTCTGAAGCGCGAAGCGGTGGCGAATGAGATCAAGACGCTTGATCAGCCGTCGCGTGCTCAGCTGCGAAAATACGGTGTGCGGTTTGGAGCGTTCAATATCTATCTGCCGTTGCTGCTGAAACCGGCGCCGGCGGAATTGCTGGCCATGTTGTGGACGTTGAAGAATGTTCGCGACAATGGACTGCAGCTTGAAACCTTGCCGGAAGCGCCGCGTGCCGGTCTGACATCCGTTGCGGCTGATCCGGCAATGCCGGAAGCGCTCTACCAGGCTTATGGATTCCACGTGTGCGGTCCGCGGGCCGTCCGTCTCGATATTCTGGAGCGTTTGGCGGATTTGATCCGGCCGCTTGTGGCTTGGCGCAAGAAGGATAATGAAGATAAGACCCCGCCGAATGGGGCCACGGGTGATGGCGGCTTTACGGTCACGCCGGATATGATGTCGATCCTTGGGTGTTCGCCAGGCGAGCTTGGCAATGTGCTCAAGGCGCTGGGCTTCCGGCTGGATCGGCGACCGGCGCCGAAGATGCCGGCAGCAACTGAGACAGCCGGCGATGCGGTCGTTGAGGCTGCGGCCGAGACGGAAGCTGCTGCTCGTGCTGAGGATGGCGAGGCGGCAAGCCCTCCCGAAGCTGCACCGGAAGCCGAAACGCAATCGGTGCCGTCCGACAGTGTCGAGACTGAAGCCGTTTCGGCTGAGGCCGTTACCGCAGCTTCCGATGAGTCGGCTGCGCCTGAAACCGCTTCGGTTGAGGTTGAGCCTGCTCCCGCGACTGGCGATGAAACTGCTGCGAGTGAAGCTGATACAGCTTCGGACGAAGCGGTTGCGGTTGAAACTCCCGCCAATGCTGCTGAGGCCGAAGAAGCCTCGGTTGCCACCGCAGGTGATGCGGTGGAGCAAGCCGAACCAACCGAAGCCGCTGGAGCTCAAGCAACTGGGGAAGGTGATGCGGCTACGGCTTCAGCATCGACAGAGCCGTCGCCGGCTGCAGAGGCGGAATCTGAAGTCGTCTACATCGAGATCTGGCGTCCGCGCCGTCATCGCGCTGATGGCGAACGCAGTCCGCGACGCGGTAAAGGCCAGGGACGAGGGCGGAGATCATCGGGCAACGGTGCTGCTGCCCCTGCCGGTGGTTCCGAAGGTCCGGGCTCAGCAACCGGCGATCGCGCTGCAGTGCATGGCCGTTCGGACGGCGAAGAGAAGTCAGGTGGCGGCGGGCGCAACCGTCCGAAAGGCGGGCGTCCAGGCGGCAAGCGCTTTGACGGTGAACGCCCTGGCGGCGATCGGGGTCCGCGCAAGAACCGCAATGACCGCGACAAGAAACGGGGCGGAAACCGTAAGCCGGAGTTCCATACTTCGTCACCGAAGCGGTCGGCGACCATCGATCCAGATTCTCCGTTCGCTGCCTTGAGCGCCTTGAAAGACGCGATGGAGCAACAGGGCGATAAGGAAGGCTAAGAAACTCATCAGGCCGGCCTTCAGCGTGTTTTGTTGCCGATCTATGAAGGAACGAGACATTGCCTGATCAACAGCGCCACGACGGCGATGGCGACCTGGGGGCACCTTCCCAGCCGCAGAGGCTCGACAAATGGCTGTGGTATGCGCGCGTGGCGAAGACGCGTTCGCTGGCGGCGGCGCTCATTGAGCGAGGCAAGATCCGCGTGAATCGGGTGCGGATACAAAAGCCCAGCCATATGATAAAATTCGGCGATGTGGTTACGGCGTCGGTCGGCCGGTTGGTCAGGGTACTGAAGGTCGTTGAGCCGGGGCACAGGCGCGGACCAGCCAGCGAAGCACAAACGCTTTTTGAAGACCTCACGCCTGCCAGCCCTAAGAGTGACGCTGCCCAGCCGACGGGTGAGGCGACTGGGTCAGGAGGCGAATTGCCGGTGGCAATCGTACCTGCTGTAAATCCGCCGTCGGCGCGGCCGACCAAGAAAGAACGCCGGCAGATTGCCAAGGTCAAAGGGCGAGACCAAAGGTAGCAGAATTTTTTTTCGCGGAGTTCGGCGTGAATGTCTAGAAATTGGCTGCCGGCGCAGGAAGTGACTGTTATCTCGTAGCTATACTTGCGAAGCAGTCGGGTTCTCGGCACTAATGCCGGCAGGATGAGGCTGGCGCGAGCTCGAATCGCTAATATTTCGCAATCCGCCGTAGACGGCCATGCGCGGGAAGAGTGGAGACCTAAGGATCGAATGACCTACATCGTCAATGACAGCTGCATCAAATGCAAATTCACCGATTGTGTCGAGGTTTGCCCTGTCGATTGTTTCTACGAGGGCGAGAACATGCTGGTCATTCACCCTGACGAATGCATCGACTGCGGTGTTTGCGAACCCGAATGCCCCGTCGATGCCATCAAGCCTGATACCGAACCAAACCTTGAGCAATGGCTCGAAGTGAACCGCGACTACGCCGATAAATGGCCAAATATTACTCAGAAGAAAGATCCGATGCCAGAAGCGGACAACTTCCGCGATGAAAAAGGCAAGTTTGAGAAGTACTTCTCAGATAAGCCCGGCGAAGGTGACTAGGAACTATTTGCTCTAATCTAGCTGTCGATTCTGAGTGGGCGGAGGGTTAATCTTAATCTCCGCCCGCTCGTATTTCAGTAACTATGTAAATACAGCCATAGCAACGTCTCTTCAATTTCCGTGAATATTGTGTTATGATGGCAACGAGTGGCGTAGCTGAACACTTTGAGAACTAGGACGAACACAAGGAGTCCGGCCGTCTCGTGCAGACAGGAACGGAGTTAACCTATGCGCTGGGCAGCGCCGTCGTCCGAGGGAACCGTCTTCGTACAGCAAGAGCCATAGAAAAGTATTCGCGGCCACGTCGTCTGAGTAAGTAGGCGATGGGTGCGCTTTTGGATTCCTGTTGGTGGTTTCAGACCGTCCTGCAGGTTTTTTCTGCGGGCGGTCTTCCGGGATTGCCCAAAATCCGGTCGGCGTGTGGCCGATCGGCGAGTATGCGTGGGAAGAGGTAACATATCGAATGGCTCAAAAGAAAACGACCTCAGCCAAGGCTAAAACGGCAAAAGTGAAGTCGTCTGCAACTCAAGCAAAAGGAGCTACCGTGGCCGCAAAATCTAAAGCCGCCACTAAGTCCAAAACCGCTGCATCTGCACGCGGAACCTCTTCAAAGACTCGCGTCGCATCCAAGGCGGCTCCTGTCAAGGCAAAAGCAGCATCGAAGACTGTAAAAGCTCCTGCTGCGAAAGCCGCGCCGGCGAAGGTCAAGACGGCTGCTGCCAAAGCCAAATCGGCGGCGACCAAAACGTCTGCTGTTAAGAAGCCGGCTGCTGCAAAGCCTGCCGTTGCGAAAACCGCGAAAGCGAAGACAACTGCGACGAAGGCCGCCGCGAAACCTGCTGCAAAAGCGACCGCGAAGCCGACGGCTTCGAAGGCCAAGCCAACTGCGTCCGCAGCCAAACCGGCAGCTGCCAAGACTGTTAAGCCGGCTAAGGCTCCGAAGGCCAAGGCTGCCAAGTCAGCTCCAGCTGTTGCGGCACCTCCAGCGTCGCCGGCCGTTGTTGCAACCGGTGCAGCAGCGCGTGCTGTTGCGGCCTCGATCGCGGAAGCAGCTGCGCGCAAGATCAGCTCGCCGATCAAGCCGCTCAAGACGCCGAAAGGTATTGCGGAAAAGGCTGCTGCCAACCGTGATTCTGCGTTGTCGAAAAAGCCGGTTAGCCAGCGGCATGGGTTCAAGACGAACGAACATGTCGTCTATCCTGCACATGGTGTCGGCAAGATCATCGGCATCGAGGAGCAGGAAATCGCAGGCATGGCGCTTGAGCTGTTCGTGATCCATTTCGAGAAGGAAAAGCTCACCTTGCGCGTTCCGACGGGCAAGCTGGAATCGGTGGGTCTGCGCAAGCTGGCCGAAGGCAATATCGTCGACAAATCACTCGACGTGCTGAAGGGCCGTGCTCGTGTCAAGCGCACGATGTGGAGCCGCCGTGCTCAGGAATACGTGGCGAAGATCAACTCTGGCGATTTGATCGCGATTGCTGAAGTCGTTCGCGACCTCTATCGCTCGGAAGCCCAGCCGGAGCAGTCGTATTCTGAGCGTCAGCTCTATGAGGACGCGCTTGACCGGATGGCTCGCGAAGTCGCTGCCGTCTACAAGCTTGACGAACGTGGTGCGATCCAACGCATCACTGACGTTCTGGCGAAAAGCGCTCGGACCCGTCGCGCTGCAGATGATGCAGGCGACGAGGGTGCCGACGACGACAGCGCCACTCAGGCCGCTTGAGGCATTGACGCCCAAGTGCGGTGCTGACCCCAATCTTGGGGTTGGGCCGAATTGAACGAAATTGACGCCGGGGCCCCTTTCGTTTGGGTTCCGGCGTTTTTCGTTTGAGTACGTTCGTCTTTTAGGTTTGCAGCGCTGCTCAGGCCTTCAATCCAAGACTTCGATCTGATCGAGGCTTTCGATTTTGATCATCGGGCCGTTTCGGTTCTCGACCCATCCTCGAACGCGGATGCGTGTGCCGGGTTTTGTGATGTCGTTTGGATTGCGCGACCTTGTGCTGCGATCATGCGTCGGGTTTGCGCTCTGTTTGGATTGTCTTCGCACCAAGCGCGCCGAGATGTTGACGGTAAAATCGTCTTTCCAGTCGCGGCCGAAATTCAAATAGGTGCGGCCGTGGGATTTTGAGCGCCGCACGATGCTTCCTTCGACGATGCCAAAGCGGTTTACCTGCCTGAGGATCTTTTGCGGATCGCTCGCGTGCAGAACGCTGAAGATGCCGGTCTGCCAGTGTCCTCTTTGATCTTTGCGGGATTTGTTTTCCAGCGCGAGTAACGCTGCGGTACAGGCCGTGTGCGCATCGCCGGGAACAACCCTGGCCAATCCGGCAGCAATCAGCTTGGCTTGCAGCCATTCTTCACCAGAGGAGCTTTGAATGGTTGCTGGTCCGCTAACGCGGCCATAGCGGTCGGGTTGAGATGGGGTGCCGCTTTCCTGATAGATCGTGATCGGCATCGAGACAAGACGTGAGAGGGCGTTGTGTGCGGCTGGGTCATCAAGATCGGACGCCAAGACACCTGTTTGGTATTCGCTACCGTCGCTCAAGAGCAGGTTCTCGGCGTCGACGACTTTTTCGATGCGCAGCGTTTTGAATTTTTCCATTCCGCAGTTTGTTGGAAGTGAAATGGAAGTCTGAGCTGGCGGTGTTTGTGGTGGCGAATGCTCTTGAGCTCTAGCGGCGGTGAAATGCAGTGTTGGACCGCTAAGCGCGATGGCGATGTTAAAGATAGCGCCGAATAGAACCCGTACTGAATAACAGATGTCCGTGTACGTCAGCGACATTAAAAGCCAACCAAGTCTTTCTGGTCCATATGATAATATTATCTCGTTGTTTAAGTAATTTGTATTGACTCTTTCATTCCATTTATTAGCTTTTTGTGAGGCAGTTGATCCGCGTACGAATTCATTTGGTTTCGCTGCCCTATGTCTACGATATTGAAGATTACGAATTTGGTGAGAGAGACGAATGAGTTCTTCTAGTAATTGCCTACAAGAAAACCTCGTTAGCAGTCTGGAACTGCTGCTCAAGAAGGCCAAGGACGGTTCGCTTCGTTCTTTCGTTGGCACTGGTATTTGTTCGGGGAATTCGCGGGTTGCCGTGCAGCATTTTGGAGATGTGTCGCCCTTGATGACGGTCGGTGCTCTGCGTTTGCTTAGTAGCTGTGCAGAGGATAGTGCCTATATTGTTCTGGATCGAAGGGCCCAAGAGCGTCTCGAAGACGATTGCGCATCCAGTCTGCACAGGAACTATCTTGGCGGCTGTCCGAAAGCTCTTGCGAGTGCTACTGGTCCTAAATAGGCTCGCCTTGTCCCAAGTCAGAGCTGAATGGACCGGTCCAGCCGAGGTTCGCCCACCATGCCATGGTTAGGGTAAATTCACGGCGGCCAAGGTTGAATCTCGTTTGCATTTCTGTTGTGCGAACTGACGCAGTTGCAGTCTGGGCGTCGTATATTATAACATCCAGAAGGATTGCCTTTGCGGTTTCCGCAGATCTTGCGACAATGCGCGTTTGGCTCGGTGTAGCCTCAATGAGCATGGATATGCTCGGCGCCGCTTGGTGCTGTGGACAAAAGGAATAGCGGGTTTCGATATGGCTGGAGCAACGCATCCGGGAGAGGCCAAAAGGCTCAACGAAAAGGATCGGCTGGTTCTTGCCGCGCTTAAAAAGTGCAGCAAGCCGGTCAGCGCCTACGATCTGATCGACGATCTCAAGGGGCACGGGGTCAAGGCCCCGCCGACCGTCTATCGGGCGCTCGGCAAGCTCATCGAAATGGGGCTCGCCCACAAGCTTGAGTCGCTCAACGCATTTGTCGCCTGCGCGCACGGACAAAGCTGCGCGCATTCGCAAGAGGCGGTTGCCTTTGCGGTTTGCGAAAAGTGCGGGTCGGTCGAGGAGTTCGAGTCGAAAGAATTGACGCGCACATTGAAAGCGTGGGTCGCAAAGAAGAAGTTCGCATTGCATAAGTCCACGCTTGAACTGCGTGGCATTTGTTGTGCTTGCGCGGACGCGTGAACTGCGCTGTCGCCGGTTAAGAGCTTGGAGATCAGGTTTTGCTTTTTTGGAGCTTGAGGCAGAGGCTTTTTTACGCGGCGCTTGCCGTCACCGCCGTTTGGGTGGCGATTGGAGTGGCGCTTGCTACGTGAGCTTATGAGTTTGGGACAGGTACCGATGCAAAAGCGGCAGGCTCCGCCGATTAGATTTGCTGACGTTACGCTCGGCTACGATGGGCATCCGGCGGTGCATCATCTCAGGGGGGAGATTGCGTCGGGGTCCATGACGGCCGTCGTCGGTCCGAACGGCAGCGGTAAGAGCACGCTTATCAAAGGGATTGTCGGGCTGCTGCAGCCGATTGACGGGCACATCGATATCGAAGGGCTCGACCGCTCGCAGATCAGTTATCTGCCGCAGCAGGCCAACATCGACCGCAGCTTTCCGATTTCGGTTGTCGAGATGGTCAGTCTCGGACTGTGGCCGCGCCGGGGCATGTTTGGCAGCGTCACGGCCGCCGATAAGGAGCAGGTGGCGGATGCGATTGCGACTGTCGGGTTGACCGGCTTCGAAGCACGCACGCTCGACACGTTGTCGGGCGGCCAGCTGCAGCGCGTGTTGTTTGCGCGCGTGCTGGTTCAAGACAGTCCGCTGATTCTTCTCGACGAACCGTTCACGGCAATCGACACCAGTACCGCCAATCATCTGATGGATCTGATCGAGCGTTGGCACGACGAGAACCGCACGGTTGTTGCGGTGTTGCATGATCTCGATCTGGCGCGTGAACGGTTTCCGCAAACGCTGCTTATGGCGCGCGAGCCGATTGCTTGGGGGGCCTCGAAAGAGGTTTTGACCCCGGCCAACCTTCTGCGGCTGCGCTCGATGTCGGAAAGCTGGGACGATACCGCGCCGTGGTGTGAGCGGGCGGCGGGATAGGGTTCGAGCGGCGATGATCATCTACGATTTTCTATTCGGTCCGTTCGTGGACTTTTCTTTCATGCGCCGGGCGCTTGCCGGCTCGATCGCGCTGTCGTTCGGCGCAGCGCCGATCGGGGTCTTCATGATGCTGAGGCGCATGAGCCTGATGGGCGATGCGATGGCGCACGCCATTTTGCCGGGTGCGGCGGTTGGGTTCTTGTTGTTCGGGCTGCAGATCCTGCCTATGGGAATCGGCGGAATGATTGCTGGTTTGTTTGTGGCGGTGGCGGCGGGCCTCGTCGCGCGCGGAACCGTTCTGAAAGAAGACGCGAGCCTTGCTGCGTTCTATCTCATTTCGCTGTCGCTTGGCGTTTTGATTGTCAGCATGAAGGGTTCGAGTATCGATCTCATGCATGTGTTGTTCGGCAGTGTGCTGGCGGTCGACGACAACGCGTTGCTGGTGCTGGGCGGGGCGTCGACGATTTCGATCGTCGTGCTGGCGGTCATTCTTCGGCCGTTGATCGCTGAGTGCGTGGACCCGGTTTTTCTGGCGGCTGTCAAAGGTCCGGGCGCGGTCGTTCATATCGTTTTTCTGGGCCTCGTTGTTTTGAACCTGGTTGCCGGGTTCCAAGCGCTGGGGACGCTCTTGGCGGTCGGCATGATGATCTTGCCGGCGGCGGCGGCTCGATTCTGGGCGCGACGGCTGGAAGGCTTGATCGCGGTTGCCGTCGGGGTGGCGATGCTGTCGTGCTATGTCGGGCTGCTGTTGTCCTACCATATGAACTTGGCATCCGGTCCCGCGATCACTCTTTCGGCGGGGGCCGCATATCTCGTATCGATCTTTATCGGTCGCGCTGGAGGTGTGCTGTGGAAGCCGCCGCCGCACAAGCATCGCGCGGCGTAACTTTCTGGGGAAGTTCAAATCAATGACAACGAACCGATCGGCCAAATTAGCTTCTGGCTTCACTTTGGCAGCAATGCTTGCGTGGCTTTCGGTGATGGCCGCGACGCAGCTCGCGACCGCGACCGGTTCCAAGGCGGCGGCGAAGATGCCGGTGCTTGCCACCTTTTCGATCCTAGCCGATTTGGCGCGCAACGTTGGTGGTGACAGGGTCGAGGTTGTTTCCTTGGTGCAGCCGGGAGGCGACGCGCATGTTTTCCAGCCGACTCCAGGGGATGCCGCCAAGGTTCGTAGCGCCAAGGTAGTGATCGAAAACGGCTTGGGTCTCGAAGGCTGGATGGGGCGGCTGGTCGAGGCCTCCGGCTACAAAGGCGAAATCGTCGTTGCCAGTGAAGGTGTGAAGCCGTTGTCTATCCGTGAGGGCGGGCATGATCACGGTGGGCATCACCATGGAGAGCACAAGCACGAGCACGGAGACCACGATCACGAGGGTCATGACCACGACGGCGATGCCAAGGGCCACGAAGCCCGGTCGCACGCGGGCCACCACCATGGCCGTGCAGGCGAGGCCGATCCGCACGTCTGGCATGATCTCGACAAGGCGCGGGATTACGTTTCCAATATCACGCGCGGTTTCTGCAATGCCGACAAGGCCGGGTGCCCTGAGTACAAAGCCAATGCGGCGGCATATCTGGAGAAGATGCAGGCGCTCGACGATGAGCTTACCAAGCAGTTCGCGGAGATCCCTGAGGCGCAGCGCAAGATCATTACCTCGCACGATGCATTCGGCTATCTGGCCAATCGCTATCACATCGAGATCCATGCGCCAGAAGGTGTGACGACGGAAACCGAGGCGTCGGCGAAGGACATCGCGGCGATCATCGGCCAGATTCGGCGAGAAAGGATCAAGGCGCTGTTTGTCGAGAATATTTCCGACCCGCGCGTGATCGAGCAGATTGCGCGGGAGACAGGGCTAAAGCCAGCCGGAGAGCTTTATTCGGATTCGCTTTCCGCTTCAGGCGGGGTGGCTGACAGCTATCTCAAGATGATGAGATACAACGCGACGCAAATCATCGATGCGCTCAAGGGTGCCGATTGAGGTTTGAGCCTGCCGCCGTGTGCAGGCATCGTTGAGCTGAGTCGAAGATTGTTTCGGTTGCGCCAAGCGGCTACGCGCCGAACGGATGTGGTTTCCGTTCGGCAAGGCATGTAGCGCGGCTTGGAGGGCGCTGCCTTAGGTGGCGGATTTCAGTTTGGCCAACAGATCGTCAGAGACGGCGATACCTTCCTTGGCGGCCTTCTCGCGCAAGGCAAGCTTGCGAGTGCCAGGGAGGCGTGCACCTTCGTCGCCTTCGATTTCGGAAGCAAGCGCCTCCATCCGATCGGCGAAGATATCTGCGCCGCCGAATGCGCCCGGATCGATGACGAGCAGGAACTGACCGAGGCCCGGAGGATCGCCTTCGGCATCGAACAGCGAGCTTGCTTCATAGGCATAGTTGGCGCCGGCAATCGCGACAGACAAAACTTCGACCATGAATGCGAGGGCTGCGCCCTTGGCGCCGCCAGCCGGGTAGACGGTTCCTTTCAAGGCTGCCTTGGCGTCGGTCGTGGGATTGCCTTCGGCATCCTTGGCCCAGCCTTCGGGAATGGATTCGCCTTTTTGTGCGGCGGCCAGGATTTTGCCGCGGGCGACTTCCGACAGTGCAAGGTCGACGACGATGGGCGGCTTGCCGCGGCGTGGGGCCGAAAACGCGATCGGGTTGGTGCCGAAGACGGCGCGACGGCCTCCCCAGGAGGTCATGGCCGAGGGAGCGTTGGTGAACATCATGGCGAGCATGCCGGCGTTGGCGATGCGCTCGACGGCCTGGCCCAATGCGCCGGCGTGGTGCGAGCGGACGAAGGCGGCAGCGGCGATGCCGGTTTCGCGGGCGACCTCTGGAAGCATTTCGGTTGCCTCTTCCAGGGCGCGGTAGCAGAAGCCGTTGCCGACGTCGACCATCAGGCTGCCCGGGCGCGTGCGCGTGATCACGGGGTCGGCATGGCCGTTGACTTTGCCGACGCGCGACTGGGCGGTGTAGCTGTCGATGCGCGTGAGGCCGTGGCCGCCCTGGCCGTCGACTTCCGCCTGGACGAGCGCGCGGGCAACGGCATCGGCGTTGGGTTGGCTGACGTTGGCGGAGACGAGGTAGCTGGCGACGAGTTCGATGAGTTCGGGGACGGGGATGTTCGTCTTGGTCATGATCAGGCTTTCTGAAGAGTGCGCAGCACGTTTTCGGCGGTGATGGCGCTTATGCGCTCGTTGCTTTCGTGAGTGACGCCGGCGACGTGAGGCGTGAGGATCAAGTTTGGCACATCAGCGAAAATGGCTGCCGTGTCCTTGCTGATCGGTTCGGTCGAAAAGACATCGACGGCGGCTCCGCCAAGATGGCCTGAGCGCAAAGCGTCGGCAAGGGCTGCTTCTTCGACAATGCCGCCGCGCGCGGTATTCACGAGAATGGCGCCGGGTTTGGTCTTGGCCAACTCGTCTTTGCCGATGAGGTTGCGGGTTTCCGGCGTCAGCGGGCAGTGCAGAGAGATGACGTCCGATTGTTCGAGGAGTTCTGCCAGCGTCTTTGAGGCGGTGTTTGACCAGGCCGCGTGGTCGGCGGGGAGGAACTCATCGAAGGCGATGGTTTTGAAGCCGGCGGCTTGAGCCAGATTAGCAGTCGTTTGACCGATGGAGCCGAAGCCGATGAGGCCCATCACCTTACCGGAGATTTCGCGGCCTTTGCTCAGCTCGGCGCGGGGCCATTTGCCTTCCTGCAGTTCGCCAGTGCGGAAATAGACCGGTCCGCGCAGGAGCATCATCGCGGTGGTGAGGACGTATTCGGCGACCGAGACTGCGTTGGCGCCGATGGCGGGTAGCACGGCAATGTCGCGGGCCTTACAGGTTTCGAGATCGATGTTGTCGAGACCGACGCCGAGGCGGCCGACGGCTTTAAGCGATGGGCCAGCGGCAATGATGTCGGCTGTGACTTGCGTGCGGTTGCGGACGATGAGTGCGTCGGCGTCAGCGACGGCCTTCATGAGATCGTCAGGGCGCTCGCACAGGGTTTCATCGAGAAGGACGTCGCACTTTTGGCGCAGGGCCTCGACGGCCGGGGCGTCCATGAATTCGGAAATGACGATTTTGCTCATGTCGGTCGATCTATTGGTTGGTCGGCTTTGGTGTCGTGTCGGATGGCAGCAGTCCGCCCGGAGAGGGGTGTGCAAATTCGCGGATCATTCGAAGCTGAGGAGCCTGCGCATTTCGCCCAGCATCTCAGGTTTCAGTTCGACACCGATGCCGGGATCATCAGGCAGGGTGACGTAGCCGTCTTTGATCGGGATCTTGTCGGCAAAGCCGCCATAGGGTTGGAAGACGCCGGGATAGCTTTCCGAGCCACCCATCTGCAGACCGGCTGCGATGTTGAGCGCGAACTGGTGGCCGCCGTGCGGAATGAGGCGGCGGCGAGACCAGCCGTGCTGATCGATAACGTCGAGGAAGCGCAGGTATTCGGTGAGGCCATAGGATAGCGCCGGGTCGATCTGGATCCAGTCGCGGTCTGCACGCATGCCGCCGTAGCGCAGAAGGTTGCGGCCGTCATGATGCGAGAATAAGTTTTCGCCGGTGGCGATTGGTCCCGAGTAGTGTTCCGACAGGACCGCGTTGAGGCGGTAGTCGAGTGGGTCGCCAGCTTCTTCATACCAGAAGAGACCGTAAGGCTCCATGGCGCGGCCGTAGCTCAAAGCGGTGTCGAGATCGAAGCGGCCGTTGGCGTCGACGGCAAGGTATTGGCCGCTGCCGAGGACGTCGATCACGGCTTCGATGCGTTTGACGTCGAGCGACAGGTCAGCGCCGCCGATCTTCATCTTGACGTAGGAATAGCCCTGTTCGCGGTAGCCCTGCATTTCGGCGCGGAGGCCGTCGAGTTCCTTGCCGGGGTAATAGTAGCCGCCGCCGGGGTAAACGAGGACGCGCTCATCGGCTTTGCCGCCGTTGAAGCGCTCTGACAGGAGCTTCCAAAGAGGCTTCTGGGCGAGTTTGGCGCAGGCGTCCCAGATCGCCATGTCGAGGGCGCCGGCTGCATGTGCGCGGTCGCCGTGGCCGCCGGGCTTTTCGTTGCGCATGAAGATCGACCACAGTTTCTGCGGATCAATCGTGTCGTTTTCTTCGTCGATATATTCAGAAGGATCAGCGTCGAGGATGCGGGGCGTGAAGCGCTCGTTGATGATGGCCGTCTGAGCGTAGCGGCCGTTCGACGAAAAGCCATAACCGATGACGGGTTCGCCGTTGCGCGTTTCGTCGGTTTCGACGGCGACGAGATTGATCGTCATCGTGGAAAACGAGATGTAGGCATTGCGGATTTCGGACGCAATCGGTCCGACGGCGGTGCGGATGCGGGTGATCTTCATAATGTCTTGGCCTCAGCCAGCCTCAGAATGGGAGTGTGACCATGGTGCCTTCGGGGAGCGGCACCTGCAGCACGTGTGAAAACAGCATGTAGAACCCGATGACGATGATGGCGCCGGCAATCGGGTAGACGGCAAGGCGATACGGGGTCCAGGGGTCGTACATGGCGATCAGCATGATCGCTGCGAAGGCGATCAGGCCGGCGATGAGAAAGCCCAGATAGGGCATGGCGAGTGCCGCGCCGATCATGGCGATGACGAGCAGGACACGCCGCGGGATGGATTTATCGACGGTTGCGCCGGGGTCGTCGGCTGACGGCTTCCATCCCAGGAACCATTGGATGGTGAGCAGGACGGAAAGTCCGATCATGACGATGGCGATGGTGCGCGGGAAGACATACGAGTCCGCGTCGGTGTAGGTCGTCGTGTCCCAGATGACGATGGCGCCGATAGCGATGAAGAGTGCTGCCATGACCGGCGAGGAGATGTCGCGGCGCTTGGCTACAGATTTGGTGGTCATTGTTTTTCCTCCCCGTCAGCGTTGGCATTGCGGCCTGCGAAGAGTTTGACGATCGATGGGCCAAGCAGCGAGATGACGATCATCGCGATAATGGCGAGTGAGATCGGCCGGCCAAAGAACATGCCGGTCAGGTTTTCCGTTGCGGCGCCGATGGTCCAGGCCTGGACGAAGCCCTGTTCGGCAATCGAGCCGAGGATGAGACCGAGCACGATGGGGGAAGCCGAGAAGCCGAAGCGGCCAAGCACCCAGCCGATGGCGCCGAGGATTACCATGATGACGACGTCGGAGACTGAGTTGCGGATCGCGTAGGTGCCGATCAGCGTCATGAAGGCGACGGTGGGAACCAGGATCGCTTTTGGAATGGCGATGATCGAACGGTAGGCATAGCGGCCGATGATGAGACCGGTCGGGAGCATCAGGATGGTGGCGAGGAACAGGCCGTAGATGAAGGTGTAGACGATGGAGCTTTCGGACGTGAAGAGGTTCGGGCCGACCTTGACCCCTTGAACCAGAAGCGCGCCGAGGATGACGGCGTCGGGCGGTGTGCCGGGGATACCGAGAACGAGGGTCGGGATGAAGCCACCGCCGACGGTTGCGTTGTTGGCGGATTCGGTTGCTTGCACGCCGTCGGGCGCGCCTTTGCCGAATTCATCCTGGTTCTTGGCGGTGCGGCGGGCTTCCGAGTAAGCGACGAGGCCGGCGATTGAACCACCGGCGCCGGGCAGGATGCCGACGAGGGTCCCGATCACCGAGGAGCGGATGAGGTTGAACTTGCCGCGCCACGAAATCGCCAGGGCTTCAGGAAGACGAATGCCTTTGGTTTCCGTGGTGACCTTGAGGTGTTTGTCGGGCGTTGCGACGAGGTCGATCAGGACGGGCACGCAGTAAAGGCCGATCAATGCGGAGACCGTTTCGATGCCGCCGACGAGGACTTGCGAGCCGAAGGTCAGGCGGATATCGGCGCTGACTTCGGCAACGCCGATGGCCGATAGCAGGAGGCCGAGACAGCCGCCCATGAGAGCCTTGACGAGGTTGCCTTCGGAAAGTGCTGCAATCAGCGACAGGCCGAAGATCGCCAGCCAGAAGTATTCGACGGGGCCGAACGCCAATGCGACGCTCGCCAATGGTGGGGCAAGGATGAGCAGGAATGTTGCGCCGACGAGGCCACCGACGACGGAGGCGATGCAGGCCAGCGTCACGGCCAGGTCGCCGTCGCCGTTCTTGGCCATCGGATAGCCGTCGAAGGTCGTGGCGATGGCCGAAGGCGTGCCGGGCGTATTGAGCAGGATCGCCGAATAGGCGCCGCCGTAGATTGCGCCGGTGTAGATGGCGCCCATCAGGATCAGCGCGGAGGCGGGCTCCATGGAAAACGTGATCGGGACGAGGACGGCCACGGCCATCGTGGCGGTCAGGCCCGGCAAAGAGCCGATGACCGTGCCCGCAATCACGCCGCCAAGCGCGAGCAGCAGGTTGAGCGGACTGAATGCCGCGACAAGATTTTCAAAGGCAGCCATGGAAAGCCTGCTCCAGTGCCCGAGCTATGATGATCGGGGACGATAAGAATCGAGAATGGTTGTGTCGGCCAAGGTTCGGCATGGCCTTAGCATTGGCGCGGAACGTCAACGCAGCTCACTCAAGGAGCTGCGTTGACTTGATCACACGAAGAGGTCGCCGCGTTATTTAATAACGCCGGCTTCTTTGGCTGATTCGACGTAGCCTTTGGTTTTCTCGGCGATGAAATCGGCATACTTGTCGACGCCGACGTCGATCAGAGCGAACCCGTCAGCTTCCATCTTTTTGCGGAAGTCAGCATCCTTGTTGATCTCGCCGATCATCTCGGACAGTTTGTTCTTGATGTCGTCAGGCGTGCCTTTGGGGACGGCGATGCCGCGGTAAGCACCTGAGACGATGTCAAAGCCGAGTTCCTTGAAGGTCGGGACATCCGGGAAGGACGGGTGGCGTTCTTCCATGGCCACTGCGAGCATGCGGACTTTGTCGGAATGCTTGGCGCCAACCGAGGTGTAGCCGAATTCTGCTTTCACCTGGTTGCCAAGAAGTGCCTGGACGGCAGCGCCGGTGCCTTTGAAAGCGACGTAGGTCGTCTTGATGCCAGCGAGCTTGTCGAAGGTGACCTGGGCCAGATGGTTGGCGGTGCCTTTACCGGAGCCCGAGAAGGTCAGCTTGCCAGGGTTGGCTTTGGCATAGTCGATCATGTCCTTCAGCGATTTGAATTCGCTGTCTGCGGTCACGACGATGGCGTCAGGCGTGTAGTGGAAGATGTAGAAGCCATCGACGTCGTCGGTCTTGAAGCCGACATCCTTCTGCAGCGGCTTGATGATGATGTGCGGCAGGTTGATGCCCATCATCGTGTAGCCGTCTTTAGGCATGGAGTTGAGCTGGGACCAGCCAACTGCACCGCCGCCGCCGGGCTTATAGGAAATGATGAGGTCCTGGCCGAACATCTTCTTGAAGAACGGCTGCTGGTGGCGCGCGGAGATATCGGACTCGCCGCCCGGACCGAATGGAATGATGTAGTTGATCGATTTGGAGGGGTAGTCGTCAGCATGAACCGCTGGCGCGATCGCCAGGCCGGTTGCAAGCCCGAGGCTTAGTACGGACGCTTTAATAGCGGTGGTAAACTTCATTCGTAGTCCTCCCAATTTTTGGAACCCGGATTTTATCAATCGGCCGGGTTTTGTGGAGCCGTCGGAATTGCTTCCGCTTCTTATTTTCGGTTCCAGATGCTAGGTCTAAACCGCGTCTGTATTGAGGCCTATCAATTTATAAATTACGTGTATAAATGATCTGATGGCGGGTGCCGTAGCTTGCGAATGGCTGCGAGGTGCCGATTTCCGATGTCTTGGAAAGATGAATGGAACTCAAGCAGTTACGTTGTTTTGTTGCGGTGGCGGAAACGCTGCATTTCGGGCGTGCTGCTGAAAAGCTGCATATGGCGCAACCGGCGCTATCTGCGCAAATTAAAGCGCTCGAAATGGAGATCGGGGCGAGGCTGTTTTTTCGCACGACCCGAAAGGTCAGCTTATCGACCACTGGCTTGTTGTTTCTTGATGAAGCGCGCGAGACTTTGGAGCGTGCCGAGAAGGCACTTTATCGGGCGCGGATGGCGGAAGCCGACAATATCGGATGGCTTAGAATTGGCGCCGTCGATACGGCGACAGCGGGTTTGCTGCCAGGTGTTATTCGCGATTTCAGGCGGTTGGCGCCGGACGTGGACTTGCGCGTTTCGGAGTTGCTGACGGCGCCAGCGTTGGAGGCGATTGCCAGCCATCATTTGGATCTGGCGTTTGTTCGGCGGGCTTCAAGCGATAACTTTGTCGGGTCTCGGTTGCTGTTTCAGGAGCCGCTGATGGCGGTCGTTCCGAGTGGCAACAAGCTGGCGCGAAAACGCGCGATCAGTCGCGAAGACCTCGCGTCCATGCCGCTTGTCTTGCCGCCGCGTATCGCGCGCCCGATCTATGTCGACATGCTGCGCGACTGGTTTCGCGAAGGTGGGTTCGTGCCAAACACCCTGCACGAGGCTAACGAGCGGCACACGATTTTAGCGATTGTCGCGGCCGGACTTGGGGTTTCGATTCTGCCGAGCTGGGTTTCGCAATTTCGGCATCGCGATGTGACGTTCCGGCCAATTTCGGGCGATCCACTGCTTGTCAGCGTGCATCTGGCGCGACGGCGTTCCTATTCCAGCGCGGCGGCAGATATGTTCGAGGAGATCGTCGACCGGCATGTCCCGAGCTACCCATTTAAGACGGCTGATTGATCACATTTACAGATCAATCAAAGCGTGTTGCTCGCGCATACAAAGTCCTGAAAAAAGTAGGTTGAGGAAAAACGCCAAGCTTTAGAACAAGAAGGGCCAAGGCATGAACAAATATTCGGTTGCAACGATCCCGGGCGATGGGATTGGACAAGAAGTCATTCCGGCCGGTGTCGAAGTTATCGAAGCCGCCGGGCGGAAGTTCGGCTTTGAGGTCTCGTGGAAGGACTTCGACTGGTCGTGCGAGCGCTACAAGACGACCGGCGCGATGATGCCCAAAGATGGGATCGAGACGCTCAAGGCGTTCGATTCCATATATCTCGGGGCGGTTGGCTATCCGGGGGTTGCCGATCACGTTTCGCTTTGGGGTCTCTTGATTCCGCTGCGGCGTGAGTTCGATCAGTACATCAACATGCGGCCGGTACGGCTGATGCCTGGCGTGGTTTCGCCGTTGCGAGATCGCGGTCCGGAAGACATCGATTTCGTCATTATTCGCGAGAACACCGAAGGCGAATATTCCTCGGTTGGCGGGCGGATGTTCGGCGGCACGGATCGCGAGTTCGTCGTCCAGCAGGCGATCTTCACCCGCTATGGCACTGACCGGGTCATGCGTTACGCGTTCGAACTGGCGCAGAAGCGCGCGCGCAAGAAGGTGACAAGCGCGACGAAGTCCAACGGCATCAGCCACTCGATGCCCTATTGGGACGAACGGTTCGAGGCCATCGCAAGCGAGTATCCGGGCATCGAGACGGACCAGTTTCATATCGACATTCTGGTCGCGCATTTCGTTCGCAACCCGGACTGGTTCGATGTCGTCGTCGCCTCCAACCTGTTTGGTGACATCTTGTCTGACCTTGGTCCAGCGATTGCGGGTTCCATCGGCATCGCGCCGGCTGCCAACATCAATCCTGAGAGGACATTTCCATCCATGTTCGAGCCGGTGCATGGGTCGGCGCCCGATATCGCCGGCAAGGGGATCGCCAATCCGGTCGCGGCGATCTGGTCGGGAGCGATGATGCTGGAACACTTCGGAGAAACGGAAGCCGCCGAAGCGGTCGTTTCTGCGATCGAGAAGGCGTTGGCCGATCCCGCTGCGCGCACCGCCGATCTCGGTGGAACGGCGAATATGAAGGTGTGCACCGAAGCAATTCTTGCGCAGCTGGGCTGAGCGGCTACAAGCGGGCGACGCGTTGGAACAAAAAAAGGCCGGAGCGTTTCGCGCTCCGGCCTTTTCCTCGTTGGTCGTTTGATCGTCAGCAGAATTACGCGCTGCGATAAAGCTTCGTCATGACGAACTCGCGGTGGCCGAGTGCCTCGGCTGCCGTGCTGCGGCCATTCGACGTGCGGACGATCATGTCGATCAGGGCATCGCCGGCGGTGTCGAGTGTCATGTCGCGGCGGAGGATACCGGAGACATCGACGTCGACGTGTTCGCTCATGGTGCGAACGGTGCGCGGGTTGGCCGTGATCTTGATGACCGGCACGATCGGGTTACCAACGACGTTGCCCTGGCCTGTCGGGAAGGTATGGACGACGTATCCGGCTGCGGCCATCAGCGTGACGCATTCGGCAGCGGCCGATGACGTATCCATGTAATAGAGACCAGCGCCTTTATCCGGCTTTTCGGCCGGTTGCAGAATGTCGATGAACTTGCACTCGCGGCCGATCTTTTCGAGGTTGCCAAGGGCTTTTTCCTCGATCGTCGTCAGGCCGCCTTCGATGTTGCCTTTGGTCGGCTGACTTTCGGAGAGGTCGTCGACCTTGTTGGCCTCGATGACGTCGTCCTGATAGGCCTTCCACATCTGATACCAGCGCTCGCCAACTTCTTCGTTGATGGCGCGGGCCTTACAGATGTGTTCGGCGCCCGTGATTTCACTGGTTTCGCCGAAGACGCCGTGAATGCCTTCCGGTATCAGCTTGTCGTACATGTTGCCGACGGTCGGGCAGGAGCCGAGGCCGGTCGTCGTGTCGCTCTCGCCGCATTTGGTGGAGACCCACAGATCCGAGATCGAGCACTCTTCGCGCTGCAGTTCGGTGGCGAAGTGGACGTATTCCTTGGCCTTGCGGGAGGCGTCCTGAATCGTCTTGAGGTCGCCGTTCTGCTCGATCGAGAAGCCGGTGACAGGCTTGCCGGTGGCGGCGATGCCATCAACGATGCGCTTGGTCCAGCCAGGTTCGATACCGATGACGATGACCGCAGCGACGTTCGGGTTGGAGCCCGTTCCGATCAAGGTGCGGAAATGCAGCTCAAGGTCTTCGCCAAACTGCAGGCGGCCATAAGAGTGCGGCAGCGCCAGCGTGCCTTTGATGTTATTGGCAACCGATTCGCAGGCGGCGTTGGAGATGTCGTCAACCGGCAGGATAACAACGTGGTTGCGGACGCCGACGCGACCGTTTTCGCGGCGGTAGCCCTTGAATGTCAAATTCGAATATTTCGATGCCATTTTGGGCGTCCTCACCAGCGTTTGGTCTTGAGATTATGAACGTGGACGTGGTCGCCTTCTCCGGCGTCACCGACCATTTTTCCGATGTCTTCGCCATACTTTATGATGGTGTCACCGGTCGCCAGCGTCTTCAGGGCGACTTTGTGCCCGATCGGAATGTCGTGCTTGGCGGTCAGGTTCAACGTGGTGTCGGTCTCCGTGATGACGCCGAGCATCTCGGTGCCAGCCTTTAGGCCTTCCACGACAACAACTCCGACGTTATCCTTCGGGCTGTGTACGAGAAAATGAGGGGCGGTCACTCCAGTGGTCCTTTCTTTTATGTTTTCGTTGCTAGCCATATGCCCAGTATCGTGGGTTTGAGACAACACCGGCAGGGGCCTCGCATTTTTACTTCTTGCGAAGGCTTTAGAACTGCCGAACCGGCTCGTCAAGCATTCTTGTATAAGACATAAGAGTGTTTGGCAATTGCCGATTTTGATGGACGGGAGGAATTCAACTTGGCCGGTGCACCAGATGTGGAGCGTTTGACCCAGCAATCGCCGCTTTACCAGCAGGTTAAAGAGAGGCTTCTGGAACGCATCCAGTCGGGAACCTGGCGGCCCGGCCAGCTGATACCGAACGAATTCGTGCTTGCCGACGAGCTTGGCGTGAGCCAGGGCACGGTTCGCAAAGCTTTGAGCGAGTTAACGCTGCAGAAGCTGCTCGTGCGCAAGCAGGGTCGGGGCACGTTCGTTGCCGAGCATACGCCGGAATCCATGCTGTTCCGGTTTTTCAACCTCTACGACCAGGGCGGACAGCAGATTTCGCCGGAAACGCTTTGGTCGAAGGCGCGGATCGGCGTCGCCAAGCCGCAGGAATGCGAGAAGCTCGGGCTTGAAAAGGGCAGCGAAGTCATCCGAATTGCGCGGGTGCGCACGCACGGCGGTAAACCGTTCGCGCATGAACAGATTTTCCTTCCAGCTCAGATGTTTCCGGGCCTGACCGAGGAACCGGTTATTCCCAACACGCTTTATGATCACTTCCAAAAGGCCTTTGGCGTGACGGTGATCGGCGGGGAGGAGCGGCTCGAGCCGGTCGTTGCAAAGCAGCGGGAAGCGGGCTGGCTGAAGGTCGACGAAGGGACGCCGCTGTTGCGGCTCGACCGTCTGACGTTTTCCTTTAATGAGCAGCCGGTCGAGTGGCGGGTCAGCCATTGCGTGTTGTCGGGGTCCCATTATCTCGTACGGTTGGGGTAGGTTAGCTCTGCTCGGGTGACGCGTTATGGACGAGGTCTCGTCATCGGACTTGTCTCTGGTCGTTGCGGTTCATGAAGCCGGGCATGCGGTTGCGTGCGTGAAGCTCGGGGTGCCGATTGCGGCTGTGAGTCTCGGCGGTGCTCGCGAAGCTGAGGGGGCGGTCGGGCCAGGCACGCTGACCGGGCCGATTCCTGATGATGACGGTCGTTCGCTGGATGCCGGCGTTCTGCGGCGGTATCGCGGGCAGGCGATTGTCTGCCTGGCGGGGCGGCTCGCCGAAGAAACGGCGTTTCGATCCGGGCTGACCAAGGCGGTCGGCTTTCGCAGTTCTGTCAAAGACGAGCACGATGCGAAGCTCTTCGTGCGATCTCTGGCGATGGCTCAGCTGCGCGAAATGGCATTTGACGGTGCTGATCGACAGGGCGATGCAACTCTTGAAGACTTGCCGGCCATGACCGTGCGATTGCTGGCTGAGTGTCGAAAGCAGGCGGGGCTGGTTGTTTTTGAGAACTGGCCGGCAATCCAAGCTGTTGCGCGCCAACTTGCCAATTCGGGAGAGCTGACGGGGGACGAGGTCGCGTCGTTGGTTGCCTCGGCTGGCGCGACGGGTTGATCGCTAGATGGCATTTGAGACTTGTCGGCGCTGTTTAAAGGTTCGGGGTGATGGGCTTGGCGAGTGTTGTGGGTTTCGCCAGTGTTGTGTGACTCGCCAGTTTTCCGGCCCGGAGACGACACCTATGGCGCCCGAAATTGAGCCCGGTTTTGGGCTCTGGAATGGCGATTTCAGCGGCCGTTTCCTTTGCTGACCGAGATCGGACTGCATGCCGCACAAAATACCATGGCTTGTGCACTTGCGTTGCGAGCCTTGAACGAGTAAAGAAGCGCTCTCGCGTTGCCGGACGGTGATTTCCTTTCCCACCGGACATCTTGATCGCGATCAGCACCGGTAGCTCAGCTGGATAGAGCACCAGACTACGAATCTGGGGGTCGGGAGTTCGAATCTTCCCCGGTGCGCCATCTTTTGTCTCACGGGCCTAAGGCCCTCCGACGGGGCGGGCCAACGGCCCGGCGCCGCAGTCGCGTCGCTTGGCGCGTTCGAATTTTCTCCTTCGAGGCGCGCCATTTCTTTTCTCACGCGCGGTAGGCGCTCCTACGGGGCGGTGCGTACTTGTTGCCAACACGCGGCAAGCCTGTGTTAGGCAAGTGCCGGTCGTGCGGTCGCGTCGCTTGGCGTCTTCGACGGTTCTTCTTCTAGGCGCGCAGATGAAATCAATTGCTTTTAGACAATCTGTCGTCGTCGAAGATTTGGCGAGGACGCAAGGGGTGTACGGACCGATTGCGGTGCAGCAGCTTGCTGTGTGTCGCGGTTTCGCTCGTGCGGAGGGTGAGACGCTTGGAATTGCGCCTGATGGCTGCTCACCTCGTTTACGTTCCCGCGATCCTGTTGATCACAGTTGCCGTTGAAGTTTGAGCGGGGCGTAGGTTGCGCGGCCGATTGGGAATTGAACGGCGGTCCGACGCCTTCGAGTGGGATCGCAGGTCGGTTTCAATGCGACCGGCAGTTTCGCTCGTTTGGCCGAATTTTATTTTGTTTCAATTTCCGGTCTGAGCGATCCTCTCTGTAATTGATAATTGTCAATCGATTAACGGATCTATTGGCAATAGCTATTTTTTATTTCTGAATTGATGGCGATCAAAGAACTGCTTTTGCGTCTCCTGCTTTCGTAGTGTCTATACGAAAGTCTGAGGAGAGCTATGTCCATATCTTTCAACCATGAAAGTTGGCTGGGCCGGCATCTCGGGACCAAAAAATATCGCAGATTGTTGAGGGGGCTTGCTCCTTTGATCGCCTGCGTAATTTGGGTTGCCGGTGTCGATCACGCCTATTCGCAAGACGATGTCCTTCAGCCCGGTGAGGCATTCGTCACACGTTTCTCGGGGACCGTGGGCAGCGGGGATGCTGCAACGATCAACGTCGAGGGAACGGTTGGTAGCATCATCGATTTGCGTGCGCCTTCGCAGCCCCCATCGGGTCAGCATTGGCTCAACGAACCGCAACGCTTGCCTGTTACTGCAAAGCAGGTCGGGCAGGTGTTCGGCGTGGCAATCGACGATGACGAACAACCCAACATCTATGTCACTGCAACTTCAGCCTTCGGCCTGCATCACGATAGCGGCGGGGACTGGATGGCAGGCATGTGGGGCGAAGGAGGCGGGCCGGGAACGGTCTACAAGCTCAACGCCAAGAACGGTTACAAGCCTGAAATCTTTGCCGATATCAAGTACGCGGACCGTGAGAACACCGGTGCTGCGCTGGGTACGATTGCCTACGACGCGATCAATAAGCAGCTTTTTGTTTCGGATCTCGAAACCGGGATGATCCATCGTCTGCGAGCGGCCGATGGTCAGGATCTCGAACGCTACGATCATGGAGCGATTGGCCGTCTCAACTTCTACGATGCCGAGGTGGGAGCTGACGCGAATTTGCCGGCGGTTTCCTTCAGCAACACCTCGCAGGCCCGCGTGTCGGATTGTCCTGATGGAGACTTCGACAAGACTGTTTCGTGCTGGAACGTTGCTGATTTCCGGCGGCGGGTCTGGGGTCTGGGCGTTCGGCAGGATCCGGTCACCGGTGAAGTGAGGCTCTATTATTCGGTGTGGTCTGGCGCAGCGCTTGGCAGTGCCGACTTTGATGGGGCCGATGCCGATGAAAAACGCAATTCTATTTGGTCGATCGGGATCAAAGAGGATGGCAGCTTCGATACCAGCGGTGTTGTTCGTGAATTCTTTTTGCCGGAATTTTTTACGAATGATGCAGCGGCCGTTAAAAGTCATCCGGTTACTGATATCGCATTTCCTAAATGCAATGATCAGATAACGATGCTTCTTTCGGAGCGCGGAGGCCTTTTGAATTTAGGTCTCGGTGCAGAAAATGCATTTGCAAAGCCATTTGAGTCGCGCGTTTTGCGTTATGCGGCTGGAGAAGACGGGACTTGGTCGCTCGAAGGCCGGTATCCGGTCGGCCATTATGCACGTGCGGATCGCGATGCTCCAAAGATCCGAGCCAATTCGGCCGGTGGCGTTGATTTCGGATACGGCTACTCATCGAACTGGCGTGTCGATCTCGACAAGCCTGACGCGTTTGTCTGGATGAGCGGAGATGCGCTCTGCGCGCCGTTTGCGGCTTGCTTCAATCCTCAGGTTGGACGCCATACCGACGGTTCGCAGGTGCATGGCGTGCAAGGCAACGAGGCCGACAAGTTCAAGCCTACCGGTAGCGCTGCAGACACCGCTTCGACGCCGTTGCCGGCATGGATGGTCGATACCGACATCAATGTTGATGGGTCGAACGAACCTATTATGTCGGAGCTGACCCGCAACGATGCGACGCGTATCGGCGATATTGCCATCTATCAGCCTTGCGATGCGCAAGAAACGGCTGAAGCGGGCGACGTCGAAGAGCCGCCCGTCACCGAAGAAGAGCCACCTGTTGAGGAGGTCGCGCCTCCGACTGACGAGGTCTTGCCGCCGGATGGTCCGGTTGGTCCGCCGGTTGAAGAGCCTGAGCCCGATTTGGAGAAATCGAAGACGGGTCCGGCCGAGTGTATCGAAGGTGGGCTGTGCACATTTACGATCACGATCACCAACAACGGTCCAGGCGTGTGGAGCGGACCTTTGTTCGAGCACGATACGCTGCCGCCTGGAGCGACGCTGGCCAATTACGGCCCGCAGCCTGACTGGATCTGTACGCAAGCTGGAGATTCGGTCGACTGCGAGCATGGAAGCGTCAATCTGCTACCAGGAGACTCGGTCACGCTCACGCTTGACGTGATGCTGCCACCGGGACTTCTGGGTGAGGTTGAGAACTGCGTCTTCGACGTTTGGCAGCCTTCCGCTCCGAATGACGATGCCCTGGTGATTGAGGCCATCGAACAGCGGTTGAATGCGCTGGGATTCAATCCTGGGCCGATCGACGGAGTGCTTGACCCGCAGACGCTGGCGGCCATCACCGACTATCAGAACGCCAATGGACTTGATCCAACGGGCGATGTCACCGATGAGCTGCGTGAGTCTCTGTTCCCAGGTATGGCAGGCTTGCCAGGCGATGCCGATCCGACCAACGACTCGGATTGTCATGTGGTGCAGGTTGTGCCGCCCCCACCTCCGTTGCCACCGCAGCCGATCGTGCTACCGCCGGTGCCGCCAGCGCCGCCGCCGATCATCCTGCCGACGCCACCTGCTCCGCCGATCGTCATTGACGTTCCGCCGATCAGGACGTGGTGCCCGCCGGGGACTGTTCGCCGGCACGGACAGTGCGTGCGCATCATCCGGCGTTGTCCGGAAGGTACGATCCTGCGCCATGGCCAATGCATCCGTGTCGTACGGCGGTGTCCGCCAGGGACGGTGAGGCGTCACGGTCATTGCGTGCGTATCGAGCGGCACTGCCCGCCGGGCACAGTCAAGCGTCATGGCCGCTGCGTGCGTGTCGTGCGTCATTGTCCGCCAGGGACCGTTCGCCGGCATGGTCAGTGCGTCCGCACGATCCGGCGTTGTCCGGAAGGCACCATTCTGCGGCGCGGACACTGCGTCAAAGTCACGAGACACTGCCCCAGAGGTACGGTTCGCCGTGGCAATCGCTGCGTGCGTGTCGGTGGGCATCACGTGCGTCCGTGTCCGCGCGGCACGGTGCGGCGTGGCAACCGGTGCGTGAGAGTTCGTGGCGCGCATGGGGTTCGTTGCCCTCGTGGCACGATAAAACGCGGCAATCGCTGTGTTCGGGTCAAAGGACGGACAATCAAGCGTTGTCCGCCTGGCACTCTGCGCCGTGGCAAGCGCTGCGTTCGGATCGGCAAGAAGCGTACGCATACCCACAGTAATCGGGTTCGGCGGAACAATGCTTCGCGGATGCGCGCCATTCAACGTAAGCGCGCGATCCAGAAGCGGCGGGCCATCCAACGGCGGCGTGCTGTGAAGCGTTGCCCTCGCGGGACCGTTCGCCGTGGCAACCGGTGTGTTCGCGTCCGGCGTCATTAGGCAAGCAAGCCGACGCCCTTACGGGGGCGTCAGCATCAATCTTCAGCGCGACGGGAGAGTTGAGCTTGGGCTGGCGCAAGCGACCGCAAACGATGGGTCAGGTGTGTCTGCTCCCTCCAACGCCCGAAGCGATCCGAAAACCAATCGAATTCGAGAACGTGACCTTTCAAGGAGCCTAAATATGAAAACGACGAAGAGAATACTTGCGACGCTGGCGGTTGGTCTGATGTTCGCCCTGCTGTCCCAAGCGATGGCGCAGGCGGCTGACGAAGCAGACTTGGACAGCGAACCAATGATCGAAGAGGAGATGCAGATCTCGGGAGCCGAAGAGTTCATTCGCTATTGCAGCGTTTGTCATGGGACGGACGGCAAGGGGCATGGTCCGCTGGCCAAGAACCTCAAAACGCCACCGGCGGACCTGACGCAGATTAATAAGAAGTACCGCGGGTTTCCCCTTGCCAAGATCGCCGACATCATCCGCAACGGCGGTGAAGTCACCGGTCATGGATCAAGCGACATGCCGGCGTGGGGTGAGGCGTTCCGCGACAACTACGAGCCGGTGATGGTCAGCGCTTTGATCTTCGAATTGGCGCTTTATCTGGAAAGCATCCAGGAGAAATAAACGACGGCGTTGGGGCTGGCGGGCGTCGTCTTCTACTTGCGAAGATGCGCCCGTCGGCTGTTGCGGTGGCGCCGGTGTTCCGAGATGGCTGATGTTACAATTGAGGTCGTCGCGGGGCGTCGACATGCGGTATTTTTCTTCTGTCGTCGTTAGATTGCGCCATGAATGATCGGCGCATGTCGGAGCCCCATGCGTAGGCCCCCCAAAGTGAGGCCCAACGGGCCTGTCGATCTTCACTCTTCCAACTTTGATCAGAATGTCCTCCAGATAGAAATCAGCTCATAAGCGAGTGAATTAGACCCTGCAAATTTGCAGGATAGCTACGCGTTTTTTGC
Organism: Filomicrobium sp.; assembly: GCA_017792465.1. GTDB lineage: Bacteria > Pseudomonadota > Alphaproteobacteria > Rhizobiales > Hyphomicrobiaceae > Filomicrobium. The sequence continues at coordinate 2,929,049 of CP051234.1, forward strand.
CGTTGACATGCATATGCGCACGCATGCCAAACTGTCCGAATTCGCGAGCAAAGCCTTGCCGCGAAAGGCCCGACGGCATGGAGGAACTCGATGGAGCTCGTGCTTGCACTAGCTATCAACGGTCTGATTTGGGGCCTGATTATCGCCCTTATCGCGCTCGGCCTCTCCATCATTTTCGGACTACTTGACATCATCAATCTTTCGCACGGCGACTTCTTCATGGTCGGCACCGTGCTGGCTTGGTTCATCGTGCATTGGACGGGCAGTTTCTGGCTCGCGTTTCTTTTGGCGCCGCTCATTGGTTTGTTGCTTGGCGCGTTGATCATGAAGCTCGTGATTGTGCCGATCAAAGGGGCTGCGGCTCTTTCGATCGTGGCGACGTTCGGGCTGTCGATCATTCTTCAGGAAACGGTGCGCGCGACGTTCGGCCCGGCTCCCAAACGCCTGTTGCCTCCGGTCGAAGGCACCATTCCGCTCTTCGGCATCGACTATGGAATTTATCGGCTGGTGGCGGCAGGAATTGCGATCGTCTGTCTGGCCGGGTTCTTCTTATTCCTGCACCGAACCAAGATTGGCGCGTGGATGCGCGCGGTGCGGCACGATCCGGAAACGGCGGTCGCGCTGGGCATCCCGGTGCAGCGGATCTACACGATCACCTTTGCGCTCGGCTTTGCGATTGCAGCTCTCGGTGGCGTCGTCGCTGCGCCCATTACCACGGTCGATTTTCGGGCCGGGGTCGACATCCTGCCGTTCTGCTTCATGGCCGTGATCATCGGCGGGTTGGGCAATCTGCAGGGCACGGCTGCAGCGGCGGTCCTGTTATCGTTCATGGAGGGCGTGATCACCGCTTTTGCCGATCCGGTCGTGGCGCGGATTGTGTCGCTGTGCTTGATGAGCGTCGTTTTGCTCTTGCGGCCGCAAGGCATTTTTGCGGGGGCGATGTCATGAGTGAGATTGCGCCCGTCGATGGCGGCAAGACCGCACAGACGCCCGAGCAGAAGCTGCGCATCTTTAACGGTGTGCTGTCGATCGGCCTGATCGCGTTCTTTCTTACGGCGCCTTATGTCGTGCCGATGATCACCAACGATTTCTGGGTCAGCGTGACGGCGGAAATCATGATCTGGTCGCTGCTTGCAGCCTCGGTCAACCTGCTGTTCGGCTATACGGGGCTGTTGTCGTTCGGTCAGGCGCTTTATTTCGGCGCGGGCATGTACGGAGTGGCGATCGGCATTGCAAAATTCGGTCTTGGGTTCTGGACGGCGTTCGGATTTGGCATCGTCTGTTCGGTGGCGATGGCGCTTGTTGCGGGGAGTCTCGCGGTTCGGCTGACCTGGCATTACTTTGCGATCATCACGGTCGTATTCTCGCTCATCTTCTATTTTCTCGCGCTGACGATGAGCCCTCTCACCGGCGGGGACGACGGCCTTTCCTTCACGCTGCCGCCGATGTTCAAATTCGGCGAGACCGAACTTAGTCTGACGGATCCGACGCTGCAGTACTACTTCATCTTTGCGGTTGTGGCGGCTTGCTATCTTCTCAAATGGCGACTTCTGGAAAGCCCGTTTGGCCGAGCGTTGATTGCCATTCGGGAGAACGATGTCCGGGCCGAACTAATCGGCATCAACGTCTATATGATGCGGCTGGCGTCGTTCGTTGTTTCGGGATTTTTCGCGGGCGTCGCTGGGGCGCTGTTTGCGTTCTTCGGGCGCTACGCCTCCACATCCTACATGTTCTACCACGTCTCCGGCGAGGCCGTCGTTTGGGCCATCGTCGGCGGAGCGGGCACGCTTCTCGGGCCAGTTCTTGGCACCGGCGTGCTCATTTTATTGCGCGAAGAGCTCTCGGTTTATTGGGACCACTACCTGCTGCTCGTCGGAATGATCATCATCCTGACGGTGATCTTTGCGCCCAAAGGGTTGGCAGGTCTGATCGATACGATCTTTCTCAAGATCGTGACGCCGAAAGCCAAGGTGGCGCGCAAATCCGAAATGCAATTGACGGATAGCAAAGTCCGTCAGCCGGCGGAATGAGGGGGGATCATGTCTCACAGCGTCTCCAGTAGTTCGCCCATCCTCGAGACCCAGGATCTCGTCAAGCGCTTTGGCGGCTTGTCGGCTGTCGATCACCTCAATTTCACGCTGGCGAACAAAGGCCGTCTGCATGCGATCATCGGTCCGAACGGGGCCGGCAAGACGACCTTTTTCAATTTGATTTCGGGGCGGCTGAAACCGACTTCGGGGCGCATACTCTTCAAGGGACAGGACATTACCGGGAAAGCTCCACACCGCATCGCTCAGCTCGGCATTGCCCGGACGTTGCAGGTCAAGTCCGTGTTCGACGCGATGAGTGTCGAAGATAACATCTGGATTGCGGCGCAAGCCAAGATGGCCGGCTGGCATCCGTTCCGTTCTGCGAAGCATTTTCTCAAGACGCGGCAGAAAGTCGAGCAGGTGATCGAAGAGGTCGGCCTGCAAGAGATCGCCAAGCGTGAGGCTGGGACGTTGTCGTACGGCGATGTGGCTTTGCTGGAAATGGGGATTGCGCTGGCTGGCGATCCTGAACTGCTTTTGCTCGATGAGCCGATCTGCGGGATGAGCCCGAAGGAGACCCAGCGTACCGTCGAGAAGATTGTCGAGCTTTCGAAAATCGTGAACGTCATTTTGATCGAGCACGACATGGAAGTTGTGTTCGATGTGGCCGACGACATCACGGTGATGGCGCAAGGCAATATTCTTGCGCAGGGTTCGCCGAATGAGATTGCTGCGAATGCGGCGGTGCGAGAAGCGTATCTCGGGTTTGATGATGACGGCGTTGATGCGCCGGGAACTGCGGTTGCCGCGCCATCCGTGACGGCTAAGGCGCCCTCTGAAGACGTGCAGGCAAAGCCTGAGAAGCCATCGGCGGGCAATCTCCTCAAAATCGAAAACCTGCACGCGCACTACGGCAAGATTCATGTGCTGCAAGGCGTCAACCTGGAGATCGGAGCCGGAGAAGCCGTTGCTTTGCTGGGGCGCAATGGGGTCGGCAAGACCACGACGCTGCGCGCCGCTTTGAACCTGATGCCGCGTTCGCAGGGCCGCATCTATTTCGATGGCCAAGACATCACCGGGTTGAAGGCTGAGCGGCTTGCTGCGCTTGGGATCGGCTATGTTCCGCAAGGGCGAGGCATCTTCCCGCTGCTTTCGGTGATGGACAATCTGACGCTCGGTCTGCCGGGCCGTGCCGATCCAAATCTGCTTGAAGACGTCTTCGAGCGCTTCCCGAGGCTGAAAGAGCGCGTCTCGCAGAAAGGCGGCACGCTGTCGGGTGGTGAACAACAGCAGCTGGCCATCGGTCGCTGCTTGATGATGTCGCCGCGGCTCCTGATCCTGGATGAGCCGACCGAAGGCATCATGCCGATCCTGGTCGCCGATATCCGGCGCAACATCGAATCCATCAATCGCAGTGGGGTGTCTGTTCTGCTTATCGAACAGAACGTCAATACCGCACTGAAGATCTGCCAACGCACCTACATCATGGAGAAGGGGGCAATTGCCTTCGCGGGTGCGTCTGACGACCTGCGCAAACAGCCTGAAATTGTTCATCGCTATCTGGGGCTTTCGATGGAGCCGGCGTGATGACGTCTCGTCGCGCCAGCCGCAACCCAGCTGCTTTGGAAATCCAACGACCCGCGTTCTGCACCTGAAAGAGGATGATTTGGAAATGACCGGAAAAGCGAAAAAGCCGACCTCGCTCGCGACATCGACGAACGGAACGACCCGACGCAGCTTCCTGCAGACCGCACTTGCCGGTGGGGCTTTCGGGACGGCCTATTTGGCAATCGGTTCGAACATGTACGCGAAGGCGGCAGGTCCAATCACGATTGGGCATCAGGCGGAGCTGACCGGCGGGTTTTCCTCATGGGGCTACTGGCATGACAAGTGCGCGCAAAAGGCTGCGGCGATCATCAACGAAGGTGGCGGCATCGGTGGCCGTGAATTGCGGGTTGTGACCGACGACACCGAATCGAACCCGGCTGCCGGTGCACGTAAGCTGCGTTCGCTGATCCAGCGCAAGGGCGCCAGCTTCGTCACCGGCTCGGTGCACTCAGGCGTCATGCTGGCGTCTATTCCCGTCGCGACGGAGTTGAAGACCGTCTACTTCTCGTGCGGCGAGGCGACGGAGGCGACCGGCTCGAAAGGCTCGCGCTATGCGTTCAGAACCGGCAACGACACTTACACGTTGTCGGGAGCGGGCGCGCCTTGGGCTTATGAAAACCTCGGCAAGAACTGGACGATGATTTTCCCCGACTACGCCTGGGGGCATAGCCACCACAAAGAGCACAAGCGGGTCATCGAAGAACTTGGCGGCAAGGTCAACGATCCGATTGCCGTTCCGCTCGACAGCCGCGATCTGGTTCCTTATTTGGCGAAGGTTCCCGAAGAGACCGAAGTGTTGTTCTCGGTGTTCTTTGGCGCGTTGTCGGTCGCGTTCTACACCCAGGCCAAGAACATGGGGCTGGGCGAAAAAATGAAGATGTATTCGGTTGCTGGGACCATCGAAGCGATCGCGCCGGCAGACATCGATGGAGCTGCCGAAGGCGTCTACTTCCTTGAGAATTTCCCTCGTCCGCTGGCTGCCAAAGATGACGAATACCACAAGGAATTCATCAAGATCATGGAGATCGATCCGGTCAACGGGCGCGAGGCAACTTCCGATCGCGTGATCGCCAAGAGCCATGCCTGGCAGCCGTGGGAAAACCTGTTCCTGCTGAAGGCCGCGATCGAGGCGTCGGGCTGGAAGGGCAAGAAGGACGACCAGGGTGTGATCGAGTATCTGGAAGGTGCGAAGATGTCCAACTCGCTCGCTCATCCGCAAGGCGACAAGATCCTTCGCGCGAAAGACCATAGCGGCATTCTGGACAATTATATTTCGCAGGTGCGCGGCGGTGTCTTCGAAACGATCAAGCGCATTCCAAAAGAAGAGATCGACGCAAAGCTGCCCCCACGCTTCGACTTCACCAAGACGGCTTTGTAAGCCGGAAGGCGAATTCGGGCTGGTTGCGCATCAGCCGTTTGCTGGCGACATGCTGGCGTTTTTGGCCTCGGGCGGGCGGTATGTCTCGCCTGAGGAAATTCGCGAGCACGGGCCAGGCCAATGATTTGAATGGACTGGATACACGATGAGAACCTATCCACGCTTCAAGGCCTGTGCGGCCCATGTTGCGCCTGTCTACCTGGATACAGATAGAACCATTGAGAAAGCCTGCGGGTTGATCGGCGAAGCTGCGCGCAACGGTGCGCAGATCATTGCGTTTCCGGAATCGTTTATTCCCGGTTTTCCGGTCTGGGCCGCGCTGCAGGCTCCGATCCATGGCCACGAGCTTTTCAAGCTGCTGGCCGCGCAATCGGTCGCGGTTCCTGGTCCGGAAATTCACCGGCTGTGCATGGAAGCGCGTCAGCACGGCATCTTGGTTTCTGTGGGGATTTCAGAGGCGACGCCCAATAGTGTCGGCTGTCTATGGAACTCCAATCTTTTGATCGGGTCGGACGGTTCGATCCTGAACCATCATCGCAAACTGGTTCCGACATTCTACGAGAAGCTGATCTGGGCCAATGGAGATGGCGTGGGCTTACGGGTTTCTTCCACCGAGATCGGCAAGATCGGCATGTTGATTTGCGGAGAGAACACAAACCCACTGGCGCGGTTTGCCCTGATGGCGCAAGGCGAGCAACTGCACATCTCGTCTTATCCGCCGACCTGGCCGACGCGCGATCCTGCCGATGCCGGCCGCTATGATCTTGCCAATGCGATCCGCGTCCGCGCCGGTGCTCATGCCTTCGAGGCGAAGGTCTATAACGTGGTGTCGGCAGCGTACCTCGATCAATCGATCGAAAAAGCCATCGAGCCGCTCGGCAAGGATGCTGTGCGCATTCTCAAGGATACGCCCGCGGGTGTTTCGATGGTGCTTGGACCGCAGGCCGAACAGATTGGCGAGACGCTGTGTGAAGACGAAGGGTTGCTTTACGCGGATATCGACCTGTCCGCGGCAGTCGAGCCCAAGCAGTTTCATGACGTCGTTGGCTACTACAACCGGTTCGACATTTTCCGGATGTCAGTGGACAATGATCGGCGCGAACCCATCAATCTCAAGGATCGAGAGGGTGCGCGAAGCTACCCCTTTGAGGAAATCGAAAATCAGTACAAGACGGGAGACGCTCCTTTTCGCACAGTGCCGGCCTAGAAGCGGTCGGCCTAGAATCGGATTGTCACGCGACTGGGTCAGCACGTTCGCCTTACAGCTGACGCGTTCAATTTGGCCGCTGCCGTCTTAGGACATTGCAAGCATGTTCAATTGGAATGACGTTGTCCATTTTCTAGCCCTAGCGCGACAGCGCAACCTTGCTTCGGCGGGCAAGCGTTTGAAGGTCGATGATACGACGGTCGGGCGCAGGGTTCGTGAACTCGAAGCGACGTTGAACGTCAAGCTGTTTGCGCGCACCAAGTCGGGCTTCACTCTAACGGATGCCGGCCAGCGCTTGTTGGTTCACGCCGAAGCGATGGAAACCTATGCGCGTGAAATCTCCGCCGGCTTTAGTGGCTCTGACAATTCCCTTTCAGGGACGGTGCGCGTCGGCACTATGGAGGCATTCGGCAGTCTTTACCTGGCTGGACGGTTGTCCGACCTGCATCGGGCGCATCCCGAAATCACCGTCGAGCTTGTCACCGCGTCGAACTGGATAAATCTCTCCAAGCGCGAAGCGGATATTCTGATCAGCTTTCCAAAGCCCAACGGGCATCGCCTCATCTGCAAGCGGGTGGGCGAGTTTCAACTGTGTCTTTATGCGACGCCTGGCTATCTGGAAACGTTCGGTGAGCCCAAATCGCTTGGCGAATTGGAGAAGCACCGGTTTGTGGATTACATCTCCGACCTTGTTCAGATCCAAGCGGTGCGCTGGCTGTCGGATATTCTGCGCGAACCCAACGTCGTGTTTCGGTCTTCGAGCCTCGTCGCTCAGTATCACGCGGTTTTGTCAGGTCAGGGGATCGGCATGCTGCCGTCCTTCGTCGCGGCGCGTGACACGCGGCTGAGACCGATCCTGAAAAGCACCGCATCGGTGAAGCGTGATTTCTGGCTGTCGCTTCATGAAGAGCTCGCTCACATCGGGCGGGTTCTTGAGGTTGAGAATTTTCTGACCCGTCTCATTCAGGACGATCAGCCTTTTTTGACGGGGAATGCTCCCTAGCTTTGCTTTTTTCGAGGAACGCCCGATGGACCGCGAACTGCAAATTGGTTTCCTGCTCTTTCCGAACCTGACCCAGCTTGACCTGACGGGGCCTTACGAGGTGCTGGGCCGGCTGCCGGAGGCGAAAGTTCATCTGGCTTGGAAAACGCTTGATCCGGTTATTAGCGATACCGGTATGGCGATCCTGCCGGATACCACGTTGGAGGATTGCCCGCCGCTTGATTTGCTGTGCATCCCGGGTGGGCCGGGGGTCAATCCGCTGCTCAACGACGAAGCTGTTCTCGCGTTCGTTAAGCGCCAAGGTGCGCAGGCGAAGTACGTGACCTCGGTTTGTACGGGCGCTTTGGTTCTTGGGGCGGCTGGGCTGCTGGATGGCTACAAGGCGGCGACGCATTGGGCCTCCATGCATTTCCTTGAGAAGTTCGGTGCGACGGCGACGAACGCGCGCGTCGTTATCGATCGTAATCGCATCACCGGGGGCGGTGTGACGGCCGGCATCGATTTCGGTTTGGTCGTCGGCGCGCAGTTGAGGGGCGAACTCACGGCGCAACGCATTCAGCTTTATCTGGAATACAATCCCGAGCCGCCGTTTCGTTCGGGCTCGCCGGACACTGCGCCGGGCGAAGTCCTCTCCGCTTTCAAAGACGCTGCGAAGGTGATGCTCGAAGAGCGCGCCGAAGCCGTTGCGCGCGCCAGTGCACGCTTGTCACTTGGGGCAGATGGTTAAGCCCGTCGTGCGTTCGAAGGAAACCTGTCGAAATCACATCCAATCAGTTTAAGCGGAGCAGTCGATCATGACGTCAGAGGCTTTGACACAGGGCGTTCATCACGTGGGGCTGACGGTTCCCAATGTTGGGATGGTGGCGGCGTTTTTCGAGGCCACGCTCGGCTTCAAACGCGTGCGGGAAGTGCCCGAGTATCCGGCAATTTTCGTCAGCGATGGAACGGTGATGCTGACGCTCTGGCAGGCGACCGATCCTCAAAGCGCGACGCCGTTTGACCGCAAGAAGGTGATCGGGCTTCATCACTTGGCGCTGAAAGTTGATCCAAATGTTTTGGAGGATCTTTATCAGAAGGTCGCTGCGGCAGATGACGTGAAAATAGAATTTTCGCCGGAGCCACTGCGCGGCGGGCCGATCCGACACATGATGTGTCACATCCCCGGGGGTATCCGTCTAGAGCTTATTGGTGTCGATTAGGTCCGCTGCGTCGGCCCGTCTGGTCGCCGCGATAGGCAAACCGTTGTTTCAGGAGAAGCCCTGTGTCATCTGGTGATGAACCTCAAAACGCTGATCCCGATCTTTGGCACGCCGGTGAGCGGTCGATGCAGGAGATGGTTGGTGTTCGCGTGGCGATGGAGAAAAGCGGGGAAGTCGTTCTGAGGGACTTCATGCCGCCTCAGCACCGGCAATTCTTTGCGGAGCGGCAGCAAATCTTTCTGGGTGTACTGGATAGGGACGGTTGGCCATGGGCGACGGTGCTTGAAGGGAAAGTTGGTTTTCTATCCACTCCTGACCCGCAGGTTCTGGCGATCGATGCGATACCGTTGGATGCCGATCCTGCGCGCGCGGGGATCGTCGATGGTGCGCCGATTGGTGGGTTGGGGATTGAATTTGCGACGCGTCGGCGCAACCGGATTAACGGCACGGTCCAGGTCAGTGAAGGTGCGTCTGCCTTCAGGGTTCAAGTGACGCAGAGTTTCGGCAACTGTCCGAAGTATATCCAAGCCCGGCATCTCGCTTCGGAACCGACATCGGCGACGATGATCGAAGTCCCGGAGGCAAGTGGGGTTCAGCACCTCTCGTCACTGTCACCGGAGCATGTCGCACTGATCGAGGCTGCGGATACGTTCTTTATCGCGAGCCGGTCTGCTTGGCCGGGCCTGACGCGGAGCGAGGGCCTTGATGTTTCGCATCGCGGCGGGCTTCCAGGCTTCGTTGTGGTCGAGAACGAAAAGCGGCTGGCCTTCCCCGATTATCGCGGGAACTTTTTCTTCAACACGCTCGGCAACCTTTTGTCCGATGAGCGATGCGGGCTCTTGTTCATGGATTTCGAGACCGGCACCGTTCTGCAATTGGCCGGTCGCGGGCACGTTTTGAGTGATGAGAAAGATCGGCAGAACTGGCCGGGGGCGGAGCGGGTGATTGCGGTCGAGATCGAACAGATCGCTTACGCTCCATCGCGCTTGAAGACGCGGTACACGTTCGGCGACTTTGCACGGCAGCTCGTGCGGCTAGCTGAAAGTGGTGGCTTCTGACACGCGTTGGGCCAGGCCATCGACTTCGTGGTTTTTGCCGTGAGCTGATAAGGCCGGCAAAGCAAATCGAATTCCTGGCATCTTTATCTGCTAAGCTCCCGCTCGTTGCAGACGGGGTGGCCGAAAGCTTTTAAGAGGCTGATGCCAGAAGGAGCCTTTCCATGTTGGAAATCAATATCGATGCGGAAGACAAACTCGTCACGGTTCATCCGACGGGTGCCCTAACCAAGGAAGATTTCTCCGAGCTCACCGCAAAGGTCAACGACTTCATCAATACGCACGATGTGGTGCCCAATTTGCTCATCGTTGCGAAGAGCTTTCCTTATTGGGACAGTTTCGCGGCGATGCTTGCCCACGCGGAATTCGTGAAAGGGCACCAGAAGGTTGTCCGCAAGGTCGCCATTGTCGGCGACGGGTTTGCATTCTCAATTCTGCCGTCGTTTGCCGACCATTTCGTCTCGGCGAAGATCCGTCATTTTGCCGGCGACAAGACGGAGCAGGCGCGCCAATGGGTGATCGCGGAAGAGGACCACCCAGGTGCGTTTGAGTTGATCGAGGGGTTACCCTCGGATGTGATCGCCTTCAAGGTGCGGGGCACCATCACATCGCAGGACTATAAAGAGATGCTGACGCCGCTTGTCGAAGAACGGCTGAAGGAGCACGACAAGCTCAAGGTGCTCGCCGTTTTCGATCAGGATTTCGGATCGTTTACGGCCGGCGCGATGTGGGACGATGCGCGTCTCGGCTTCATGCACTATGCCGACTTTTCCAAGATCGCGATTGTCAGCGATGTTACCTGGATCCGCGGTGCCTCGAAGTTCTTTTCGCCGTTGATGGCAGCGCAGCTTCACGTCTTCGACTTGAATCAGCTTGACGATGCCAAAAAGTGGCTCAGTTGATGTGAGGCGGCATCGGCAATCAGGACCGGCGCCTCTTGATGTTGTTTCCTCCTCAGTTCCGGTTGGCTAGGATCCATTCGACGGCTGCTGATAGATCGTCAACGGTGGCCGTCGGGTGCGGATCGAAACGGGTATCGTCGCCGTCTTTGAACTTGCCGGTGCGGACCAGGAGGGCGGCACCCAGGCCGCACGACAATGCGCCTGCGACGTCGGCCTCGGCATCGTCACCGACCATGACGGCGCTCTCGGGTGGGCATGGGATACTTGCCAGAACCGATTTGAAGAACTCCGGCGCGGGCTTGCCGAGTATGAACGCCTGCTTGCCGGTGGCGAATTCGAGAGCCGCAACGAACGGTCCGGCATCAAGGCTCAGTTTGCCGTCGCGGTCCTTGAATGTCCGGTTCTTCGCCAAGGCCAGTAGCTCAGCGCCGTCGACGAGGTCTCGGAAGACGTCGTTGAGGTTCGCGTAGTTGAAGTCATGCTCGGCATCGCCAATGATGACGGCATGCCCTTCGGTTTTTTCAGGCGTTGGGAACTCGTCCTTCAATGCGGGGTGTACGAGCAGGGACGTGCTGCAGGAATAGGCCGCGAGCCAGGTGTTGGCGGCATCGACCGGGGTGAAGAGTTCGTCATCGGCAACATTGAGGCCGATCGCGGAGAGTTCGCGGATAATTGCCTGTCGCGGTTTGCGGGTAGTGTTCGTCACGAAGCGGATAGGCAAATGCGCCGCGCGCAGCCGGGCGATTGCCTCAAGGGCTCCCGCAATGGCGTGGTCGCCTTCGTAGACGACTCCGGAGAGGTCAAGCAACACTCCTTGAACCGTCATTCGTTCAGCCCATCATGCTGTTCAACGCGACATGAGAGTTCCTTCTCGCCAGCTGACGCTCACACAGAAATGGCTGAAGCTCAAGATTGCATTAAATTGCCACCTATGCGGGGCGTGTTGATGGTGCCGCCGGATCGGTTGGGAGCGCCGTTCTACAGGCCGATCACTTCGTAGGCTCCGACAATGCGTCGGATGGCGATGGTGAAGGCTGCGGTTCGGAAATCCAGAAGTTCATCGCCGACGCGGCGGGCTTCGGAAATTTCCTGGTAAGCGCCGCGCATCATCTCATCGAGTCCTGATCTGACGAGGTCGACTTCGCGTGCGCCATCGAGAAACGCGCGAGCGGTATCGGCTGGAAACTGGGCGCCGGTCATCGCTTCCAGAGACTTGGCGAGCATGCGATGGCTGGTCTCGTGGTGACGCCGCTCCATCAATCCAAACGGGATGTGCGTAAGGTTTTTCACCCACTCGAAGTAACTGACAACGACACCGCCGGCGTTGACGTAGAGATCGGGCAGGACCGTGATACCGCGCTCGCGCAGAATGCGGTCGCCTTCGAATGTGGTTGGACCATTGGCGGCTTCGACGACGAGCTTGGCTTTGATGTGCGGGGCGTTCTGGTCGTTGATGACGCCTTCCATGGCTGCGGGAATGAAGATGTCGCAGTCTTCGGTGATGAGGCTTGACCCATCGGCGATAACGTCGGCCCCAGCAAAACCGGTGACGCCGCCTGTCTCGGTAATATGCCGTTTGACAGCTTCGACATCGAGGCCGTCAGGACTGTAGACAGCGCCGTCGCGTTCGATGATGCCGATGATCTTGCAGCCATCTTCCTGCGACAAGAATGAAGCTGCGTGATAGCCGACGTTGCCGAGGCCCTGGATGATGACGCGCTTATTTTCCAAGCCTTCCGAGAGACCGCTGGCGGTGACATCTGCAGGCGATCGGAAGAACTCCTGAATGGCGTACTGGACGCCGCGTCCCGTCGCCTCGACGCGTCCATCGATGCCTCCGGCAGCGAGAGGTTTGCCCGTGACGCAGGCGAAGGCGTTGATGTCGGTCGGTGCCCAGCGGCGGTATTCGTCGGTCATCCAGATCATGGTGCGTTCGTTGGTGCCCATGTCAGGTGCGGGGACGTTTTGGCTGGGTGACAGGAAACCGTGTCGTGCGAGTTCCTGGGTGAAGCGGCGGGTGATCTTTTCGAGTTCCTCGGTCGTCCATTCGCGCGGATCGATCCTGAGCGCGCCTTTGGAGCCGCCAAACGGCAGGCCCATCAAAGCGCACTTGTAGGTCATCAGCGCTGCGAGGGCCTCGACTTCCTCCTGATCGGTATTGGAGGCGTAGCGGATCCCGCCTTTGGCCGGGCTGACGTGAGTCGAGTGGACCGCGCGCCAGCCAGTGAAGGTCTGCATTCGGCCGCGCAGGCGGACGCCGAAGCGCACGACATAGGTGGCGTTGCAGACGCGGATTTTTTCCGACAGACCGTCCTGCATCGTTACGTGCTGAGCGGCGGAATTGAATTGGCGGTCAACGTCGTCGAGAAATGCTTTGCCTGTCATGCGATGCTCCTGGGGTGGCAGGTGTTGCGTCATTAGGCGGCCGAATTATCGGCTTCAGCATACACCGTCGGGGCGGTCGACCGGAACAGGCAAAGTAGGATCAGTTCGTCGGATCAAAAGAGTGTGACGCTGCGAAAGTTTCTGCAGCGCCACATTTCAAAATGCCGGGAACAGCTTGGGCATCAGGATTCATCGGCGGCGGGAAAATCACCAACCGGTCCGATTGGCTTTTCATCGCGTTCGAACAGCGCCGGGCTCTGCATGTAAAGCACGAGGAGGCGCGAGAGCGCGTGGAGCGAATCGATGTGCGTGCGCTCGAAGCCGTGCGAAGCATCAAGTCCGAAACAAACTAGTGCGGTGCGGATATCGTTGCCGGCCTCAAGCGCTGCTGCGGAATCACTGCGGTAGTGATTGAACACGTCGCGGCTGTGTTCGATGCCGAACCGCTTGCAGAGGCTGATCAGGCTGCGCGTCAGGTGGTAATCGAACGGTCCCGTCGAATCCTGCATTGCGATCGTTACGCCGTAGTCGCAGGTGTACTGGACGGATGCGATCGTGCCGTTGTCGACGGATAGCAGTTCGGCGACATCGCCATGCAGGACGTGCGAGGCGCCGACGCCGACTTCTTCAGAAATCGTGAACAGCAAATGGCAGTCCATCGGCAGCAGCATCTGGTTGTCGACGATGGCCTTGGCGGCTGCGAGCTTTGCTGCAACACCGGCCTTGTTGTCGAGATGGCGCGAGCAGATGAAGCCGTTCGGCGCGAAGAAGGGTTGGGTTTCGATGGCGATAAGGTCGCCGACATGAATGCCCAGTTCGCGGACATCCTTTTCGTTCGAGATCCGTGCATCGAGTCTCAGTTCAAGGTTTTCCCAGGAGCTGGGCTGGGTATCGATGTCGTCGCCGTAGGTGTGACCGGATGCCTTCAACGGGAGGATCGTTCCCGTGGTGCGGATATTGTTGTCGGAAAACACCGTACAGCGCGCGCCTTCGGCAAAGCGGGCTGACCAGCTGCCGACGGCGGAAATCCGCGGCCAACCATTGGCGGCGTGGAAGCCTTTGATGATGGCGCCGAGTGTGTCGACGTGGGTGACGATGGCGCGGTCAGGCGTCTCGCGCTTGCCTTTCAGATCGGCGCGGATGGCGCCTCTGCGCGTCAACTCGAAGGGAATTTTCAGCTCTTCCAATTCGCGGCAAACATAGCCGACTGCCAAGTCGGTCATGCCGGTCGGGCTTGGGATGTCGAGCAGTCCTTCCAAGATGCGGCGCAGGTAAGTTACGTCGATATCTAAGTCTTTCACCTGCTATTTCCCCCTAGGCTGCCCCCGGGCGCGTGCTGGGGAACAGGAAGTCGATAAATTTTTCTGCTGTCGGAGCAGGCTCGTGATTGGCCAGTCCGGGACGTTCGTTGGCCTCGATGATCCAATAGGCCGGTTGGTCGATCGCGGGAACCACGAAGTCGAGGCCGACAACCGGCATGCCGAGCGCCGCTGCGGCGCGGACGGCGGCATCTGCAAGCGAGACATGCAGTTCGGGCGTCACATCGTGAATCGTTCCGCCCGTGTGCAGGTTAGCAGTTTTTCGTACGGCAAGAAACGCACCTTCCTCAAGTACGGTTTCCAAGGTCTGTCCGGCATGGCGTAAGCAGCGCTCGGTTTCGTCGTCGATGGGGATACGGCTTTCGCCCCTGGTGGCGGCTTCGCGGCGGCGGCTCTGCTTTTCTATCAGCTCGCGGATGGAGTGTTTACCATCTCCGACGATAGAAGCCGGTTTGCGAATGGCAGCGGCGACCACCTCCCCGTCGATGACGATGATGCGCACGTCGTCGCCGGAAACGAATTGCTCGATGATGACGTCGTTGCAGTACTTTTTGGCTTCCCCGATTGCGGCTTTGACGCCTTTTGCCGATTGGAGATCGACGAAGACGCCTTGGCCCTGCTCGCCTTTGACAGGTTTAACGACAACGCGATTGTAGCGTTCCAAAAATTCGATCGCGTCATCTTCACTTTCGATGATTTTCTGGGCGGGCACCATCAGACCAACCTTGGCAAGAAGGCGGTGAGTGAGGGCTTTGTCGTCACACCGGCTCATCGCAACGGCGCTAGTCAGGTCGCAAAGAGATTCGCGGCAGGCAACCCTGCGGGAGCCGAGCGTCAGGGAGAACAGCGCGGCGGCTTCGTCTTCGACCTCAACGCTGATACCGCGGCGTCGTGCTTCATCGACGATGATCTGCCCGTAGATGTTGAGGTGCTGATTAGGTTCGGGCCCGACGAACAGCCGCTCGTTCACAGTGTTTTTCTTTTTGACGCAATAGACGGGGACCTGTTCGAAGCCCAGTTTCTTATAGAGCCCGATGGCGTCGGCGTTGTCGTGCATGACCGACAGATCCATGAAGGAACGCCCGAGGTCGCAAAAGTGTTGGGCGAGTGCGAGCGATAGCTTCTTGCCGATGCCTGGTCGGCGGGCCTTGGTGTCGACGGCCAGGGCCCATAGACTCGAACCGTTGTCGGGGTCGTTGATTGCCACGACGTGGTCGACCCCTTCGACGACGCCGACGATATCGTCGGTGGAAGGTTCGATGGCGACAAGGATGATGATTTCGTCGTGGGTTTTGGTTGAGGCGACGAAACCGGGCTCCCAGGGGATCATGCCGCGGGCCTGATAGATGGCGTTGATGCGGTCCTGATCTTCGGGCTCGGCCTCGCGGATAATGAGGCCTTCGTGATTGACCGGGGGTAGGGGTGTGTCGAAGTTCCGGCGGAATGTGTGCGAGGGATCGAGAAACAGAGCCAGAGGTGCCGCGGCCAGGACGATGTGCGGTTCGCGGACATAAAGCGCGATGTCGCGGCGGCCGGACTGTTCTTCCTGTAAGAGCTTCGCCAAGGAGTCAGGACCGTCGAAGGTTTGACCGAAGAGCAAGCGGCCCCAGCCGCAATCGACGACCTTGTTGGAGCAGTTGTGCTCCTCGAACCAAGTCACAGGAGCGCCCCAGCTCTTGAGGCTCGCCATTTCTTCTTGTTTGTCTTCGGTATTGTCAGGTTTTTCACTCATGCCTGACCTCCTAACTGGAAGCTTCGGTAGAAACTAAATTCAAGCGCTCCTGCCGTGCTGTTGAACCTCAGTCCGTTCGCGTGATCGAGCATTCAAAAGCACTTGGCGGGGCATCGCACGCAGCCGAATTAGATTTTATGTGACTGCAGCCAGAGCTCCAGCAACGCGATTTGCCATAGTTTGGATCCGCGCAAACGGGTGATGTGTTCACGGGGGGCTTCTAAGAGTTTGTCCAGGTAAGGCCGCTGAAAGACGCCGCGGTTGCGTGCCACCGAGCTGTTCAGTGCGTCATTGACCATGTCCCAGACAGGGCCTTCGATGTATTTCAGAGCCGGAACGGGGAAATAGCCTTTCGGCCGGTCGATGACTTCTGCGGGGATGACCTTGCGGGCGACGTCTTTCAGGACGCCTTTGCCTTCCTGCTTCAGTTTGTGTTCCGGCGGGATTTTTGCGGCCAATTCGACGAGTTCGTGGTCCAGGAAAGGAACGCGGGCTTCGAGGCCCCAGGCCATCGTCATGTTGTCGACGCGCTTGACGGGATCGTCGGCGAGCATGATCTGGGTATCAATGCGCAAGGCGCGGTCGACGGTCGTGTCGGCGCCGGCCTTGGCAAAATGGTTCGAGACGAACTTGTGGCTGTGGTCGGTCTCTCCGCCGTAAGCGGCGGTTACGGCCTGGCAATACTCGGCGTGGTCGCGGTCGAAGAAGGCGTTTGCGTAGTCATCGACATCGGCGTTGCCAGAAGCAAGCGGCGGATACCAGTGATAGCCGCCGAAGATTTCGTCGGCACCCTGGCCGCTTTGTACGACCTTGACGTGTTTTTGGACTTCGCGCGACAGCAGGTAGAAGCCGACGTTGTCATGACTGACCATCGGCTCGGACATGGCGTGGATGGTGGCGGGCAGGTTCTCGATCATTTCGGCGGTCGGGACCGGGATCTTGAAATGTTCGGTTGCGTAGTGCTTGGCGATCAGATCCGAATAGCGGAACTCGTTGCCTTCTTCGCCGCCGACGGATTCGAAGCCGACGGAGAATGTCTTGAGCCCGCTTTGGCCGGCTTCGGCGAGGAGGCCGACGATCAGCGAAGAGTCGACGCCGCCAGACAGCAGAACGCCGACGGGGACGTCAGCTACCATGCGGCGCTTGACTGCCAGCATGAGTGCGTCGTGAACGCGCCGCTCCCATTCTTCGCCCGATGTCTTGATGTCCTCGGCGGTGCGCTCAAATGACGGTTCCCAATAGACGCTATCCTTCCGGGTTCCGTCGGGTTCGAGGATCGAGACGGTCGCCGGCGGCAATTTCTGGATCCCTTTGACCATCGTGTGCGGTGGCGGCACGACGGCGTGGAAGGTCATATAGTGATGGAGTGCAACCGGGTTGATGGAACGGTCGATGCCCTCGGTGGACAGCAAGGCGGGTAGCGACGAGGCAAAGCGCAGGGCTTTTTCGCCGTTGGCTGATGTCTCGGCGAGGTAGAGCGGCTTGATGCCCAAACGATCGCGGGCGAGGACGACGCGACCGCTTTCGCGTTCATGGATCGCGAATGCAAACATGCCGTTGAAGTGTTTGACGCAGTCGGGTCCCCAGGCGGCATAGCTTTTGAGGATGACTTCGGTATCGCTGTCGGAAAAGAAGCGATAGCCCTTGCCCTCAAGCTCGGCCTTCAGGTCCTTGTAGTTATAGATGCAGCCATTGAAAGCCAGGGTCAGGCCCAGTTCCGGGTCCGTCATCGGCTGGCTGCCGCGCGCCGACAAATCGATGATGCGCAGCCGGCGGTGGCCAAATCCGACCCGGTCGCGGACAATCGCTCCGCCTGCGTCGGGTCCGCGTGGACGCATGACCTCGCACATTGCTGCGATTGCTCCAGCAGAGGCGCCTTTGCCGTCGAACCGTATTTCGCCGCAGATGCCGCACATATGGGTAGTTTCTCCTATGACTTGTCTATGAGGATGTAATGATAATGTCGCGCAAATGCTGCGTCGCGTCAAAAAATGTGCATCTGATCGGTTTGGCCTTTGGACTTGAGCCCCAGTTCTACAGTCGTGTTCGACAGTCGTGCGCCGTGTCTGGCTAATATTTACGCAACGGCCGGGGGCTGTCGCGTTGAGGACTTAGTTGCTTGGGCGTGTGGGGCCGGGGAGAAGCCGTCACCTGAACCGAGGGCAACGGGTCGGGTTGGCGGATGGACGCGATCGGACATCTGTTCGGCTGAGCCGGTGTGGCGGCGCGAAAATCTCTTTGCAGGTTGATTGGGACGTTATTTCCCGGCAGTTGTCCTTCGGTTTTTGTGGTGGCCCTATTTTTATTGATCTGGTTTTGTCTTTTGTTGGATCTCAGTAAGACGCAGTCCTTTGATTCTTTGTTGAAGTGAATTGCTTTATTTATTCCATTTCATTTCATGATTTGCGTTGTGGTAAGGTCTATGTAATTCCCAGCATTGTTTTTGAGCAGTTCGGCAATGCTTGAATCTTTGTTGTTTTCATCTTCAGCTTTCCGCTGATGATTTTTCGCCATGTCTGATGGCTACGAGTTTGTTTTCTCTTGCGCTTTTTGCTTTTCCTGTTGGTTTGCGAACATCGAGTCAACTACCTTGGGTTGGCCTGGGCTAGCCAAATTGTTTCTCGCCGTGAAGGTCACGGCATTTGCGTAAAGCGCTGGATTTCTTCGGTTCGTGATAATTTCGAAGCCAATTGTTTGTGTTGGTTTAGATTTCCTTTTGCTTTTTGAAAGTATCCTCCTTAATGCCAACGCCGTTTTGGTGCTTGGAGTGAAATTTGTGTTCCGCAATTGGGGCGAAACGCGGTTGCGATTGAGCCGTTGGTTTAAAATTCTATCCGTTCGGGGGGCATTCATGCTGAAAATTATTTCCAGACTTTCGATAAGGCAGCGTCTGTGGATGCTTGCCCTGGTTCCAATGGTGACGGCGCTCGTACTGTCTGGAATTCTTCTGTTTGGCGAATATCGGAACTATCGGATGGAGCGCTTCGTTCTTGCCAAGATCGACGAGGCTCCAGTTATTTCGCAGCTTATTCACGAGCTGCAGAAAGAACGTGGCGCATCGGCAGGCTTCGTCAGTTCTCGGGGTCGGCAATTTTCCAGCCAGATCGATTCGCTGCGGCTCGATTCCGACAATGCTCTAAAGGAATTTGCTAAGAGGTTCGGATCTATTGAAGCGGGTTCGGAATCGCATCAATTCGAACTTCACCTGCAACAGGCCAGTCAGTCATTGCGCGATCTTAAAAATATGCGCGGCAAGGTCAGCCGGCTTGAAGTCGGCGTCTCTGACGTTGCGGGCTATTATACGCCGGTTATCGGCGAGCTTCTGAAGATGGTCGAGAGTATCACCTCAGAGATTGACGATGCGGATCTGCTTGAGCCATTCGAATCGTATGTCACCCTGTCGCTTGCAAAAGAGAATGCAGGCCTAGAGCGCGCAATGGGCGCTGCCGGGTTTGGCGCGGGTCAATTCGTCGAAAAAGTCTATCGGCGCTTCGTTCGTTTGGGTGCGAAGCAAGACGTGTATCTTTCCGAGTTTAAACGCGCCACTTATCCTTCAATAGTTGCTTACAAGAATTCGGTGCTGTCGGGGGCTGTCTCGGCCGATGTCGAGGTGCTGCGCAAGGCTGCCAATAGCGCTCCGTTCGGTGCCGACTTGAGCGGGATCACAGGGCCGCAGTGGTTTGCAGCCAGTACGGTTCGTATCGATGCGCTGAAAACGGTCGAAGACAAGCTTCTGGCCGAGCTTGATTTGCACGCAAGAGCGAAGGCTGGCGCAACCTTCCAAAGGCTTATCTTGAGTTCGGTGGCCCTGGCGGTGACTTTTGCCTTCGCCTTGGGACTGATCTGCATGGTTTATTCCTCGGTGGGACCGCCATTAGTCGGTTTGACAGAAACCATGAGCCGGTTGGCGGACCATGACACTTCCGTTGAGATCGTCGGGACGGACCGAAAGGACCAGATTGGCGCGATTGCCAGAGCAGTCGCAGTCTTCAAAGACAACGCCATTGCCAACGAACGGATGGTGGCAGAACGTGCGCAAGCCGCCGAGTTGGCCGAAAAGAAACGTCGCGCGGAGCTGAATGCGCTTGCCGATAATTTTGATTCGCAAGTCGGGCAGATCATCAATTCGGTTTCTGCTGCGGCCAGCCAACTCGCGTCGACGGCATCGGCGATGCAGGAGGTTTCCAATCAGACCAGCAACGACGTTGGAATGGTGGCGGCGAACTCAAGCCAGGCCAGCAGCAATGTCAGCACCGTCGCGGCGGCGGCCGAAGAGCTTAATGCGTCCATTTTCGAGATCAGCTCGCAGATGGGGCAGGCTTTCGACGCCTCCGAAAAGGGGGTTGAGAATGTCGACAGTACGAGCGTTCAT
This sequence comes from Filomicrobium sp., assembly GCA_017792465.1. Taxonomy (GTDB): domain Bacteria; phylum Pseudomonadota; class Alphaproteobacteria; order Rhizobiales; family Hyphomicrobiaceae; genus Filomicrobium. The sequence goes on from CP051234.1 coordinate 2,949,239, forward strand.
ATTGCTGGTCTGGCGGAAAGCTCCGATCTGATCAGCGAGGTGATCGACCTGATTGCCGAAATCGCCAGCCAGACGAACCTGTTGGCGCTCAATGCCACGATCGAAGCGGCGCGTGCCGGCGACGAGGGCAAGGGCTTTGCTGTCGTTGCGGCCGAGGTCAAGGAACTTGCCTCACAAACGGGGAAGGCAACCGAGAATATCCGAAGCCAGGTTGAGCAGATTCAAAGCGCCTCCAAGGGTGCTGTGAGTTCGATGGCCGAAATGCGCAGCCTGATGACGACTATCAATGAAGCGTCTTCAGCGGTCGCGGCGGCGCTTGAGCAGCAAAGCGCGACGACCCGGGATATCGCCGGAAACATGACGCAGGCTGCCGACGGCACGGCATCCGTCGTCACCAGCATCGAGCGCGTTGCGGTGGCGGCTCATGAAACGGGGGCGTCGTCGACGCAGCTTGCGAGTGCGGCGTCTCAGCTTTCCAGCGAATCAGAAGTCCTGAGGCAGCAGGTCGAGCAGTTTATCGGGAAAATACGCGCAGGCTGATGGTTGAGCTGCAGCTCAAGCGTAAAGCGGCTGGCTGCAGCTCGCTTCGAAGGGCAAATGCCAGTGCGAAGTGAGAGATGGGCCATGTGAGGAATATGGTGCCCAGGGGCGGAATCGAACCACCGACACCGTGATTTTCAGTCACGTGCTCTACCAACTGAGCTACCTGGGCGGAAGGCGTTCCCGCAGGGCGGGCAACGCGAAGACCCGTCTTATAGTGAAGGCGAACGTGGCTGGCAAGCGCCTTTGGGAGCCAATTTTTGCGCCATTCGTCGCGCGGGAAACGATTGGGGTTGCGAGGGAAATCCCGTGTCGGCTGGGCTTCTTGGCGGCCAAAACGGCTTATTGAGCGTTCAAACGTCGGGGTCGTTGCGGGCGATCGACCTTGCGGCATCTGCGGCGCGGGCCTGATCGCCGTCTTCATCTTCGTCGGCGTTGCCACCGGCGACCGCGTATTTGCCGGTCATCCAGCGCGAGAGGTCGATGTCGGCGCAGCGGCGTGAGCAAAAGGGCCGGTATTGGTAAACAGAGGGGTGTTGGCAAATCGGGCAGGGCCTCGACTTCCCATGGGAGATTTCTTCGGAACCGGTTTCGGCTGCAGCTTTCTGCGGCTTATCCGCCATTGCTGTCTCCTTCACTTGGCTCGGTTTATGGAAAGTGCGCCGAGGTGCTTGTGGCTCTTGCCTGATTTAGGGCGCGGGCTAAGGCCGATCAATCACCGAGCGGTTCGTTGGGTGGGGATCAGCCGGCAATATCGGTCCGCATCGGTCCACCGGCTTGAAAAGCGTCATTCCTCGTCGGCTTCGCCCATTTTCAGCCAGGCATAGTGGATCGGGTAGCCTTCGCCAGCCAGCATGTTGGTGACTTCGAGCACCGGCAATCCGACGACATTCGTGTAGGAGCCGATGATCTTCTGGACGAAGGCGCCGGCCAGGCCCTGGATCGCGTAGCCTCCGGCTTTGCCGCGCCATTCGCGTGACGCGATATAGGCTTCGATTTCCGGCCGGCTCAAGTGCTTGAAGCGGACCGAGGTTTCGACGATGCGCGTGCGCATCTTGTCGTCTGGCGTGAGAAGGCAGACGCCCGTCATGACGCGGTGGGTGCGGCCCGACAACAGCTGAAGGGAGGCAACGGCTTCCTCCATGAACTGCGGTTTCATCAGGATTTTGCGGCCGGTTGAGACGATCGTATCGGCGGCGATGACAAAACTGTCGGCGATATCGCGGTCGTTGGCGATTTGATCGCGGGCGGTTTCGGCCTTCTGCCGGGCGAGCCTTGAAACCAGACCGCGCGGCATCTCGCCCTTGCGGGGCGTTTCGTCGATTTCGGTCGGCCGAAGCGCGTCGGGGTCGATGCCGACCTGGGCCAAAAGCGCCAATCGGCGCGGGCTGGCGCTGGCGAGCACCAGCTTGGGACGGCTCTGGCCGGTCTGGTCGGATGGCTTGGCGCGGGCCAATTCTCGGCGCAACGTATCGCGGCGAGGTCCGTCGGTTCGGCTTAGGGCGGTGAATAGTGTACCTTTGGCGGTGGTCATGGAACCCGTTCGTAAAACTTGATCCTGAGCTATAACGAGCCGACAGGCGGCCTGCCGATGCGCGCGACAATGCAAAGCCGCCTGATGAAAAGCAATAGGCGACAAATTCGTTGCTATCTCGACTGGACCGCTTGATAAGTTTTTCAACGGTTTATATTGCCGGGAACGGACTTATCCTGATTGCACAGGAGGACAACGCATGAGCGCTAATCAAAACCTGACTGAGCTGATCAAGGGGACGTCGTTGTTCTCCGGGCTTGACGAAGAGAGTTGCGCCGCGATCGCCAAGGAGATGCGGCCGGTTTCGTTTACGAGCGGGCAGGTCATTTTTGCACGCGGCGATGAAGGCAAGGACGTTTATCTGGTCGCGGATGGGCGGGTTCGGTTGTCGGTTCTGACGGCAGAGGGCCGCGAACTTTCGTTTGCACATGCCGAGGCGGGCAGTTTGTTCGGTGAGATCGCCATGATCGATGGCGGTTTGAGAACGGCGGATGCAACGGCTGCCACCAAGGTTTCGGCGCATAACCTGTCGCGTTCGGCCTTCCAGCGGGTGATGACCTCGCACCCGTCCGTCGCGGAGGCGATGCTGCACTTCCTCTGCCGCCGGCTGCGCGAGGCCGATCAGCAACTCGAAGCCATTGCGCTCTGCCCGATTGAAGTCCGGCTGGCGCGATTCTTCTTGGCGGCCGTTCGTGCCAGGGCCGGCGAAGAGCCTGAAGACGAGGTCGTCGAAATTCCGTTCAAGATGTCGCAAAGCGAGTTGGCGCTTTTGATCGGGGCCAGCCGGCCGAAGGTCAATACGGCTTTGTCGTTGTTGGAAGGCAGTGGCGCGATCAAGCGGGACGGGCAATCGATCCGCTGCAACGTTTTTGAGCTGGAAGATATCGCAGGGAACTGACAAGGACGGTCGGCCGGGAAGAATTTTGATCCGGCTGGCCGCCATGAAACCGAAATGATTTGAGTTCTAGGTTGTCTGCGGTTTGCCGTTTTGCCGGCTCTACCTTTGATCGATCACTTATAAAGAAGCGATGCAAGAGCAGAACAACAGTGCATTGCGCGCCCAAGCGCTTGAACTGGGCTCGGCGCGGCCGCCCAAGACCAAACGGCGCGGTCGCTCGCTTCTGCGGCAGGCCCGGCTGGCGCTGAGGCGGCTTGCCCGGTTTGGGACCGAGGGTTATCCGCCCGACATCCAGCGGCGCCTCGTCGTCATGAATCTGATTGCCTACCTGATCGCGCTGACGACGGCGGGGTATTCGATCCAGAATACGTTCATGGACTTTGAGAAATTCGCGCCGGTGATCTACGTGAATCTGGCGCTATTCTTTGCGGCGCTGACGGTTCCGTTCGCGCACCGGATTTCAGATCTGGCCGGTGCTCTCATCATCATCGTTTCAGAATATGTCGGGTTGTTTTTCCTGACGGCGTATCTGGGTCACGAGTCAGGCCTGCATCTGCAATATTTCATTGGCACTGCGGCGACGTTTGTCGTTTTCGGCATCGAGCGCATGAAGCTCATCTTGCCGATGGTGGTGTTGGCGGTTCTGCTGCATGTCCTGGCGTGGCATATGTACCCGGAGGGGGCGGCCTTGATCGACGCGCCTGAAGAGGTGCTGTGGGATCTTTATCTGCAGGCGGCGATCACAACCGGCGTTCTCATCGCGGCGACCGTCTATTACGCGTTTTCATTGGCTGAGACGGCGAAAGCCGAAACCGATGCGCTGTTGCGGAATATTCTACCAGACAGCGTTGTCGAGCGGCTCAAGGCAAATCCTGGTGCGGCGATTGCCGACAGTCACGAAAACGCAGCCATCCTGTTCACCGACATCTCAGGGTTTGTGGCGCTGGCGCGTGCGCTAGGACCGCAAAAGACCGTGGCGCTGCTCAATGAAATGGTGACGGAGTTTGACCGGCTTGCCGAGCGGCACGGCGTCGAGAAGATCAAGACGATTGGTGATGCCTATATGGCGGCCGCCGGAGTACCCGATCCGGTGCCTGATCCGACGGCAAGGTTGGCGCGACTTGCGCTCGATATGCAGAAGGTCGTCGTTCGCGTGAGGGATCAGCACGGCATCGATCTGTCGATGCGCGTCGGTCTTGCCTCAGGGCCGGTGATGGCGGGTGTGATTGGTACGCACAAGTTCACCTATGATGTCTGGGGGGATACGGTGAATCTGGCTGCGCGGCTGGAGAATAAGTCGGAACCCAACCGGGTGCTTGTCTGCCCGGCATGCCGGACGTATCTGGAACCGGAGTTCGTCCTCGAACGGCATGGCGTCATCGACATCAAGGGTGTGGGTGAATGCGAGACGTGGTTTATCGTCGGTGAAGGCGGGTCGGAAGTATCGTCGGTGCTTCAGGGGTAACAGGTCCCGGAAATCGAGGCGGCGCGTTATGGTTTCACTTCGATGGGTTTGAGCAAGGGTCTCAAAAAGATGACCGAAAAGTCGGCTACGGGTGCGAAAAAAGACAAAAAGGCCCTGCGTCTCGAGCGGCTTGAAGCGCAAATGCGCGAGAATATGAAAAAGCGCAAAGCTGTCTCGCGAGCCCGGAATACCCAGGAAACCGGGAGTTCGGATGACGGCGAGACAGGCGCAGACGACTGATTATCCAACTGTTCTGGTCTCCAGCCCCTTGCGGCCAGGGTGCGAACCCGACTAAGTGTCTCGCTTTGTGGATACACGCTTTGGGGCCGGTGCGGCTTCGTTGGTGGCCGCGCGCGTCGGGTTGCGAGACCTTGATGAAGTCGGCGGTAGCGAGCGGGTTTCCGCAACACAGCTACAGATTGAAGAGCTAGGGCGAAAGACTATGGATCGTATCAAGATTGTCGGCGGGCAGCAGCTTAACGGGACCATCCCCATCTCCGGGGCGAAGAACGCAGCGCTGCCGTTGATGATCGCGAGCTTGCTGACCGATGACCGGCTGTCGCTGAAGAACGTTCCGAACCTGGCGGACGTCAATCTGCTGGCTCGCATTCTGCGCAACCATGGGGTTGATCTTGCCGTCGATGGCAAGCGCTCCGGACCTGCGCCTTATCTGGGTGAGACGTTCCATCTCACGGCTCGCGATATCGTCGATACGACGGCCCCTTATGAAATGGTCAGCCGGATGCGGGCCAGTTTCTGGGTGCTTGGTCCGCTGATCGCCAGAATGCGCAAAGCCAGAGTTTCGCTGCCGGGCGGATGCGCGATCGGCACGCGGCCCGTCGACATGCATCTTAGCGGTTTGCGGGCGCTCGGGGCCGAGATCGACATTGATGAAGGCTATGTGATCGCCAAGGCTCCGAACGGGCTTGTCGGCAACCGCATCACGTTCCCCAAGGTCTCGGTCGGTGCGACCCATAACGTTCTGCTGGCGGCGGCCTTGGCGAAAGGCGAAACGCTGATCGAGAACGCGGCGCGTGAACCCGAAATCGGCGACGTTGCGGAGTGCCTCGTCAAGATGGGTGCTCAAATCGACGGGATCGGGACGTCGACGCTGCGCATCCAGGGCCGCGACCGGCTTGAAGGCGCTGTGCATAGCGTCGTTCCCGACCGGATCGAGACCGGCACGTTCGCTTTTGCGGTGGCGGCCACTGGCGGTGAAGTTCTGCTTGAAGGGGCTCGCGCGGAACATCTGCAGGCAGCGCTTGATGCGCTGAAGCGGACCGGTGCCAGCGTTGAGGCCGTGCCGGAAGGCATTCGCGTTTCGCGTCAGGGCGGGGAAATCACGCCGGTGACTGTCGAGACGCAGCCGTTCCCCGGGTTCCCGACGGACTTGCAGGCGCAGATGATGGCTCTCGTCACGCGCGCTAACGGGACGAGCGTCATTAGCGAGACGATTTTCGAAAACCGGTTCATGCACGTGCAGGAATTGGCGCGTCTTGGCGCAGATATTCAGCTCCACGGCGATACCGCGACCATCACCGGCGTCAAGGCGTTGCGCGGTGCGCCCGTCATGGCGACCGACCTGCGTGCATCGGTGTCGCTTGTCATCGCAGGGCTGATGGCGGAAGGCGAAACGCTGATCAACCGCGTCTACCATCTCGATCGCGGATTCGAGCGCTTGGAAGAAAAACTCTCGCGTTGCGGCGCAATTATCACGCGTGTTTCGGAAGGCTGATGCGTGAGGCATTGGCCCTTTGGCTGCGCTGAGTGCGAAGTCCTCTCGAATTTTCAACGCGTTGGGTTTTGTCTTCGCGCAACTGGGCACGCCTAAGTGCTGCTCGCGCGTTGGCGGATTGCGTATGATCTGCGACATACTCCTTCCACGCTGGGTAGGTTATGGTCCCCCTAGAGGCACGAGCGATGCGGGAGTCCAGTTATGGTGCGTTGGGTCTTGGGGGCGGTCGTCGTTATTCTGGGGCTGATTACGATCAGCGCTGCGGTTTTATTCTTTCTTGTTCCCCCGTCTGCCATTGAACGCCACATTCTCGCATCCGTTGCGCGTGCGACTGATACGGAGATCTCATCAGGCGGACCGCCTGAGATTACCCTATTCCCGCAGATCTCCATGAAGTTGCGCAATTTGAGGATGCAGCCGCGGAGTGGGCAGAGGCCGCTGCTTTCCGCGCGGGAAGTCGATGCCGAGATTAGCTGGCTCCCGCTCATCACGATGTGGACGGTCAGTGTCGACAAGCTGCATTTTGTAGATCCGGTCGTTGATTTGACGGAACCCGCCGAGGCGCCTTTGGAACGAGCGGAGACGCCGCTACGGAAGGCGTCTTACACCGCGCCGGGCTTATCGATCGGTGAGGTCAGCGTTGAAAACGGGTCGGTGCAAGGGCTTCCTGGCGATCTGCGTGTCGATGGTGTGCGTTCAAAGGTGCAATCGGTCGATTTCGAAAAGCCGCTGCCGGTCGCCTTCAACTTGATCCTCAACGGGCATCCGGTCACCGGGTCTGTGAGGTTCAAAGATCCAGCCAAACTTAAATCCGGAGAGGCCTTCGCATTCACGTCGAATCTGTCGGGTGAAAACGGGCGCGCGGAATTCGATGGCGTTGCGGACGTCGGCGGCGACACCATGCTGGATGGCAAAGCCAAGATCGAAACGCCCGATCTGGTTGCGGCCTCGAACTGGCTCGGCCTACCGGTCGAGCAGCGCGAGAAGGTGCGACCGGCATCGTTTGCCGGTGGCATCAAGATTTCTGACGGAGCGGCTGAAATTTCAGACGCTGCGATCCAGCTCGGTGAGGTCGGCTTCACTCTTGGCGCGCGATTGAAAACCGATGCCGATCCGCCGTCGGTGCACGACATTACGCTTTCGAACATCGATCCGAACATGTTTGTCGAATTGCCCGAGGGGATCACGGTCGGCGAGGTTACAGCCAAGATCGATGAGTTTTCGCTTGGCAAGCCATTGAAGTCCGATCTCGAATTCAAGCTCAACGAAGAACCGTTGACGGGGACGGCAACGCTTTCCGAAGTCGCGCAACTGACACGACCGGGGCCGGTTCGCCTCAACGCATCGTTTGCGATCCCGGGGGGCAATCTGGAGTTCTTCGGCGATTTCCCGTCGCCGGCCGAAGGTGGCCCTCTCGAATCCGCAGGGGCGGCGAAGGCGGTTCAAGGCATCTTGAAAGTGAAGACGGCTTCGGCGCGGCGGACGGCGGCGTGGCTCGGCGTCGAGGTCCCGCAAGGTCAGGGGTTCAATTCGCTAAAGTTCGACGGAGATGTATCGATTGCAGCGGACCGCGTCCGGCTTGCTCAGATGAAGGCGAAGCTCGACGAAACCGCGGCCAGTGGTGAAGTCGTCGTCGACATGAGCGGGGAGCGCCGTTCGGTGTCCGGCAAGCTTGTCCTCGATAAGCTCGACACCGGGCTCTATTTCGGATCGGGATCGGCCGGTAACAAAGCCGCGGGAGGCAGGCAGGTTGCGCAGCTGGAGAGTGTTGCGCCTGCTCCCTACCAGCTCTTGCTCGACCCCATCAAGCCGTCGCTTGAAGCCTATGTTGCCGGGTCGGCGACGGGCGGACCGTTGAAGAAAGAGCTGCAGCTGGAATCGCGTCTCGCATCATCTGGGAGCGTCTGGAGCAAAGACGACCTGGGCCTTGATGCTCTCAAGGGCGGAAAGACCGACGTTGATCTCGACCTTACGGTCGGCGATCTCAGTTATGGCTCCTTGGCGTTGGGCAAATCGGTGCTCGGCGCCAAGCTTGCCGGAGATCGGCTTGATCTCGATATCAGGGAGGCAGAGCCGCTTGAAGGGAAGATCAGCGGCACGGTGGGGATCGATGCGAGCGGTGACGAACCATCGATTGCGGTTGATTTGAAGGCGCAAGGCGTGCGGGTCGAGAACGTATTGCGGCAGGCCGAGCAGCGCGACGTCATCAGAGGTGCGTTGACGGGCGATGCCAAACTTTCAGCGTCGGGCAAGAGCCAGGCGGCGCTCATCAGTTCGCTGAGCGGAACGGCGCATGGCGTGGTCAAGGATGGGGCGGTTGTCGGGTACGACGTCCGGCGGATCGTTCGGCCGTTTGCAAACCGCAGCTACAACCCGAACCACACAACGCCGTTCGATGCCCTGGAAGGCGATTTCGAGATCGCGAATGGTCTGGCAAAGAACCCGAATATCGCACTCAATGGGCCGGCGATTGTTGTGCGGGCTGACGGGGAAGTGGACCTCAAGACGCGTGAAATCGCCTATCGCACAAAGCTTTCTCTTGTGCCACCGCCGTCGAACTTCTCTCTACCTTTGAAGATCTTAGGGACGTGGCGCAACGTCAAAGCGGCGCTCGACTGGGCGCGGCTCGCGACACAATGGACCGGTCCGTCGCCGTTTGATGGGCTTGAATCCGTCAAAAAGCCCAATCTGGGCGATAAAGAGCTGGAAAGTCTGGTTCTTGAGCTCATTACCAAGTCGGGCGGCAAAGGCGGGATACCACCTCAAGGCGCGGCACTCATGCGCGAACTGACGGGAACTGGCCGCTAGACGAATTCGTCAGGTTTTTTGGTTAAGCCAATTCGGTCGCGGGGGCGACAGGTTGCCTTCCCCTGCGGCCCCCGGTATCAAGCGTGGACGCCTGCCCGTTCTCAGGCGGAGCCGGAAACTCGTGACACTTTAGGCTATTGATCCAGATGTCGGAATTGAAGCTGCTCGCGCTTGACGTTGAAGACCTGCAAGTCGTTTCCGCGCACCTGCAGGATGCCGTCGGGCGGGTTGGCGATATCGTTTTTGATGGGCCCGCGCGGCGCCTCGTCATGGTTCTCAATCGTTTCGATTGGGATGGCGCCGAGGGCGAGCGCAAGAAGCGCGGCTTTGAGCGGCGTCAATGCGGGTTGCGGTTCGACAAGGTCAAGTCTGTGCGCAGTATGGGGCTCGACCGTTCGAAGCCTGGAGAGGTTGTCAGCTTGCTCGCGATTGGCTTCGAAGAGCGCGAGGCGCCTTCGGGTATGGTGACGCTATTTTTCTCAGGCGGGCCGCAGATGGCTATCGATGTCGAATGCATCGAAGCGGAGCTGCGCGATCTGGGTGCGGCGTGGAAGACTGATAGCAAGCCTGAGCATCCAGACGGCGGCTGAGCCGGTGGACGGAAATTTGATTGCCCCGGTTTATGGCGACGACTGCCGGCGGGGTCGTGCTCCTTGGTTTCAGGGGGCTTGGACATGGAGCAGAATGAGAGATGGTGAACCGGCTCAACAGCGCTGATGCAAATTTCGCGGACGGCTTCGCTGAAATGCTGGCGCAGAAGCGCGAGGTTTCCGAAGAGGTCGATGGGATCGTTGCCGACATCGTCAAGGATGTTCGTTTGCGGGGCGATGCGGCGCTGATCGACTTGTCGAAGAAATTCGATGCGGTCGATTTGGCCGAGAAGGGGATCGCCATTACCGGAGACGAGGTCGCGGAGGCGATCGGCGAGGTGAAGTCGAAATCTCCCGAAGCGCTTGAGGCGCTGGAGTTCGCGCGCGACAGGATCATGGCCCACCATCAGCGGCAAAAGCCTGCCTCCGGTCGGTATCGCGATGCGGCCGGGGTGGAACTCGGCGAACGCTGGACGCCGGTCGATTCAGCAGGGCTCTACGTCCCGGGTGGTACGGCGTCTTATCCCAGCTCGGTTCTGATGAACGGGATCCCGGCGAAGGTGGCGGGCGTTTCGCGGATCGTGATGGTCGTCCCGACGCCGCGGGGCGAGCTCAACCCGCTGGTGCTTGTTGCCGGCAGCATGGTCGCCGATGAGATCTATCGGGTGGGCGGTGCGCAGGCCGTTGCCGCGCTTGCTTACGGCACCGAGACGATTGCTCCGGTGGCGACCATTGTCGGTCCCGGCAACGCGTTCGTGGCGGCGGCCAAGCGGCAGGTCTATGGAGCGGTCGGCATCGATTCCATCGCCGGGCCATCTGAAGTTCTGGTGATTGCCGACAAGCACAATGATCCCGAATGGATCGCGACCGATCTGTTGGCGCAGGCCGAACACGATACGGCGGCGCAGTCGATCCTTATGACGGATGACGCGGACTTTGCCGATGCGGTCGAAGCTGCAGTCGAGCGGCAACTGGCCGAACTGCCGCGGAGCGCGATTGCGACGCCGAGCTGGCGCGACAATGGTGCGATCGTTGTTCTTGGGTCGCTTGATGAAGCGCCGCCGCTTGCAGATCGCGTCGCCGCCGAGCACCTCGAGATCGCAACCCAGAACGCTGAAGAGCTTGTTGCCCGTATCAACAATGCCGGCGCGATCTTTATCGGTTCCTATACGCCGGAGGTGATCGGCGACTATGTCGCGGGCACCAACCACGTTTTGCCGACGGCGCGTTCGGCGAAGTTTTCGTCGGGGCTTGGGGTTCTCGATTTCATGAAGCGCACGTCGATCCTGAAGCTTGACCCTCAGTCGCTTGCCGCTCTTGGACCTGCGGCAATGACGCTGGCGCGCTCCGAAGGACTTGAAGGACATCGCCGTTCGGTTGAAGTCCGCCTGAAAACGACCGGGTGATACACATCATGTCGGAATTCGCTCCGCAGCCAAATTCGCGCTCTCGTCTTTTCGAGATCAACCTCGATCAGGAAACGATTGCCAGCAAAAAACCGCATATCGATCACGAGCGCGAAGTCGCGATCTTCGACATTCTTGAATCGAACGAGTTCAAGCTGGCCGATATCGATGAGGGCCCTTACCGGCTTGATCTTTCGATTGCGGACGATCGTCTTGTGATGAAGATCTTCAACGAACCTGGCGTGGAGGTGGGGACCCATAACCTGTCGCTGCAGCCGTTCAAGAAGATCATCAAGGACTACTTCCTCGTTTGCGACAGCTACTACGAAGCGATCCGCTCGGCGCCGGCCTCGAAAATCCAGGCGATTGATATCGGCCGCCGGGGATTGCACGACGAAGGAAGTAAGCTGCTGGTCGAACGGCTGGATGGCAAAATCGAAGTCGACTTCGATACTGCCCGCCGGCTGTTTACGCTGATCTGCGCCCTGCATTGGAAGGGATAAAACCGTGCCGCTGGCAGGGCCGAACATCGCTCCAAAGCGGAATATTCTTTTCGCGTGCAGCCTCAATGCTGTGCGCTCGCCGATGGCCGAGGGGATTTTGCGGCATCTGGTCGGGAGCCGCCTGAGCGTGCAGTCGGCCGGGGTGCGGGCGGGCGATGTCGATCACTATGCTGCCGACGTTCTGGCGGAAATCGGCATCGATATCTCGAAACACTGTCCGGCCGAGCTTTCGTCGCTCGAAGACGCGCCCATCGATCTCATCATCTCGTTATCGCCAGAAGCGCATCACAAGGCTCTCGAGATGACGCGCACGGCACCGATCGATGTCGAGTACTGGCCGACCCTTGATGCGACTGCGCTGCCTGATGATGCCAACGATGAACAGATCAGGGAAAGCTACCGCAAGGTTCGCGATCAGCTGTTTCGGAGGATCAAGATGCGCTTTGCGGTTTCGGGTGGGCCGTCTGTCTGAGTGCGCCCCGGCGCTGTCCCGCAGCTCCGTTCAAATCAGCGATACCATCGAGGACACGGCGCGCGGCGGCAAGCTTGAACGTGGCGGTGATCTGCTCGAAGAGCTGAGCACGGTTCTTGACGCGACGCTTGAAGCGTTGTCGAAACCCTCAGAAGCCGCTCCGAGTGCGCAGGCTATCAAGGCTGCGGGATAACGACAGGCGCGTTTCCGGCTCCTGCCGGCGGATCTTTCATAGAGTTTGGTGACTGGCGTTGGCGCCAATTGATGACCGACGGCCGCAGCGCTTCAAGGCTTCGCCGAGCGGTCCGGAATCGTCAAGCGGAACGCGGCACCTTCATCACAATCGAGGACTTCGATCATACCGCCATGGGTTGCGAGAAGCTCCTGGGCGATGGCCAGACCTAGGCCGGACCCGCCTTTGCGCTGTGCGGTCTGGAATGCTTCAAACATTCGCTCGCGTACCTTGGCTGGAATGCCCGGCCCGTTGTCGTGAACTTCTATTGTCACAACGCGTGTATCGCGCTGGGCGACGATGCGGATTTCACCGTTCGGGCAGCCGTCGGTTTTTTGAGATTCGATGGCCTGCAAGGCGTTGCGCGCAAGGTTCGAGAGAATGCGGTAGAGGTGATCGCGGTCGGCATCGACTGTCAGGTTGTCGTCGAAATCCGGAACCCAGGTGATTTGTCCGCAGCGTGGCAGACCCAGACCGTCGCCGACTTCATCGATGAGAGGTCTGAGCTTAAACAGCTCGCGGCGCGGCGGCGCTTCTTCGGCGCGACCGAACTTCAAAGTGTCGTTGCAGAAATTGATGGCACGGTCGAGGGAGGCGATCAGTTTGGGGGCGAAGCGCTGGACGGTCGGATCGCTGAGCGAGGCGAGCCTGTCGGATAGGATCTGGGCGCTCGCCAACATGTTGCGCAGATCGTGGTTGATCTTGCTAACGGCGAGCCCGAGCTGGGCCAGACGGTTCTTTTGCAGGAGAAGTTGCAAGAGCTGGCGCTGCATTGATGCAAGCTCGCGTTCGGCGATGCCGATTTCATCGGCGCGGGCAGATGTCTCGATGATGCGTTCAGGCTCGGGCTTCTGGGCGAAGTCCAACATGTTATTGGTGATGCGCATCATCGGCTGAACGAGCAATCTCGACAAAGCCAGATAAACGAGGGCGGCGGTGAACGCGGAGATGATGATCGAGAGGAAGAGAATGTTGCGTCCATAGCGGCGCAAGGCTTCGCGCAGCGGCGTTTCGGGAATGACGATTTCGATGAAGTCTTTGTCGTGCCCATCGAGCGGACCGACAACGCGCAGCAGGCGGCTGTCTGTCCGAACGAGTGCCGTCAGGGCCTCTCCGATCAAATCACCACGGTAGGCGATTTCGTCGAGCAGGGAACGGTCGGGGACTGGGCGCAGATCGACGAAGGCATCGACCTGGACCGGTTCGGTGGGCGAAAGGACGATCCTTCTGCGGCCGTCGCGGCGGACGGCGACGGCTTTCACCGCGGCCGTGCGAAGGAGTTCGTCGTTCAGCATCTTGGGAATAGCGCCGCCGGGTGCGGATTCTGCTGCAAGTGCCGCCAAATGGGCCGACGTCAGCCGGTCGGTTAGCCAGTTGAGGCGGTGGTTTGCAACGGAAGGAACGAAGATCAAGATTTCGGCGAGCATGACGAACGCCATCGTCAGCACGAGAAGCTTGAATGGCAGTCGCAGTTGCTGCCAGGTCGAGATGTTTCCGGCCTGATTGGTGCGGCTGAAACCGGGGAGGCGAAAGCGACGGATCAGCTTGCTGACGGCCGAGTTGCTGTTATCGGCTGCCTGAGTGGCCTTTTGTTCCTGCCTTTCGACAAGCTGGTCGATTCTCTGGTCCATTTGCGGAGTGGTTCGGTCAGTCAGGAGGGGCCATATGGCCGTTGCTTGATGCCAGCGCCGTCAGTTCCTATTCGCACATGTAGATATTATATCGCGAAAAACCACCTCGTGCATCGCCGGGTGTTGGCCTCAGGCCTGTTGCCGGTTGCCTTGCAGCGCCGGAGGCCGCTCGGATCCCGACGATTAACCAAGTTTGGCAAGCCAGCTAATCGCTTTGCGGATGAGAGGGCTCGAAGTCGCGCCGGTGTAGAACTTGTAGGCTGCGCGCTTGTTTATCTCCGAAAGCGTCGGGTATGGCGAGATCCATTCCGTCATCGCCTTAACCTTCAATTTCTGGGAAATCGCCAGGTTCCACATTCCGATCAGTTCTCCGGCATGTTCGCCAACGATCGTGGCGCCGAGGATGCGCCCCTTCTTGTCGGCAATGACTTTGACGTGGCCCGTTGTAGCGCGTTCGGCCTGGGCGCGGTCGTTTTCGTGGTAGGGCCAGCGCAGAACCGAAATCTTTCCGTGCTGCTCGATGGCCTGGTCTTCGCTCAATCCGACGTGGGCCAGTTCGGGGTCGGTGAAGGTCACCCAAGGGATGATCTTCTCGTCGACTTTGGCGGGGATGCGGAAGAGCGCCCGCCGGATGACGATCCCGGCGTGGTAATTGGCAACGTGGGTGAACTGCAGCCCGCCGATGACGTCGCCAATGGCGAAAACGCTCTTGTTTGTTGTTTGCAATCCGTCACTGACTTTGATGCCGCGCTTGTCGAACTTGATGCCGGCGGCTTCGAGCCCGAGATCGCCGACGTTTGGTTTGCGTCCGGCGGCGATCAGAATGTGGCTGCCTTCGACGGTCGCTTGCTTGTCACCGGACTTGGTGTGAACGGTGATATTGCCGGAAGCGCCTTCGACCTTTGTGACGAGCGTGCCTTCGCCGATTTCAATTCCTTCGGCACGCAACTGCTCCAGGACGATGCGGGTCATTTCCGGATCGTCTTTGCCAAGCGCCTTCGCACCTTCCAGCACCGTCACCTTGGCGCCAAGACGGCGATGGGCTTGCGCCATTTCCATGCCGATCGGGCCGCCCCCGACGATGATGAGGTGGTCGATCTTGTCCTTGTTGTCGAAGATCGTTTCGTTGGTGAAGTAGGAGGTGTTGTCGAGCCCGGAAATCGGCGGGACGAGCGGAGCCGATCCGGTTGCGATGACGAAGCGGCGCGCCTTGATGCGGCGTTCCCCGGCTTCGATAGTTGATTTGTCGACAAAGCGCGCGGCCGCTTGGATAACCTGGACGCCCAAGCCGGTGAAGCGCTCGACGGAATCATTGGGTTCGATGGCGGCGATCACGCTGTGCACGTGGTCGTGCACGGCTTTGTAGTTGATCGACGGATCGTGCGAGGCGATGCCAAATGGGTCGGACGTGCGCATCAGGTGGGCGCGCTTGCCGGCGGCGATCAGGGCTTTGGATGGGACGCAGCCGTAGTTGAGGCAGTCGCCGCCCATCTTGTGTTTTTCGATGAGGACGACACGGACGCCGAAGGCCGCCGCAGCCGCCGCGACCGACAGGCCTCCGGAGCCGGCGCCGATCACGCAGATGTCGCACGTGATGGTTTCGTCTCTCGAACCGCCGGAGGAGCCGAAGCTTGTTCCGCCCGAACCTGTGGCACTCGTACCTGACGATGAGCCGGTGACGCCACTCGTCCCATCGACCTTGGTGAAAACGTTGGCGGCCTTGTTATGCGGCTGCATGACGGTTGCTCCACTTCTTGACGATGACGGGGATCAGGGCGACGACGCCGATGGCGGCAAATGCGAGGATGACTTCCTTGCTGACAAGCGTGCTGGCGTCAATCGAATAAGGGCAGGCTTCCGCAGCTTTTGCTGCAAGGCACGCTGCATGTTCGGCGTTGGTCTTCTCGATGATGGTTTTAAGCTGGGCGGCGGCAAAACAGAACGCCATGGTGCCGGGAATAATGCCCAAGACCGTTCCCAAGATATAAGTGCGCAAGGGCACGCCGAGAAATGCCGGAGCGAGGTTCACCACAAAGAACGGGAACACTGGGACAAGGCGCAAGAACAGCAGGTAACTCAAGGCGTTTTCCTGGAAGCCTTTGCGCAGTTTGTTGATCGCCGGTCCGGCCTTGGCGGCGAGCGCTTCGCCCAGTGACGTCTTGGCGACGAGGAAAATGATCGTTGCGCCCACGGTTGCGGCAACTACGGTGACGGGTCCGGCAAGCTGCCATCCGAAAAAGAGGCCGCCTGCAAGGGTCAGTGGCAAAGCGCCGGGCAGCGAGAGAGCGACGACGACAATATAAAGCGCGGCGTAGAACAGCAGCGACAGGACCATGTTGCTGTTGATGAGCTCGGTGAGTGTCGCGTAATTGCGGCCCAGCTGTTCGAGCGTCAGATATTGGTGCCAGCCCATTGCGAAGACCAGCGCCATCAGGCCAAGGATCACAATGAGGGGTGCCCAGGTTCGAAGCGCGCTTTTGTCTGCGCTGTTGGCGGTGTTGGTGCCAGACTCATCCATGACGAGTATTCCTTAAACTATTTGTGCGCCGGAAGCTTCATGAGCCGCGCTTAATTGTGTTGAGGGACCAGTCGTAGCCGTAGCTCGAAATCGAGGTTTTGCCTTTGAGCTTGGCTTTGAGGGCTGGATTGGCGAATTGGCGGACGTGATCGAGGACGGATGCTTCAGAGCCGCCGAAATCGGATTGAAACCATTGGTAGATCGATGAGGCGCGGACCTGGCCGTCTTCGACTGAGATGCCGCGGGCGGAGTTGACGTAGGCTTTGGCGCCTGCGTTGAGCTGGCTGTCGAGCTTCGCGCCGCTGAAGGCTTCGGTTTGCAGGTTCGAGCAGCCGATAGACGCGCAATTGACGGCGTAGTGGACGCGCGGGTCTTTGAAGACGGGGCGCAGGATTTTGTGCTCGATATCGTCGAGGCTGAGACGTTTGCCTGCGACTTCAAGGATTTGAGCCTTCCAGGGGCCTCCTGCGCCGACACTCTTTTTCAAGAAACCCAGCAGACCTTCACCGATGGAGATGTCGCGGATCGACTGCACGGGGTAGTGGTCGAGGACGACGTCGATGGTCTTGGCGTTATAGAGATTGGCCCAGTAGGCGAATTGCTCGTTGCGCGCCAGTTTGCGCGGCTCGATGCCCTGAAGCTGCGTCAGGTAGGCTTTCAGGTTCTTATGGTCGGCAGCCTTCCAGGCGGCATAGTCGACCAGGTTTAAGCCGTGGGCTCCGGGCG
The DNA here is from genome assembly GCA_017792465.1 of Filomicrobium sp. Classification (GTDB taxonomy): domain Bacteria; phylum Pseudomonadota; class Alphaproteobacteria; order Rhizobiales; family Hyphomicrobiaceae; genus Filomicrobium. The sequence goes on from CP051234.1 coordinate 2,966,297, forward strand.
AGACGTATTGGCCCAGCATTCTCGTCCAAACGGAGTGGTCGACGGTTTCGGTCGATGCCTTGGAATACTTGGCGGAATAAGCAGTTACGCCATCATCCGCTGACGAATATTGCGTTTGCGCGAATAGGGACAGCAATGCTGCGAAGACAACTGCTGGAATATTTCGGTAATTGTCTTTTTGGGCCCGGACGATTTGACCGGAGGGGCTAGGCGTTCTCATGTCGATTCCGCTCCGATGGGAATTCTATTTCTTTTTGGTTTAGGTGCTGCCGTTGTTCGGCAAGCTGGTTCCTAAAAATTGCGTTTCCTGGAATTGTTGACCTGGGGCGTAGAATTTGCGCCTTGAGGCTGACGAGAAGATGTATGAGTTTTCAGGTCTTGAAAATGGGCTCTCAAGCAGTCGTGAAAGCGCAATAGAGTTCGTGATAGGTCGTGATCTCGAACCGATCTGTGGCCGCGATGGAGGGTGTCCAGCGCGCCAATTTATGGGCTGAAGCGGGTTTGACTTTGCCTGATCTCGCGCTTATAAGCCCGAGTTCGACCGAAAGGGTCGGAATCTGGACAAATTCATCGCTAGCGCCGCTTGGCTTGATTTGAGCCGTGCTGCCTGGAGTTCGTAGAGGCCCGCGCGTAACGTCCGATGCGACGAGCGTCGTGCTAGCGAATTGTTTTTGGAGACAATCGTGAAACGTACATATCAACCAAGCCGGCTGGTTCGCAAACGGCGTCATGGTTTTCGCAAGCGTATGGCAACGAAAGGCGGCATCCGCGTGCTCGCCCGCCGTCGCGCCAAGGGCCGCAAGAAGCTGTCAGCCTGATTTCGTGCGTCTTGGCTGACCGTCGGCGCAATCTGATGGTCACGACTCTCAAGAAGCGTTCTGAATATCTGCGTGTGCGCGGCGGTGCCCGGTGGGGTGCTGCCTCGTTTGCGTTGGAGGCGCGCGTCAGGGAGGTCGCCAAGGCGATACAAGCCAAAGGTGGGCAGGAGCCTGCTGTCGAAGGCGCATCAGCGGAGACAGCGGGAGATGGTTCGCCCGAAGGTGCCCGCTTCGGCTTTACGGTCACCAAGAAGATCGGCAATGCCGTCATCCGCAATCGTGTCCGGCGCAGGCTAAGGGAAGCGGTGCGAGAGACGGCTCCAGGCTTGGCGCGTCCGGACTGCGACTATGTGCTCATCGCGCGACCAGCGGCCGTAAATCAGCAATACGCTCAACTTTGCTTGGAGCTTCGTGAGGCATTTCAACGGGTTAATTCCCGACTGAGTGGGCGGCAGGCGAAACGCAATAGGCGGCCGGGATGGTAATTAACGCTGTCGGGCCGGTTAGTGGCAGGGAACTGTAGAACCTAGGTGCCGTCCCCTGTATAGACGGTGCGAAGAAACGAGTTCCGGCGTGGCGGGCTGTTGCTGGTGCGGCGGACGTAAGGTGTAGGGGGACGTCGGCGAGGTGGCTTTGCGGCTGCGGATTGCTCGCGTCTGCCAGATACCTCGGAGCGAACGCAAGCTGAGGCGGCGATGCAGAGTCAACAACCAGAGAACCACAACAACCTTATGCTTGCCGTCGTCTTGTCGATGGCGGTGTTGTTCATCTGGCAATTCATTTTTCCGCCACCGAAGGCTCCGCCAAAACCCGCTCAGGAGACCCAACAGAATGTTGATCCGAATGGGACGGCTGCGTCTTCAGCTGGCGCTGCACCAGGTATTTCTGGCGGTTCCGGCCAAGGCTCAACGGCAGAACCGGCGCGGCGCATCAAGATCAAGACGCCGGCGATTATCGGTTCGGTTACGCTCAAGGGGGCGCGCATCGATGATGTGCGGCTGGTCGACTACAAAGAGACGACCGATCCGACGAGCCCGGATGTTGAAGTTCTCTCGCCGTCGAATACGGCTAATCCCTATTTTGCCGAATACGGCTGGCTGGCGCCGGGCGGCGCGAAAGTGCCAAACGGCAGCACTGTCTGGCAGGCGGAAGAGGGCGTCGAGCTGACACCTGAGACCCCGCTGGTGCTGACCTGGGATAACGGCGAAGGGCTGACCTTTAAGCGCACGATCTCGATCGACAACGAGTACATGTTCACGATCCGCGACGACATCTCGAATACGTCGGCGAGTGATATCGTGCTTCATCCGTATGGCCGGGTTTACCGTCAGGGACTTCCCCAGCACCAGATGTTCTTCGTTCAGCACGAAGGGCCGATCGCGTGGCTGGGTGAAGAGAAGCTGCAGGAATACGACTACACGGAATTGCTCGACAACGATAAGCCCGTAAAATTCACCGGCATCAAAGGCGGGTGGCTGGGCTTCACCGACAAGTACTGGGCGACGGCTCTCATTCCCAATCAGGAGCAGCCTTATTCTGCACAGTTCTGGGCGCCTTCGAAAATTGCAAAGGGCGGGGTGAACTCCTTCCAGGTCGACTATCAGCAACCCCCAGTGACGGTTGTGGCCGGTGGTACTGCGGATATTTCTTCGCGCTTTTTTGCCGGCGCAAAGAAGGTTGAGCTCGTTGAGCAGTATGAAACCGAAGGCAAGATCCTGGAGTTCAACTACCTCATCGACTGGGGCTGGTTCTACTTCATCACCAAGCCGCTCTATTACCTGCTGCACTGGCTGCACGGGTTCCTGGGCAATTTCGGTTTGGCCATTCTTGCAACCACGGTGATCGTCAAGGCGGCGTTCTATCCGCTTGCCAACCGGGCTTACGTTTCCATGGCGCAGATGAAGAAGCTGCAGCCGGAAATGGAGAAGCTGAAGAAGAAGTATCCCGACGATAAGCAAAAGCAGCAGCAAGAGCTGATGGCGCTCTATCAGCAGGAGAAGATCAATCCGTTGGCGGGCTGTATTCCGATCCTGCTGCAGATTCCGGTGTTCTTCGCGCTTTATAAGGTGCTGTTCGTTGCGATCGAGATGCGGCATGCGCCATTCTATGGCTGGATCACGGACCTTTCGGCGCCCGATCCGACGACGATTTTCAACCTCTTCGGACTGCTCCCGTATGATGTGCCGAGCTTCCTGATGATCGGTGTTTGGCCATTGATCATGGGGTTGACCATGTGGCTGCAGATGCAGCTCAATCCATCGCAGCCCGATCCGACGCAGCAGATGATCTTCAACTGGATGCCAGTGATGTTCACGTTCCTGCTGGCAACGTTCCCGGCCGGGCTTGTGATCTACTGGGCCTGGAACAACATCCTGTCGATTATCCAGCAGTACGCGATCATGAAGCGCCAGGGTGCGGATGTGCCGCTCGTCGACAACATCAAGAAAACGTTTGCGGCGGTGACCAACATCATACCCAGGGGCAAGAGCGGCTGACGTCTCGGCGGTGGCGGGTTCGTGACTCGCCGCTGCTGAATGACGGCCGGCCCGACTTACGAGGTCTTAAAGCATGCTGGAAGACACTCGGGTCAGTGCTCAATCGATCGAGGCGGGAGAAGCGCTTTGCCGGCGGCGATGGGATTTCGTCAAAGGTGTCGTCGATATTGCGAACCTGCCGGCGGCCGATCGGCCGGAGATCGCTTTTGCCGGGCGTTCGAACGTCGGTAAGTCGAGCCTGATCAACGCTCTTTTACTGCAAAAGGGGTTGGCACGGACCTCCAACACGCCAGGCCGGACGCAGGAGCTCAACGTCTTTGCGCCGGCGGCCAGCGAAAACGCAGCTCCAGTTTTTTTGTTCGACCTTCCCGGATATGGATTCGCGCGTGCGCCGAAGGAGAAGGTCGATACCTGGACCGAACTCGTCAAAGATTATTTGCGCGGTCGCCCGACGTTGAAGCGGGTGTTTGTGCTGATCGACTCGCGGCACGGCATCAAGCCGGTCGATGAGGAAATCCTGGCGATGCTCGATATTGCTGCTGTCAGCTATCAGGTGGTGTTGACCAAGGTCGACAAGATCAAGCCGCCGAAACTTGCGGCGCTGGAAGCGGCGACGGCGAAAGCGCTCGTCGAACATCCGGCAGCCTATCCGGCGGTCCTCGCGGTTTCCTCGCTGAAAGGCGACGGGCTTGAAGAATTGCGCGGGACGTTGGCGCAGGTGCTCGAACTTTGACGCGCGAGTCTTAAGCTATTCATTCGATGGCTAGCGGCATTGGACGCCCGGTGATGGGTGGGCATCCGCGCAGGCGGTGCGCTGCCGACTACGACTACTGCATCAGAGATTTCATCAGAGGATCGACAGCGGTCCAGATCTTGGCACCGAACTGCGCCAGCAGACCGCCGAGGACGGCGGCGATGGCCCAGCCAGCAACGCGTTTGAAAACGGTCGCGTAGTTGGTCGCGACTTTGATCTCGATGACCTGGTCAGGCAGGGCGGTTTCGGCGGCAAGCCCATCGGGGCCGACCGTGCGGGCTGAAATCACGAGCTGCAGGCGTCGCTTGCCGCGAACTTTCGGCGTCACATTCCAACGCCAGCGGGCGTAGTCGTCGGCCATCAGCCCGAGCGCGTTTTCTATCCATTGCGTTTCCGGCGAGGCGGTCTCGATGAAGAAGCCGCCTTCGGGTGCGCGCAGGCGGACGCTCATCGCTTTCGTCACCTGGATCTCGTGGCGATGAACGTTGCCCATGTCTAGCCCTTCGGAGATGGCTTTGACTTCGGCTTTGGCAATGCGCACTTCGACCGGCGAAGAAATGCCAACCCGCATGCGGCGCGGGACGTTCTCAACGAGCTGACCGGGGAGCACGGTCGGCGGTTCGAGCGTGCGTCTTGCAGCAGGTGCTGCAGATGGCGGTGGACCTCCGGCGAGTGTTGGTTGCGGCATGCGTTCCAACATCGCGTCGGAGGGTCGCGTTTGCCGTGCCGGTTCCAAGGCTTCTCTGGGAGGCGGGCTTCCTGCCGGCCGTTGGCGCTGACCGAAGACCTCGTCTGGTGATGGCAAAGGCGCTCCGGGCGGGCGCGGCTGGCCTGCGCCGCGCGGATCAGGCGCAACAGATTGGCCAGGTGGCCCAGGTGGCGGGGCCCATCCGCCTTCGCGCCGAGGTGGCGAACCGGTGACCGGTCCGGCCCCTGGAGATGGCCCTGAGCCGGGGACGGGCGGGCGCATCGGCGCGTTCGGCGGCATTGGCGGAGGCGCACCGCGCGGCGGTTGCGGCGGAGGTCCTGTGCGACCGTCCCCAACCGGCGGCGGAGTCCAGGACGGCTGTCGCGGCGGTGCCGGTGTGTCGTCCGGTTTTGCTGGAGCTGCTGCGGCCTTGTCGGCTGTTTCGGACGACGGCGGGCGTGGCGGCGGGACGGGTGGTGCGGCTGGACCCGGCGGAGGCGGCGCGGGTTGCTCGTCGCGAATTGGCGCGGGCTGCGGCGGCGTTGGCCGCAGGGCTGGCGGATCGATTTCAAGTTGCTCTTCGGCAGATGGTGGCGGCGTCGGAGCGGGAGGCGGCGGCGCGTCCTCCTTCTGGGGCGGCGGAGGCGGCGGAGCGGGTGCGCGCACGGCAGGCGGCGGCTTGGGCGGCTGCAGCGGGTTTTCGTCGCTCACGCGCTCAAAGCTCGTTTGTGCGACGGTGCGATCGTTCGGGGTTTTCGATGATGCTGCAACAATAAGCGCGTTCAGATCGGCCGAGAGCGTGTCGGCGTCTGATTTCGCCGGCGTTTGAGAGGCTGCCGGTGTGGCTTGATCATCGTTGCCCTCAGGCGCAGCGGCAGGCGGGGCGGGTTCGTTCGGGACGCCCTCTGCAGGTGGTGGTTCGCCAGCAGCTGGTTCGCCTTTTGTGTGCTGGTCTGAATAGCCCGCCGCGCGACGGCTGGCGACGCGGGCGCGCGCATTGGCGAGGATCTCATTGGCTTGCGGCGGCGGAGCATTTTCCGGCGGCGGGACGTCTTCTGTCGCCGCCGGCTCGGGCATCTGGCCTTGGGGTGCTTGCGGCGGTGGGCTGGCCGGATTGCGGGCGACTTGGCGAATTGCGTCGATGGCGACTTCGAAGGTCAGCCCGTGCGCGCGCAGGAGGCCGGCGGCGCTGGTTTTGGCGTCGCCGATGATGGCGGCCAAGACAATGGCTCCGTCGATCGAATTGCGGCGCCCGGCCCGTGCGGCGATCGCTGCGGCGTTTAGAATGCGGCGCAGTTCCTCGGAAATCTTCGATGTGGGGCGTTCGCCAGGCGGGATGCGTTGTTCGATACGGCCGATATGCTGGGAGACGTCCGTCTGCAGCGCCGCGATATCGACGCCGCTCGATTCCATTACCTGGCGCGCGGAATCGTCCTCGGTCAGCGCGAGGAGCAGGTGTTCCAGCGCCACCTCGTCATGCGACTGCTGCTGGGCGTATTCGGCCGCGCGCGTCAGCGTCTGGCCGAGCAGCGGCGACATTGGAATTGGTGGAATTTGACCGGCGATGTCCGCCCCCATTGCCATGCTCTCCCTTCAAGGCAATCAGCGATAATAATCTTGCCACGTACTGGCGCGGACGTCGCACCTCATGAAAGCGTTTTCTACTTGTTCCTAGCGCGGATAGCACCAGAATGTGTGCGAAATCCGTTGTTCTTGGTGCTGTGGACTATATAAGTGCCGCGAAAACAACAAAGCGTGTGGCAAAGAGGCCCGGCGGCTTTTTGGTATTCCGGAAAAAGTCGGTTTGGGGCGGAACCCGGACGGAAAGTGAAGAATGAACGATAAGGCAAAACATGCTCACCCGCCGAAATTGGCCGATGATTCGCAGGGGTCGGACAAGATTTCGGCTCACGTCCAGGCGCGGATCCTGGCTGAGGCTTTGCCGCACCTCATCCGTTATGACGAAAAGACCGTCGTTATCAAATTCGGCGGCAACGCCATGGGTGATGAAGAGCTGGCCAAGGCCTTCGCGCAGGATGTCGTTTACCTGAAGCAGTCGGGCGTCAATCCCATCATCGTGCATGGTGGGGGGCCGCAGATCGCCAAGATGCTGGCCAAGCTATCGATCAAATCGGAATTCGTGAACGGATTGCGAGTCACCGATAAGCCAACGGTTGAAGTGGTCGAAATGGTCCTTGCCGGTGCGATCAACAAGGAAATCGTTTCGACGATCAATGCGCAGGGTGGTAAGGCGGTCGGGATCTCGGGCAAGGATGCCAACTTGATGATCGCGACGCGCATTACCGAGATGAGCGATCCGACCTCCAATATCATGCAGGCGGTCGATATCGGCTATGTCGGCGATCCGAAGTACGTCAATCCGCACATTGTGGACGTGATTTCCGATTCAGATCTCATCCCGGTGATCGCACCGGTGGCGATTTCGCCCGATGGAGAGACGCTGAACGTCAACGCCGATAGTTTTGCATCCGCGCTGGCGGCGCGAATGAAGGCCAAGCGTCTGTTGCTTTTGACGGATGTCGCAGGGGTGATGGATAGCGAAAAGAATTTGCTATCATCGCTGACGGTCAATGAGGCGCGCGAGCTGATCAAGGACGGTACGATTTCGGGCGGAATGATCCCGAAGGTTGAAGGTTGCATCGAAGTGGTCGAAGCTGGCGTCGAAGCCGTCGTCATTATTGATGGGCGGGTCCCGCATTGTGTGCTGTTGGAACTTTTCACCGAGCATGGTGTTGGTACGCTCGTTGGCCAGGAAAACAGGATTTCGTGAGCAAAGCCTCGGACAGTTCTGACAAGAATTCCACTCAGCCCGACGGTGCTGAGCACGAGGCCGGCAACCCACCTTCTCCGTTTGCTGCCCCCGGCTTTGAAAAGACAGCGATCTGGATCTTCGATCTCGACAACACGCTTTATCCTGCCGAATGCAATTTGTTCGCGCAGGTCGATCAGCGCATGGGTGATTTCATCTCGCGCGAGCTGGGGATGCCGTTTGCGCAGGCCCGGCATCTGCAAAAGGCCTACTACAAGCAGTTCGGGACGACTTTGTCGGGGCTGATGCAGGTGCATAAGATGTCGCCTGAGCCGTTCCTCGATTACGTGCACGACATTGATTTGACGTGTGTGCCTGAGCTTCCCGAACTCAAAGCGGCGATCAATCGCCTGCCTGGGCGCAAGCTAATTTTCACCAACGGTTCGACCCGGCATGCCGAGCGGGTGGCGGGCAAGCTGGGTGTGCTCGATGAGTTCGAAGGCATCTGTTCAATCGAGACGTGTGAATTTATCCCGAAGCCCGATCCGGTGGCGTTCGACCGAATGGTTCGCCATCATGGCGTGGCACCGCAAAACGCTGCGATGTTCGAAGACATGCCGCATAATCTGGAAGCGCCGCATAAGCTCGGTATGACGACCGTTCTCGTGCATTCGGAATTTTACGATCATCCGATCCAGGCGAAAATCAAGACCTGGGCGGAACCACCCGAGCACGTTCATCACATGACCGACGATTTGACAGGCTTTCTCGCCGCGCTCGATTTCGTACCGAAATCGTCATCGTGAGGTTGGACTAGGGTAGGGGACTACTCGGTCTCAATGATTTTTGCAGCGCTGCCTTCCTTGGTGCTGTAGAGGCGTCGGGCAAACGTACAGGCGCGTTCCTTCGGCAGCTTCTTCAACATGCCATCGACCATCGCGACGCCATCCAGGAAACGGGGGTTGGTTTTGACGTCGTCGGGCACGGGTACGGTCAGCTTGAAGCCGGGGCAGTTCTGGCTGGCCTGATAGGCATAGCCAAGATCATAAGGGGCGACGCGGGAGGCAGCGCCGGCCGCGTTCGACAGGCAGATGCTGCCCAACACGACGGCGAACGCGACTAAAGATTTTTGGGAAAAAACGCCTGCCAAGTTCCCTCTCCTGCTGTTGCCCACGGCGGCCGAAGTTGAGCAGTGTGACAGTTTTATTGCAAGCGTTTTGGGGCGGTTTTCGGGCTTCAACGAGCAACTAAATCGAGAAGGCGTGATTGCGATCACGGTGCTTGTCGGGCTTTAGCCGATTTCGTCTTTTTCGAAGCGATAATTCTTGTTGCAGAATTCGCAGGTCACGGTAATTGCGCCGTCGGGCTCTCGCAGATCATCGATGCCTTCGGCAGCGAAGCGCTCAAGGAAGCCGACGACGCGCTCGCGGGAGCAGCGGCACTGGTCAAGCAGAGTGTGCGGGGTTTGCACGCGCACGCCTTCTTCGTGGAAGAGGCGGTAGAGCAGTTCTGGCGACGAGAGGTTGGGGTCGGTCAGTTCATGGTCTTCGACGGTGGCGGCGAGCATTTGTGTGCGGCGCCAATCTTCGTCGTCTTCGCCTGAGAGCGGTAGCGGTTCGCCGTGCTCTTCGGGTGTCGTTTTCCCGCCGGTCTGGGCGATGTGCTGGACGAGCAAGCCGCCTGCGCGCCAGGTCCAGCGGCCAGCTTTTGGAGTGGTTCCGTCTTCGTCGTCGGTGCCATCCTTCGCAGGCTCGAAGACGCGGGCAACGGCTAGGCGGATGAACGTTGGCAATTGTTCGGACTGACGGAAGTAGGTGTGGGCGGCGCTCGACAGCGTTTCGTTTTCGAGGGCGACGATCCCTTGATAGCGGTCCATGTCTCCGCCTGGATCGATCGTCAGAGCCAGGTAGCCCTGCCCTAGAATTTTCGTTTCAGATGCGCCTGTCGGGGACGCGGAGCTTGCACCGGCAGCCGCAGATGTTTCGGTGGGCAGCGCCTGCTTCAAGCGTTCGGCATCGAAGTTCGCATAAGCGCGCAAGTGGCCGGGCGTATCGTAGTTGACGACGAGGAGATCGAGTGCGCCATCGGACTTGGTTTGCAGGGTCAGGCGGGCGTCGATCTTTAGCGCGGTACCGAGCATGGCGGCTAGCGCGAGGGCCTGACCCAGCGTTTCGCTGACGGGATCGGGATAGTCATGGCGGGACAGAATGGCATCGAGCGCCGGGCCAAGCCGGATGATGCGGCCGGTCATGTTCGAGCGGACGGTCTGGAACGGCAGGACGTAGTCATCGTCGGCATTGAACGCCAACTCGATGGGTGACGCTGCTGCCTCGCCGTTTTCTTCGTGCCCGTTGCCGGGGGTGTTATCGTCCGGATCTGACAATGGAGTTTATGCTCCCAAGCACCAAGCCAGAATTGCCTTTTGCGCATGCAGACGGTTTTCTGCTTCGTCGAATACGACCGACTGCGGGCCTTCGATCACACTTTCGGTGACTTCGTTGCCGCGGTAGGCGGGCAGGCAATGCATGAAGATGGCGTCTTTGTCGGCCTTCTGCATCAAGGCTTCGGTGACGGCGTAGGGTTTCAGCAAGTCCTTGCGGCGCTGGGCGTCTTTCTGACCCATCGAGACCCAGGTGTCGGTGACGACGCAATCGGTTCCCTTGACCGCTTCTTCGGCGCTTTGCGTGATGACGAGTTTGCCATTGTGGTCTCGAACCCATTCTACGATTTCAGGGGCCGGCGACAGTTCCTTCGGGCAGGCGATGCGGATTTCGAAATCGAATTGGACGGCGGCCTGCATCCATGAGGCCGCAACGTTGTTGCCATCACCGACCCAGGCAACCGAGCGGCCTTTGATCGGGCCTTTGGATTCTTCGAAGGTGACGATGTCGGCCATGATCTGGCAGGGGTGCGTGCAATCGGTCAGCCCGTTGATCAGCGGCACGGTCGCGTGTTCGGCGAACTCCATCAGCGTTTCGTGGCTGTTGGTGCGCAGCATGATGGCGTCGACGTAACGCGATAGGACGCGGGCGGTGTCGGCAATCGACTCTCCGCGGCCAAGCTGGAGATCGGTGTGGTTGAGCATGATCGTCTGGCCGCCGAGCTGGCGCATGGCGACATCGAATGAGACTCGGGTTCTCGTCGACGGTTTCTCGAAGATCATGACGAGCACGCTTTGCTCGATATCTGGCGGGCGCAGCTTTTTGGGAACCTGTTTGCCGGCGCGCTTCATGGCGTGCGCGTTGTCGATGATGCTGCGCAAGGTTGCGGCATCGATTGAATCAAGATCTAGAAAATGGCGGGGGCTCATTTTTTTCAACCCGCGGCTCCATGATTATCGGTTTTCAGGAATGGCTGTCGCGAAGGCTCGATAACGCGCGTTTCAATCGCGCGAAGGCTTCGCTGATTTCCTCATCAGTGACCGTCAGCGGAGGCAGTAGACGCACGACGTTGTCGGCGGCACCAACGGTGAGGAGTTTTTCGTCCATGGCGGCGCCGACTAGTTGCGGTGGCTTCACGTTGGCGCGCAGCTTTAGTCCGATCAACAAGCCGCTCATGCGGATCTCTTCGACGAGATCGGAATAGTTGTCTTCGATTTCGGCGAGGCACTGCCGGGCGCGACCGACCTTCTTCTCGACGGCTTCGAGGAAACCCGGCTCCGTCACGATATCCAGGACGGCATTGCCGACAGCGCAGGCCAGAGGGTTGCCGCCGAATGTCGAGCCGTGGGTGCCCGGCTGCATGCCGGAGGCTGCCTTTTCGGTTGCGAGAATGCCGCCGAGGGGAAATCCGCCGCCGATGCCTTTGGCAATCGCCATGACGTCGGGTTCGATGCCGGAATGCTGATAAGCGAACAGCTTGCCGGTGCGGCCGACGCCAGTTTGGACCTCATCGAGAATGAGAAGGAGGCCGTTGTCGTCGCACAGCTTGCGCAGTTCCTGCAGGAATTCGATCGGGACGACGCGGACGCCGCCTTCGCCTTGCACGGGCTCGACCATGATGGCGGCGGTTTCGTTCGTGATCGCTTCTTTAACGGCGTCGAGGTCGCCGAAGGGAACGTGGTCGAAGCCGCTGGCGGGCTCGCCGAAGCCTTCGAGGTACTTTTCGTTGCCGGCCGCAGACAGGGCCGTCATCGTCCGGCCGTGGAAGGCGCCTTCGAAGGTAATGATGCGTGTCCGCTCAGGAGCGCCGTTGGCAAAGTGGTAGCGCCGGGCAACCTTGATGGCGCCCTCGCAGGCCTCGGCGCCTGAATTGCAGAAGAAGGCCTTGTCAGCGAATGTCAGTTGGCACAGGCGCTCGGCCAAGCGTTCCTGTTCCCCGACGCGATAGAGATTGGAGGTGTGCCAGAGCTTATCGGCCTGGGTTTTGAGGACTTCGACGAGGCGCGGATGGGCGTGGCCAAGCGAATTTACCGCGACGCCGGACCCGAAATCCAGATAACGATCGCCGTCAAAGGTGATCAGCCAAGAGCCCTCGCCGCGGTCGAAGACAATGTTCTGGCGCGCGTAAGTCGGCATGACCGCGGGCGAAGGACGCTCGCTTGCGGTTGAATTCAATGCTGCAGCCGGATTGCTTTCAGCCATCGCAGGCCTTCCAGTTCTCCCAAATCAAAAAGGCCGCCATTGCAGGCGGCCACTTGCGGAATATTGTGAATAGGCGCGGCGCTGGCGCCTGTCAACGGCGCATTCTGGGAGTTGTCGGAAGCGCCAGGGCCCGAATGTCTAGGGGAATGAGCAAATGCAACCCTACGAATCGAGCCTGTGGCGGGTGAGCCACAAAAATTGTCAACCACAAGTTAACTCGTTGATGACCCTTGTCGCTTCTGAGCCACTTGAGGTATCTTCAACCCTGCCTGACACGACATCTTGTATCGATGGGCCGTAGTTTCTGCTTCATCTCGTTGTCAGCACGCGTCAGCCGATGTGTATCCCGGCTTGTACCTGTTCGCGTGAGTACTGTCCCAAGCGTTTAACTCAGTGAAGTTCATCCACCGGTCGCTTTCGACTGGGCAGTTCCTTGCGCGCTTAACTGTGCTGCACTGAAGCCATCTGCTCTCGTCTTTGCGATCGCCAGAGTGTTCGCGCTCCCTCGTTTGAGCGCGACGGTACTGTGATTCTGTAAGGAGCGAAATAGATGTCCTGGACCGATGAGAGAGTAGACCTTCTTAAGAAGCTCTGGTCCGAAGGCTTGAGTGCAAGCCAGATCGCGGGTCGCCTGGGGGGCGTCACCCGCAATGCTGTGATCGGCAAAGTGCACCGTCTCGGACTGTCCGGCCGCGCAACGACATCGCGCGTTAAATCTCATCGGCCGCGCAAGCGCGTCGCCAACAACATCGTCAAGCGGCCCGCTCGGCCGCGTTTCCCGACCTCGGGCAATCCGACTGTCCGGGAACTTTATTCGGGTGACGGCTACGTCCCGACTGTCGAAGAGATCGACATCCCGGTGGCGCAGCGCAAAACCATTCAGAGCCTTGAGACGTGCAGCTGCCGCTGGCCGGTTGGCGATCCGCAGACCCAGGAATTCTATTTCTGCGGCGGCAAGGCTGTTCCGGGCCTTCCTTATTGCGAGCACCATGCCCGCCGGGCTTTCCAGGCCCCGGCTCCAAAACGCCGCGAGCGCGAAAGCGTCGAGGCCGTCCGGGCAGCGATGTCGCGCGTCGAAGCCGGTGGCAAGGCTTCCTTGAAGGAGCCAACGGATGCCTAAGCCCGAATATACAAGCGGACGTGAATTCAGTTAGCGCCAGGCGTATTTACGCTCGGCAGCGGGGGGAAGGCTGGACAGAGCAATCTGTCCAGCCTTTTTTTGTGCCGGCCAGTTTGATGGTGGTGCGTTGGGATTGCCGCTCGGCGTCAGTCGGTGAAGGCCGCGGTTGCCCAAACCCGGATGTTGCCGTCGGCGCCGCTGCTGGCGAAGGTTTTGCCATCGGGTGAAAAGGAGACGGCGTTCACCGCCCCGCGGTGATCGGGAAGCGTCTTGATGGTATTCCAGCGGCGCGTTTCGCGGACGCGCAAAGTCCCGTCTTTGCTTGCGGACACCAGAATTTTGCCGTCAGGGGAGAAGGCGAGCGCGCTGATTTCTGCGTCGTGGCCTCTGATCCGGCGGATGCGTGAGCGCGAACTCGTGCGGAAAATGCTGAGGCTGCCGTTCAACGTGCCGGATGCAACCACGCTGTCGTCCGGCGAAAACGCGGTGGCAGTGATGAAATCGCTTTGTTTACGGTAGGTGCGGATGACGTCGAGGGTGTCGAGGTTGACGATCCGGAGCTGTTTGTCGGCGCCGCCAGAGGCGAGCAGGTTGCCGTCGTTCGATAGTGCTACCGTCTGCACGGGGTTCTTATAGGCGTCGAAGACGTGAATGGGGGCGCTGGGCTGGCGCATATCCCACAAGGCAACCGTCCAATCATGGCTTGCGACGGCGACCCGGCCGGCTTTGGTGAAGGTGACCGACCAGATGGGCGCTTCGTTGCGATGCAGGTCGGCGATCTTGGTTCCGGCGGCCAGGTCCCAGATGGTCGTATGGCCGTCTTGATGACCGGTGGCGGCATAGCGGTTGGCTACCGAAAGCGAGGTCGCCGGACCATGGTCCATATTGATGATCCGCTGGAGGGCGCCGTTGTCGGCCGACCAGATCCGTAGAGTTTTGTCCTCGCCGGTTGTCAGAATGGTTGTGCCATCGGTGCCGTAGGCCATTGCGGTAATGGGTCCGGAGTGCGCTTCGATGGTTCGGACGCGTGCTGGCACGGGCGCCGCTGGCGGCTGGCGCTTGTTGCTGGCGGCCGTGCGTTGGGTTTTCGAGCTTCTCGTATTGTCGGAGCGGGTCTGCGCAGCTTTCGCGGATTGCCGCTCGGCTGCCGATTGTTCGGAGCGCGGAGCCGGTTTGGAAAGCTCTTTGATGTAGGCGCCGATCGCAGCTGTATCTATCGGTGGGAGCCGGTCTCGATTGACATACACCCCATAGCCGATGGCTCCAACAATGAGCAGCCGTATCAGGTTCTTACCCCAGCGCGCGCTGCGCTGAAGCAAGCCTTCGCCGGGTGGTTTTGGAGGCAGACGCTGCGGTTCGACGGGGACGGGCAGGATTGCGCCGCCGGCGTCGGCTTGTGTTTGCGCTGCGGCGGCCTTGCGGGCAGCACGTCGATTGTGTGCGGGAGCCGGTTTGGCTGCCGGAGCCGCTTTGGGCTCGGCCTTTTGTTTGCGCTTGCGATTGAAGATTGGGGCGATCGGCGGCGCGTCGATCTTCACCGTTCCAGCTGCGCCGCCTGCTGGAGGCTGAGCTTGGGCCTGAGCGGCGGCGCGCTGATTGGCTTTTTCGTTGGGGTTGGTTTTGAGGTCAGTCTCGCCGGCGTCCGCGCGCGCTTGATGTGCGGCAGGTCCGGCCGGGCCGGCAGAGCCCGGCTTTTTCAGATCGTCGACAAAGTCGAGCATGCCGCCAAGAGGGCCGGGGGCGTCCGGAATTGGGTGCGAACCTGGTTGGAGCAGGTTGCCGCGATCCGCGCCATCAGCGGCACCGGGGTCGGCCAAGGGATCTAGCGGATCTTTTTTGGCAGGTTTGGAGCGGCCGCTGATCCAGCTTCTTTTAGCTTCGTCCGGACCCAGAAGTTCGCCGCGCCAAGCCGCGATCGATTGCGGTCTGGAACCGATATCGACCTTCAGGGCCGTATCGATCGCACGAAGGAAGCGCTTGCGATACGAGCCGAGCGCCAGTTCAGAGACGGAGCGATACTCATCTTTGGTGACGCGCAGGACGGCATCGGGCGGGCGTTTTTTGGTGACGGCGAAAAACAGCGTCGCGCCGAGGGCGTAGATGTCGGTCCAGGGACCCTGCCGGCTATTCTTCTCGGCATACTGTTCGTAAGGGCTGTAGCCGGGCTTGACGAGCGCCGAGATGGTTTTCGAATGCCGCGCGATTTCGCCACGCGCCGAGCCGAAATCGATGAGCACCGGCTGGCCGTCCTTGCGGATGATGATGTTGTCCGGGGCGATATCACGGTGCAGGAAATCGGCGTTGTGGATCAGCTCCAGGGCATCCAGCAGCGGTGCGGTGATCTTGTCGAGATCTGCTTGACGTGGAACCCGGCCGAGAGACTTCAGCCAGTTTTTGAGGCTTTGGCCTTCCTCATAGTGCAGCACCATGTAGGCGGTGTTGTTGGCGCGGAAATAGCGATGCACTCCGACGATATGAGGGTGGTTGAAGCGCGCCAGCGTCTGGGCTTCGGCGACAAAGCGTTCAAGACCCCATTTGTAGTCGGGGACGGATTCCTGGGAACGCGGGACGGCGTCGGCGCCGTCCTTGCGGGCTGCGAAATCGCTGGGGAAGTATTCCTTGACGGTGACGAGGCGGTCGAGGTGCTTTTCGCGCGCGAGGTAAGTGATCCCGAAGCCGCCAGCTCCGAGCACCTTTTCGATGGTGTAGTCGCCGACAAGGGTGGTTCCCTCAGATAGCGCTATGATGTTGGTCATCGTTCCCGATCTGACAATTTGCAGACCGTCCCCGTTTCAATCGCCGCCAAGCGGAGCTGTTACACGTCCCCCAACTAAGACCCCGGTCAAGGTGCGGGGAACGCTTGCCTTATGCACGATCCCAGCCCGTTTGTGTAAACGTCTTTCAATTGCACCTTTGTGATGCCACTTTTGCAGCATGAATGTGGCGTTAGCGGGTGCGTTTGCCTCGATTGCTGCAAAACGCGATCAACCCATTCAGGCAATAGAGTTTTTTGATGATGCGGTGCGCTGAGGTGCATCGAGGGGGCTGAAATCACGTGGGTGCGGTTGGCGATATCTGGCTGAGCGTAACGGAATTTGTCCAGCAGGCGGCAGGCGCGATCGGTGCGGCTGTCGGGCTTGGCTACGATACGGCTCCAGCCTTGATTTTCGGGCTTGCCGTGATCGTTGCGCTGCCGGCCTTGATGATTGGAGGCATGCTGTTGCGCCGGGTGGCTCCTGACGATGTCCCGCAAACTTCGAAGGTCGGTCAGACCCAGATTGTTGCGATGAAAAGCGGTTCTGGTGGATCTGGCGGGACCGCCAAAGGTTCACCGGCTTTTGCTGCAGCGACCCTGAGCGTTCAAGCGGAAGGTGACAGCGATGGTTCAGCCAAGGCTTACACGTTCGGTGATGGGCAGATGGTGATGCGGATCGGGCGGGAGGCAGATAACGACCTGCGGCTTGAGCATCCGACCGTCCATCGCTATCACGCCATGGTGCAGCGAGACTTTGAAGAAGGCTATCTCATCTCCGATCTTGCCAATCCCGGCGGGAACGGGGTTTTCGTCAACGGCACGCGGGTTTCGCATGGCAAATTGTCGGATGGCGATGAGATCACGCTTGGAGAGGCAAGATTGAAATTTGAGATCGTCGGTTAGCCCAAATTCGGGCAAATCGGCGTTAGAGAGTAAAACGAGAATCACTCGTTCGTTGCTTAGAGGTCTTGCTCTTGGCGCTGCGTTCTCCATACTCGGGGGCTTTCGCAGTGCGTGAATTGAGGTATTAGCGAGGCACAAATTCGGGATGATCGGCGTTTGAGGCTGGGGACGCTACGCATTTGGGAGGTGAAAACGATGGGTCAGGACCCAAAAGCTCCGGCACAACGATCCGGGTTCCTTGGGACTTTGAAAGATGCACTTGCTGCGGCTAGCCGCGAAGATACGGATGGATTGAAAGCCCGCGCGAAGGCTGAGCCCGAAGAGGCCACAGAAGCCGCCGCGCCGATCCAGCTGCCGCCGCCGCTACCGAAAGAGCCTGAACCCGCCGCGGCGGTCGCTGAAGAGGCGAGCGACGTGTCCGAGGTAGAAGAAGCCGATGCCGTTCCG
This sequence comes from Filomicrobium sp., assembly GCA_017792465.1. Lineage (GTDB taxonomy): Bacteria > Pseudomonadota > Alphaproteobacteria > Rhizobiales > Hyphomicrobiaceae > Filomicrobium. Next base: position 2,983,630 of record CP051234.1, read on the forward strand.
CGCACGAGTGGTCTCAGTGCAGCGGACGCAGCACGCGAAGCGCGGCGGGCCAATACAGTCGAGCCGGTGACGGCAAGCGTTGAAAAAACTTTGGATACCGCACGGGTGACAAACGCCATGGTTTCAAAAACAGAAGACGAAGCGCGGACGCAGTTGGTTCGCGGCAAAGTGCAGGTCGCCAGAGGCCAGTTCGATTGCGATCCCGTGGTCGGGTGGCTGGTGATTGTCGGCGGTCCTGGCATCGGTGCTTACCGACCGGTTTTTGAAGGCAACAACTCGATCGGGCGTTCGTTGACGCAGCGCATCCCTATCGATTTTGGCGACGATGCCATCTCGTCGGAAGAGCAGGCCTACATTCGCTACGATTCAAGCGACCGCTCTTTCCTGTTTGTACCGAACCTGGCGAAGACGAATGTCGTCTCCATCAACAACGCGCGTCCGACCGGCGCTGTCGAGTTGTCGGCGATGGACGTCATCGTCATGGGGCGCACGCAGCTTGTTTTCGTTCCGTTTTGCGGGAGCGATTTCGACTGGTCTGAGATTGCGGAAAACAAGGGCTGATGCTGGCATTCGAACACGGCAGGCGCGCAACTCGGGGCGCTCGCGAATATCAAGAAGACACCGCAACCGCGCAGTCGCTGACGCCGGCCGGTGGGGCCAGTGGCGATCTCATCGCAGTTCTTGCTGACGGCATGGGCGGTCACATAGGTGGAGCGCTCGCCAGCAAGACGATTTGCGAGCGGTTTGTTGAGGCCTTCCGGAATTCGACGGGGGAGGTCGCTCACCGGCTTCAAGCCTCGCTCGAAGCTGCCAATGGTGCGATTGCCCAGAAGGTCGAGGCTGATCCCATGCTTAGCGGGATGGGGTCGACCGTCATCGGTACGGCTTTCACGAACGCGGGTCTTGAATGGGTCAGTGTCGGAGACAGCCCACTCTATCTTTATCGTCGCGGCGAGATGGCCGTTCTCAACGAGGATCATTCGCTGGCGCCGGAACTCGACCGGATGGCTGCGTCAGGACAGATCACGCTTGAGCAGGCGCGTCAGGATCCGCGGCGGCATATGCTGCGATCGGCAGTGACGGGCGAAGAACTCGATCTTGTCGATAGTTCGAAAAAGGCGCTGGTGCTCGAAGAAGACGACGTCGTCATTCTTGCCAGCGATGGTCTCAATACGCTCGACAACGATGAGGTCGAACGCATCATCAAGGCTTATTGCACCGATGGTGCCGATGCAATCGCCGGGGCGTTGGTGCGTGCCGTCGAAGCCTGCCGGGAGCCGCATCAAGATAACGCGACCGTTGTCTCGGTCCGCGTCAGAAGCGCTTAACTTCCAATGGCTTGGCTAAAGCGCTAGGGTCCGGCCTCGGATCGGTTCATTTACAAAGAAAGCAAGATGCAAAAAGAGAATGCTTCGAAGGCTGCCGCCGCCTCCAGCGGATTGGCGCGCCTTGCTGCCTTTGGCAGAGCATTCGAATCGAGCGGCAAGTCCGGGGAAGTTGACCGGCCTTTTTCGGGCGTGATTTTCGTCTTTGCCGCGATGGGGTTTCTGGCGGCGCTCATCACCATGGGCCGCTACGCGGCGCTTGAGGGGATCAATCCCTCGCAGGTGGTCTTCTTTCGCAATTTCTTCTGCGTCATCTGGATGCTGCCGTTGTTTGCCTGGCGCGGGATGTCGCTCGTCAGGACGCAAAGTCTGCATCTTTACGGATTGCGGGTCGGTCTCAGTTTTATCGCGATGACGGCGATGTTTCATGCCGTCGGAATGATCCCGGTTGGGGAAGTCACGGCGATCAGCTTCTTGTCTCCGTTGTTTGGTACGGCGTTCGCCATTGGGTTGCTTGGCGAGCGCGTCGGCATTCGCCGCTGGATGGCGATTGTCGTCGGGTTTGTGGGGGCGATGATCATCCTGAGGCCGTCTGGCGGAGACTTCAATGCCGGTCAGATGGCGGCTCTCGTTTCGGCGTGCGCGGTTGGGGTGATCGGGCCGTTGGTCAAACGCCTGACGCGCGAGGATGATGCCGACAGGGTCGTCTTTCTGACCAACCTCTTGCTCACGCCGCTCTCGTTTGTTCCGGCCGTCTTTGTCTGGACGTGGCCCACTCTGGAGATGTGGGGGCTGTTTCTCGTCATGGGCCTGATTGCGGTGCTTGGGCACATGAGTCTCGTTCGCGCTTATGCGGCGATGGATGCCTCGCTGGTGATGACCTTCAAATTCGTGCGGCTACCTTTTGCTGTGCTCTTTGGCTTCTTGGTTTTCCGCGAGGCGATTGACGGCATGACGTGGGTCGGTGGATTCATCATCTTTGCGGCGTCGGCTTATGTCACTCACAGAGAGGCCAGATTCAAAGCCGCCAAACCGCCGATCCAACCGCCGATGTAGGCTTGCGTTGATTGTCGGTTTGCTCTGCGGCATCAGCGCATGACCAAGAAAAAAGCGCCGGCATTGCTGCCGGCGCTTTTTAGTACCCCGCGTAGTCTGATCCTGTTCATTTTCTTAGATATCGGCGCCGTTACCCCCTCGGTCGCGGCGCACGCTTTTCCAGGATTTCCTTCAAATGCAACGGTCCAAAACTTTGCCCTCTCGAACCGCTGCAGACGCATCTTTCTGCCGGTCGGTGACGTTCAATTCAAGTGCTGATTTGGGGGTGCGATGATTTTGTCGTGCGTGGTCGGATCGCGGTTTTTTTAATGAACGCAGTTCGACGGTGGAGCGCCAGATTCGGGGTGGCTGGACGCGGCTGATTGATATTCCGGAACGGTTCCCGAGCGGTCGAAATTCGTTACTGTATACTTAGACTTATTTTGTTCTGAAGGCATCGTTCGTCGCTTGATCAGAACAGCGCGGTGCATCGCGTGGCCGGTTTTTAGACGGCGCCGCCATGAGAGGTTCTTGAACGAATTGTGACGACTTGGCCACGGTCGGTTGTGGACAGTAAGTGTGCCCAGATTCTTTCGTCGCAGCTCTTCTTGTTGAATACGTCGGCTGGAGCGAAGCGGCAAAAAAATACGTGCTGCCAAACCGATGACTGGAGCGGCATCGGCGCGTTGCGTTTGGACCTGCCAAACAGCAAAAAAACCGGTCGCAGCGTGTGCGACCGGTTCTTCGAGATCATAGTGTTGGACTTTCGATCAGTGCTTTGCAGCTTGCCGTCGAGCAGGCGCGCGGTTCGGTTCAGGCGCCGCCTTCAAATTCCGGGAAGACGGGATAGACGCCGGCGACGCGGCCCATTTGCTGGGTGAGCGCCAGAACGACATCCATTGTCGGTGTTGGAACGTCGACGAGGCGGCCCATTTCAACGACCGCCGTCAGGAGCGCATCGAGTTCGAGCTTGCGGCCTTTCTCCAAGTCCTGCAGCATCGATGTGCGGTGTGCGCCGACCGAGGCTGCGCCATTGATACGGCGTTCGATGTCGACGCGGAAATCAGCGCCCATCTTGCGGGCAAGCGTTTCGGCCTCCGTCATCATGCCGTGAGCAATAGCACGTGTGCCGGGGTCGGTTGCGACGACGTCGAGCGTTGCGTGCGTCAGTGCCGAAATCGGGTTGAAGCACAGGTTGCCCCAGAGCTTCAGCCAGATGTCATCGCGGATCTGTTCGTAGACGCGGCATTTGAGGTTAGCTGCTTCCAAAGCGGATGCCAGCTTCTTAACGCGGTCGCTGATCTCGCCGTTGGGTTCGCCAAGGTTATAGCGGTCGCCATAGGTGTGGGTGATGACGCCGGGCTCGGTGATCTCGGCGGCGGGGTAAACGGTGCAGCCGATGGCGCGTTCCGGACCGATTGCTTTCCACTGACGTCCGCCTGGATCGACGCTTTGGATCTGTTTGTTTTCCCAAGGGCCCTTGAGGCCGTAGAAATACCACCAGGGAATGCCGTTTTGCGCCGTGACGACGTGCGTGTCTGGCCCAAGAAGCGGGACCATATGTTCGGCGGCATCCCAAGCCTGGTGCGATTTGACTGCTACGATGACGTAGTCGTGGACGCCGAGGTCGGCGGGGTCCTTGGCAGCGCGGACTTTGGCGACTTTTTCCTGGCCGCCGATGATGAGCTTGAGGCCATTTTGCTTGATGGCTTCGAGGTGCGCGCCTCTGGCAACGACCGAAACGTCAACGCCGGCGTCCGCCAGCAGTACCGCCAAATGCGCGCCAATTGCGCCCGCCCCGTAGACACAGACTTTCATATGTCTCGCTCCCCAGACTTACGTGTTGATTGATTTTGGGCTGGTATACCAGCAGCTATAGGTAGTCAAAAGTCTTATTGTCGCTGTGTGAAATCCTTATCGCGACTTTTTGCTTTCATGCGATCTGTTTTACGCGCGCTGTCTCGACGGCGAGGCGGACGGCTTGCTGCATCGAGTCTGTCTGTTCGAAGCTGATGCCCGCGCCTTCTAGCCGGACGGCGGCGAACTCGGCGTTGTTGCCAGCGAAGCGGGTGATGATGGGCACTTTGCGCGGCGCGCGGCAAGCCGCAATGGCGATGCCTTCGGCGATGGTATCGCAGCGCTGCATGCCGCCACCGTGGACGTTGACGAGGAGAACTTTGGTGCGTGGGTTCGTCAGCACGAGTTCGACACCGTAGGCGATATCCAAGCTGGTCGCGGTGGTGCGGATGTCCATGAAGTTCGCGGGTTTGGCGCCTTCGTCATGGAGCATGTCGAGGGTGCTGAGAGCTAAGCCCGCACCGTTAACGACGATTCCAATCGATCCGTCCAACGCTGCGTAATTGAGCTGGTGGCGGTCCGCGGCAAGTTCGTTGGGATCGTCTTCGTCATCGCTCACCGCGTTTCTGTAGGCGGCGAGATTTGGGTGACGGAACAACGCATGGTCGTCGATTTGAAGTTTTGCGTCGAGGGCGACGAACTTGTTGGAAGGGGTCAGCGCCAGTGGGTTTATCTCGACCTGGACAGCGTCAATTTCGTAGGCAAGCTTTGCCATCTTGCGGAATATGGCTGCTGCTTTTTCGGTGAGGTCGGCTGGCAGGCCCAAATGGCGTGCGGCGTTTTCAAAGTCGCCTTCGAGCCCGGCATCGGTTAGCCGCAATGGCGTTGTCTCGATGAGATCCGGGTCGAGCGCTGCGCGCTTTTCAATGCCCGATCCGCCCGAACGGCTGGTCAGCAGGGCCATTGACGATGTGCTCTGGTCGAGGATGACGGCGGCGTAAATCTGCAATGCAACCGGGATCGATTCTTCAATCAGCAGCCATCGGACGGGTTCGATCTTTTGGTGTGAGCCTTCGGCTGCGGCCTTGCGCGACATCTCGAAGATATCTTGAGCGGTCGCTGCCACGCCTGAGGGAGAGGCAGCAAAGCGAATGCCGCCTTCGGCTTGGCGTTCGATTGTTCGCACCTGGGCTTTGACGACGTAGCGCGGGTAGTCCAGCCTGCTGGCGACCTTCTGGGCGTCCTCGGACTGCCCGACAATACGGCCACGGGGAATGGCGATTTCAAACCGCTCAAGGATTTCCTTCGCTTGGTATTCATGAAGGTGCATAGTGCGAAACTCGTTGCTGCAGTTTGTTATTGTGACGAGCGGGTGAGAGGGGGAAAAGTTCTCAGCTGGGTGTGGTGGGTATTTGCTCTTTGGTGTGCTTATGAGCCCTGCGCAAGCATGCCTTGACATTACCTGTAAACGCAATTTGCGTTTTCGCCACGAAGCTCACAATCTTAAACGAATGTCGAAAAAGCGTTGCGTGGGTATGCTTCTTGGCATATTGTATTCCAAGGGGCGCGCAAATGTCGCATGACCTTGTTGTCGCCCACTACTAAGCGCAAGACAAAAAGGCACAGGTTGGAGGGAACCAAAACAATCCTTCGGCCTGCGTACAAAGCGAAGCGCAAAAGGGAGGAATTTTGATGCTTCAACGTCGTGGACGGACTCTGGGGTTCGCCCTGGGTACGGTTGGCGCAGCCGCGTTGACCGCCGGACTTTGCTCGGCAGCATTTGCTGAGTGGAAGCCACAAAAGCCTATCGAATTTGTTGTCATGGCAGGCAAAGGCGGCGGCGCCGACAAGGCAGTCCGCTTTATGCAGTCGATTATTGCTAAAGAAAAACTGGCTCCGGTTCCGGTTATTCCGGTCAACAAGCCAGGTGGGTCGGGTGCTGAAGCTCTTGTCTATATGAAAGGCAAAAAGGGCGACGACCATACGATCATGTTCACCTTGAACTCGTTCTATACGACTCCGCTGCGTCAGCCGGCGCTGGGTGTCGACATCACCGAGTTCACGCCAGTGATGCGCATGGCCGAAGACACGTTCTGCCTGTGGGTCAACACCGACAAGAAAGACATCAACTCGGTTGATGACTTTGTGAAAGCGGCCAAGGCTGCTGGCAAAAAATGGATCATGGCCGGTACGGGTAAGGCATCTGAAGATAACCTTCTGACCGACTACCTGAACACCACCTACGGCCTTGATATGAAGTACGTTCCTTACAAAGGCGGCGGAAAGGTTGCCAAGGAATTGGCCGGCAACAACGCGAACTCGACGGTCAACAACCCGTCCGAGCAGGAACCATTCTACAAGACAGGCGACGCCAAAAACAAAACCAAGCCGCTTGCCTGCTTCACGCCTGAACCGATCTATGATGGTGTTCCGACCTTCAAGGATCTGGGCAAAGACTTCGTCTACTTCATGCAGCGTTCCGTCGTCGGTGCGCCTGGCATGAGCGCTGAGGCAGCTGCCTACTATCAGGACCTCTTCACAAAGGTCTTCAACTCGAAAGACTGGCAGAACTATCGCACCAAGAAGAAGCTTCAGGGTGAAGCGCTTTCTGGCGACAAGCTGATGGCATACTGGAAGCACGAAAATGAAGTGCACGAAGGTATGTTGAAGGAAATGGGCGCTATTAAATAAGTGCCCCAATGTTACCCCGGTCGGGCTTTCATGGCCCGGCCGGGTTGCCGCTTTAGCGGCCTGATTTAGCTCAACACTTGACGATGACCAGTTTCACTCTGCGGCATGGATTTGCCGCGGGAACAGCGCCTTGCGGCCTGATTAGAGCTGGACCGTCACCCTTTTAGGGGATGCGCGATGACTGTGCGGACTGCAGAGCTTCTCATGGGGCTCGCCCTAGCGATCTTATCTGCTTACTTCATGTGGAAGAGCGCCGAGCTTCCGATCATGTGGGTGCCGGAAGTCGGCCCCGGCGGCGGCTCCTGGCCGTTCTGGCTCTCGGCAGCCATGTTTGGGTCCTGTATCTGGATCCTGATCAACTGGGTTCGTCGGATCGGCCCAGTTGCCAATAACGAAGAACCTTTCTTTGAACCTGGGCTTTTTGCGCCGGTCGCATATGTCGCCGGGGCTCTTTTGATCTGCGTTGCTCTGATTGAGGGAATCGGAGTCGGCGGCTTCAAGGGCATCGGTTTTTATGGGTCGCTGCCGCTGTTCTTGATCTTCTATATCAGGTTCATGGGCAAACATTCCTGGGTGGCGACAATTGCTGCGGCGATCACCATTCCGGTCGTGACGTTCTTGTTCTTCGAACTGATGTTGAACATCACCCTGCCCAAGGGAATGACAGAGCCACTCTTCCTAAAAATCTTCGCGCTCTACTACGGGCTCTAGCGCGAGAGCATTTGCGCCGGTGGCGGCCGGCGCCTTGAGGCAAGAAACAGGATCTCGGTCGAATTCGACCTGAGGCTTCCCAATTACAACGGACGCAACAAAAGAAGCTTCGTGACATGTTTGAAATTCTAGGACTGCTCGTACAAGGCTTTGGAGTCGCCTTGCAGCCGTTCAACCTGATGTTGATCATTCTCGGCTGTGGCGTTGGACTGTTTATCGGCGCAATGCCGGGGCTTGGTTCGGTCAACGGCGTCGCGATTTTGCTGCCGCTGACCTTTCTGGTGCCGCCGGATGGCGCAATCATCTTCCTGGCCGCGATCTATTACGGGGCCATGTATGGCGGCGCGGTTTCGTCGATTCTGCTCGGTATTCCGGGTGCATCGACGGCGGTTGCGACGACCTTCGATGGTCGTCCGCTGGCCAAACAGGGATTGGCCGACAAGGCGTTGACGACGGCTGCGCTGGCGTCATTCGTCGGCGGTACGATTTCGGTCATCCTGTTCACCTTCTTTGCTCCGCCGCTGGCGCATGTCGCGCTGACGTTCGGCGCGCCGGAGGAATTCTCCTTGATGATGTTGGCTTTCGCCACCTTCGTCGGGTTGGGCGGAGACGACATCGCCAAGACGATCTTCTCGATCTGCATCGGGCTGGTGCTTGCTGCGGTCGGTCTGGACATCATGTCGGGTGCGCCGCGTCTGATCTTCGGTGACCTGCCGGGCTTCATGCACGGTATCAACTTCCTCGTTCTGGCTATCGGTATCTATGGCATCGGTGAGATGTTGTGGACGGTCGAAGAGAACGCGCGGGCTGGCGGCAAAAGTATGTTGTCGGAAGCGAACATGACCTGGGAGCGGACGAAGAAGAACGTTTCTGAGTTCACGGGTACGTGGAAAATCACTTCGTTGTCTTCTGTACTCGGTTACTTCGTCGGCATTCTGCCGGCTGCCGGGGCGACGCCTGGCTCGCTGATGGCCTATGGCATCGCCAAGCAGATGGTCAAGAATCCTGAAAAGTTCGGCAAAGGCGCCATCGAAGGCGTTGCGGCTCCTGAAGCTGCCAACAACGCGGCGAGTACCGGTTCGATGTTGCCGATGTTGACCCTTGGTATTCCCGGTTCTCCAACGACGGCTATTCTTCTGGGTGGCATGGTCATTTGGGGACTGGAGCCGGGACCGCGCTTGTTCAGTTCCAACCCGGACTTCGTCTGGGGCTTGATTGCTTCGCTTTACGCGGCAAACGTCTTCGCACTTATTCTCAACGTGCTTTTGATCCCGGCGTTCATCTGGGTCCTGAAGTTGCCGTTCACGATCCTTGCTCCAATCATTCTGACGCTGTGTCTGGTTGGCGGTTATGCGCCGACGCAGGACATGCACGATCTTTGGTTGATGCTCGTCTTCGGCATCGTCGGGTATCTCCTGCGCAAGCTCGACTATCCGGTTGCTCCTGCGGTTCTTGCCATTGTGCTTGGTCCGCTGGCTGAGCCTTCCTTGCGCCAATCGCTTTTGATCAGCGGTGGTGATCCGATGATCTTCTTCAACCGTCCGTATTCGGGACCGATCATGGTGGTCGCGCTGATCCTGCTCTTCATGCCTGCATTCTTCATGGCCTATCGCTTGATCCGTGGTGGCCGTCCCGGAAATGCGACGAGTGGAGTCTGAATAATAATTTGGCCGGGGCCCTCGAGAGATTTTTCGAAGCGAAATCAAAGCTGAAAAAATTTCATCAGGGCCCCGGTAATTTACTTGAGTCGTTTCTGGCATATGGTATACCAGAGGCAAGGATTAGAAGACCGGGGCGGGCATTCGACGCTTCTCAAGCGGCTCGCGTCAGTCAGATCCGGTAGGTCGTTTCATCATCGTAAGGTGACTGCGAGGCTTCGACCGGATTGTAAGTCCCCCGAGGGGTGAGATGGCGATGAAGCGTCTTTCCGTAGAGCCAATCGGCGAAAGCCAAAGCCTCAAGGCGAGAGCCTATACGGCCTTGAAGGCGGCGATCACGGAAATGAATATTTATGACAGCAATGTCGAGCTGCGGCTCGATGAGCGCGACCTGTCGGCAAGGTTCGGCATTTCCAGAACGCCGTTGCGCGAGGCTCTTGCGCAGCTTGATCAGGAAGGTCTTGTCAAAGTCGTCGCGCGTCGTGGGATCTTTATCGTCCGCAAAACGAAGGCCGAGATCATGGAGATGATCACGGTCTGGGCGGCTCTTGAAAGTATGGCAGCCCAGCTGGCTTGCGATGGCGCCAGCGACGAAGAAATCGCACAACTGCACGAGTTGGTCGACGAGTTCAGCCAGGACGCCGTTGCGCGCCGGATGGGTGAGTACTCAGACGCCAACATCACGTTTCACCAGGCGATCATCAACCTTGGCGGCAATCAGCTGATCAAGGACATCACCGATGGCCTGTTCGTCCATGTGCGCGCGATCCGCAACCGGGCGATATTCGAGAAGGATCGCGCAAAACGCTCACTTGCTGATCACAAGGACATTATCGAGGCTTTGGAAGCCCGCAACCCGGAACGGGCCGGACGGCTTGTCCGGGACCACACGGTTCGCCTGCGCGATCACGTCGATCAGTTCGTTGAGATCGAATAACGAAGAAGGAACGGGGTCTTTAGTGCCCCTAATTGACATGGGAGGCTGCTCATGGCGGCAACTGCAACCACTACGAACACTGCCGACGATACCCTGGCCAGGAAGAGTGCGGATCCGAACATCGTCTCCGGTGGCCGCCTTGCCGCCAAGGCGCTGAAGAACGAAGGCGTCGATACGATCTTTACGCTGTGCGGCGGTCACATCATCGACATCTATGACGGTTGCATCGACGAAGGCATTCGCATCATCGACGTTCGGCATGAGCAGGTCGCAGCGCACGCGGCTGACGGCTATGCCCGCCAGACCGGCAAGCTCGGTTGCGTTGTGACGACGGCAGGGCCCGGCTGCACCAACGCTGTTACGGGTGTTGCTACGGCGTTTCGTTCGGAAAGCCCGATCATCCACATCGGCGGTCAGGGATCGCTGACGCAGCACCGCATGGGTTCGCTTCAGGACCTTCCGCACGTCGACATGATGCGGCCGATCACGAAGTTCGCCGACAGTGTGCGCTCGACCGAGCGCGTCGCCGATATGATTTCGATGGCGGCTCGCGAGTGCTTCGCTGGCGCTTATGGTCCGGCCTATTTGGAAATTCCTCGCGACGTTCTCGACCGTGAGGTTCACATCGACACCGCTGTCGTTCCAAAGCCTGGTTCCTACCGCGCCTCGGTCCGTTCGATCGGCGACCCGAACGATGTCGAGAAGCTGGCCGACCTGCTTGTCAACGCGGAACGTCCTGCGATCCTGCTCGGGCAGCAAGTCTTCGCAACACGCGGTCACGAAGAAGCCATCGCTCTGCTTCGCGGTCTCGACATCCCCGGATACTTCAATGGCGCCAGCCGCGGTATGCTGCCGCCAGGCGATGAGCATCACTTCGACCGCACGCGTTCGCTGGCGTTCAAGAATGCCGACGTCATCGTCATCGTCGGGACACCGTTCGATTTCCGTATGGGTTACGGCAAGCGTATTTCGCCAGACGTCAAGCTCGTTCAGATCGACCTCGACTACAAGACCGTCGGTAAGAACCGCGACATCTCGCTGGGTCTCGTCGGGCACCCTGGTGCGATCCTCGGCGCCGTTCTGGATGCGGCTTCGGCGAAGATCGACAACGGCAAGCGCCAGGCGCGCAAGCAGTGGATGTCGAAGCTGCGTGAAGCTGAAGCAGCAGCCCTTGAAAAGCTAATGCCGCTCTTCACCTCTGACCGCTCGCCGATCCATCCGTTCCGTGTGGCTTGGGAAATCAACGAATTCCTCGGCGAGGACACCATTTACATCGGCGATGGCGGTGATGTCGTGACGATTTCGGCGCAGGCCGTGCGTCCGCGTGGCCCCGGCCAGTGGATGGACCCAGGCGCTCTGGGCTCGCTCGGTGTCGGTACCGGTTTCGCGCTTGCGGCCAAGCTGGCGCATCCGAACAAGGAAGTCATGTGCTACTACGGCGACGGTTCGTTCGGCATGACGGCTTTCGACATGGAAACGGCTAACCGCTTCGGCGCACCTTATCTGGCGGTCATCGGCAATAACTCGGCGATGAACCAGATCCGTTACGGCCAGATCTCCAAGTATGGCGAGCAGCGCGGCAACATCGGCAACCTCCTGGCTGACGTGCCGTTCTCCAAGTTCGCTGAAATGCTGGGCGGCTATGGCGAAGAGGTGCACAACGCCGACGACATCCAGCCGGCTCTGCAGCGGGCTCGCGAGCAGATCGCCAAGACCGGCAAGTCTGCTGTCGTCAACATCTGGGTCGACCCGACCGAATATGCGCCGGGCACCAAGAACCAGACGATGTACAAGTAAGACCTTGTATTTTGCGTGGGGGCTTTTAAAGCCCTCACGTGAGATGTTACTCAACTAAAGTCGAGGAACGACGGGGTCGCCGTCGGGCTCGCAAAGAACAAAACAATCAACCGGGTATTCGGAGCGGTCATGAACCGCTCGGAGCAACTACCGTAAGGGGCTTAAAGAAAATGTCTAAAGCGCTCGATGGCGTCAAGATCCTCGATTTCACGCACGTCCAGTCAGGACCGACCTGTACGCAGCTTTTGGCCTGGTTTGGCGCTGACGTGATCAAGGTCGAGCGGCCTGGCGTCGGCGATGCGACGCGCAAGCAGCTGGTTGATGTCGAAGGCGCCGACAGCCTCTATTTCACGATGCTGAACCACAACAAGCGCTCGATCACGCTCAACACCAAGAACGAAAAGGGCAAGGAAGTCCTCGAGCGGCTGGTCAAGACCTGCGACGTTCTGGTTGAGAACTTTGCACCAGGTGCGCTCGACCGCATGGGTTTTTCCTGGGAACGCATCCAGGAAATTAACCCGCGCATGATCATGGCGTCGGTCAAAGGATTTGGTCCTGGTCCCTATGAGGACTGCAAGGTTTACGAGAACGTTGCACAGTGCGCTGGTGGTTCGGCCTCGACGACCGGCTTCCTCGATGGTCCGCCGGTCGTCACGGGTGCGCAGATCGGTGACTCGGGCACCGGTCTTCATCTCGCGCTTGGCATCATGACGGCGCTCTTCCATCGTGAGCGCACCGGTAAGGGTCAGAAGGTTCTAGCGCCAATGCAGGATGGCGTTTTGAACCTGTGCCGCGTCAAGCTGCGCGATCAGCAGCGCCTCAAGGCCGGCCCGCTGAAAGAATACTCGCAGTTTGGCGAAGGCATTCCGTTTGGTGAAGCGACGCCGCGCGCAGGCAACGATTCTGGTGGCGGTCAGCCCGGACGCATTCTCAAATGCAAAGGCTGGGAAACCGATCCCAACGCCTACACCTATTTCATTACCCAGGCTGCGGTTTGGGAGAAGATCTGCGACGTCATCGGCGAGCCGGAATGGAAAACGAAGGCTGGCTACGCAACGCCGCCTGAACGCCTCGACAAGCTCAATGAGATCTTCGAGCGCATCGAGCAGTGGACGATGACCAAGTCCAAGTTCGAAGTCATGGAAATCTGCAACCCGCTCGATATTCCTGTCGGTCCAATTCTGTCCATGAAGGAAATTGCCGAGGACGAAGGTCTGAGGAAAACGGGTACGGTCGTTGAAGTCGATCACCCCGAGCGTGGTCCTTATCTGACGGTCGGCAGCCCGATCAAGTTCTCGGGCATGGATGTCGAAGTGAAGCGCTCGCCACTTCTGGGCGAACATACGGCTGAAATTCTGAAAGATGTTCTGGGTTACTCCGAGGAAGAAGTCGAAGAACTCAAGTCCACTGGCGTTACCGACGTGGTCAAGAAGATCGCTGCGGAATAACGCTCAATCATAACAACAAGAGCTGGTGGACCGGCTTCGTGCGGTCCACCGAAACTGAAACTCAATTCGCTCCGACGGAACATTCCGGGCGGAAAGGGAGTACGCATGCGTATCGTGGTTCATGGCCAGCAGGCCTTTGGCAAGGCGGTGCTCGAGAAGCTGCTTGAGCGCGGCGAAAATGTTGTGGCTGTTTGTTGTGCGCCGACCAAGGAAGGCAAGCCGGAAGATCCGCTTGCCGAGCTCGCTCGCGAAAAAGGTCTGCCCGTCCATCAGCCGGCTTCATGGAAGACGCCGGAAGCGCTCGAACTGATGAAGTCGTTCGACGCTGATGTATGCATGATGGCATACGTGTTGTTGTTCGTGCCCGAAGAAGTTCGCGATGCGCCGCGCTATGGGACGTTCCAGTATCACCCTTCGCTGTGCCCCTGGCACCGTGGTCCGTCGGGCATCAACTGGCCGATCGCGATGGGCAAGAAGCACACTGGCCTGACGATCTTCTGGCCGGATGATGGTCTAGATGAAGGTCCGATCTTCCTGCAGAAGACTTGCGAAATTGGCCCTGATGAAACGCTGGGCGATGTATACTTCAAGAAGTTGTTCCCGATGGGCGTCGACGCCATGCTCGAGTGTCTCGACATGGTCAAGGCCGGCGTCATTCTCAAGCATACTCAGGACCTTGAAGCCGGCTCTTATGAGAGCTGGTTCTCCAAAAAGGTCGCGCAGCTCGATTGGTCGAAGTCGGCTGACGAATGCTACAACTGGATCAGAGCCGCCAACCCGCAGCCGGGCGCCTGGACGACGGTCAATGGCACGCAGCTTGCCATTTTCGATGCCGCCAAGGTCGATGGATCGGGCAAGCCTGGTGAAATTCTGAGCATCTCCGAAGAAGGTGTCGTTATTGCCGCAGCCGACGGTGCAGTCCTGGCCAAGCGGGTCAGACCGGGTAAGGATGCGAAGGTAACGGGTGCGGAATGGGCACAAGCCTCGGGTCTGAAGGTTGGCGATGTGTGCGAACGGGTCGAACAATAACGATCGGGCCAACGCTACTGGCATTCGCATTCAAAAGACGTGTGTGAAGGAAAAGGAAACGCTCCAATGTCTGTAAAATCCGATATCGAGATTGCCCGCGAGGCATCGATGCGCCCCATCGCTGAGGTCGCAGAAAAAATCGATGTTACAAGCGACGCACTTTTGAACTATGGGCCCTACAAGGCAAAGATCTCCGCAGAATTCATCGACAGCCTGAAGGACCGCCCCGACGGCAAGCTGATCCTGGTGACGGCGATTTCGCCGACCCCGGCTGGCGAAGGCAAAACGACGACGACGGTCGGTCTCGGCGACGGCCTTAACCGCATCGGCAAGAAAGCGATGAGCTGCCTGCGCGAGCCATCGCTTGGCCCGTGCTTTGGCGTCAAGGGCGGTGCGGCCGGCGGCGGCTACTCGCAGGTCGTGCCGATGGAAGACATCAACCTGCACTTCACCGGTGACTTCCACGCGATCACGTCGGCGAACAACCTACTGGCTGCGCTCATCGACAACCACATCTATTGGGGCAACTCGCTGGGCATCGACGCGCGCCGTGTCGCTTGGCGCCGGGTCATCGATATGAACGACCGCGCGCTGCGCCAGATCACCAACTCGCTGGGTGGCGTTGCCAACGGCTTCCCGCGCCAGGATGGTTTCGACATCACGGTTGCGTCCGAAGTCATGGCCATTTTGTGCCTGGCGAATGACCTGAAGGATCTTCAGCGCCGTCTCGGCAACATCGTCGTCGCCTATACGCGTGAGAAGAAGCCGGTTCTGGCGCGCGATCTGAAGGCCGACGGTCCGATGACCGTTCTGCTGAAAGATGCGCTGATGCCGAACCTGGTGCAGACGCTTGAAAACAACCCCGTGTTCATCCACGGCGGTCCGTTCGCCAACATCGCGCACGGCTGTAACTCGGTTCTTGCCACCAAGACCGCGCTGAAGCTTTGCGATTATGTGGTGACGGAAGCAGGTTTCGGCGCCGACCTCGGTGCTGAGAAGTTCTTCGACATCAAGTGCCGCATGGCCGGCTTGAAGCCATCGGTTGTCGTGCTTGTTGCAACGATCCGCGCATTGAAGATGCACGGTGGCGTTGCCAAGGACGAACTCAAGGCGGAGAACGTCGAGGCCGTCAAGAAGGGTGCCGCCAACATGCAGCGCCACCTTGAGAACCTGCGCAAGTTCGGCGTGGCACCGGTTGTTGCGATCAACAAATTCATCTTCGATACGGATGCTGAAGTCGAGGCTGTCAAAGCGGCCGCAGAAGCTGCCGGTGCGAAAGCCTTCCTTGCCAACCACTGGGCAGACGGCGGCGCCGGTATCGAAGAAGTTGCAAAGCACGTCGTCGAGCTGGCTGACGCCGGTCAGTCCGAATTCAAGACGCTCTATCCCGATGAGATGCCTCTGTGGGATAAGATCAAGACGATCGCGACCGAGATCTATCGCGCTGAAAACGTCACAGGCAGTGCTGCTGTCATGAACCAGGTGAAGGATCTGCAGGATGCCGGTTATGGCCATCTGCCGATCTGCGTAGCGAAAACGCAGTACTCGTTCTCGACCGACCCCAACAAGCGCGGCGCGCCGACGGGTCACGAGATCCCGGTGCGTGAGGTGATCCTTGCTGCCGGTGCCGAGTTCATCGTGGCTGTCTGCGGTGACATCATGCGGATGCCGGGTCTGCCGCGGAAACCGTCGGCTGAGGTGATTATGCTTAACGAAGAAGGGCAGATCGAAGGTCTGTTCTAAGCGATAAGCTTAACCCTCAAAGAGAAATTGGCCGGTGGCGCAAGCTGCCGGCCTTTTTGTTTGGGGTGTTTTTGTGAGAGGATAGGGCGTGCGCAGACTTCTTGATGCGGATCAGGGGAGGCTTAAGTTTTGAATTTGCGGATTATCGGTTTGGCCGGGTTGCTCGGTCTGGTGGCGTTTACGTTCTTGACCGTCGATGCGGCGCCGACGCGGGCGCAGGGGAATTACTGCGAGGATCTCTGGTATCAGCGCAATCGGATTTTTGCGGCTCGCGGGTATTGTTTTGGCAGCCCCAAGGGACAGGCGGCGTTTCCGAATTCGTGCTTTCCGCCTTACGGGGAGCTGACTGCGGCTGAGCGGCAGCTGGTGGGCTATATCAAATCGCTCGAAGCGCAGGCTGGTTGCGGCAGCGCTCAGGGTTCGAATGTCGTACAGGGCATGCTGCCGATCATTATCGGCGGCGATGATTACGATGCTTGCGCGAGTTCGGGCGAGGTCGTCGGGTTGAAAGTCAGCGGCGATGGATTCCTGGCCGTGCGCGCCTCACCGAACGGAACCGAGGTCGATCAGATCTATAACGGTCAGCAGATCTATCTTTGCAACCAGATCGGTGGCTGGATGGGGATCGTTTATCCCAAGCCCGGGCAGGATGCTTCCCAGTGCAATGTTTCGACCCCTTGGGGGACGCGTCAGCAGTATTCAGGCCCATGCGGTTTCGGATGGGTGTCGCGCAAATATATCCGGATTATTGCAGGCTGAGGGGAGCGCAGGCGAGCCAGGACAAACCGTGCCGGCTCGCCGGCACTCCATTTTCTCTCGTCCTATTCGCCCGGCTCCGGGCTCGGACCGGTGGTGTGACTTGGTTTCTTGTCGGGCCGGCGCAGGAAACCGGTGACAGCGCCGATGCCGCGGCCCGTTTTGTTCCATAGGTTGCCGACGTCTCCGCCGATCCCGATGAGGGACGGGACAAGGAGCAACACGAGGATGGTCGCGGCCGAGAGGCCGAAGACCAGCGTGATCGCCATTGGGATCAAGAACTGAGCCTGTCGGCTCGTTTCGAACAGCAGAGGCGTCAGTCCGCCGACGGTGGTCAACGACGTCAGCATGACGGCGCGGAAGCGATCTCGGGCGCTGCCGATTGCCGCTTGTTCCAGCGTATCGCCTTCGGCAAGACGCTCATTGATGCGGCTGACCAGCACGATGGAATCATTGACGAGAATTCCGGATAAGCCGAGCAGGCCGATCATCGAGATGATGGTGAGGGAAGCACCCATCACGTAATGCCCGACGATGGCGCCGACGAGCCCGAAGGGGATGATCAGCATGACGGTGAGCGGCTTCCAGTAGCTGCCGAAGACCCAAGCGAGCGTGATGTAGATGAGCGAGAAGGCCAGGATGGCGCCTTGCTTCAAGTCGCGGAAAGATTCACGGCGTTCTTCATCGCGACCCTTATAGACGTAGCCGACGTTGTACTTGGCTGCGAGCGCCGGCATCACTTCGGCTTCCAAACGCGACACGACCTCTTCGGTGCTGGTGACATCGGCGTCGATATCGCCGGTGACGCCGACGGTGCGGATGCCGTCGCGGCGCTGAACGATCGAGAAGGAACGCCGTTCGGTGATGTCGACGACTTCCTTCAACGGCACGCGATCACCGGCAGGTGTCGTCAGGTAGAAGCGCTCCAGGTCCTGGCGGCCGGCTTCGGATTGCTGGCGCATGACGCGGACGGTGATTTCATCATCGCCGCGGGCAAAGCGCGTTGAGATCGCACCTTCGAATGCGCGGCGGACCTGGGCGCCAACGTTTTGGCCGGTGAAGCCCAAGGCGTTGCCGCGGGCGTTCACTTCGAAGAGGAATTCCTGCTTTCCGTATGGCAGGTCGTCGGCGATTGCCGTGACGCCGGGGAAGCCTGTCAGCGATTGCTTCAATTCCTCGGCTGCGGCTTTCAGCACCTCAACTGGAGCGCTTTGCAATCGCACATCGACATCGCGTCCGGGAGGGCCTGCGCGGCGTTCGGAAATCGAGACGGATTCAACGCCGGAGATTTTCGGCAGTTCGTCTTTCCAGGCTTTGGCAAAAGCGCGCGTGCGTACCGTGCGGCGTTCGCTCGGGGTCAGCTGGGTTCCGATTTCCGCGACGTTGTCGTTTTGGGTGCGGCCGGCTTTGCCGACGGTCGTGAAGACGGCTTCGATCAGGCTTGTTTCGAGGGCCCCCTTATTGGGATCGACCAGGCCGAGCCATTTGCCGGCGTCGGTCACGGCCTTTTTCAAAGCGTCGGGTTCGGTATCGCTGTTGGCTGTTGCGGTCTTTGTTGTCGCTGGCTTGGTGGCGGCATCTTTTTGGATCTTGGCCAGCAGCTTTTCTTCGGCCCGGTAGAGCGCCTTTTCGAGTTGCTCCAAGGCGGCGATTTGCTGCGGGCGGGGGACGCCTGGAGCGAACTCGATTGCCGCGGTGAGATTTTCAGATTCGGGAGAGGGGAAGAACTGGAAGCCGACGCGGCCGCCAGCGATCATGCCGATGGCGATGAAGAGGCTGGCAACGAGAACGGAAACGGTCGTGTAGCGCCAGTGGTAGGCGGTTTTGACGATCCAATGCACGGGGCCGCTGCGCAGCCAGTTGAATCCGTCGTCCAGCTTTTTGCGTAACCAGAACGGCTGTTTGCGGGCCTCTTTGCCGTGCCGCAAATGGCCGGGCAGGATCAGGAAGCATTCGATCAGGCTGGCGATTAGGACGGAGACAACGACCAGCGGAATGGCGATGAGGATATCGCCCATGCGACCGGTAATGGCGACAATGGGGAAGAACGAACATGCCGTCGTGATCATGGCGGCGGCAACTGGGGCGAGCATGCCGATTGCGCCGATCTGTGCCGCGTCGATACTGGGATAGCCCTGCTCTTCGAGAGTTGCGGTTTGTTCGCCAACGACGATGGCGTCGTCGACGATGATGCCGGTCATCATGATGAGAGCGAACATCGAGACCATGTTGATGGTCTGTCCGGTGACGTACATCACGCCGAGAGCCGCCAGGAGTGCAACCGGAATACCGGCGGCCACCCAGAACGCGACGCGGGCGTTCAGGAACAAGAAGAGCAGGATCAAAACGATGAGGAGACCCTGCAGGCCGTTTTCGATCAGGATGCCGAGACGCTGGACCACGAATTTGCCGCGCACGTCAAAGACCTTGACGTTAAGGGACGGCGGTAGTGTCGGCTGAACGCGGTCGAGATAGGCGTTCAGGATGTCCATCGTCTTCAGCGTGTCGGCGTGCTGAGCGCGTTGGACCGAAAGCTCAATTGCCGGCTGGCCCCGCATCAGGCCGATCTTTCCTTCGCGTTCGAAACGGGTGTCGATTTCGGCGATGTTTTTGAGGAAGATCTTTTCGCCGGATGGGCCCGACTTGATTTCGATCTCGCCGATCTTCTCAGGCGTCTTGCGTTCGGCACGGGCGCGCAATTGAATTTCTGCAGCGCCTTCGAGTTTGCCGGCGGGGAGGTCTTGGGTGTTCTCGCGGACGCGCGCGGAGATTTGCTGGAGGGTCAGCCCTAAGCGGCGTAAATCGGCTTCGCGGACCTTGATCCAGATTTCTTCATCGCGGGCGCCGTTCAACGTCACGCGGTCAATGCCGGACGCGAGAAGTTCGTCGCGCATCTGCTTGGCGAATTTCTTCAGAATTTGTTCGGTGAACGGTCCTGACAATGCGATCGAGGCGACGGCATCGAAGAAGACGGCGCGGGAGATTATCGGGCGTTCGGATTCTTCGGGCAGCGTCGTGACGCGGTTGACCGCCTGCTCGACGTCGCTTTGTGCTTTCGCCAGGTCGGCGGTGCTGTCGAACTCGATCGAGATGACGCCAGAGCCTTCGCGGGCAATCGAGGTCACCTCATGGACGTCGTCGAGGAAGCGAAGTTCGGGTTCGAGGACTTCGAGGATGTTGGTCTCGACGTCTTCGGCGCTGGCGCCAGGCCAGGGAACGGTGACGGTGATCGACGGCAATTCGAAGTTTGGAAAGAACTGCCGATTGAGCCGCATGAGGCTGAAGATCCCGATCAGGATCAGGACGGCCATCAGCAAGTTGGGTGCAGTGGGATGGCGAACGAATAGGCCGATCAGGCCGCCGCTTCCCAGAGGCCGCCGCTTGTTGGGATCATGAGCTGGAAAGATGGGGCTGTTCACGGGTGCTTCGCCTCGACAACTTTGACGCCATCGCCAGGCGTGGAGATGCGCGAGGTCATGATCTGCTCGCCGTCTTTGAGTTCGCCCTTGATGAGCAGGTCCTGATCGATGCCGCCGACGACTTCGACGTTGCGGGCTTTCAAGCGGCTGTCTTCGATGACGTAAACCGTGTTGCCGTCATAAAGCGCGGTGGCCGGAATTCTGAAGACTGAGCTGAACTGGATATCGGGCACATCGATTTCGACGAAAGCGCCGGGGCGAAGCGGTACAGGCTCGCGCGGGGTTTTGATGCGCGCATAGACCTCGACGCCGCCGGTGGCGGAGGTGATGCGGGCGCCGACGCGTTCGATGGTGGCTGGATAGGTGAAGACCGTTTTGCCGAGCACCCAGCGAACGGTGACGTCGCGGCCGGCGATTGAACCTTCCTTGCCGACGATGCGGCCATATTGATCGTCGGTCAGGTTGAATCGGACTTCGATCCAATCGCGGTCAATGAGCGTTGCCACCTTGTCGTTGGAGCCGACCATGCGGCCGACCTGCGCGCCGACCTCTGTGACGTAAGCGGCAAACGGTGCGTTGAGTTCGGTTTCCGTCAAGCGGCGGTCAGCACGTTCGATTGCCGTTTCGAGGCGCGTTGCGGCAGCCTTTTGCTGTGCGATGCGCGCTTCCCAGACCTTCAGATTGTTTTCCAGATCGTCGGCGGCCTGTTGGCGTTGCAGCAGGATCTGTTGGCGATCATCGACGGTTCTTTTGGAAACGGCACCGCGGCTGGCGAGCGGCTTGGCGCGCTCAAGGTCGATCTTGGCGAGTTCCAATTGCTCTTTGGCGTATTTGAGAGACTGCTTGCCGGCCGCGAGCGAGCTTTCGAATTCGCTTACCTTGGCGCGCGTTTCGGCGAGCTGGGCTTTTAGTTCGGCCAAGCCGGTGCGGTAATCGATCTGGTCGATTTTTAGCAGCTGCTCGCCTGCTTTCACCTCTCCGCCTTCGCGCAGAGCGGGGCTCGTTTCGACAATCTTGCCGGAGACGAGGGCGCGAATGTCGACCTGGCGGCCGGCGACCGTCGATCCAAATATATTCAGGGTCGGCCTGAAATCGCCGGCTTGCAGGGTCTGCATCTGGACTGAGAAACTGCGCTCTTGTTTCGGGCGGACCTTCGGAGGTTCCTTGGTTGCGGCCAGATACTGATAGACGTAGTAGCCACCCGCGATGATCGCGATGGGAAGCAGGATCTTCAGGGCAATTCGGATCGTGGCTGCAAATATGCG
Organism: Filomicrobium sp.; assembly: GCA_017792465.1. Classification (GTDB taxonomy): domain Bacteria; phylum Pseudomonadota; class Alphaproteobacteria; order Rhizobiales; family Hyphomicrobiaceae; genus Filomicrobium. The sequence continues at coordinate 3,005,241 of CP051234.1, forward strand.
GGCTGCCGACATGGGAGGGTGGCCGCTGGGGCCGGAATGATCGCGCTGCTCAGCGTCGGGGTGAAGCGTCTCAACCTTCACTGGTGCGCCTGACCTGTCAGGGGCGTCCTGACGATAGGCGTCGCGCTCTTTTTTCTGCACCCCAGTCATGTTTTTCAATCTTTCGGTCTTGAGCATTCATTCGGCGTTGGCGCGTCGTGGGAGCGCTTTTTTTGCGCCTTGGTTATCGTGATCGTTCCAGCTGCCGCAAGTTGCAGGCTTAGGCGTCGTCTCATTTCTATTGGTTTTCATTGATTAATGTCGATTCGACCGCAGTTCCTCCAGGAACCAGCCAGTCTGTTCAGTTAACGGAGCCTGAGCCGTCGTGTTTCCCTTAATTTTATACGCCGGTTCGGGCCTCCTGGTTTAACGGACTTAAGGTTGTGGTTTCTTGATTAGACTGGACTTTACCGCATGAACGCTCTGTGAAGCCCGCCAACAGGCGATCGTTGGCCATTTGGCGGTTTACAGGATGCAGCAATAACAGGGTCGTATTTCGCCTTGTTTGCGGCAATGCAACGTTTCGTTACGGATAGAGTTCAGCCGGGGTGTCGATATCGCGGAAGATGGCCGTATCTGGGGCCAGAATTTCGAGGCGTTGGTCTGGGGTGGCCGGGATCAGCTTCTTGGCGCCGCGACTGCCGCTAAGTTTGCAAAGTTCTGCGAAATAGCTTCGCGGCCAGATTATTGGGTTTCGCTGCTCGCCTTCGGGTGTGGTGGGTACGATGACCCGGTTGCGCTCATTGGCGACAAAAGCCTCAATCAGCCGATTTATGAACGCCGATGTCATCCAGGGCATGTCGCCGGGCAAGATCAGTGCACCGGCGACGTCGTCTTCCAAGGACGCGATCCCTGTCGCAATCGAGCTGCCTATTCCGGCCTCTGCTTGCGGATTTGCGACCAGAGACGCTGGCTGATCCTTCAGAAGCTCCTTCAAGGGACTGTTGTCGGGCGCAACGACGACGTGAATGGCTCGGCACTTAGACCCCGAGAGCGCTCCTAGCGTTTTCAGGATGATAGGCGTGCCCTCGAGTTCCGCCATCAGCTTGTCGTCGGGGCCAAAGCGACGCGATCTGCCGGCGGCGAGGAGTATAGCGGTGATGTTCAATGGCAGGGCCTCTTGCCGCTCAGGTTCGTCAGCGGATCTATCTTGGCCTGTCGGGGGCATTTACAACTTGGCCTGCTCGGGCACGGGGTGAGGTGTCCCGGGCGTTGATCGTTTTGGCTGGCGGAAAGCCAATAGCACCTCCGCAGCGATCGAGAGCGCGATTTCCTCGGGCGTGACTGCGCCGATGTCGAGACCGATCGGGCATTTAATGCGCGCGAGTTCATCGTCAGAAAAGCCAGCTTTGCGTAGACGCTCACAGCGTTTGGCGTGGTTTCTGCGCGAGCCCAAGGCGCCGACGTAACCGGCCTTGCTGCGCAGTGCCAGCGTCAGGGCTTCATCATCGATATTCGCAACGTGGCTGAGGGCAACGATCGCGGTAAATTGATCGAGTTGGAGATCGGCGAATGCATCGCTGGGCCACTGGTTGATGATCGGCGTATCTGCGAAGCGGGCGCGCGACGCGAAGCTTTCTCGCGGATCGACGATGATGGGGGCCGTTTTGATGATGTCGAGATGTGCCACCAGCGCCTGAGCGATATGGGTTGCTCCGATGATGATGATGCGCGGAGGTGGTTTGACAGCGAGGATGAACCTGTCGTCCTCCTCCGCCCTGATGCGCTTGCTGCGTCCGAGTTTGAGAAGTTCGCCGAGTTCCGCGGGGGGCGTGTCGTCTGAGCTGTGAACCTTGCGATGGCCGTTCGAAAGGTTGGTTTCGATCAGGAGGGGCTGGCGGTTTGTTCCCGACGTTGCCATGCGTTCGGCAAATCCAAGATCTCCTGGAGCCGTTAAGCGTTCGACGAAGACTTCGATGCGTCCGCCGCAAGGAAGGCCGGCCCGCCAGGCGGTTTCGTCCTCGACGCCGAATGACAAAAGCTGGGGTTTGCCGGTTTCGAGTGTCGCCAAGGCTGCCGTGATGACATCGGTTTCGACGCAGCCACCAGAGACCGAACCTTGGAAACTGTCCTCGGCGGCGATTGCCATTTGTCCGCCAAGAGGAACCGGGGCTGAGCCCCAGGTATCAACGACGGTTGCGATGGCGACCGACCGGCCGTCGGCAAGCCAACGTGCTGTCTGGCGCCAAACGTCGGTTTCGGGGAGCGTTGAATGCGGGAAGCTGTCGGTCATATCCCAATCTTATTGGCTGTGTGAAGTTGAGGTCTTGCAAAAGACTTTCTCACCTTAGCCACTTAGTCCAACGCGCGCTTTGTGCAAGTGCAGCAACGCTTTGCGAATAAGGCGAAGGTTTGATGCCGATGAGCGCATGAAGCAAAGCGATGTTCGTAAGGTTGCCTGTTTTCCTTCATTTTTCGGTCGACGGAACCTGATACGAGCGGTAATTCGTAGGCGTGTTAATTCGTCCGCCTATTCAGATTGAGCGGTTTACCCGTATCCACGGAGGACAAGTCAGGTGTGCAAAATCAAATTGGCTCTTGTCGGAGCGTTGCTGCTGGGAGCGTTGCAAACGAGCGCAGCATACGCGGGCAAGAATGACTGGGCGAGGCTCATTCCTGAAGAGCGCAAGTCGATCGACTACATCGATTTCAAGGACCGCTCCGGGCGTTTTACGAAAATTCGGCTGGTGGCTATTCGCCAAAGGGTTTTCATTGCCAGCTTGAGCGTCAAATTCGAGAACGGGAAGGTTGCGAACTACAAGATTGAGCAGGAAATCGGGAAAGGCGACAGGACCCGCCCCATCGATCTTCCAGGCAATGCCAGAGCCATCGACTCGGTGCAGATCACGTATCGCCAGAGCGCGCGCAGCGATGGTTTTGCCAGTGTCGAGGGACTGAGTGCACGCAGCAAAGACTGGAGCCGGATCGACAACGAAGATCGCAAGTCTGTCGACTTTCTCGACATCAAGAAGAAATCGGGCCGCTTCACGAAGGTCAGGCTCGTTGCCGTGGGCGACAGCATTTTTGTTTCGGATCTGAGCGTTAAGTTCGAGAACGGCAAGGTCGCAAATATCAAGGTCGAGCGGGAAATCCGCAAGGGCGATACGTCACGCCCCTTCGATCTTCCCGGCGATGCGCGCGCGATCGATGCGGTGCAAATCGGATATCGTCAGCGCGCCAAACGCGACGGCTTTGCCAACGTCGACGGGCTGATTGCCGATGAACCGGGTGGGTTCAAAGTTCTCGATACGGTAGGGCTGGACACCAAAGACGACATGGTTCGCATCCGTCTCGATGGGAACGACCGTGCAGTCGGTTCCATCCGGTTGAGGGCCTGGGTCGAGGATGTCGTCCTTCGCAAAGCCGAGATCGTTTTCGAGAACGGCGATCGTCAGGAAGTCAAGATTCGCGACCGTTTGGAGCCGGGGCAAGCGACACCGCCGATCGATCTGCTTGGTTATCGCCGCAAGATCCAGCGTGTCGACTTGACGTTGAAACCGCAGCGCGGTCGCAGCGAGTATGCGCGCATTGACCTGCTCGGAAAGGCTGCCCCGGCTGGGCATTACGAGCGTGGCCGCGACAATGGCAAGCGTGGCCGCGATTTGCGTGATCGCGATCGCGGTCGGGATCATGATCGCCGTGGTGGTCTGGGTCGCGACTGGGAGCTTCTGGGCACTCGGAAAGCTGCCATCTTCAGCAAAGACAGCGATGTCTTTCCAATCGGGAAATCGAAAGGCCGGTTCACGACCATTCGTGTGCGCGCATTGGAACAAGATGTGCAGATGTATGGCATGACGATCATCTATGGAAACGGCAATCGCGAAGACGTCGGGATTTATGGGACGCTGAGAGAGGGCGAGCTTTCGCAACCTTTCGATCTGAAAGGTAAGCGCCGTTTCATCGATAAGATCGAGTTCAAGTATCGCACCAAGCTCAATCTGAAGGGGCAAGGCGAAGTTGAACTTTGGGGAAAGAGTGCTGGTTGACGCTTGAAGCTCTCCACGCAGTCGCCAGCAGATAGTCTGGGTAACGGCGAGAAGAGCGATCTCATTGGAAAACATTTAAGCCGCCCTTTTGGGGCGGCTTTTTTGATTGTTTTTCGTGACTTAAGGGCTTGATGCGTTCCAGACCGCATCGTCCTGATAATTTGCGGGCGGGTTGGCTTCCAGTTCGGCTGATCTGGTTTCGATCTCAGCAAGCTGCAGCTCTGAATTTTCCAGTTCGGCCGCGCGCGCGCTTTCGTCGGGTGTCCAGTTGGCTTCTCCCTTGCGCAACAGCCGCACAGCTTCGCGGGTGGCGTTGCCGACGATTTCGTCGAATTCCGCCTTGTTGGATGCGCCGACGAGCAGGCGCTGTCTGCGGTCGCGTTCAGCGCGCACGTCGGCTGCCGTCGGTGGCGGTTTCTGGTAGGCGGAGATCGGGACGGCATTCGTCACCAGCGCCGCATAGTCCTTATTGGCCGGGTCTTTCGGCACATTGGTTTCAACGATCCCATCCGAGACGAGAATGACGGTTTCTTCCGGGTTGGCATATTTTGCGGTGATCGGCATTTTCTTAGAGTTCCGCCTCTGCTGTGTAGTGGCCGCGTGCGAAGGTGCCAGAACCATTGAGGCCGTGGCCGGACAGGAGCAAATTGACGATAAACTGCCGGTTGCTGAGCCAGCTGGACACGCTGCATGGCGCAGTCGTATAGCCGCTCGTAAGGACTGCCCAATTGCCGATCGCGACGCCAGTTCCGTGGTTGGGATAAAATGTCATTGTCGGTGTCGCGCGCATTTCGACCGGGAACATGATTCCTTGCGTGGCGATGTTTGAAATATTCCAGTCGAACGCTGCGTAGGTGATGTCCGTGGCGTTGGTCGCCGCGGGTGTTGTATCGAGTGGGAACGATTTGCAGTAATAACGCTGGCAGCGCAGCAGCTCTTCTGAAAGCGGTCGGTATTCCCAAACGGTCGCGTCCGTGCCGACTTCCAGCTTGACCTTGTCGAAGGTGACGGCGCCGGAAGTTGGCGACAATTTCACTGAGATGTTGCCGGTTGATCCGCCTGGGATCGCGATGGTTGCAGATTTCTGTCCGCTGCCGGCAGTGATTGTCCCGGTTTCGCCGGCAACATCGTAGCTGAGGCTGCCATCTGTGAGGTTCCAAACGCTCAATGTGACGTCGAGACCGGCAAGGCCCGGTGGAGATAGTTCCACCACCTGCTCGGTTGTGCCGCTCGTTAGCGTGATGACGCCGGTTGTTGCGTTGCGCGAGAGGCTGGCTGCGCCGCCGCTGGCCTTCCATCGATCGAAGCCGTAAACGCCTGAGCTTAGCGAACCGCCAGCAAAGCCTCGCTGGTTGATGCGGAGGTCACCGTTGGTCAGCAAGGACCGACGCAAGCCGGAACCGCCGCCGCCGCCACTTAAGGTCGTATTGGGGAAGGAAACCTCGCCGCTGGCCTTGTCGATGAGGATTGCTTCGTTCCAGGTCGATCCGTCGCTGCTGACTTTGAAATGGAAATCATCATCGCCTGTTAGCCCCAGCTCGGCGCGGCCGGAAAACCCGGTTTGATAGAGCAAAGATGCGGTGTCTGCGGCTGCAGCCTTGTTGACTTTGAGCTGGTGGCCGTTGCCTTCGTGATTGAAGAGCGAAGCTGGAGAAGCAACCGAGAGGCGATTGGTCGTGTCAGCGGTCGCGTTGACCCCGACGAGCGAGACCGGGTTGACGCTCATAGAGCCGCCATCGAGTGAGACCCAGCTCGTGCCATTGAACACGATGGCGATGCCTTCGTCTTCAAGCCATAGAATCCAGCCGGACTGCGGTTGGTAGAACATCCAAGCGCCGTCCTGGTAGGCGGCGATGTTGCCATCTTGGTCGGCCCAATCGTCGGTTGCGGAAGCAGCCACCAGATATCTCGCGCCGGCGGTCGGGCTTGCCGGAGGCGTCGCCAGATCTCGGTCGGTCACGGCCAATTGCACAACTGCGTCAAGGGCACGCAGCGCTTCGTTGTGTGTGACGTGTTTTTGCGCCTGGGCCGCGATGATGTAGGGCAGTCCCAAGTTCTCGGTTTCCTGCATGCTGCCGTGGCTCCGCTGCAACCCATTGAAACGATGGCCTAATCTTGCTTGCGTCTGGGCTCGGCGGGGATAAGTCCTAGGCAAGAGGCATGGGCTCGGGAGCGCTTCTTTGGCGGGGAGAAGGCGGCGGTTGGGTTCGCGCTTTGTGGCGTCCTGTGCTAGAGCGCGCTTGAAATAAGACGAACCACTAAGTCAGGAGCCCAAGCAGGCATGACCGATATCGATATCCGTTCGCTCGCCGAGAAATTGACCGATACGGCCCTGAAGGCCGGTGTCGTGACGCTCAAATATTTCAAGAGCGATGATGCCGGGGTGACGTCCAAAGCCGATGGCAGCCCGGTGACGTTGGCCGATCAGGAAGCCGAAGTTCTCATTCTCGACGACCTCAAAAAGCTGGTCCCGGATATCCCTGTGATTGCCGAAGAGGCTGTCAGTCGCGGTGAGATTCCAGATGTCGGTGCGCGCTTCTTCCTGGTCGATCCGCTTGATGGCACCAAGGAATTCACCGGGGGCTCGGGGCAGTTCACGGTCAACATCGGGCTTGTCGAAAACGGACAGCCGATCTTCGGCATCGTCTATGCGCCTGCGCTGGGAGACATCTACGTTACCCTTGGGCCGGGCGAGGCCGCGCATGCGAAAGTCGCTGATCCGATCAAGGCGGCCGAAAGCGGCTTCAAGGCGCTGGAGTTCAGCCCGCTCAAGACGTGTGATGTTCCAAGCGACGGCTTGACGGTGGTTGCTAGCCGTTCGCATGGATCATCAGAAGGCGAAGCCTGGCTTGACGGTTTGCCGATGTCGGTCAAAGGGCGGCGCAATATCGGTTCGTCCTTGAAGTTTTGCCTCGTCGCAGCAGGCGAAGCCGATCTTTATCCGCGGCATGGGCCGACGATGGAGTGGGATACTTCGGCCGGCCATGCGGTGCTGGCGGCTGCCGGTGGGATCGTCACGAAGCTCGACGGGGCGCCGTTCGTTTATGGCAAAACGGATGAGGGTTATCGCAACACCGGCTTTATCGCCTTTTCGGGTGAGGCGCTGAAGGCGAAGTTGGCTTCTTGAGCGGCGAGGCTCGGGCTAGAGGCTTGAGACCATCGGTTTGGCGCACGCGTCGATCAAGACGCGTTGCCGTAGAACGCGCGATACCATTCGACGAAGCGCGCGATTCCCGTTTCGATCGGCGTATCGGGTCTGAAGCCGACGTCGGCTTTGAGGTCGGCGACGTCGGCGAACGTGGCGAGCACGTCTCCGGGCTGCATGGGCAGGAAGTTCTTTTCCGCCGTGCGGCCGATCGTTTTTTCAAGCGCTGCGATCATGTCCATCAATTCGACGGGTTCGGAGTTGCCGATATTGTAGATGCGGTAGGGTGCATGTGAGGTCGCCGGGCCGGTCGGACCTTCAGAATCCCAATCTGGATTTCCTTGCGGGAGGACATCGGCTGTGCGGATGACACCCTCGACAACGTCGTCAATGTAAGTGAAATCGCGCGCGTGCTTGCCGTTGTTGAAGATGTCGATGGGTTCGCCGGCCAGCATCCGCTTGGTGAACTTGAATAGCGCCATGTCGGGGCGTCCCCACGGACCATAGACGGTGAAGAAGCGCAGTCCGGTTACGGGTAGTGCGTAGAGATGGGCGTAGGTGTGCGCCATCAGTTCGTCGGATTTTTTGGTTGCCGCGTAGAGGCTGACGGGATGGTCGACGTTATCGGAGACCGCGAACGGCATTTTGGTATTGGCGCCGTAGACCGAACTCGAGGAGGCGAACACCAGGTGTTCGACGCCATGATGGCGGCAGCCTTCGAGGATGTGGAGCATGCCGACGATGTTGGAATCGACATAAGCGTGCGGGTTCTCGATCGAGTAACGCACGCCGGCCTGGGCGGCCAGGTGGATGACGCGCTGGGGTTTATGGTCGGCAAACAGCGCCTCCATGCCCTCGCGATCTTTAAGATCGAGTTTTAGAAACTTGAAATTGGGGTGGTCTGAGATCTGGGCGAGGCGCGCCTCTTTGAGGCTGACGTCATAGTAGTCGTTGAGGTTATCGAAGCCGGTGACTTCGTGCCCTTGCTCTAAAAGCGCCTTTGCCGTGTGGTAGCCGATGAAGCCTGCTGCGCCGCTGACCAGATATCGCATGGGATCAATTCTCTTTGACTTGGCAGGCGCCAGGGCTTGGAAGTCGCCCGCATTCGGGCGATACGTTGCGGGCGAATTGCGAACCGGCGCCTTTGCCCTACGATTAGGAAGGGGCGGCGCCGCAGTCAATCACGCAACTGCATTCTCGAACTGTGCCGATATGCGTCCTTGCGGCACTCCAGCTCAAAATCGATCACTATGACTCACAGGCTCAATCGACCCACTGAAGACGTTCTGGCACGCTTGAGTGCTGTTGTCGGCCCCGGACAAGCTTTGAGCGCGCCGGAGGATCAGGCGCGCTATTTGACCGAATGGCGTGATCTCTACGTCGGCAAAACGCCGTTGGTCTTGCGGCCGGGCTCAACAGAAGAAGTGTCCGAAATCCTCAAGATTGCCAACGAAGCTCGTATCGGCGTCGTGCCTCAGGGTGGAAACACCGGGCTGGTTGGCGCTCAGGTACCATTCGAGGCTGGCGACGAAATCGTCGTCTCTTTGGAGCGGCTCAACAAGGTGCGGCATGTGGATCCCGCAGCAGGGTATATGGTTGTCGAAGCGGGGGTGATCCTGGCGGACGTTCAAACGGCGGCTGAAGATGCGGGAGCGTTGTTCCCCTTGAGCCTTGGATCGGAAGGAACCTGCCGGATCGGGGGCAACCTGGGGTCCAACGCGGGCGGCGTCCAGGTTCTGAGCTACGGCAACACCCGCGATCTGACGCTGGGTCTGGAAGTGGTGCTGGCGGACGGGCGCATCTGGGATGGCCTGCGCGCGCTGAAGAAGGACAACACGGGCTATGACCTGAAGGACCTATTCATCGGCGCCGAAGGTACGCTGGGTATCATCACAGCGGCGGTGCTTAAGCTCTTTCCGCGACCGGTCGAGAAGGCGACGGCCTTCGTTGCGCTTTCGGGGCTCGACGCGGCGCAGGACTTGTTTGAGCGGGCGCGGGCGGCGGCAGGAACGAATCTGACGGCGTTTGAGTTCATGGCGGGGTGGTGCGTCGATGTCGTCGTGCGCCATATGCCCGGTAACCGCCGGCCGCTTGAAGGTGACGCGCCGTGGTATGTGCTGATGGAGATTTCGAGCGGACGGCCCGATGGCAATGCGCAATCGACTTTGGAAAGCCTGCTGGAAGGCGCCATGGAAGATGGGCACGTCGTCGATGCGGTTCTTGCGCAATCGCTTGATCAAGCCAACCAGCTCTGGAAGTTGCGCGAAGATATGTCGGAAGCGCAAAAGTACGAGGGCGGGTCGATTAAGCACGACATCTCGGTTCCGGTTGCGGCCATTCCCGAATACGTGCGGCGGGCCGAAGATGTGGTGCAAGGAGTTTGCAAAGGCGCGAAGCCGTTTGTTTTCGGGCACTATGGCGACGGCAATCTGCACTACAACGTGACCCAGCCAGAGGGGATGGATAAGCAGGCCTACCTCGAATTGTGGGATGTGATGAGCGAGGCCGTGCATGATCTCGTCGTCAGTATGGGCGGGTCTATCTCAGCCGAGCACGGCATTGGCCGTATGAAGAAACATCAACTTGCGAAATACCGTTCGGCGGTTGAACTCGATATGATGCGAGCCGTGAAAAATGCGCTCGATCCGAACGGTATTATGAACCCCGGCAAGCTGATCTGAGCGCCGGTTTTGCGAAGCTTATTTGGTGCGGCCGCTCTTAGATGATGAGTACGGCGCCGGCCCTCTGCAGCGAAGGACAATGCACGCGATGGAATTCACGAAACTCGGCCGCACGGATATTGAAGTCAGCCGCATCTGTCTTGGAACGATGACTTGGGGCATCCAGAACACGGAGGCGGAAGGCCACGAGCAGATGGACTATGCCTTGAGCCAGGGCGTCAATTTCTGGGACACGGCCGAGATGTATCCGATCCGCGCCGGTAAGGAGTTGAGCGGGCGTACCGAGGAGATCATCGGCACCTGGTTTCAGAAGAACCCAGGGCGGCGCAAAGACGTGGTTTTGGCAACAAAGATTACTGGTGCGGGGAGCCAGGCTGTTCGCGATGGCCGTGGCATTGATGCCAAAGAGATCAAGATCGCGGTTGAGGGAAGCCTCAAACGCCTGCAGACCGACTACATCGATCTTTATCAGTTCCACTGGCCGCAACGGGGCAGCTATCACTTCCAGCAGTACTGGAATTACGATCCGTCCAAGCAAAACAAGGCGCAGGTCCACGACAATCTCCTGGAGAGTTTGCGCGCGGTCGGCGATCTTGTTGAAGAAGGCAAGATCCGGGCTTTCGGCGTGTCAGACGATACGGTCTGGGGCGTGATGCAGCTTCTTCGCTTTTCAGATGAATTTGGATTGCCGCGGGTCCAGTCGGTGCAAAATGAGTACAGCCTCTTGTCGCGGCAATTCGATCTAGACTGGGCGGAAGCGGCTCATCACGAGGATGTCGGGCTTTTGGCCTGGTCGCCGCTGGCGATGGGGATCTTGAGCGGCAAGTATCTGGATGGCGACGTGCCTGCGAACTCGCGCAAGGTGCTGCTTGATGGGATGTCGCGCGAAAACGAACAGTCGAATGCCGCGACGCGCGAATACGTCGAGCTTGCGCGCGCGCAAGGGCTCGATCCGTGCCAGATGGCGATTGCCTTCACACTGGAACGGCCGTTCACGACAGCCAGCATCATCGGCGCCAGCAACATGGATCAGCTGAAGATTGCGATTGATGCTGGAGAGCTGAAGCTCTCAAAGGACGTCTTGAAAGGGATCGCGCGCATTCATCGCAAATATCCGATGCCGTTCTGATTTGCGGACGGGCAAAGGTCGCGCCGGCGACGCGCTTGGCTGCGATTGGGCGTCAGTCAAAATGTCGCGTGCGGACGCCTATGTGGATTTGACCTCGGTCAAAGATCACGAATTCAAGTGCAGTATTTTTCCATGCAATTTAATGCCGATAATTCTCGATTAAAAAAACAAATTCTATGAGGAACATCCAATGGATCGGCCTTTGTTGCGTCGGGTCGAAATGCGCGCGCGCCGAATGAATGACATGGTCGCTGCGTTGCAAGTCGATGAGATTGCGCTCATCCGCGCGAAGTCCGGGGAGGGCTATTCGGAAGCGCGTTCCAAATGCCTGCACTGCATCAATGCGAGCGAATGCCTGCATTGGCTGCAAGTCGAAGAGGTCGACAAGGACGCGCCGGAGTTTTGTCCCAACTACGATCTCTTCAAGACCTGCCAAAGGAGCTGCTAAGCGGCTTTCAGCTGCTTAGCTCGGGCGTCCGATGCTGTCGTAGCGGAAGCCGGCGGCGGTGGCTTTGGCAGGGGTGAAAATGTTGCGCAGATCGACGAGGAGGTCGCCATTCATTGCGGCCTTCGCTGCTTTGAGGTCGAGAGCGCGGAACTCGTTCCATTCGGTCAAAACCAACAGAACGTCAGCGCCTTCGAGGGCTTCAAGAGAGCTTGTGCACCAAGTGACGCCAGGCAGCATGGGCGCGGCCTGCTTTTGACCTTGCGGATCGTAGGCCCGGACGACGGCGCCGCGTTCCTGCAGCATCGGCACGATGACGAGGCTTGGGCTTTCGCGCATGTCATCGGTGTTGGGCTTGAAGGTGACGCCCAGGACGCCGATCGTTTTGCCGCGGACCGATCCACCCAACAGCCGCTCGACACGCGTCGCCATGGCGATTTTGCGCTCGTCGTTGACGGTCTGGACCTGCTCGATCAGCGACAGCGGCGAGCGGGCTTCCCGCGCGGTGCGGATAATCGCGGAGACGTCCTTGGGGAAGCATGAGCCGCCATAGCCGGGGCCCGGGTGCAGGAATTTTTCGCCGATGCGGCGGTCTTTGCCAATCGCCGAGGCGACTTCCTGGACGTTGGCTCCAACAGATTCGCAAAGGTCGGCGACTTCGTTGATGAAGCTGATCTTCATCGCCAGGAAGGCGTTGGCGGCGTATTTCGCCAGTTCTGCGGATTCGCGGGCGACGAAGACGACCGGGGCATTGCGCAGCGACAACGGCTTATAGAGCTGCTCCATGACCTCTTGCGCACGCGGATCGTCAAGACCGACGAGCACGCGATCTGGATGGGTGAAGTCCTGGATCGCCGAGCCCTCGCGCAGGAATTCCGGGTTCGAGCAGACGGCGTAGTCGGCGTCCGGGCGTAGTTCTTTGAGGCGTTTTTCGATTTCGCGGCTGGTGCCGACCGGGACGGTCGATTTGGTGGTGATGACCGTGAACCCGTCGAGATGTGGGGCGAGTTCTTCGACGGCGCCATAGACGTAGGAAAGGTCGGCATAACCGTCGCCGCGGCGCATCGGCGTCCCGACGGCGAGGAAGACGATGTCGGCCTCTTTGACTGCGGGGCCAAGATCGCCCGAGAACGTCAACCGGCCGGCCTGCATGTTGCGGGCCATGAGCTCGTCAAGGCCGGGTTCGTAAATCGGCGACTTGCCTTCGGCCATCTGGGCGAGCCGGGCCGGGTCATTGTCGACGCACGTGACGTTCCAGCCGAACTCGGAAAAACAGGCGGCTGAGACCAATCCGACGTAGCCGGCGCCGATCATGCAAATCTTCACGAGCGTTCCCCTTCGAGAGGTGCGGTTGAGCCTTCATTGAATCAATGAAGCGATTTTTCGTTCGTTGCCTAGCCAATTGAGGGCTTTAAGGCAATTGCGCGAAGTTGTCCGATTGTGGGCGGGAGCGCCGTTGGGCGGCTTGGACAAACTCGATGGCGCGCAGGCACAATCGAGGGGCACTAACGGTCATTTATGACAATTGGTTGATTGTCTGAGGCCGGAAGGTTCGCAGACGGGCCGTTGCCAGAAAGGTGCAAAAAAAGCCGATGTTAAGGGTGGTGGCAAAATTCCCACGATATCTGCAGCTTTTTGACAGCGGCTTAGCGGTGGAAGGGTGCGATATCTGGCCAGCAAGGCCTTAAATAACTACGACTTATGTTCCAAAAGTACAGTTGACCGGGCCAAGCGCATCGCGCCAAGGTCTGGCATCCTGTGGCGAAAAGTCCGCCAAAAGGCCCCACCGGAGGAACATAATGCTCAAGGCGCTAGTGATCGATGCTGGCAAGTGCACTGGATGCAAACAGTGCGAAATGGCCTGCTCGCTCGACAACGAAGGCGAGTTCAACGTCGCCAAATCCCGTATCCGGGTCTTCGATTTCCATACCGAAGCTCGTTTTGTCCCCTACACCTGCACGCAATGCGCTGAAGCCTGGTGCCAGCAAGCGTGCCCGGTCAATGCCATCACGACCAACGAAATGGGCGTCAAAATCGTCCATGAGAATCTCTGCGTTGGCTGTAAGGTCTGTACCATCGCCTGCCCGTTCGGCACCGTGAACTACGATGCCTCGAAGGGTAAGGTCATCAAGTGCGACCTTTGCGAAGGCAATCCTGCCTGCGCTGACGCCTGTCCGACGGGTGCCATCACGTACCAGGACACCGAGCAGACCGGCTTCGACAAGATGAAGGTTTGGGCCGCGCAATCGGCCAATGCGGCGACGCATGAAGGTCCGAACACACCGAAAGCAAGCCAGGCTTCCGGAACCGGTCACTAAGAATTTGGTCGAGGTGGCTGTTGTGCGTCCGGTTGGCTGAAACAAGCAGTTCAGCACGGCCGAAGTTCGCGCCCGCACCTCAATCTCGAACTCAACATTATTAGGAGAAACCTCCAATGGGTTGGAATGGGAAAGTTCTCCGGGTGAACCTGACAAACGGGACGGTTCAGTCCGAGCCGCTCAACATGGATTGGGCGCAGAAGTATCTCGGGCAGCGCGGTCTGGCTTCGAAATACCTGGTCGAAGAAATCGATGCGACCTGCGATCCGCTGGGTCCGGATAACAAGATTATTTTCGCAACAGGTCCGCTGACGGGGACCTGCGCTTCGACGGGTGGGCGCTATTCGGTCATTACCAAAGGGCCGTTGACCAACGCGATCGCGTGTTCGAACTCGGGCGGGTATTTCGGCGCTGAGCTGAAGTTTGCCGGTTGGGATATGATTATCCTGGAAGGCAAGGCGCCCAAGCCTGTCTATCTTTGCGTTATCGACGACAAGGTTGAGTTGCTGGACGCTTCAGAGATCTGGGGCACATCGGTTTGGAACGCTGACGAGTGGATCAAGGCCAAGCATCAGGATCCGATGATGCATGTCGCCACGATCGGCGTCTCGGGTGAGAACGGCGTTCTTTATTCCGCGATCGTCAACGACCTTCACCGCGCTGCCGGCCGTTCGGGCGTCGGTACGGTGCTTGGCTCGAAGAACGTCAAGGCGGTCGCTGTTCGCGGCACCAAAGGCGTCAAGGTCAAAGATCCGCGCGCGTTCTTGAAGGCGACTTCGGACGGCAAGAAAGTTCTGGCCGAAAACGCCGTGACTGGATCGGGCCTGCCGAGCTTCGGAACACAGGTGTTGATGAACGCCATCAACGAAGCCGGCGCCATGCCGACGCGCAACAGCCGTGAAGTGCAGTTCGAAGGTGCGCACGACATTTCGGCTGAAGCGATGGCGACGCCGCGCAAGAGCGATGGCGAAAAGAACCTGCAAACGAACCAGGCCTGCTTTGGCTGCACGATTGCCTGCGGCCGTATCTCGAAGATCGACGAGAAGCATTTCACGGTCGTCAACAAGCCGGAGTATTGGCATTCCTCAGGCGGGCTTGAATATGAAGCCGCCTGGGCGCTGGGCTCCAACACCGGCATTAACGACCTTGAAGCCCTGACCTACGTGAACTTCATCTGCAACGAGCAGGGCCTTGATCCGATCTCCTTCGGCGCAACGGTCTCGGCGGCGATGGAGCTCTTCGAAATGGGCGTGCTGACCACCGAACACACTGGTGGACTCGAATTGAAATTCGGTTCGGCCGAGGCACTCGTGAAGTGCGTTGAGCTGACCGGCAAGGCGGAAGGCTTCGGCAAGGAATTGGGGCTGGGTTCGGCACGTCTGTGCGCGAAATACGGCCATCCGGAATTGTCGATGACGGTCAAGAGCCAGGAATTCCCGGCTTACGATGCGCGCGCCATCCAGGGGATGGGCCTGACCTATGCAACCTCGAACCGCGGCGCCTGCCACCTGCGGTCCTATACGGTTTCGTCCGAAATGCTCGGCATTCCGGAAAAGACCGACCCGCTGGTGACCGAGGGCAAACCGGGTCTTGTCAAGGCGTTTCAGGATGCTACGGCGGCTGTCGATAGCTCCGGACTGTGCGTCTTCACGACGTTCGCCTGGACGCTCAACGACATCGCTCCGCAGGTCGATGCGGCTTGTGAAGGTGACTGGTCGCCGGAAAAGATGTTGGAAGTCGGCGAGCGCATCTGGAACATGGAGCGCATGTTCAACCACCGCGCCGGGTTCACCGCAAAGGACGACACCCTGCCACCACGTCTGCTGAAAGAGGCTGCAGAAACTGGACCGGCCAAAGGTCTCGTCAGCGGTCTGGAAAAGATGCTGCCGGAATACTACCAGCTTCGCGGCTGGACGGCGGATGGCGTTCCGACCAACGAGACGCTGTCGCGTCTGGCGATCTAAAGCATTGAAGGCCTCGTCAAGGTTGCTTGCGGGGCCTTCTTGATATTCAGCGGGCGACGGGACTGACCGCCGCCCGTTCTTCATGATAACGACCGCCGCTCGATCTCCAGATGCTTATTGCGTAAGCTGGCGCCGATAGACGCTCACAACTCACAAGCGCCACGACAACAAAGCAAAGAACCGGTAAGCACTGCGACTGCGGCCAAGGGGTAGGAACGATGAACTACGTCATATTGGGAGCCGGGCCAGCCGGCGTCACCGCAGCAGAGACGCTGCGCAGTGTTGATCCGAATGCCTCGATCACTTTGATTGGAGGCGAGCCCGAGCCGCCCTACTCGCGTATGGCGCTGCCGTACTACATCTACGGCAAGATCGATGAGGGCGGAACGTATCTGCGCCAGGACCCTGAGCATTACGATAAGCTGCGCATCCGCTACATCATGGGCCGCTGCGGGGGCGTCGATTCTCGCGACAAGAAACTCTACCTGTCGACGGGTGAGGTTCTGCCCTACGACAAGCTTCTGATCGCGACGGGGGCGAGCCCGATTATGCCGCCAATTCCAGGTGCGAACCACGAAGGTGTCGAGACCTGCTGGACGCTTGATGATGGGCGCAAGATCCTGGAGCTGGCCGAAAAGGGATCGCCTGTCGTGCTTGTCGGGGCGGGCTTTATCGGATCGATTATTCTGGAAGCGCTTTACCTGCGCGGCTGCAAGATCACCGTCGTTGAGCTGGCGCCGCGCATGGTCGCGCGCATGATGGACGAGACGGCCGGCGGCATGCTGGGCCGCTGGTGCGAAGCCAAGGGCGTTCGGGTCGTCACCAACACACGGGTGACGAACATCGACAAGGGCGAAGACGGAGGTCCGCGCCTCAAGGTCGGCTTGTCGGATGGGACGGAAGCGCCGGCTGACTTGTGCGTTCTGGCTGTTGGCGTGCGCTCCAACACGGGCTTCCTTGTCGGCTCGGGTGTGAAGGTCAATACCGGCATCATCGTCGACGATTACCTGGAGACGACGGCACCCGACATCTACGCAGCTGGCGATTGCTGCGAGGGCATCGATCTTTCGACCGGTAAGCATGAGATGCTGGCAATCCAGCCGGTGGCCGTCGAGCACGGCCGCATCGCGGCGCTGAACATGGCCGGGCGTCAGCATAAGCATCGCGGCTCGCTCAACATGAACGTGCTCGATACCATGGGGCTGATTTCGTCGTCGTTCGGCTTGTGGCAGGGTGCGCAGGTCGGTCAGACCGCGAAGCTCGTCGATGAAGACAACTTCAAATACATGAAGCTCGAATTTGAGGGCGATCAGCTGGTCGGGGCGCAATGCGTCGGCATGACGGACCATGTCGGGATGCTGCGCGGTCTCATACAGACGGGCTTCCATCTGGGTGAGTGGAAGGACACGCTATTGCGGTCGCCCGAGCGGCTGCGAGAAGCCTATATCGCGGTTTCTCAGGGAGCTCCTTCGGCCGGTCCGATGGCGCCGCACGTGAATACGCCCAGGGACGGCTACGGCCATGCGGGGGCGACCGGCCACTAGGCCGTCCGCCGATGGCAATGCCGTTGAAGCATTGTCAGATGCCCAGTGCATGAATTAAACGAGGCCGGCGGAGTATTCCGCTGGCCTTTTCTATCATTGGGGGCTCGTCCAGGTGTCTTACGATCAGCTCATCCTCCTGCAGAACACCGCCAAGGTGTTTTTCTGGCTTTGCATTGCGGCCGGATCGATCAGTTTCATCCTGGGGATGTACAAGCCAACTTGGGCCGGTGTGAGCAAGCGGCGCTGGGTTGTCTTGCGGTCGATTGGCATATTGGCCCTAGGGTTTGTCGTCGTGGCGGGCACCATCTTTTACACCCACTCGCAACCCAATGGGCCGCATGCGTTCAATACCTATCTGGAGAGCTATGCCGCCAAGAAGTGCGTCGAGCGCAATGATCTCACGCCGTGTGAGGACATCGTGAAGAAGTGCGCCGGGATGCCGGGCACGATTTATCCGGCTTGCGAGATCCTGCGTGGGGGCGATGGCGGCATAAAGGTTGATATGACGCCTTAAGCTAGCCGCCGGGCTTGCGCGGCTTGGCGCGGCGCGTCGGTTCGGCATTGGCCGGATCGTCGGGCCAGGGATGCTTGGGGTAGCGTCCCTTCATGTCGGCTTTGACGGCCGCCCAGGAGCCTTTCCAAAAGCCCGGAAGATCACGCGTGATCTGGATCGGTCTATTGGCAGGTGACACTAGATTGAGGGTCAGGGGCAGCTTACCGTCGGCGATCGATGGGTGATGTTTCAGTCCGTAGAGTTCCTGCACACGGATATTGAGGGCCGGGGCACCCGGGCCGTCGTAATCGATTGGGTGATTGTGGCCGGTTGGCGCGGTGAAGTGCGTTGGGGCTGCTTTCTTTAGGTGCTCTGCGACATGTCTTGGCACCAGCATCGAAAGGGCCTGATCGAGATCGTTTGCCGTGATGTCGTCGGCGCGGGTTTTGCCAACGAGGAATGGTGTGAGCCAGTTTGCGGCGTCTTTGGCAAGTGCGTCGTCGCTGAGGTCGGGGAGCGTTTCATCGCCCGCCTCCATCAGGAACGCGATGCGGTGGCGAAGCTGGGATTGGGCGGTGCTCCAGGGCAGAGCGGCGATGCCTTCTCTTGCGAGACCTTCCGCCAGGATACGGGCATGGTCGTCGCTGTGTTCGGCTTTGAGCGGTTCAGGCTCCGAGCGCAGCGTGATCGCGCCGAGTTTTTTTGATGTGCGCTGGCGCAAGCTGCGGGACGACCGATCGTATTCGACATTGCTCGTCTCAAGGATGCGATCTTGCGCTATCTCTTCGAGTTCAGTTTCGGTGAGAGGAGCGGCGGCGAGGATGCGCGTCGCTGCAGCAGCGCCTTGCAATTCGGCGACGACGAGAAACGGCTCTTTGGCCAGAGTGTCGGTCGGATCGAGATTGGCTCCGCGTCCGCCGGCTAGCAGGTATTGGCTGGTCGCGCCGCGGCGTTTGGCGATCCTGTCGGGAAAGGCGACGGCAAGGTGGGCGGCGATGGATGGTTCCGCAGTTCGTTGCGCGGCGTGTTTGTTGCGGGCTGGGTTTTCGTTCGGGCTACTGGAATTTCTTGCGGCCTTGCTAGCGCTTTTTGCCCAGGCGGCGGCGAGGTTCCTCATCTGGCGCGCGCGGTTGGAGCGGTCTTTGCGGAAACGCTCCAGGCGTTCGCGCAGGTCGGAGTCATTGCCGCCCAGGCCGCGCTCAACCAGGAGGGCTGCGATCTCAGCTGCTTCGATACCGGCGGCTTCGCTTGCGTCAACTCCTGACAGCACCATCGCTGCAAGACGCGGTGGAAGCGGCAGTTGCCGCAGCGCACGCCCAAGCGCCGTGATGCGGGAGGTTTCATCAAGCGCACCTAATTCCTGCAAGTCTTTTCGGGCGGCATCGATGGCGGATCTGGGAGGCGGGTCGAGCCAACTGAGGTCGGCCGGGTCGGCGACGCCCCAGTCGGCGCAGTCGAGCAGGAGACCTGTCAGATCGGCGGCGATGATTTCGGGTTCTGTGAACTCGATGAGGGCTTTTGTCTGCGGTTCGTCCCAAAGCCGGTAGCACACTCCTGGTGCTGTCCTGCCGGCGCGGCCCTGGCGTTGATCGACGGATGCGCGCGAGGCGCGGACTGTTTCCAGCCGGGTAATCCCTGCGCCGGGCTCGAAGCGAGGGACGCGCGCGAGGCCGGAATCGATGATGACCCTGACGCCTTCGATGGTAATTGAAGTTTCGGCGATGGAGGTTGCCAGAACGACTTTGCGCTTGCCATCCTTGGCGGGCGCGATGGCTTTATCCTGGTCGGCTGGTGAAAGCGCTCCATAGAGAGGGCAAATGGTTATGGCAGCAGGGTCAAAACGGCCCTCCAAACGGTCGGCTGTGCGTTTGATTTCGCCTTGTCCGGGGAGAAAAGCCAGGATCGAACCGTTTTCGCGGCGAAGAGCTAGATCGATTGCGTCGGCCATCTGATCTTCGATGCGCAATCCAGGTGCGCGGCCAAGGTAACGCGTCTCGACGGGATACATTCGGCCGGCGCTTTCAATGACGGGGGCCTTGCCTAAAAGCTTTGCGACGCGGGAACCGGCAAGCGTGGCCGACATCACCAGCAGGCGGAGGTCTTCGCGCAGTCCGGCTTTGGCATCTAAGCACAGCGCCAGACCGAAATCGGCATCCAGCGAGCGTTCGTGGAATTCGTCAAAGATGACGGTGCCGATGCCTTCCAGGCTCGGATCGGCTAGGACCATGCGCGTGAAGACGCCTTCGGTTACGACTTCGATGCGCGTGCGGTTGCTCACCCTGGTATCGAAGCGCGCGCGGATGCCGACGGTCTCGCCGACCTTTTCGCCGAGCATTTCGGCCATCCGCTGAGCAGCAGCGCGGGCAGCCATGCGGCGGGGTTCCAAGAGCACGATTTTGGCACCAGGCCCGTTTGCCTGATGCAGAGCGATGGGGACGCAGGTGGTCTTGCCGGCTCCTGGGGGCGCAACCAGCACGGCGCAGTGCGTTGCATCCAATGCGGCCTTCAATTCGGGTAAGCTGTCGGTGACAGGGAGGTTGAGTGCCTCGGCGTTCGTCATCAGCGATTGGTCCGTCACCTGGGTCCGCGTTCATTCTTTTTGCAATTTGTACGAGCGGCACGAATGTCCTGTCTAGATTTCAACCTAGGGCTGTGTTAGAGCTTTCATCAATGGACGTATGCCGTTGGTATGTCCGAAACTTTTTGAATTTCAGTGGGACTGCTTCAGCGTGATTTTGGGGCGGCCTGTATACATGAAAACATCTGCGTGAGTATTGTCCATGCGTACAGTAAAGATAAAATATTATCCTTGCCGCGAGTTCGCCCTTCGGATAGTTTCGCTATAATTTAGAGTGTTTGTGCGGGAGACAGCTATATGTCTGCCAAAGTCGTATCCCTTTTCGACGCGCATGACTTTCGCAGTCCGAAAAGGTGGACAAATCAAGATGTTGCTGAAATCTATCGCGTGGGCGCAAGCCTAACTCGCGCCGGTCTGCCTATTGAATGCGAAGAGGGGCAAACGGATGAAGGTGACCGTTGGTATGCGTTCTGCAACGCGAAAACCGGCGATGTCATCGTGCACTTTGCGCTCATCGACGACAAATATGTTGCCCAGGTCTGCCATCTGTCGGTCAGCTTCACCGGAACCACGCTGAGCGACATTGTTGAGCAATTCCTTACAACCTATCCGGTTGTTCTGCCGGACCAAAAAAGCGCCAGCGCTAACCGGATATGGATGCATCCGGCCAGCGGGTTGGCTGCTTTCGTCGCGACGCTCTATTTCCTGCTCGAAATGACCAAGAGCGCCGAGGCGCAGACAGTCGACGTCGCCTCAACCTTTGAGGACCGGCATACCGACAAACCCGATCTTGATCTGGCGACAGACTGTCAGAAGTCGCAAGATGCTCTGCAAACGTCCAAGCAGCTGATGCGCTGGGTGCGTCTCGATAACAGTGGCGCGCAGGACGGGCCGAGGATGGTTGCAATTACGGCAGCTGCCCTCATTGCCGGCATCCTCATGGATAGCAAGCTGGGCAACGACACTGAGCTGACGTTCGACCCTAAGAGTGTGCTTGATGCGCTCAATCTGCCGGCTTTGAGCGAGTCCTTGAATGGTGTCGTTGAAGAGGTGATGGCGGCCGCCGAAGCGCAAATCGCGAAGTTTCGCGCCGAACTGACGGGCTCTGACAAGGTTGAAGCTCGAACGGCTTATCATGCGGAAAAGGAGGCCCACTCGGATGTTGCCGGTCTCGCGCATGCTGAAAAGATTGCGGTCAGCGAGGACGAACAAGGCGACGCGCTCATTATCGACCTGGAAGGTGATCTGGGCGTGCCGGATCATGGATTTGAAGGGCATCTGCGGGCGCACATGGGTCCGTTTGCAGGCGAAGGAGAAAACGGCCTGCAAGATGGTGTCCGAGAAGGCCCCGGCCGTCACATTCACACGATCGCTGCGCCCGATGACGAAGGCCAGGAGGGCGATCATGATTTGGCTCCGCCGGAGTCGCCAGATCAAAACACCGGAGATGGCGGACCGCCTGCTCACGAGGATGCAGGACCGTTGTTTGTCGAACAGGTTCAGGACAGCAACGCGATCGCCGTCTTGAAGTCCCTGGGCTTCAGCGCGACGCTTTCCAGTGAATTCGATGCCCTTGCGCAGCTCATTTCCGGCACTGATGTGACTTCGATCCTGGCGGATACTGGTTCGGCATCATCGCAAGCAAGCGCGTCGCCGGCGACTTCGGCGCGGATCGTTTCCACTGTTGAAAGCGATCCATTCAGTGCCTCTAGTACGTTAAGTGAAGTCATGGCGAGTGCGACGCAGGTGGATCTGGGTTCGGGTTCGGACACTGGTTCTTTTGAGACATCCCCAGCAAGCGGTCGCGATCCGCTGGCGGTGCCTCCGCCACCCCCGCCACCAGTCCCGAAGTCGATGCCGGGCGACGTGTTGTCAGCCATTTCCCCTGAGCCACATGGTGGGTCCCATTCAAATCATGCCGATCAGATCATGTTCGCCAATGATTTCTCGATCTTTGACCCGGTCGAAGTTTTGCGGGCCTTTCTCGATATCGTTGAGGATGTCGGGTTTGCTGAGTTTCACGATAGCTATTTTCTCTTCGATGCTTTCTCCGTTGCATCGCATCCGTCGTCAGAACTGGCGTTTGAGAGCGTCGAGTTGATGAACGGCGATGAAGTCAACCTGATTGGTCAGGCGTCGACATTCGATCTGGTTCGCGATGCCCTGGAGACGACCTGAGCCCGAGGTCGCGTGACCAGGCTCGTTCAAGCAGACCGAGAAAATCAACGAACTGCGGACGAAAAAAATGCCGGCCTGATGTTTCAGGCCGGCAATTCATTTGGTGTCGGTGGACGCCTTAAGAGTGACCGAAGCTGAAGTTCGAGGCGTGCAAATCGTCTTCCGAAACGCCGACGAGGAAGACCTTGTCTCCGCCGCCGAAGTCGATCAGAGTCCCGGTCCGATATTCGTGGGCGTGATTGTAGACTTGGGCCACCGATTTGAAATGGTCGCCGACTATGAGAACGTCGCGGTTGGTCTCGAAGTCGTAGATCCTGTCGTAGCCCATATGGTGACCCATCACGAAGAAGTCGCGGGCGCCGCCGCCCCAGATGAGATCGTTGCCAGTTCCGCCGTCGATATAGTCGACGCCGTGCTGGCCATAGATGCGGTCACGGCCGGCACCGCCAAAGATGTCGTCATTATGCGAACCGCCATAGAGGAAGTCGTTGTCGTTGCCACCGTCGATATAGTCATAACCGTGGCTGCCGACGATCTTGTCGCGGCCGTCTTCGCCAAACAGCTTATCGTTATGGCCGCCGCCGTTGATGTAGTCATTGCCATCGCCGCCGACGATCTTGTCGTTGCCGCGCTGGCCAAACAGTTTGTCTCGGCCGGCGTCGCCATACATTTCGTCGTTGCCGTTGCCGCCGTACATCCAGTCGTTGCCTTCGCCGCCACCGATGATGTCGTCGTGGTTGCCGGCATTGATGTAATCGTTGCCTTCACCGCCTAGCGCATAGTCTTCGCCATCTTCCAAATACATGGTGTCGTCGCCGTCACCACCTTCGGCGTGGTCGTTGCCGCTGCCTGCGAGGAAGAAGTCGTCGCCGTCATCTCCGTACATGGTGTCGTGGCCGTCATCGCCGAACATGTCGTCATTGCCGTCGCCACCGTAGATTTCGTCGTCGTTGCCGCCGCCGTGGAGGGTGTCATTGCCGCCTTCGCCGATGATGAGTTCTCTGGCGTCGGTGCCGAACATCGAGTTGTCGTTGTTGTCGCCCAGCAAGCGGTCGTAGGCCTTGAACAGGTCGTCCTGGAGGTGGTCGATCCCGGAGTTGCGCAGAATGATTTCCTTGAACGATGAGCTTTCGATTTCGCTCAATAGATAGTCTTTGTCGGCCAACCGATTTTCATAGTAGAAGCGGTCGCCGTCGCGCAGGCGCGTGAACTGGTCGATGAGGATCGCCTGTAGCGTTTCGCCGACTTGCGTTCCATCGATCTTGTCTTCGGCCAGGATGCCGACCCACAGATCGACCTTGTCGATGTCGCCGCCGTATGCAGCTGAAAGTGCTGCGGCAAGTGAAGCATCGGAAGTGAGCTGGTCGAAGCTCGTATAAGGCGTCATGCCAGGCGCGTTGTTGAAGTCGGCCCGGAAATCATTGAGGGTCGGGATGCCTTGATCGCGGCCGCGCATGATATTGAGCGTGGCCAGGTCGCGTGGTCCGCCAAAGAGCAGATTGCGTACGTCGTCGATGATCTTGGCGTCGAATTCACTGGTGACGTTTGCAGCCAGACCGCGCAGTAGCGCGTCGACACCGCCGCCCTGGTCGAGTTTGTGCGGCTGGAAAAATGCGTCAAACAAACCGAGGTTTTCGGTCGTCGTGCCGTCTTCAGCAAGGCGTTCGAAGTCGGTCGGCAGCATCGTGTGGCCGAAGCGGAACGCTGCGCCGGCGAATTCGTTGGAGATCGTCGCGTTGACGTTGCTCTTATAGCCTTCGTAATCGGGAAGAACGTCTCCGATCAGTTCCGGGAGCCACTCGTCATAGACGACTTTTTGATATTCGGCTTCGACGATCATGCGAGCCGTGTTGAAGAGTTCGTCGTCGGTCAAGCCGAGGTTCATGGCCTTGAGACGGTCGACCTGGTAGTTGTGTTCGGACATCCAGATCTGGTGCATCGACGTCAGCGCGATGTTTTCGTCGCTGCGGATGTCGCCCATCACGTGTGCCGTGTTGGGATCTCCCATGTAGAGACCGTTTGCGGCTCCGGGGCCATGGACCGCTTCGATGTCGGCAACCGTTGCGGCACCGCCGTTTGCGTTTGTGATCATGTAGGCGCCGTCGCGCAGGACGTTGGTGACGGCGTCGCTTGATCCATAGACGTTGGAGGCGTCGAGGAAGCTCGTAATCTGGTTGGCGTGTTCGCGGGCGTGGCCGTTTTCGCCGGTGCCGGAGATGTAGGCGGAGCGCTCCAGGCCCAAGACGCTGCCTTCGGCAAACGCCGGATCGCCTGCCTGGACGACGGTCGTCATCTGGCCGGCGTTATGGTCTTCGGCGACAAGATCGATGTCGTGGTCGATGTATTGACCAAAGAAGATGAAAAGCTGGCTTGTTCCGTAGCTGTTTGGCGTTCCATCGGGAAGGTCGGCCATGGCATTGGAAATTTCGCGAGCGTTGCCGCGGTCTTCCGGGCTATCGATGGCGTTGGAATAGTCTGCAAAGGTGACGCGGATCAACTGCTCTCCGGCTGATCCCCACGTGACGTTAGCCAGGTTATTCCCAGTGCCGTCGGATTCACGGGCTTCAGTTTGGCTTAAACTGACCAGATCGGTACTTATCGACATGACGTTTCCCTGCGTACGATTTTTGGACACTTGGATCAGCGCGGGCATTTCATCTCAAATTGGCGCACAGAAGTGTTCCGTTTTGAAATGATACGCGACTTATCGAATGAATAAGCACTACTTATGCCTGTTTACAGAAAACCCCGGCACACATTTGCCCTATGGTAAACTGGGCGCATGCGTGCCGGGGCTGTCACTTTCGTGTGGGCGGAACGGGAGTTAACCCGTTCCGATGGCGCGCAAACTAGACCAGTGGGACGCTGCCGACGATGTCGTGCTCGGTCACTTCGCCTGGTCCGATGCCGACCAGCTTGACTGCAGAGTCAGCCAGGTAGTCGCCATCATCCTTGAAGACAAAGATCGCGGTCGCGACTTCGCCACCATCGTTGTAGCTGGCCGCAGCATAGCCTTCCGAAAGTCCACCGTTTTGCAGAGCGAAGAGCAGGAACTCATCCTGAGCTTCGTCAAGCGCTTCGGCGTAGTTCGAGAAGACGACCGGGTTCTCTTGAGTTCCGGCCTCCACCGATGCATCGACAAAGAAGCCTTCGCCGTCGACATCGATGCCTTCGAAGTCGATCTTGTCGGCCGCCACATCCGTCTTCGGATCGCCGTGGTTGTGGCTTTCCTCATAGTACGTGACGAAGTCCTTGATCGTGTCGATGAGGCTTTCTTCAGACCCTTCGACGAAGTCGTTGTGGTGGCTGACGCCAGGATCCGGGTTTTCCATGCTGACAATGAACATGTCACTGCCGTCCGGATCGCCTTCCTGGATCAGGCCGCCGGCATCGAGACCCTCAGAGGTGTCTTCGATGGTGTGCTCGACCCATGGATCGGAGTTGTCGTTAACGTCGAGCCAAGCATCCGGCGTGTAGATGACGTCGTCATCACCGGAAACGTCGCTGCCTTCGTCAACGAGCTTCATGGTCGCGGCGACTTCGGTATCCGGGAATGGATCGCCGCTCTCTGGGCCGTAGAACTCGAGCGAGTACTGGCCGTTACCGTGGTAGGACACGGCTACCGTTGCAACGATAGGACCGTTGCCTCCGGCGTCATTGCCTTCGAACACGTAGTAGTTCGTCGAGCCCTGGGTGTAGACCTGGGTCTGGGAAGCGTCGTAGCCGATACCCAAGTTGTCGACGATCTGCGACACGACGTCGACGTCTTCGTCGCTTGCCGGGAACGCCTCAGCCGAAAGATCACCTAAGTCGATCGGTGCACTGTAACCATCGAGCATGAGGGTTACTTCGCGTGGCACGTAGTTGAAGGAGATGTGTGCCCTGGCATCTTCGACCTTGGTTCCGTACTCGCTGATCTCGAAGCCTTTATTGTGTGAGGTCAGCTTGACGGTATCGCCTTTGCCGACGACTTCGGCACTCTCGACCAAGCTCGAGTAGGAGTGTTCGATGTAGTCGGCGAGGGCAGAAGCCACTTCCTTCTCATCGACCCATCCGTCGTCGTTGGTGTCGAGGCTATCGTCAATGTGCAGCTTGAATTCTTCAGTCTGCGTGTATGGACCATAGCCAGCCTTGACCTTGACGACCACCTTGTCACCGTAGTCGTAGTGACCTTTCTCGATCGTGACGGTTTCCATCTCAGGATGGTCTTCGATGCCATGGCCGTCGACTGCGAAGCCAGTGAGTTCGAAGTCGAGACCCGACTCTTTGACAACAACCAGTCGACCGTGCTCATCGACTTCGGCGTGCATTTCATCGCCGAGATCGTGGAGATACAGTTTGTGGTTGATGTCGTAGGCGATCTCTTTCTGGAGGTGTTGGAGCTTGAAGTGCTCTTTCCACTCCGGATCAAGATCCCACAGACGGGATTCAACCTGGTCGAGGGTCATGGACTGACCGTCTTCGGCTTCCCACTTGGATTTCATCCAAAGATGGAATTTGTACAGGCTGAATGTGGTCTCGACAGGGATTTCTTCGCCGTGAGCTTCGATGATGACGGTATAGACATCGCCGTCACCGATCTTGCCTTCGACAACGATTTCCCGGATCGTCGCAGTGCTGCCACCGCCGGTCATCCAGTCAGCGCCTGCCCCACCATTGATGAGGTCTTCGCCGCCGCCGCCGATCAGGTTGTCCATGTCGTCGCCACCGTTGATGACGTCGTCACCGCCGAGGCCGTTGGCGTAGTCCATGCCAGCGCCCATTTCGAGGGTGTCGTCATTGTTGGTGCCGTAGACGATGTCGTCGTTGTCTGTTGCGGTAACCGTGAGACCCGTTTCCGAGTTGGAACCGAAGCCTTTGTTGACGACGAGGCGTGTGTCGCCCGTTGTCGCCGAAGCGTCGATCGTTTCCAGGTTCGGGGTCAATTCCGGCTTGGCAGCAGCCAGTTCGATGTAGTCGGCTTCACCATCGAGGTTGATCGTGGTGAGGTCGGAGGCGACGTCGAGGCCTTTTTCCTCGTTGACGTAATAGTAGACCGTGTCGCCGTGCTCGTCGGTGCCGTCTTCGTATGGCGTTTTCTCGATGTCACGCTTGCCGAAGTAGATCGTGTGGCCGCCATCACCGTATTTGGTGTCGGCGGTGATGTTGAGCTCTTCGGTTTCGCTTGCTGTCAAGAATACGTCGACGTCGTCCTGGAGGACCAGGTTGAAGACATCGTTCGTGCCATTACCGGCTTGCGGTGACGGCTCGGTATCCTTGTCGCCAACGTCGATGTTGAGGACGACGGTCTTGCTGTCGAGACCGATCGGATGCGGGTACTTGATGTCGCCGAGATCGGCCGGCTCGTGATCGTGCTCTTCCGAGGCGACTGCGACTGGCACATCGTGACCGCTGTCAGCTGCGATGGTCAGCGTATACTCGGTGTCCGGGATCAGGTTCTTCATGTCGATGAACGAGAAGCCTGGGACGTAGTGGAGCTGATCGGAAAGAGATTGAATCTCCTTCATGACGAACTTGCCGTCTTCGTAGGTCTCGATGCGGTCATAGCAGTTGATGCCGCAGGAGAGTTCGACATTGGTGACGCCGTTCAAGACGCTCATGTCGATCATGTCTGGCGACCAAGGATCGTGCGATCCGACCGGGCTCCAGATCTTGACCAGTTCGATGCTCTCGAAGGTGTTGTCTTTACCTTCCGGGAGATATTCGAAGATCGCGGTGTCGAACCCGTCGCCGCCGTTGATCGTAGCGTTCACCAGACCA
This sequence comes from Filomicrobium sp., assembly GCA_017792465.1. Classification (GTDB taxonomy): domain Bacteria; phylum Pseudomonadota; class Alphaproteobacteria; order Rhizobiales; family Hyphomicrobiaceae; genus Filomicrobium. The sequence continues at coordinate 3,033,501 of CP051234.1, forward strand.
CTTGGCAGGTAGATGGTTTCATCGCCGGAACCACCCAGGAAGGACAACGGCTTCTTATCAACGAGGATCGGATGCCCGTACTCGTCGTATTCGTAAACCGGAACTTTCCAGAGCATGTCGCCCCAGCCGACGATGTACTCGTTGTCGGCCGTGGTGCCCGACATGTCGATCGTCTGGAGATACTTGTTGTGCTCAATCAGCGGGCTTTCGTAGCCGATGACGACTTTGGCGTCGCCTTCACCCGTGATCGTTTCAAGGCCGTCGACGACGTTGCCGTACTCGTCCTTGACGATGCCTGAGGTGATTGAGCCGATTGCGCTTTGTTCGCCGTTGAAGACGAGGTCGATCTGCTCAAGGTTGGCGAGTTTGCCGTGCTCAGGGGTTGATGCGGCTTCCGTAAAGATCAGGTTGCCGCCTTTGGTTTCCGGCTTTTCCTTGTAGTCGTGCTTGTCGCTTTGTTCTTCGATGGCGCCGATGTGGTCGACTGTGACCGTCACCGTTTCATCGCCGTTGGTGGTGCCTTTCTTGAAGTCGAAACCGAAACCGTCGGTCACCGAGTGGCTGAGTTCGATCTCAAGGCCATCGGCTTCGTTGATGTTGGTAACGATCACGCCTTCTTCGGCCTGCGAGCCGTCGATGACGATCTTTTCGAGATCGGGCATGCCTGCGGCGTCAACAATGGCCACGCCATAGTCGTAATCGCCTTGGCCGAAGACCTTAACTTCCAGGGTCTCGATGTCGGAGGCATGGAATGCACCGACGTAACGGCCATGGATGTGCTGTTCGCCCAGATGGTCGTCGTAGATCGACAGCTCAGTTTGGGAGTGCTCAATCTCGTTGTAGTAGTTGAGGTTGATGATGACCTTGAGCGTGTCTTCGCCCTCGCCACCGTCAATGACCGAACCCGGCAAGGTTTCTTCATTGCCGACGAAAAGGTCGTCGCCGCTGGTGCCAGGAGCGCCAGAGCCGACTTCAATCGCATCGGCTGGATCTTCGTCTTTGACGGTCACTTCGACTTCGAATGGACCAGCGGAATTGCCGGCGCTGTCTTCGACCTGCACCTGCAGGACGTAATCGGTGTCTTCGGAAACGTCTTCACCTTGATAGACGATCTTGTTGCCGCCGATGACCGTGAAGGGGACGTCATCGTCGTTGAGGATAGTAAAGATGTGGGTGTCGTCGGCATCCGGGTCGATGGCTTGCAACTCGCCGACCGTCGAACCTGCGGCGGTGTCCTCGGAAATCATTCCAAGGTTGTCCATGTTGATGCCGGTGGGGGCTTCGTTCGGAGGTGGCTGTTCGAGCAGGTTGGTGCCGTATTCGACGTCTTCACCGTTAACGATCTTGGTGACGAAGTCGGCCGCGAGATGTTCGGCTGCCTGGCGAATCCAGGGACGGCTGTAGATGAATGCGAGCAGGTCTCCGCCGTCGTGGCGTTGAGCCCAAATGCGCATGTTTGCGAGCGGAGGGTAATCAATTCCGAGATTTTTATGCAGAGTCTTGATCAGAAAGATCTCAGGAACAACTCCGCGGGCATTTGCGAACTCGTTTTGGAATACTTTCGACCGATAAATAATATCGAAGTAGCTATCTGGATCGCGGTCGTAGATCAGGACTTGGCGGGACAAGTACGCCAAACTGGGTGGGGAATGCCCGAATAGCGTCTGCCACAATGCGACGACTTTGATCGCTGAATCTTGATTGACGGTTGTAATTGGCATAACTGTCGCTCCTCCAAAGACGCAACAAAATCAATAATTTACGGGGTTGTCCGAGCAAGCCGGTATCGTTCGCGGAAATCGCCTCCGCGTTGCATCGTTTTCGTATTGAGATTTGCTCTCGAACCTGCGTATAGTAAAATCAATACACGCCGCTGACGTCAAGGCAAAATTGCTAAAAAGTGTTCTGGAATGGTACAAACTCGTTTGGTGCAACTGCTTCAAATGGAGACTTTATTCATGTGCCTCCAAGCGTGTTGCTTATTGGAATTTGCCTGTTTCGATCGGTCGGCGCTCAGTGTTCCTTGGGGAATTAACCAGCTTACAAAAAGATGCATTACTTAAAGGTGCGAGGACATTCGAAGGACGGCACGCTCTTTGCTAACTCGGTGATTGTCGCACTGGTAATTTTGAGCGTACAAAGATCAAGAAGTTAAAATGCGACTGGAGCTATTCAGTATGTTGGCCGGGAGGAATTCATGACGTCGCGCAATAACGGTCAGGCAGGGGCCGCACAGGTCAGCCCACTGCAGGCCGCTTTCGGGAACTTCCGACCGGCGTTGATCACCGTCTTGATCTTCAGCGTGTTCTGCAACGTGCTGTTGTTTGTCGGTCCGGTCTACATGCTGCAGATTTATGACCGGGTGCTGTCGAGCCGCAGCGAAGGCACGCTGATCGCGCTCACCGTCATCGCCGTTTTTCTTCTTCTCACCTATAGCGGTCTGGATGCCTTGCGCTCACGAATTTTGGTGCGGGCTGGATACAAATTCGACGAGCAGCTGAACGGACCGTTGTTCCGCCGCGCCCTTGGGTCTGCGTTGGCTCAGCGCTCCACGGCACCGGCATCAACGTTGCGGGATATGGATACCGTTCGTGAATTCTGGACGGGGTCTGGCGTCATAACGCTTTGCGACGCGCCGTTTGCTCCTTTATTCGTGGCGATTTGTTTCATTTTTCACCCCTTGCAGGGGGTGGTCGCTCTCGCGGGGGCGATTATTTTGTTTGGATTGGCGCTGGCGAACGAATTTGCAACGCGCGACTCCCTGAAGGAAGCCGGCAAGCGATCGAGTGAAGCGTCGCACTACGCCAATTCGTCGATGAGCAACGTCGAAGTCATCCATGCGCTTGGCATGCACAGAGCTATTCACCAGTGCTGGGCCGACCGGCACGTTGAGGCTTTGCGCTATCAGGCCAAGGCCAGCGATTGGGCCGGCGTCATCATGGCGACGACCAAGTTCGTCCGCCAGACGCTGCAGATCTTCATTCTCGGGGTTGGGGCGTACCTGGCAATCCAGGGTGAGATCTCACCTGGTATGATGATTGCCGCCTCGATCATGATGGGCCGTGCGCTGGCGCCGGTCGAACAGTCGGTCGGCCAGTGGAAAGCTTTCGTTGCGGCCCGGAACTCGTGGAGCCGGCTTGAGCAACTGTTCGCGGCTGCTGCTGCCGAAACCGAGAAGACGCCGCTGCCGGCACCGAAGGGACGCCTGGCTGCCGAGGCTCTATTCGTCGGCGCAGGCAAGGGCTCCAAGCCGATTTTGCGCAATATCGGGTTCGAAATTGCGCCCGGCGAAGTTCTAGCTGTCATCGGCCCGAGTGCGGCTGGCAAGTCGACACTGTTGCGGGCAATTGTGGGTGTCTGGGAACCGGCTTCAGGCGTCATGCGGCTGGACGGGTCGGATCTTCGCCATTGGGATCCTGAAAAACTCGGCATGCATGTCGGTTATCTGCCGCAGGACATCGAGTTGTTCTCCGGCACGGTTACAGAAAACATCTCGCGCTTCCGGAAGGACGAAGATCCGCAGCTGGCTGTCAAAGCCGGTATGATGGCTGGCGCGCATCCGCTCATCCAGCAGCTGCCCGATGGATACGATACGCCGGTCGGTGAAATGGGTGCCTCGCTTTCGGGTGGGCAGCGTCAGCGGATCGGGCTGGCACGGGCGATGTACGGTTCGCCAAGCCTGCTGGTTCTGGACGAGCCGAATGCGCATCTCGACCGGCATGGCGAGCAAGTGCTTCTTGCTGCCATCAAACGGTGCAAAGAGCAGGGTACAACGGTCGTGTTCGCAACGCATACGCCAAATCTGCTGGCGGCTGCGGACAAGATCCTCGCGCTCAAGGACGGTGGCGTTCACATGTTTGGACCGACCAAGGACGTCGTGAACGAACTTCTGAAGCCCCGTGCAGTCGCCGAAGGAGAAGGCGCTGGAAAGTCGGAGCAATCGAAGCCGCAGTCCGGTAACGGCGAAGCGGGCGGGCCGGAGAGCCAGTCGCGGGCGGTCAGTGCGACAGGGATGTAATGAGAATTGCGGCAATGGCCATCAGTTGATGATGCCGAACATTGCGATTGCAAGTGGAATGGAGCAGCGCGGGACGAACGCGCAAGGGATAAATCTAGGAGTGGGACGATGACAGCGTTGGTACAGCATAAGAACGCCCCTGTCTCGGCGGCGGACAATAGCGGCGGTGGCCAGTGGCCCTATACGCTTTTGGGCTATTGCCTCATCTTTCTCGTCTTCGGCGTTTTCGGAGCCTGGTCGGCGTTTGCCAAACTCGATAGCGCTGTGATTGCGTCCGGTTCGGTGACCGTTGAAAGCAACAGGAAGCGGATCCAACATTACGAAGGCGGTATCGTTCGCGAAATTCTCGTCAACGAAAACCAGGCCGTGAACAAGGGCGACGTGCTGTTCCGTCTCGATCCCGTACAAGCGCAGGCGCAGGCCGAAATGCTGAACGGTCAGGTTGATGCGGCGATGGCTCTCGAAGCCCGGCTGATTGCCGAGCGCCAGCGCGCCAAGAAGATCGAATTTCCGCAAGAGCTCATCGACCGTGCCGGCAAGCTTGCCACCCGCAAGTATATGATCGATCAGGAACAGCAATTCAAAGAGCGTCGCGCATCGATCAAAGGCCAAGCAGACATTCTGCGGAGCCGTATCGAACAGCTGGGCCGGACCATCGCAGGACTGGATGCCGTCAGGGTTTCGACAGAAGGGCAAATCAAGAGCATCAAGGAAGAGTACGAAAAAGTCTCCACCCTGGCGGAGCGCGGCTACTATCCAGTCAACCGTTTGAAGTCGATGGAGCGTGAGATCTTTTCGCTCGAAGGCCGACTCGGACAGACGATTTCGGATATCGCGCGTAACGAAAACGGGATCGGTGAAGCCAAGCTGCAGATCCTCCAGACCGAGCAGAAGTTTCAGGAAGAGGTGATCGACGGCCTGCGCGAAGTTCGCGTCCAGCTTCCAGAGCTGCAGGAACGTTTGCGGATGGCACAGGATGTCGTCAATCGCCTGGAGATCAAGGCGCCGCTTAGCGGTGTCGTGCAAAATCTGCAAGTGCATACGGTTGGCGGTGTGGTGCGCGCAGGCGAGCCGCTGGCCGAACTTGTCCCGATCAATGATTCCCTGCAGATCGAGGTTCATATCAATCCGGTCGACATCAATCACGTTGTGCTTGGCAGCCCGACGGAAGTCCGTTTCCCAGGCTTCAAGAGCCGGACGTTGCCGCTCATTCTTGGCAGCGTGCGCAGCGTATCGCCTGACCGTCTGGTCGATCAGGCAACCAACCAGCCCTATTACCTCGGTATTGTGGAAGTGAAGGACACGCAGATCCCCGAGGAATTCAGAGGCCAGCTCACAGCGGGCATGCCGGCTGACCTGTTCATCGCGACCGGGGAGCGGACGGTTGCGGATTACCTCTTGTCACCATTCACGGACGTTGCACGCAAATCGCTGCGTGAACTCTGATATCAAGCAATCCCAAGGCGAGGGCCGTTACTCCGATTGCGGAGCGATGGCCCTTTTTCGTGCCTGTTTCGGTTTTTCGCCGGGGCAAGACGAGTCCAGATATTGCTCATCAGATCTCTTGATTAGGACAATATGTTTTCTGGGTTGGCTTTGGTTCTTTTGAAATACTACTTTGATATCAACATGTTGTTTCGTGCGTCTTTGTGCAGATTGTTGGGTTGCTCATTTTCTACGCAAAGCGAAATCTATTTCGGCTTTTTGTAAAGTTGAATTTTCGAGCTTGAAATGATTTGTGACAGTATGTAATTTGCTCTATGATCTTGTATAAGCCTGTGCTCGCTGACTGAGCTGTGCTTGCGCAAGGTGCATTAAAAACGCCTCCGGGCACTACAAAGATGGTCTCAAGCAATGTATTCCAACCCCCAAAAGCGCCAGGACGCCCAAACGCAGGAATTGCGTAAAGCGGCGGGTCGGTGGCTCCGCGAGCTTCGTGAGGCGAAGGGCCTTTCCCAACGGCAATTAGCTCAAGAGGTGGGTGTCGAGTACTACACGTTCATCTCGCAGCTTGAGACCGGCCGTGGACGTATCCCACCGGATAAATATGCCATCTGGGCCGAGACTCTGGGAATGCCTGCGCGGGACTTCGTCAAGCACCTGCTGCAGTATTACGACCCAATCACTTACGGCTTCTTGTTTGGCGAAGCGTCAGCGACAAAAAGCAAGAAGTCTTCGGGCTAAGATCGCGTCAGCCGGTCGCTTTCGGCAACATTCCCTCTACCCTTACTTCATAGCTTAGGGTTGATCGCTCGAAGCCTTTCGGCTTTCGGCGCGCTATCGCTTGCGCCTGTGCGCATCTCTATCATCTCAAAATCTGCAGTATACGTGGTGCGGCCGAGGTCGTGACCGCGCCTGGGGCGTTTTTTAAGCTCTTTTGGGAATGGACCGGGATTACCGATGCTGGCCAACTTGGCTTCGTTTCGGCGATAAATATTACTCTTGATTGCTTCATTCTGCCTCGACAGCTGGGCAGCATTGGCATATGGTATACCAGAAGGATGCAGTGCCGCGTTTTTCAGGATACGCTCATGGGTATCGATGGACGGCACCGTATGCTCAGGCGATCGAGAAAATAATAACGCCAAATCAGGGAGGTGCGACCCATGTTGTTGCACGAGTTCCAGGCCAAGAAGCTGCTTTCTGGCTTCGGGATCGCTTGCCCTATGGGGCAGGTCGTTTCAACCCCTAAGGAGGCCCGCGCGGCGGCCGAGCGGCTTGGTTGTCGGCGATATGTCGTCAAGGGCCAGCTGCTTGCCAGTGACAGAGCGCTGCTTGATGCGATCCGGTATGCTTCCAGCCCGGCTGAAGTCGAAATGCAGGCGCGGCAGCTGATCGGAAAGTCTTTTGAAATTGCTGGTGGCGGCTTGCCTGACCAGACGGTCACCAAGGTTCTGGTCGAAGAGTTCGTCGAGACTTCGCGCGAGCTTTATGCGGCCGTCATGCTCGACAAGGATAGTGGTCAGGTCGTCTTATTGGCGTCGACGGCCGGCGGATCAGGCCTCGAAGCGCGGGCGGCGAGCGATCCTGAGGTGATCCGTTCGCGCAAGCTTCATTTCGATGGGCGGCGGCTGAGCGGAGACTTCGACGGTCTCGCCAAGGAAATCGCCCCGGAACAAGGGCCCGCGCTGGTTTTGGCGCTGACTGAGTTCTTCCGAAACCTGACGGCAGTATTCGTGGCTCACGATGCTTTGCTCATTGATATCAATCCGATCGTTTTGAGCACCGAAGGCCAGCTGATCGCCGTTGATGCCAAGATTACGATCGACGACAACGCTTTGCCGCGCCAGCCTCAGCTAGAGGAAATGCGGCTTGAAAACGATTCCACCTTGCAGTTTGCGGAGGATCTGGAGGCGCAGCGGTTCCGGATCAACTATCTGAGCCTGGGCGGGGATATCGGGGTCGCCGTCAATGGCGCCGGGCTGGCGCTTGCCACCAACGATCTATTGATCGACTGCGGCGGCCGGCCGGCGAATTTCATGGATATCCGGACGACCGCGTCGAGCATGGATATCGCCCGGGGATTCGAGCTTTTGCTGTCAAATCCGGCGACGCGGGCGATCCTCGTCAACGTCCACGGGGGCGGCATGCAGCGGTGCGACACGATTGCAGAGGGGCTTGGTGTTGCGCTTCGGCGGCACAAGAAGAATTTGCCAATCGTCATTCGTCTGGCTGGCAACAATTCCCAATTTGCGCGTACAGTACTAAAGAACAACGGTGTGAGCTATTACGAAGCGGATTCGATGCTGGATGCGGCACAGCGTGTTGTCGCGCTTTGCAAAGGGGAGGCGGCGTAAATGGCGATTTTGATCAATCCGGAGACAAAGGTTATTTGTCAGGGCATGACCGGACGCACTGCGACCTTTCATTGCGCGCGTATGCAATCCTATGGAACGCAGCTTGTCGGCGGCGTCACGCCCGGCAAGGGCGGCCAGCGCCATCTCGATCTGCCGATCTACGATACCGTCGCGGAGGCCGTCGAGGAGACGGGCGCGGATGCAACTTTGGTTTTCGTACCGCCGAGCAATGCCGGGGCTGCGATTATCGAGGCCATCGAGAGCGACATCGGGGTGATTGTCTGCGTAACCGAGCGGGTGCCAGTTCTCGATATGGTGCGCGTCAGGCAAGCGCTTGACGGCTCAAACAGCGTGCTGATCGGGCCGAATTCGCAAGGTCTGTTGGCGCCTGGAATCGGTCAGCTCGGCGTCATGTCGACGGTCGATGCGCGTCGGGGCCGGATCGGCATCGCCTCGCGCTCAGCCTCTTTGACAAGCGAAATCGTGGCGCAAACGACGCAAGCCGGGCTGGGCCAATCGACGACGGTGGGTGTCGGCGGTGATCCCGTGCATGGGATGTCACTTGCTGACTGCGTGGAACGCTTTATAGACGACGACGAAACTGAAGGCATCGTCATTGTCGGGGAGATCGGCGGAACCGAAGAGGAGCATGTTGCTGCGCTTCTGGACCGCCGGAAGACCGACAAACCAGTCGTGGCTCTGGTCGTCGGGCGTCATGCTCCGCCAGAGCGCCGAATGGGACATGCCGGAGCGCTGGTTAGTGGCCTCGCCGGCTCCGCCAGTGCGAAAATCGACAGGTTGCGGTCAGCAGGAGTAATCATTGCGCCGCATGCTGGAAGCATCGGGGACACGATGCGATCGGCGCTGAATTGAAGGGAAGATTATGAGCGAGATGACATTCAAGGGCGGAAAAGCGATCCATCCAGGTTCGGGTCGCCGGAAAGCGGTGCCCTTTCCCAAAGGCCGGGTGCTCGCGCCGGGAGAAAAAGAGGCCGTCGCGGAACTGATCGGTCCACCGCCCTATGAGCGTCCTCTGCTGATCGAATATCTGCACAAGATCCAGGACGCTGAAGGCTGCCTGCCTGCCGGGTCTCTGCACGGGCTGGCGACGTTGATGAAGCTTCCGATGGCGGAAGTCTACGAAGTGGCGACGTTCTACGCGCACTTTGATGTGGTGCCCGATGATGCCGCGCGGCCGGCGGCGACGACCATTCGCGTTTGTGAGAGCCTGTCGTGCATGATGGCCGGTGCCGAAGAGCTGATTTCGGCTCTGGAAGCCGAAGACATGCCGAACGTTCGCGTCGTTCGCGCGCCGTGTGTCGGGTCCTGCCATACCGCGCCTGTGTGCCATATCGGCCATCACCACGTCGATCATGCGGACGTCGAGAAGGTCAAAGAGTTGGCGCTTGCCGGCGAGACTCATCCGACCATCCCGGAATATCAAACGCTGGGCGACTATATCGAGCAGGGCGGCTACAAGATGCTGCGTGCCTGCCTTGCCGGTGACAAGACGGTCGATGAGGTTATTGCTGCTTTGTCAGACGGCGGGTTGCGCGGTCTGGGCGGCGCAGGCTTCCCGACGGGTCGCAAGTGGGGCTTTGTGCGGGCGGAAAAGGGCCCGCGCCTGATGGCGGTGAACGGCGACGAAGGCGAGCCGGGGACGTTCAAAGACCGCTACTATCTCGAAACCCGTCCGCATCAGTTCCTGGAAGGCATGCTGATCGCCGCTTGGGCGGTGGAGGCGGAAGAAGTCTTCATCTACATGCGGGATGAATATCCGGCCGTTTTGAAAATCCTCGCGAACGAATTGCCGAAGCTCGCAGCCGCCGGCCTTACGACGCATACCAAGGTTTCGATCCGCCGTGGCGCCGGGGCTTATATCTGCGGCGAAGAAAGCGCGATGATCGAGTCGATCGAGGGTAAGCGGGGGTTGCCACGGCATCGTCCGCCATATGTTGCTCAGGTCGGCATTTTCGATCGACCGACGCTCGTCAACAACGTCGAGACGCTCTACTGGATCCCGAAAATCATCGAAAAAGGCCCGGAATGGTTTGCCGAACAGGGTAAGAACGGCGCCAAAGGGGCTCGCTCCTATTCGGTTTCGGGCCGCGTCAAGAATCCAGGCGTCGTTCTGACGGCTGCGGGATCGACTGTCGAAGAATTGATCGAGCTGTGCGGCGGCATGGCCGATGGCCACGCGTTCAAAGGATATCTTCCCGGTGGCGCATCAGGCGGCATTTTGCCTGCTTCGATGGGCGATATTCCGCTCGATTTCGGGCAGCTTGAGAAGCATGGCTGTTTTGTCGGGAGCCATGCCGTTGTTATCCTGTCGGATAAGGACGACATGAAAGATGTCGCGCTCAACCTGATGCGTTTCTTCGAGGATGAAAGCTGCGGGCAGTGTACGCCGTGCCGGAATGGTACCGAAAAGGCCGTGCAGTTGATGAGCCAGAAGAACTGGGATCGTCCGATGCTCGAAGATCTGTCTCAGGTGATGACTGACGCATCGATTTGCGGTTTGGGGCAGGCAGCCTCCAATCCGCTGAAAAGCGTAATCAAGTTCTTCCCAGAGGACTTGTCGTAATTGGCGGATCTAGAAGGTCCGTTCGAAGGTTTTGAATTGAAGGGCTGCGTGGTTCTCACTACCGCGCGATTGCAGGTCTGGCGGACAGGCAACGCGGTCACACAGCAGCCCAAGCAACGTTATGATGGCTGAGGCGTCTTATGACAGACAAGATCAAGTTTGAACTCGACGGCCGCGAAGTAGAGGCTGAAGCGGGCGAGACGATCTGGCAGGTCGCTAAGCGCGAAGGGGTGTCGATCCCCCATCTGTGCTGGCTTCCGCAACCTGGCTACCGGGCTGACGGCAACTGCCGGGCATGTATGGTTGAAGTCGAAGGTGAGCGCGTGCTGACGGCGTCGTGTCAGCGCAAGGCTGCCGAAGGCATGAAGGTCAAGTCGGCCAGCGAGCGGGCCAAGAAATCCCGTGAGATGGTTTTCGAGCTTCTCTTGGCAGACCAGCCAGCACGTGAAGAAAGTCATGACCCGTCTTCGTCGTTTTGGACGTGGGTCGATGATATGGGAATTGCAGCCACCAGCCGCTTCCCGAAAGCCGACCGTCCTGCGGCCGACTCCACCCATTCAGCGATCGCCGTCAATATGGATGCCTGCATCAACTGCGGTCTGTGCGTCCGTGCCTGCCGCGAGGTGCAGCATAACGACGTGATCGGGATGGCCTACCGCGGCCATGGCGCCAAGCCCGTCTTCGATTTCGATATCGGAATGGGTCATTCGACATGCGTTGCTTGCGGTGAGTGCGTGCAGGCGTGTCCGACCGGCGCGTTGATGGAAGCCAACCTGCTGGACGAAAAAGGCAAGCGGGTTGAATTTGAAGAAAAGAGCATCGACTCGCTTTGCCCGTATTGCGGTGTCGGCTGCCAGACGCGCGTGCATGTCAAGGACAACAAGATCCTTTACGTCGATGGGCGCAATGGTCCGGCCAACGAAAACCGTCTTTGCGTCAAGGGCCGCTTCGGCTTCGATTACATTCACCACCCAGATCGCATCACCAAGCCGCTCATTCGCCGCGAAGGCGTGCCGAAAGACGGTGAGATGCAGTTGCGCAAGGAAGACATTTCATCGGTCTTCCGCGAAGCGACCTGGGAAGAGGCGCTTGATTTTGCCGCGTCCGGCTTGAAGAAGATTAGCGACGAGCGCGGCGGTTCGGCGCTGGCCGGCTTCGGTTCGGCGAAGGGTTCGAACGAAGAAGCCTATCTGTTCCAGAAGCTGATCCGCCAGGGCTTTGGCACCAACAACGTCGACCATTGCACCAGGCTTTGCCACGCGTCGTCTGTTGCAGCACTTATGGAAGGTCTTAATTCTGGCGCGGTGTCGGCGCCGTTCATGGCGGCCGCCGATGCAGAGTGCATGATTGTCATCGGCGCACGTCCGCACCAGAACCACCCGGTTGCCGCGACTTACCTTAAGGACGCAGCAGCGCGTGGCGCCAAGCTCATCATCATGGACCCGCGTGGTCATAACGGCGGCTTGGAGCGTTATGCTTCGCATCACCTGCAGTTCCGTCCGGGCCATGACGTGGCGCTCTTGAACGCCATGCTGAACGTGATCATCACCGAAGGGATGGTCGATATTCAGTACGTCCAGGCGCACACCGAAGGCTACGAGCAGCTCAAGAAGAAAGTTGCGGAATTTACGCCGGAAGCGATGGAGCCGGTTTGCGGTATCGATGCGAAGACGATCCGCGAAGTTGCCCGTCTTTATGCCCGCTCCGAGCGCTCGCTCATTTTCTGGGGCATGGGCGTCTCGCAGCATACGCACGGCACTGACAACGCGCGCTGTCTGATTGCGCTGGCGCTTACCACCGGTCAGATCGGCCGGCCGGGTACGGGACTGCATCCGTTGCGTGGTCAGAACAACGTGCAGGGCGCTTCCGACGCGGGCCTCATTCCGATGGTCTATCCCGACTACATCTCGGTCGAGGATCCGGCGGTGCATGCCAAGTTCGAGCGCCTCTGGGGCAAGAAACTTGATCCGAAGCGCGGTCTGACGGTCGTTGAGATCATGGGGGCCATCCATAACGACGAGATCGTCGGCATGTACGTGATGGGTGAGAACCCGGCGATGTCGGACCCTGACGCGCATCACGCGCGCGCGGCGTTGGCGAAGCTGCACCATCTCGTCGTGCAGGATATCTTCGTCACCGAAACGGCGTGGCATGCTGATGTCATTCTTCCGGCTTCGGCGCATGCCGAAAAGTGGGGGACGTTCACCAACACGAACCGGCAGGTTCAGCTGGCACGTCCGGTCGTTACTCCGCCGGGTGAAGCACGCCAGGATTGGGAATTGGTTCAGTCGCTAGCCACGCGTGTGGGGCTCGATTGGAACTACAAGGACGTCGGGGAAGTATTCACCGAGATGGCGTCGGTGATGCCGTCGCTCGATAACATTACCTGGGAGCGGCTGCTCGATGAGGGCGCTGTCACCTACCCGTGCGACGATCCGGAAAAGCCCGGCAACGAGATCATCTTCTCCAACTCGTTCCCGACGCGTTCGGGGCGTGCGAAGATTGTTCCAGCCGAGCTTTTGCCGCCGGACGAGCTTCCCGATTCCGATTTCCCGATGGTGCTGACGACAGGGCGTCTTCTGGAGCACTGGCATACCGGTTCGATGACGCGGCGCGCCAGCAATCTGGATTCGCTTGAGCCGGAAGCAATTGCCGGTCTCAACCCACGAGACATGGGCCGGATGGGCATTGAGCCGGGTAGCTTCGTCGATGTCACCACGCGGCGCGGCACGGTGCGTCTGAAGACGCGGGCAGACCGTGACGTTGCGGAAGGAATGGTGTTCATTCCGTTCTGCTTTGCGGAGGCTTCGGCCAACATGCTGACGAACCCGAAGCTCGACCCGATGGGCAAGATTCCGGAGTTCAAGTACTGCGCGGCCCGGGTCGAAAAGGTCGACGCAGACGCGCCTGCGGAAGCGGCTGAATAATCGCCAACTAGCTTCAGGCGTGAGCAAGTAAGTGTTCGCGCCTGAAGGCTCTGGGCGTCGTTTCAAATTTCTGGTCAAATACGTCCAACACGGCGCAGATACCAAGCGCCGGGCGCATAAGCATGCGAACCAAAAAAGGACGGGAGGCAGGCGTTGGAGGCGGTCGAGGAGAAGACTGCGCCTCAGGCAGAAGTTGCCGAGGGCGATGATGAGCGCCTGAAGCGGGCGCTGAGCCAGGCGGAAATTTGCCTCAGTGGCCTCGATCCGGAACTCAGCCGGCGCATACGTGCGGAGATCATTGCCCGCGGGATCCTCATCGTCTTTGAGCACTACTATGTGCGTTCACGCGAGATCCCGTTCCTCTACAAAAAGCTGTTTGAGACCTGCAACTGGCCTGAGACCTTCAAGCTTTCCAAGGAGCGTTTGACGATCTATGGGCGCTATCTCAGCGCGTTCGTTCCGATCCTGCAGCGATATTGGCCGCAGCAAATTCCCGACGAGCGCGGCTTCTGGGTGGAAATCGAGGCGGCATATCTGGATTTCATTCACCGGCGCTATGAGGCCGACCTCGCATTCGCATTCCTGCGTTCGATGCGGCGGGCGGTTCGGCAGAGCGAGTGGGCGCCGGTCGCCTATTACGCGGGCCGCGATGCGGACGGGCCTGACGAGGAAATCGGCCATGACGTGACGCGGACTTTTCCGGCGCACGGCAAAGTCAGCTCGGGCGCGATGGCCAACGTCTTGAGCGTTCCGAATTTTGAGGCGCAATTCCGGGATCTGGCCGGCGATGCCGAGCTTTTGGCTGACCTTGTCAACGCGGAACTGAAGTCTCGCAACGCGGTCATCGATAGCGCGTGTGCGATCCAGGTCATCAACTCCGGTTTCTTTCGTAACCGCGGTTGCTATATCGCGGGGCGCGTGTGGTACGAGACGGCGGATGGTTCTGGCGATGGCGAGACAGCCGATGGCGAAGAGAGCGCCGGGGGTGGCGATGGCGCAAAGCCAAAGGCGCGCAAGTTTCTCCCCTTCGTCATCGCCCTACTCAATGAAAAGAACTCCGGCATCTATGCGGACGCGGTGATCTTCGAGGATGATGAGATCCACCGGATCTTTTCTTCGGCGCTGGCGAATTTCCATGTCACTGAGCCCGCCTATCACCAGCTGGCGCGATTGCTCCACGAACTGATGCCGAAGCGGCCGCTCGGGCTCCATTATTCGACGATCGGTTTTAATCATGTCGGCAAGGTTGCCGTCATGCGCGAGTTGATGGCTGAGCACGCCAGGACGGACGAGTTGATCGATTTCGCGGTTGGTTCGCGCGGGACGGTGGCGATTGGTTTTTCCATGCCGTCGTCGCGCTACGTGCTGAAGGTGATCCGCGATACGCCGGCGGAAGGCTATAAATGGGACGCGTTCGACGGGCCTGAGGCGATCCTGCGCAAATACGGGTTCGTCCACGACATGGATCGGGCGGGTTCGATGCTCGACAACGTCATCTATTCCAACGTGCGGCTTGAACGCTCGTGGTTTGCGCCGGAGCTCCTGCAGGAGTTTGCCAGGGCGGCGCCGAGTTCGGTGATCATCCTGCACCGCTATGTTTTGTTCAAACATCTCATCGTGCAGATGAAGCTCGTGCCGCTACCGGTCTATCTCAAGACGGCCGATTTCGAGGCAGGCAAGCGGGCGATTGAGGAACTGGGCATCTGCATCCAGAACAACGCGGCCGCCAACATCTTCAACAAGGATCTCGATGCGCGCAATTACGGCGTCAGCCGGATCGGAAAGATCTATCTTTTCGACTACGATGCGGTCGAGCCCTTGAGCGGCGTCAAGGTGCGCACCAACGTCGACCGGTTCGATGGGGAGGAGGACATCCCCGACTGGTTCTTCGAGACGGGAACGATCTTTCTGCCGGAGGAAATGCTTGTCGGGCTTCGCATCGACGATCCCGACTTGCGACGGCATTTCCGGGAAGCGAATGCCGAACTTATGAGTCTGGGATACTGGGAAGGCATGCAGCGGGCGCATGCAAAAGGCTTTGTGCCCAAGGTGCGATCCTACTTGCCCGAAAGGTCGTTGCCCAAACGAGGCTGAACTTCTGCCAGCGCACTAACGGTCATGGCGGTAGGCGCATCGAAGGCGACGTCCGCAGGCGATGCGAGGTGGTGACTGGTTTGGCTCGCTTATCTTCCAAACGGCAGGAACAATGCGAACGGCTCTTCGACGGTGCGGCGCAGCGCGGCGCTATAGCGATCGAACGCCGGGTGCCCCTTGGAAATCCGGCCGAAATGATGCTTCTTGCCATTGTCGATTGGGATCAGGGCGATCGGCGTCGAGACAGGGGTGAGCTGGGCGCCGCGACCGGCCTGCAGCGTCGTCAGGATGCCGTGCATTTCGCCGCCGATCAGCGGGCGTGAGACGACGACGAGGCGGAATTGTCCGTGACGGTTGGTGACGAGATAAATATGCCCGGACTGATGTGGAATGGAGACCTGGCCCCATTGCGAGAAGTCGGCGTCCATGCGCTCGGCTTCGCGAAAGGCGAGGCTCGAGGTGTCGTCATCCCACGCGATTTCCGTTCGATAGGCATAGACGGCCGCGGGGTCTCCGAAGGAGGGGCGCAAGGTCAGGTACGCGCCTTCGATCCAGCTGACGGCCGGACGTGCGTATGAGCCCAGGTTCTGCGGGGCAAGCGAGGTGATCGTTTCGCGGACGATGTTTTGTTGGTCTGGCATGCCGCGCAACGACATGCCCAAAGCCTCTTCCAGCCGGACCAGTGTTGCGATCGTAAATGGACGGCGGCCAGACAGTGCTTTTTCGAGCGTTGAAAGCGAAATCCGGGCGTCGTCGGCAAGCTGCTGACGGGTAATGTGACGGCGGGCAATTTCCTCGCGGATGCGCAGGGCAATGGAGGGGCTGTCGTCATTGATGGATTGTTGCTCGCTTTGCATCAGCTTTTCGCCGGTACTCCGTAAATTCACAGCATTCGCCTCGATCTTTTCGTCTTCCGGTCGGCGATCTCAGCACCATCCACCCTTGGTGCGGTCAGATCAATATTGATACTGGCAACAAGATGAACCTGCCGATTTGGCTTTTGGTGCGCACGTTCAAGAATTTTGCAGCATTTGAGTTTGGCCGTTTGCGGTTTGCGTGGCTTCTAGTTGGGCGGGACCGGGCCGGCTGTGACTTTGAGGAGTTCGATCGTCATATCCCAACGCCTGTGTTTTTCTCTCTCGTTCTGCCAGTAGCCCATGAGCTCTTGGCCGGTCAGCAGTTTGCCGCCGAGACTGTTTTTGGCGCGATAGCCCTGCCATTCGGGTGAGTTGAAAAGGTTCTTGAAGAGTGCTTCGTAGAACTGCTTCGCGTCGCTCGACATGTCTGGTGCGCCGACGACTGAGCGCTGCATGTAATAGTGAAACGGCATTCCGGTTTCCGTCAGCGTCGGCGTCCTCTTGAATTGCTGCAGGCGGGCAGGCGTGATGGCGACGATGGGTTTCGTCAGACCTTCAGCGAAATACTTGGCTTGTTCGGACGGGTTGTTGACGGTTGAATCGCACTTGTTCTGGACGAGTTCCTTGGCAACGGCGCCGCCGCCCTTCATTGGGCGGTACTGCATGTTGAGCCCGTACATGGTGTTGAAGAAGTCGGTGAGGAGGTTGTCTTCAGCGCCCTTTCCGGTTCCCGACATGATCCAGCCGTTGCCTTTCTTGCGCGCGGCTTTGACGAAGTCATCCATGGAGTTGATGTCTTTGCGATCGGCGTTCACCCACAGAAGGAAGACATCTTCGGCCAGCCTGGCGATGGGCGTGAACTTGGAGATGTCGATCTTGAGGTCGGGGCTGCGGATCGGGGTCGTATAGAAGCTGTTGAGCGTGAAAAGAATGGCGTGGTCGTCGCCTGCCATTCCTTGCAGAGCGGCCATGGCTTCGCCGCCGGATTTGCCGGGGATGTTGACGATTTCGAAGGGGACGTTGACCAGCTTGCGGTCGGTCATGGTTTTGACTAGGAAGCGGACCGCTTTGTCGGCGCCACCGCCTTTGCCAGCCATGACGATGAATTTGATTGGCTTCGTCGGCTGCCAAGCGGCGGCCGGCTTAGACAATGCAAACGCTGCCGAAGCCGCCAGGAGAAGCGCAAAGGCGACACTCGTCACGAACGGAACTCGGACTCTACCAGCTACTGTCGGCATGTTTCCTCTTTCTTCTCGTTCCACGCCGCGTGGCGAACGCATCTCTTCATGACGTAGTGTCTATCAGAGGATTGCTTCGATTACTTGATCCAGACTTCGACGCGCCGATTGAGGTGGCGGCCCTGGGCGGTGTTGTTGCAGGCGACCGGTGCGAGTTCGCCGTAGCCTCTGGCGGTTGCCTCCGCGAATCCGGCCTTGATCAACGCATTCTTGAGGGTTCTGGCGCGCTGTTTTGAGACCTCGAGATTGACGTCATAAAGGCCAACCGCGTCGGCAAATCCCAAAAGCAGTATGGTCTTGCCGTTGTAGTCGGGCTTTTTGAGCTCTTGGGCGAGGCGCGCGACGTCCTGTTCGGCTTTGGTATCGAGGAAGGCCGAGCCCATGGCGAAGCGGAAGGTCGTTGATAAGCGGCTTGCGCGCGAAATGTCCGTCAACAGTTTCGGCATGTCTTCGAGGCTGAAGTCTTCGCTTGGTGCGGTCAGGGCATAGGCAATGCGGCTTGCCTGTTCGCGAAATGGGAGTTGCTCGGGCGCCTGGTCGACAAAGTGCGCGTTCTTCAAAGCGACCTGGGCTTTTGGCGACAGTGAGAACGCCAATAATTCACGCGCCAAGCGGGAGGTCGGCTCACCCTTGGTGTAGAAGTAGAGCCTGCGGGCGAGCGGGAATTCCTCGGTCTTGGCCGAGAACAGCGACGGCTTCGAGACGAGGCCGCAAGACTGGCGGATATTGAGCGGCTTGGTCTCGCGGATATAGGCCAACAGATTGAAGCCGATGCCTTGCGGATCGGCAGAAATCGCGTCGCTCCATTCCGTAGCAGTCGCGGGCCGTATGGCTGACGGGGTCAGTTTCAAACCGCGTGGGTTGAGGACGAGGTTTTCGAAGGCGGCCGTCGCGCCAAAACCTTCGCTCGGCGCGTAGACATTTATCCTGCCGGGGGGAGCGCCAAGGCCTGACCAGTCGGTGATGCGTCCAGCAAACACGTCGGCGATCTGTTCGATGGAGAGCGACAGCAAGGCGTTCTTGGGGTGGACCAGAATGGCGAGTGCATCGAGTGCGAAGATGTGCTCGGAATTTGCCGAGCGCAGATTGATGCCTTGGCGGGCGAAGGCTGCAGCGTCGCTGTCGGAGGCCTGAGCGCCGCTCCAGACAAGATCGGCGGCGCCCGATAGCAGGTCATTCATTCCTTCCCGCACGCCCCGGCGTTTGACGAAGATGCGGCCCACGGTCTTTCCGGAGGCGTCGGTCAATGAGAAGGTCAGATCACGGGTGTCGCGGCCGACGGATTTATTGACGATGTAGCCGTTTGCTGCGGCATAGGCCGAGATCAGTTCGGGGATGTACTGGGTGCCGATGGCGCTGCCGCCAACGAATGTCGTGTCGCCTAACTGCGAGGCTGGGACAGCCGGACGATCAATGGCTGCTTGATTGGCCGTCCGTACGGGCGGGGCAGCGGCATTTGCAGCGCCCGGACAACCGCCACCGATGCAATCGAACCGGTCGGCGTTCAGACTGATATTGCCGAACTCATCGGAGCGGACGATGTAGGCTTTGCCGTCGTAGGACTGCAGGTTTCCGGAAATTTCAAAGCCGCCTCCTTTCATGCGAAGTGTGACGTCTTCTGCCAGAAGCGACGTGGTTCCCGCAATGCAGAACACCTGGACGGCGACCCAATGTAACCATGCCGTCGATCGTTTCATTGTCTTAATGCCCGTGTTCCCAAAGTCTGCCCCTGCTGAGCACCTTCGGCAGAAGTAGAGCTTTTTTGCGGCGATCTTGCGCGAAACGGGTTGAATTGGCGTCGGGCGACCGGAATCCGCGGTGGTTGCGGCATGCCGCGGCGCATTTCAAATCGCGTGAAATGCGGCTTGTAGCGAGGCGGTTCGCAAATGTTCACCCGCCAGCGACCGGATTAACCCTGTTTGGCTGCGTCAATCCTCACGGAAGGCGCGACTGAAGCTGTCGGTCACCGGGCGAACGATATATTCGACCAGAGTGCGGGCCCCGGTCTTGATATAGACTTCGGCTGGCATGCCAGGAGAAATCTGCTGGCCTTTGACGAGTGCCAGTTGATCTTCGGGAATTGAGACGCGGGCGACATAGTAGACTTCGCCGGGCTGCTTTCCTTCGATGGTGTCTGCGGACACGTAAATGACTTTGCCCGCCAGCACCGGTGTCGTGCGCTGTCTGAGAGCTGAAAGGCGCAGATCGGCCTCGAGGCCGCGGTGGACTGAATCGATATCCTGCGGGCGGACGTAGGCTTCGACGAGAAGCTTTTCGTCGGTTGGAAGCAGATCGAGGATCTTTTCGCCCGGAGCGACGACACCGCCTGCGGTGTGATGATGCAACTTGATGACGATGCCGCGGACGGGCGCGGTCACTGTCAGCCGGTTGGATACGTCGCGGGCAGCTTTCAAGCGCTCGGCGAAGTCATCGAAATTGGTCTGGGCTTCGCGGAATTCGTCAGCCAATTCCTGAGCGCGCCGAGACTCGATTGAGAGGACCTCCGCCTCTGTCTCAAGGATGCGCTGGCGGGCTTGTCCGATGCTTGAGGTAAACTGGCCGATATCTCCTTCAAGCTTCACGCGCGTGCGGCGTAGCTGCAGGACCGTCGGCAGACGGGCTAAGCCCTTTTTCATCAGTCCTTCGTTGACCGACAATTCGCGATCGACGAGCTTCATTTGCTCGTTCGCCGCAATCTTCTGGGCCTTCAAGCCGCTGATTTCTTCTTTGACGGCCGAAACGCGCCGACGGAGGATTTTGACTTCGTCGTTGTGCTTTTTACGGCGGGCCTGGAACAGGTTTTTTTGAGAGTTGATGATGCCGCCGATCTCTGGCCTTTCCTGGTCTTCGGCGCTCAGTTCGGGGAATTTGATCTTGTCCTCATTGTTCTGTTCGGCGCGGATGCGGGCGAGCGTTGCAGCCCATGTCGTGTATTGCAGTTCAAGGCGGCGCAGTTCGGCGCTGGCGCGTTCTGAATCGAGGCGGACGAGCGGCTGCCCGGCTTCGACCTGATCGCCTTCCTTGACGAGAATTTCGCGGACGATGCCGCCTTCGAGGTGCTGGACCGTTTTGTTGGTTCCGGTGGCGACGAAGACGCCGTGGGCGACGGTGGCGCTTGCCAGTTCGGCCGTCGATGCCCAAAGCCCGAAGCTGCCGAAGAGGACGCAGAGGATGGTCAGACCGAAGAGCGCAGGTCCCCAATAACTGCGACGGACCGGTTTGTGCCAATCGTCAAAGGCGTTGGAGCTGCGGGTGTTTGGGGCAGCATTTTGGGCCGGCTTTTTGAACATCTGATCTAGCCTGGGTTCTCGGTCGACGCGATATCAACTTGCTGGAGCGGTGCCGGTATCGGCCGTCGTGCTGTTTGGGTTCAGTTCATTGCCAGAGGCTGACCCTGATAGGTCTTCTGTTTCGTTACGCGAGCACTGCCGACCCAGCCTTCATGCTCCATTGCTATTGGCGGAGCCTTTGATGCTGGCAAATTTGTTGGGCAGTGTCGCTGGGTCCTGATTAGCTGCCGTTTCGTTTGAGGCAGCCTGAATGTTTGCCGCGACCTCTTCGTGAGGCGAAGGCTCGTTGGGGGCCGGCTGGGCTTCGACCGGGCGGCGCAGCAGTTTTTCACGTGGCCCATAGGCTTCGATCTGGCCGTCGGTCATTGCCAAAATACGATCGACGTAGCGCAACATCGCAGGCCGTTGAATGATGATGATCGTCGTGATGCCTGCCTGCTTGGCTTGAAGAAGGCATTTGGCCAAGGCGGTTTCGCCGTCGCGGTCGAGGTTGGCGTCGGGTTCGTCGAGGATGACGAGCTTAGGCGATCCGTAGAAGGCGCGTGCCAATGCGACGCGCTGGCGTTCTCCGCCGGAGAGCGGCATGCCGCCGAGCTGGATCATTGTTTCGTAGCCGTGCTTCTGGCGCAGGATGAGATCGTGGGCGCCGGCGAAGCGTGCGGCCTTGACGATCTCCTCATCGGTGGCGTCGTCGCGCAACCTGGCGATGTTCTGCGCGATCGTGCCCGGGAACAGCTCAACGCCCTGCGGGAGATAGCCGATATAGTCGCCGCGCTGGAGTGCATCCCAGTTGCGAAGGTCGGCGCCATCCAGGCGGATCGTGCCGGTTGTCGGGTCGATTGCGCCAGCGAGCATGCGCCCCAGCGTCGACTTGCCGGCACCGGTTGCGCCGATCAGCGCGACGAGGTTGCCGCGCGGGATTTCGAAGGTGATGCCCTTGATGATCGGGTCACGCGACATCGGTGCGACGTAGGCGAGTTTCTCGACGCCGACATCGCCGTGCGGTTCGGGCAGTTCGATGCGATCGGAACGGGCTGTGGCGCGCGACAGAACGCCTTTGAGGCGGTTGTAGGCCTGCATCGCCGAGGTGAGGCTGCGCCAGCCTTCGATCGCACCTTCGATCGGAGCCAAAGCGCGACTGCCGATGATCGATGCGGCGATTGCCATACCGGCGGTGACTTCATTATGGAGCGTCAGGAATGCACCCCAGCCCAATATAGCGATCTGCAGCAACAGCCTGAACAGTTTGGATAAACCCGAAACGACAGCGTTGCGGTCGTTGGCGATGCGTTGGCTGTTGAGGGCATCGCGGTTTTCTTCACCCCAAGCGCGGATACAGTCCGGCAACATGCCCATGGCACGTACGGAGTCGGAATTTCGGGTGTGCGCCTGGGCGCGGCCGATGGCGATCATCGAGTGTTCGCTCGCTGTCTTCATCGGGCTTGAAGTCACCGACTGGTTGGCGAGTGCGAAAGCAAGCAGAACGATGCTGCCGCAGGTTGCGATCCAACCCAGCTCCGGATGGATGAGGAACACCATCAGAATGTACAGCGGGGCGACGGGGAGGTCGAAAAGCATGGGCACGACCGGGCCGGAAATGAAGCTGCGGACCTGGCTCAAGTCCCGCAGGCCCTGGACATCGGAACTGGTGCCGTTCGAGGTCTGATCGATTGAGGCCGCCAGAAGCGGTCCGCCAAGTTCAGTCTCCAGACGCATTCCGATTCTGGTCAAGATATAGCGCCGGACCATGTCGAACATCGCCAGCACCATGATCGCGCCGATGGCACCTGCCGACAGCATGATCAGAGTATCGATGCTGCGGCTGACAAGGACGCGGTCGGAAAGCTGCATCAGGTAAACCGGCACCGTCAGCATCATGAAGTTGATGATGACGCTGAACAGGGCGACAAACGCGATCCCGCGGCGCCAGCGGACAAGCCTTAGGCGCAGGTCCTTGCCCGTCAGGCCAAAACGGCGGCGGCTTGATGAGCCTCCCGCGGGAGGGGCGGTGGGCTGCGCGGCGCTCTTCTCGTTTGTCGGTTCTGCCGTCATTTGCTACCCGCGATTGTGCCTGAGAAAACCCGTGTCGGGTAGTTTGTGCATAGGCCGCGCTGCCCAGACCTTGATCTTGGTCCTGGCTGCTTGTGTTGGGCTGCTATTCCAACTCGTATTGGCCAAATGTGCATGGCTTCGTCCGCCCGTATACCGCAACAAATGCTGCAATCATAGGTTGTTTTATGTCCCAGATTGCGAAAAGTAATGACCTGTGATCTCAGCGCTTTGCTGGCGGATCAGAAGGGTCACGCCCCCTATTATGCTCGGACTGCAGTATTTTGGCGCAGGTCCAATGCGGATATAAGCATGAACAGGTGCCTTTGTCAGCGCAGGGATGGCCTTTGGTCGGGCTGTGTGATCTTGGCAATGACAGTTTGGGTGGAAATTCTAACGGCTGCAGGAGAGGGAAGAACAAATGCGATTGGTGCGATTTGGCGATGCAGGGCGCGAAAAGCCCGGACTTTTGGATGGCAAAGGCCGAATTCGCGACGTCTCGGGCGAAGTGCCGGACTATTCGGGCGAAGAAGGTCTTTCGCCGCGGGCCATGGAAAAGCTGCGTGGCCTCGATCTTTCCGCGATGCCGGTTGTGGAAGAAGGCGTCAGGCTTGGTCCGCCGGTCGGATATGTGCGCAATTTCATTGGGATCGGTCTCAATTATGCCGACCATGCTGCCGAAGCCGGCCTACGCATTCCGCGCGAGCCTGTCATCTTCAACAAGATCGGCAACTGCATCGTCGGCCCGAATGACGACGTGATGATCCCCAGGGGCTCACTGAAGCTCGACTGGGAAGTCGAGATTGCTTTCGTCATCGGCAAGCGGTCGCGCTATGTCGAGGAAGCCGATGCGATGTCGCACATCGCGGGTTTCTGTGTTTGCAACGACATTTCGGAGCGTCATTTTCAGACCGAGCGCTCGGGGCAATGGGCCAAGGGCAAGTGCTGCGAAACGTTTGGGCCGCTAGGTCCCTGGCTGGTGACGCCTGATGAACTCGATATCGACAACCTCGGGCTCTGGCTCGATGTCAACGGTGTCAGGCGGCAGACGGGCTCAACCTCGAAGATGATCTTCAAGATCCCCTATACGCTGGCTTATGTTTCCCAGTTCATGACGCTTGAGCCGGGCGATGTCGTGACCACGGGGACGCCGCCGGGAGTCGCCTTGGGGATGAAAGAACCTGAGTGGCTGAAAGCTGGCGACGTGATGACGCTTGGCATCGATGGACTGGGCGAACAAAAGCAGCGCGTGGTTCCGTTCGAACTGTAAGGTTTGCTGTTGCTGATCGGTTGGCGGCGATTTTGTGAGCTGCGAAAACAAATCCGGCGCGGTGTTCTTGTCATTGAACACCGCGCCGTTTTTTTTTCGGGGGATGCGGGACCCACCGGCTCCCGCTAATTTTTTCAGGGCATCAGAACGACTGGCGCGTCTTTGCCTTGTGCTGCTGATAGCGCATGGCCTTGCGCTGCTTACTCCAATTGTCAGCATCGAGGTTGTCGGCGGCCGTTACGTTTTGCTGTTCAAGTTCTTCCAGTTCCTTGAGCGCTTTCGCTGACGCTGGAGCTGCCCCTGAGGCATAGCCTTCGCGCATGCGGCCGATGTACTTTGCGTTCTCCTGAAGGAGCTGGCGGGCGCCGTCGAGATCGCCTTTGTCGCGAAGTGAGACGGCTTTTTCCGAACGTTCGGTTGCGATCTGGGTGGTGATTTCGCTCATCACTTCTTTATCGATGCTGGCTTCCTGTTTGGATTTCTCAGCCGAGATCGAAACATGGACACGAGCGTTTGCCGAGCGGCGGTCACCGCTTTGCAGGTCGAGATATTGGGTTTCGACGCTGGCGACATCGATGTCGGTGGCAGGCGCCGATGGCGCGGCGTCAAGTTCGACGATCACGTAGCGCTCGTTCAGGGCTGTCAACTGGTTGAACTTCAATTTGATGCGCGAGCCGTCGATCTTGCCTTGACGTCCGAGAATGCGAACCGGTTTGAAGCCGGCGCGGACCTCGATGATGATCTCGATATCCTGTGCGGCAATCGACAAGGCGTCGCCGAACTCGGAATTGAAGATGCGGATGAGATCGTCAGGCGTTTCGGCGAAGGCATGGTTGCCGTCACTGGCAAGCGCCAGCTTCTGCATCAGGTCTTCGTTGTAGCCGAGGCCGAGGCCGATCGTTGTGACGGAGATGCCTTTGCCGCCGAGTTCCTGTCCCAATTTCGATAGCGCGGCGGGGGAGGACGGACCGACATTCGCCAAGCCATCGGACATCAAGATAACGCGGTTGACCTGCCGGCTTTTGAGGTAGCGCTCAACTTGGCGGCCGCCTTCGGTTACGCCGGCGAACAGCGCGGTGCGGCCGTCGGCTTTCAGACGATTGATGGCGGAGGTGAAGACGTCATGCGAAATGGCGCGGCGTGCGGGCTGGAGAACCTCAACGTTATGGTTATAGGCGACAAGCGCGACGGTGTCGTCCTGGCCCAACCGCGACAAGGCCATGCGGGCAGCTTCCTTGGCGGCTTCAATGCGTTTGCCGCGCATCGATCCTGAGCGGTCGAGCACGAGGCCGACGTTGATGGGCGGGCGGTCTTCGCTGTTTCGTTGATGGGCGAGCGCTTTGAGGTTGAGGCGCAAATAGACTTTGCCGCCTTCGGTCGGGATCACCGATTGACCGAGGCCGGCTGAGAGTTTGACTTCGGACGCGTGCGATTTGGTTGCGCCGGCCAGAATAAGGCCGACAGCAAGGGCGCAGACACTTAAGCAAAAAACTAATGCGGCGGTGGAGACCGCGGCTTTAATGGGGCGGATTACCGACATTTCGAAAAAACTCCTGACTCTCCAGACGTCGGTCAAAAGCTAGGTGCGTCGTGCGGCGGAAAGGCGCAGCGGTTGTGGCGAAATAGGGGTGATTGATTGTTTGGTTATTGTTTTTCGAAGTTGTGTCTTGGCGACAACAATTCTTGTATTCGGCTTGTTGGAGTAGGGTGCGAAGCGCGCGACGAGATGATGTTCGGGCCGTCGAAGTGTGGCGCCGTTAAAAAAGAAGCGGCCCCATTGATGAGGCCGCTTTGGTTCCTAACCTGTGCGCGACTTACGCTGCTTGAGTTGCTTTCAAGCGGTTCCGGAATTGGGATCGTTCTTGCGCGAAGTGACATCGCGCTCATTTATCTCCCAGCCTTCCAGCGTATCCTTGATCTGCTGCCAGGCTCCTGCATCGCTCAAGTCAGTCTGGCGGATGAGCTGGTCGACTTCACGCAATCGCTTCTGCAGCTTTTGCTCGCTTTGGCTCAATTCGCGACCGTGCATGTTGGCATCTTCAAGCTGCTCGATGAGGTAACGCATGAGGCCGAGTTCGGGGAACAGCAGTAGCACGGGAAGCGACTGTTCGATCTCCGACATGACGTGCTCAAGAAGGTCGGCCACTTCAGGACCCGATGCGCCGAATTCGCTGCGCAATGAGGAGTACTTGGCGCTGAAACGGAAATCGCGATCGTTGGCGAAGTCGGCAACCAGAGTGTCGAGACGGCGGTTTTGATTGCAGTGGCGCTTCAAAACTCTCCAGGCCTTCATCGCCGCGGCTTTGACCCCGTCGGCGTCGAGGCGGCGCTTGATCCGGTCGGTTTCATCAAAGCCGATTGCGGTGAGGAATTCGGATTCGAAATACTCGCGAAACTGGTCGGCTCCGGCAGGAGGTTTGCCGAGATCGGGGGTGTCGAATTCGTCGCCATCTGCTTCCGGGCTGCCTTCGAAACCGTAGTCCTGCATGTCGTGGTCAGGGTTTTCGGCGTCGTTGCGGGCGCGACGCTGATCGGCGAGCAGCTGGGTCTTGGATTGCCCAACCTGCGGGGTTGCCGAAGACAGGCGTCCGGCGTGTCTAGCGTCGTTAAAATTGGCGCCAATCAACGGGCGGTCTTCGAGCCATGCTCCTGTCGTCGGGTTGGCGGCGGCGATGGTGATCAAGGTCTTGTAGAGATCCTTGTGGACGTAATAGCGGTCGTCCTCACCTTTGCGGGAGTCGTGGCCGACGTAATTGAGAACGGCACCGGCGTTCAAGACACGGCGCATGATTGGGACGTGACGCGTTTCGACCTCGTTGAGCAGGACTTCGGAGGTGAAGCCGTTGCCTTCACGCTCGTTGATCGGGTGCATGTTGTGCAGCACGATTTCGGCGTGGTCGCCAACATGAGGCTGCAAGGAGACCGTCACCAGGCGGCTCAGTTCAGCCAATTGCTTATAGTCGGCGTTGGCCTGGTAATGGCGGTGCGCGACCATCGACAGGAACTCGAAGAGTTCAGGCCGGACGAGATAGGTGTGCGGGCGGGTCGGATCTTCATCGGCAGCGCCAATCGAACGGGCGGCGTTGACGACCGCCAGAACGGCTGCGTAGTCGGGTGCGCCCGGGTTTTCGAGGACGATTTTTTGCGTGAAGCCGTTCTGGGTCACGATCGGACGCATGGCGGCGATGGTGGCGCGCGCACTCTCGTAGGGGTGCGGCTGTAGGGCGGTTTCGACGACGGCTTCAAGCTGTTGAGCCGAGCGCGCCTGGAAGCGCGGCACATCCTGCAACGGCGAGCGGACGGCGTTGGCGCCGAAGAGGCCGGACATGAAGACGAGTGCGTCGATGGCAATGGCGATGGCAAGCGCCAGGTAGGCGAGGCGGTTGCCGTCGTTGAAGGCGTTCCAGGTCACGACGAAGCGGTGGGCTTTGTCGTCGCGGTTGAGTTCGGCGTGGTTGATCTTGGTGCGCAATTCATCGGTGGCGGTGCTGGGTAATCCGGAGTCGCTCAAGCACTTGCGGGCGAAGCCGAAGAGCGCGTCGGTCGACTTCATCTGCTCCAGGCGATCGCCGCCGGCGCAGTTGGAAAGGAAGACGCGGGCGCCGTCGTTGAGGGTGAAGAGGACGGCCGCGGCTTCGCTGGCCTGTTTGGGATCGCAGTCGATGTCGCGGACGCTTTCCTTCGTCGTCGGCGTCGCGGCCATGGCGGTGACGAGCTGGCCGCACTGCTGCTGCAAGTCGTTGAGGCGTTCGGCGGTCGGCTCCTGGCGGAACGCGACCTTGGCGCGCTCGAATGCTGGCAGCACGCGGGCGGGGTCAACCTTCAGCACACTTTCTTCGATATCGGTCGTGCGCTGGGCGGCGGCGATGCGCTGGTCGGCGGTCTGAGCTTCGCCCTTCAGCTTTGCAAGTTCGCCTGAAATCTGCGCCAGTTCGGCCTTGATGGTCGAAACGCGCTTATCGATGGTTTCAACCTGACGCTTTGGGCTAGAAAGGCGCTCGTTGGCGACTTGCAGTTCGGCGCGGATTCTTTCTTCGGTGGCTTTTTCGGCGCGCCATTGCTGACCGCGGCCGACCTTGCCGGTGCCTTCGACGCCTTTTTCTTCGGCTAAGACGACGGCGCGTTGCTCGTCGAGGCGGCGCTGGATTTCAGCGACGACCTGGATTTGTTGTTCGACCGCAGCAGCGAAGGATGGACGCTCAGCCTGGAGGCGGGCGATCTCTTCGTTGAGCTGGACGGATTTCGTTTGCAGGGCGGCTTGCTGGCTCTCGGCTGAAGCGCGGCGTTCTTGTTGTTCGGCAACCGCGCGGCGGCGGTCTTCCATCAGCTTGACGAAGTAGTTTTCGATCGCCTGCTGGGCGCCTTGGGCGCGGCTTGCCAACTGGTCGAGTTCGCTTTCGTATTGCGCCCAGCCTTTGGAATGGAAGAGCGCTTCAGCTTCGGTTAGGCGGCGCGTTTCGATGGTCTGGCCGATATCCGAAACGATGCCAGCGACCTGGTTCTGGGCGCGCAATTCTGCAGCGCGGGCGCGTTCGTCCTGCGGGAAGATAGTCGAGAACAGCGAATCGAATGAGAAAAACACCGACGTCGACATGCACGCCAGAAACATGACCCACAAGACAGCGTTGCGCAGGATGATCTTGGTACTGCGCAGATAGGGCGTCAGCAGATCGCCTTGTAGGATGGCGATTAGGGCAACTGCGGCCAATGCGATGCTGCCGAAGAGGATCTGATCCTGGGAAATCGGAAGGCTGCCTTGGACGAACAAAGTGATGAGGCCAGCAACGATCCCGGCGCCGAGGATGGCGCCGATAATCCATTCGATACCGGCTCCGCCGCGGCTGGTGCGGGCGCTGCCCTGGACATTCATGCCCGAAGCGAAGCTTTCACCGATGAGCCAGGCGACGATCAGCATGACGCCCTGGATGCCGAAGGTGATCATCAGCGAGAGGATGGGTTCGTGGGTGAAATTGCGCATCCCGTCCCAGGTCGTCCACCCGGAGGCAAGCGACAGAACGAGGCCGGTGGCGCCGAGCAGGGCAAGCTGCCAGTTGGAGAATGCAATCTTTTCGATGACCTGGAGGAGGCGTTTCCTGAAGCCGCTCGACCACAGGTAGATGAAGTAGAGGCTGACGCAAAGCGCGATGACGGACCAGTTCCGGGCCATCCACTCCGTTACCGGTTTCAGCGAATCCGTGATCGCTACGATATCCATCTATCTTTGCTCCGCACCCCTGCCGACTTGCCCGCTTCCCGTCGTGCGCCGGACGCTTGTTCAGTACGCCTGTTCAGTCCAACGCGAATCAATGCTCCATTGTTGCGCGCGATCCTGACAATACCGCGACCAACCAATGCAAGAGCTGTTCTTGCCTGGAAATAATTGTTTCGCCACGCCGGGCAATTCAAGGGCCCGTCCGATGCGCCGGTTGCAAACATCGTCAGATTTTGTTGGTGCTAAAGCAACTTATTCTTTGACGATGCGGCGGAGCGTGAACCTACAGGCAGCACCGAATTGCGCGGCTAGAGCGCCTCAAACAAGGCCGCGACGCCGATGCCGCCGATGGCCCCAAGGGCGCATGCGCCATACTTTGGCCTGTTTTCGACCCGGTTGCGCGCCATCCGGCTGAACAATCGCACCACGAGCACGGCGCCGGCCGCGGCGAAAGGATGGCCTCTGACGACGGCGCCGCCATCAGGATTGATCAGGTCGTCATCGAAGCCAAGGGATGAACCGAACGCGATCGCCTGTGCGGCGGACGTTTCATTGAGTTCGACGAGGCCGATGTCCTTGGGGTTGAAGCCTTTTGTGCGCTCATAGAGCTTGCGCATGGCCTCCATGGGGGCGCCGGCTTCGTTGTCGGCTTTGACACCTTGCGAGACACCGCTGACTAGGCGCAAGGCCGGCGGCTTGCCGAGTTCTTCCCAAACGGTTTGGGAGACGACTACGACCATTGCCGCTCCATCGTGCATGGCGCTGGTGTTGGCGGGTGTCAGGGAGCCTTCAGGGGGCAGGAACGGGGGTTCTGCAGCGAAATGATCGGGGTCGAGGTCTGAGCTGGCACTTTGATCGCGGGCTTCTTCCGGGGTCGACTTGATCGGTACGATCTCGCCGACGAAGCGTTTATCGTCGCGGGCCGATTGCGCCTTCATGTGGGATCGCAGTGCCCAGGCATCTTGTTGTTCGCGGGCGATGTTGAGGCGCTGGGAGAGAAGTTCGGAGGCCTCGAACTGATGCGGTTCGTCGGATTCATCGAGCATCGCGGGCTCGATGCCCAGGAAGTGGGGGAGTTGGTAGAGACTCTTTGGTTTGGCAATGCGCCACGGGGCGGTCGAGATCGACTCTGCGCCGCCGGCGACGATGATGTCGGCTTCGCCCTCCGATACGGTTCGGCAGGCGGTGATGATGGCGTCGAGGCCGGAGGCACACTGGCGGTCGATGGTAAATGCTGCAGCGCACTCTGGCAGGCCGGAGGCGAGTGCAATGGTGCGCGCAGGGTTGCCGCCCTGGGTGGCGTTTCCGACGATAATTTCGTCGACCTGGTCAGGGGTTATCTTGCAATCGGCAAGCGCGGCGTTGATGACCGGAGCGGCCAGCACTTCTATGCGGCGATTGCGGTGCAGCCCACCGACGCGACCCAAGGCCGAACGGCGGGCAGCGATGATGTAAGACATGGAAGTTTGCATGGTTGGGCTGCTGGCGTACTCGGACTAGAATGCGAAATGGAGCGGCGGGAACGGCAAGAGACGGCTGCGAATTGATTTCGCTGGGGCCGCTACTTTCAGTCTCATGACGGTTATCCTTAATGGACCGTGGAAACATTGCGAAAGTAAGGCGTCTTGCGGCAGGTTTTGGTGATCAGATCTTGTCGAAAAAGTCCAAATTAATACTTTGTCGCAAATTGCGGCTCGGCGTCTTATATATGGTGATGAAACACGTGTGCTGCTGAAACCGCGTTGCGGTCTTGCGCACGAGAAAAAGAATTGAAGGAAACAGCTCCAGCGATGACCAAAGCGATGACAGAACCGGCTTCGCCTAAGGAGGCCGAGGATACTCAGCGGATGCTTGAGGATATCGTAGAGCGTGCAAAGTCGGCATTCGAAGAAAAAAATCTGAGATTTACGCAGCTTCGTGAGCAGGTTTTTTGCGAAATCGCTTCGATCCGTGGATCGATTGGCGCGTACGATATTCTTGAAAAGCTGGCCGAGAAGGGGACCCGGTTGGCGCCGATCTCGGTTTACCGCTCGATCGATGCGCTGATGGAAGCCGGTGTCATTCACCGGCTGGAAAGCAAGAACGCGTTCTTCGCCTGCCGTCGGCATGAGCACGGCAAGAAGGGTCGGCCGATTTTTATGTCATGCGAACAGTGCGGGAGCGTCGTTGAAGTTCCGGCGCAAGGCATCTTCGATGAAGTGAAGGAGCTTGCCGATTCGGTTGATTTCACACCGAAGGTGAAGTTCATCGAAGTTTCAGGCGTGTGTGCGAGCTGCCGCGATAAGGCCAAAAGCTGAGCTGCGTGGCGAAGCGCGCTTAACAGTCCTCGAAAATCGATGGAGGTGCAGGTGTCGGGACGGACAATCCTGATCACGGGAGCGTCGTCGGGCATTGGGCTTGCTGCGGCTAAGGCAATGAGGAAACGCGGCTGGCGTGTTTTGGCGACGGCACG
Source organism: Filomicrobium sp. (assembly GCA_017792465.1). GTDB lineage: Bacteria > Pseudomonadota > Alphaproteobacteria > Rhizobiales > Hyphomicrobiaceae > Filomicrobium. The sequence goes on from CP051234.1 coordinate 3,065,289, forward strand.
CAAGGACGCCGACCTGCAGAAGTTGTCGAACGACATCGGCGTTGAAGCGTTGGCGTTGGAATTGGCCGATCCCAAAAGTATTGAAGCTTGCGCAAGCGGCGCGCTTGACCTGAGCGATGGTCGCATCGATGCGCTCTTTAATAACGCCGCGTTCGGGCAACTCGGCGCGGTTGAGGATTTGTCGGCCGACTTGTTGCGCCAGCAGTTCGAAGTGAATGTGATTGGCGGGCATGATCTCACGTGCCGGTTGTTGCCGCAGATGCGCTCACGAGGCGCGGGCCGGATCGTGCAATGCTCATCGGTTCTCGGGCTCGTCGCCGGGCCTTACCGGGGTGCCTACTGTGCGTCGAAGTTTGCGTTGGAAGGTTTGAGCGATGCCATGCGCATCGAGTTGAACGGATCGGGCGTTCATGTCTCTCTCATCGAACCGGGGCCGATCCGCACCCGCTTTGTCGAAAACGCGTTGCAGCGGTTGAAGGCTACGATCGACATGGAAGGTTCGGTGCATCGCACGACCTACAAGGCGCGACTGGCGCAGCTCGAAGCTGGCGGTAAGGCCACCTTCAAGCTTGAACCTGAGGCGGTTGTCGAGAAGCTTATCCATGCGGTTGAGAGCCGGCATCCGAAACCGCGCTACTTCGTGACGACGCCGACTTATGCGGCCGATGTCATGCGGCGGTTGCTGCCGACGCGGCTGCTTGATCGGGTGTTGGTCTCGCAATAGCGGCGGCGCCGTTCAGCCGGGCGGGAGGACTGGCTTCCAGAGCAATTCAAAAAGGCCGATTTCAAGCGCGGTGATAGGGGTGGCCGGCGATGATGGTGATCGACCGGTAGAGCTGTTCGGCAAGCATGATGCGCGCAAGGCCGTGTGGTAGCGTCATTTTCGAAAGCGACAGGGATAATGCGCAGGCGCTGCGAGCAGGTGCGCCATGACCGTCTGCGCCGCCGATCAGGAATGCGACTTCGCGGGCGCCGTCGTCGCGTTGGTGGGCCAGATAGTCGGCCAGTTCCGGGCTTGTTAGTTGCTTGCCGCGCTCATCGAGGAGAACGCGCACTGAGGCTTGCGACGTCGCGGCCAGCAGGCGGTCCGCTTCGTCGTTTCGGCGAGGTTCAAGCTGCGAGGAGCGGCCTTCGGGAAAGTCCTGGATCTGTAGAGGTCCGAGGCTGCAGGAGCGGCCGAGGCCGGTTGCCAGATCGCAATAGCGTTCAATGAGGGAGGTTTCGGGTCCGGCCTTGAGACGCCCGATGGCGGCGATGGAGAGGCGCATCGCAATTCAATCCAGCCGGTTTATGGCACATTGCTGCTTTGGCCGGTGAAGGGACACTTCACCGGCTCACAGGTTCGACGTGGCACGCGCTGACGGCAACCGCAGAGATCCGCGGGAGTAGCCGTTAGTGCGAGGTCGATTCGGCCGGACGTTCGCCTGACCACATCCGTTCGAGATTGTAGAATTCCCGAACTTCAGGGCGGAACAGGTGAACGATGATGTCGCCCGTGTCGATCAAAACCCAATCGCAGGTATCGTCGCCCTCGACGCGAGCGCGACCATGTCCGGCATCTTTGAGTTTTTCTCGGATTTTGTCAGCGATGGCTCCAACGTGCCGGTCTGTGCGACCGGATGCGACGATCATGAAATCGCCGATCGACGTCTTGCCTGACAAATTGATCGTGACAATTTCTTCCGCTTTGGCTTCATCGAGCCAATGGATGATTTTTGACACGAGCGTTGACGAGACTTTGCTTTCGGGCACCGTCTCGGTGGGAGACTGACCCGTCATGGCAGCCTCATGCGCAGTTGGCATGTTTAAGTGGTCGTCCTTTCCTCATCGAACCGTACAGTTGGAGCTTTCTTCCAATGGTTCGCCTCGTTTCACTGATCCCGAACGACTGTTCCGCGATCTGCGATAATGAGCGGTGGATATAGGCACTTCTTCCAACTTTGGGAAGATTAAGCTTTCACTAACGAGCGAGCAACCTTTAGCAGGCAGTTTATTGCAAGAGTTTGACGCTTCGGGAGCTGTTCCCGTGATAAATTGGTCACGAATTTGGCCACTCGCGGCGCAAATGTAGCTTAGCCGCCCGTCTGGCGATGCGCTCTAAGCGCGGTCGAAGACTGGTTTGAGAGCCTTGTCGAAAGGAATAACCAGGCCGGCGGCGACAAGTCCGGCAGCATGCGGGCGTGGCGCTCGCGCAGGCGATAGCGGCTGAGATAGCGGGCTGTCGGGGAGGCCAGCGCCTTGAAGCGCCAGCCTGGGCGATCGATGACGGCGATTGGAACGGTGCGCGCGATTTCGCGCCACTGCTGCCAGTGATGGAAGGTTGCCAGATTGTCGGCCCCCATAATCCACACGAAATGCGCTTTGGGATGCTGGCGTGTGAGGAAACGTATCGTCTGGGCTGTGTAAGGCGTCCCTAATTGGCGTTCGAAGTCGGTCGTCACCATTGCGGAGTGATTCGCCATCGCCTCAATGGCTTCTATGCGGTCATCGGTTTTCGGGAGCCCGTCGTTTTCCTTGAGAGGATTGCCGGGCGTTACAACCCACCAGAGCCGGTCAAGGCGCAAGCGCCGCAATGCGGTGCGGGCGACTATGAGGTGGCCTTCGTGTGGAGGATTGAAGGAGCCGCCCATAAGGCCGATGCGTGCGCCCGGCCAGACGGGCGGGGTCTCAATCGCGAAGTTTGTACGCCCGTTCAGCGTTTCGAATTCACTCAACGCTGGCGCTCCGGAAGGCTGGGCGTACGAATACCTGGCAGGCCGGAGACGGCGGTCACGTTCATTTCGGGCGCACCTGGCCGTTGCCGCGCACGACGTATTTGAACGTCGTGAGCTGTTCCAAGCCAACCGGTCCGCGTGCGTGCATGCGTCCGGTTGCGATGCCGATTTCGGCTCCCATCCCGAACTGGCCGCCGTCGGCGAATTGTGTCGAGGCGTTGTGCATGACGATTGCTGAATCGACGCGCGACAGGAAGCGCTCGGCGGTGCCGATGCACTCGGTGATGATGCAGTCGGTGTGCTGCGAGCCGTACTTGGCGATGTGCTCGATGGCTTCATCGACGCCATCGACGGTTTTTACCGAGATGATCGCATCGAGGTGTTCGGCGCCCCAGTCGTTATCGGATGCGGGGATGACGCGCTCATCGGTTGCCTGGGTGGCCGCGTCGCCGCGCACTTCGCAGCCGGCGTCAAGCAGCGCTTTGACGAGTGGGGTCAGGTAATCTTCATGCGCGTTCTTGTCGACAAGCAGCGTTTCGGTGGCCCCGCATACGCCGGTCCGCCGCAGCTTTGCGTTGATGACGATGTCCTTGGCCATGTCGATATCCGCGCCGCGGTCGACGTAGGTATGGCAGACGCCCTCAAGGTGCGCGAAGACCGGCACGCGGGCTTCGTCTTGAACGCGCGCGACGAGGCTCTTGCCGCCGCGGGGCACGATGACATCAATCGAGCCGTCGAGGCCGCGGAGCATATGGCCAACGGCTTCGCGGTCGGTTGTGGGGACGATCTGGATGGCGTCTTCCGGCAGGCCGGTTTCGCGCAAGCCGTGGGCGAGGCAGGTCAGGATCGCCATGCTTGAATGGTGGCTATCCGAACCGCCGCGCAAGATGGCCGCGTTGCCCGATTTCAAGCACAGCGCGCCGGCGTCGGCCGTCACGTTGGGGCGGCTTTCATAGATGATGCCGATGACGCCGATCGGGACGCGGACACGCGAAATGTTGAGTCCGTTCGGGCGATCCCATTTGGCGATGACGGAGCCGACGGGATCGTCGAGATCGGCGATGGCTTCGAGGCCTTTTGCGATTTGTTCGACACGTTCAGGGTCGAGTAACAGGCGATCGAGATAAGAACCTGGCTTGCCGGCTTCTTCGGCGGCCGTCAGATCGCGCTTATTGGCTTCGATGATGGTTGGCGTGTGGCGCCGCAGTTCTTCGGCGGCAATCCGCAGCGCCTGGTCCTTGGTTTCCCGCGGGGCAATGGCGAGCGCGCTTGCGGCGGTACGGGCGGCTTTGCCCATAGCCAGCATCAAGGCTTCGACGTTGCTGTCGTTGAGAAGTTTCTGGACCGTCGAATTCATTTTGTTTCGGACTCCGAATTCCTTTTCGGGGGTGTGCCGTCTCGGGCAACCAGCGTTGCGGTCTTTGCCGCGGCTCGCATCGTTGCGGTCGAAATCGCGTCGTTTAGATTGAGCGACCGCTATCCGTTCAGCCTTGGGCGGCGAGCAGATCTTCAACGAATATCCGCAAGAGAAGATCCCACCAACTCACAACCTCTTTAACGTGGGCCGCCGTTATGCCTGTCAGAATGACCGACTGGGTCAGCATGGCTTCACCCTCGTCGTTGACCGAGGCGCGTGTCAACGGAAACCGGTTATTCCAGTTATTGACCCATTCCAGACTGGCCTTGCGGCCGGGGAGCATACAACTCAGCATCAGGTATGGGCTTTTCTGTTCTGTGTTCTGGAACAGAAACGCGGAAAACGGGATGCCGCTGGTCGTGGCGCGAATGCCTTTTGTATTGGCCGACACTTCGGCAACTTCGACGGCGAGACCGAGGTGCTGGAAGCACTCGGCAATGGCATCGATATCGGTAGCGAGCATCTGGTCGGTCGACATGTGGTTCGTTCTCCCTCAGCTTTCATCGCGATGTTGCCGGTTCAGTGCCATGTCATCGCGGTGAATGAGTTCATCGCGACCGGCAAATCCTAGGATCTCGGCGATCTCAGTGGTCTTCTTCCCGATAATTCTTGCGGCTTCATCTTTGGCATAGGCGACGATGCCGCGTCCAAGGTCGCGACCGTCAAGACTGCGGATAATTACTGCTTCGCCGCGGTCGAAGGTTCCGGAGACTTCGCGCACGCCGGCTGGCAGCAAGCTTCGCCCGGCAAAGAGGGCCTTCTCTGCACCCTTGTCGACGATGATGGCGCCTTTGGGTTGGAGCTGGCCCGAGATCCAGCGCTTGCGGGATGTAACAGGATCGGTTGGCGCCAGAAACCAAGTGCAGGCGGCGCCTTCTCCAATTGCGCGCAAGGGGTTCATGCGTTTGCCGGACGCGATCACCATGTCGCAGCCGGCTGCGCGCGCAATCTTTGCAGCCTGCACTTTGGTGCGCATACCGCCGCGCGAAAGCTCGCTGCCGGCGTCTCCGGCCATGGCCTCGATTTCAGGCGTGATGTCGGTGACGACATCCAGCCGTTTGGCGTCTGAAGCGGATCCGGGTGGCGCGGTATAGAGGCCATCGACATCGGAGAGCAGGACGAGGCAGTCGGCGTCGATCATGGAGGCGACGCGCGCGGAGAGCCGGTCGTTGTCGCCGTAGCGGATTTCGGTGGTAGCAACGGTGTCGTTTTCGTTGACGACCGGAAGTGCCTTGAGGCGCAGAAGCGTCAGAAGCGTGTCGCGTGCGTTGAGGTAACGGCGGCGCTGTTCAGTATCGCCGAGGGTCAGAAGAATTTGCGCGGCGCTTAGTCCGTGACCGCGCGCCAGATCTGCGTAGGCGTGTGCGAGTGAGATTTGTCCCACCGCGGCGGCGGCCTGGCTTTCTTCCAGGTCGAGCGGACCCTTGGGCAGCCCGAGCGACTGGCGCCCTAGCGCAATTGCGCCTGAAGACACGAGCACGACCTCGCGGCCCGCGCGGTTCAAGTCCGCGACATCATCGATGAGCGAGGCAAGCCAATCGGAGTTCAACGCTCCCGTTTCACGATTGGCGAGCAGGGCGGAGCCGAGCTTGACGACAACGCGCCTGGCCGCAGTCCACTCGGAGCGGGCTGCGGTGTCGTTTTGCGCGTCATGATGCGTGGGCTCTGCCATCTGCTTTATCGTCAGTGTGGTTTGCGGTCGTTGAGGGTGTGCAGATAGCACAGTTTGTGGCGGCTCGAAGGAAATCTATCCGAATTGATGGGAACAGGTTGAAAGCGCGGCGCGTTCTCAGTTCGAGAGTTCAAGAAACTGGAGAGATGAGCATGAAAAACGTACTTTTGTTCCTCGTCGGCGTGCCAATCCCGATCATTATCCTGCTGAACGTCCTGGGCTATCTCTGATTGGCCCTGCCGGCGGCTCGTCGTGCGGGAGGCTGCGCCGAGTGCCCTGAATTGCGGTTGGTCGGGCACGGCTTAGCGCGATTGCGGCGATCTCATCAAGGTCGCCAGGGCTTGGGTTCAGCGTCCTCGTCGCTTTCGGTCTTTTCGGCTTCTTCGATATAGGCGGCGATGGCGTAAAGCGCTTCATCGACGCCCTTACCGGAAACAGCTGAAAGCAACATCGGCCGTTTATTGCAAACCTGTTTTAGTTCATCGAATTTCTTTTTCAGTTCGTCTTCGGTCAACGCATCGATTTTCGACAGCGCAACGATCTCAGGCTTGTCGATCAGGACGTCATCATAAGCTTCAAGTTCGCTGCGAACGGTCTCATAGGCTTCCGCGACATCTTCCTGGGTGGAGTCGACCAGGTGGAGCAGGACGCGGGTTCGCTCGACGTGGCCCAAGAAGCGCGTGCCAAGGCCTGCGCCTTCGCTTGCCCCTTCGATCAGACCGGGGATATCGGCGAGGACGAAATCCTTGCTGCCTGCGCGCACCACACCGAGGTTGGGATGCAGGGTCGTGAATGGGTAGTCGGCGATCTTCGGCTTGGCTGCCGAGACTGCTGCCAGGAACGTTGACTTCCCGGCGTTCGGAAGGCCGACGAGACCGGCGTCTGCGATGAGTTTCAAGCGCAGCCAGATTGTCAGTTCTTCGCCAGGTTGACCGGGGTTGGCATGACGCGGCGCCTGGTTGGTCGGACTTTTGAAATGCGCATTGCCGAAGCCGCCGTTGCCGCCCTTGGCGATGCGGACACGCTGGCCGGGCTCCTGCAAATCGGCCAGCAAGGTCTCGTTGTCTTCGTCGTAGACCTGGGTGCCGGGCGGGACCTTGATAACGCAATCGTCGCCGGAAGGGCCCGAGCGGTTGCGCCCCATTCCGGGCGTTCCGTTCTTTGCTTTGAAATGCTGTTGGTAGCGATAGTCGATGAGCGTGTTGAGGTTTTGCACGCACTCGATAATAACGTCGCCGCCGCGGCCGCCATCGCCGCCGTCAGGTCCGCCGTACTCAATATATTTCTCGCGGCGGAAGGAGATCGAACCCTCTCCGCCCTTGCCGGATTTGATATAGATTTTGGCTTGGTCGAGGAATTTCATTTTTCGTTACGCTTGATACGCGCTGGTTCTATTCGAGATGATCTGCAGCCCGAGGCATGCACGTGAATTAGGAGGCGATGACGTCAATTGGCGGACGCGATGCCGACGAGCTTGCGCCAAAAGCCTTCAGGTTTATTCAGTTGGTAGCGGATCGCGAGGTGTTCAATCCTGCGTGCTTCGCACCACCACTGCTGAGACCCGGTCTTTTCGAAGCCGAGCTTTTCGATAACGCGCGCGGAGGCCGGGTTGTCGTCGAAATGTCCGCAGGTGATCGTTTGAGCGATCTTGTTGCGGAAAATATATTCGATGACCGCGCTGGCGGCTTCGGTTGCAAAGCCGTTGCCCCAGTAGGGTTTGCCGATCCAATAACCGACTTCGGCGGAATTTGCCGACGGATCGCCATGATAGCCTGTGACGCCGATCAATTCGCCGTCGTGCTCGATGCCGAAGACTTTCTCGTCGGCGTCGAGGTGGTCGATCCACTGCTTGGCGGCGTCGAGCGTATAGGGATACGGCATGCGCGAGGTCATGCTGGCGACGTCCCAATCACCACCCAACTCGGCGATCCGCTCGGTGTCGGCCGTTGTCAGCCGGCGCAAACGCAGGCGCTTGGTTTTGATCTCGTCGGCAGGCATCGGAAAGACCCGGAGACAGTTGAATCTAAAAAGCCGCCCGCATCCCAAAGTTTGCGGACGGCTTCAGGAATTTTCTTTGCAACGAAATCCGTTGCGTAAACCGGAAGGTTATTCGGCGGCTTCGACTGCGTTCGGGTGGACCGAAATGTAGGTGCGGCCGTTGCCCTTGGTGCGGAATTCGACCTGGCCTTCGACCTTGGCGAAGATCGTGTGGTCGGTGCCCATGCCGACGCCGCTGCCGGGGTGCCACTTGGTGCCACGCTGGCGCACGATGATGTTGCCAGGGATGACGCGCTCGCCACCGTAGCGTTTCACGCCGAGGCGTTTGGATTCTGAGTCGCGGCCGTTTTTAGTCGAACCGCCTGCTTTTTTCTGTGCCATCGTTTGTCGTCCTTCAAATTCGTCGCCGGCATCCGGATCGCGCCACTTCTACAAATTCCAAAGCGGCTGTTGCGGGGGTGCGGGCGAGGTCACTTCATTTATGAGTTGCGGTGTCAGCCGTCGATCGCGGTGATGCGGACCAGCGAAAGGTGCTGACGGTGGCCTTTTTTGCGGCGCGAATTCTTGCGGCGGCGCTTCTTGAAGGCGATGACTTTGGGACCGCGGGCCTGGTCGACCAATTCAGCGGTGACCTTGGCGCCGGATACGAACGGCGTTCCAACCTTGACGCTGTCGCCTTCGCCGACCATCAGGACGTCGGAGAATTCGATCGATGCGCCGGCTTCGCCTTCGAGCCGTTCGATGGTGATGAGATCGTTCTGGGCGACGCGATACTGCTTGCCACCCGTTTTAATGACAGCATACATGGCTGACGGGACCTTCTTTTCAAATGCGTTTGTTCGCTGGCGCCCATATTTAATGGTGCTCCAACGGGTTTGTTCGCGCCTTGTGGCGCCGCATTCGAAAAGTGCCGGCGAGCCGGCGATGCGGTCTTTGGTGTCTTAGGTCGGCAAATTCCGTTGCTTTCCGGATGGTCCGGCTCGCGGCGGCTTATGCAACCTAGAAAGCCCCGATCCAGGAAATCCCGGATTTGCGCTTAAATTTGGCCTCAGGCAGCGGCTATTGCGCGAAGGGCCAAGCCTTTCGCGGTGGCGGTGTTCTGACCGAAGTCCCTCGATTTGTCAACGTTTGCGGGGCGGATTGGAGAAATATGAGCGGCCTAGGCGAAATTCCAGTCGTTGATCTTAGCCGGGCGGACGATATCGGGCCGCTGACGCTGGAGGCGCAACGTGGCCGGGCTGAGGCGTTGATCGCGTCGGCGACGCATGGCGTCCCGCGGGCGGCTTTGGCCGGGCTCGACTTAGTATCTCGGCGTTGGCTCAAGCGCTGGAACCACGAATGTCTGCCGGAGATCGACCGTGTGGCGCGCCTTCTCGGGCGTCCAGGGGCCTATTTTCTCTCGGTCAACTACGAATGGGGCTGCACGTGCCGGGTTGCCGCCGACCCGCAAAGAAAATCGGCGCGACTGGCGCGCGTTCTCGACTGGAGAACGCCAGGGCTTGGAGCCCATGTCATTGCCGCCAAGGTGACGGCTGGGGCCGGGCCGTTCGTTGCTCTGACGTGGCCAGGTTTCACAGGGGTTCTGCAGGGCATGGCACCAGGCCGATTTTCAGCGGCGCTCAATCAGGCTCCGATGCGTCGGCCGATCGGACTTTTCGCGATCGACTGGGCGGCCAACAAGGCGCGGGTCTGGTCGCGGCCGCATGGAACGCCGGCGCATCTGTTGCGCGAGGTGTTCACCACCGCCCATGATTTTGCCGAAGCCAAACAACGTCTCATCGAAACGCCGATTGCGGCTCCGTGCATCTATGTCCTGGCAGGGCTTGCGCCGGACGAAACCGTCGTTATCGAGCGGGAAGAAGAAAAAGCCGAAGTTCACGAAGGCGCCGGGGTGGCAGCCAATCATTGGCAGTCGCTGCGCTTGCGCGGCAGTTCGCGTGGCGTCGACAGCGCCGGGCGGGCCCGTTCCTTGGGAGTGTTGTCGCCTCAGTTCGAGGATGGCTTTGGCTGGCTGAAGCCTCCGGTGCTCAACCCGTTGACGCGGCTTGTCATGGTCGCGGACGCCAGCGAAGGCCGGGTTCTGGCGCAAGGCTACGAAAAAGAGGCGCCTGCGACGGCGCCTCTGGATCTTTCACTCTGACAGCTTGGTAGGCTGTCGGGTTGGCTTATTCGGCAGCCTGTTGCGCATCGGACGATACCGCCTTGGCGATCTCGGCGATGTGGCGATGGTCAGTTCCGCAGCAGCCGCCGAGGATCGTCAGATGCGGAAGCTGGGACTTAAGCTGCGCCATCTCTTGGCCCAGTTCGACCGGGTCGCCGGCATCCAGATCGCACGCACAATCGAGTTCGGCATGCGATCGTTTGGACGCGTTGGCGCGGACGCCGCGGAGCCTGTTGATCCAGTCACCTGCACCGGCCAGCCTATCTGCGAAGTGGCTGGGGTGGGCACAGTTGATCATGTAATAGGCCGGATAGCGGTTGGTCAGCTCGTCGACTTGCCGGATCGCCTCTTCAAGCGTCTCACCGGTTGGCAATCGGCCATCGGTTTCGACGGTGAACGACAATGCGACGGGGATTGCCGCCTTCTTGGCGGCCAATGCGATGCCGGCGGCTTCCTCGACGTTGTTCATGGTCAAAGCCGAGATCATGTCGACGCCGCTGCGGGTGAGAATGCCAATCTGCCAGCTGTGATAGTTGGCGGCTTCGCTCACGGTCATCAGCTTGCCGGGATCGTAGCCATCGCCGCGCGGCCCGAGGCATCCCGATACGACGATCGGTGTGCGTAGCGACTCGTTTTGCTCGCGGATCATCAGCGTCAGCTCGGTCATGCGGCGGTTGGCTTCGGCCAGTTCGTTGAGATCCGCGAAGCCGATCGGTTCGGCCCAATCTGGGCTGGCGCGCCAGGTTTGCGTCTCGATGATGAGGCCGGTGCCGGCTTGTTCCGCGATCGCGATGTAGTCGTCGAAATAGCGGGCGATCCGATTGGGGCCGTCTAGCCGGCGGATGAGGTCGATGGCTGCGAAGCAGGGTAGATCCAAGCCTTCATGGAAGACCATGACGGTTTCGAAACCGCCATCGGTTAGGAACAGGCGCTTTCGCTGGGGGAGAGTGAAACGGTATTTTTCCTTCGTCATGTGAAACCTCTGGGTGGACCGGAGCGATGCCTGCTGGCGTTTCGCTGACCCGGTCGTTTGCATTCCGTGCGAGGTGTCGGATCTAGGTTCTTCGGTGACTGAAGGCTGTTCCTTATGGAACTTGGCAGGTTGCCGCAGTGCTGAGGTTAGGCTGCTCAAAAAAGCAAAGGGGCCGCCAGTGGCGACCCCCGTGAGATTGGCTCGGCTTAGGCCAAATGGCCCGAGTGAACCTTGATGCTTCAAGTCCGGTGCAGAGGTTGCTCTGATCCGATCCATTGGCATCCGACGCCCTCGGCCGGCACAAAGATCTCACTAGACATCAGATCACCTCCTTCCAGTTGTTAAATCCTGAGGTCAGGATATCAGTGACAAAGATTCGGTGCAATGGCGTCGCTACCGGGCCTGGCGGGCCCTCTTCGCTGGGTGCTTGCATCGATTCGGAGGAGAGGCTAAAAGCGCGCTCCGACCGATATGCTGGTCTACCCGGAGAGGTGGCTGAGTGGTCGAAAGCACCGCACTCGAAATGCGGCATACTCGCAAGGGTATCGAGGGTTCGAATCCCTCCCTCTCCGCCATAATTGTTTGCGCCTTCAGATGCCCACATAGCATCCGGCGCGTTGGCGCTTCGGATGCCTAGCGCTTCGCGGCATCCGCGCCCTGACAATTCTTAGCGAACTCCGGTTTTTGATCTAGTTTGCGAGCGTCGGGTCGCCTTGCTCCTGGGTTCTGCGGGCGTTCTGCTTAGTCTGATGCGTTTGGTCATCGGTGATGTCTTCGCGCGTGGATCAGGGGCAATCAGCGCTCGATTTCTCTCTTGCCGCTGACGTCCTCTGGGACGAACAAGTTAGCTCCGCGCGCATATATCAATGACTGCGTTACGCACCCGATCAGTTGACCGAGCAAAGCGTCAGGAGTGGTTTTTTCGCCCAGTCGATCCATCGCTTCGAGGTGTTCATTGATGATCCAAGCCGTGGCGAGGCCCAGGCAATCAATGGCGTAACTCGTATCTGCCATCGACTTCAGGAGTTCTGCGGATTCCATCAGCACGACATTGTCAGTATCGTCGGTATCGGGAAGCTCACCGTATGCCGGACGGTGTTTTTCCAAGATCGCGATCAGCTCTTTTACGATTTGGTCCGGAGAATGATTTGTGTCGGTCATAGCAAAACTCTGAGCGCAACCCATACAACCCGCGCGTTTGTATATACTTACATTATTTTAAGTTTACTGTACGAAGTATACTTCCTGGTTTTACATAGGGCAATCCCATATTGGGAAAGGTTTTCGGGCCGATATTATTGGGCGGCGGGCCTCCTTTTGATGTTCAGGCTGTTCCCACATTGCGTAGCTTGCGCGGCTACTCAGATCGTTGGCGCGCCGGAAGATAGGCCCTTCAGCAGTTTCAACAAAAGGCCGCTCAACTCGGCCTGTTCTTCGGGTGAAAGGGCCGTTGCGAATTTTTCGTGGTTCACCTTTTCGAAGCGAGAAATGACCTTCTCGGCCAAACGCTTTCCCTTGGCGGTGGGTTGAATGAAGTGGCTGCGCCCGTCTTCCTCGTTGCGCGACAACTGCAGCAGGCCCAGAGATTCCAGCTTCTTGAGGACCTTCGTCAGCCCGCCCGATGTGATGGCCAACTCTTCGTACAGTTCCGATGGCCGGTACCCCTGGCGTGGGGCATGCCTGAGTGCCGACAGCGTTTTGAAATCCGCCCAGGTCAGGCCGTGCTGGCTCGCGATTTCTTTGTCGCTGTTCCAAATCACTTCGCGAAGCCTGAAGATCGGTAGCACGATGCGCGCCGGGGAGGGATCGGCTGCCAATCCGCTCTCGCGCAGTTCGTCCAGCGCTTCTTGTAGGTCCATGTTTCCAGATCCTCCTCAGCGGCTTTTTCGTTTTTGGTTGTGGCCGCCAAGCTGGCACGGAATTGCCTTGCTAGCTAGATACCTAGCCTACAAGGATTTCTTGCTTTGCAGGTGCTTGGTCGCATCGCTGGCAGGGCGCTTTCGATCATTTTTGCCAAGCGCTGATCCGAAGGTGGCTTGGTCGGCTGTTAGCGTTATCGGCCGACGCACTGCTCGGTGGCGCCTCACCTAATCTCGTGACGTGCGACCGTACTCAAGGCCGGTACTTGCCAGTGCCTGCAGGTGCAAGGCTATCGATATACGTCAGCAACGCATTCATTTCGTCCATCGAGAAATCGAAAGCCGGCATTTCATCATGCCCCTCGATGCTTCCGGTCTTGGCGGCCTTGATCAGCATCTCGATCGGGAAGCGCTTATAGAGGTCACGGAAAGCCGTGTTTTCGTTCGTTCGCGTCGGGCTCGCATCGTCCTTTTCAATCGCGTGGCAAGGTGCGCAGTGGGCTTCGGCAATATCGCGTCCGTCTTCAAGCTGGCTGGCTTTGGCGCCATCCGCGGCAAATGCCGGCATGCTCAAGGGCGTCAGCGCAAGTGCAAGCGTCAGCATCAGGCTGAGCGGCCGATTGCGTTTCTTGAAGGCGCTATAGCAATCGCGGAATGAGGAACTGCGAGGCCTGCTGTCGTTTTGCTTTGTCATGGCTTTTCGATCTCCCATCCGTAATTCTTGCCGACCGTGTTCGAACTTGCCGCTCGAGTCACTCAGCACGGTTCAAACCGGTGCAACGAGACCTCAACACGAACCATCTTGTCGGGTCTACAGCCTTGTCAAAATGCCTGATGTGCTGATCGCGGGTGTTGCGTTCGGTCAATGCTAAATGTTGCAGGACGGCGCGTTTGGGGTGGCATATAGTTCGAAGGCACCCGTCCGTTTGCTGGGCGTCACGCGATACATTGCGGGTGTCATCTGGCGGTTTTGAGATCGCGCAATGCGACATCGTTCGGCTTGTCCTAGATGGCCGAGTGACTTGGCGCGGCCGCAGAGTGAGCGAACGGGGCGATCAGTGATTAGGAACAAGCATGGCAACAAAGACCGATGAGCTGGTGAGCACCGGGCCCAGTCTTGAGCATTTCCCAGTCTCCTTCTTTGCCAGCGTTATGGGGTTAAGCGGGCTGACGTTGGCTTGGGGCAAGGCGGCTCAGGTTGCCGGCGCGACGACGATCGCACCGAGCCTCCTGGCGCATTTGACTGCCGGCGTTTTCGTGCTGCTGGCAGGGTTCTATATCGCCAAAGCGATCTGGTTTCCGCAGGCCGTTCGTGCCGACTATCTGCATCCGATCCGGTTGCATTTTATTCCGACGATTTCCATCAGCATGATTTTGTTGAGCGCTGTCGGGCTTCGCGAAGAGTCCTGGCTGGCGTTTCCGATGTTCGTTGGCGGCGCGGCGCTGCACTTGGCTTTAACGCTGGCGGTTTTGAATAGCTGGTTTAATCGGGACTGCTTCGAGCCGGTGCATCTCAATCCGGCCTGGTTTATTCCGATCGTTGGAAACGTCCTTGTCCCGCTCGCCGGCGTTGACGAAGGCTATGTGGAAGTCTCGTGGTTCTTCTTTTCGATTGGGATCGTTTTCTGGGTCGTCTTGTTTTCGATCATCACCAACCGGGTGCTGTTTCATCATCCGTTACCCGAGAAGCTGGCGCCGACGCTTTTCATTCTGGTTGCCCCGCCAGCGGCGGCGTTCCTGTCCTACATGAAGCTCGTTGGCGAAATCGATGTCCTAGCCCGGGTGTTGTATTATTTTGCGTTGTTCATGACGCTGTTCTTGATGACGCAGATGCCGCGGCTCATGCGTTTGAAATTTTCTCTGGCCTGGTGGGCCTATTCGTTTCCGCTTGCAGCGATCACGGCCGCCAGCTGGACGATGTATGAGCGGGTTGGCGGGAACGGCTTCCAAGTTCTCTCGACCGTCCTGTTGCTGCTGGTGACGGTGGTTGTCGGCATTCTTGTGGTGCGCACCGGACTTGCCGTGCGCCGGGGGCAAATTGGCCTCCCGGAATAACTGATTGCAACCGAAGCTCTGGCGACGTGCTTGCGGTCCAAACCCGTGGAAGACTTTGCCTGGGCATGGATTGCGCAGGCTTCACGCAAGGTTCCTTCTGCACGGCTTGGCATTCAAGGCCGATGGCGGGTTGCGCGCCAAAGTCGGTTTTTGGGGGCCATCACGATGACGAACTGCTCGATTGCCTGGGACGACACCCCGCTTGACGATTGGTTCAAGCTCTTTGCCTCGGTGCGCCGCTCGACGCTGTCGCAATATTTCCCTTACGCGCAGGCGACCCGTGCCGTTGATCAGATGGGCGCACGGCGGGGTTTGATCTCAATCGATGGAAAGCCTTGCGGTCTTGTGCAGATGGGTGAAGTCGGCTTGCTGGGCAATGCAATTCACATGCTGACAGTCGACCGCGGTCCGCTGTGGTTCGGTGAGGTTGACCCTGGTGCGGCAAGCCTTGCCTTCTTTCATGAATTGACAAGGCAGTTTCCGCGCCGGTTCGGTCGCAAAAAGCGGATCATTCCGGAACTCGATGAACGGTTCGCCAGCGGCGCGGTTCTCTCCTCAAGCGGCTTAAAACGCAATGAAGAGCTGCCGGCTTACGAAACGATCTGGCTCGATCTGGAGCCGGAAGAAGCTGTGTTGCGGGCGAATCTGAACGGCAAATGGCGCAATCAATTGTCGAAGGCTGAGAGAAGTCCGCTTGAGGTTGAGGAAGACTGGGTGTTGGCGTCAAGGAACAACTTCCTTGCGCGATATGAGTCTGACCGCAATGCCAAGGGTTATGCCGGAGCCAATCCGGCGTTTCTCGACAGCCTCATGGACTACCAACTCGTCCGGGACGAAGCGTTTATTCTCAACGCGAAGCTTGATGGCAGGACGGTTGCTGCAGTGTTGGTGTTTTTGCATGGCAAGTCTGCGACCTATCAAGCGGGATGGACGCTTGAAGATGGTCGAAAGAATGCCGCCCACCATCTTTTGCTTTGGGCTGCCGTTCGGCTTTTGAAAGCAAGAGGGATCCTGGATTTTGATCTTGGCGGCATTAATGATCAGTCAGCAGCTGGGGTAAAGAAATTCAAATCCGGGCTCGGCGGCGAAATCGTGCGATTGGCTGGTTTATACAATTAAACGTTTTGAGCCGAACGTTGATATTTCGCACGTTTCTTAATGACATTCCTCAGGAAGCTGACTTGTCACAAGCCCCACGTCAGCAAACGTCGTTTTAATCTCGGCCATTCATGCGTTTTCAGCATGGCAGCTTTTTTGAGACTTCGGTGGTGGTCGGCAAATGCGCCTTAAATCAATTGCCTTGATGCTGTTGGCCTTGCCAGCCGTGGTGGCGTGTACGGCAAAAGCCCGGCTTGATCTAAGCGGTCATGAGGGCGATCTGGCTCAAGGTGCTGATAGGTCTCAATCGAGCGATCCTGCTGGTGCCTATCCGAACGAGCAGCCGGTCGCGCGCCGCGAGATGCCGCCGGTCGACGGTCAACCTGCCGACCGCAGGACGATGGGCTGGAACGCGCAACAGTCGAGTTCGAGCCAGCTTTCTTCCAATAAGGTGATTGTCGTTCGCGAGGGCGATACGCTCTACAGCATCGCTCGGCAACACGAGGTGACGATTTCTCAGTTGTTTGCCGTCAATGGTCTTGTCAGCGATCAACTGCGGCCGGGCCAACACATCGTTATTCCCCGGCAAAACTGATAACGATTTTCCCGAATTCCTCTACGTCCAAGCTTTTCCTAAAATTGCGGGGAGGCGATCCAATTGGCTGGTGCAACGGTCGAGTTCTGCTCGAAGTGCCAGGTTGCCTGATCTGGATCGATGGTGCCCATGTCAGCGCCGGATGGCTGCGAGCCGTTGACGGGTGTGAAGGCGACGCGCTGGGCTTCGGAGGCAAGATCCTTCAGGCGGGAGCATTTCGACTGCTCGGTTTCACAATAATGGTAGGCCTTATTGTAGGCGTGGACGATGCCATGCAGGACTTGGTTGCGTTGGTGCTCGTTGCCGGGGAGGGCGAGAACACCAATGGTTGCGATTACGGCTAGTTTTGGCAGCAGTCTAAGCATAACGGATCCCTGGCAGCGGCGATCGCTGCAATTGCAGTTCTTTGGTTTTAGCCTCAGCCGCACCATGCGTAAGGGGAGGCAGAAGTAGTCCTGCCTGGAGCGTCATCGCTCTCAAATCCGACCCAATCAAATTGGATGCAGATCAATCCCGTGCTTTAGCGATTACCCTTTTAGCACGGGCCTTGCTACGCGAACTTCAAGAGAAAGGTTCAAATTGAATCCATTTCCCAATCTATGGGGTTCGGCGCCATTTTTCGGGTGGAATAAGCAAAAAAAGCTGCTGTTTCGGCCGAGGGAGTAACGGCGTCACAGCAGCTTTCAGTTTTGATGTCGCAAGTGCAGTGGGCGGGCCCCAGTGAGAGGCCCTGTCAGTTGACCTGTCCAAGCCAACTCAAAGCAATCTGCCAGGATTTACCTAATATTAAATAACAATATTCGCTACAGGATGACTGCGGATCATTCGTGACTGCTCGGCGTGTTTCATCTCAAATCAAAGCGGAACAGGTGAAGTAAAAATGGGAGCTTTCCTTGTTTTATTGCCGGCCGCTCCTAATCATCTTTATTAAATCTTCATATTCGACTCCAATTCGTTAAGAGCTTTTTCGGCTTTCTTTAATTCGGCATTTATCGCTAATCTCCATAACTTAGTTCACGAAAGTTTTGGTTTTCGGCGATACGAAGCCGAGTTCAGCTATCAAGCGTTAACATTTGCGCTGGAAACGAGCCTCGCGCCTTAAATCAGCTTGATTGCCTCTTTGCCGCAAATCTTTCGATGTGTTCGGGCCCGTTTAAGGAGAGGGTTGGTTTTATGCTGGGAGTGTTAAGCCGCGTTAAGACTGGAGGAAAGCTGGCAGCCTTGCTGCTTGTTTTCGGTTTGGTGTCAGCGGCTGTGATGTACTTCGTGTTCAAGTCGTCGGGAGAAACCTTCCGCGAGGCTTTCAGGAAGCCCAATGAGCAGCTTGCAGTTGCGATCGGCGATACGATCGATCGTAACCTGTTCGAGCGCTACGGTGATGTGCAAGCATTCGGATTGAATGCGGCTGCGCACGACACGAGCAATTGGCGCGATCCATCGCAGTCCAATTCGCTGGTCAGCGCGATGAATGGCTACGTGACCGGGAACGGCAATTATCGTGCGATGCTGTTGCTCGATACCGATGGCAAGGTTGTTGCCGTCAATTCAGTTGGCGAAACCGGAGAGCGGCTTGATACCAAGCCGCTTCTTGGTCACGATTTCTCGAAATCCAAGTGGTTCAAGGATGCTCTCATCGGCAACTTCCTGGAGGGATCGAACGGGTTCTCCGGAACGAGTGTCGGCAAGGCTCAGCGCATTGCTTTCATCGGCAAGCTCTACGGCGACGATGGGTTCGTTATCCCGTTCTCGGCACCGGTGAAGGATGCAAGCGGCAAGGTCATCGGCGTTTGGGCGAACTTTGCCAACCTTGGACTCGTCGAACAAATCATCACCACTTACCACGCCAGCCTTGAGGCCGAGGGCAAGGGTGACGCCGAACTGATGGTCCTTGATAAAGATGGTACCGTGATCGTCGATTATGATCCGCACGTGGCAGGTACGACGGATTACATTCGCAACCCGAAAATCATCGGGGTCGAGAACCTGGCCAAAACCGTTGATGTTGCTCAGCGCGTTATCAATGGCGAAAAGGGCACGGATTATTCGTTCGATCCGAAAAAGAACTTATTGCTGGTTGCGAGTTTCGCGCGGAGTGACGGGGCCTATGACTATCCGGGACTCGGCTGGTCGGTTCTTGTCCGGGCTCATCAGGACGACGTTTATGCGGCCTTGGATTCTGTTAATACGACTATGCTTTTCGCGCTCGTCATTGGCGGTCTTCTTTGCGGCGGTATTGGCTTTTTGATTGGCAACTATGCTGCAAAGCCACTGCGGGATATGACGGCTGCAATGAGCGAACTTGCCAATGGCAATACGAATGTCGAAATTCCGGCACTCGATCGTTCGGACGAAATCGGCGATATGGCGGCGGCTGTCGAAGTCTTCAAAGCCAATGCAATCGAATCGGCGCGGCTTGAAGAAGAAAAAGTCGCAATGGCGCAGAAAGCAGAGCGTGAAAAGCAGCAGATGCTTCGCGATCTGGCAGACCAGTTCGAAACGACGGTGGGCCGCATTATCACCGAAGTTGCTACGTCGACGGCCAATCTGTCTGAGACGGCACAGTCCATGAGCAACGTTTCGAATGAGACGACGGCTCAGGCTTCTGCTGTTGCAAGTTCATCCGAGCAAGCCAGTGCAAACGTCCAAACGGTGGCGGCGGCTGCCGAAGAGATGACGGCGTCGGTTTCGGAAATCAATTCCCAGATGCAGCTGGCATTCGATGCGGCGCAACGCGGCGTGGCGCGTGTCGATACGACCTCTATCCAGATGCAGAAGCTGGTCGAGAGCGCTGAAAAGATCGGCCAGGTTGTTGAGCTGATCTCGGAGATTGCCGAACAGACGAACCTGCTGGCGCTCAACGCCACGATCGAATCTGCGCGTGCAGGCGAACAAGGTCGCGGCTTTGCCGTCGTGGCTTCCGAAGTGAAGCAACTGGCAAGCCGGACCAGTCGCGAAACCGAGGCGATCCGCGCGCAAATCGATGGAATTCAGGACGCGACCCGTAATGCAGTCGATTCGATGGGTGAGATCCGCACGGTCATCAACACGGTCAATGACGTGTCGGCGGCCATTGCTGCGGCCATCGAAGAGCAGGATGCCACGACGCGCGATATCGCCCAGAACATGTCGGAAGCAGCTTGCGGCACCGACGCCGTCGTTCGGACGATCTCTAACGTGCGCCAGTCTGCGATTGACAGCGGCAACGCGTCCGCCAACGTCACCAAGGCCGTGGATGTACTGTCGCGGCAGTCTGGAGAACTACGTACGCAGGTCACCAGCTTCATCAATCGGATTCGGGCGGCCTGACGCGCGATTGAGCGAAATTGTCCTTCACAAACAAAACCGGCCCGTCATGCGGGCCGGTTTTATTCTATGCGGTCGGCGACGAGCTTCGAGCTTGCCGGGCAAGCGTCCACTGAAGTGCGTTAGTGGCTCAGCTGCAGCGATTGGGCCAGGTGGCTCAGGATCGGTGTCGGTTCCGGAGTGTCCGGCTTTGTAACCGTGGGCTGCAGTTCGCTGCGCAAGGTGCCGATCGCGGTCGTTGCATAGCGTGTTGACTGGTCGAGCTTGCGGCTCTGGTCAATTGCCGCGAGTTGTCGGACCGCCAATCTAAAGCGGTCTGAAGCTTCTTCCGAGAATAGCGTTTCGACCAGGCTGACGCAGTCTTGAAGTTCCCGTTTGTTGGCTTGGGAGACTTGAAGCGCAAAGTTCTCATTATGAGCCATGCGCCCGTTGCGGCCGGCCATGCGCAGCTGGAGGTCGAGTTCGGTTTGAATTGCGCCAATCGTCCTTACGGCGCGGTCGAAACTTTCCTTTTTTAGGATGTTCTGAAACGCCTCGTCGGACTGAGGCGCCGCTGCGGGCTGTCGCTGGGACTTTGCCGGGCGCTTTTTCTTGGCCGGTTTCATGAGCAGCCATAAAACCAGAGGAAAGCTCAAGACTGTGCCGACGAAGAAGACAAGTGTTGTTTCGTTCATGACAAACCTGCTGGAGATGTCCGTCCATCGTCCGGGCAAAGTAGGACTTTGGTGATTCTGCTTTGGGTCATGAACCTTGCTTGAAGCTACCGAAACGGCGTTCGGGGAGAAAAATTCACAGGTTCGTCTTTTTCTTGGCACCGATATGAGGCCGATGTGTACTAATTTACGACACCTGGACTTTCTTTCGTAAGATTTGAGTAAGCCGGTTCTGCATACTATCCCGCGGTCGGCGAATTTTGCGCTTTGATTCTTGCGAGCCTCGCAAGTCAGGCGCCCAATATATTCCTCGTGTTTAATTTTCTGGGATCTTTGGGGGCTGCCGAACTCGTTCTACTTGCCAAGCGGGAGGGCGCTTTGCTCCAGAAACAGGCCGTCGTCGAATCGGAATTCGAAGATCTCGATCCAGCGTTGAATTCGGAAGAATTGCGCCGCGATGCGTTCCAAGACCTTTCGGATCGGGCGAGCGATGTCGGACCGCAGATCGTTGAGATCGTTATCAAAGCCAACGAGATCGCCGGTCGCATCCATACTCAAACCGACAAGACCAATTTTGTTCGGGACTGCATGGAGCAGCTGGTTTCTGACAACGCCGAAATCGTTCAGGCCGCCGACAGCAACCTAAGCATTGCGCAATCCGCCGGTGGGGAAGTCAGCCAATCCGTCGGCGAACTGCGCACGGCCATGAGCCAAATCGAGACGCTTGTTGCCCGCGTTGGTGAAGGCGACCAGTTGCTGGAAGAATTGCAGGCGGCGCTCGCCAGTGTCGTCAAGGTCGTCGGCGCCATCGATGGAATCGCCAAACAGACGAACCTGCTGGCGCTCAACGCGACGATAGAGGCTGCGCGCGCAGGCGAAGCGGGCAGAGGCTTTGCCGTCGTTGCTGGCGAGGTCAAGGAGCTTGCCGGCCAGACCGGGCGGGCAACGCAGGAAATCGCACAGACGATCTCAAGCCTGACGCAGAAGTCGACGCAGCTCATTGAGCAGGGCCGGCAGAGCAAGGACCTGGCTCTTTCGGTTGGGGAAGTTTCGGGGCGCCTCATCACCGCGTTCGATGCGGTCGATTCAACCGTGCAGGGGATCGTATCCCAGACCCAGACAATTCAGGAAATGGCCGGGCGGATCAATTCCGTCAGCGATACGCTGCATTCCAACATCGACGATCTTTTGGGCGACTTCAATCGTTCGCAAGAGTCGGTCAAGGAGATGGACAAGCAGCTTGGCAGCCTGCTGGAGACCGGCGAAATCATGATTTCGCGGTCGGTGGAACTGGGGCTCGATAAGCGCAACTCGATGTTTGTGAACGATGTCACTCAGCGCTCCCAGGCGATTGCTGAAGCGATCGAGCGTGCGATCGATACGGGGCGGCTCAGCACGGACGACGTGTTCGACACGGCTTATCAGGAAGTGCCCGATACCGATCCGCAAAAATACACGACCCGTTATGCCAGCGTTTTCGACGATATTCTCACGCCGATCATCGATGAGGCTCTTTCTATCAATTCACGTGTCGTTTTTTGTGCTCCAGTCGACGTGAACGGTTATTTGCCGACGCATAATTCCAAGTTCTCCAAGCCTATGACGTCTGATCCGGTCTACAATGTCGCCAACAGTCGGAATCGCCGGATTTTCAATGATCGCGTGGGGCTGGGTGCGGGGCGAAACCAGTTTCCGTTCTTCATCCAGGGCTATGGCCGCGATATGGGGAACGGCCGGTTTGTCGCGATGATGGACGTTTCGGCGCCGATCAACGTCAAAGGTCGTCACTGGGGCGGTTTGCGCCTCGCCTATACGCTTTGAGCGCTGTCGGGTCTGGGCTGAAAGAGGGCGCGGTTGCTTCTGACGGATGAAATGTCGGGCCCTATTTCTTATTGAGCCGATTTTCGTAGGATCTCAGGAAATAAATGCAGCTCGCGGGGCCGGTCGCAGTCAGTTCTTTGCACTGACTGCGCCAGACGTCGTGTTCAAAGGAATAGATGTGTTCGGTTTTGTCTACGTCAATTTCGACAGTAAAGCCGCACCTATCGCATCTGGCCGTCTTTGTGCTCACGGTTCAACCTGAAATATTACTGTTCTTTTTTCTTCCTGCCTCCTTATCGCGGCCTCGGGCAAGGGTTGATTATATGCAACGTAAATTACTCTAGTTTTTTAGGACTAACGGCCCAGTCTTCCTCAATGTCTGATTTCTTCGTCAGGATGCGTGTCAAAAACTACTGTGTTTTGGCAACAGTAAATCCAATTGTAACGCGGACTGGCTCAGCAAATCATTTGCAGGCATCGCTTCGGGCGATGACTGTCAATGGATGGAAATGCATTAATTGTGCATATCTGGCAGGTTTTCCACTTCGATAAAAAATACATTGAATTCAAGCTGTTGCTTGCATTCAAGCGTTCTTTTCTAGTGGAGTTCCTCTTAATATCTTGTGCGAAACTGGATGCCTAGTCGGTGCGAATCATGTACATCACTGTCATTTAAAGAATGTCTTAGGTATCTCCGTTGCAAAAAGATCATGAGCGAATACTTGCGGAATGCATTAATTGACCAGCCTTTAAGCAGCGTGATAGTTCGTGAATACATGAGGGGAACTGATTCGTTTTTGGGGGAGGGCAGCGGTGATAATCGTTGTTAATGACACCGCGGCGGAGGGCAGTGGAATCGCTTCGTCCTTCCAGCAGGAAGGGGTTTCTGCGACAGAACTGTCACCTTGCGACTTCGGGGGATGGGTGGCTGCGGCTGACGACCGTGATGTCGGCGCAATTGATGCTGTTTTGATCGGCGAATGCGACCAGAGAAATGAGCTCGCAAAGCTGATTAAGAAGCGCACCGCTGCTGCTATTATTGCTCTGGATGAGAGCCGGTCTCTCGACAAGACTTTGGATCTATTTGCTGCCGGCGTCGATGATGTCGTCGATTCTCCATGTCATGCGCGGGAAATACTTGCGCGTGTCGCGGCAATTCTTCGGCGGTCCAAGCTGGAAGAGGCGAGCGGCACCGGAGACATCAGGGTGTTTCGCGACGGGCGTGAGCCGATTGTCGGTGGTGAGCCGATGCTGTTGCCGCGGCGCGAGTTGCGAATACTTGAGTATTTCGTGGCGAATGCTGGGCGCCGGGTGACGAAAGCTCAGATCTTCAATTCGGTTTACGGGCTTTTCGAAGTCGATATCGACGAAAACGTCATCGAAAGTCATATCAGTAAACTTCGCAAACGCTTGCGCGCGCGGCTTGGTCGTGACCCGATCGATTCAAAACGGCATTTGGGATATATGCTCGTTCGTAATTAGTTTATTTTTGGTTAATATTTCTACTCGACCCTCTCTTTTCTTTTTTCTACTCGGTTTCGACTTCGGTAATTGAGTTTTGTGGCGAAAGGTTCAGTTCGGCGCAAGTTTGCGTTCGAATACTGATGACTCGAAATTCGATGGCGAAGCGAGGGTTTGCTAAAATGAGTGTCTACGGCTTGATGAGGACTGGCGCGTCTGGAATGGCGGCGCAGGGGAACCGTCTTGGGACGGTTGCTGACAATATCGCGAACGTGAATACGACGGGCTACAAATCCGCCTCAACTCAGTTTTCGACGTTGGTGCTTGGCAACAACGATACGGAATACTCGTCCGGTGGCGTCGAAACCTCTGTGCGCTACAATATTCTGCAAGAAGGCACTCCGCAGTTCACCCAGTCTTCGACCGACCTCGCAATCACTGGCGGCGGTTTCTTCCTGGTTGGAGGAAGTGGGGACTCGGTGAAGCTCACACGCGCCGGATCGTTTGTGCCGAACGGTGATGGCGTGCTGGTGAATGCTGCAGGCTTCGAGCTTCAGGGATATCCCGTGCAGGCTGGTGGCAACACGGTCGTAGCAAACGGGACCGCAGGTCTTGAATCTGTGTCGATCGGCTCAGCCGGTCTCATTGCCACGCCGTCGACCGCAGGCGACCTGCCGGTCAACTTGCCATCCGCGGCGGACGTTGTTGCGCCGGGCAGCTTGCCGTCCGACAACGTGATCGGTTCGGAGTACACCGCCAAATCCTCTCTTGTCGGGTTCGATTATCTCGGCAATGAAGCCATCGTCGACGTGTATTTCACTAAGACCGCCTCCGAGACTTGGGAGGTGACGATATACGATAGTGCTGACGCGGATCCGGCGACGACGTTCCCATATAGTTCAGGGCCGCTTGCTTCGCAGACGATGACCTTTGATCCGACTGACGGATCGCTCCTGACCGGCGGCTCTGCAACGTTCACGTTCCCAGGCGGTTCGAGTTTCGACCTTGACTTCTCTGGAAGTACGCAGCTTGCGGCAGAATATACTGTGCGTGATGGTGTCAGCGTCAACGGTAACGGTCCGAGCGAAGTCGAGAACCTCGAATTCACTGCCGATGGCTACGTCTATGCGGTTTATGAAAACGGCTCGCGGGCAGCGATTTATCAGATTCCTCTGGCGACTGTGGTCAGCCCCAATCAGCTCATCCCTGAAACTGGCAACGTCTTCTCGCTGAGCGTTGATTCCGGCGAATTGCGGGTCGGCTTCCCGGGGGGATCGGGCTTGGGCAGCATTTTGTCGGGTGCATTGGAGGGATCGAACGTCGATTTGGCTTCTGAGCTGACGACGATGATCGAATCTCAGCGCAACTACACAGCCAACTCGAAAGTCTTCCAAACTGGCTCCGACCTGCTCGACGTGCTTGTCAATCTGAAGCGCTGAGCAGTTCGGATGGCTTCGGTCATTCTAAGAGGTCAACATTATGTCGCTATCTCTCAGCTTTGGTATTGGGCGTTCCGCCCTTTCCACGACTGCTGAGCGCTCTGCGGTTGTTTCGCGGAACGTTGCGGGCGTTGGCGACCCGAACGCGACCAGAAAAGATGCGCTCGTCGTCACCAGTTACGGTGGCGGCGTGCGCGTCAACGGTATCGGTCGCGTCACTGATTCCGCGCTGTTCGACAATCTGGTTGCTGCGACGTCTCAGCTGGCCGGACATTCGGCCCTCCTGTCCGGGCTTGATGTCATAGAGTCTGCGATGGGCGGTGCCGATCTTGGGCAGTCGCCAACCGCTTTACTTGGCGAGTTGCGCGACGCTCTGCAATTTCTTTCATCTTCGCCAAATGACGTCATTCGCGCTCAGTCCGCGGTCATTGCGGCGAAGGATCTTGCGACACAGCTGAATTCGTTGTCTTCGACGATCGCTCAGGTGCGCCAAGATGCTGACACCCAGCTGGGCCAGTCGGTCGACAACCTCAACAACCTGTTGTCGACCTTTGAGGACGTCAACAACCAGATCATTAAAGGGACGCAGTTCAACAAGGACGTCACCGATCTTCTCGATCAGCGTGACGGCCTCTTGCTTTCGATTTCCGAGGAAGTCGAAATCAGGACGGTGACGCGCTCCAACAACGACATCGTAATTTTCACCTCCGGTGGCGCGACGCTGTTCGAGCGAACGCCGCGGACGGTCGAGATGGCATCGTCAACGGTCTTGCCTGCTGGTGTCGAGGCCGGAGCGGTTTACGTCGACGGTATGCCGATCACGGGGCCTGATGCGACAGCGCCGGCCCAGAGCGGGCGCATTGCCGGTTTGGCAAACCTTCGCGACAACACGCTGCCGACTTTCCAGTCTCAGCTCGATGAAGTCGCACGCGGTTTGATCCAGGCTTTTGCCGAGAGCGATCAAAGCGCGGTGCCGACGCTTCCGGATGTGCCTGGCCTGTTCACCTATGCCGGCGCAACTAGTGTGCCGGCTGCTGGCACCGTCGTCGACGGTTTGGCGGCGATGATCCAGGTCAACGCGAACGTCGACCCGACGCAAGGGGGCGATCCATTCCTTCTGCGCGATGGCTCGATCTACGATCCGCTCGATCCCGCCTACAATTACAATCCCGCTGGAGAGGCTGGGTTCACCGATCGCCTCAACACGTTGGTTGAAAACTTCTCGGCTACAACCTCTTTTGACGCGAGTACAGGGCTGTCGCCAAATACAAGCCTGCTCGAATATGCCTCCGATTCTGAAGGCTGGTTTGAGAAAGTGCGTTCGGACGTCTCCGAAAACAAAGAATACACGACCATTGTGACTGAGAATTCGCGGACCGCCCTTTCGAGTGTCACAGGCGTGAATCTCGATGAAGAGATGACCAAGCTTATGGATCTGGAACGGTCCTACCAAGCCTCGTCACGCCTGCTGCAGGTGATCGATGAGATGTACCAAGCCATCCTAGCTGCGACGAGTTGAGAGCAATGAAGACAACTTTCATTTCTACATACGCAATCGGTGAAGCGGTTCGCTCGCACATCATGCGGTCGCAGTCGCGCCTGGCGGATGCTCAGCAGGAACTTAGTACAGGCGTGCATGCTGATGTCGGTGTGAAGATTGGCGGGCAATATGCCTCGCTGACCTATCTTCGCCAGCAGCACGAGGAAATGATCACGCTTGACCGGTCGAATTCCGTTTTGTCGACGAAGCTGGGCGTGACGCAGGATGCGCTCGAATCGATGGTGACAGGTGCACAGGATTTTGTAGCGGAAGTCCTAGGCGCGCAGGGCACAGGTTCCCAAGCCGTTATCCAAAAACAAGCTGGAAGCCGGATCACGGCGCTGAACGACCTTGTAAACTCCAGTTTCGATGGTGCCTATCTTTTTTCCGGCACGAACTCCGGCCAGGCGCCGATGAATGACTTTTTCTCGGACCCGCCGTCGGCGGCCCGTACGGCAGTCGAGACGGCATTCATTACCGAATTCGGTTTCCCGCCGGATGATCCTGCGGTCGAGTCGATTTCGGATACGGCCATGACGACGTTTCTTGAAGGAGCGTTTTCGGATCTGTTCGATGATCCGGCGTGGGGAACAAACTGGTCGAACGCTTCCGACAATATTGCGAGCGTTCGCATTTCGAATACCGAAAAAGTCGAGGCAGGAGTCAGCGCCAACGAAGATGCCTTTAGATTGCTGACGAGCGTCTATGTGGCTGCAAGCGAGCTGGGAACGGCCCTGCAAAATTCTACAACATTCGATGCATTAACGACCTGGATCTCCGAAAGAACCGGCAGCGCAGTGAAAGAGGTCAGCGTCGTTCAAGCTCGGGTTGGCACAGTTGAACAGCGCATCGGCGATGCGATCGACCGCTCCGAGATTCAAAGGGACGTTCTTAAGATTCGGATCGACGAAATTCAAGGGGTCGATCCGTTCGAAGCTACGGCGCGCGTGACATCGCTTCTGACGCAAATCGAAACTTCTTACGCCGTGACGGCGCGCATTCAGCAGTTGTCGATTCTGAACTACCTCTAAAGGAACAAGCTTCCCAGGGGCGTAAAATAATCAAAGAGGCCATGGATGTACAAGTTTTCCTATGAAGATGTTCTTGAGGACCTGCCGCAGGAAGCGCGCGATCGCGAGCGGCGTGCACTGGACTACTCGATCGAGCTTTTGAAAGCTGCCGAAGAGAGCGGTGTGAATTCAGTCGAGGCCGCCAAGGCTTTGGCTTTCGCAAACAAGCTTTGGACGATCCTGATCGAAGACTTGGCCAGCGCCGAGAACGACCTGCCCAAGGAGCTGCGCGCTCAGATTATTTCGATTGGCATCTGGATCCTGAAAGAGGCAGAGCGCATTCGCAACGGCGAAGTGCATAGCTTCAGTGGAATAGTCACGGTTTCGGAAGCTATTTGCGAAGGGCTGAAATGAAATCATCGCTCAAAATACATCTAAGAAGAAACGAGCGGCTTTTCGTCAACGGTGCAGTTCTAAGGTCGGACCGGAAGGTGACGCTGGAGTTCATGAATGATGTGGTCTTCCTGCTCGAATCGCATGTCTTGCAGCAGGAAGATGCCGTAACTCCTTTGCGCCAGATGTACTTCGTTCTGCAATCCATTTTGATGGAGCCGAGCACGGCGCCGTTCGCTCGCAAGATGTATGAAGAGCAGCACGAGAAGTTGTCTTCGGCGCTCGCAAGCAAACCGATCCTGGAAGGGCTTGAGCAGGCGCACGAATTGATGGCGGCCGATCGGGTGTTTGAAGCCATGAAGGTGATCCGCAAGCTGTTCGCGCTTGAAGACGAAGTGATGAAGAAGAAATCGGTTCCCGCGGTCGCTTGAGCGATGTCGCGCATAATTGGAGGTTTCAGCAATGGCTGTTGACCCAGTAGGTACGACTTTACCGACTCCGAGAAACGAGAATGCGGCCGCCACGTCTTCTGCGACCGATGTCGATTACAACACGTTTCTCAAGCTTCTGATCGCGCAAATGAAGAACCAGGACCCGCTCAATCCGGCGGAGTCGACCGAATATGTCGCGCAGCTTGCAACCTTTTCGCAGGTCGAACAGACGATCCAGATGAACGACAAGCTCGACAACATGATTTCGAGTCTGACCCTGACTCAGTCAGAGGCTGTGATTGGACGGACGGTGACGTCGGCTGATGGAACCGTTTCGGGTGAGGTTCAGTCGGTTCGGGTTGCCAGCGATGGCTTGATTGCGTATCTGGAAAACGGACAAACGATTAGTATCGGCCCCGGGGTCACGATTTCCTGATCGGATTACGCCATGAATGAAGCTGATGCACTCGATCTTGCGCAAGCGGCCATCTGGGCGATTGTCGTAGCCTCGAGTCCTGCGGTGGCGGCGGCGATGATTGTCGGTGTCACGATTGCGTTGCTTCAGGCGTTGACGCAGGTGCAGGAAATGACGCTGACGTTCATTCCGAAAATCCTGGCGATCTTCTTTGTTCTCATCATCTCGGCGCCATTCATGGGCGCTGTCGTCTTTGCCCTTGCGCAGATGTGTTTTTCTCGCATCGAGACCGGTTTCTGAAGCCGCTCGGCGGTTGGCTGTCGCCTCGTCCAGTTGGCTGTTCGCGGTCTTGAAGATTTCGGACTGACCCCTTGGTTCGTCTCCAGGTCTAGCTCAAATCTCCAGAACAACCCTCCGGCAGCTTTGCTGAGCGTCGCAATTCGGCATCTTGGGCAATTTCTCTACATCTGTGTTGGGTAAAACCGCTGCGCGGTAGGCTTCACGCAAGGCCCCGGCTCAAAATGCCTTTTAAGGCAGATTAGCAGGCGCATTGCGCGTGGGGGTACTTGAATGAGCCGGCCTAACGGATTGGCTGAAGCGCAGAGGATTTCGACCGGCGGCCGCGATATCGGCTTCGCTGCGGGTATCATCTTTATCCTCAGCGTGCTGTTCCTGCCTTTGCCGCCGATGATCGTCGATCTGGGGCTGTCGTTCTCGATTGCCTTGTCGGTGCTCATTTTGATGGTGGCGCTGTGGATTCAGAAGCCGCTCGAATTCTCAGCATTTCCAACGATTTTGCTGATCGCCACGATGCTGCGGCTCTCGCTTAACATCGCGACGACGCGCCTTATTCTGACGGAAGGCTCGCACGGCACTCAGGCTGCCGGCGCGGTCATTGGTGGCTTTGCCAACATCGTGATGGGCGGTGACTTCGTCATCGGCCTTGTCGTCTTCGCGATCCTCTTGACGGTCAACTTCCTCGTGATCACCAAAGGTGCGACGCGTATCGCGGAAGTCGGCGCGCGCTTCACTCTTGATGCCGTGCCTGGCAAGCAGATGGCCATCGACGCCGATTTGAACGCGGGCATTATCGATGAGCAGGAGGCGCGTCGGCGGCGTTCCGAACTTGAAGAAGAAAGCGCTTTCTTCGGCGCTATGGACGGTGCCTCGAAGTTCGTTCGCGGCGATGCGATCGCCGGTTTGATCATTACGGCGGTTAACGTCGTCGGTGGGATCGTCATCGGTGTCGTTCGTTACGACATGCAACCCTCTGCTGCGGCTGATGTGTTCGTCAAACTGTCGGTCGGTGACGGTCTGGTTTCGCAGATCCCAGCTTTGATCGTTTCTCTGGCCGCTGGCCTTCTTGTTGCGAAGGGACGAACAGAAGGTGCTGCCGAAGTTGCGGTTTTCGAGCAGCTTGGTGGATATCCGCGTGCCTTGTGGGTTGCGGCGGCGCTGATGGGCCTTGTCGCTTTAGCGCCGGGGCTGCCGTTCCTGCCGTTTGCCATTCTCGGTGGGGGGATGGCGTATATCGCCTATACGGTGCCGCGGCAGCGCGCTGCCGTGATCGAGGAAGAAAAGCAGCGCAAGATTGAGGCCGAGCGCGAGGAGGCGCTGAAGACCAAAGGTTCGGTGACCGACGCGCTGGAAGTTCCCGAAATCGAGGTTTGCTTTGGGCCGCATATCGCGAACGAGATGCTCAAAGAGAAAAATGAGCTGTCGCAGCGCGTCGCGAAGATGCGGCGCAAGTTCGCGATGGAGTATGGCTTCGTCGTGCCCGACATTCGTTTGACCGATAACCTGGCGCTGCCGGCCAAGACCTATGAAATTCGCATTCATGGTACGATCGTTGCCGCGCAGGAACTGCGCATCGGCGACGTACTTGTCATCATTGGCGATACGGATGCGCCTACAGTGCCAGGCGATGAGGTGCGTGAGCCTGCGTTTGGCATGAAGGCGCTTTGGGTGCCCCAATCGTACGCGAAAGAGGTCAAGCGCGAAGGCTTTACGCCGGTCGACAACCAGTCGGTCTTGCTGACCCATTTGAGCGAAGTCATCCGCAACAACCTGGCGCAGCTTCTGTCCTACAAGGACATGCGTAAGCTATTTGATCGCCAGGCACCCGAATACAAGCGTCTGCTCGACGAGATCACGCCGAGCCATATCTCCTATTCGGGGATCCAGGCGGTGCTCAAGCTGTTGCTGGCCGAGCGTATTTCGATCCGCAACCTGCATCTCATTCTTGAGGCCATTGCGGAAATCGCGCCACATGCGCGACGCGCTGAGCAAGTTGTCGAGCACGTTCGCTTGCGAATGTCTCAGCAGATCTGCGGAGAGATGTCGCAAGGCAGCGTGTTGAACATTTTGCGCTTGGGCGGACGCTGGGATCTGGCCTTCCATCAGGCTCTGAAGCGCGGACCGGATGGCGAGATCATGGAGTTCGATATCGATCCTCGGCTCATTGAGGAATTCGGCCAGGACGCGGCGAAAGTCATTCGCGGGTGGATGGACAAGGGTGAGAAGTTCGTTCTGGTCACGGCGCCAGAAGCCCGACCCTACGTGCGGATGGTGATTGAGCGGCTGTTCCCGTCGCTGCCGGTCTTGTCGAATTCAGAAGTGGCGCGCGGCATCGAGCTGCGCACACTCGGAACGATCGCAAAATGAATGCCTGGGTCGATTATCTGATCCCGACATTCATTATCTTCTGCCGCATTGGCGGCTGCTTCATGTTCATTCCAGGGATGTCGTCGGGCCGTGTGCCGGTACGCTTCCGGCTCTACATCGCAATCGCCGTTTCACTCGCGATGGCGCCGCTCATTGTGCCGGAATACCTTGAGAACTATGGCCCGGTCGAGGGCGCCAGGCTGGTCGAGCTGATCGTCAATGAAAGTCTGATTGGTGCGTCGATCGGGCTTTCGATACGCATTTTCATGGCGGCGCTTGAATTCATGGGTGCAGGGATTGCCATGTTTATTGGCCTTGGCACCCTGCCTGGCATTACGACTGCTGATGATCCGATGCCGGCGCTAGCCGCTCTCATCAGCGCGGTGGCCGTCTTACTATTCTTTCTGCTCGACCTGCATCTGGAAGTAATCCGCGGGCTCGTCTTCTCCTACCAGTTCGTGCCGGTCGGAACGTTTTTTGATCTGCGTGAGGGTGTGCAGAGACTGGCGACGGCGCTTTCGAAAGCCTTCTTTCTCGTGCTGCAGATCAGCGGTCCGTTTGTCGCTTACGGCTTGATGATCAACCTGCTGTTCGGGTTGGTGAACAAGATGGTCCCGCAGATTCCAGCTTATTTCATCTCCATTCCTTTCCTCGTGTTCGGCGGACTTCTCGCATTCTATTTCCTGTTTCCGGAGATGCTTGAAATTTTCTTTTTTCACTTTTCGCGCTTCATTGCTGAAGGATAGAGCAAAATGAACGAACAAAAGAGGCTGCGAAGGTTGATCGAGTTGTTCGAGGCGCTGTTTGAGCGTGACCAGATGAAGCTGGCCAAGCTGCAGGCCGATAAGCAAAAGGTGCTGAAAAAGCAGCGGGATGCTTTTGAGTTTCTGGCCTGCGATGTGCCCTTCAAATACGGGATTGCCGACGAAGTCGTGAAGGGGGCGAGCCGGGCTGCCCGAGACATCGGCAGGATCGAAAAGGAAGTGCAGGAGGCTGCAGCGGCTACGGCTCTTAGAAAAGCCCAGCTTGAGCGTATGAAGCGCAAGTACCAAAAGGCCACTCAGGCCGCATATTCAAAGCCTTCGCCCGATTGATGAAGGCCTGGCGCAAGCTTCCTGCAAGTTCGCTGTTCCAGCCTAGAAGATGGCTAATGGCGAGGATTTCCGATGGGTGTCAGCTCCGGAATAGATTTGATTGCCGGTGTTTTGCGCAACGCACCCGGTCAGGACGTTCAAGGTAATGTCGATGCTTTTGCTTCACCTGCGCGTGTTGCGAACACTGCGCGGAGTGAAGGCACGACAAGCTTTGCGGATACGGTTCGCTCGGCCATCGAAGGGCAAGCCAAGCCTGTCGACTACTCCAGTGCGGATCTGGTTCGGGTCGAGCGGGCGAAGAAGGAAGACGGCGAGCAGCTTCTGCAGCGCCTTTTGCTGAATACCGTTGTCGAAACGATCCTTCCCAAGGACGTCACGTCGTTTACCGGTAGCGGCACGGCCGGCAACGTCTGGCGCTCGATGCTGGCTGAAAATATCGCTGAGGAGCTTTCGAAGTCGATGGACCTCAAGCTTCTCGACGGACACCGTTACGGGATGAAAACCGCTGAGGGTGCCCAAGGACAGACCAACCAAGTGACACCTGCACTCGTT
Source organism: Filomicrobium sp. (assembly GCA_017792465.1). Lineage (GTDB taxonomy): Bacteria > Pseudomonadota > Alphaproteobacteria > Rhizobiales > Hyphomicrobiaceae > Filomicrobium. Next base: position 3,098,607 of record CP051234.1, read on the forward strand.
GCAGAAAGGAAACGTAACGCATGACAAATCTACATGCTGGAGCAGGTTCGACAGGCGGTCCGGGTGGCCGGGAACTTGAGGCAAGCCGGGACGCGCTGCCGCAATTGTTCAAGCGGCTGGAAAGCGCTTTGACGATTGAGAACGAGGCCTTGAGATCGCGTTCATTCGAGATGATCGATGATCATATCGAACGCAAAAACCATGCGCTCCTTGAGCTGCGACGTGCGATCGGCAAACTGAGCGAGGATGAAGTGCGCGCCCGCGCTGGACATCTCGTTGCGGGGTTGCGCCAGGCGGTCAAAGAGAACCACGAACTGTTGCAGCGAAACATGGATGCGGTGCGATCGATTTCGGAAATCGTGCGCAAATCGATCCAAGAATCTGAATCCGACGGGACCTATTCGCATGAGGATGCGATAGCGAGGGGACAGTCTTGATCAAGCAAATCATCCTGGGTGTATGGGTCTGCCTGGCGACTCTTGGCGGCGTCTATGGCGCCAGCATGATGTCAGATGGCAGCGAGGGCAAGGTCAAAGATGCCGTCCATGTCAGCGGGATGAGCTATGTCAGCACGAACCCTATGAGCGTTCCGATCGTCCGTAACGGGGAGGTCGTGGCTTATGTCGTGGCCAAGTTCGTCTACGGGGTTCGAGAAAATAAGCTGCAGGGGCATCAACGAGAGTTCGAAACTCATTTCGTCGACAGCGTATTTCGCGTTATATACAACGCAGAATCGATTCGATTCGCTGAGAAGAGACGCGCTGATCTGGACGCAATCAAGAAGGAGATCATCGCCAAGACCAACGAGTCGTTGGGACGGGAGTTGGTCGAAGAAGTCTTGATCGAGCAATTGAGCTACGTGCTGCGCGATCAGGTGCGATGCTCGAAGAAGATGCCGAACTGATCGTTTGAATTTGGGGTGTGGTTTTGGACGAACGTGGCAATAGGAGGGAGCTGTGAAGAGCGGTCTTCTTGGGCCTTACCGATTAACCGTCGACGGAATCGGCGAAGCCGTTAAGGAAAAGGCGCCAGGCGTTTTTGCGCTTGGCCACGAGGACTTTCAAGGGCGTTTCCGTATTACGCATATCGGTCGCAGCGATGATGAGCTGAAGTCCTCATTGCGCGACATGATCGGCACAAGCGGACTGTTCAAGTACATTACCGTCGAGACCTCGAAGGAGGCTTTCGAGAAACAGTGCGAACTGTTCCACATGTTCAAGCCTCCTGGGAACTCCCTTCATCCTGATCGTCCGCCGGGGACGAATTGGACTTGTCCACGGTGTATGCAGCGTCATGGTCGTTGGTAATCAACTCCAACGCGTCTGCTAATGCTGCCTGATACCCGAGGTGCCAATAGGCACGCTCTGGCGTGTTCTGCTCCAGATGGCGCTGCTCAAAGCGAGCGTACGGAGCAGTTTCCTCGAGCCATTCGCGGATGGCGTCTCTGCGGTGCTCAAGGGCGGATATGTCGATAAGCTGTGTCATGAGGCTAGAATGCCTCGCGCCCTTTCCAGGGTCGTTAAAGATAAAATGCCTCGTATCGCGAGGGTAAAGCGTTAACCGGATCAATCCGTAAAATTGAATCTATCTGCCGGACCGGGTTTCAGAAAGTCCGAATTGGCGGGCTTTTGCGCTGATTATTAGAAAATTTACTTTAAATTGCCGATGCGGCTTTGGCGGCGTCGATGCAGGCATTGATTTCGGCCATCTGGCTATTTGCGAGCTGTTTTAAGCTCTCAGGCAGCCTGTCGGGGTGGAAATCGTTAGCGTACGAAGCCCTTATTTTCTTAAGAGCTGCAAGATCGCTCCGACCTTTTTGCATGAGCTTCTTTTTCGCCGCAGCAAATGCCTGTTTCAGCATCTTTTCGGTTGGCTGCGTTTCAGGGAATTGGTTGGCGTGGTCAGGCGTTAAGTAGCCCTGTCTGAAAGAAGCGATCGGCCGTCCGGAACCATCCATCGATTCAAGGGACACATTTGCTAGCCAGCTTTGGTCGGATGTCGGCGCAACTCGCGGCCGGTTGCAGGACAACGGATCTGTTTGCGCCAACTGGGCGAGCACTTCGTCGAACACAACCATACTGACCAACGCACACGGCTAAACTGAGCAACTTCGAAAAAGATCACGACCCGGCGATTTTTTTTTCTCGGCAATTGGAACAAATCTAACAATGTCTGGTTAACCAATAATGAGGTGGGCTTTGGAGGTGCTGACGTTTGCCTCCTGGACCGGCGGCGCCGATGACGAATTGTATTGTGTCGTGCTTGGTCTCAGATATGCCTGAGAAGATCCAAAAGCATGACTTCTGTTGTCGGAATAGTCCTCTATCATGTGTAGAATGTTGTTGATAAGACGGAGGTTGGACCGTCAGTCAACATGAAATAGAATGCAATTGATTGCCCGAAGCGGCATGATTTGGTGAAATCTATTTCGCGGGAGTCAACAGGACGAGAAGTCTCCCTCAGCAAAACGCGTACTTGTTTGAGTTTTCACCGCTCTATTGCTCTTGAGGCATTTGGGGATGCCAAGAGACGCGCGTGAGAGCTAAAACCGAGGCACGGAGGGCATGCTTTGGGGAATTTAAGGACGCAAACCAAGCCGATCTATAGTGGTCCGCTTTACATGCAAATACATAAACTTTTGCATGAGCGTATTCTTTCTCAAATGTGGAAAGTCGGTTCGACACTTCCAAATGAAGGCGATTTGGCCAGAGAATTTGGGGTGAGCGTTGGTACGATGCGGAAAGCGCTTCAGCAGTTGGAAGCGGCTGGATGGATTACGCGTCGGCAGGGGCGTGGGACGTTTGTCTCCGATCCGCGGCAGATTTCCAGACGGCGGCTCGATCACTTCCATCTAAACGGCGAGCATTTCTCGATTGACGGGTTCGACTATATAACTTCAGGGCGTGAGCCAGTCAGCGCAGAGGTGCGCGGGTTTCTCGCCTTGAGGAAAGATGACCACATCGTTCGCGTTCGTCGAAAAAAGCTCATCAAAGGCATCATTCGGATTTATGAGGATCTACACCTCGTAGAAGGCGCGATTTCGAGCAGTAATCTGGACAATCTGTCGGATGACGATTTCATGGAATACAGCTCGTTTATCCGGCGATGCACTGAGCGCGTGCGGCCCGCTGTTGCCGACGCTGAGAGTAGCAGACATCTCGGCGTCGAACCGGGAACCGCGGTTCTTGTTTGTGATCGTACAGCTTATGACACCGAAGATCAGCCGATCGAGTGGTGCCGGCGCACAGTCGTGATGGAGAGCGTCGAATATTGGACGGAGGCAGCTTAGCTCTGACCGACGGTCCAATTGGTTGATTTGTTTTTTTGATCGCTGGCACTCAAGTATTGAAGCTCGGCGCCCTGGCCAACTTCGGCTTGGGCGCCGAAAATTTTTGGGCCTGTCAGGCTGCTTTCGAGCACTTCTGCCAAGCTGGATTTATTGTCATGCAGTGGCTTGCAAGAACTGATTTTTAGACGCGCGCGTTAAGGATGCTCAATTCGAGCGGATTTAGTCGCGCGGCACTATAGGCGCGGCGTCTTCCGGGCTTTCAGGAATTTTTAGCTGTCACTCAGGTTTTGGTGCCAGGCGCTTGGCAAGCTCTGCGAAGACGTCGTCGGCTGGAGGTTCGCCAGGGCGCTGCTTCAAGGCTTCGTAGACGCGCGGGACGATGCGAACGGCGTCGTCGAGTTCCTGATCGCTGCCGGGCTCATAGGCTCCGACTGCGCGCAAATCGCGAGAGTCTTCGTATCGGGCGATCAGCGCCTTCAGTCTGGTGACCAGATCGCGCTGTGCGTCGGTCCAGCAGTGGGGTGCCAGCCGTGAGATTGACGACAGAAGGTTCATTGCCGGGTAGCGACCCTGGTCGGCGATCTCGCGTTCCAGCACGATGTGACCGTCGAGGATGCCACGGACGGAATCTGCAACCGGATCGTTGTGGTCGTCGCCGTCGATCAGAACAGAAAAGATACCGGTAATCGAACCCTGGCCATTCCTACCGGCGCCGGCACGTTCCAGAAGGCGAGGCAAATCGCTGAAGACTGATGGCGGATAGCCTCTTGAAACCGGCGGTTCGCCTGCGGCAAGGCCGACCTCTCTTGAGGCATGCGCGAAGCGGGTCAGCGAGTCGATGACGAGCAGAACCTTCTCGCCCTGGTCGCGCAGATATTCGGCGATGCACATGGCTGTATAAGGCGCCAGTCGGCGCAGCATTGCGCTTTCTGCGCCGGTAGAAACAACGGCGATCGTGCGATCCTTATGATCTCCGAAGACGTCATCGAGGAAGTGCCTGACCTCTCGACCGCGTTCGCCGACAAGACCCAGCACGACGGAATCGAAATTCTTGCCCTGCGAGAGCATCGCAAGCAGCGAGGACTTGCCGACGCCGGACCCTGCAAATACGCCAACTCTCTGACCTGAGCACAGCGGGGTGAACAGATCGATTGCTCGGACGCCGGTGGTTATCGGGTTGGAGACTTTTTCCAGTTCCATGGGGGGCGGTGGAGCGCGGTCGCGCATGTAGCTTGCAGTGCCGCGTTGGAGTTCCCCGGCGCCATCAATCGGTTGCGCCAAGGCGTTGACCGTCCGGCCTTTCCACGACATTGCTGGGCGCACTTCGATCTGGCCCGAAAGCCACGCATGGTCGCCTAGTCGTGTAAATTCGATGGGTCCATAAGGTTTGATCGTGGCGCGGTCGGGTTGAAGGCGGACGATCTCCCCTTCGGCTTCATTTTCTCCATCCTTCAGGAGGACCAGGTCGCCCAATCGCGCGTTACCACCGAAGCCGGAGACGATGTAATGGGTGCGATCGATGTCGGTGACGGTTCCGCCAACGCGAGTCATCTTACCGGCCAAAGTATGGTCGACGCGCTTTGCTATGGCGTGCAGGACTGTCGGTCTGCCATCTGTCTGCAGGACAAAATCGGGCAGTTCGCACCCGGTGGTTTGGTCGGAGCTATCCGTCATTGCTTTTGTCGCTGAAGAATTCTCAGTTGCCACGTTTCGGTCTCGTGTTGGCGAAGATGCCCGTGTGAGCCTCAAGCCTTCGTCAGTGTTGCAATTGCCGGATCAATCTGGATCGGCGGTTAGCGCCAGTTAAGTGCCGCCGAGCGTCTTGATGGCATCTTTCAAGGAGCGTTCGGAATGATCGACTGCGTTGGAAACTGCATCGAAGCTGCGAGAAATCTCAATCATACGCGTCAACTCAAGCATTGAATTGACGTTTGATTGTTCGATGAAGCCTTGTCTTACCGAAATCTTGGAGAAGTCCACTGCCGGGTTGGCTGGAATGTCAGTCGTAAAACCGGAATTGTCGTAGCGCTCAAGCTTGGCGTTTTCATCGAGGATGAAGAGGCCGATGGCTCCACGCACGATTCCGTCTTGGGAGATGGTTCCATTGTTGTCGATTTGGACAGGCCCGCCACGCGAGTTCAGAAGTATCGGCGCGCCGCTACGGTCGGCGACGGAATAGCCTGTGATCGACTGCAACTCGCCGTTGGGGGTCACTTTCAGGCGTCCATCGCGGGAATATATCGTCCCTTGCGGTGTTTGCATGGCGAGATAGGCCTTGCCGGAAATGGCAACGTCCAGCGGGTTGTCGGTCTGTACGATCGGACCGGCTTCGAGTGACAGGTAGCTTTCGCCCTTGGACGAAAACGCGACCGGGCCATCGCCGGTTCTTGAGATCAGGCTCGTGAAGCTGATTTCTTCGGCGCGAAAGCCGGGCGTGCTGGCGTTGGCAACGTTGTGGGCGATGGTGTCGAGGCGTCGCTGAGCAGCGAGTTGCCCGGAAATGGCAACATAAATTCCAGTTTCCATGGAGCTCAGCCTCCGATCTTCAGGTTTTGCAGGCTGGCCAGAATACTGTCGCTGATACCGACAACACCCGTTCCGGAAAGCAGGACGCTTGGAACCGCTGAGCTACTCGAAGCCGTCGTCGGGTTGTTGACTTCCCAGATTGCGGTGAACCGTTCGAGGAATGCGTTGAGCTTTTCGGGATCCTGGAGGTCTTCGATGTCTAATTTTTCGGATATGATCTCGGCCTGCCGGTCAATGTCGAGACTTGACATACTTGTCGGAAGGTTGAGCGCCGTTTGGGTGACTTCAAGCAATGCTTTGTCGGCCATCAAGCCGTAGGCACTCGTAATAGTTGGCGCTTTGCGCTCAAAGTACAGCGCCAGGCGAACGCCCGTGTTTTCCTCGCCGACGTCTTCTTCCAGGGTCTGACGGATATACTTTTCGGAGGTGCCGGTTTGGGCGCTCGTGAAGACTGTCGCGATTTCGCCGTGGCGCGCGAAGTTGAAGGCGGCCACAAATTCCCTGTAGCGCGAGTCAGCAAGATTGTTGGCAAACGTATCCTGCTCGTCGATGCCTTCTTCCAAGGCCTTGCGCATGAAGGCCTTCGCATAGCTCATGTCTTCAAGGCCATGCGCTTTCATTGCGTAATTGAATAGGCGGTCATTATCTAGAAATTCGTCAATTGTTTTAATATTGCTGATATTTTCTAGATAATACTCAGTTTCTCGCTGGATGAGCGGTTCATTCGCTTTCTGCTCAAGAGAGCGATCCAGGTCCTGAGTTATGAGACGATAACTCGCAATTGTCGTGAGCACGCGACATCTCCGTTAAGGAATTAGCTTTACCGATTATGGTCATGGTTTGCTTTTGTAAGCCTTGCGGCAAGCTGTGCTCTGTAAATCAGTGAAGTATTTATGACTCGCATCTGATGTGTTTACGCAAAGGATGCAGATTTTCGCTGATCGACAAGCTTCAGCAAGTTTCGCACAAGCGCGAACACGTTATTTGGATTGTGAATTCATGCGAGGGGGCTTCCCGTGACGATCATCATTGGTCTTGTCATCACACTTGTCTGTATGCTTGGCGGCTTTGCTGCCATGGGCGGACATATCATGGTGATTTTTCAGCCGTGGGAGTTCGTCATCATTCTGGGCGCCTCGCTGGGCACGTTCGTTGCGACGAACACCGTCAAGGTCATTATGGACTCCGGCAAGGGTCTGCTCGAAGTCTTCACGGCCAAGGTTCCAAAGAAGGCCGACTACCTGTCGGTTCTGGGGTGTATTTTCGTCCTGATGCGGGAGTTCCGCAGCAAGTCGCGCAGCGAGGTTGAGGCGCACGTCGAGAATCCTGACGAATCACCGGTTTTTCAGGCATTTCCGAAGCTCAACAAAGATAAAGAGCTGCGCACCTTCATCTGCGATTATTTCCGCTTGATCATCATGGGGAACGCGCGTCCTCACGAGATCGAAGCGCTGATGGATGAAGAGATCGAAACAGCAAGCCACGACAAGCTGAAAGCCTATTCGGCGATTTCAGGAGTTGCCGAAGGGCTTCCAGCGATCGGCATCGTCGCTGCTGTCTTGGGGGTTATCAAGGCCATGGGCTCGCTTGATAAGCCGCCGGAAATTCTCGGCAAAATGATCGGTGCGGCGCTGGTTGGGACGTTTGCGGGGATCTTCTTCTCCTACTGTATCTTCGCTCCGCTGGCGACCCAGGTGAAAATCGTACGCCAGAAGAATATGCGTCCCTATGTGGTCGTCAAACAGACGCTCCTGGCGTTCATGAATGGCGCTATTCCGCAGGTCGCTATCGAACATGGGCGCAAGACGATTTCGTATGCAGATCGGCCGACGATCGATGAGTTAGAGGCACAGACGATGAACGGTGGTGAAGCAAGCGCCAAGGCAGCGGCTTAATCAACCGGGATAGAAACGCTGATTGCGGACCGGGGCAAACTCCCGATCGACAAAAAAGCAAACAGTTTGAAATCGACTACCAAGAGGACTTAGAGGCGCATGACTGGGTCTGTTGAGGCAGAATTGGAAAAGGTCAAAGAGACCGACACCGTTCAAACTGAGGGCGTCGCACCAGAAGCAGCGGCTCCGCCATCCCCGGCCGCTCCGCAAAAGGCGCCGGCTGCGCCTGCGCAAGCGGAGGGGAACTTCGACGGGCTCGATGTCGTGATGAGTATCCCTGTCGAGATCGAGATCGTTCTTGGCACGACGCAGATGCCGCTTTCGCGGCTGATGAAGATGACGCGCGGGGCTATCATCCCGCTCGACCGCAAAGTCGGCGAGCCGGTCGATATCGTCGTCAACAATCGCGTTGTCGCGCGCGGGGAGGTTGTGATTCTCGATGAATCGCAATCCCGGTTTGGCGTGAGCCTGACAAGCGTCGTGGGAATTTCGGCTGACGATCTGGAAGCTTGATGCAGCTCTGTCAGCATTTTCGGCTGCGGGCGGCGCCTTCGTGCGAAACGCAAGGTGAGCGAGATTTGCGATGAGTGACGCTCCCGAAAAAGACAGTAAGACAGAAGACCCAACGCCTAAAAAGCTGACCGATGCGCTCGAAGACGGCAACGCACCGGTTTCCAAAGAGGCGGGCATTCTTGCGTCATTGTTCGGGACTGCGATCCTCTCGATGATCGTGCTGGACTACAGCGTCCGGAAGATCCTGATTTTGCTTCGGCATTTTCTCGACCGACCGGAGCAGTGGCGTCTCAAGACCGGAGAAGATGCACACCAGCTCTTCCTCTACATCGCATTACAAGGGCTTTGGATCATCGTACCCCTGGTCTTCATATTGATCCCATTAGGGTTGCTGGCGTCGTTTGCGCAGGTCCAGCCACGGTTCGTGCCCAAACGGATCAAACCGGATCTTTCAAAGCTCTCGATTCCAAAAGGCTTCAAGAGAGTCTTCGGACTTAAAGGGCTTGTCGAATTTTTAAAGACGCTCGCGAAGTTCGCGATTTTGAGTGTGGTTGGTTTTGTCCTGCTGCAAAGCTATCGGCCGGATCTCGTCAACATGATGCAGATTGAGCCGACCGCGCAGGTGCAGATTATCCATAGTCTCGCGAACAGTATGTTGATTGGGGTCTCGGTTGCATTCCTCATCATCGTCGCAGCCGATGTCATGTGGACGAGGCACTCCTGGTATCAGGACCTCAAAATGACCCGCGAGGAAGTCAAGGACGAGCAAAAGCAGACGCAGGGCGACCCCATCGTTCGCTCGCGTATGCGTTCGATGATCCGGGATTTGTCGCGGAAACGCATGATTTCGGCGGTGCCCAAGGCGACGATGGTGATTGTCAACCCAACGCACTATGCGGTTGCGCTGAGGTACGTGAAGGACGAGACGCCTGTGCCGATCGTGCTGGCAAAGGGAACCGACCACATCGCGCTGAAGATTCGTGAAGTGGCGGAGAAGGCTGAGATCCCGCTTATTGAGGATAAAGCCCTGGCGCGTTCCCTTTTTGCCGCTGTTGAAGTGGATCAGGCTATTCCGTCGCAGTTTTATGAGGCGATTGCCGCACTTGTCTTGAGTCTTATGAGAAAGAATGCCGCACCACCAATTGGAGCTCTACGCTAATTATGCAAGCGCAAAGAACAGTTTCGTCCGGTATTTGCGAAGAGGTTCTCGGGGATCACTTGCGTCCGATCGCCAGTGAGCTCAGAGGCTTTGAGGTCGTCGATATCATCGCTTTTTCGCGTTTTGAGAAATGCGGGAATATAAAGTCGATGGTCAATTCAGCGGCTGAGCAGTTCTTCAAGCCTGGCGCCTTCGAGGTTCTCGACGCCGGAGAGACCCGTCTCGTCTGGGGTTCCGTGCCGGAGGTGGTGTTCAACATGAGCTTCCGCTCGACGGAAATGACTGTCTATTTCCGGCTTTATCTGTCAGGCTCCGTGGGCGGTGTGACGATCGATTATATCGAGTGTGACGGTTTTGATGTTAATTCAAATAAATTGCCGGTCTATTTGGATGGCGAATTGACAAAAGCGCGCCTGTGCTAATTTTGTATTGATTCTTATATTTAAATAATTGCGCCATTGCCCCGTCAGTTTGAGATAAGGTCTTTCCGCTAACTTCCCAGACTGGAATTGTTTTTTCTTGCAGGGGAGAATTGCGTGTCTGAGCTTGCACTATTCGCCATTTCGTCTCAGCGCATGCAGTGGCTTTCGGCAAGACAATCCGCGATTGCCAGCAATATTGCCAATGCCGATACGCCTGGCTACCGGGCGCGCGACGTTGCGGCATTCGAGGGCTTTCTCAATGGCGCGCAGCTTGATGTCTCCACAACGACACAGGGTCACCTCTCGACGGCGCCGGCGAACGGGATCGACGTCAAGCCGACTGAACGCGGCAAAGGGGAAGCCAAGCATTCGGGCAATTCGGTCAGTCTTGAGCACGAACTGATCAGGGCCGGGCAGGTCAAGAGCTCGCACGCGCTGACACTGTCGGTGGTGAGTTCATTTCAAGAGATGCTGTTGTCGGCTGTTCGCAAATAGGTGCGACGGGCAATGGGTGTGATTGCAGGGGAACTGACGCTGTTGTTGGCGGCGCAGAAGTGGGAAATGAGGGGCTAGAAAGTCATGTCTGATGCGCTTCAAGCGGCCCTTTCGGTTGCTGCCTCGGGGCTGCATGCGCAGTCAAAGCGACTGAGGGTCGTTAGCGAAAACCTCGCCAATGCGCAGTCGACTGCGGCGGCGCCAGGCGGTGAGCCTTACGCACGCAAGGTGATCAGCTTTGCGCAGAGGATTGATGAGGCCGCCAACGTCTCGCGCGTGAAGATCGCAGGAATCGACAAAGCCGAAACTCCGTTTCGATTGGTGCACGATCCGGGTCATCCGGCTGCCGACGACAAGGGCAATGTGTTGATGCCGAACGTCAACATGCTCTCTGAAGTTGCCGATATGAAGGAGGCCAGCCGGTCTTATGAAGCGAACCTGCAGGTCGTGAAGCAGGCAAGAGACATGATCATGTCGACAATTGATCTGTTGAGGTCCCGATGATTGATTCGATTTCTGGCGTCGGCGGTGTCGGCGCAGTCAAGGATCTGGCCGAAGCGATGGGGGCCGGCAATACCGGTCAAGTGACGGGTGCGGCGGATGCGGGTTCGTTCTCGGAAGCGCTTGAGGGGGCGTTGACGGACGCCATCGGCAAGCTGCGCCAGGCGGAAAAGGTTTCGATTTCAGGTGTCGCTGGACAATCGTCGGCGCAGGAAGTCGTTGAAGCGGTGATGGAAGCGCAGCAGAAGCTGCAAACGGCCATTGCCGTGCGGGACAAAGTCGTCGAGGCCTACCTCGAAGTCAGTCGTATGCAGATCTAATTCGGAGAAAGTTTCATGAGAGCTTTGGCTATTGCTGCGACTGGCATGAACGCGCAGCAGCTCAATGTTGAGGTTATTGCGAACAACATCGCAAACATCAACACGACGGGCTTCAAGCGCGGCCGGGCGGAATTTACGGATCTGCTTTACCAAGCCGAACGCGTCGCGGGCGCGGCCAATGCCGGGAACGATACGGTTGTTCCTGAGGGCATTCAGGTCGGCCTGGGTGTGCGGGCGGCGGCCATTCGAACCGTTCACACGCAAGGTACGCTGCAGCAGACCGGGAATAGGCTTGACCTGGCGCTGATCGGCAATGGCTGGTTCCGCATCGAGAGCCCGCTGGGTGAAACCCTTTATACGCGTGCCGGCGCATTCAACACCGATTCCAACGGGCGGATCGTGACGACCGACGGTTATCTGGTTCAGCCCAACATCACGGTTCCTGACCAAACGATCGAATTGACGGTCAACCAGACCGGCGAGGTCTTCGCTCTTGTTGACGGGCAGACAGCGCCGCAGTCGATCGGACAGTTGACGGTTGCGTCATTCGCCAACGAAGGCGGGCTGACGCCGCTTGGAAACAATCTGTTCCGCGAGACGGAAGCTTCAGGTGCGGCGGTGACCGGTCTCCCCGGAGAAGACGGTTTCGGATCGATTCGACAGGGCTATCTGGAAGATTCCAACGTCGATCCGGTGAAGGAAATCACCGAATTGATCTCAGCTCAGCGCGCCTACGAAATGAACTCGAAAGTCATGCAGGCGACCGACGAGATGATGTCGACGACAAGTAAGGGCATTCGCTAACGCGCTCTTTTGGGGAGGCAGGATAGTATGCGCGCTTTTGTGGTTCTGGCATTTGTTTGCCTCTTGGGTCTGCCCATTTCTGGCGCCGACGCGCAAGTGGTGCGCCGAATGATGCCCGTTCCCACATTGACGATCTATCCTGGCGATACCATCCGCGCGGGCAGCGTTGTCGAAAAGCGCTTTCGGCTGCGCAGCAGGACGGTTCCGTCGTATGTCATGCGGCGGAGCGATCTTGAGGGGAAGGTGGCGCGGCGGACGCTGATGGCGGGCCGGCCTATTCCGCGCAATGCGGTTCGTGACAGCAACGCTGTCGTCGAAGGCAGCCAGGTCACGATCACCTATTCAGCGCATGGGCTCGTTATTACCGGTCTTGGCAAAGCCATCCAATCGGGTGCTGTCGGCGAAATCATTAGCGTTCAGAACGTCGATAGCGGCCGGGTCATACGCGGGACAGTCCGCGAAGACGGTTCGGTGGATGTTGGGGGGCTTTAATGCGGTTCTGGTTTGTACTCCTCGCATTGGTGAGTTTCGCCGCGGATGCGCAATCGGCGACGGTCCGTCTCAAGGATGTGACGACGGTGCGCGGCGTTCGCCCTAACCAGCTGCTGGGCTATGGCCTTGTTACCGGTCTCAAGGGGACCGGCGATACATTGCGCAATTCTCCTTTCACCGAACAGTCGATCCGGTCGATGCTGGAGCGTCTGGGAGTCAATATCCGCGACGCTGGCGCCAGAACGAAGAACGTTGCAGCGGTGATGGTGACGGCCGAACTTCCTCCCTTCGCCAAAGCCGGCGGACGCATCGATGTCACGGTGACGTCGCTGGGCGATGCCACGTCGCTGTCGGGCGGCGTGCTTTTGTCGACACCGCTTTATGCCGGTGACAACCAGATTTACGCCGTCGGGCAAGGCTCGGTGGCGGTTTCAGGATTTTCGAGCCAGGGCGCTTCTGAATCCCTGACGCACGGTGTGCCGACGGCAGGCCGGGTTGCCGACGGGGCGATGATCGAGCGATCTGCGCCCGGCGAATTGCGCAATGCGCGCTCTTTGAAGCTTGAGCTGCGCAACCCGGACTTCAGCACTGCGGTGCGTGTGAGCGATGCCATTAATCAATATAGCCGTAACCGTTTTGGTGTGGCGCTGGCGCAGGAAGAGGACTTGCGCACGGTTTCCGTTGAGGTTCCTGAGCGCATGTCTCCGGGGCGTTTTCTCTCAGAGATCGGCGAACTTCTCGTTGAGCCTGATGTGCCTGCGCGCGTCGTTATAGATGAGCGCACCGGCACGATCGTGATCGGCAAGGATGTGCGCATTTCGACCGTCGCGGTTACGCACGGCAACCTGACGGTGCGGGTTACGGAAACGCCGCAGGTGTCGCAGCCGCTGCCGTTCTCCGACGGACAGACGGTGGTTACATCGGAGACGTCGGTCAATGCCGAACAGGAACCTGGACTTCTTTCAATCGTGAAGGGTGCGGATCTGCATACCCTTGTTAACGGGCTCAACCGCATGGGCCTGAAGCCACCCGGGATCATCGCCATCCTTCAGGCGATGAAATCGACTGGAGCCCTGCAAGCTGAACTGATCGTTCAGTGACCCGTGATCTAAACGAGGAGCCCGTAATGCTTAAATCCGAATTGATGATCGATCTGTTGAACGGCTGCTATCGGCTTATGTTCGCGACGGCTGCGATCGTGCTGGCGCTGGCACCAATGTCGGATCGGGGTTTCGCTGAGGGCCGTCGTGACGGGCACGGGGCAACGAGCAATCATGGTGGTTGGACGGCTTCGGCGCATTTGGCCGGGGAGCAGTCTGTACAACATGTTGTGCCGCGGACGGCGTCACTTGCTGAAAAGTATTGTGCGGCGGTTGGCGACAAAGCGACGGACGCCCGGTTTGCCTGGCAGGCTCAGACTTTGAAGAAAATGAGCGAAGAGCTCGACGAGCGTCGCAAGGTGATCGAGGAGCGGATTACCGAGCTTAAATCCTGGGTCGAGCGTCGCGACAGGTTTGTCGAGCTTGGCACAGAAGCATTGGTGAAGATTTTTGAGGCGATGCGGCCGGATGCGGCGTCGCAGCAGTTGTCTTCGATCGATGAAATGACGGCCGCTTCGATTGTTACGAAACTCAAGACACGCACGGCGAGCGCCATTCTCAACGAAATGGATCCGACCAAGGCGGCGCGGCTTGCTTCGACGATTGCGGGCGCGGCACGCTATGCCCGGCGCAAGGCCAATAAGAAAGGCGGGGGCACATGAGGCTCGTCATCGTTGGCCTGATCTGTGCGCTGCTCTCAGCTGGGTGCGCGATCAATCCCCGTGAGATTGGTCGGGAACCGAGCTTGTCTCCGGTCGGGGCTGGCGTTGATCAGCCGGTCCTGGAAATCCCTTCCGAGCCGCGTGTCGTTCGCACGGGCTACCAGGGGCAGTCGTTCTGGAACGATAGCGCATCGGACTTATTCAAGGACCCGCGCGCGCGTCGGATCGGCGATATCCTGACGGTCAAGATCTCGATCAAGGATAAGGCGGCGCTCGACAACAACTCGAAGCGCTCGCGCGATGCGACCAACGACATGGGCTGGTCGTTCGATCATGACATTCTTTGGCGGGGGTGGTCATCGTCGGGATCGGGGTCGGTCGGCTCCAAGATCGATGCCAAGACAGATCACGAAGGAAAAGGCGCAATCGAGCGGTCTGAAAAGATCGACCTTCTGGTTGCTGCCGTCGTCTCCGATGTTTTGCCGAATGGAACGCTTGTCATCAAGGGATCGCAGGAGGTCAGGGTCAACTACGAACTGCGCGTCTTGAGCGTCTCGGGTCTCGTTAATCCGAAGGATATCACGTCGGACAATACGGTTTCATACGAAAGAATTGCGGAAGCTCGCATCTCTTATGGTGGTCGCGGGCGCCTGATGGAAGTCCAGCAGCCAGGGTGGGGTCAGCAGGTCGTCGACGCCGTGGCTCCATTCTAACAGGCTGAACGGTTTGGGTGGTTATCTACAGGATATGTAACACCCCGTTCGGTTTGGTCAGCGCGGCTCAAGCTTTGTGCGCTAGCGCGGACAACTGAGAGATGCTGTGCGCGGGTTGTTTGGGCGGTTTTGCGACCGCAAGACAGCTGGCGCCTGATCGTGCGTCCCTGCATGGATGGAGTTCCAGAATGGCTGATGACGCAAAAAAGCCCGGCGGCGGTGGGATTGTCCTACCGCTCATAATTCTTACTCTGATCGGCGGCGGGCTCGGTGTCGGAGCGAAACTCTTTTTATTCAGCGACGCAGCGCCAAACGAAGCAGTTGCCTCGGAGAATTCGGGAAGTTCAGCGGCTGAGAGCAAGGGCGATCACGCGGAAGCCGACGGCGGGCACGGCGAGGCAAAGGCCGATGCGCACGGTGATGCGGCGTCTGGCGAGTCTGGCGAGGACGCAAACGCCAACGGTGATATCAACAAGATCGTGAGCTTGGATCCGATCGTCGCAAGCCTCGCGAAATCCTCCGGTGCTTGGGTCCGCTTGGAGACTGCGCTCGTTTTCCGCAAAACTCCGGATTCGGGTTTTGGGGTCGTCAAAAGCGAGATCTCCGGCGATATTCTGGCGTACTTGCGTACGGTTAGTCTCGATCAGATCCAAGGTGCGGCCGGATTAGAGTATTTGACCGATGATCTCCAGGATATTGCCCGGGTGAGGAGCCAGGGTGCCGTCGATCGCCTAGTGATCAAAGGGCTCATATTCGAATGAAGAGACTCATTTGGGCAACCGTCTTTGCTGGGCTGATGATCATTCCAGCTCAGGCTCAGGCGCCCGATCTGCAGTCACTAATTCCTGAGGGCGCGGCCAGCACCAGCGGACGCATCGTTCAACTCGTGGCGCTGATGACTGTGTTGTCGGTGGCTCCGGGTCTGCTGATCATGGCGACGTGCTTTACGCGCTTCATCATTGCCTTGTCGTTCCTAAGAGTGGGGCTTGGATTACAGACAACGCCGGCGAACCTCGTTCTTGTCAGTCTTGCTCTCTTTTTGACCTTCTATGTCATGGCGCCGACGTTCGATGAAGCGTGGCGCGAAGGCGTCAAGCCTTTGGTCGAAGAGCAAATAAATGAGCAAGAGGCCTATTCACGAATCACAGCACCGTTTAAGAGATTCATGCGCGCGCATGTGCGCGAGAAGGATGTGAGGCTTTTCGAAGACCTGGCGGGTATCACGGTTACCGAAGAGTCGCAGGATATAGAACTTCGCGTTCTAGTTCCGGCGTTCATGATTTCCGAGCTCCGACGGGGGTTTGAGATCGGGTTCTTGATCGTCCTCCCTTTCTTGGTCATCGATTTGATAGTCGCGACATTAACGATGTCGATGGGCATGATGATGTTGCCCCCGACTGCGATTTCACTGCCGTTCAAGGTGTTGTTCTTCGTGCTTTTCGATGGATGGAACCTACTGGTTGGCAGTCTTGTGCGCTCGTTCGCGTAGTCGAATTCGGACAATTTAACTATTCTTAAATGCGCGTTGTGAGAAGTTGACGCTCCATGGTGGTTTGGGGGGCTCCCAAAGGCATGAGGCCGCACCACCATACCGGCTGAACCGGTATGTCCCAGTTAAGTTATGATCCATAGGGACATTCTCGATGAACAGCATCAATACCAACTTTTCGGCGATGACCGCTTTGCAGTCGCTGAACATGACCAACAAGTCCATGCTTGAGACGCAGTCGCGCATTTCGACCGGTCTGCGCGTTGCTGAAGCTCAGGACAACGCTGCTTACTGGTCGATGGCAACGACCATGCGTTCGGACAACCGTTCGCTTTCGGCCGTTTCCGACGCTCTTGGCCTGGGTGCTGCAACTGTTGACGTTGCTTACACCGGCATGAACGCAGCGATCGACGTCGTCACCGAAATGCAGGCCAAACTGGTTGCTGCAAAACAGCCAGGTGTTGACCGCGCTAAAGTTCAGAGCGAAATCGACACGCTGCAGGATCAGCTTCGCAACAACGCCAACTCGGCTTCGTTCATCGGCGAAAACTGGTTGTCGGTTGACAACGGCCAGGACGGTGCCGGTACTTACACCTATACGGCGACTGAAGCTGTCGTTTCTTCCTTCACCCGCGACGCCAACGGCGTTTCGGTTGGTACGATCGCGATCAACGTCTCGACGACGTACCTGTTCAACTCCAACACGGACGGTCAGGGCGGCGCTGCCGGTTCTGGTTCGGCCACCGAAGGTGAACTCGGTATCCTCGCATCGCAGCGCTACACCTCGGCTGAAGCAACGGCTTCGACCGAAACGGCTGCTGTTGCTGGCGGCATCGTTCAGGGCACCGACACGGGTTCGATCGTTATCGCTTCCTATGATGGCACGAGCGAAATCGACATCACGAGCGCAACTGACGCTCAGATCGATGACTTCCTGCTCGCAGTTGATAGCGCACTGCAGGAAATGACTGTTGCTGCAACTGATCTTGGTTCCTCCAAGAAGCGCATCGATCTGCAGTCTGACTTTGTTGGCGCTCTCATGGACTCCATCGACCGTGGTATCTCCACGCTGGTCGATGCGGACATGAACGAAGAGTCGACCCGCCTCCAGGCTCTGCAGGTTCAGCAGCAGCTCGGCATCCAGGCGTTGTCGATCGCTAACTCTTCGGCACAGAACATCCTGTCTCTCTTCCGCTAATCGCAATAGCGCATTAGCAGTGCAAATGGGCCACGCTCCTTTTGGGGCGTGGCCCTGTTTTGCTTTTAGAAAGGGTTTTCACCACCCCCACGCAAGCTTTCTGACCGAAGTTGTTCCGTAGTCTAAATTCGGAGCATTGATGCGTGGCCGCTGCTATCGGGCAACAGCAAATCTCCCATATTCTCAATAGCTTCAAGCAGCTTGGTGGCAAGCGGCTTGCAGCTCTTGGAGTAGTGGGGCTCATCGTCTTCATCGGCATCATCTACGGTGCACGCTACCTCAGCCGTCCGGCTTTGGAGGTGCTGTACAGTGGTCTTGAGAGCCAGGATGTCGGGCGCATGGCCTCAGCCCTTGAGAGGGCGGGGATTGATTTCGACGTGAACCCAGAAGGGACGAGCCTGCTCGTTCCGTACGGGAAGACGGCGCGCGCGCGCATGTTGTTGGCGCAGCAGGGACTGCCCAGCGGGACATCAAGCGGGTATGAGCTGTTCGATCAGCTCGGTTCGATGGGCCTGACATCCTTCATGCAGGAAGTGACCCGCGTCAGGGCGCTCGAAGGCGAAATCGGCCGGACAATCCAATCCATCGAAGGTGTGCAAGCGGCTCGCGTGCATCTCGTCATGCCTGACGCTGGATCCTTCCGGCGAAAAAGTCGTTCGCCGTCCGGTTCTGTCGTGGTCCGCATGATCGGCTCACGCGGGGATTTCGCAGGCACCCAGGCGATCCGTCATCTTGTTGCGGCTGCTGTGCCTGGCATGAAGATCGAAGACGTTTCGGTTCTCAGTACCGATGGTACCGTTTTGGCGGCGGCCGGAGATGCCTCGGTCAGGGCGCCGCATTCGATGCTTGAGCTCGAACAGAAGATGAGCAAGCAGATCGAGGAATCTGCGGGCCGAACGCTGGCGCCTTATCTTGGGCTGGGCAATTATCAGGTCAGCGTCGCCTTGGACTTGAACACCGACCGTCGCAATATTCGCGAACAGACGTTCGATCCTGAATCCCGGGTTGAACGTTCGGTCCGTGTCGTCAAGCAGGAAGGGTCGACCGAGAACAAGGCCGGCAACCCGGCTGTTGGTGTCGACCAGAACATTCCGCAAGAAGACGGCGGAGCGGCTGGCGGCGATCAGACAAAGCGGCAGGAAGAGCGCCGTGAAGAGCTGACCAACTACGAACTGAACTCGCGTCTGGTCAATACGGAAAGCAACGGCTTCAGGGTCGAACACATGACGCTGGCGGTGCTCGTCAACCGTAAGCAGATCATGTCGATGCTGGGCGCGGGTGCAAACGATGAAGCGCTTCAGCAGCAATTGGCTGAACTGACCCGAGTGCTCTCGGCCGCCACCGGAATTTCCGAAAAGCGCGGGGATCGCATCGAAGTCTCGGCGGTCGATTTCCTTGCTGACGGCGACCAGATGCAGCCCATTCCAGATGTCGGGTTCCTGGGCTACCTGATGCGCAACATCGGCACCCTGATCAACGCCCTGGCGGCACTGGCCATCGTCTTCCTGGTTCTGTTCATGGCGGTTCGCCCGACGATTGGCGTGCTGCGGGAGATCGCACCGCCACCGCCTGCTGCTCTTGATACCGAAGACGGACTTGATCCAGAGGGCCGGGCAAGACTTGAGGCTGCGGGCATCGATGGCGAAATTCTCGACGATCTGGCCAAGCTTAGAGGTGACGGTTCGGTTCGCCTCACTCCGAAGGAACGTCTTGAGAAGCTGATCGAAGCCGAGGAAGAGCAATTCGTGCTCATTCTGAAGCAATGGATTAGAGAGGGAGAAAACCAGATATGAGGTTTGTTCCTGCATTCACCGTCCTTCAAGAGCTGAACCCGACGGCCGAAATGGCGCTCGCGTTTGAGGAAGAGCTGAAGGCCGAAGAAGAAACGAAGGCGGAGGAAAATAACGCTCCGCGGCTGTCGGAAGAAGATGTCCGGGCGGCTTACGAAGATGGATATGATGCGGGTCTTGCTGCGGCGGAAGCTGAATTTGCCGACGAGCTGGAGAAGCGCAAAGAAGAGGCCGAGGCCCAGGTTGCCAATGCGGGTAACGAATGGATGCGGAAGTTCGGCGCGCAGGCCGCTACGGGAGTTATGAAATCGTTGGCGGCCATTCGCGAAGAGGTGGCGAGGGATACCGCCGCTGCGATCATGCCGTTCCTTTCGAGCTCATTGAAAGCGCGCGCTGTCGAAAGCCTGTCAGAGGCGATGGCGGAGACCGTCGATGTGATGGGTGCTGCTGAAGTCATCGTGACCGGTCCGCAGGAAATGATCGACGCGCTCAAGGAGCATTTGCCGCGGACTTGGCAGGTGCGAGAACGCGTCAGCGACGACGTCGTGGAGCTGACGGCACAGATCGACAGCACGGTTCTGACGACGCGCATTGGGGATTGGCTGAAAGAATTTACGGAGCCTTCGGATGGCTGATGAAGACGCCACAGCCCATGAGATAATAATTGTCAAACGGCGTGGCGGCGGTCACGAGGAAGGGCATGGCAGCACGGCCTGGAAAATTGCGTTTGCCGACTTCATGACGGCAATGATGGCGCTGTTTCTCGTGCTCTGGCTGACGAATGCGACCGATGAAAAAGCCAAGAAGCAAATTGCGACCTATTTCAATCCGATCGAGTTGACGAACGATACGGCGTCTGCACGTGGCGTCAAAACGCTCGATGAAGAAAACACCAAAGAAACTAAGGATCTGCGGGACCGGGTTCGGAACGTTCCGTCGGGTTCTGCCGGCGAAGGGCAGGGTAATCTCGACAGTGGTCCAGAGCATGCCGACAAGCAGCTTTTTTCGGATCCCTACGATCTGGTTCGGCGTCTTGCTTCACAGGCTAACGTCAACGGCATCGGGACGAAGCAGGAAAGCGAGGGGAGCCCGGCAACCGGGGCCGCGGTCCATCAAGGCAAGGCGTATCGCGATCCATTTGATCCGGTCTTTCGTAGTGAGACGGTGGCGCTCGCCAAAAAGATCAATCCTGGAGAAGAAAGGACCGGTCAGGAGTCTACCGGGACTGGTGAAAGCAAATGGGAACAGCTTTCTGAAGAAGCAAAGAAGCTGGAGCGCCAGGCTGCCGCCGAGAAGGCTTTGAAGGCAGAACTGAAGCGCGAAGCGCGACTTGTCCATGCTGCGATCAAGAAATCGATTGGCGGAGTCGCGCCTGAAACGTTGCCGAACATCAACGTGACCGTGGATAAGGAAGGCGTGCTGATCAGCCTGACCGACAAAGAACAATTCGGCATGTTTGCATTGGCTTCTACCAAAGCCGGCAAGGAATTGACCGAGCTGATGGTCAAGATCGGCGACATTCTCAAGGCGACGCAGGGTAAGATCGTGGTCCGCGGTCATACGGACGCCCGGCCATTCCGCTCTGCTGACAACGACAACTGGCGCTTGTCCATGGGGCGCGCGCATACGGCCTATGATCTGCTTCTTGCAGCCGGCATCCCGGAAGACAGATTCGAAAAAATCGAAGGCTATGCGGACAAGGACTTAAGAGATAAGGCGGACCCGAATTCGGCGGTGAACAGGCGCATTGAAATCCTGTTGCGGAGGGAGCCGAAGTGAACTTGAAGCTGGATAAGCTTGCCGGTTTTCTTCTCGTGGCCATTGTTAGCGGTTTCGTTTCGGCGGGGCCGCTTCTTGCTGCGAGTGGGAATGATGGGCATTCTTCCGGCGGTCATGATGCTCCTGCCAGCGACTCCCATCGTGGAGATGCTCACGGCACCGATCCTTACAGTGAAGCACCGCCTCCGAAAAAGCACGTTCCAGTCTACGTTTGGCAACGAGAGCCGAAAAACGCGCCCTACAAGATCGTGCGCAAAATCACGGAGCTGCAAAACCGGATCGTTCATGGCGATCGCGCGGCTTTCGATATCTTGCAAGCGCGCCTGGTTTCCGTCAGCCAGGAGTTGATGGCGGTTGATACCGCGCTTTGGATTACCGACCTGCGCAATGCCCGCGCAGCTCTGAAATTCGTCATGAGTGGCGGGCCGCCGGATATTCTCAGACGGTTGATCAAAGAGGCGGCGCTTCCGACGCGCTACCTTGAGCCTGCGACCGCGATCCTTGCCTATGCGGAGGGGCGAAAGAGCGATGCGTACCGCCTGCTTCGAGATACTGATCCTCGGGACTTGGAAGCGACGCTTGGCGGCCATCTCGCTCTCATCAAGGCTTTGACGATCGGGTCCAGGCGTAGCGATGAAGTCAGAAAGCTTCTCGATGACGCGCGGCTGCTGTCGCCCGGTACGATTGTTGAAGAGTCAGCATTGCGCCGACAGATTCCGCTTGAAGCGCTTCAGCCTGACAATGGCGAATTCGACATGCTGACGTCGCGTTATCTGCGGCGATTCAGTCAGTCGGTTTTTGCGCGCGGTCTCTTGTTGCAGGTCGCCGAGACGCTGGCTCGGGATGACTATGGTGGCGGCGATCCCAAGAAGCTGAGCGTCCTGAAAGGGTTTCTGGATCAGATGCGCTCGTCGCAGAGGACGAACTTCTTACTGAGCCTTGCGCGCGAAGCGACTGCGCGCGGGTTTGCCGGCACGACCAAGTTCGCCGTCGAGGAAGCTCGCAAAAGCAAGCCGCCACCGCTTCTGGAAGATGATGCTCCCTTGCAGCTCTACGGTGCTTCGATGGGCATTATCGGCGGTGACTACGAAAAAAACGCGCAGAAGCTTGAGGCTGTCGATGACGAGCTTTTGACGGTTGAGCAGTCGGATTTGCGCAAGACGGCGATCGGCCTGAAAAAAATGATACGGCGCTGGCCACCGACGCCTGAGGTTAAAGATGAAGCCAAATTCGAAGCTGAAAACGGCGGTCCATTGCTGTGGGCGGAGGCCGTTGCCGCAAGAGAATCGGCTGCGCAGGGACAAGACCTACTTGCATCGATTGATGAACTTTTGCTGGAGATAGACCAGTGAACCTTGAACGCATGCTGCTTGGAGAACCGGTGCGCACCGCCAAGGGTGTCGCACAAAATGGCAAGTCCGATGATGCGAAGGCTTCCGACAGTGATGCCGCAGACTTTGCCGGTCTGATCGACAAAGGTAATCGTGACGGAGCGGGCAAGGGCGGCTCCAACGGCGGCCCGGGCGAGGTCGAAGGCAATGACGCGGAGACGACCGAGGCGGCTGTTGCCAGTTCGTCAAAGCGTAGCGGCGGCCACTTGCATGCCTCTAAAAATCACCTGGAATTTGAGGCGGCACTCAAGAGCGTTCTGTCCGATGAGACGCAAAAAGCCGATGCGGACGGTGTGCAATCGGAAGATGCCGATGGTGCTTCCGATGAGGCTGATGGTTCGGAGCACTCAGCGCATGGGCGCGCCGCTCATAGCGCCAAATCCGTCGAGGTGGATGTGGAGTCTGCCCATTCGAATGAAGGGTTGGCTGATCATTCAGATTCGGCAGACGGCGCGTCGAAGGCAGCTCTGGGACAGGTTGCTCAAGGGGCGGTCGAGAGGGCTGCCGTGGCAGCAAGTCAGCAAGCTCGAATTGCTGCTGGTTCAAGTCCAGCTTCCGAGGACGCCGGGAATTCTGAAACGGTAAGGCCTGATCAGGCCGATGCATCGAAACTTGGTGCGCAGGCTGGAGCGAAAGCGAATGCTCAAGCCGCAGCCAAAGGCGACGGGGCAAATCTATTTTCGGATGTTCCAGAAATTCTGCAATCGCTGGAGCAGGTTTCTAATAAACGCTCGCGTTCGGGTCAGCAGTCGGGAGACGTCGCTGCGGGAAATCCTGCGACCGTTAAGGCGCGCGTGGTCGGGCAGGAAACGCATTTGCCGGTCGTTCCGCAATGGCGATTGGCTGCGCAGAATGGGTCCGGCAAAACGGCTGATGCAACCCAGGTTTCCGACGACGCTGAAACGGTTGCGCAGACTGATCCCGAGTTGGACGTCGACGTTGCGGCTCCCGACCGGGTCCGTGATAAACGCGGCATACGCGCCGAGAACGTTGCCGATATCATCAAGGATGCGCGCAGCGGTGCCGATCAACCCGGTGTCGGCCAGCAGCTTGGCGAGAAGATCCGCGAAGCTTTGAAACCGGCGGGGTCTCAAGCCAGCAGCGATGTTTCAAGCCTCAATCGGTTAAGCCAGCCAACGCAATCGCAGGGATCGCAACTCGTCAAGATTTTGGATGTCGAGTTGACCCCTGAGCACTTGGGCAGCGTTACGGTCCGCCTTTCTTTGAAGGGGGATGCGCTTTCGGTTCATGTGACATCTGGCTCGCAGGCGGCGATGGCCCAGCTTGACGCCGACAAGGATATCTTGACCGAGGTTCTGAAACGCTCCGGGTATTCGGTCGATGAAGTTGTCATCGTCAAATCGGAATTCGAGCCGACCCGGCATAACTTTGGTCATTCGCGTCACGATCTCGATACTCAAATGCAACGGGCAGATGCTTCTCGTTCGGCAGAAGGCGACAAGGGGGCCGGCAACAATGGCCAGGGTGCTTCAGGTGGCTTTGATCGCGAGCGCAACGGCGGCACGAACGACGCGCGCAGCCATGAGAATGTTTTCGAGAACAATGAAGCATCAAGCGGGTCTTCGCAGGGCGATCAGAGCGAGCCTGCTCAGCCTAGCCGTGGGATTGTCATTTAACCCGGCTTTGGCCGCTGGCAAGTTCACGACCGGTGTTTGCGAGAAGGAATTCGCGGGGGCTTCAAAGCGCTACGGCGTTCCGGTGGCTGTGTTGACGGCTGTCGGGATGACGGAGACGGGGCGCGGGGACGGTTTGCGGCCCTACGCTCTCAATATCAACGGCGATGCGGTTTACGATCTCAGCCGCAACGAAGCCGTTTTGAAATTTCACGAAGCCCGGCAAAAAGGCATTAAGTTGATCGATGTCGGCTGCATGCAGATCAATCATTATTACCACAAGCAGCATTTTCGTTCGGTCAATGAGATGCTTGATCCGGCTCGGAACGTCGACTATTCGGCGCGCTTTCTTCGTCGTCTATACGATCAGGAAAAGAATTGGACGCGCGCGGTGGCGCGATATCACGCCGGCGATCGTAACCTGCCTGCTCAAAAGAGATATGTGTGCGCTGTGATCGGTAAACTCGTGCATGCCAAGCTTGGGGGATGGACACCTGAAGCGGCGCGGTTTTGCGGCGTGAAGATGCCCTCCAAGAAACGCACGACATCAACTCTACAGTCGCGCCGGATTGCGGTTGCGAAAGAGCCGTGGGGTGCGCGCGTGTCTCGGGCAGGTAAGTGAGTTGCGAGGTAAGTCCTGCGCAGGACAATGTTTGCAAGATACATGTTTGATGATCAGCCGTTTACGGCCTATTCACTATTAAGCTTTATTTTCGCAGCTACGGTTTGGGCGATTGAATGATGATCTCGCTCTTCTGTTTTCAGGCGATTTTCAAAGGTAAAAGGGGCGTCATGTCAATCGATCCGAATATGTGCATCCTGGTCGTGGACGATTACAGCACAATGGTTCGCATCATGCGCAAGCTGTTGAAGCAGTGCGGCTATGAGAATGTTCATGAAGCCAGCAATGGCGAAGAAGCTCTCGCAAAGATCAAAGAGAACGACTATCAGCTGATCATTTCCGACTGGAACATGGAGCCGATGACGGGCTTTGACCTTCTCAAAGTTGTCCGCGCGACCGAACGTACTGCAAAACTTCCATTCATTCTCGTGACGGCGGAAGCCAAGTCCGAGAACGTCGAAGCAGCCAAGGCTGCTGGCGCTAACTGCTATCTGGTCAAGCCGTTCACAGCACCGCTGTTGAAGGAGCGCATCGGCGAAGCTCTCGGCGCTGTGCCTGCATAAGAGGCGTGCCTGCAATTCAAGACTGAGTTGTGTTGCTGGCCCCTCCCCCACATGACCCCAAGGCTGGATTTTTCAGCCTGCCAGTCGGCAACTCTTTGGCCCGCTTCCGATCCGACGGAGGCGGGCTAAGTCCATTTAAGGCCCTGGACGTCCGAAGGTGGTGCGGATCAAGCGCACCGGGCAAGCCTTTCACTTCGCGGCAAGGTCGACGCAAGTTCTTCATCGTAGCCCGGAGAGCTAGGGTCTTTGCGTCCGTTTCAAGATTTTACCGCCGAGTGAGCTCGTCAAATGACGGTAGACGTCGATCCCAAAATTCTTGATCGTCTGGATGAGCTGTCCGGATCCGACCGCGCGACCGCGCTGTTGCTGGCGATGGGCAAGCCTATGGCTGACAGGATCGTCAAGCAACTCGATAGCGGCGAACTGAAACTGGTCGCGCGCTCGGCGGCATCGCTGGGCTCGGTGGAGCCCCGGGTGCTGGACAAGATTATCGATGATCTCGTCTCCGGGTTGAAGACGGGGGCCGATCTTTTCGGAACCTCGGAACATGCCGAGCAGCTGATCGCTGGCAATATTTCGGACGAGGAAGCGGTTGAAATCCTTGCCGACGTGAGGGGCGGTTCGACAAAAGCGGTCTGGCCGCGGCTTTCCAAGACACCGGAAATCAATGTCGCGCAGTTCCTTGCAAAGGAGCACCCGCAGGTCGGTGCCTATGTGCTCTCCAAGGTTTCACCTGAGATGGCCGCCTCCATCGTTGGGCAGATGCCCGCTGAGATGCGCAACGAGCTGATGCGTCGCATGTTGACGATCAAGCCGGTCACCGATGAAGCCGCCTCGATCCTTGAGCAGACGCTGGCAGCGAACCTGCTGTCGGGCGTGACCCGAAGCTCGGGTCCCAACCTGCAGGCTCGCCTGGCCGATATTCTCAACAAGCTCGACAAGAACCAGATGGACGATGTGCTGGACAGCCTCGAGGAATACCGCCCGAAGGAAGCCGCGATCGTCAAGGGGCTGCTGTTCACCTTCGAAGATATCGTCAAGCTCACCCCGGAAGGGCGTTCGCGCCTCTTCGACGAGGCTTCGACCGAGATTACGGTCTTGGCATTGAAGGGCGCCAGCCCGGACATCGTGGAAGTTGCGTTGTCGGCGGTCTCTGCGCGCGCGAAACGGATGATCGAACAAGAGCTTTCAGGTGGTGTGCCGGCCCTCAAGAAGGACATCATGAGGGCGCAGCGCGAAATCGCCGATATGGCATTGGAAATGGCCGATCGCGGTCTGATCGAACTCAATCCGACAAGCGATTGAGCGTGACGATCGGAATAAGTCGGTCGAATGGGAAGTTAGGATTGGTTTGCTAGGATGAGCGACGCAAGAGCCAGTCGGCAGGTCATTGAAAAACTTTTTCGGCACCCGGAATTGTCGATCGAGAACCTTCCTGTTCTCAAGGACGCTTTCACTGGCGTTGCAACGACTTGTGCCAGCTTCGTGCGCGAGCTGTGTCCTTTGCCGTCGTCGATGCTCGTCAACAAGGTCGATATGGAGAGCGTCTGGGACGTTCTTGAGCGCTATGAAGGCGGCGTCGCGTTCGTCTACTACGTCCCCAACTGGGATACGCGCATCGTAATCGGCCTCGATCCGCGGGCCGTCATGTCGCTGATCGAAGCCGTTTATGGTTCCGATGGCGGTGGCGAAGAAGCGGAGATTGATCCGGAGAGGCCATTTTCGACAATCGAATTGCGTCTGGCGCAGGAAATTGCCGAACGCGCAGCGATTTCGCTGAAAGAGTCCTTTGCAGAAATTACGGACCTTGAATTCATTCTCGACCGGGTTGAGCCGAAAATCGAATTCATGATGATGGGGCAGACGGATTTTATCGTCGCCTTCGCCCAGGTCATTTTGCAGGTGATGGATCGCGGCGGCCAAATCTTTGTCATGATTCCGCAATCGGCCATTTATCCCTTACGCCAGAAACTGCAACGGCGCGGAAACGGCGGCGTAGCGAGTGTCGATGCGGATTGGGCCAACCGGTTGCGGTCTGGGGTGTCAAACTCCCCGATTACGCTCAAGGCCTCCATCGACGGGGGAACTTCGACGTTGGCCGAGGTTTCGAAATTGCGGGTTGGCTCGGTTATCGAGCTGCCGATCGATGCGCAGAGCAATGTTGTGGTTTCAAGCAATCAATCTCGAATTTGTACGACTAGATTAGCTCAATCCAAAGGCCGTTACGTCGTTGTCGTTGAGGACTTTTTGCGCGACGGCTAACGTCTTGAACCCGCTGGATACTTTGTAAATTTTGTGTCGAGCAAAACTCGGACGTCTCTTAATCGATGGTTTACCAGTCTCGTGTTTTGATGCGCTTCGTGCCGAAGGACGATTCGATGGCGATTTAACGCCTCCGGCGAGTCCCTTCAATAATGACAATGCAAAAGAAAGGGTCTGGAATGAGCGATATCGAGGAACGGGCTGCTGAGCTTGTAAATTCAGCCTCGGGAATTGCCAACGACTTCTTGAATCATTTCAACGAAGTCTTGTTGCTCATTGAAAATCTTCCCGTACTTCTCCCGGAAATGATGGACGATCTACTCCGCTGGCGGCCGCAGAGCTACGTCGAGTATTTCGAAAAATCCAATCTTCCAGGCAGTGCCAAAACGCTGGAAACATATCGCTCGATCGACCCTGATTTCCGGCAGCTCTTTGAAGCGCGTGTGATGGCTTTGAATCTAATGGCGGAAGAATATATCGACGTCATTTCCGAGCACCGCAAGGAAGACGGCTCGATCGATCCTGACGAGATCGAGGATTATTGCGCGAAAATGGCACCGAAATTCCGCTCGGCCTTGGCTGAACTCGCTGAAATGGTCAACCACGGCTATGCGAGCGCAGATCTGGATCAGCAGGGCCAGGCTGACCAACTGATGCGTGCTGCAGTTTGATAATAAATCGCTCGGGGAAGCGACGAGATAGGTGCAAGGGGCTGCAAGATAATGGATGAGCTACTCAGCGATTTTTTGACCGAGACGACGGAGCATATCGAGGGTGCTGAAAACCAGCTCATCGATTTCGAACGCGATCCGACGAACGAAGAGCTGTTAGCTAGCATTTTCCGGCTGCTCCACACGATCAAAGGCACCGCAAGCTTTCTCGGGCTAGACCGTCTTTCGGTCATTGCTCACGGTGCGGAAACCGTCATCAGCGAAGTTCGCGACGGTGTCCCACCGACTGACAAGACCGTGTCGGTCGTTCTGGCTGCAATCGATCGCATCAAACAGATCCTCGGTGAGGTCGCCGAACACGGCTCCGAACCGCCTAACGATGACGAAGACATCAAATCTTTGCTGCGCGCCAATCTGCCTTCTTTGGCGGCTGCCGCTCAGGCTGAAGACGCTGCACCAGAGCCGAGTGCGGAAGCGGCTCCAGCAGCAGAAGCCGAAGCGGCCGCGCCTGCACCGGAAGCGAAAGCCGAAGAGCGCAAGCCTGAGCCAGCCGCTGCAAAGCCTGTCGAAAAGCCGGCCGCCAAGCCGAAACCTGCTCCGGCTCGCCAGGGTAAGTCTGACGGAGAATCGGGCGGTGGTGCGAAGGGCCAGGAATCGATCCGCGTTACGGTCGAGACGATCGAACAGATTATGCAGTTGGTGTCGGAGCTGGTCCTCACCCGCAACCAGTTGCTCGAGCTTACCCGGCAGAAAGAAGAAGACGGTCTGAAAGGTCCGATGCAGCGTCTGTCGGCGCTGACGACCGACCTGCAGGATGCCGTCATGCGCGCTCGTATGCAGCCGGTTGGCCGCCTTTATGCAAACCTGCCGCGCCTCATTCGCGAGCTGGCTTCAGAACTTGGCAAAAAGATCAACCTGGTCACGGCTGGTGCAGATACCGAACTCGACCGCCAGTTGATCGAGGTGATGCGCGATCCGCTCACCCACTTGATCCGCAACTGCGCAGACCATGGTCTTGAAACGCCGGATGAACGTCTTGAAGCCGGCAAGTCCGAAGTTGGCGAGATCCGCGTTTCAGCTGCTCATGAAGCCGGCCAGATCACGATCGCCATTGAAGACGATGGGCGTGGCCTGAACATCGAGAAGCTCAAAGGCAAGGCTTTGCAGAAGGGCCTGATGACGGAAGGCGAGCTCGAACAAGCTTCCGAACAGGAAATCTGCCAGCTTATCTTCGAACCGGGTTTCTCAACGGCTGCGGAAGTCACGAACGTCTCCGGCCGAGGCGTCGGAATGGACGTCGTGCGCTCCAACCTGGAAGCCATCGGCGGTTCGGTCAGCTTGAAATCGAAGTGGGGTGCGGGCTGTACCTTCAGCTTGCGCATTCCTCTGACGTTGGCGATCGCGCCGGCGCTGATTGTCGTCGTCGGCGATCAAAGATACGCCTTGCCTCAGCACGCCGTCGTCGAGGCGGTCGGTCTTGGCAGCCAGTCACGGCACCGTATCGAGCGCCTGCAGAACGCTTTGGTTTTGAAGTTGCGCGAAGAAGTGATCCCGGTTGTCGATCTGAAGCGTATTCTCAATGTCGGTGAGCCGGTCGATGAAGCGACTGCGGATCGCGAGGATCAGCTTGTCGTTATCATGCGCGTGGGCGTGCAGACGTTCGGCGTGATCGTCGATGCTGTCGCAGACGTTCAGGAAATCGTCGTCAAGCCGATGAGCTCGACGCTGGCACACCTGAAGACGTTTACCGGTCATACCATTCTCGGCGACGGTTCGGTTGTTCTCATTATCGATCCAGCCGGTGCCGCTCAGCTTCTGGGTATCGAGAAGATCGACGACAAGAAGCGCGAAGCTGCCCGTATTGCGGATCGCCGCAGCGAGAAACGTCGCTATGTCGCCTTCTTGGCTGGTCCTGGTGCGCCCAAGGTCATTCCGCTGTCGCTCATTTCGCGCATCGAAATGGTTTCGGCCAGCAGCATTGAGGTGGTCAACGGCCGCTACGTCTTGCAGCGCGACGACGGGTTGATGCCGATCGTGCAGGTTGGCGGGTCCATGGGCTGGGAAGCGGAACAAAGCTACCCGATCCTTATCGTGGCCAGTGCCGGCAAGACGATGGGACTGCTCGTCGACGAGATCGCCGACATCTTCGAAGAAGATCTCAGGTTCAAACTCGAAGACAATAGCTCGGAAGTCATCGGTACAGCCGTTTATAACGACAAGGCCGTCGAACTCCTGGATACCGCCTACTATATGCAGATGGCCTATCCGGAGCCGCGCAACCGTCCGGCGGGCACGTCGCTTCCTGTCGTTGTGCTGTCGGAGGACCGTTACGTTTCCAGCGTGCTTTGCCCGATGCTGACGTCGGCTGGCTTCAACGTCTTTGCCGTCGAAACAATGCAGCAGGTCGAGGACCTGATCGAAAGCGAAAAGCGTGTCGCTGCCTTCGTTGTGGACGAGGCCTGGCAGCCTGAGGACGGCAAGAGCCTCGAAGACGAACTGGTTCATTTGAAGAAGACGCATGCGACAGCGCTTGTTGTTCTTTCTTCGGAGCTCGACCAGCTTGTTGCTCCCGCCGGACTTGACGGCGCTGTCATCGCGCAGGTCCTCAAACACGATCGCCTGGCGCTGCTTGATGAGCTGAGGTCCATGACGGCTGGTCTCGGACACGCAGCGGACAATGACGAAGGGGTGGCGGCATGAGCAGCAACGGTCTGGTAGCAGAGAAAGAATTTACGGAAGATCCCAACGGCGAGCCGTTCATTCTTTCCAATGCCGAAAGTTATTTCACGGTCTTTGTCGGCGGCGACATCTTTGGGCTTTCCGTTCAAGAGACGCAGACGATCTTCCGCATTACGTCGGTGACGGCCATTCCCAATGGACCTCCCGATATCGTGGGTCTTGTAAACCTGCGCGGTAAGGTCGTGACGGCTGTCAGCCTTCGTCAGCGCATGCGTATGCCTGAACAGGAAGGCGACAAGAATGCGCTTGCCATCGGCATTGAATGCAAGGGCGAGCACTTTGCATTGATCGTAGATGAAGTGGGGGATGTGATCTCTCTTTCCGACAACATGCTGGTTCCAGTGCCGCAGCATCTCGACGTGAACCGCTCGCGGTATTCGTCGCGGCTTTACCGGGTCGGCGACCTGCTGATCCCGGTGCTCGATACCGACAAGTTGTTCGATTTTGTGAAATCCTGATCAAAGCCGCGAAAGGCCTTGAGAGTACAAGAGTAGTATCAGCCGGTGGAGGGCTGTAGATGGCGTTAGCACTCGTAGTCGACGATTCTCGGGTCGTTCGGAAATTCTCTCGACGAATCGTCGAGGGGTTCGGCTTCAAAGTTGAGGAAGCCGAAAACGGCGAGCAGGCCTTGGAGAAATGCCGGGATCAGATGCCGGACGTCATTCTCCTCGATTGGAACATGCCGATCATGGATGGAATTTCGTTCCTGAAGAAGGTTCGCAAAGAACCTGATGGCGCACATCCGCGGATCGTTTTTTGCACCACAGAGAACACGTTCGACGCGATCGGAGCAGCGATCAACGCGGGTGCGGACGAATACATCATGAAGCCGTTCGACGAAACTATTCTCAAGGGAAAGCTTGAGGATGTTGGTGTGCTTGACCTCCCGGTTGGTGCTTGAGCAGCCTGGCTATAACCGCTGCGCAATGCGGTGCAAACGAGTTACGATTTCGGTTTTCGAAGCTGGCTGTTGAGCCAGATCAGCCGAAGTTGCTCCAAAGACCCAATGCGCAGTTCGTGCAACGTTACCGATGGGCTGACCTAAGTACGCTTAGTAGAGGAAGTTATGACCGCGGCTTTCAGGGACTTCTGTAGTTTTCTCCATGCCAATTCAGGGCTGGTGATTGATGGCGAGAAGAAATATCTCGTCGAAAGCAAAATGCGTCCGATTTTGTCCGAGTACAAATTGGCGGACCTTAATGCATTGGTCGCCGAACTGAAGCGCGGCACAAACACGAAACTGATCGATGCCGTCGTCCAGACGATGACGATCAACGAGACGTTCTTTTTTCGCGACCGGCAGCCGTTCGACAAGTTCAAGGATGTGATTGTCCCGGACCTCGTCAAGAAGCGCACGCCGGGTAAGACGTTGCGCATTTGGAGTGCGGCCTGCTCGTCAGGGCAGGAGCCATATTCGCTGCTCATCCTGCTCGATCAGATGCGTTCGTTGCTGGGTACGCGAAAGTTCGAGATCGTTGCGACCGACTTGTCGAACTCGGTGCTCGACAAGGCCAAAGAAGGCAAGTACTCGCAGTTCGAGGTTCAGCGTGGGTTGAGCACGCCGCTGCTGCTGAAATATTTTCAGCAGATCGGCGACCGCTGGCAGGTCAAGGCGGAGTACCGGTCTCAGATCAATTTCAAGCAGTTCAATTTGTTGAACCCGCTGATGGGGATGGGTCGGTTCGACATCGTGTTCTGTCGCAACGTGCTGATCTATTTCGACGCCAAGACCAAGGGCGAAATTCTCCGGAAGATCCGCAGCGTCATGGCCGATGACGGTTATCTTCTGCTGGGCGCTTCCGAGACGGTTGTTGGAATTTCGAGCGACTTCCTGCCCGATGGCGATCATAAATTGCTGCTGCGCTGCCAAGGGCAGGCGGGCACCAGGGAGCGTGCGACCGAGTCACCGGCACTGGGGCGTTCAAGCGTCGTCGACAATATGGTGAAACATCTGCGCGAGCCGCGTCCGGGCGCTCCAGCTGCTCGGCCGTTGGCGTCGGCAAAACGTCCGCTGCAACCGTCCGCTTCCGCGCTCGCTGCAGCTCGGTTGAAATGAGAGCTCTTGGCTAAGCGTCAGGGTTTGCGCCCTTGATACGTTTAGCGTTAGAGGCTCGCAAGAGCGAACGGTCTGAAATAACTTAACGCCGCCTAGTTTGTAACTGGGGCGGCGTTTGTCTTTTTGGGATCAAGGTCGTTTGGGACCGAGGCGCGCCATTCAGCAAGCGGCCTTGTCAATGTCGCAGTCAATGTCGCGACGAGGCTTGGGCAGCGCGAGGTCTGACCTGAGCGAGGGGGCTCGCGGCGCTCTCGGCCAAGGTCGCTTTGCCGTTCGCATCGCAACTGGGCAGTCAGGCTGATTCAGCGATGTTGAGCCGCCGCCGTCGGTACGGCGGCTTGGTAGCTCAGGCTGCCTTTGTGCGTCCCTAGTTGCCCGAGCCGTTCGCGCGGCATTTTTCAAATTGTACTGCGTATTCGGCATCAACCAGGTGCATGTACCGGATCGAGTATTCGAGGGGCTGCCGGTCGCTGCTATATGCGATGCGTGCGACGCGCAACACCGTTTCACCTTGGACGACTTCCAGTTCGCGCGCTAACTCCGCATTGGCTTTTGTCGGCAGGATGCGCTCTTCGACGCTGTTGACCGGCGGTTGGGGATAATGGCTCCAAATGACCGATGTAACATCTTCCTCCAAGTTGTCCGGCAAGCGGGCAGGCAGATTTGGCATAACGCTCCGAGGGATGACCAGCGTTTCGACGTATCGATAAGCGCCGCGGCACAAGACCGACCTTACGATTGCGTGGACTTTCGAACTCGGATCGAGTTCCAGGGCTTTGGCCTCTTCAGGCGTTGCTGGCCTGGTTTCGGTCTCAATCGATAGCGGTGAGAGCGGTGGTTCATGAAGTTCGGACACCAGTTTTCCGGCGAGCGTCCGAGTTTTCCTGTTGCTGCGATCTGCAACAACGGTCCCGCGACCGCGCTGTCGGACGATGTACCCTTCTTCAACCAGCAGGCCCAATGATTTCCGCATCGTGCCAACGCTGACGCCATAGATTTTGGCGAGGTCGACTTCACTCGGCAGGATGCGCCCAACCGGCCAGGTGTCATTGAGCAGGTCAGATTTAAGGATGTCGTAGACCTGAAGATAAATGGGTCCAACAAACTTCTGCGATTTAGCAGGTAACATCGTAGTCCTTACTCGCTACTGGGCGTTTCTGAGATCTTGTTGTGTTTCAATGGTTTTGTTTCGTTGGCTCAATGATCGTGTGCCGTTTGAAAATGCCCTCATGATCTACAGACCGGATATTTTTTATTTTAGGCATTTGGTTTGTTGACGTCAGCCGTCAAGAAATTGCAAAGCGACGTCATTTAAGTGCGCCTGCAAGCAAATTGTACAATCGTGTAGAGAGACGAATTCAGATGTAGAGTGCCAAAGAGAGCCAATTGGGCTGGGCTTTGGATGTCGTTGCTGCGATCATTTAGAGTGCCGGCGTCGAGAGGCGATAGGCCGGAACTACTACAGCTGAATTTTGGAAACTATAGTTCTCGATCATGTGTCTTGTAAAGGAAATTTGTTGCCCTTACGACGTTCGGACCAGCTCGGCATTTTTTGAGTTTCCCATTTCTCGAAGATCCATATGGGCGCTTTGTTCATAGTTTCAACTATCTAAATTAGATGAGCGAGACTGCGGCTTGAGGAGCTATCTGTTTGAGTGCTCGGGCGGTCTCAGATGCCGATACTTCGGCATGTCAGGCTTCGCTCTCAACGCTTGGTATTTAGTACCCCAAATCCTTGAACGAAGTTCGTGCGTTGTTTGACTTGAGACGCGTGCAAAAGGTAACGAAGTCCTTCAAGTGGCGGCGAAATTCTCTGCAGGCACGTGAACAATTCGGTTAGGTTTTTGCGGTAAACCTGTATTTAACCGAAATTCTCGCGATTGCCTTGCCGCTTGGGGGCTGGAAGGCGCTTTGTTTCGATTTGTTGAAGACTCCATACTCACAGTTTGAACCAGGTTTTGCGTTCGATATGTGCAGCTGGAGGTGGGAACGCGGTAGGGAACTAGCGCGAACTCATGTAGAGTGTTTAACGCCCAGCGATAACAAGAATGGTGCCGAATGAATCAATTGGCCGCGAAGGGCGGGGAGCGTACCTTGAACAGAACAATCCGTGTGCTCGTCGTCGAAGATTCGGTTTTTATGCGGCGCGCGCTGGCGCGGCGGATCGAAGAAGACAAGCGATTCAAAGTCATTGATACTGCAAACGATGGTCGCAGTGGTGTCGACAAAGCCATGCGGCTGCGCCCGGACGTCGTGACGATGGACGTTGAGATGCCCGGGATGAACGGTATTGAAGCGCTCAAGCAAATTGTCTCGCGTTCAAAGATCCCGGTCGTCATGGTCAGTGGCGTTACTGAGGAAGGTGCCCGTGTCACCCTTGAAGCCCTGAGGCTCGGGGCGATCGACTTTATTCCGAAGTCTCAGGGCGCCGAGCATATTCACCAAAAACTGATGGCGGCGGTTGAGGCTGGAAAGTCGGTTGCGGCGCCGGTTCGACCTATGCCTGTGCGGGTTCCGACTGCAAAGGCGCCAGCCGCCTCAGTCGCCCCGCCCGTTCGGAAGGCGCGGCCTAT
This sequence comes from Filomicrobium sp., assembly GCA_017792465.1. Lineage (GTDB taxonomy): Bacteria > Pseudomonadota > Alphaproteobacteria > Rhizobiales > Hyphomicrobiaceae > Filomicrobium. The sequence goes on from CP051234.1 coordinate 3,134,265, forward strand.
GACCCGGTCTATTTCTGCGTCCGCTTTGTTGATTGGAAGTAGTACCGGGGGGCCGCCAGCACTTCAGAAAGTGATTTCGGCGCTGCCAAAGAACTTGCCGGTGCCAGTGTTGATCGCGCAGCACATGCCGCCAGGCTTCACCAAGGCACTGGCTCGCCAGCTCGATGAGGCTTCCCAGGTGAGTGTGGTTGAGGCCAGCGATGGTGAGCCGCTGGTCGCAGGAACTGTATATATCGCGCCTGGTGGACAACACTTGCGCGTTTCGAAAGATCGCAAACTGGCCGTCTGCAAGGACGCCGGCGAAAGTCTCTATAAGCCCAGCGTCGATGTACTTGTCGACAGCGCGCGCGAGGTTTTCGGACGGAATCTCATTGCAGTCATGCTGACCGGTATGGGGCACGATGGCTCGGAAGCGTTTCAGCGTTTGCATGAGGTCGGCGGCTACACGATCGCTCAGGATCAACGCTCGTGCGTCGTCTGGGGGATGCCGAGGGCCGTTGAAGAGGCTAACGCGGCCTCAGAAGTCACACCGCTTGACGATATCGCTCAGGCGCTACGCGGCCTGTTGAGAGTCTGAGGCGCATCCGCGCGTTGTCGTGCGGTACTTCCCATTAGAGCTTGGTACACAAAGTGCCAATGCCGCAAAACGAAAATGCTGTCAGCGAGAGCGTGGGCGGGCGAATTCTTTCGCCTGTTTTTTTGCTTTTCTACCCACTGCGAGAGTTTTGATTCTCGCCTCCCAGAGGCCTGATCTCCAACGGCTTCCGCGCATTCGGATGTGGGGTCTTTTTTTAGTTCAAGAGGTTCCTGTTCGATTTCTGCGTGGGAGTGCATCCTTAAGCGCGGATACGAACAATTTGAACTATTCGGGAAACCTGATCGCAATCAGGAAGCATTAGGCTCTCACTTATGACGTCCTGCCCAACTGAGGGCAGTGGCATGACGCCAAGATGTCATACCGGCGCACTCCGGTATCTGTTTCGTTGATCCCGTTCTGCAGTCCCCACTGTGGCTTGGAGTGTTCGTCGATGCTGCTTTCCCGGTTTCTTGTCTCGGCCGTGACGATGGTTTCGCTGTTCGCTCCAGCTTTGTGGCTGACACAGCAGCTTTGCCCGGTTCGCGCAGGTCAGGGGCGTCGTCGCTCTACTGCGCCCGGCTTTGTGTGCTGACTGCCGTTGTCGGACTGCCGAGGGTGTCAATAACGCAGCAACAGGAATCGATGGCAACGCTCGGAGGTTGCCTGATCGATTCCAGCATTACTGTGCGCTAGAAAGGGGCACGATTTTTTTCTGTTTAGTTTTGCAATTGGATTCTGATGTCGAAATAGTCCAATTGGAAAACTTCTCTGTCTCACGTCTTTCACTTATCTTGCTCTCCCGACTTCTCTTGGCATTGGCCTGCATCAGGGCCAATGCCATTTTTTTATGTCCAGCTTATCTTTTTGGGATTCGTTTATTGGCTTTTTTCTTATGCGTTAACCATAAATCGCGTATTGATACTTTTATGGCGCGAATTGGCCGGAATTAATTGTGCGCGCCTGATGGCAATTTTATTTGCGAGGGGTGGAAATGCAACTTTCGGTTCAGCAGCGGATATATGCCGGCTTTGCCATTATTCTGGGCCTATCCGCTTTTATGGGCTTAGCCGCCGTTTATACGGCTTCCAACGTGCGAGTTGCATTCGATGACTTCCATGCCACGGCCGAGCAGACGGTGGTGGTTGCCGATCTTACGAAGCGGCTGGACGATATCCGAGCAGCAGAAGTTTCCTTCAGGGATACAAACGATCGGTCCGCAATCGCTGCCGTCGATCAGGGCGTCGCGCAGATGCTTGGTGGCGAGGCTGGTTTGCGTGAGCGCATCCCCGATCCTGATGTTCTGGCAAAGGTTCTCGGAATCAATTCCAACATCAAGGCCTATCGCGAAGCCTTTGCGCGGGTCAAAGATCTGCAAGGCCAGCGCGACGAGCTCCTGAACAAGCTCAGCACAATTGGCGACGCGGCTTCGACAGATACAAAAGAAGTCATGAAGACGGCTTTCACCGACGGCGACGCACTTGCGGCTTATCAGGCAGGCGGGGCGCTGGAACGCATCATGTTCGTGCGCCTTTATCTGGAGAGATATCTGGTTGGCAAGTCGGCTGAAGACCTGGCCAGCGCGCGCGAGGCGCTTGAAGCTCTGCATCAGAAATTCGAAATTCTGCGGGATGAGATTGAAGACACCGGGCGCTGGCTGCTTGCCAAGAAGGCTGGCGACGCGATGGAAGAATATAAGGTTGTCTTCGAGGAACTGGCCGGTGTCATTCAGGCGCGCGAGCAAGTGATGGATCAGGAGCTCGGCAAGCTGGGTCAGGCGATGCAGTCGGGGTATAGCCACCTTCTCAAGGACCTTATCGAACACCAAAACGAAGTGGCGCCGGTTGTTAAATCTATTGTCGCATCGAGTGAAACATCCGAGATTTTTCTTGTGATCATTTCGCTTCTTGTGGGCGGCGGCATTGCCTTCTATGTGGCGCGTGGCATTTCTCAGCCAATTGCCACTCTGTCTCAACAAATCGGTCAGCTGGCAGTCGGAGATGTTTCGGTTTCTATTACGGGCCTGGAGCGTCAAGACGAGATTGGCGAAATGGCGCGATCTCTTGATGTTTTCAAGCGCAATGCCGTTGAGGTCGAACGCTTGAAGAAACAGCAAGAGGAAAAAGCTGCCGCGGAGAAAAAGAAGCTATTGGATTTCGAAGCAGCGACGAAGGCCTTCGAAGGCGGCGTTCAAGCTGTTTTGGCTGGTATTGCCGACTCGACTCGGAAGCTGGAAGTCAGTTCAACCGAAATGTCGAACCATGCCGATGAGGGTGTGCGCATGTCTTCGGAAGTCGTGTCGACGGCCGAGGAAGCGACCGCCAATGTCAGCAGCGTGGCGGCCTGTACGGAAGAACTCGATGCGTCGATCAGGGAAATCTCGTCGCAAATGACCCAAGCTGCAGAGCTTTCTCAGCAGGCGAGCACTGAAGCCAGTCGGGCCAATTCGACGATCCTTGAGCTTCTGGAAGTCTCCTCGGGGATCGAAAGCATCATTGCGCTCATCACCGATATTGCCGAACAGACCAACCTCTTGGCTCTCAACGCGACGATTGAAGCAGCACGTGCCGGGGAAGCAGGCAAGGGATTTGCGGTTGTTGCTTCAGAGGTCAAGGCACTAGCCAGCCAGACCGGCAAGGCGACGGACGACATCGCGCGCCGGATCAGCGCGCTGCATACCGCTTCGAACAGCGCGCAGACAGATATTGGCAGCGTCACCGCGATTGTCGAACAGCTCAACCAGTTTGCGCTTACCGCGGCCGGAGCTGCTCGGGAGCAGTCTGCCGCAACGACTGAGATTTCCCGCAATGTGCATGAGGCCGCCAGAGGTGTTGAGACGATGGCTGGTGGAATTCTCTCGATGCGATCGACGAATGAGGAGACCGAGCGGGGTTCGCGTGCCGTCCTCAGCACGTCGAAGGAATTCTCCGAACGCTCGGCCGAACTTGACCGGGAAGTCGAGCGGTTCTTGTCGCGCGTTCGCGTTGCGGCCTGATCAGCGAGTCGCTTGAGGCAAGCGGTTCGCTTTCATTTGCGGTCCGCGCTTCAAGCGGGGAACTGAGATTGTCGGGTGTTTGAGTTTTCCTTGGCGCTGCCGACCAAGCTTCCCCCGACTTCCCTGGCAGCAATCTCCATTTTGTCTGTGATTTCAGTTGAATTGCTGGTTGCATCCGTACGGGATCAGCGAGCGAGGCAACAGCTGCCCCTTGTCTTCGTGATGCAAAAAAAAGACGTCCCGGAGATCCCCTCGTTGAGGAGTCTCTGGGACGCTTGCACATTACAGGGCGTTTCCTTGTCTTTTTAGAACCCAAACCATGACGTGCTGGAGCGTTTGCCCTGGGCGTAGCGGCGCTCGTAGCTATCGTCGCCGCTCAGGGGTGCGCGGCCGACGTATTGGACGCGGACCTTGGCGAGGCCAGCGTGTCGAAGCCCCAGCAGATCGGCAGTCTTTCTGGACAGGTCAATAAGCCGGTCGTGCACGTAGGGTCCGCGGTCGTTGACGCGCACGACAAGCGACCGATTGTTTTTGAGGTTTGTCACCTTGACCAACGAAGGCAGAGGCAACGTCGGGTGTGCCGCCGTCAGTGCGTTCATGTCGTAGATTTCGCCATTTGCGGTCAGGCGGCCGTGGAAATCATCGCCGTACCAGGAGGCGACGCCGACGCGGTTGTAATACTTGTCTTCGCGCGGATAGTAGCGCTTGCCGGCGACGGTATAGGGTGAGCCGAGCTTATAATGGCCGCCGCCCTTGCGGATCTTGCGTCCGCCTCTCCAAACGCGCGGACTTGCCGATGTGCCTGTCCACGACGGGCTGAAGCCGAGCTTGGGTGTAAAGCTCGGTGTGAGCCGCGAAACGACCGACCCCGACGAACAGCCGGAGACGAGCAACGCGGTGGCGGCGATGACAGCTGTGGATAGCGTCAGTTGTTTTTTCTTATGCATTGGCTTCTGCCTTTTCCCTGTTTTTTGGAAAAGCTACCAATGCGAAATTGATTTGAGGCTCATTTGAGCGTGTGCATTTAATTCAAATGCGATCGAATTTTTCTATACTATATAGAAGTCCGGTTCGGCTCCTTAGCAGAGGCACCGTCCAATTCCATATCAATGCCGGTTTTCAGGCTAAGCAGGCGCTAGGCGACGCAATCTGATCAGGCCTTTAAAGTATTCTTGACCAAGGTGGGCTGGATCGAGCACGTCATAAGCGTCGAATTTGCTGCCTCCGAAGGATAAACCCACGATATTACCGTGCTGCCAGACGACCTGGGCCGTGCGTTCGGTCCCATCAATGAGGGTGAGCGTCAAATCCTGATTTTTGCGGGGGAGTAGGCCGGTTCGCACGGTCAATGCGGCGCCGCTATCGGAAACATCCTTGAATTCTGCACGGAAATTGACGCCGCCCACCTTCATAATGACGGGCATATCGGTCGTCAGGCGCCTGTCTTCGCGACCGTCGGTCAACTTCGGCGGTTCTTCGGGGGCAGGCTTTTTTGCATTTTCGTTGTGATGGTTAAGCATTTTCTAAAGCCGCTCGAGGTTTTCCAATTGGCGATTTTGCCTATTACGTATTTCGAATCTAATCGACTTTGGGCTAAAGCGTCGACTTTGAAGTGTATTGAGGCTTTATTAATTGTTGCGCGGATCTCAGAAAATCGGGGTCAGTTCTTTATAGGATTTGATTTTTGCGCTTTGGTTTTGCCGGTTGTGGCAAAGGACCTTCAACGGCTTTTTATTAATAATTCGGCGGCTTGGGAGATGGCCAGCTTGTATTGTTCGTTGAGTGATCTGAAGACGCCAATGCGCATTAAGTTCAGGTTCTGCGCTAACAATTGACCTTCGTCAGGCTAATACAGGTCTTTAACGATTTATGGTTGTCAGTGTGGAACATTACTTAACGGCCTGTTCATCAAACACCCGCATATTTGCAAAACTGTAGAGTAATTTTGCGTTTTCACTCCTGGAGGCTGGCCTGGCCCAATCTCCGGTTTTCTTGCCTCGTCTGTAAGGGTCTGAGCTTCGTCGTCGCGGCTGTAGAAGAGGCTCAGCCATAAAACGTTAACCGTCCAAGGGCGCAATTTGCTCTATGTCGAACTTCAGCATGCTGTATAAGGTGTCTGGTGTGTGCCGTGCACGGTCTGTTCGGGCCGCTGCAGGGCATCGCGCGCGGACGCTTGCCTTTGCTGCTGTTGCGATTGGGCTCTCAACCTGCCTGGGCGGATGTTCGGTGAAGCCGCAACAATTCTCGTCCGAGGAACTGACGCGGATTGCCGCCGAAAACGCGTCGCAGGTCGATCAAAACCAGGAGCCGTTGTCCGGCCCGGTTACTTTGGACGAAGCGATCGCGCGGGCGTTGAAATACAACCTGGATTACCGAGTCGAAGAGATGGAGACGCGGCTGCGCACTCAGCAGCTTCACCTCGCCCACTTCGACATGCTGCCGGGCGTTGTGGCCAACCATCTCTACGATGGCCGTAACAACTATTCCGGTGGGCAGAGCCGCGAAATTCTGTCGCCAACGAGATTAGGCGATCTCTCATTGCGCTCTTCAACGTCGATGGAGCGTGAGATCGAATCTGCGGATCTTGCTTTCAGCTGGAACATCCTCGATTTCGGTCTTTCCTACGTCCGGGCGAAGCAGTCGGCCGACCGCGTTCTCGTTGCGATGGAAAACCGGCGGCGCGTGGTTCGCAAGGTCATTGAGGATGTGCAGATCGCTTATTGGCGCGCGGTGACTGCGAGCCGCTTGGGTGGCAGGCTGCGCGCACTGGCCAGCCGGGTGGAAAAAGCCCTCGATGGTAATGTCGCTTTGCTGAAGCAGGCGGAATCCTCACCGCTCGATGCCTTGCGTAGCGAACGGGAGCTGCTTTCAATCAAGAAGAAGATCGAAGGGTTCGATGCCGACTTGAGCGTTGCCAAGACACAGTTGGCTGCGTTGATGAACGTGCGGCCGGGAGACAACTTCACGATTGAAGTGCCCTACGATCTTGCCCCACCACCGTTTCTTGATATGAGCGCCGACGAGATGGTCGACCGGGCCTTGCTCATGCGTTCCGAGCTTCGGGAAGTCGGCTATCAAATACGGATCAACAAGCATGAAGCCAAAGCTGCCTTGCTTGAGTTGCTGCCGGGACTGACGCTGGGTGCCGGACCGAATTGGAACAGTAACGAATTCCTTTTTTCCAACTCCTGGATCGGATGGAGTGCCAAGGCGAGTTGGAACTTGATGCGAGTTTTCAGCTATCCGGCGCGGGAAGCCGAGATCAATGCGCGGGATAACTTGCTCGAAACGCGTTCGTTGGCGGTCGCGATGGCGATCATGACCCAGGTCTATGCGAGCCGGGCGCGGCTGACCCATGCGCGTTTGCGGTTCAAGACGAGCGCGCGTCAATATCGGGTGCAATCGGATATCCTGACCAAAATCCGTCAGGGCTTTTCTTCGGGGAGCGAAAGCGAACAGTCCGTCATTCACGAGGAGATGGATACGCTTGTTTCCCGCATCGAATATGACCTCGCCTATATCGAGCTTTGCAGCGCCTATGCGAATGCATTGTCTGCGATCGGCGACGATCTCATCGGTCACGGTCAGATCGAATCGATGCCGCTGGCAGAAATCAAATCGCGCCTGCGCGGGTCAATGGTGGGGGCTGCGCATGCAAGTTAGACAATTGAAAAGCCCCGCGATTTGCCGGTCAGTTCTAGAACATTGGCTGGATTTGCGTTCATCCGGACCTCGTCGGAGTGAGCATAAGTTGTTTCTAACAAAGGTGTTATTTCCTTTTCAATTTGGCGCATACGTGGCTGCAACATTGATAGAGAGAACGGGAATGTTTAGGTCCGGCCTTGTCTTGCTTATGGCAATCGCGACCGTCTGCGATGGTTTCACGGCCCTGGCAGCCGAGCCAGCTATTGGCGTGCCGGCGGTGTCGCGGGCGCGGGGCGCTGATGCGCGCGGATTGATCCGAGCCGAGCAGCGGGCGACGATCAGCGCCGAGTTGATCGCGCGCGTTGTGAAGGTTCCTTTCAGCGATGGCGATTCCTTCAAGGCCGGTGAACCTCTCATCGAATTCGACTGCGATCGCTATCGTGCCGAGCATCGGGTCGCGCTTGCCGATGTCAAAGGGGCGGCAAGCCAATTGCGGACCGACGCGCGTTTGCAAAAGCATGGTGCGCTTGCCGTCACGCAGCTTGATATCTCGAAATCCAAACTCGACAGGGCCAAGGCTCGCGCGGAATCGTTGTCGATCCAGCTGCAGCAGTGCCGGATCGTTGCGCCGTTCGATGGCAGCGTTGTGCAACGTCATATCAATGCGTTTGAGCTGTCGAGCGCGAATGCACCGTTGATTGAGATTGTCGGCAAGAAGAACGTGGAAGTCGAATTGATCGTGCCTTCGAAATGGATGATGTGGCTGAAGCGCGGTCAGAAGTTCGCTTTTCAAGTCGATGAGACCGGCAAGACCTACGGCGCAGTCGTTGCCCGTCTTGGAGCGGTTGCCGATAACGTCAGCCAGACGATCCGCGTCTATGGCCGGTTGAAGTCCACGTCCGATGATGTTCTGCCGGGAATGAGCGGTACGGCTCGTTTCGGCAGGCTCGGCAGTTAGCGAACCGGAGTTTGGTGATGGAGCCGGTCACTCGCGAAAGAAGTTCTGCAAGGTCACAGGAACAAGTCCGGTCGATGGCCCGGCTGCAAGGTCGCGCCGGTGCGCGATCTGTTGTGCAAAATCCCAAGCCTGCGCCTGCCGCTGCGAATTCTGCGAATGATGCGGCAGCAAACCGTCTGCGGGGGGTACTCGAAGCCGAGGACCGGATCCGCGCAGCCAAGACCCCCGATGAGATCCGTCGCGTCATTGCCGACGAGATGCGCGGTATGTCGGGTGCACGGCAGGCTTTCGTTTTCGAGTACGACCGCAACGCCAAAATTCGCCTCAATGCAGTTTCAAGCGTGAAGCTGATCGAGCGCAATTCCGAGTTCGTCGCGTGGGCTCAGGCGGTGGCAGAAAAGATCTCTAGCGAATGCGGCCAAGGGTCGTCTTATCGGGCGACACTGCCGGAGCTGCGGTTGGCGAGTGGACCGGGGGCCTATCCCTTCACATCGTTATGCTGGCTCAGTCTCAAGACGCCGAAAGGCGATGTGTTTGGCGGCGTGTTGTTGGCCAAAGAAACCGCATTCGGCGACGCGATGGTACCATTCCTGGTGCGCGAAGCCGGCGTGTGTGCGCATGCGCTAACGGCAGGCCGGGCTGGCAAGATCAAGACGCGTCTTGCCGACAAGGGCTGGCTCAGTTGGAAGACGATCGCGATGGCTGTCGTTGGCGCCATGTTGATCCCCGTTCCGATGACGACCATGGCGCCAGTCGAAGTTGTCTCGCGCAATGCCTTTGTTGTGACCGCACCGTTGAGCGGGGTGATCGAGAAGGTCCATGTTCCGCCCGACAGCAAAGTCCGCGTCGGGCAACCGGTCTTGTCGTTTGTCGATACCGAGCTGCGTAATGGGGCAGACCTGGCCGAACAAGCATTGGCCGTTGCGGAAGCGGCCTACCGGCGAACATCGCAAGCGGCGTTCGCAGATGAAGAGGCGCGCCGGGAACTCCTGATCCGCAAGACGGAACGGGATCTCAAAAAGGCCGAGCTCGATTATGCGCGCGACTTGTTGAAACGTGCGCAGGTGCGTTCGGAAAAATCGGGAACGGCTGTTTTTGCCAACGTCGACGATCTTGAAGGTCGCCCCGTCGAAGTCGGTCAGCGGTTGATGGAAATCGCGACGCCTGGCGAAGTGTCGTTGGATATCGAGCTGCCGGTCGCCGATGCGATCGTTCTTGAAAATGGCGCCTTCGTGCGTGTGTTCCTTGACCGCGATCCCCTGAACTCTTTGACGGCGCGCGTTGTGCGCTCGACATACAAGCCGGTTCCGGAGGCCGGAGGCAGATTGGTCTACAAGCTCAAGGCCGAATTGGAGAAGGGGCAGCAGGCCCCACGGATCGGGTCGAGAGGCACCGCCCAACTCTACGGAGATTGGGTCGTTCTTGGCTTTTATCTATTCCGCCGACCGATTGCCGCAGCCAGACAATTCTTCGGTTTCTGATGGTGGAGCGATTGCAGGCTGCAGGTGGGGTCGCGGGCTTGCCGGAAATTCGCGGCGAGCTGCAATTCATGCCGGCGACGCCCGATGCTGACGGAGCTGCGGTCTGGCTGATCTTCGACCCCGTTCGCGAGCGGTATTTTCGGCTGGCCGAGCGGGCTGCTGCGCTTCTTGAATGCTGGCGTGGGCAATCGCGGGATCGTTTCATCACCGATCTTGAAGAGGAGAAGGGTCTTCTGACGGACGCGCAGGAGATCCAGGCCGTCGAGCACTTCCTTCGATCGAATGAGTTGACCGTCGAGCCGCTGCGAAGTGCGCATCATCAAGGGACTGGGCAGAGGTCTCAGTTCGACCGTTTCGTCGAGCTCGCGCGCAATTTCATGTTTCTGCGACTGCGCCTTATTTCTCCGGCGCGTTTTCTGGAATTCGTCCTTCCGGTTGTCGCTCCTTTGCTATCGCGGTCGGCGGTTTATGCTGTTCTCGGGATCGCTGCGGTTGGTTTCTATCTGGTTTCGCGCCAGTGGGATGTGTTTGTCGCCGAAATCACGCAATTCATGAGCTTTGAGGGGCTGATGGCGTCGTTGCTGGCGTTGGCGCTGGCGAAGCTGGTGCATGAAACGGCACATGCTCTTGTCGCGACGAAGTATGGCGTCAGGGTCAATTCGGCGGGCGTGTGCTTCTATTTCGGTATGCCGCTGCTCTTCACCGACGTCACCGGTGCATGGAAACTGAAGTCCCGGCGGCAACGGATGCTGATCGATGCGGCTGGGGTCATCGCGGAACTCTATTTGGCGGCTTTTGCGACGCTTGTGTGGGCGTTTTTGGACGATGGCCCGTTGCGCTCGGCTGTGTTTTCGGTCGCCGCGGTGACGTGGATGACGAGCTTGCTGGTCAATCTCAATCCGCTGTCGCGCTTTGATGGATACTATCTTGCTGCCGACCTTGTGCGTCTGCCAAACTTTGGTCCGCGCGCGGGGGCACTTGGCACCTGGTTCATGCGAGAAACGCTTTTTGGTCTAAAGCGGCCGCCGCCGGAATATTTCGCGCCGCAGACTCAATTCTGGCTCGTTATCTATGCCTATGCGTCTTGGCTTTATCGCATGAGCGTCATGCTTGGCATCTCATTGTTTCTTTATACGGCGGCTTTCAAATTTCTCGCGATCTTTTTGATGCTGGGGCAGGTGACGGTTTTTATTTTCGTACCGGTCAGAAGAGAACTTCAGGAGTGGTGGAAAATGCGCAAAGACATTGTTTCTTCTCGCCGCGGCGTTGCGACTATGGCTCTTTGTATTGTCGTTCTTATCGCGCTATTTGTGCCGTTGCCCAAAAATATTCGAATTCCGGCGGTTTTCCACGGATCGCAAGTCAACCAGGTGCACCTCAAGCGTGCTGGCAAGATTTCGCAGATTGCTGCTCAAGAAGGCCAGCTCGTGCAAAAGGGCCAACTGCTCGTTCGTCTCGATGATCCTGAGCTCGACAGCAAGCTGGCAAAGGCCAATCACGAAATTGCACTGTTGAACGCGCGCCTGGCGCGGCTTGCTGCGGCCGACCGCGAACTTAATGAACGTCTGGTGCTGATGCAGCAGCTAGAAGCACAAAAGGCGGAAAAAGCTGCCGCCGAAAGAGATATCGCGGAGCTGGCTGTCCGGGCGCCAGCGGCCGGCGTTTTGCGCGAGATGGCCCCGGATCTGAGAGTTGGGAGCTGGGTGCCGAAATCGCAGATGCTGGCGACGGTTGTTGCTGAGACAGGCGCCGTTGTCGAGGGCTATATTTCTGAAGCCGACCGCCAGGGCCTTGAGTTAGGCCGGCAGGGCAGGTTCGTTGCCGACAACCCAATGGTCGGCTCTTTTCCGGTTAAGTTTTCATTCATTTCTTCAACCGGGGTGAAGGCAATCGCGATTGACGAATTGTCAACGAGCTACGGCGGGAGCGTCGTTTCGCAGCCGGATAGCCGTGGCGACCTCAAGCCGAGTGATGCGCAATACCGAGTTGAATTCGCAGCTTCAACGCCTCGTTCGGAAAATGCAATCCGCGGCGTTGTGCGGATTAGCGGGCCTTTTGAAAGTTTTGCGGGAACGTTTTTCCAGTCGGTATTCCAGGTTTTTATACGCGAGGCGGGCTTCTAATTTATTTAAACAATTGCCTAACTATTTGATAGGCAACCTTTTTACGGTTGTGTTAAACGGTATAGTATATTTTTGCAGTTGTCGTTTTGAGTTAAAGAATAATTGTTTTCAGGTGCAATATGGCGTCGAGCCCCGGATATCGTCGCGGCGGTATGCGTAAGCAGCCATTGGGGAAGCCGCAGCGGCCAGCTCGCATTGCCGCGCGCCAATTCGATTCTTCGCATCTGATTGGCTCACAGGACGACGCCTCCCGGGCTTCTTCCTTCGGCAAGTTTGTCGATACCCTCCTGGGGTCCGTTATTAAAAAGGCACTGCCGTTTGTCGAGCGGCCTTCTGGCGGCTCGCGCAGGCCTTCGACCCGTGCACAGCTTGCTGGTGCTGGCGCGGGTTTGTCGCTGTCGCATCCCGGGTTTCTTGCGCTCGAAACGCGTGTCGTCTTCGACGGCGCCGTTGCCGCCACTGCAGACGCAGTTTTTGATGATCATGCGGCCGATCAGGTCGAGGCAAACACAACAGTTCAATTGCCTGACCAGATTGCAGACCACACCGCCGATCAATCGGCCGATCAGGCAGGCGGGAACGCTGATGTGAACTCCGCCGCGTTGCTGGACGCTCCTATCGATGCCGGGGCGGTTGGTGCGGAAAGCGAAATTGCATTCGTCGATGCGAGCTTGAGCAACCTCGATCAGTTGCTTGCGGAGATCCCACAGTCCGTGGAAGTCGTCCTGATCGACAGCGGCAGCGACGGCGTTTTGCAAATCGCCGATGCGCTGGACGGACGCACCGATATATCTGCCGTCCATATCCTTTCCCACGGCGGGCAAGGCGAACTGACGCTTGGCACGGCAGTGCTCGACCAGGAGAGCATGACGGAACGGTATTCGGATGCGCTGGGCGTCATTGCTGAAGCCTTCTCCGATGATGCCGATATTCTCGTTTACGGCTGTGACTTCGCTGGCGGAGACGATGGGGCTTTGGCGGTTGAGCTTCTGTCCAATCTGACCGGCGCGGATGTCGCGGCCTCGAACGACCTAACAGGTTCGGCCGAATTCGGCGGCGACTGGGACCTTGAGAACCAATCAGGCCTCATAGAGGCGACTGCAATATCTGCTGCCGGCTGGAAAGGCGTGCTGGTCGATACCGATGGCGATGGCGTCGATGATGCTGTCGATATCGACGACGATAATGACGGCATCCTGGACGTCGACGAAACTGTATTGGTACCTGCTACGCAGTTGTCTTTATCCAATGGTGCGGAGCTCAATGGCGCATCTATGACCGTAACGACGAACGTCTCTGCCGGAGACGTCGTTCGTTACTTGAACGTCATAACGGTCGAGGGGCAGCAGGTCGACTTGCTCGTCGAGTTCGTATCGTCAACTGGATCGGTGACGGCATCGACCTACGGCAGCATTACCGTAACGGGACAACCGACCAATACGGACCCGCAAGTGCGGATGAACCTCTCGTTTGTTGAAACGGGGACCAATACGCAGTTTGCGATGCCGTCGGATGGTTCGTTCAGTTTCAACGATATCGACAGTCAGGAAACGGGCGACATAACGGAAGTCATTGGTATTGCCCAAGCCGATTTCACAGGCACGTCTTTCGGCTCATCGCTGGAGTCGGGTGGATTTACAAATTCGGCGAATACCGCTGGCTTCGATTTCTATCGAGTTGATCCGGCCGAGGCGGGGTCTTCAGCGAACTGGTATGATGAAGTCAACGTTTCAGGAAACCCGGCTTCCAATGCCGTCACAGTCACAACAGCAACGGGCTTCACTTCAGGGCAAGTCATATTTGGTCACACGGGTTCGTCGACCAACCCTTATGACCGTGCCATCAATATCGGTGGCTTCACGCTGAGCTCCTATTATGCGGTGCAAGACAGCGACGGCGATGGTGTGTCTGACCATCTCGACCTTGATTCCGACAACGACGGCATAACCGATAACGTCGAAGCGCAAGCAACCGCGTCCTATGTCGCTCCGACGGGTATCGACAGCGATGGTGACGGGCTTGACGATGCCTACGAAGGCTCCGGCAACGAGGGGCTTACTCTGGTCGATACGGATGGCGATGGCACCTTGGATTTTGTCGATCACGATTCTGATGGCGACGGAACACTCGACATAGCTGAACGCGGCGACGGTGCTGCAAGTTCAATCACCTCCAATACCGACACCGACGGTGACGGTCTGCTGGATATCTTTGAAGGCGGCGATGCCAACGATGGGTATGACGCCAGCGACGAGAATGTCACGACCTCAGCAGGTGCGACTGTTGCGAGCCCGTCGGAATACAATTTGGCGGCCGATTCTGAATTGGCCAGCGATTTCTCAAACGTTGCCAGCGGCTCGATCGATCTGTCATTTCGTGATGGCGATACCGATAACGATGGCGTTGCCGATATCGATGACATTGATGACGACAACGATGGAATTCTCGATACCGAAGAGATGACGGTTATCTCATCGTTCGCGACAACAGGGTCCTGGACGATTTTGGGCAACTCGGCGACAAGCGATCTTGGCAACGGTGTCATTGTGCGCGCGACTGTCGCCGACGGGTCCGGTCTCTCGACAAACAATTTCAATCCATCCGGAATCGGCTTCTGGAGCGCATCTCTGGCTGGGGCGGACAGTCTGGCCAACCGCTTCGATTGGAACGACACAATCGTCTTTTCATTTGAGGATGCGGATGGAAATGCGGTGGTGGTCGACAATGCGATTATCCATGTCGACCGCGTTGGCGGGTCATCTGGGGGCGTGCAAAATTCCGCAGTCTTGACGCTGGGTAACGGGACCTGGACCACTTTGGCAGGCACGAGCGATTTCAGCGTGACCGCAACGACGGCTCAAGATGCCGGCGCTGGCTCTGCGGCCGGCGGAGGCTATACGGCTGAATCATCAGCCGACGATGCCGATGGGACAGCTTCGGGTTCGCTTCAACTCGACAATGCGACAAGTTCGTTCCAGATCACGGCCAATCAAGCCGGGCCTGCAGGAATTGGTGATGAAATCGAGTTTATCGTCCAGCTTACTGCGCCGACCTATCTTGTGCGCGACACAGACGGCGATGGTGTCGCCGATCATCTGGATCTTGATTCTGATAACGATGGCATCACCGACAACGTGGAGGCGCAGGCGACCTCGGCTTATGCCGCGCCAACCGGAACTGACAGCGACGGGGACGGTTTGGATGACGCTTATGAGGGCGCGGGCGATGCGGGGCTAACTCCAGTCGATACAGATGGAGATGGTGCCGCGGATTTCATGGACGACGATTCTGACGGCGACGGGGTCGACGATATCGTCGAGCGTGGCGATGGCGCGCCGACATCGGTGACATCGGGTGCTGATACCGACGGCGACGGATTGCTTGACATCTTCGAAGGTAGCGATGCTGCCGACGGTTATGATGTGAACGACGAGAACGTTTCCACGCTAGCAGGTGCTACGGTCGCCAGCCTGGCCGAATATAATCTGGCTGCTGATTCCCAACTGGCCAATGATTTCTCGAATATTACGGCAAGGTCCATCGACCTGTCGTTCCGTGACAGTGATACCGACAACGATGGCCTGATCGATTCGATTGATATCGATGACGATAACGATGGCATTTTGGATGTCGTCGAATCGGACCCAATCACTTCAACCTACTCGACATCGACCTCGACGATTGCTGCATCGGGGACGACGGTCGCGACGCCGTCGACCGGATATGTCGTGACGGATACGTCGAGCGGAAACACCTTGTCTTTCACGGCCGTCTCTCCGGGAGAAAACGGCAGCAATCCTGGAACCGGAACGCTCTCAACCATTACAGTCACCGCCAATCTGGCAGCTGGTGAGCAGATCACGAATGGCTCCTTCTCGCTCCAGACGGGTGCCTTCGATGACGGCTTGTTTGTTAGCGTCGATGGGCTCGCGATTGTTCAGTTTGCCCAAAACGATTGGAATAACGCGACGATCAATACCAAGTATGGTGACGGCGCGGGCATGTGGGAGCCGTGGAACAACGAAGGTAACCCGGTCCTTGAAATCGACACCGAAACCGGTGTTGTGCGGCTGATGGTCGACACGGCGGTTGGAGGCCGTGAGGACATCCTGGATGACATTCCCGGATCGCGACCGAATCCGCTTCCGAGCCTTGATTTTGTCGCCGGCATTACGATTGCATCCGGGTACTTGAATGACGACAACGTCGGCTTGATCGACGATCAAACGCTGACCTTCTCCGCAACCGTCATCAATCCGCGCGACAGCGATGGCGACGGTATCGCCGACCACCTCGAAATCGATTCAGACAACGACGGCGTCACCGACAATGTCGAAGCGCAGGCGACCGCCGCTTACGTTGCGCCGACCGGGCTGGACAGCGATGGCGACGGTCTCGACGATGCCTATGAGGGGGGCGGCGATGCCGGTTTGACGCCTGTCGATACGGATTCTGACACGACGGATGATTACCTCGATAGCGATTCAGATAATGACGGGACTGACGACATTGCAGAACGCGGCGATGGTGCTCCGACTTCGATAATCTCGACGACCGACACGGATGCTGACGGCCTCTTGGATATCTTCGAGGGCGGCGATGCTTCTGACGGTTTTGATGTCAACGACGAGAACCTGGATGGCAGCAACAACTTCAATCTCGACGGCGTGCCGGCGCTGGCCGCTGACGGATCGAACGCGGTGCCGCTCACGACCGATCTTTATTTCCGCGACGTCAACGATGCGCCGTCTGCTGCCAATGACACGTTCTCGACTCTGGAAGACACCGCCACGACGTTCGATGTTCGGACCAACGACAGCGATGCCGACGGCGACTCCCTAACTGTGACGCAGATCGATGGGAATGCCATTGCGGTTGGCGGATCGGTCGCTGTCACCGGCGGATCGGTTAAGTTGAACGCCGACGGTACGCTGACATTTACTCCAACGGCCGACTGGAACGGCGCCCCATCGTTTACCTATACGGTTGATGATGGTGAAGGCGGAACGGCGACGGCCACCGTTTCGGGCACCGTGACAGCGGTCAACGATGCTCCTGTTGCGGGTGCGCTTGCGGATCAGTCTGGCAATGATTCTGATGTTGTGTCGCTCGATGTGTCCGGGTCGTTCTCGGACGGCGATGCGGGCGATACGCTGACCTATTCGGCGACGGGTTTGCCGACGGGGCTGTTGATCAACGCGGCGACCGGGGTGATCTCGGGGACGATTGATTCTTCTGCTTCGACAGGCGGGCCTTACAGCGTCACCGTCGCGGCGACGGATACGAGTGCTGCGTCGGATAGTGCGACGTTCACATGGACGGTTTTGAATCCGGCGCCGACGGCGGTTGACGATGCGCTGGCGGCCGGTGCGGATGACGCGAGTGCGGTGGTTGGCAACGCGCTTGGCAACGACAGCGACCCGGATGGCGATGCGCTTGCGGCGACGGTTCAGTCGGGTATTGCGGGCTCCAACGGCGGTATGTTCTCGGTTGCGGCAAACGGCGACGTGATATTCGATCCGAACGGGGAGTTCGACGATCTGGGGGCTGGGGCAACGCGCGATACGACCTTGACGTATGTGATTTCGGATGGCGAAGGCGGCACCGACACGGCGACGATCACGGTGACGGTGTCGGGAACCAACGAAGCGCCTGTGGCAGGTGCGCTTGCGGATCAGGCGGATAACGATGCCGATGTGATCTCGCTCGATGTGTCAGGCTCGTTCTCGGACGGCGATGCGGGCGATACGCTGACCTATTCGGCGACGGGTTTGCCGACGGGGCTGTCGATCAACGCGGCGACCGGGGTGATCTCGGGGACGATTGATTCTTCTGCTTCGACAGGCGGGCCTTACAGCGTCACCGTCGCGGCGACGGATACGAGTGCTGCGTCGGATAGTGCGACGTTCACATGGACGGTTTCGAACCTGGCGCCGACGGCGGTTGACGATGCGCTGGCGGCGGGTGCGGATGATGCGAGCGCGGTGGTCGGCAACGCGCTCGGCAACGACAGCGACCCGGATGGGGATGCGCTTGCGGCGACGGTTCAGTCGGCTGTTGCGGGCTCCAACGGCGGTCTGTTCTCGATTGCGGCCAACGGTGATGTGACGTTCGATCCGAACGGAGAGTTTGACGATCTGGGAGCCGGGGCGTCGCGCGATACGACGCTGACTTACACGATCTCGGATGGCGAAGGCGGGACCGACACGGCGACGATCACGGTGACGGTGTCGGGAACCAACCAGGCTCCCGTCGCAGGAGCGCTTGCGGATCAGTCTGGAAATGACTCCGATGTCATGTCGCTCGATGTGTCGGGGTCGTTCTCGGATGCCGATGCCGGCGATACGCTGACCTATTCGGCGACCGGTTTGCCGACGGGGCTGTCGATCAACGCGGCAACGGGTGTGATCTCGGGGACGATTGATTCCGGCGCATCGACGGGCGGGCCTTACAGCGTCACCGTCACGGCGACGGATACGAGTGCGGCGTCAGACAGCGCGACGTTAACATGGACGGTGTCGAACCCGGCGCCGACAGCGGTTGACGATGCGCTGGCTGCGGGTGCGGATGATGCGAGCGCGGTGGTCGGCAACGCACTTGGCAACGACAGCGACCCGGATGGCGATGCGCTTGCGGCGACGGTTCAGTCGAGTGTTGCGGGTTCCAACGGCGGTTTGTTCTCGATTGCGGCCAACGGTGATGTGACGTTCGATCCGAACGGGGAGTTCGACGATCTGGGAGCCGGGGCGACGCGCGATACGACCTTGACGTACGCGATCTCGGATGGCGAAGGCGGGACCGACACGGCGACGATCACGGTGACAGTGTCGGGGACCAACGATGCTCCTGTCGCAGGTGCGATTGCGGATCAGTCTGGCAACGATTCTGATGTTGTGTCGCTCGATGTGTCCGGGTCGTTCTCTGACGGCGATGCAGGCGATACGCTGACCTACTCGGCGACCGGTTTGCCGACGGGCCTGTCGATCAACGCGGCGACGGCTGTGATCTCGGGCACCATCGATTCTTCTGCCTCGACGGGCGGGCCTTACAGCGTCACCGTCACGGCGACGGACACAAGTGCGGCGTCAGACAGTGCCCCGTTCACCTGGACGGTGTCGAACCCGGCTCCGACAGCGGTTGACGATGCGCTGGCCGCCGGTGCGGATGATGCGAGCGCGGTCGTTGGCAACGCGCTTGGTAACGACAGCGACCCGGATGGCGATGCGCTTGCGGCGACGGTTCAGTCGAGTGTTGCCGGCTCCAGCGGCGGTCTGTTCTCGATTGCGGCCAACGGTGATGTGACGTTCGATCCGAACGGGGAGTTCGACGATCTGGGGGCTGGGGCAACGCGCGATACGACCTTGACGTATGTGATTTCGGATGGCGAAGGCGGCACCGACACGGCGACGATCACGGTGACGGTGTCGGGAACCAACGAAGCGCCTGTTGCGGTCAACGATCTCCTGGCAGCCAGCGCCGATGATGCGCGTGCCGTGGTCGGCAACGCTCTCGGCAACGACAGCGATCAGAATGGGGATATGCTGCACGCGATCACCCGTTCGGCGATCGCTGGAACGAATGGTGGGTTGTTCTCAATCGCAGCTAACGGCGCAATCACATTCGATCCGAACGGTGATTTTGACAGTTTGCTAACCGGGACGACGCGCAATACGGCCGCGACCTACACGGTCTTGGATGGTCATGGCGGCACCGATACGGCAACCATTGTCGTGACCGTAACGGGGACATACCGAGCCCCGACTGTCGCTTCGGACGACGTTGATCCGGCGCTTCAGTTTACGCCGGTGAAGGATTTGGATGAGGACTTGCGGTTCGTAGATTTGAACAACAACATCTCAGCAGAAGGGATTGTCGTGCGGGCCGTCAATGAATTGGGTGCGCTGAGCAGGGGATCTAACGATATCTCGGCGGACGGGATCGTTGAGCCGACTGTTAATGGTCTCAGTCTACTTGGAACGAAGCTCGACGATATTTCTGCCGACGGCATGGTCGTCAAGGCGGTTGAATCAATTCGGTCTCTCGATATGCCGCTTATTAAATTGTCTCGAGAAGATTGTCAGATCTTCGCCACGCCCACGTTTCAGGACTTGGTTAGCTATATCTAGGTGAGGCGAGATAAAAACAGGTTGTGATTGCGCACGTACGATCTGTGCGGCAAATTTTCTGAATAGAATTTTTTAATTGTTGAGTTGGCCGTCCGGGAAAAGTGCCTGCATTTTCCAATTGCGGTCATGCGCCTTTTTCGGTTTTCTTTTTATTGGGCGAGCTTTTTTTGAGGAAGGCCGCTGATAGCCCAAACGGCGCGGTGGACTTATCTTTTTGCGGCGTGACGTATCCGGCCGAGCCCTGATTGTGCTTGGGGATTCTGCGGCCTTGACCGTTCTGACCGGCTCCGCTGCCGCCAACGTTTTTTCGACACGGGATGAATTCGAGCTTTTGGTCGGCAAGCTTTGTGGTTCATCAGTCGAGACGGTTTCTTTGGGGTTCGCGACATACACCGCGCGATCCAGCGGGGGCAGTTGGCGTCGCCAATGAGTGGCTGCAACGGCGAATGCAAAGCGATCAAATCCGGCAAGTCCGCCGGAGGTATTGCGGGTTTTGCTGGTCTTGTCGCTTAGGGCCGCGGCCAATGGGACAGCCATGCAAGCAGGGATGGCGATGAGCGCAACTGCCAGAATGGCAGCAACAAAGCTTGTCGCCTGGATTGCCTTGAGGTGAAATTGTGAAGCTGCTCGCAGCATAGTGTATTTCCTTGGGGGCGCTTTGTTGAGCCCATTTCCCGGCAGGAAGAGTTGGATCCGTTTTCTTCCTGCAGAAATTTTTTGTGCCAGTTCGTTTGAGTTCCGTCTTCCAGTTCGGTGGCTGCTTTGTTTCTTCACTTCCTCGTTTTGTTTCGGCCCTTGGTTGATCTGCAGTTCTTTTAGGCGATCCGTGTCGTATCAGGTTTTCAAACGCGCGCCAGATTTTCTGCCTCGATTTGATGTCTAAATTATCGAGATTTAGTTGGGTGGTCTGACGATTAATTGCTCATGCAAATTAAATCGCTTTTCCATTGCGCGAAGCTTGTGGAAAAGGCAAAAAAAAGTATTTCGCGCACGAATTTATGTCTCTGCGAAATATTCAAATTTCGAGCATAAATTTCACGTGGGTTGGTCAAAGGTGATCAATCCTTTATACATCAACGTGTCGACCTCGATATGAGGTGTGCTGCGGTTTTATGCTTTCTCCATGTGGTTCCTGTACTGGGCGGTTCTAAGATGCGGATCTTGGTCCTTGGCGCTTATGGCCTTGTTGGACAGTCGGTCGTTCGGGCACTTTGCGCGGCGGGGCATCAAGTCATCGGGCTTTCGCGACGACCGGAGGCGCGGCGGTTGTTGCCGGAGCGCGTGAGCTGGGTCAGCGGCGATCTCAATTTGATGGTGACTGAAGCGCATTGGGCCCCTTTGCTGGATGGCGTGGATGCGGTCGTCAACGCATCGGGGGTGCTGCAGACCGGGTTGGTTGATGATCTGGGTCATGTTCAGCGCGATGCAATTGTCGCTTTGATCGCAGCCTGCGAAGAAAAAGGTCTCAAGCGCTTTGTGCAGATTTCGGCGCCGGGTGCATCGCCTGATGCTTCGACTGAATTTTTTTCGACCAAGGGCGAGGCGGACCGATCGTTGCGTGCCTCTCGCCTTTCCTGGGTGATTTTGAAGCCCGGGCTTGTGATATCGCCGACGGCTTACGGGGGGACTGGGCTGTTGCGGATGCTTGCGGCGATCCCGCTCATTCAGCCGATATTCCTCGCGCAAGCGCAGGTGCAGACGGTTGCGGCTGACGAGGTGGGGCAAGCCGTCGTTCTTGCTATCGAGAGGTCTAGTCTCGCGGGGCGGGAATTTGATCTTGTCGAAGCCGAGCCGCATAGCCTCGTTTCGGTTGTCCTACAGTTTCGCAGGTGGCTGGGCTTCGGTGAGCCTGGTTTCGTTATTCAGGTGCCCAAAGCCATCGGCTCGCTTTGTGGCCGCCTGGCCGATGCGGCTGGCTGGCTTGGCTGGCGTTCGCCTCTGCGGTCGACGGCGCTCAAAGTGCTTGGCGAGGGCGTGCGCGGCGATCCGCTGCCGTGGCGGGCGGCGACGGTGCAAACGTTGAAGCCTCTGGATGCGACGTTGCGAATGATGCCATCGACCCGCCAGGAACGGATTTTTGCGCGCACCCAGCTTGTGTTTCCAGTTCTGGTTTTTGGATTTGCGCTGTTCTGGATCGCTTCCGGGCTGATTGGACTTTGGCGACTTGATGCGGCGGCCGGTTTAATATCTGGCGCGTTCGGTAAAGGCGGTGCGATGGCTGCCGTGCTGGCTGGCTCGCTGGTCGACATCGCCATCGGCGTGGGCCTTTTGTTTCGGCGCACGTTGGCCGTTTCCTGTCTATCGGCGATCGGTGTGTCGCTGGCTTACCTCTTGGCAGCGACGTTCTTTGTGCCGTCGCTTTGGGCCGATCCGCTTGGACCGCTTGTCAAGATTTTGCCGGTCATTGGTCTGGCGCTCGCATTGATGGCAATGGGTGAGGAGCGCTGATGGAACTTGTCGACCTTTACAAATGGCTGCACGTCATTGGTGCGTGTGTGCTTCTGGGGACGGGCGCGGGCATCGCGTTTTTCATGCTGATGGCGCATCTCACGCGGGATGCCAAGATCATCGCTCACACCGCTTCAATCGTTGTTTTCGCCGATTGGCTTTTTACGGCCAGTGCTGTCGTTCTGCAGCCGATCACAGGTGTCCTGCTGGCGCGAGAAATCGGTTGGAGCCTGACCGAGGGTTGGCTGCTGCTTTCAATCGGGCTTTACATCTTTACGGGCGCCTTCTGGCTGCCGGTGGTGTGGATCCAATTGAAGATGCGCGACCTGGCGCGTCAGGCCGACGCGCAGCAGACGGCACTGCCGCCTCGATATTTCAAGTTGTTCGGGATCTGGTTTGCATGCGGTATTCCGGCATTCCTCGCCGTGCTCGCCATCTTGTGGCTCATGCTGGTGAAGCCTGAGATCGGTTTCTAACTCGGTCGAGCCTGGCGGGTTGGTTTTTTGTATCGACCAGCAAACGCGGCTTTCGAAAAATGCGGACAACGAAAAAGGCGCGAGCTTCTTGAGCCCGCGCCTTTGTTATCTTTCGAAGCCGGATCGATGGTTTGCGATCAGTTGCCGTAATCGAAGGAGTCTGGGAATAGGTTGCCGGCTTCGTCGCTTTGGAAGCTCAGTTCGACGGTGATCGCTTCACCGTCGGTTGCCGGGCAGGTGGCTTTGAGCTTGACCGCGGATTCTTCGGTCGTCTCGGAGAACGCGATGGGCTTTTCGCAAGGCTCCAGAATTGAAAGGGCGCTGGCGACAGCCGAGAGCGCGGCGGATGATTTGAAGTAGCGCGAATAGTCGACGTCGGCAGCGTTTGCCGAGGTGGCCACCAGGACCAGAACCGTGCTGCTAATCACGCCGCTTTTAAGAAGGCTTGGGATCGAAGTCATCGTTTTCTCCATGGAACCGAGCTGTTGGTCGAGGTCCCGCATCTTGCGGGTTTGGTCTGGATCGAATTCGCTCTAGTTGACTGATTATCTCGTTGCGTTGGGGCGAGCTTTCGAGGGCCTGCCTGGCAATGCATGAGTTGGTGAGTTTTTGACGCCGATCAAGCGTCGAGGGGTGGGGTGGATAGTGAAGCGGCGCGCCAAAATTGGCGCGCCGCAGTGTTGACGTGTTGCAGACCGTCGGCCTTAGCGGCAGGCTCCTTTGACGAAGCGCTTGCCTGGTGGGCAGCGGCGCTTTGCTGCGGCCTGTCTGCGGCGGATGGCTGCCGCTTTCCTGCGCATCTGAGCCTGGGAGCGCGCTCTGGCTTTATTTTGTGCGCGAGCGCGTGCCTGTGCCCGGGCCCGAGCTTTTGCTTGCGCGCGAGCCCGATTCTTCTGAGCCCGAGCCCGCTTGGCGGCGGCAGCTCTCCTGGCAGCCGCAGCACGTTTGGAAGCTGCGGCCTTTCTTGCGGCAGCTGCCTTGCGTTTGGCGGCAGCGGCACGTTTAGAAGCTGCGGCGCGTTTGGCCGCGGCTGCTCTCTTCGCTGCAGCGGCCCTCTTGTTAGCGGCGGCGCGTTTGGCTGCAGCGGCCTTTTTGGCAGCAGCGGCTTTCCTGGCTGCTGCAGCGCGTTTTGCTGCGGCAGCCTTCTTCTTGGCGGCCGCTGCATTCGCAGCTTTGCGCTTGTTCGCGGCCTGTTTGGCTGCCAAAGCCTTGCGCTTTGCGGCCTGCTTTTTGGCTGCCGCGGTCTTCTTGGCTGCAGCCCGTTTCTTGGCCAAAGCCGCCTTTTTCAGCGCGTTCTGTTTCTTCTTCAGAGCGGCTTTCTTGTTCGCCAGCCCTTTCTTGTTGCCAAGCTTTTTCTGCTTCAGAGCGGCTCTCTTGGCAGCGTTACGCTTTGCAATTGCAGCGCGTTGGGCGGGGGTTTTGCCCTTTAAGCCGGGTTTCAACTTGCCGTTCTTGCCAACCAGACCTTTTCGTTTGGCAATTGCGGCCTTCTGCAACGCTTTGCGCTTGGCGATCGCATTCTTGGCGCGGTTGGCCTTGAGGCGAGCGGCTTTATTAAGCGCCTTGTTGCCGGCCTTGCGGTTCTTCTTCTTCCAGAAGCCAGGTTTACCCTTCGGTCCGAGCGGACGCGCATTGCCAAGGCGAGCTTTGGCAGGGATCAGGCGGTTCTTGCGAGCGAAGCCACGGTTGCGAGGCTGCTTGCGGACGAAACCGCGGTTCTGTTTCAGGCCCCAGCCAGGCTTGAACCGGGCGGCGCGCTGAGGACGGAAGAAGTTGATGTTGATCGTCGTGTTATTGCGCCGACGATTGCGTGCGAAGCGGTTGAAAGCCCATGGGTTTCTCCAACGCGGACGCGTGACGGCGGCAAAGACGATGGCACCACCGAGGATCGCGACGACCGGCGTGACGATCGGCGGGCGAACGATGATGACAGGCGGTGGCGGCTCGACGTAGACGGTGAAGATGTCGTCTTCGTAGTAACCGGGATAGTCGTACCAGTCGTCGACTTCGTCTTCGATATCGTCAACGACGTAGACGGGTTCTTCGTCGACGACATGAACCGGCTCTTCTTCGTAGTAGGGGTCGTCGCTCAGGGTTTTGTAGCCCTTGCTTGGGCGACGGCTCGAGCGCGGTGGGGAGTAGCTTTCCTCAACGACTTCGACAGCCTCTTCGGCTTCAGCACCGACATCCGGGTCGACGGCGGCGACTTCCTGCTCGTCGGCCGGATCTTCTGGGCTTATGCGGTCGTCAGCGAGTTCTTCTTGCGCCTCGGCAAGATCGCTTTCCGGCGTTGCGGTATCTTCTTCGTCCAACGCAGCAAGGTCGGCGTCACCCTGGGCGACATCGCCTTCGGCGTCCAGTTCCGAGGTGTTAGCGTCAGCCAATTCGGCTTCGTCTTGTTCCTCGATACCGGTCAACGCAACATAGAGTTGGAACTCGGTCGAAACAGGAAGCGAGTCTTCCAGCTTCTGACAGGACAGCGAGTTGGCATCGGGATCAAAGACCGGGTGCATGTAGCCGAAGATCTGTCGCGTCGTGTAGGTTTGCAGACCGACTTCGAGCTTAACGCCGTCGGAAATTTCACCTTCTTGAGGTTCCTGGGTGGCGATGACCTGCTGGGCAACGGCGGCCAGATCATGGGCGGTGAACTTTTCACCCCACGATACAAGTTCTTCTTTGCCGGTGACCTGAAGCGCCTCCCTGAGGCCGGTGATCATCGGATCGAGCTTACCCTTCAGGGGGGTATCGCACTTACAATCGACCGATTTGCCAAGCGTTTCGTAAAGCTTTTTACCGCCGTTCTCGTCGAACTCGGGGCCCCACGTCACAGCATCGTATTCGTCGCTCATGATGGCGAGCTTGGCTTCTTTATCGGAGCCGGTCTTGCTTCCGAAAATGAATTTCGGCGTTTTGCGGGTTTCGCCGGCGATGCGTTTTTGTTTCCAGCGGTAAACGGCGCGCGCGATGACAGGTGGTTTGCCATCTTTCAATACGGTCAAAAGGTCTTCAAGACCTTTGCCTTTGCGCTCCTTGGAGACGGTGCACCGCGAAAGTTTGTCATCTAAATTAATGGATTTTGCGATTGCGGAGACGTCAAACTTCTCATCGCTGTCGCCTTCTTTGGCGATGGCGCTTGTGAAGGTTGCAGCCACCATGACTGGCAGTGCTGCCAGTCTAAGGTTTCTTCGGTTTCGCCAAGTCATGTTTTAGGCACCCCGGGTTCAGTATCGAAAAGGAATTCCGCAAGCGCTTGCGGAATTTTGGCGGAATTAGTGCGAGTTTCGGGCCATCCTGGCAGCATCCAGATGAACAGGACATAAATACCAGCTTCCAAACGCCCGCGCTGTTCCGCCTGGAACACTTGTCCCAACGTAACATATTGAGAGGCATGATCTAGCTCTAAAGTCTATGATCGTAATCAATTGATTTGTCTGGGTTTCGTCGATTTTTACTCGGTCGCGGCTTGCTCGGCGCCGGCGTATCAACGCCGAAGGCGGGTTGCTTAATCTGATGTGTGAGAGTTGGGGGCGGCAGCGCGATATCCGTTCCACGAGAGGCGATAGACCCGATTTGAGTCAACTGAGTTGGATGGATGTCTATTGGTGGGACGCGAGACAGACAAAGCAAAGCTGTTCTTGTCGGTGCCGATCAATTCGTCGATCGATGCTTTGAGGATCTCGATTTGCAATACAGGTCAATTCGAATGACCTGAAATGAATCGGGCGTCAGTTAAGGTTAAATATACCTCGTGTGCGCAATTTCGGTGGCCTAGCGGTTTTCAATCCGGACCGGAACAGGCTTGGCAAGTTCGATGGGGTTGTCCCAATCTCCCCAGCCATCGGTTCCGTCGGGATACCAATATAGCGTCCGGTAACCCAGAGAGCTGGCGCGCTTGACGGCATTCCAGGCCATCCAGCAATCGGACTGGCAGTAAAACAAGAGCGGTTTTGATTTGTCGCCACCGCTGAGCGAACTCAGATTTTGAGCGAAGTAGCGTTCGAGTATTGGTTCGAGCGTTCCGTGTCCGACGTCGGGGAGCCAGACCGAACCGGGGATGTTCTTGCGCTTTTTGGTGAGCCGCCATTGACCGGTTTTGGGGTCGAAGCCGGCACCGGTCGAGGGCATGACATCGATGAAAATCGCTGAGCGCGCGTGGAAGATCTTTTCCACCTCTTCGGTGTCGACGCGCTGTCCGCCGGGAACGGCATCGGGCAATGCAGCACGGTAGTGCTTAATGCGGTAGCCGGTTTTGGGGTCGAAGTTGTCGCCTTGGGTTTCGGCGGCCGATAGGCCCTGACAGTTGGCAAGCTGCAATGCAGCCGATAAGAGCGCGACGACAAATCCTAGCTGGAGCTGGTGGCACAGATCCGCTGCCGTAGCTTTACGGGCGATCCGCGCCGCAATCGTCATAGCTTTGGTTTCAACGCAATGCCCCACGGATAGCGCCCGACGGTGATCGACTTGGTTGCTTTCAAGGTCTCGACATTGATGGCCGTGACGTCATTGGAAATGCCGTTCGTCGTGTAAAGCATCTTTTCGTTTCGGCCGAATGCGAGATGCCAGACGCGCTGGCCAACCAGAATGTACTTCTTCATCTGCAGCGTTGGGATATCGACGACGGCGACGCGATTGGCCGGCCCCAGCGCAATGAATGCCGTCTTTTGATCCTTGGTAATCTTGATGCCGACCGGCTGGATGACATCTTCGGTCAGGCCTGAAATCGAGAAGGTGATCTTGTTTTCGATCTTTCGCGTTTCGACGTTGATGATGCTCACCGAGCCGCCGATTTCCGAAGACACCCAAAGATGCTTGCCGTCGGCTGTGAATTCGGCGTGGCGGGGGCGCTGATCGACGAGAATATTGTCGGTGACCTCATAGGTCTCAGTGTCGATGAAGTGCGCCATATTGGTCGTCTCAGAGGTTACGACGGCGACTTTGTTGTCCGGCGAGATCGCCATGCCCTCCGGTTCAATCCCAACGTCGACCTGTTTGATGACTTTGCGTTCGTCGAGGTCGACGATGGTGGTGACGGCGTTGTCTTCGTTGGCGATGTAGAGCTTCTTCCCGTCCGGCGTGACTGCGAACTGTTCAGGGTCTTCGCCTGAGGGCAGATCGTAAATGCGCTTGTCGGTGCTGGTGTCGTAAACCTGCACGGCATCGTTGTCGCTGGCGCAGACAAAGAAGTGTTTGTAGTCGGGTGAAAACGTTATGCCGCGCGGGCGCATGCCGACGGAGAACGAGCGCGTGACTTTCAGCGTCTCGGTGTCGATCACCGATATCGTGTTGTCTTTCTCGTTTGAAACGTAAAGCTCGTCAGCGGATGCGTGCGTGATCGCAACGAGAAGGCAAATAGATGCAAGCGCCGTGGCCCGACGCAAAGGGCTGCCCATTCGTGATCTCCAAGTAGCGTTTCCAGGTCGCCGTTTGATGTCATCTGCGTTCGCTGACGCACCGGCGTTGTCTTGTTGGTTCGACGCTTAAGTTAGGAGAGCGGCAGGGGAGTTGGCATGTGTACTATGGTACTTATGCGCGGCTGCGCGGCAGCACTTGGTTAATGCGCTGAGCGCGGCAAAGCCTGCGCAATTCTTCGAACTCCTCATCGCGTTCGTATACCTGAAACAGCAAAGATTGCACTTATTTACAGTGTCATGAAGCTGAGTTCGATGCCTATAGATGTGGCT
This sequence comes from Filomicrobium sp., assembly GCA_017792465.1. Lineage (GTDB taxonomy): Bacteria > Pseudomonadota > Alphaproteobacteria > Rhizobiales > Hyphomicrobiaceae > Filomicrobium. The sequence goes on from CP051234.1 coordinate 3,162,772, forward strand.
AGGGAACTTAGGAAAACGCTCGCGAAAACAAGGAGTGGTTACACATGAGATTGTTTCGTGGCTTGGCCACGTGTTTGACGATTTGTCTGGCACTGTTGGCTGGTGGTGAACGCAGCTTCGCGCACGGAGACGTCTCACCGCAGCCCGTCGATACAACCGGTCTTGATAACCTCGGTGAAGAGTGGCGCGAAACGAACCCTTACCGTGGCAACAAGAAGGCTCTCGAAATCGGGTCGTCTGGTTACAACCAGAACTGCGCGCGTTGTCATGGTTTGCAGGTGATCTCGGGCGGTTTGGCGCCGGATCTGCGCTATCTGGAAAAGGGCGACGAAGGCGATGAATGGTTCATCGAGCGCATTCGTCACGGTGCGACGATCAACGGTGCGACGCGGATGCCGGGTTTCGAAGGGACATTGAGCCAGGAAGCCATGTGGGCGATCCGGACTTACGTCGAATCCCAATACGAAGAATGATTTTCGCGCTCCGGTTTCTGGGCCGTCGCAGCGGTTGGGTTAGCCTGACCGCTGCCTTCGTGCTTCTGGTGTCCACATTGTCTGGCGGTGTCGATGCGCGTCCGCTCGAAGATGTGCGCGAGTCGGGCGTTTTGCGCGTGAATGTCTATACCGACGCCTTTCCGTTTTCATGGGTCGAGGGCGAAAAGGTCTTAGGGATCGACGCGGATATCGGGCGGGCGGTCGCCAGTGAACTTGGGCTCAAAGCCGACATCATCGCGCGTGCGGCGGGTGAAGAAGTCGACGACGATATCCGCTCGAATATCTGGCAAGGCCCGAGAACGGGTGGCGTCAAAGGCGATGTGATGCTGCATGTGCCGATGGAAAAGGAGCTGATCGCCCGCAACAATCTGGCGGCAATCTCGAGTTCCTATTTCCATGAGGACGTTGTCCTCGTGCTCAAAACCGACGTTCTGGGTAACGATGCTGGGCTCGAGGCCTTCCAAGACGGCAAAGGCAACAAGGTGGCCTGCCAATTTGCGACTTCGGCGCACTATTTTCTCGCCTTCGCGCAGGATGGAAAGCTGAGAAACAACGTCAATCCTTACATCAAATTCGAAAGTGCCGTGGAAAATTTCCTGGAAGGCGGCAGTGCGGGGTTGATGGCGCGCCGGGCGCAGGTCGAAGCGGCGCTGCATGGAAAAGAGCTGACGCTTAAAACGCTCACGCCGGAATTTCCTGAAACGCTTCGTTCGAATTGGAATATCGGTATTGCCGTGAAAGAGGATAGCCGCGATTTGGGCTATGCTGTTGGTGGCGTATTGCGAAAGCTGCGCGGCAATGGTGAGCTGGCGAAAATTTTTGAGAAATATGGCGTCAGCTACGTTGCTCCGAAATGAATGAAGGAAATTCTTGGGCTTTGAGCTGAAAATCAGTTGGTATTAGGTTAGTCTAGTACCAGAGGCGGCTGCAGGAGAAAGCCAATGTGCTTGTCCAGATCGAGCTTTGCGATTTTCGCGGCGGTTATTTGCCAATACGCTGTGGTGGTAGCTCCGGCGCAAGCCGATAGTCCGAAAGATCCGATGAATTCTCCCATGTGGGAGGATATGCGCGAGGCATTTATCGGCGATGCCAGCTACCAGTTCGATCCGCGCGTCAAGGTTATCGTTCCCGAAGTCGTCGAGAACCAGGCTCAGGTGCCGGTCACTGTCGACGCGCGCAGTCTTCCCGGTGTGCAGAAGATTGTTGTCTTTGCCGACCTCAATCCGTTGCCGCATACGTTGACGCTATCACCGACCGCTGCAGCGCCGTTCATTTCGTTCCGGCTTAAGGTCGAGCAGGCAACGCCGGTCCGCGCGGCGGTTTTGACCGAAGACGGTACGTGGCATGTCGGGGGCAAGTTCTTAAGTGCTGCGGGTGGGGGATGCTCCTCTCCGGCGATGGCGCGCAACAAAGCCGACTGGTCGCTCACGGTTGGTAATACGCGCGGGCGGGCCTGGCGGCAGGCCGATGGACTTGCGCGTTTCCGGATGACGATCAAGCATCCGATGGATACGGGTCTTGCTAAAGGTAACATCCCGGCCTTTTACATCGATAACGTTATGGTTCGTGCCACGTCCGGGAAGGTTCTGGCGAAGGTCGAAATGCGTGAGCCCGTCAGCGAAGACCCGACTCTCACCTTGATGGTGCGACTGCCGGCGGAGGATCGCGCGATCCAAGTCGATAGCCACGATATCGACGGGAACGAGTTTTCCTCAAAGATCGATGTGGGCTGGAAGCAAAGCCAGCTGAACACGCGTGAGCTGCAGGAGATGCACCCGTGAAACGGCGCGCTTCGGATGAGGTGTTCGTTGGCCCGTGGTTCGACAGGCGCAAGCTATTGCAGTCCGCAGGGCTTGCTGCCGGGTTGGCATTTCTGCCTATGTTTCAAGTGGATGCGGCGCCATTGCGGTATGGGCTAAAGCCCCTTCAGCTCGATGCCGGCGTGTGGATGTTGGCTGGAGTCGACGAGGCGATCTCGTCAGACAATGGCGGGGCGATTGCCAACATCACAATCTTCGACACCAAGGACGGGGCGGTCGTCGTCGATACGGGTCCGTCGAAGCGCTACGGCCTAGAGCTTGATGCGATTGCCCGGCAGTTGACCGGTAAGCCGGTTGCGCGGGTGCTGCTGACGCACTTTCATCCCGATCATGTTTTCGGTTGCCAGGCGTTTGCGTCCGAAGCGCTGGCGGCACCGCAAGGTGTCGTCGAAGGGCTCAAGCAATCGGGAGAAGATTTTGCTTCGGCGATGTACTACCTCGCCGGAGATTGGATGCGCGGCACAGAGGTTGTGCTGCCTGCGAAAGCGATCGTCTCAGGCCATGAAGATATCGGCGAGCGCCGATTTCGCTATGTCGTCTTGCAAGGTCATACGCCGTGCGACCTGGCGATCTTTGATGAGCGTAGCGGAATTTTGGTTGCTGGAGACCTGGCTTTTCTCGATCGGGCTCCGACGACACCGCATGCCGATTTGAAGGATTGGCACGCGAGCTTGAAACAGCTGGGAGAGGCGCAGTTCTCGCGGCTCGTTCCAGGACATGGGCCGTCTGAAAAAGATCGGCGCGGCCTTGTCCAGACCGGCGAATGGCTGAGCATGATCGAAGAAAAGATCACTGAGGCTTTCGATCGTGGGTTGTCGATGACCGAGGCGATGGCGATACCGTTGCCGTCTTGGGCGGAAAAGATTGCGCTATCTCGATATGAGTTTGGGCGCTCGGTCATGCATCTCTATCCCAAGCTTGAAGACGCGCTTTGGCCGCGCGTCGATACGCGGTCAAATTAGTCAACTGACCAGGATCAATATTGCGCATTCATTTGCGCTATGGCTGCTTGTTAATTGTATCAATTGGCTTTCGTTTCATTTTCCAGCATTGCAATTTTTAGAGCAATGGCGAGCCTTTTGCCGAGTGTTCCCGTCTTCATGTACTATTTGGCAATTAGAGCCTTGGTCATGCTGCGATAACGTGTCGCCGGCTTGGGATTCCGAAACCATGCTGAAGCTACAAGCTTTTTCGACGGCAATGCGAATTGCCTTTTCGAATTGGCTCCGGTTTTGCGCGCGTAGCGCTCAAGCCTTCGGGTTTCGCAATCATAATTCCGCGTGAAAACATTTTCGGCGGAATGTCAAAACTCTTTTGGTTGCCAATTCACAAACTAAGGGGAACGCCGACTATGAGGAAGTTGATTCTGACCGCCAGTGCACTTGCATTGTCGGTTGCAATTGCGCAGCCGTCGCTCGCAGACGTGACGATCGACGACATTGTTAACGATGCGACGACCACGTCCGACGTCGTCACCAACGGTCTTGGGACGCAAGGTCAGCGGTTCAGCCCGCTCGACAAGGTCAACACCGAAAACGTCGGCAAGCTCGTTCCTGCCTGGACGATGTCGCTGGGCGGCGAAAAGATGCGCGGTCAGGAGACCCAGCCGCTCGTCAAAGACGGCGTGATGTACATCACCGGCTCTTATAGCCGTGCCTGGGCCATCGACGCGACGACGGGCGAAGAAATCTGGCAGTACGATGCCCGCCTTCCCGAGGGCATCCTGCCTTGCTGCGACGTCATCAACCGTGGTGGCGCGCTGATCGGCGACAAATTCATCTTCGGTACGCTCGATGCCAAGCTGGTGGCGCTGGACGCCAAGACCGGCAAGGTTGTCTGGAAGCAGAAGATCGACGACTACAAGAAGGGCTATTCCTTCTCGGCTGCACCGCTCATCGTTCCTTCCGAAAAGCATGGTCCGCTTCTCGTTACTGGCGTTTCGGGCGGTGAATTCGGGATTATCGGCCGTGTTGAAGCGCGCAAAGCGGATACCGGCGAAATGGTCTGGTCGCGTCCGACCGTTGAAGGTCATATGGGTATGCTGAACGGCAAGCCCTCGACGATGACGGGCAAGAAGAACGAAAGCTGGCCTGGCGATTTATGGAAGACGGGTGGCGCTGCAACCTGGCTTGGCGGTACCTACGACCACGAGACGAAGTCTATTCTGATCGGGACCGGCAACCCGGCTCCTTGGAACAGCCACATGCGTCCGGGCGACAACAAATGGTCGTGCTCGCGTCTGGCTATCGATCCGGAAACCGGTGAGATCAAGTGGGGCTTCCAGACGACGCCGAACGACGGATGGGACTACGACGGCGTGAACGAAGTCGTGTCGTTCGACCTCAACGGGACGAAGGCGGCTGCAACGGCTGACCGCAACGGTTTCTTCTACGTTCTGAACCGCGAAAATGGTAAGTTCATCCGTGGCGTTCCGTTCGTTGAAAAAATCACCTGGGCTAAAGGTCTCGATGATAACGGTCGTCCGATCTATGACCCTGCCAACCGTCCTGGCGATCCGACAAAGAGCAAAGACGGCAAGAAGGGATCTTCGGTCTTCACCGTGCCGAGCTTCCTGGGCGGCAAGAACTGGATGCCGATTTCCTATTCGCCTGAAACCAAGCTGTTCTATGTGCCTTCCAACGAGTGGGGCATGGATCTTTGGAACGAGCCGGTCACCTATAAAGCCGGTGCGGCCTACCTGGGTGCAGGCTTCACCATCAAGCCGATCTTCGACGATCACATCGGTGCTTTGAAGGCCATCGATCCGGCCACCGGCAAGATCGTCTGGACGATGAAGAACAACGCTCCGCTGTGGGGTGGTGTTTTGTCGACCGGCGGTGGTCTGGTCTTTACCGGCACGCCGGAAGGTTACCTCATGGCTCTCGACGCCAAGACGGGTAAGGAACTTTGGAAGTTCAACACCGGCTCGGGCATCGTCGGGTCGCCGATCACCTGGGAACAGGACGGTGAGCAGATGGTTTCGGTCGTGTCCGGTTGGGGCGGTGCTGTTCCACTGTGGGGTGGCGAAGTCGCCAAGACGGTCGCCCATCTCAACCAGGGCGGCATGGTCTGGACCTTCCGCATCCCGAAGTAAGGGTGCCAAGATGAGCTTCCAATCACACTTTAATCGGGTTGGAAGTCGATGACACCGGGGGGCAGGCGGATCATCCGCTTGCCCTCTGTTTGCTTGCAATACAAGCATTGGGCTAGGTAATTGCGCAGCAGGTACGGATCGGTCAAACTATGTCATACTTGCCAAGCGAAAGCGGATTCCTGGATACGATAAAAATGCCAGAAAGTTTTCTCGTCATTGACGATCACCCGCTGTTTCTCGATGCCTTGAAGCTGGCCGTTCATGCGGCCTATCCGGAAGCGGAAATCGAGGAAGCAAACTCGCTTGCGTCGGCGAAAGAGAAGCTGAAACTGCGTTCTAACTACGATCTCGTCATGCTGGATCTCAACATGCCTGGGACGCACGGCTTCGATGGGCTGCTCGACCTGAGATCGCTTTATCCCAAGCTGCCTGTCGTGATCGTTTCGGCCATTGAAGATCCGGAGACTATCCACCGTGCGATTACCTGTGGGGCTTCGGGTTATATCGCCAAATCGGTGAGGAAGCCGGAACTCGTTGAAGCTATCCAAGGCGTCATGAACGGCGAGGTCTATCTGCCGGCCTCTTATGAGCCGCCTGACAAATCGAACAGCGAAGAAGCCGAGATCATCAAGCGGCTGAAGACCCTGACGCCGCAACAGCTGCGCGTCATGAAGATGCTCAAGCAGGGGCTGCTGAACAAGCAGATCGCTTTCGAACTCAGCGTTGGAGAAACGACCGTCAAGGCGCACGTGTCTGAAATTCTGCGCAAGCTTGGCGTTGCTTCGCGGACGCAGGCGGTCATCGAGGTGTCGAAGATTGCGCTGGGCGATGAAGGTCCACCTGAGGGCGAGCGCTCAAGCTGATTTTTTGTTTCGCCAGGCGGGCGCGTGTTCGGGGCGACTGCCGCTGTCATGTCCATCAGATAGATTTTGAACGGCTGCGGCCAGCGCTCGGTGGCGTGCTGCCTCTTTGGCGCGCGTAGACTCGACTGGGTCAGTCACAAAAAATTCTAATCGAGAAGATGCCGCATCAAGGCCCGCAGTTCGGCCGGCCGGATCGGCTTGCGTAGAATTTCGCAACCGGCTTCTTTGACGGCATTGCCGGATTCCGGTCCATGGTCTGCCGTGATGATGATTGCTGGGATGTTGCGTCCGAAAGCTTCGCGCAGTTTGGCAACGCCGGTCAGTCCGCATTCGTCGTTATCGAGGTGGTAGTCGGCGAGTATGATGGCCGGCGGCTCCTCGGCGGTTGCGATGTAGCCCGATATCTGCGCGATGTTGGTTGCCGTGTGTGGGCGGCAATTCCATTTGGTCAGCAAATTCTTGGTGGCTTCGATGATATTCAAATCGTTCTCGATGACCATCACGTTGAGATCGGTGAAGCCATATTGAGCGCGACGGGCTTCGGCCTGCTGGGCGTGCGTTTCGATCGTTTCGGTGCCGACGGTGGCGTGCGGGACGGTGACCGAGAAGGCGGAACCGCGGCCCGGTTGAGTTTCCAAGTCGATCTTGTGGTCCAGAGCTTGCGCCATGCGCTTGACGATAAACAGGCCGAGGCCGAAGCCGCCCTGGCGGCTGGGCCGGACGCTTGATCCGCTTTGAAACTCCTCGAATATCCGGTTGCGGTCGGCCTCAGAAATGCCGATACCGGTGTCGCGCACCTCGATGCGGACGTCTTCGCCGCGCTGAAAAGCATGCACGGATATCGTGCCTGTATCGGTGAATCTCGCCGCGTTGGAGAGCAGATTCTGCAGGATCCGCCGCAGCATGGCCGGGTCGGAGACGATCAGCAGGTCGGTTGCCGGGATGTCCAGTACGAGACCTTTTTCGGCGACGATCGGCGCGAAATCAACTTGCAATGAGGAAAACAGACTGGCCAACGACAACGGTCGCGGAGCTGGCTGAGTGACGCCGGTTTCGATCTTGGTGATGTCGAGCATTGTGCGCAGCAGATCCTCGACCGACGACAAGGCGTGATCGATCTGGTTCGCGAGGACCTTCTGTTCTGGACCATCGACGCTTTCGCCCAGGGCCGACAACGTCAGGCGCGCTGCGTGCAACGGTTGCAAAAGATCGTGGCCGACCGCGGTGAAGAAGCGGGTCTTGGCCTCATTGGCGCGTTCGGCTTCTTCTTTGGCTGCGAGCATCGCTTCATTAGAGCGTTCGAGCCGGTCGAGTGTTTCGCTCAATTGGTCGGTGCGCTGGCGAACCTGCTGCTCCAGACCGATCGCGGCGGTAAATAGCGAATACGCATTGCCCTGCTGTTCAACAGAGCGCTCAACCCGCTCGATCAGGGCGGCGTTGATCTTGTTGAGTTTGGTGATCTGTCGGGAGAGATCATCGTTTGAGGGAGGCAGCATGGGCGGCTTTTCGACTCGGCGATGCAGTTGAGCTTTTTGAGATGGCGGAGTTTTTGATCCTCGATTGCCAGGATTGCAGCTTGTCAGTTCGCTTATTTGGCGAGACTTCCGAAGGCGATCCCGGTCAGCGTCTGGTTCAGGTGCATGGCGTTATATTGTTCGCCATAGGTGTGGAAGCCGACGACCTTGTGTTTTTGATAGATCTTTTCGATGCGCGATTTCATTTGCCGGTTTTCGGCATCGAGGCGCCGCAGAATGCAGTCGAAGCCCAGGATCAGTTCGGTGCCAGACAGGAGCTTGTTGACTTCCTGAAGCTTGGCTTCTGTCGCATCGGCAAGGTCGGTTGGGCGCGCGACGGTCAACACAAGGCCGACGTCGATGGCGCAGAAAAACGAGAGGCTGCCGTCGGGGTTCATATTGCGGATCGAGCGACAGTAGTAGTCGTCACCGACTTTGACGACGAGGGGATGAGAAGCGAAGCTGAACGGTCCCAGGTCCTCGGGGATCAGGCCGATCGCGTTGGCATATTCCAGAGAGGCTTGCTCGGCGTTGAATTCATAGACGATGCGTTTTTCCGCGTCGCAATCGGTGATGACGAGCTTCGTTGCGGTGGGATCGAAGTTCTGCGATTTGAAAGTGTGAAACGGCACGTCGGTTTCAACGAGCATCAAAATCGCTGCGTCCTTGAGGGCTCGGCCATTGTGGATCAGCGAGGTGTTCGAGAACTGCAGGTCGTCGCCGGCAGAGCCACCGACCATCTGGATGTCGCCAAGCGCCCAACTGATCGATGCGACGAGGCTTTCTTCGCAATTGCATAGGCCGTCGGTCAGCAACAGACCGAACATGTTCAAAGGCGTGCCGGCAACCGACGTCCGCGATTTCGCGGTTCGTGCCATTTGGGCGGCATGTTCGACGCTGCTGTTGCTCGTATCCTCGATGACGGCGCTCACGAATTTGAAGCGCCCTTTCTCGAAAGCGATGATTTGAATGCTGCCGTTGTGAACGCCCGAGTGGGAGATTTCGCCGGCTGTCGTGCATCCGCTGAACGGCGTCGCCGGGAAGGCTTCGCGCAGCCGTTTGGCCAATTGTTCGGGAGCGAACTTGGGCGAGAAAAATACGATAAGATATTCGAATTGGGCAGGTGGAAGCGAAGCGCGAAGTTCGACGATCGAATCTTCAAGCGACTCGGAAAGACTCGAAGCCGTATGGATGCCACAGGTCGAGGGCGACCAGGTATCCCACATCAATCCGCACGTCCTCCCAATTTGCCAGCGTGTTGTTGTTTGGTGCTGGCTTTGCGCCGTCTAATCTCCCGGGGCAATGAACACTACACTTGCGCGGCGTCATAGGCAATTGACAAGCGAAAAACTCGATAAATTAACGGTTTGCGATTTCCATGCCTGGACGGGGTTTGGCCTGTTCGGTGTATACATGAAGGGCTTTCTTGCGACGTTTGCTCCGTGGGAGTTCGTTTGGAGCAACGCTGATCTCGACGAGGAACTTGCTGCGCATGGCGCGGGCGAAATCGCCGTAGCCGTCAGCCGGGATTGAGAAGGCGCCGAAACCGCCGATCACGTTTTCCTTGAACCACTCTTCCAAGGTGACGCGTTTTCTTTGATTGGGCGGCGTTAACGGTACCAAGCCGGCGCCGGGGGCCCGGTAAGCGCCTTCGCCAACAAGCTCATTGGGATCGACGATGATGGGCAGGCCGTTGACGACGGCGCCTTTCTCGATGACAGCGTCGCGCGCGTTGCGTGTTGCCGCCGCGCTTTCGCAATTGTCGATGCCGTCGCCCGAGACGTCGATGACCGTTTTGAGGGGCTGGTAGGGGATTTCGTCCAGTACAACCTCCCGCATATTGCGGAACATGCGTGCCATGCAGGTAAATTCGCCGCCCATGCGTGGAAGTTTGCGGATCCTGCCGGCGACTGCGCGGGCATCGTTTTTCGAGGCGATCAAGGTCCACGGCAGGGCAATTTCGGAGTGGTCGGCCCAGGACACCAGTTGGAGCGCGATTGCGCCGCGAGGGCCGCCGAGGATGGTGTTGATGACACCGGTGTCTTCCAGCGCCGTGGCGATGCCGTCCATCTGCAGCCTGAAGCGGGTTTCGTCGACGGATTCGCTGGTGTCGACGGCAAGGATCAAGGCGGTATCGACGAGTTCGGCGCTTTCGGCGAAGGGGGCGAGCGCTTCCTGCGCCGTTGCAGTTCGCTGCGCCGGGGCGAGGACGCAGATGGCGAGGATGAGGAAGAAGGCCGCTTTGACTGCCCAAACGAGATTGCGCTTGCGTTCTGGGGTGGAGACTGGCTGGCAAGCGGCGGGCTTCGCGCTGATGCGGCGGGCATTGCAGGTGGTGGATTGCATTTCGTCTCTGAAAGTTATGGCTTGAGGTCATGACAGGCTAGACGACGAAAGCCTTCGCGCAACTACAAATGAGTGCAAAACGGCGAGCCTCTAAAAGACCCGCCGTCATATCTTCATCGGTTGCTTGTCTGGGTTGATCAGCGGCCGAGGCTTGCTGCGCGGCGCGAAACTTCCGCCTTGGAAACGTAGCCGGCCTTGATGAGGGCGCCGACGCATCCGCGGGACAGCTTCGAACCGTTGCGGCGCATGCACTGCTTAACGGCCGAACCGCCTGGAGCGTGCTGCGAACAGTAGGAAAGATAGTCGCCCATGCAGGCATATTTGACTGAGCTGGATACTGCGAAGGCCTGGGTTGCGGTTGCTGCGAAGATTGCCGCGGCGATGATCGACTTGGTTGCGATGTTGGTCATTGGTTCGGCTCCGGTGTCTCGAGGTTTGCTGTGCGGCTGTTGTCGCCGTCTGTTGAAACCAATGTGCCCGGACAGCCGTCATCGCGCTGTTCCGGGAGGGACAGGCGTGAATATTTTTCAAAATTTTCTCACCTCACCGCCGGCGCGACCTAGAAATGTGGCGATGTATCAGTAGCTTGGTGCGTGGTGAGCGTTGTTGCGGCCGCCATCGGTTTGCCCTCAAACACGAGCTTCAGAGCAGAAATTGACCGTCGGGGAAGGCAGTCAAAGGCCGTTTTCAGGGGCAGGTGGTAGTCCAGAGCTAGAGCGGATTGCTTTCAGGCGAGGGCGATGCGGGGCAGGGGAATAGAGTTAACGGGTGGCCTGAGAACCGAAAAAGCGGACCGGGAAGGTCCGCCTTTATTTGAATTTGGCTGAGGTCATGGGCTTAGCGGCCGAGGCTTGCAGCGCGGCGCGACACTGCCTTCTTGGAAACGTAACCGGCTTTGATCAAGGCGCTGACGCATCCGCGGGACAGCTTGGAACCGTTGCGGCGCATGCACTGCTTGACGGCCGATCCGCCTGGAGCATGCTGCGAGCAGTAGGAGAGGTAGTCGCCCATGCAGGCGTACTTGACTGAGCTGGAAACGGCCGAAGCCTGGGTTGCGGTTGCTGCGAAGATTGCGAGGGTCAGTGCTGCGATGATGGTGGTGTTCATTGTTTCGGCTCCCGAAGAGATTGTTTGTGGGTGACGGTGTTCGTTCCGTCTGTTGAACCCACTATGCGGGAGCGGCCCCTGCCCGGCTGTTCCGGCTGGCACAGGGATGGTAAATTTTTCAAAAAAGGAACTGGAACGCTCACTCGCTGCCTCCAACGGCTCTGGGAGCGAGTTTCGCCGCAGTCGGGTTAGCGGCCCGTTAAGAGGCGCGTGAAAAAGAATCGCGCGGGCACCTTTTGTTAGGAACCCGCGCGGATTGGTATCTCAAGTCCTGATCGAGGGCGTGGTGCGATCAGGCGACTTTATCAAGCTGGCGCTCGCCGCCGATGTGGAGGCCGCATTCCTTGCCGTCCATGTTTTCCCACCACCAGCGGCCGGCGCGTGGATCTTCACCTGGGGCGATGGCGCGCGTGCAGGGCTCGCATCCGATGGAGACGTAGCCTTCGGCGTGGAGCGGATTGACGGGCACGTTGTTGTCGCTGACGTAGGCTTCGAGCTGCTCTTCGGTCCAATCGGAGAGCGGGTTCACCTTGAAGAGGCCAAGGGACGCGTCCCAGCTGGCAAACTCGACAGCGGCCCGTTCGGCGGACTGTTCGCGACGCAGACCGGTGATCCAGCCAGCGCTGCCACGCAGGGTGCGGTTGAGCGGTAGAACCTTGCGGATCATGCAGCAGGCTTTGCGTCCGGCGACCGAGGTGCGAAAGCCGTCTTCGCCATCGCGGGCCATCAGTTCGCGCAGGTCATCTTCGTTTGGGGTGATGACGCGGATCTTCAGACCGTAATGCTCTTCCGAGCGCTTCAGGGTTGCAAGCGTTTCCTTGAAGTGCTTGTGGGTGTCGAGGGTGAAGATGTCGGCTTCGACGCCGGCCTCGTGGATTGCGTGAAGGATTGCCTGATCCTCTTTGCCCAAGCTCGTGGAGAACGACAGACGGCCGGGTACGGCTTTGGCGATGATGTGGATGCGCTCAGCGAGGTCGCCGGTCGCCGCCAGCTGCTTTCCCAGATCGGCGGCCCTGCTTTCAGCGCTCTGCTTCAAGGCTGCCTGTCGGCGCAGGGCGAGCGGGTTGCGCGCGGCCATCTGGTAATTGCCGCTGTAGCTCGACAGTGCCTGTTGCCAGTGTGGGAGCTTGTCGGCATCGCTGATTTCGGCGGTGTCGAAGCCGGAACGCAGGAGGTGCAGCGCCTGGTCGGGGATGACGTGTCCGGTGGCGCGGATTTCGCCGCGGAAGCCGTGCTCACTGCGAAGGAGACGGGCGAGCGAGAAGCCGCGGCCGTCGTTGAACTTGGCAAACGGTATGGCGATGGCGTTGCCGGCGAGGACGGCTTCGACGATCGCTGCGTGGCGCTCCTGGCGGTCGGCGGTGACGGCCAGCTCGGTGGCACCAGCGGGCAAGCTGCCGGTTTCGGAACCCGATGCCGCGAACGCGGAACTGGCGAGTTCGGCTATTCTCAGATCAACGTGTTCCATAGAGCGTCTCCTTGAAAGGCGTCGCACCGATGCGGCGGTAGGTGGCGAGGAATGTTTCGCCGTCATTGCGCTGGGCGAGGTAGGTGTCGATGATGGTGTCGATGGCATCCGGAACGCCTTCGGCGGGGAAGCTCGGGCCTAAGATGTCGCCGACCGAGGCGTCGTTGTCGGGAGAGCCGCCGAGCGTGATCTGGTAGTGCTCGGTGCCTTTCTTATCGACGCCGAGGATGCCGATATGACCGGCGTGGTGATGGCCGCAGGCGTTGATGCAACCGGAGATGTTGAGGCGCAGATCGCCAACCTGTTCGGCGCGCTCGGGATCGGCGAAGCGATCGGTGATGGCTTCCGCGATGGGGATCGAACGAGCATTCGCCAGATTGCAGTAATCAAGGCCCGGGCAGGCGATGATATCGGTGATGAGATCGGTGTTGCCGGCCACCAGACCCGCCTCTTTCAGTTCGTCGTAGAGCGCAATCAAGTCGGCGCGGGCGACGTGCGGAAGGATGACGTTCTGGGTGTAGGTGATGCGCAGCTCCGAACGGCTGAAACGGTCGGCGGCGTCGGCGACGCGCTCCATTTCTTCGGCTGAAGCATCGCCTGGCGGGCGGCCTGGTTCCTTGAACGCGATCGAGACGATGGCGTAGTCGGGGTTCTTATGGCCGATGACGTTGCGACGGACCCAGCGGTCGAAGCCTGCGTCTTCGGCGCGGCGCTTTGCGAATGCGGCCGCGTCGAGCGGGCGGGCTTCCAGATCCGGCGGCGTAAAGTGCGAGCGGATGCGGGCGACTTCTTCGGCCGGGAGGTCGATATCCTCCTGGCGGGTGCGCTCCCATTCTTCTTCGACCTGCGCACGGTAGGCGTCGATGCCGATGGCGTTGACCAGGATCTTGATGCGTGCCTTGTAGAGGTTGTCGCGGCGGCCGTGCAGATTGTAGACGCGCAGCATGGCTTCCAGATAGGAGAGCAATTCCTCGGGCTTGAGGAAGGCCTTCATTTCCTGGGCGACGTAAGGCGTGCGGCCCTGGCCGCCACCGACGAAGATCTTGAAGCCGACGGTGCCGTTGGGCCCACCGACGATGCGGATGCCGATGTCGTGGAAGGCGATTGCTGCGCGATCTTCAAGCGCGCCGGTGATGGCGAACTTGAACTTGCGCGGCAGGAACGTGAATTCCGGGTGGTTGGTCGACCACTGGCGCAGGATCTCGGCCCAGATGCGCGGGTCTTCGACTTCATCAGCGGCGGCGCCGGCATAAGGATCGGCGGTGACGTTGCGGATGCAGTTGCCGCTCGTCTGGATGGCGTGCATGTCGACTTCGGCGAGGGCTTCCAGGATGTCGGGCACGTCGACGAGCTTGATCCAGTTGAACTGGATGTTCTGACGTGTCGTCCAGTGGCCGAAGCCTTTGTCCCAACGGCGCGCGATCATCGCCAGCTGACGCAGCTGACGGGCCGTCAGTGCGCCATAGGGGATGGCGACGCGCAGCATGTAGGCGTGCAGCTGCAGATAGAGGCCGTTCATCAGCCGCAGCGGCTTGAACTGGTCTTCCGTCAGTTCGCCCTTCAGGCGGCGCTCGACCTGGTTGCGGAATTCGCGGTTGCGGTCGATGAGGAAGGTGCGGTCGAATTCATCATAGCGGTACATCAGCGGGCCTCGTTTACGGCAGCGATGGTTGGACGGCGTGCGGCGCGGATTTTTTCACGCACGGATTTGGCGGCGGGCGCTCCGGTGGTCAGGTCGACATCCATCGGATAAGCGCCGATGATGATCTGCTTGCCAGTGGCTTCGGCTGCGATCTTCTGCAGAATTTCGAGTTGGGTGCCGTCTTCGGCAACACGGGCGGAGGCCAACTCGGTGATCCAGTTTTCGTTATCGGAGAGATAAACAACGGCGCCGTCCTGCAGGCGGTTTGCTGTCATGACGCTAGGCATGGATGAGCTCCTGGGCGCGGAATTCGTTGAGCGCGGCTTCGACGACATCGACTGCACCGTTGACGGGCAATCCGGCGACGCGGCCGATGAGAAGAATGGCGGGGCTATTGAGGCGCAAGGCTTGAGGGCGCTGGGCCAGATCGCCAATCGTGGCGCGGACCCGGCGTTCGTTTGCGCGTGACGCGTTCTCGATAGCGATGATCGGCGTGTCGGCATGCCAGCCAGCGTTAACGAGCGCCGTTCCGAGATCGCCTGCGGTCTTGACGGCCATGTAAACGGCAAGTGTGTGCTGTCCGTCGTTCAGGGCCTTGAGATCGATATGGGTGAATTCCGGCAGCCCGTGTCCGGGACCGGCACCCGACATAAAGGTTACCGTGCGGGAGAGGTCGCGGTGGGTCAGCGGAATTTGCGCGGACGAAGCTGCGGCGACGGCGGCGGTGATACCGGGAATGACTTCGACGGCGATGCCAGCGGCTCTCAGGGCGGCGATTTCCTCGCCGCCGCGACCGAAGACGAACGGATCGCCGCCTTTCAAGCGCACAACGGTTTGGCCATTGACCGCGTGTTCAAGGATGAGCGCCTGGATGTCGCTTTGCTTCCAGCTCGGGCGACCGCCGCGCTTGCCGACGTGAATCTTGATGGCCGTCTCGTTGGCGTGCTCAAGGACGCGCCGATCGACGAGTTCGTCATAGAGAACAACATCTGCGCGCTCGAGTGCGCGAACGGCTTTGATGGTCAGCAGTTCGGGGTCGCCTGGTCCGGCGCCGACGAGCAGGACTCGGGCGGGTCCGAAGTCGTTGTTCGAAATGGTTGTTGGTGTGAGCATGGCTCAGCTCGCGATCTCAAGTTCTTGTTCGTGGATGCTGTCGGGCTCAAGTTTGACAACGAGCCCGTCGATGGCTTGGTCGGTCAGGATCTGGCAGCACAGGCGCGAATTGTCGTCGGCGCTTGGGATCTCATCGAGTTTGTCCATCTCTTCATCGAGAGCGGGGATGACGCGATCCACCCACTCATCGGGAAGGCGTACGTGGCATGTGGCACAGGCGCAGGCGCCGCCGCATTCGGCTTTGATGGGCAGGCCATAGTCGCGGAGCACTTCCATGACGCGATAGCCTTCCGGCGCTTCCAGCGTGCGGCGGCTGCCGTCGGGAAGGTCAACGTGGATGCTGATCGTTGCGTCGCTCATGTCTGGCTCTTGTTTTTGATCGTTGCGTGCGTGCTTTTGTGCGCTGCACTCTCTTGCCCTCCAGAAATAACGAAAAACATTTCAAATTTCCATACTCATGCGCACATAAGTAGAAAAATGTTCTACGCAATCACGTATGTGGAATTTTTGTTTTAACCGGGTCGGGAGGGCGTGAGAATTTGCTGCTGGCGAACCTATCTGCGCAAAGGGATTCTGCGCGGTGGCGTGCGGGGAGTGGTGAACGCGCTGGTGCGGCTCAGCTTTGCAGCCTCATCAGAATGTCTAATGTCGCTTGGCCTGCAGTTTCCGGCGGTCTGTGGGGCTGGTTGATGGTGATCAAAGATGCGACTTGCTGCGGTGGTTGAGCGTCGGTCATACCTTTATGAAGACCATGCGAGTCAAAAAACGAAAATGTTGCGGGAAGAACGTCCATTGAGCGATTACCAACCAAAGCGCCGTCATGCGTGAAATCGCTGTTATCGGCGGAGGGCCGGCCGGGCTAATGGCGGCTGAGGTGCTGTCTCAGGCTGGCGCTCGAGTCACGGTCTATGAGCGGATGCCGTCGGTCGGCCGCAAAATGCTTATGGCCGGCAGGGGCGGGCTCAACCTCACCCATAGCGAAGGATTGGAGGATTTCCTCAAACGGTATGGCGTTGGGGAGGCGGCCTTGCGGTCTTCGATCGAAGCGCTGCCGCCGGAAGCTGTGCGCGATTGGTCGAAGGGGTTGGGAGAAGACACGTTTGTTGGCACGAGCGGACGGGTTTTTCCGGTTTCAATGAAAGCGTCGCCACTGCTGCGGGCGTGGTTGCGGCGTCTGACTTCGCACGGCGTCAGAGTTGAGACCCGCTCGCTGTGGGTCGGTTGGGATCACGAGGGGCGTTTGGCTTTCACAAGTGGAGACGGATCTCGGACGGTGCGTCCGGATGCGACGATCCTTGCCTTGGGTGGTGCGAGCTGGTCTCGGCTTGGCTCCGATGGCGGTTGGGTCAATATCCTGGCACAGGAAGGTATCGCGATTGCCCCATTGCGGGCGGCGAACTGCGGTTTTGTCGCCGATTGGTCGCGGTTCTTCTGCGACAAGTTTCAGGGCAAACCGCTAAAGCGTATCGCGTTGTCGTTCGGTGATTGCAACGTTCGTGGCGAAGCGCTCATCACCAAGAATGGAATAGAAGGCGGGGCTGTTTACGCGTTGTCGGCGCGATTGCGAGAGGCGATTGACGATGTCGGGCATGCCACCGTGACGCTCGACCTCAAGCCTGATCTTGATTGCGACGCGATTGAGAAGGCACTTGGTGTTGCGCGCGGCAAACAATCCATGTCGACTTTCTTGAGAAAAGCCGTGCGGTTGTCGCCGGTCGGAATAGGGCTCCTTCAGGAGGCCGCGTTCGCATTGCCGGACGGCCTGGGTGGTCTTGAGGCGTCTGAGCTGGCCGGGTTGATCAAAGCGATCCCGATCAAGCTTCTAGCGGCCGAGCCGATCGACACGGCGATCTCGACGGCTGGTGGCGTCGCTTTCAAGGAACTCGATCACCGGCTGATGCTGCGGCGGCGGCCGGGCGTTTTCGTTGCTGGCGAAATGCTCGACTGGGAGGCGCCGACCGGCGGTTATCTGTTGCAGGGCTGTTTTGCGACCGGTGCTGCGGCCGGACGCGGCGCGCTTGAATGGCTCAATCGAGCGGCACCGTGAGTTTCACCTTGCTGTTGACGCTACGTTCGGCACGATCGGCCAAGGCTTCGATGTCGGTTGAGGCTTCGAGCTTGAATTCGTTGGGCTGGGACAGGATCACGCCGAGACCGACCTGATCGGCCGGGGGTGTCGTTGTCTCAGCTTCGCTCGCCTCTGAGATCAGGCCCAGCGACGTCTTGTAATTCAGGAATGGCTCGATGACCGCACCTTCTTCTTCAAGCTTGAAGGGGCGGCGGAGTTCTGGCTTGAAGTCCAACCTGGTCGATTCCCTGCCGTGCGTTTCTTCACCGTCAAAGGCCGTTGTGTGTTCGTTGACGAGTGCGGCCTGCGGGATCAGCGACCATTTGGCGATCTGCATGCTGCTGGCGATGCTGGCCTGGTTGGTGACGTGATAAAGGCTGGGAGCTTCGCTCTGGCTCGTTGCGAAACCGACGCGGACGTTGTGGCCGATGCTGACGGCTGCACCCAATTCCTTCACCTGGCTCTCTGTCTGTGGATCGAGCGCAATGCCCTTCACCTGCATCTTGCTCCAGGCGTCGACGGGCATTTCGACAGCTGCGTTTTTGGGAAGCTGCAGGCCGGCGGGGAACATGCTTCGGGCTTCGTCGATTTTGTGCTGGTCGACGCTTTTGAGAAAGGCGGAAACGCTATCCAGACTGGTCGAGACAACAGCGTCGTCACCGCTCTGCGTGACGATCACGGGTGAATTCGCGAATGCGGTTGTGGCGCTCAGGCAGAGGGCGACGAGCACCAGCCCGCCAGAAGCGATAGCAATTGCCAATCGCCGGTCCGGCGTTGAAATCAATCCAGAGCGAGTACGAACAATACGGCCATCGCGAACGCGGTGACTTTCGCGCATCGGAACCATTCCCTTGTGTTGATTTGAGATGGCCGTGTTTGTCGCTCTGAACTGCGTCGGTTTTGCGGCTGAAGGGGCGCTCTCACAATTTGTTTTACCACGGCAGGAATGCAGTTTCCGCATGGCATCAGGGTGTGGTATTGCAGCTGATATGAGCTTGAAGATCCGCATTATTCCATGCCTCGACGTCAAGGACGGCCGTGTCGTCAAGGGCGTCAATTTCGTTGACCTGATCGACGCTGGCGATCCGGTCGAAGCTGCCGCTGCCTACGATGCAGCCGGTGCTGATGAATTATGTTTCCTCGACATCACGGCCAGCCACGAAGATCGCGACACCATCTACCATATCGTCGAGGAAACCGCCGAGCGGTGCTTTATGCCGCTAACGGTCGGCGGGGGTGTGCGTACGGTCGAGGACGTGCGCAAGCTTCTGGAGGCCGGCGCCGACAAGGTCTCCATCAATACGGCTGCGGTCAACCGGCGCGAGTTCGTCAGGGAGGCGGCCGAGAAGTTCGGCGCGCAGTGTGTCGTCGTCGCGATTGACGCGAAGCAGGTTTCAGCTCCGGGCGAGCCGCTTAAGTGGGAAATTTTCACCCATGGCGGGCGTAAGCCGACGGGGCTTGATGCCATCGAATACGCCAAAGAGGTCGTCGCGCTCGGGGCGGGCGAAATCCTGCTCACCTCGATGGATCGTGACGGCACCAAAGCCGGTTTCGACATCGCGCTGACGCGGGCGATTTCCGATGCTGTGCCGGTGCCGGTGATCGCCTCAGGCGGCGTCGGCGAGCTCGATCACCTCGTGGACGGTGTGCGCGATGGTCACGCGAGCGCCGTGCTGGCGGCATCGATCTTCCATTTCGGTACGCATTCGATCGGTGAGGCGAAGCGACACATGGCTGAAGCCGGAATTGCCGTTCGGATGGACGGCGTTTCTCCCGGATAACGCTGAGTTTTTTCTGAAAATTGAGCCTTTGGTCCGGTGTTGCGGCGAAATGCTGCGGCGCGAAAATTTGTTTTTACTTAAGCTGTTGAGGTGCTAGGGCTCACGCGCAATTTGAACCCGCTGCGGGGATGCGGCTCATCGAATGGGTGGCTTAGCCATGCAATCGAATGAGTAGCGTTTCACGCGGGTTTGCGTAACAGGAGGATAACCTCATGAAGTCCAAATTCACTCTCGGCCTCGCGGCGGCTGTTGCCACCGGCATCGCCGCAACCGCTTTCGTTCCAGCAGCACAGGCCGGCCACGTTTGCGAAGTGATCGCCAAGAACGATCGTATTCGCGACGGTAAGCTCGATATCATCGAAGCTATTGTCGCCGGCAAGAAGACCTTCAAGGCGCTCAATCCAGATAACGACTTCACGCTTGAATATGCAGAAGTCAGCAACCGTATCGGACCGAAGACGTTCGATCGCTACAACAAGATTAAGCGCAAGGGCCTGGATCGCGTTGAGTGGACCCGCCTCGTCAAGGCACGCTTCAAGGCCGCCAACCGCGACGGCGATCGCACGATCGAATGCGATGAGCTGATGACGCGTGCAGGTCACCGTCTGCTCGCTGTGATCACCTACTGATCGCCACACCGTCTCGATTGAGATTTCTGGCAGCCGATCTGTCGGCCGCCCGGCGCCGGTCCCTACTTGTTGGGGGCCGGCGTTTTGTCTTTCATGGGGCAGAGGTCATTGACCGGGCATCGCCAGCATTCGGGCTTGCGCGCCTTGCACAGGTAGCGTCCATGCAGGATGAGCCAATGATGAGCAGGTACGCCGTACTTCTCCGGCACGATCTGCAAGAGGTCGCGCTCGACGTCGTCTGGGGTCTTGCCGTTCGTAAATCCCAGACGGTGCGCGATCCGGAAGACGTGGGTGTCGACGGCCATGGTCGGTTTTCCAAACCAGACGTTGAGGACGACGTTTGCCGTCTTGCGTCCGACCCCGGGAAGGCCCTCCAGGCTTATTGAATCTTCTGGAACCTTGCCGTCGTACTCGTCGATCAGCTTTTGCGAAAGCGCAATGACATTTTTGGCTTTGTTCCGGTAAAGGCCGATGGTCTTGATCAACCCGCGGACCTTGTCTTCGCCAAGGGCAACCATTTTTTCCGGTGTATCGGCGGCGGCAAACAGCCCGCGGGTGGCTTTGTTGACGCCGGCGTCGGTAGCTTGGGCTGACAACACGACGGCGACCAGCAGGGTGTAGGCGTCGGTGTGTTCGAGTTCGCCTTTAGGTTCCGGTTCGATTGCGGCAAAGCGCGAGAAGATCTGCTCAACGCGTTCGGGTGCAACCGAAGGGCGGCGGCGGCGTTTCTTTATTGGTGCAGCAGACTTGCTGGCGACGGCTTTCTTTGCAGCCTTTGTAGCCGGTTTTGTAGGCTTGGCTGCGGCTTTTGCCGGCTTTTTGGCGGCTGCCTTCTTGGCTGCGGCGGGTTGCCTGCTCTCGACGTTTTTCGGCGTTACCGTAGTTTTGTTTTTTTGCGTTGCAGTCGCTAAATTCCCGGTCTTTAATTTCCGAGTCTTGGGCTTAGCTTTGGCAGCGTTGATTTTGATCGCAGGTTTCGAGGTCATAACTCGTTTTTCGTCGGTGATTTAGAGGAATTCGGCAAGGTAGAACGGATGAGCGAAGAGCAAGTTCAAGCGCAGACGGGCCCAACATTCAATGCCGTTTTGCGTCCGCACCGCTCCTTGAGCCCGTTGGGCTTCTTCGTTCTGATGTCGCTGATCGGGCTCGTGAGCTTCATCGTCGGGATGTATTTTCTCATTCTGGGTGCCTGGCCGATCACGGGTTTTTTCGGGCTCGATGTGGCGCTGATGTATTGGGCCTTCAAGCTCAGCTACCGATCCGGGCTGGAGTACGAAACCGTCGAACTCTCGTCTGAGCGCTTGAGGCTGACGCATTTCGATCCTCGCGGTGAACGCCAAAGCATTGACCTCAATCCCTATTGGGTGCGCGTCGGGCTAACGGAGGAACATGACGGGCGGACGATCATGTGGCTTGCTTCGCATGGGCGCGAGATTATCTTTGGACGGTTCCTGAGCGACGACGAGAAGCGTGAATTTGCCGGGGCTTTATCCTCAGCGCTGTCGCTCAACAAAGAAGTCCGGGTCTGAATTTTTCTTATCGAGCAAGAAACGGGTCGCGTCCCGTAGGCCGACTGGGCGATAACGAGCGGAACTCATCATTCCAGGTGTCGGATATTCCCCATGGCGGAACTGATTGAATTTGCAGAAAGCGCCACTGGCGACCGACCGACCAGCCAATCGGCTGACTACCGGTTGATCAGGGAAGCGGTCGCATATCTGCATCGAGCCGAGCGGGCCTCTGCTGGGCTCGAAGACCTTTCCGCGCATCTGGGCATCTCGCCATCCCACTGCCAGAGGCTCTTCAAGCGCTGGTGCGGTTTGTCGCCGAAGGAATTCGCTTCGGCGATTGCGCTCGACCGGGCGCGCAGCCTGCTCTTGGACAGTGCAAGCGTACTGGGGACCGCGCATGCGGTCGGCATGTCAGGTGGGGGGCGTCTGCATGATCTGTTCGTCTCTCATGAAGCGATGACCCCGGGTGAGTTCAAGCGCCGCGGGGCCGGCCTGGCGATGAGCTGGGGCGTTCATGCAACGCCTTTCGGTGCGGCGGTTGCGGTCGCCACCAAGCGCGGTCTGGCCGGGCTTGCATTCGTCGATGAAGACAAGGGACATGGTCCGGACGACGCGCTCAACGATTTGCTCAGGCGCTGGCCGGGGGCCTCGGTCGAGCATCGGCCGGAAGAAACACAGCCCATTCTCGATATCGTTTTTGATCGCTCGAGATGGAACGCTTCCGAGCCGGTGCGTCTCGTTATGATCGGCACGGATTGGGAGGTGCGCGTCTGGCAGGCGCTGTTGCAGATTCCGATGGGGTCGGCCGTCAGCTATCGCGATGTTGCCGAACAGGTTTGTACGGCGAAGGCAGCGCGCGCGGTTGGCGCTGCGGTCGGCAAGAACCCATTATCGTTTATTGTCCCGTGCCACCGGGTCATGCGATCCGATGGCGGGCTGGGCGGCTATCATTGGGGCTTGAACCGGAAGCTCGCCCTCATAGGCTGGGAGGCCGGGCAGCTCGCCGCCGACGCCAGGAAGCCGTAAGTCAGCATCCGGCCCGACGGCGGGGCTTCTGGTGTGTCATGCCACGAGCCGATCGGTCGAGCATGCCGGGCGACGTGCCTGTCTTCGCCTTAGAGCCATGGATGCTCTTGGCCGGCTTTCTTTTCGTAGGCCGCGATCTTGTCGGTCTTTTCAAGCGTCAGACCGATATTGTCGAGACCGTTCAGCAGGCAATGCTTGCGGAAGGGATCGATGTCGAATTTGATCATGCCGCCGTCGGGGCCGCGAATTTCCTGGGCCTCGAGATCGACCGTCAGTGTCGCGTTGGCACCGCGTTCGGCGTCTTCCATCAGCTTGTCGACGTCTTCCTGTGGAAGCTTGATGGGCAGAATGCCGTTCTGGAAGCAGTTGTTGTAGAAGATGTCGGCGAAATCCGGCGCAATGACGCAGCGGATGCCAAAGTCCATCAGCGCCCAAGGGGCGTGTTCGCGCGAAGACCCACAGCCGAAGTTGTCGCCGGCGACCAGGATTTGCGCTTTGCGATAAGCCTGCTTGTTGAGAACGAAATCCGGGTTTTCCTTACCATCCTGACTGTAGCGCAGTTCGAAGAACAGGGACTTGCCGAGGCCTGAGCGCTGGATCGTTTTCAGGAACTGCTTGGGGATGATCATGTCGGTGTCGACATTGCGGATCGGCAACGGCGCGGCGACGCCTGTCAGGGTCGTAAACTTATCCATCCATGGTCTCCCGGAATGTCGCCGAGGGACGGGCCCGTCAGGCGAAAAGAATTATACCCGCAACCCGTCTGCAAGGGCGCGAAAGTAACCTTCGGCAGCGTAAAGCTTTTCGATACGGAGCTTGCGCGTTTCGAGCAAATCGCCCCGGGCGTCTTCGAGCGCGCCGCTGTCGAGTGTTTCCAGCCGCTTTTTAACGCCAGCTAGGCGGCGTCCGTCAAGCTGATGGTTGAGAACATCGACGATTGTGCTGACATAGCCATGCAACCTGGCCAGTTCGCGGATCGCCTGGTGGCGGGCTTTGGGATCGGCTGGCGTGATGGATGGGTCGTGATCAATGTCGGCCAGGGCGTCGGCCGAGCGCGCCAGGGTTTCTGCGATTTTTTCGGCATAGTCGGCGACGCGCCTTTTGCGCTCGGGCTCAAGGTCCGAGAGGGCGCCGAGCCAGCGGTGAATGGCTTCTGCCAGTTGCAGGATTTTGCGAGCGACTTGGGCCCACCGCACGATTTGGCGCTCCGAGGCAGGTTTCCGGGAGCACAAATTCTATCCGAAGGCGCGATTTGCGGGGATTAGATGGACGGATGGCCCAGTGCTTCGCCGGCTTTGGGCGGCGGCGGCGGGCTGAAGTTCCGGTCTTAGGCGCCGGAACTCATGGGAGGCCGGAGGGCCCGGGCCGTTGGCGCTAAAAGTCGCGTCGTTCAGCCGCTTAGCGAACGGTCGGGTCGTTATAGCACTTGATCATGTATTCGCAGCGATGCGATCCCTTCAAGTGCATCATGTCGCCTTTGGCAGGGGCGATGAAGTTGCAGACTTCCTGCAGGCCCTGCTGGCTCAACCAACCGTAGCGACGACCGCGCTGAACGGCGAAGCAATCGGCGGTTTCTTCGTCCGGTCCGCGGAACTGGTGGCCGCATTCGTGGGCGAAGATCCACATCTTGACGGGGCTTGAAACGCGCGCAAGCAGCTTCGGGTTCATGATTAGGAAGCCAGGATAGGCGGCGCCGTAGTCATCGAGGTTGGGATCGAGAACGGTTGGGCGTCTGCCGCAAAGCTGGGTCGAACCGTCGAATTTGAGGCCACCGGGAGGAACGATTCGGGCGTCACCGCCGACGTAGGCGACATATTCTTCCGGTGTTGGCGGGCCTTCAGCCAAGCTCGACCCGGCGATGAACGGCATCCAAGCGAGGGCAGCCGCTAAAAGCGCAGGTAAAACAGTCGCTCGCATGAAACGCCCCTTGTGCCCGATCATTCATGACCATTCGGCTGGATCGCTTGGAATCGCCAAGACCAGCCTAAAGCAGTTGGCATGCTGGCCCGAAAAAGGTGAAAATTCAACCCCACGGCAGGGCTATTGGCTGACATTGGGCGGCGTTCAAGCCACAAATTAACGGTTTTCCCGCTGCGTCTTCGGGAAATGTTTTCCGTGTCCTGATCAGCTTGTTTTATCGGCAACCAGAATGGCTTCCCGGAGCGAAAAGTGCAGTTCGCCATCGATTTCGCGCGGTTTCAGGAAGGTATTGAGCATCGTGCCTTTGGTCGTCACCAGCGTCCGCAAAGTCTCGATCCTCGATTCTTCGCAATGCATGCGCTCGACCCAGGGGCCAAACGCCATCTCTTTTTCCATCAGATCGACGCTGCTGACCGTTAGCCCGTGCTTTTCGCAGTAACCTTTCCATTCGGTTATCGAAAGAGCGCGGGCATGGCTTGGGTCGCGCAGTTTTTCGAAAGCATTGTAGGTTTCGGCTGCTGGCTCCTCTTGCTCCTGGACAAGGCCTGGGAGTGTTTGATCATCCGGGGGAACGTTGTCGACGAGCGCAAACTTGCCGCCCGGTCGCAGGACGCGGCTTACCTCGGCAACGAAGCGCTCAGGCTCTGGGAAATGGTGGGCGGCCAAGCGGCAGGTCACCAGATCGAAGCTCGCATCGGCAAACGGCAGGTCCTGTGCCTCAGCGGTCTGGGCCGTCATGTTCGTCAGCGCACGCTCTTTTGCCAGAGCGGTGGCTTCCTGCAGCATCTCGGCTGTGATGTCGCTTGCAATCACGCTTTTCACGAGCGGCGCAAAAGCCGCCGCGGTATGCCCGGCGCCAGTTGCAATATCGAGGGCGTCCCAGTTCGGCTTCGGTTCGACCATTTCGACGACACGGTTCAAGCTGGCGCCGCTGCGATGAACTTCGCATTCGGCGTAGGCTTTGGCGGATGGTCCGAACTGCTGCGTGACTAGGGTATTGGACATCTGCGGTTCCGTGGATTGTTGACGGGATGCGGCGCCGCTTTTGGCAAAGCGCGCCGGCTGGCCTTGGACCAGAACCTTAGATTGTTGCGAGGCTGCCGAAAAGGGCTTCGGCTGTCAGGGGCATGGTGCCAGCCAGCCATCCCGGCTCACTTGCTGACAAGTTTTGCGGGTTTCTTGCGGAATGCTGCTGTTGGTTGGGGAGGCCTCGAATGGGAGTACATCGGTCGTCCTCCCATTTTACGCCGCCTATGGATTATGTTACGACCAGCGCGGTTGGGACGGTGTCGATTCTTGCCAGTTCCATGCCGGTCACGCAGTGTTGACAAGCGCCCTTGACGGTCCCGTAGCTCAGCAGGATAGAGCATCAGATTCCTAATCTGAGGGTCACAGGTTCGAATCCTGTCGGGATCACCATTATTGTTGGCGCTTCGTTCGTCAACACCGCGCAAGCGCGTGTTGAGCAAGGTTGCCCACATGGCAACCGCGCGCTGACAATCCTCTGCAACTGTTTGGTCCTTCAGGTGCCGACACGGCATCCGCGCCATGATAACCAGCTTGCACACGCCCCAAGAGCAGGGAGCAAGGCGACCCGGCGCCAATGCGCCGCCCTTCGGAGCGGCCCGCATTGAAAATGCGGAACAGCCGCGTGAGACATAGCATGTTGGCCCTTCAGGTGCCGACACGGCACCCGGGCATTCTGGATGGCCCTTCAGGTGCCGACACGGCACCCGGGCCGTGACAATGCTCCGGATCGGTTGGCGTCTGAAGCTGCCGATCAGCACCTTGGCCAATTGGCTCTTTTGATTTGGGAACTCCGCGTGCACGAGAAGCGCACGCGGTTGAATGAGGTTTTGCCTGACGGTTGGGGCAATCCAAACCGCTAAGCGGCTGCAGTCAGGATTCCGCCGGTGACGCCATAAGCGTCATAAAGCGCCTTGAAGTCATCAAATCCCAGGGTCGCGATAATGTTCATATTCTCATCGACCAGTTCGTAGACGACGTCTTCAACTTCCCGGTTGCTGAACAAGGCGATGACGTCGATGTCGCCGCCGCCTTCGGTGTGCGGGCTTTCACTGGCGGGTTTCGAGACGTAGCTGCCGGCTGGCCGGATCTCGGTCAACTTGCCTTCCTTGTCGTAAAGCCTCAACTCGCCCTGAATGATGAAGGTGCGATATGGGACCTTATGCTTGTGAAGCAGGATTTTGGCATTGGCCGAGAATTTAAACAGCACATCGATGCTGCGTCGTTTTTCGTCGACATCAAGCACGACGAGCCAGACGTCCTCGACGCCTTCGACGGTGTACCAGTTGACTTTGCTGTCGTCGAACCCGAGCTGTGTCATCTGCGAATTTCTCCCTAATTTTGCGGCTTGATCTGATTGGCTTGCGTTTTGTTGCCGTCGGTTGTCACCGAGCACGGCGTTGGCCGGAGGCCTTCAGAAAGCTGGCTTAGGGTGGACAGTTGTGAAATGGGGCGGATGCCTGTGACGGTTTGGGCAATTTGCCCGTTATTGTCTGCGTTAACTTTTGCCGGGCGGGCGGCGCTAGTAGACTTCGCTCAGAAGCAAAATATTCAGGTGGATCACGTGAACATGATGGTTGCGGGCCGTGCGGCCTTCAGCGCTGACGAAGGGCGCTCCCGGCGTCTTGATCTCAAGCGATCGCTGATGGTGAGCGTCGTGGCGGTGGCGACGTTTTGTTTCCTGGCGACGTCCCTCACCGCGGTTTCGATGACCTATCGTTCGCAATGGCTCAAGAACGCTCAGGTGGCCGATACGATCGGTCGCGAGCTTGAGGCGCAGATTTTTCGCATCGTGACGATGGGCGAACTGGCTTCGCACTTTCCCGATTGGGAGCGCCTGGGCAATTCCGTGCAATCGCCGGGTCAATGCGTCGTTGTCTTGCGAAGCGACGGCAGTGTCGCGCGGTCCAGCTGTGTTGGCAGCGATCTATCTTTGAACACCGCTCCGGATTGGTTTGCACTTGCGCTGCCGTCCGCCCTTTTGAAATGGACGGATGTCGATCGGCCACTGGCCTATAATGGTAAGGTCTATGGTTCCATAAATGTCGCGACCCTTCCGGAGGTGGTCGTCGAGGAGATTTGGCAAGGTGTCCGTGATCTCCTGACGCTGGCGCTCATGATGACGGTCGCGATTTGCGCGCTCCTCTATTTCGCCATCGGTCGCGCGCTTCGTCCCACGAAAGAGGTTCTCGGTGGACTGGAACGGTTGGCTGATGGTGAGCTGTCCTGTCGTCTGCCGCGATTTCGCCTGGCGGAGCTCGATCAGATCGGCTCCTACTTCAATCAGATGGCTGGCGCGTTGGACCGCTCGCAGCAGGAGCGGGCGAGGCTTGCCTCCAGGCTTGTTAACGTCCAGGAAGAAGGCCGACGCGATCTCGCGCGCGATCTGCACGATGAGCTTGCGCAGAGTTTGAGCGCGTTAGCTGCGATTGCTTCGTCCATTCGCATGAACGCTGAGGCCGAGCATCCGTCGATGGTGGCGAAAGCCAGACAACTGGTGGATCTGGCAGGGTCGGCGATGCGCTCGCTGCGCGTTACGTTGCGGAGTCTACGGCCGCCTGAGATCGACGATCTGGGATTGGCGGGGAGCTTGTCGGCGTTGATTGCTGAGCATGAACAACTCTCCCAGTTGCGCACGAGAATAGATCTTGAGATTGATGGAGATGTCGGGCGGCTCTCGGCGACGCAAGCGTCGCATGTCTATCGTATCGTGCAGGAGGGCTTGTCGAACATCGCCAAGCATTCGAATGCGACGTCCGCGCGGGTCTCGATCGGCATTGAGGCTGGGGATGACGGGCGCAGCGCAGGAAAGCAATTGCGCCTGTTGATCGAAGACAACGGTGAGGGCGCCAATGGCAGCCTCAATGAAATTTCGCAGGGTTATGGGCTCATGGGGATGCGCGAACGCGTCATGGCTTTGGGTGGGCAAATCGAGACCCGAGGCAGCGCGCTAAACGGATTTCAAATTGACGTGACGGTGCCGCTCAGCCTGTCCGGTGAGTTGCCGGCATGACCCTTGATCCCATCAGCGTTCTGCTTGTCGATGATCATGCTGTTGTTCGGCAGGGCTATCGGACCTTGATCGAGTCGCAGCCGGATTTGGTTGTTGTCGCTGAGGCGTCGAATGCGGCAGAAGCGTACAGGCTCTGCAAGGAGTTCCAACCCGATGTCGTCGTCATGGATATATCGATGCCTGGGCGTGGCGGCATCGATGCGACCGAGCATATTCTCAAAAAGGATCCGGACGCCCGTATCCTGGTGTTCACGATGCATCTTGGTGTCGCCTATGCGCTTCAGGCCTTTCGCGCGGGTGCACGGGGTTATGTGACGAAGAGCAGTCCACCCGATCTTCTCGTACATGCGGTTCGCGAAGTGGCGGCGGGCCGGACCTATCTGTGTCCGGAAACGGGAGAGCTATTGGCGCTACAGAAAGTGCATGGCGATCACTCGAAGTTGGAAGAGTTGTCGCCGCGCGAGTTCGAAATCCTGCGCATGATCCTGGCGACACGATCGACCGACGAAATCGCGGTGGCCCTCAACATCAGCCGCAAGACTGTTTCAAACTACCACTATTCCCTGAAGTCGAAGCTGGGTGTCAGTTCCGATATCGAGTTGCTTTATTTCGGTCTCCGGCAGGGTCTCGTCTCCATCGAGCAAGATATCGACCAAAACAACCGCGGCGTTTAAGGCGCGTCAGCGGTTGATTTGAACCAACTCGATTTATCAGTCATCGCGCAGCTCTCAATCGCGGCAAGGTGTAACGCAGGGTACTGTCCGGACAGGGCAACTCGCGTAAGGCTGGTAACAAACAAGCCAGCTCGGTGAGGCATCATGTCGGACAACGAAGAGAGGCGAGCCCCTCCCCCTTTCCCAATTTCGATTGTGGTTATTGCCGTCCTCATTCTGACAGTTCTGGCCGTCGGGCTTGGTCTCTCAATCGGTCCAGAAATCACATCCGCGATGAAGACGTTTATCCTCACCGTCAATCTGGTTGCCCTTGCCGGCTGGTTTTTGTTTTCAAGGACCTGATCAGGAAGTCTTACCGCGTCTCGTGGGCAGCGGTTTCGGAACACATCAGCAATTCAATGGGTTGTGAGCGCAGGTTGCCTGATTGCCATCAGGCTTAACGCTAAGTCACGGCTTGTTGAGACTTTTGGTAAAGAAATGCTTATGTTTTGCCCTGCTTAGAATGCCGTTTTCCCAAGGCATCGCATCTGGCGCGTCTTTAAGGGTTCTTCACCGATGTCGTCGATCATGAAGCTCCGGCAACGACTGACATGAGGACTCCTTCGCAAGCGGACGCTCATCGGTACTCTGATCTCAGAGAATCTTTGCACGTTTGCTTGGGCCAGGCCCCGCCGGGACTTGTTCGACCAGGTCGGACTTCTCGCTACGGCACTGCTTTACATATCGCGAGCAATGTCATGGCGGCACAGGGAATGAGCAGCTGATGGAATTCGCAACGCAATTATTCATCGAACTTGCACCGGTCTACGACGCGGTTGTTATCGGTTCCGGATATGGTGGTGGCGTTGCGGCTTCGCGTTTGTCGCGTATGGGATTTAATGTTGCGGTCCTGGAGCAGGGTCGAAATTGGCAGCCTGGAGATTTTCCAACAACGGTCAATGAGCAGCGCAAGCTCACGCGACTTGGCGGCCGGTTGCCGGGCATCGGCGATCCGACGGGGCTATACCGACTGACTGTCGGACGTGGCCTATCCGTCGTTGCGGCCACAGGCCTTGGCGGGGGATCGCTCATCAACGCCGGTGTCGCCTTGCGGCCCGACGCGGATCGATTGCGTCGGAACGGATGGCCGACCGCTGTCACCAGCGACGGCCTTCTTGGGCAAGGTCTCAATCGGGCGGAAGTCATGCTGGGTGTCGCGCCGGCGCCGCGGCCGGAGCGCTTTGCCAAGTTTGAAGGAATGCGGCGTGCTGCAGAGGCGGCTGGCTGCCGTGCGCAATTGCCATCGATGACAATCGCCCACAGTGCCGGATGCAATTCGGCCGGTGTGATGCAGAACGCGTGCGAGTATTGCGGCGACTGCTGGTCAGGCTGCAATGCAGGCGCAAAGGGAACAGTCGGCATTACCTATATCGCCGATGCGCAAAACCATGGCGCGGACGTCTTTTGTGAATGCCGGGCCGAGGCGATTTCCAAGGTCGGCGACGGCTGGGAAGTCGTCGTGCAGGAGCTCAAAGGTCAGAAGCGCCGGAGCACGGTCAAGTCCAAAATTGTCGTTCTGGCCGCCGGCACTATGGGGACCAACGAATTGCTGCTGCGGGCGCGTGATCGCGGCCTGCCACTTTCCAGCATGCTTGGTGAGAAGTTCTCGGCCAACGGGGATGACCTGGTCCTGGCGTCTGGTCTTGATAAGTCCGTGAATGCGATCGCGACAGGTTATCCACCGCACGCCTCAAAAGGGCATCCGCTCGTCGGTCCGCACAGTATGTCGCTGATCGATCTTAGTGATGAGCAGGGTCCGCTTTGTTTGCATGAAGGGACGATGCTCAGAGTGATGGCGATGCTGGCGCCATTGCGCGCGGTCCTTGGGTTGGATTTCGGTCGCGCGATGAGGCTCCTGCGTAGCGGCATCTATGGCGACGAGCAAAGTCGGACGCAGATCTTCTATATCGTTGGGTCTGATCGCGGAGACGGAAAGCTGCGGTTGCGCAAAGACAACGTCATCGTTGAATGGCCAGGCTACAGCAAAGACCCCGCGCGCGTGCGGGCCGAAGAGAAGGTTAAGTCGGTTATCGAAGGGATGGGGGGCGTCTTTCAGTCCAACCCGTTCGTCATGCGTGCGTTCGGCGGCAATCGCATCATCGCTCATCCGCTTGGCGGTTGTGCAATGGGTGACACCGTCCATGACGGCGTTGTGGCGCATGACGGCCGCGTATTCGATCCGACGAAAGGCAGCATGGGCGTCCATGAGGGGCTTTATGTTTGTGATGGGGCAGCGATCCCGAATTCGGTTGGAGTGAGCCCATTGCTGACGATCACGGGGCTTGCCGAGAGGGCGATGATATTGGCGGCTGCGCGCTACGAGCGGAAGCTCGATACCACGCCAAAGTTCGTCCATCCGCAAGTCCAGGCTGTCGGCTAGGCGCCTTGTCGGTCCTCTTGAGCCGGGGCTCGGGCGGCTTTCTTTTCCTATTTGCCAAGGCTTGCCGGACCACGTGCGCCAGCAGAAACGCCAGATGCGACAAAACGGTCGCGCGGTGTGCCGCACCGGCCGCATTTGCTGAGCGTTTGCGTTTTTCATTGCCCCTTTTTTCAGTGCGCAAACCCGATAAATCCCGGGATTTCATCGCCATTGCCGACCTTTGGGTTTTAGGTTTGCAGGTGCTTCGGATCGTTAGTGCCCGTTGCCGCCCCTTCCCGCCGTCGCGAATATTGATCATTGCCAATGCGGAGCTTGTTCTTGTTCCCTAGAAGGCCTGATTTGAAATCTCGACACGCGGACGGCATGCACCATGACTTCAGGACCAACGATACCCCCATTCCGGCTTCGGGAGGTGGCTGCGAGAACTCTCATGAGACTTGCGGCGATGACGGTCGTTTGCGCAGTTTCTCTGGCTCCGGCTTCGGCATTTGCTGCTGAAGGCTATCAAGTTCGCCTCAGCGATGTTGAGGATCTAAAGGCCGTCTTTGCGACGGTCCGTAGTAAGGATCTGACGGAAGCGCGTGTGCGCACGCCGGGAACGGTTGTGTCTCTCAAGGTTGATGAAGGCGTCGAGGTGAAAGCGGGAGAAGTCCTCGCAGTTGTCACCGATCCCAAGATCGCCTTGAAGATCAAGGCGCTCGATGCGCAGATCGTGGCGCTTGAATCGCGGATTGAGACGGCCAAGGCCGATTACGATCGGGCACTACAACTTCAACGCCGGGGCGTCACACCGCAATCGCGTGTCGACCAGCTGAAGACCACGCTTGATGTCGCGACGAATGATCTGGTCGCCACCCGTGCCGAGCGCCAAGTATCAGAGACGCAAACAACAGAAGGTGAAGTCTTGGCTCCGGCGGCGGGCCGTGTGCTCAAGGTTCCGCTGACAGTTGGCAGTGTCGTGATGGCGGGCGAAAGCGTGGCGTCGATTGCGGCGAATGAATTCCTGCTGCGCATCGAGCTTCCAGAGCGGCATGCGCGTTTCATCAAGGTTGGCGACAAGATCAAGGTCGGCGCCAGAGGATTGGGCTTGGATGCCAAGGCGACGACGGAGGGCCGGATCCTCCAGGTCTATCC
This sequence comes from Filomicrobium sp., assembly GCA_017792465.1. GTDB lineage: Bacteria > Pseudomonadota > Alphaproteobacteria > Rhizobiales > Hyphomicrobiaceae > Filomicrobium. The sequence goes on from CP051234.1 coordinate 3,195,434, forward strand.
CGAACTGCAGTCTGGACGGGTAATTGCGGATGCGGAAGTTCCCGGTTTGAGCGATTACTTCGTTGGCGAACGCGCGCGGGTCTGGATTTCTGTTGGCAAGCGTCAGGCGATTGTTGTTCCTTCCGACTACATTTTCACCCGTTTCGGCCAGGATTTTGCGCGCGTTGTCGCGGTAGACGGTAAGCCGATCGACGTTGTGGTGCAGCTTGGCCAGGAGGTTTCGCTCGAAGGACATGGCAGGGCGCGCGAAGTCCTGGCAGGCCTCGTTGCAGGCGATGAAATTCTACCCGTGAAGAGCGCGCCATGAGCGAACAAGACCCCCACACCACCGCCCGGCTTGGCATTTCGGGCTGGCTGACACGCGCGTTCATCCAGTCACCGCTGACGCCGCTCATGCTGATCGCCGCTATTGCGCTCGGCGTGCTGGCGCTGGTCGCCCTGCCGCGCGAAGAAGAGCCGCAGATTTCGGTTCCGCTTGTCGATATCCACGTGCAGGTCGACGGGCTCAAGGCGGAAGACGCGGTGCGGCTCGTGACCGAGCCGCTGGAAACGATCGTCAAGTCGATCAACGGTGTCGAGCACGTCTATTCCAATACGCTTGACGATCAGGTTCTCGTGACGGCTCGGTTTCTGGTCGGGACGTCTTCTGATGAAGCCATCCTGCGGGTGCATGAAAAGATCCGCGCGAATTTCGATCGCATTCCAATCGGCATCCCTGAGCCGTTGATCGTTGGGCGCGGCATCGATGACGTTGCAATCGTGACGTTGACGCTGGTGCCAAAGCCGGAAGCGGCTGACCGCTATCCAGACAATGCGCTTTATCATCTGGCCGACAATCTCCAGATCGAGCTCGCCAAGCTTGATGACGTTGGACTGTCCTACGTTGTTGGTGGCCGGCCCGACCAAATCCGGGTCGAGCCTGATCCTGAGAAATTATCGCTTTATGGCGTGACGCTGGCTCAGCTCGTCGGCAAGATCCGTGAAGCAAACCGGTCGTTCCTTGCGGGCCGCGTTTTGGACAAGGGCCAAAGTATTCCGGTTTCCGCCGGTCAGACGCTTAATGGCGTTCCCGACATTGGACTTCTGCTGATTGGGACGCGCGATGGCCGTCCCGTTTATGTGCGCGACGTTGCAAATGTTGTCGTCGGGGCCAAGCCGGTCGAACATCGGGCCTGGCATTTCCATCGCAATGACGACGGCAGCATGACGCGCGTTCCCGCGGTCACGATCGCTCTTGCCAAGCGGGCAGGCGCCAATGCCGTGACGATTGCCGAAGAAATTCGTCATCGCGTCAGCGAATTGGCCCAAACCAAGCTGCCGCACGACGTCGAAGTGATTGTCACCCGCGACTACGGCGAGACGGCCAACGAAAAGGCCAACGAGCTTCTCTTCCATCTGGGACTGGCGACGATTTCAATCGTGGCTCTGGTCGCGTTGGCGATTGGCTGGCGCGAGGGGCTGGTGGTCGCCATCGTCATTCCGGTGACGATCCTATTGACGCTCTTTGCTTCCTATATGATGGGCTACACCATCAACCGCGTCAGTCTCTTTGCGCTCATCTTTGCCATCGGCATTCTCGTCGACGACGCCATCGTCATCATCGAGAACGTGGCGCGCCACTGGGCGATGGGCGATGGCCGGTCACGCATTCAGGCTGCGATTGATGCCGTGGCGGAAGTCGGGAACCCGACCATCGTAGCGACGCTGACGGTTGTTGCTGCGCTGTTGCCGATGCTTTTCGTATCCGGCCTGATGGGGCCTTATATGGCGCCGATCCCGGCGAATGCTTCGGCTGCGATGGTGCTGTCGTTCTTCATCGCGGTGACGGTTACGCCGTGGCTGATGCTGCATTTCGCCGGTCATAAGGCGGGTGGGCATGGGGAGCATGAGGCGAGTGATGGCGGCATACTGGGTCGCACTTACGCGCGGGTGGCGAAGCCTATTATCGCTTCGCGTGCGCGGGCATGGGTCTTCCTTGTCGTTGTTGGAATTTTGACGCTTGCGTCGCTCGTCTTGTTCTACACGCGCTCGGTGACGGTCAAGCTTCTGCCCTTCGACAACAAATCGGAATTGCAGGTGGTGGTCGATCTGCCGCGCGGGGCCGCACTCGAAGAGACCGACCGGGTTTTGCGGCTGGCGGCCGAACGTCTTTCCGGGCTTGAGGAACTCGCCTCCATTCAGGCTTATGCGGGTACGGCCGCACCGTTCAACTTCAACGGTCTTGTGCGTCACTACTACCTGCGCGGCGAACCGCAGCAAGGGGATTTGCAGGTCAACCTGAAACCGAAAGGCGAGCGCAGCCGCACCAGTCATGAGATTGCGCTTGACGTTCGCGAGCGGCTGTCTGCCGTCCCACTTCCTGAAGGCTCGGTGGTGAAGGTGGTCGAAGTTCCGCCAGGGCCGCCGGTGATCTCGACGCTGCTGGCGGAGATCTATGCACCCGATGCGGAAGCGCGGCGGCGAATTGCGAGTGAAGTCCGCGGCATCTTCAAGGACGTTGATTTCATCGTCGATGACGATGACAGTTTTGGCCGCGCCGGACCGCGGCTGCGGATGGTTATCGACCAGGACAATTTGGAGTTCCATAACGTCGAGCAAAGCGACGTCTACGACACGATCAAATCGTTTTTCGGCGGTGTTGCGGTGGGCTATTCGCACCGCGGTGGCGGGCGGCATCCCGTTGAGATCGACGTGCAGGTTCCACGTTCGGGGTTGGAGATTTCCGAGAGAATGTTGTCGAGCCCGGTGCCGGCGAACGCCTTGCCTGGCGGACGCTCGATCGTTGAACTCGGGGACGTCGTGAGCCTGTCGCGGGAGACGGCGTCTTTCCCGATTTTCCGGCACAACGGGCGGCCGACCGAAATGGTGATGGGTGAACTGGCCGGTGCCTATGAAGCGCCGCTTTATGGCATGCTGGCGGTGGCGGAGCGCATCGACAAAAAGGATTGGGGGAGCGATGGCAAGCCTGAGATCCTGCTGCATGGTCAGCCGGGCGATGACAGTAAGCCCGCGCTGCTTTGGGACGGTGAATGGGAAGTGACGTGGGTGACGTTCCGCGACATGGGGGCGGCATTCGCGGTGGCGTTGCTGGCGATCTATATTCTTGTCGTCGCGCAGTTCGGGTCATTCACGATCCCCCTTGTTATTTTGACGCCGGTGCCGCTGACGCTCATTGGCATTATGATCGGGCACTGGATATTCGGCGCGCCTTTCTCGGCGACTTCGATGATCGGCTTCATCGCGCTGGCGGGGATCATCGTGCGCAACTCGATCCTGCTTGTCGATTTCATCACCGAGCGGCGCAGCGCGGACGTGCCGTTGCGGCAGGTCTTGATCGAAGCCGGTTCGATCCGCTTCAAGCCGATCGTTCTGACGGCGCTTGCGGCAATGATCGGCGCGGTCGTTATTCTGGCCGATCCGATTTTCCAGGGCTTGGCGATTTCGTTGCTGTTCGGCTTGGCGTCGTCGACGCTTCTGACGGTGCTTGTCATTCCGGCGATCTATGTCGCGCTGCGGGATGACGGGCGTTCGTTCGGCAACGGTGAAGAGGGTGTCGACGCCTCGACGGCGAATGGAGCATGATTATTAAAGGCGTGATATAGCGTTGAGGCTGCCTCATCTTCATCGGGCAGCTTCAACGATGATTGATCCTGCCTGATGCTTTCCGTTTCGAAATTACGCAGCCGACTTTTTGGGCCAATCGACCTGGAGGTCGAGGGGGGCGAATGCGTTGCTGTCGTTGGTGCTTCGGGGGCCGGCAAGTCACTTCTGTTGCGCGCAATCGTCGACTTGGACCCCAACGAGGGCGAGGTTGCCTGGAAGACCCGGTCTCGCAGCGAGATGCCGGCGCCAGAGTGGCGGCGTCTTGTCAGTTATGTGCCTGCGGAGACCGGCTGGTGGGCGGATCAGGTTGCAGCACATTTCAACTCTTCAGAAAAAGCGTTGGCACTCTTTGAAATGGTGGGGCTTCCGCGCGAGGCGATGGGCTGGGATGTTACCCGCCTCTCCACCGGGGAGCGGCATCGTTTAGGCTTGGTGCGCGCGCTTCTGCAGAAGCCTGAGGTGCTGTTGTTGGACGAGCCGACCGCTGCTCTCGATGAGGCGGCGACGCGTGACGTTGAAGAATTGGTCAAGCGTGAGCTTCAGTCCGGAACCGCGATCTTATTGGTGACCCACGATGTTCGTCAGGCCGAGCGGCTGGCTTCTCGAAGGTTGACGATTGCGGATGGCAAGATAGTCGACCAGACAGGAGCGGCCGCATGAATAGCTACATTGCTCTCGATTACACCGATGTTCTACTGGCATCGGTTTTCCTGTTTTTGAACGGTGCGTTGTCCATCGTTTTGCGCCTCGGCCTGGAGCGGCAGTTAGCGATCGCGGCGGTGCGGATGGTCGTCCAACTGTTCATGGTTGGACTGCTGCTCAAATTCTTGTTCGAGGCGGCTTCGCCCTGGTTGACGCTTGGTGTCGCATTGGCGATGGCCGGCTTTGCCGGACGCGAAATCTGGGCGCGGCAGGAGCGGCGGCTTGCCGGTTTCTGGGGGTTCGGGATCGGTGCTGTGACGATGCTGGTGGCAGGCGCCATCGTCACCGTCTACGGTCTCGTATTACAGATTCAACCTGACCCGTGGTGGTCGCCCCGCTTTGCGCTGCCGCTCTTTGGCATGGTGCTTGGCAATACGATGACCGGTGTCAGTCTCGGGCTCGATACGCTGCATACGACGATCAGCCGTGAGCGCCGGGCGATCGAGGCGCAGCTCCTGCTCGGTCGGACAATCCGCGAAGCGGTCGCGCCGGCGATGCGCGTTGCCTTGCGCAGCGGCTTTACGCCGATCGTCAACGCGATGGCCGCGATTGGTGTGGTGTCGCTGCCGGGGATGATGACCGGGCAGATTCTATCGGGCCTCGATCCTTCGGAAGCGGTGAAGTATCAGCTTTTGATCATGTTCTTGATCGGCGGTGCGACGGGGCTTGGCGTGCTGGGGGCCGTGTTTGCCAGCCTTTGGCGCCTCACGGATGAAAGGCACCGTTTACGGTTGGAGCGGCTCGTGACCGCTCCATAGCCCTTAACGATTGAGCAGTGCCATGACCGGTTTGCGCAACGCTTGCGGGGTCTGGTTCAGCCAATGTTTGACGACGGGGCGGACCTTGCGCTCGACCAGATCCAGCACCAGAAAGCCTTTAGCGGTCCATGGCCAAATGAGATCGACAACCGGCTCAGTCGTCTTGGTCCAGTTCAGCTTGTAGGACGACGCGGGAACCATCAGGTCCAGCGCATTGAGGCCCGAGCGGTGACAGAACTCGATGATATGGCGCAGATGAATTCGGCCGACGCTGAATTGCTCGAACCGGGCGTTGCGGCAGGACATGAAGGCGTAATAGCACCCGCCGCGGATGAAGCCCCACTGGAGGGCTGCGACTTCGCCGTCGACTTTGAGGACGAAGGCGATGAGCCCCAGGCTTTCGGAGTATTCTGAGAGGCCGGTGACGAACGATTTGAAGTGAGAATCGCGGAACGCTTCGGACGAGTATCCTTGGTCCGAGAGCCAGGCATGGCGGTCATCGAAACACTGGGCCAGCAATTCAGCGGTTTGCGGTCCCTCAACCACCACGTGCTCGATGTCGCCCTGGCGCGCGAGCCGGTTTTGGTAATTGCGCAGATTCTTTCGCGTCTTTGAATTGAGCTTTTGCAGGAACTCTTCGAAGGGTTTGTCCGGATCGAGGTGGACCTGCGGGGCTTCTTCGCCATGGTCGATGACGTAGGCCTTTTGCGAAAGCCAGTCATAAAGCGGTTCGGTGACCTTGACCTTGCGCATAACCAGACCATCGACGGGGAATTGCTTGCGCAGCTCGCCGATCATCTGGTCGATAAGCGGGGCCGGGTTAACGTCCCAGGAGAACAACGCTTCGGAATATTGGTCGAATGGTGCACCCATGCTTGTAAGGATGTTGAGGCCGCCGTGTTTGCGGATGGCGAGCGGCCAGAGCGCGACAAGGCGATTGCCGGCAAAAGCCTCAACGACGACGAAGCGGCGGTCATTGGATCCGGCGAAATGATTGGCAACATAGAAAGCCCAATCGACGCTGTTGAAGAGGCCCCGGTTGGGGCTCCTTTTTTCCAGCTCACGCCACGCAGCGCTGATGGCCCAAAAATTCTCAGGTCGGTCAATTGGAGTGATGACGACATGCAGCTGTTCGGAAGACGTTTCCGGCGGCGCATCTTTTTCTAAGGTGATTTCAGCCAGCATGTTTGACCTATTTTGGGTTTGGGCGCAGTCGATGCGGGCCAGTTATTTGCCAAGTTCGAACGGCGGGATGTCGACGAAGCCAAGCGGCGCATTGGGATCGACGGCGAAGTCAATATTGAAGCGATGGCGGCGCAGCTTCTGGAGGCCTGCCATCTTGTGAGCGAGGGCCACGGCGAGCTTCGGGTATGCCGTGGCGGACTGAGTCGACTGCGACAGGGTCTTGGCGCCGGTCCATGAGCGCAGAAGCCCGTTTGCGTAATTGACGCCGTAGGCGTTGCGCAGCGGCGAAGTCCAATGTTCGGTGGTGACCGAGACGTTCAGGCAGTCGTGGTTGACGACGCGGTGCGGTGCGTTGTGCGGCCAGCTCAGCATGCGGCCGGGTTCCAGATCGACGATTTGCGCGTGATCATCAAACCAGGGTTCGAACTTCAGGCTGACTTCGTGGGCCTGGCCGAGAATGATCTTTTCGAGGTCGGCTGGTGGAAGGAACGGCGCCTTGTTGGGATAGAGGTAGACCTTCTTGGTGCCGCGAACCTGCCAAAGCGTCTGGCCGGGGACGTCGCTATGATAGCCGACGCGGACGTTCGGGCTCGAGATCAGGATCGTCATCTTCTGCTTGAAGGTTTTGGTTCCGGTGCGCTCTTCAAGCTCGCGATAGATCTCTTCCAGCAGCGCGCCATAAGCTGGGTTGTAGTCGGCGGCATCGCGCAGGTTCAACCAGATGTGGCCGTTGCGAATGGCCTGTAGAACCTGGTCGCCGCTGAGACCATCGATCATGCCTTCGCGGCGCGAGCGTGGATCATGGCTTTCGGGGTCCATGGTCGAGACATGGTAGGACTGTCTGGGCGTCCGCTCGATCAGGTCTGCCAGAGCGTCGTCCTGAAATAAGCCACTGTCGGCGAGGCTGTGTCCCAAATTGACCGTGTGCTCGCCGAAGAGGTCGTTATGGTACGGTTGCCAGTCTGTGAAGATCTTATGCATTGGTGGTTGCCTTGCGACGTTGGACAGAATTTCAAACTGTTTGAGCAAGGCATATGCCAGTGACGTTTAGTGCTGGTTAAGCGGAATTTACGTTTTCGTGATCGCGGCGCGCGGGCTACTGGCGGGCGGCTTATGGGCGAGCAACACCGCAGAGGGCCGTTTCAATTGCAGGTCGTCGCTCAAAGACCGGCGCCGGGTCGCAATGCAGATCAGTGAGACAATACGATTTGAGCTGAAAATTTTCGGGCGATGACCATTTCGATCTTTGCGGCGATCAGGTCTTTAGTTTCGGAACTTCAGGTCCAGTTATGTTGACAATTGTCATCGCTGCTCGGTGCTGCGCGGATCAATTATGCCTCTCCAACATCTCAAATATGGAGTTTGATCATGCGCCTTCTTTCCCTTGCGGGGCTCGTTCTTGCGGTTTTCGTAGCAGCTGTTCCGGCAGCGATTGCCGGCAACGATGACCCGCTGTTCCTCAACTTGACGACCGATGACAGCCATCGGGCGACGATGGCGCTTGGGTTCGTTGCCAAGCAACAGGAGCGCGAGCATCCCGTCTCGATTCTGGTCAACGACAAGGCCGTCAATATCGTTGCCAAAAGCAATTCGGAGGCGTTCGGCGAACATCAGAAGACGATTGCGAAAATTGTGAAGGCGGGCGGAACGGTTCTGGTCTGCCAGATGTGCATGAAGCATTACGGCATCGAAGCCAGCGATCTCATTGATGGCGTCAAGCTCAGCGACCCCGATCTTGCCGGTGCTGAGTTGTTCAAGGACGATTCACGCACGCTGACTTGGTGATGCGCGATTTGTGATTGCTGCCCAGCGGTCGGCTGTTTGTCTTGCTTTGATTGTAACTCGATCGGAGCAGGGGCAAGCGGGCTGTGATGCTGGGCAGGACTTTTGTTTTTGTGATCGCTTAGCGGTCTTTTCCCTCGGCGCGCAGAATGGCCTCGCGCAGCCATTTGTGGCCTGGATCGCTGTCATAGGATGCGTGCCACAGCATCGAGATCGTCACCTCCGGCAGTTCAAGCGGAACGGGGCTCAGCGTCAGACCCAGTTCGCGCGCGAAGATCTTGGCCAAACGCGCGTGCATGGTCGTGACGGCGGGAGCGCCGGCGACCAGGAATGGGACGCCGACGAAGCGCGGCGTCGTGAGCGTGACCCTGCGTGATAAGCCGATTTTTTCCAGGGCATCGTCGACGACACCGCGCTCGCCTTTTCGAAGGCTGGTCAAAATGTGCGGCAAACGCGTGTAGTCTTCGAGCGAGATCGGTGGCTTTAGCCCAACTTTCTTGGCGTTGAACATGCAGAGGTAGCTGTCGGTCACCAAAAGTCGGCGCTTGTGGTGGACTTGTCCGTCGGGGAAAGTGCCGATGCCGATCGCCAGATCGATGGTGTCGGCATCGATTTCGTCAAGGATCTGGCGCTCGTCGGTGGAATGGAAACGAAAGCGGATACCTGGGGCTTCTTCGCATCCGATGGCCAACAGCTTTGGGCCGATCAGCATCTCGACACTGTCCGGCAGGGCGATGTGGAAGGTCCGCTCGGTCTTGGCGGGCTCGAATTCATCGGCGCGGGTGACGAGCGCTTCAATATCCGACAACGCGATGCGGACGCGGTCGGCGAGCGCTAGCGCCCTTGGGGTCGGCTGCATGCCGTCGGGAGATCGTACAAACAACTCATCATCGAAAAGCTGACGGAGCCGCGCCAGGTTGTGGCTCATGGCCGACTGGCCAAGTCCGACGCGGGCCGCGGCCTTGGTGACGCTGCGCTCGGTTAACAAAGCGTCAAAGGCCACAAGCAGGTTGAGGTCGGTTTTGGCCAAATTGATGTGATCGATAGCCATTATGAATCCAATCTGTTGGACTAATGGCGCGAGACGTATCATTTTCACGCTCAGAAGGAAACACCACAGCGTCGGTTTCCAATAAAAGCAGGAGCAAAATGATCATGAAGAACTTCAAAATCGCACTCGCCGCTCTGGGTCTCGCAGCTGGTCTCGCAACCTCGGTTCAGGCCGCTGACCTTGCCGCGTACCGCGGTCAGAAAATCGACCTGGGCAACATCAGCGGCATTGCCTACTACACTGTCGAGAAGGACGGATATCGCGTTGTTGCAACGCTGGCCGACCGCGACAGCAACTCGGTTCGTTTCGAGGCCGTTCTGGCATCCGGTCAGAGCATCGTTCTGTCGTCGCCGGCAGTTCGTGGCGATGTTCCGGCTCGCATCGAGATCAGCCGCAACGATGATAACGTCAAAGTTCAGTCGGTGCCTGTCACGAACTAATCGGGCACAGAAGCGACAGATGTGGTCTGGAAGTCGGGGCCGGGGTCAAAACCCGGCCCTCTTCTTTTTGAAGTGGTGCGATCAAGGCGTCGGGCCGGTCGCCTGACTGAGCGTTTCAAGGTAGGCGATCACGTCCTGGCGTTCGGCCTGTTCGAGGCCTGCGAACGTCATGTAGGTGCCGGGCATGAATGTGTCGGGCCGGTCGAGAAAATATTCGAGCGCCTCCTTGGTCCAGACGAGGCCACCGGCGCCTGCAGCTTTCATGCTCTCGGAATATTCGTAACCGGGGATGGAGGCAGCACGCCGTCCGATGACGCCGCCGAGCGGGGGCGCCAGCTTGAGTGGGGCTGCCGGATCGACGGTATGGCAGACGGCACATTTTCTGAAAACGTGTGCGCCTCTGGTCGCATCCTGGCCCCAAGCATTGAAATTCGCCATCGAACTCATTGAGACGCCGAACAACACGACCGTGAATGCGGCAACGCATCTGGATAAGCGTTTCCATTTTTGGGGAAAACGATACATCGAACCGGCCAGTCTTCTTCTTCAGGGGAGTTGGACAGGAGGCGGCGTGTCAGATCTTCTCGACACGTTTGTTGAAGGTTTCAGCGATGATCCCAGCATACCAGCCAAGGCTCTCTTTGTACGAATCCGCTCTGGTTTTTGCATCTTCGTCGACATCGGAGACGAAGGTGAAATTCTTCTTCAGTTCACCGTCGACCACCCGGTAACCGGCGCCGACCTTGACGCTGGCGTTGGGCGCGATCAGCGACCAGCATGTGTTGCGGTAGCGGGCGGGGTAGCTGGGTTTTCCCGAGAACGTTGTTTCAATGTGGTTGGAGACTGATTTTGCCTGGCTGTTGGCGGAGAAGGCTGACTTCGGCATGTCGCCGGCGGTTGAGGAATCTCCGATCACGTAAACGTCGGGAACGAGCTTTGAAGCAAAGTTCTCCGGGTTCACCGGACACCAGTCGCCGTCTGCGCAACCGGACTGATGGGCGATTGGTGCGGACTTCTGCGGCGGAATGATGTTGGCAACGTCGGCTTTGATTTTCATGCCGGCGGCGGTTTGGACGGTTTTGGTGCCGCGATCGACGCTGACGACTTGCTGGTTATCGATGTCGTTGGTCAGGTTCACCTCGATCATGCCGGGGTAATACGTCTCGAAGGCCTGCATGAAGAGCGCCTGCTTGGCGAAGCCCATCTTGGCATCGACGAGAATGATCTTCGAACGCGGCTTATATTGTTTGAGGTAGTTCGCGATCATGCAGACGCGCTCGTAAGGGCCTGGCGGACACCGATACGGATTGCCCGGTGGGGCGACGACGACGGTGCCGCCATCGGACATCGCGCGCAGTTGGGAAAAGAGCAATCGCGATTGTTCGCCGCCGCGATAGGCGTGCGGGAAGACGTCGAAATCGCGTTCGGTCAGCCCGTCGATCCCTTCGAGTTTGAAGTCGATGCCCGGGGATATCACGAGTTTGTCGTAGGGGACGTTCGATCCATCTTCGAGGCGAACGAACTTCTTGTCAGGGTCGATGCCGGCAGCGCGGGCCTTGACGTGATTGACGCCGATGCTGGTCAGGCCGTCGTAGGAATGGGTGATGGAATCAAGCGTGCGAAGTCCGCCCAGGTAAAGGTTGGAGAAAAAGCACGTCGTGTAGAGGCTCGATGGTTCGATCAGCGTCACGTCGATTTCGGGGCTGCCGCGGCGCAGGATGTGCGCAAGCGTTCCGCCTCCCGGGCCGCCGCCGATGATGACGACGCGGCCGTTGGCGCCGCGATTGACAGACGGGGCGTTCACTTGCGCCAGTGCGCCCGGCGCACCAAACGCGGCAAGGCCTGCACCTCCCAGGAGACCTGCAAATTGCCGGCGGTTCAGTCTGGCCAAATTCTTTTTCATTTCAGGTTTCCAGGGAGCAGTTGGATTATCGATTTGCAGGCGGCAGTGCGGCCAGGCGGCGGTCGACTTCCGGACCCGCGCCGAGTGCTTTGGCTTCCAAGTACCATTTGCGTGCCATCAAGGGTTCGGCGACGATGCCGGTCATCGGATCCCATTTGAGGACGTTGGGATCGTAAGAGGAGGCAATGAGCAGTGCGGCGCGGGCATCGCCGAATTCGGCAGCGCGTTTGAGCAGCAAGCGCGCCGAGGAGACGTTGCCGTTGTCGATCATGGATTGGGCGCGTTCGATCCAGCCGGCGATGCGGGCGGTCTGCTCGCGGTCGGCTTTGCGGAGCGTACGTTTGGCTGGCTTCGGTTTCGGAGCTTGTGGGCTGGGCGCTGCGATCTGCTCAGCGGTTGCGGGTTTAATACGGCTGAGATAGAGCGCCAAAGCGTGCGTGTCGCTTTCGCTCAAGGAGGCGGCGACTGACTGCATGATCTTGTTGGATCGCTTTTTGCGCCGATAAAGATCGATGGTGTTCTTGAAGCGATCGACTTCAAGTCCGATCATGACGGGAATGCCGACATCGTTGCCATAAAGGCTGTGGCAGGTCGTGCATTCGCGGACGAGGACTTTCGCCAATTCCAGCTGGGCTTCCTCTGAATCCTGCGCCGGGCGCGTTGCAATCGCTGCACCGTCGACTTCGGCACCGCCTGTCGCTTCACCAGGCTTGATGCGGGCGAGGTAAAGCGCAAGAGCGCGGGTTTCATCATCGGACAACGAATTGGCAATCGATTGCATCACCTTGTTGGAGCGTTTTCCGCGGCGGTAAAGATCCATCGTGTTGATGAAGCGGTCGGCGGTCAGACCGGCCATGACCGGAATGCCGACGTCCTTGGCGTAAACGTTGTGGCAGGTGGTGCATTCCTTGACCAGGAAACGGCCCATCACGATGAGTTCGTCGTCGCTGCGCGTTGGCCCGGAAGCTGCTGCATCTGCGGCCGGCGTCTTGTTTGCTGCTGAAGGCTGAGTGCCGTCACCGTCTTTTTGTTTGTCGAGGAACGATCGCCAGTCGACGACTCCAGGCTTTTGGGTCGCTCCGGCTTTCGGTTCGGTCTTTGGTTCCAATTGGGCTGTCTGCTCGTTGGGGGACGGCGAAGCCCCGGCATCGTTGGCGGGCGTCTGTCGGTTGTTTGGGTTCGGGCTAATTAGCTTGCGGTCAGCGAGATCCACTTTGACGTCGAGGCGGGCGCTGACGGCCCCTCCGGCGCCGACGGCAAAGGCGCGAAAGCCAGCCAGGCCAGTGGCGCCGGGTGTCACCTCGATACGGGCGTCGGCAACCGCGTCACGCTTGATGAGCCACATGCCATTACCTATGCGCAGGCCGTTTTGCACCGACAGCGTTTCTGGCACATTGATGAGCATGATGTGATCGCTCTGGAGGACTTCGGGCGATGTCGGCGAGAGAGGAAATTCGATCGTTGAATTGTTGTCGGGGTTGCCGGGCCTCGTATTTCCACCGCGATTGCCAGCGGGCTGCGGCTTGGACTTGTCTGCGACTTTGATGAAATATTCCCGCTCCGTCTGGTCGCCCGTTGAATCGACGTAGATCATCGCGTTGATCTTGACGTTGCCGGTGGCATCCGCCTTGAGCTTCAGCTTGACGTTCTTTTGCCGGGCGAGCGGGAACATCCACATGCCGGCACCAATGCGTTCACCGTTTTCGACCTCCATCCATTTGGGGACGTGGAGGAGCATGACGACGGACTTCTGACTATCGGGTCCGGTGACGGTGATGTCTGGGAGATCGATCCTGCTATTGGCAGGTCCCGACAGGACGATCGGGTCGTCGGCGCGTGCAGCACTGACGGCGAACGATGCAGCAGTCAAGAGGCAGAGGAGCGCTGTTCGTCGTGCGGATGTTCGCGGTGGGGTCATTGCTTCAACCTGAATTGAGGTTCTCTGCTTGCCGGGCGTTCGAGGCCCTAGTCTATTCTCTTGACTACCACAACCGGGTGGGGTCGCCAGGAGCAGCGTTCTTTGGGGCGGGCGTTGCGGCTGGGGCCGGTTGGGCGGCCTGGGCAGGAGCTGCTGGAGGCGGCTGGTCTTTTTGGCGCTGCCATTCGAGGAATTCGTTGAACAAGCGGTCTTGCGCTTCGGGGGAAAGGTCGGAGGCGGCCGCGTTCTTGTTGCGAATGAATTCGACGAGGCTGTTCTTTTCGGGCTCGGCGGTATTATTGGCGGCCGTCGGCTGGGAAACCTTCACTCTGGCCAAATGCTGATCGAGCCATTCTTGGGCGGGGCCAAAACGTCTCCAGCCTTTCAACGGGGCGATGAGGTTCAGCTCCTGCCATTTGCGATGCAAGTGACCCTGGCGGAATTTCGAGACGTTGTCGAAGAACAGGTTGACGAGCTTGGCGACGCGCCGGTAGCGGTCGTTCGTCGGCGCCCAGTTGAAGACGGTCAGAACGGCAGGTACGGCAATCGTATCGACGGTCCGATCCTCTTTGATCAGGCGGGGATAGTCCTCGGCGGTCAGGATTGTCGGCAGATAGTCATTTTCGAGTTCGGCCACATAGGGAATGTCGAGGAACCGGACGCCGTCTTCGATGCCCGCGATGTCGAAGATTGGAGAGGGTTTGCCGGCGATGATCAGCGAGGCATCGAGTTTACCACTGCGGATCGCAGCCAGCGCTTCGGCTTGGGTCATGTTGACCGGGACAATGTTGATGCCGAGCGCGGAGAATAGCAGGCTTGAGGTGAGCTGGGTGCCGCTGCCGATGCTGCCGACGTTGACGCGCTTGCCTTCCAGGCCCTTGATATCGGCGATCTTTTCGGATGCGACGAGGTGGAGTTCTTCGTTGAACAGCTTGGTGACATAGAGAAGTTTGCGGTCGATCGTGGGGCCGAGTTCGCTGTCGCGTTTGAGGTAGCTCAGGACATCGGCCTGGGTGATGCCCATGTCGATGTTTTTCAGGTGCAGCAAATCGAATACGTTTTGCACCGCGCCTTTGCCGACCATCGGAATGATGCGCATATCCAGGCCGTCATCGAGCACGGTTGCCATGTCTTCGACGAGGCGCAAATGAATGCTGTGCGATCCGCCGGTGACGATCGTCACCGTGTTTTCGTTCATGCGGGTCCGGTCTGCGGGGAGGGACAGCTGGACGTCCTTCGCCAGGCCTTGGGCGACGGCAACGTGAGGGTCAAGAAAGAGGATGAAGCTTGCGAGAAACGCAAGCACGCCAAAAACACTAAACCTCGACACATTGCCCCCTATTGCTGTGCCGTCAGAAACGCGGTGCTACGGCAACTTTTTGCGAACCCTTCATCGCCAGCAAAAACTACAGGTCGGCTGCCGGCCTGAGACCCAAACCAAATCTCGCCAATCCTGTTTCACGATCGTGTCGTTCGAGCGCCGTTATCGCAAATCTGACCAAACCCGATGACTGGACTTCGATAAACCTTTGAGGCTGGGAGGCGGCAGAATTTGGGCGTTTTGGCGTTCGTATGCTGTACGTTAGACCCATGCGCTGAACGCCGGTTTTTGGTGGGTCGGGATCTTTGGTTTTCGCTCAAGGGTTTGCGGGCGACTTTGGAAGAATTTTCACAAGGCGAGAGCCAGAGGTGATTTTGTTCTGCGTCGGTTCGGCTCTCCCGACCTACCGACGGCGCGATGATCACGCGTACGTGATTGCCAGATGTGTATTTATGACCGGCCATCGCAGCAGGCCAGAAGACGGTTTGTGCTAGCGTCTTGTAAAAGAGCTTTCGTGGGAAAGGCTCAAACGAAGGCCTTGGGGCATTACAGGAGGCACTTGCGTGGCTGGCGTCGCTGACGTGAATTCCACTTTGTCGAGAGGACGGACCGCGAAACTTTCGCGCCACCTCATCAATTTCTGGCTTGTCGTTTCGGCGGTGTTTGCTGGGGCAGCAACGGGCTGGGCGCAAAGCGGGCCCGTTCCAGTCTTTCTGACCCAGGCGAAAAAGTCTGAACTTGTCGACCGTGTCGAGGCGCTCGGGACGCTCAGGGCGAACGAGCAAGTCACCGTTACGGCGCAAGTAACCGAAACCATCACCGAGATCCGCTTCGAAGACGGTCAGGACGTCAAGAAGGGGGATACTCTGGCGTTGATGACGAGTGGTGAAGAGGCGGCCAACCTGAAAGAAGCGGAAGCTACGGTGCGGGAAGCGCGCTTGCAGCTCGAAAGAGCCCAGCCTCTTGCGAAACGTGGGGTCAGCTCGGAAGCGACCTTGTCAGAGAGACGGCGTGATTTTGAGACGGCCGAGGCGCGGCTTGAAGCTGTCAAGTCGCGGATCGCCGACCGCCGCATTGAAGCGCCATTTTCCGGCGTCGTCGGTCTGCGCCGCATCAGTGTCGGTGCGCTGGTCGAGCCTGGAACCGTTATTACAACCATTGACGATGACAGCGTCATGAAGCTCGATTTCACGGTGCCGGCGACGTACTTGTCCACGTTGCGGGTCGGCCTTGAGATCGAAGCGACTGCGGAGGCATTTCCGGGCCAGAAGTTCAACGGCAAGGTGACGGGCATCGATAGCCGGATCGATCCGGTGACGCGGTCGATTACCGTGCGGGCCGTCATACCTAATGAGACGAGGACCTTGAAGGCTGGCCTCTTGATGACGGTCGAGGTGCTCAAGAACAAGCGACTGGCTGTCGTCGTTCCGGAGCAGGCCGTTGTTCGTCGCGGTCGCGAAGCCAGGGTGCTCGTCGTCGATCCGAAGGCCGAGAAGCCTGTCGCGAAGGCGCAGGTTGTCGAGCTTGGATGGCGCGGCAACGGTATGGTCGAAGTGATCTCCGGCCTGCAGGATGGCGAATTTGTCATCGTTGACGGGATTTTGCGCGTCAAGCCCGGACAGGCCGTATCAATCTCCGCCGTTGACGAGGGGGATCAACCCTTAAGCGAGCTCTTGAAGCAGAAGTCCTCAAAGGGGACGTGAGGGCCGGCGTTGCTGCCGCCCACACCCCCGACATTTGATCTCCAACTGCGTGCCAGGATCCACCTTCCATGTTTCTATCGGATCTTTCCGTCAAACGTCCGGTCTTTGCAGCAGTTGCGTCCTTGCTGCTGATCGCCTTCGGCATCGTCTCTTACGACAAGCTGCCGCTGCGCCAATACCCTGACATCGATCCGCCGGTGGTTAGCATCGAAACGCTTTATCCGGGGGCGTCGGCGAATATCGTCGAAACCCGTGTGACGGAGCTCATCGAAGAGCGGATTTCCGGCGTTGAAGGGATCTCGTTTATCGAATCCAAGAGCGAGGACGGGCAGTCGACGGTTACCGTCGAGTTCAAGGTCGGACGTGACGTCGATGCGGCGGCCAACGATATCCGCGACCGTGTTTCCGGCATTCTCGACGATCTGCCTGACGAAGCCGATCCGCCGGAAATTCAGAAGGTCGATGCCGACCAGGACGTGATCATGTGGCTCAATCTGGCGAGCGACGAGATGTCGGTTCCGGAATTGACCGATTACGCCAAGAGATATCTGGTTGACCGTTTCTCGGTGCTGGATGGCGTGGCCCGGGTCAGAATAGGTGGACAGCAGATCTACGCCATGCGGATCTGGCTTGACCGCAAGGCGATGGCGGCGCGCGGCCTGACAGCTAACGATGTCGAAAACGCGCTGCGCTCTGAAAACGTTGAGTTGCCGGCGGGTTCGATTGAATCGCGCAATCAGCTTTTTACTGTTCGTATTGAGCGGTCGTTCACATCGGCTGACAAGTTTGCCTCGATGGTTCTGCGGCGCGGAGATGACGGTTATCTCATCCGTCTTGGCGATATCGCCAAGGTTGAGAAGGGGACCGAAGAAGACCGCAGCTTCTTCCGCGGCAACCTGGTGCCGATGGTCGGCATCGGGATCATCAAGCAGTCGACGGCCAACACCATCGCGGTGGCGCGGGCGGCGAAGGAAGAAGCCGCTAAAATCAACAAGGCCGGTCTGCCGAGCGGCATGGCGATCCGGCAGAGCTACGACACTTCGGTTTTTGTCGAGGGGGCGATCAACGAAGTCTACAAGACGCTGTTTATCGCGATTGTGCTCGTCATTCTCGTCATCCTCGTGTTCCTTGGCAGTCTTAGGGCCACGCTCGTCCCGACGGTTACGGTGCCTGTTTCCGTCGTTGCGACCTTCACCGTGCTCTATATCCTGGGCTTCTCCATCAACCTCCTGACGCTTCTGGCGCTGGTGTTGGCGATCGGTCTGGTCGTTGATGATGCCATCGTCGTTCTAGAAAATATTGTTCGCCGTATCCGGGAACTGGGCGAGACGCCGCTGGTCGCCGCCTTCAACGGGACCCGGCAGGTCGCCTTTGCGGTCGTTGCAACGACAGTCGTTTTGATTTCCGTCTTCGTGCCGATCGCGTTTCTCGAAGGGGACATTGGGCGTCTGTTTGCCGAATTCGCCCTGACGATGGCGGCGGCTGTCGGTTTTTCGAGTTTTGTGGCGCTTTCGCTGTCGCCGATGATCGCGAGCCAGATCCTAAAAAAGGGCGAACGGGCGAGTTTTGCCGAGCGGACGGTCGATTACGTTTTCAGCGGCGTCCGCAAGGCCTATTCGGTGACACTGCGGGGCGCGCTCGCCGCCCGCTATTTTGTTGTCTTGATATTCATGGGGTTGTGCTTCGGCTCTTTCATGTTGTTCGAGCAGCTTCCTGCCGAGTACGCGCCGAAGGAAGACCGGGGTGCCTTCTTCGTCATCGTCAACGGACCCGAGGGCGCGACCTACGCCTACATGAAGGAGTACATGGACGAGATCGAGCGGCGCTTGATGCCCTATTCGGAGTCGGGAGAGTTCGAGCGGCTGTTGGTGCGGGCGCCGCGGACCTTTTCCAATTACGAGACCTTCAATTCCGGCATCGTGATTGCCGTGCTGAATGATTGGTCGAAGCGCCGATCCGCTTGGACGATGATGGCAGAGATCCGCAAGACCCTGTCCGACTTGCCGGGTGTCAGGGCGTTTCCCGTCATGCGACAGGGCTTCGGCGGGCGCATCCAGAAGCCGTTTCGCATGACGATCGGCGGAGGCACCTGGGAGCAGCTGGCCGAATGGCGCGATACGCTTGTCTCGGCGATTGAAGAGGACAATCCCGGACTCGTCGGGCTTGATTGGGACTACAAGGAGACCCAGCCGCAGCTGCGCGTCGAGATCAACTACAATCGAGCGGCCGAACTTGGCGTGACGGTTTCGAACATCGGCCGGACGCTGCAGACCATGCTTGGGTCTCGGCGGGTGACGACGTTCACCGATGATGGCGAGGAGTATGATGTCATCCTCGAAGGGCAGCGCGATAATCAGCGCACGCCGGCCAGCCTGCAAAACATCTATGTGCGCTCGGAGCGGTCGAATGCCCTCATTCCGTTGTCGAATTTTGTCAGCGTCCGCGAAGAGGCCGGCTCGACCGCGCTTAACCGCTATAACCGCATCCGCGCCATTACGCTGGAAGCCAACCTCGCCGACAACCTAGCGCTGGGCAAGGCGCTCGCGCATGTCGAGAAGCTGGCGCAGGAAAAGCTGCCGCCGTCGGTGATCATCGACTACAAGGGGCAGTCGCTCGACTACAAGAATGCCGGGCAGTCGCTGATGTTTGTTTTTCTGCTTGGTGTCGCGGTTGTCTTTCTGGTCCTTGCAGCCCAGTTCGAGAGCTGGGTGCACCCGCTTGTCATCATGCTTACCGTGCCGCTGGCGGTTGGCGGGGCTTTGCTGGGACTTTGGCTGACCGGGGCGACGCTCAACATTTACAGCCAGATCGGGCTCATCATGCTGGTCGGACTGGCAGCCAAGAACGGTATTCTGATCGTCGAATTCGCTAATCAGCTGCGCGATGAGGGCAAGGGATTTGACGATGCTTTGCTGGAAGCTTCGGTGCTGCGATTGCGGCCGATCATCATGACGGGCATCACGACGGCTGCTGGCAGCATCCCGCTCATCTGGTCGTTCGGAGCCGGTGCCGAGACGCGGTTTGTGATCGGGGTCGTCGTTCTGTTCGGCGTGCTGGCGGCGACGTTCATGACGCTCTACCTCATTCCCGTCGCCTATTCGCTGTTGGCGCGGGGCACAGGTTCGCCCGGCGATATCGCGCGGCAGCTCGATCGGGAGGCGAAGCTCTCAAACGCCGGTCTCGGACACGGTCAGCCTGGAGCGGCACCTGCGGAATAAGGTTTGAGTTGTCAGGCGGAGCGCCGCTTTTCTAAGGGCGCTTCAGCACGCGTTCCGCATCCGCGTTGCTTCGCGCAAAAAGAATGGGACGCAGCTCGCTCACTGCGTCCCACTTGAGCACGTCCCCACCGGAAGTGGGCAGACGTCCCTCAACAGTTAGCTGCTTCAGGCGACGGCTGAGGCGCTGGAGCTGCCTTCCTTCGGAACCGACGCAATCGTCTTCAGGATCTGCGAAGCGATGGCGTATGGGTCGCCCTGGGAGTTTGGACGGCGATCTTCCAGGTAGCCCTTGTAGCCGTTGTTGACGAAGCCGTGCGGAACACGAACCGAGGCGCCACGGTCAGCAATGCCGTAGCTGAACTTGTCGATGGCCTGGGTTTCGTGCAGACCCGTCAGGCGCATGTGGTTGTCGGGACCGTAGACGGCGATGTGATCAGAGCAGTTGGCTTCGAAGGCCGCCATCATCTTCTCGAAGTATTCCTTGCCGCCGACTTCACGCATGTAGGTCGTCGAGAAGTTTGCGTGCATGCCCGAACCGTTCCAGTCGGTCGCGCCGAGCGGTTTACAGTGGTACTCGATGTCGACGCCGTATTTCTCGGTAATTCTCTGCAGGAGGTAGCGCGCCATCCACATTTCGTCAGCGGCCCTCTTGGAACCTTTGCCGAAGACCTGGAATTCCCACTGACCCTTGGCGACCTCGGCGTTGATGCCTTCGTGGTTGATGCCAGCTGCGAGGCAGGCGTCGAGATGCTCTTCGACGATCTGACGCGCAATGTCGCCGACGGCGGAGAAGCCTACACCCGTATAGTACTTGCCCTGCGGTTCCGGGTAACCGGCAGCCGGGAAGCCAAGCGGGCGGCCATCCTTGTAGAAGAAGTATTCCTGCTCGAAACCGAACCAGGCGCCATCATCGTCGAGAATGGTTGCGCGCTTGTTGGACGGGTGCGGAGTGACGCCATCTGGCATCATCACTTCGCAAAGAACGAGAACGCCATTGGTGCGCTGGCTATCGGGAAATACGCGAATCGGCTTCAATACACAGTCAGAGCTTGAACCTTCGGCTTGCTGCGTGGAGCTGCCATCAAAACCCCAAAGCGGAAGTTCTTCGAGCGTTGGAAAATTTTCGTAAGCTTTAATTTGCGTTTTGCCACGAAGATTTGGAACGGGTGAATAACCATCCAACCAAATATATTCGAGTTTGTATTTCGTCATCGATGCTTGCTCCATGGGTTTCGATGGAATTTCTGTGACGGACGTTTTTGTTTCTGAAAGTGAGGAACTGTCGTTTGCCATTGGTGTTTCCACTTCAGAAGAGGGCGGGGAAGTTTCGGAAATAGCCTCGGGTTTTGGGATTGAAGCTTCAGCGCTTAAGGGCGTTGGTGTGGTCGTGACCGGCGTCGGACCGGCTTCGGGAGAGGCGGTTTTCTTAGGAGTTGCCGGAGGATCGGAAGCCTGTGGAGGTGGACGTAACCAGTTGCCTAGCTTCCTGAACATGCACGCGTCTCCTCAACGCTTGAGTGTCATCAATCATTTGCATTTGATAGCAAATTATGCAGGTGGATAAAAAGTCCAAATATTGAGCATTAAACGACCTATTTTTAATCGGCTTGAAAGGTGTTAGACTCGTACCAAATAGAAAGGAAACATCCGTGTTTCGGGGCATTTAAATCAATTAAGGAGTGGCTCCAATGAATCAGCAGACTCAAAAAACGGCTAAAATTTACTCACTCTCTGCCTATCGAAAGGGCCGTACAGCTGCGGCTCACTTGTCTCGTTTGGAGGCAGAGGCGCTAACGTATCCATCGGTCGAGTATGGAAGCGGCTGGTATCACGATGACGCCATCGCGAATAAAAGAGGCCGTGGCGGTCGCCACTGAAGCGTTATGAACATCTGCGCCAGCCCCAACCGCGCAATACAAGTGCGGTTGGGCTGACGGGCGATGAACAGATCAAGGGCCGAAGATGGACCATTTCATCTTTTTGGCCAGACGTTCCAACGCGATGCGGCCGAGGTGGGAGTTCCCCGCCTCGTCAAGGCCCGGAGACCAAACGCAGATCGATGCGTCGCCGGGAACGATCGCCAGGATGCCGCCGCCGACACCGCTCTTTCCTGGCAGACCAACGCGGTAAGCGAATTCTCCTGAACCATCATAGTGACCGCACGTCAGCATGACGGCGTTGATCCGTCGTGAGCCTTCTGGTTTGACGACTTGAAAATTGGACGCCGGGTTGCGGCCGCTGTTGGAGAGGAAACGGCCGGCCATTGCCATCTGGCGGCAGGTCATGGCGATGGCGCACTGGTGGAAGTAGACACCGAGGACGTGCTCGACGGGGTTTTCCAGGTTCCCGAACGCCTTCATGTAATTGGCCAGTGCACTATTTCTGAATCGGGTGCGCTGCTCGGACGCCGCGACGGAATGATCGATATAGATCGATGGATCGTCGGCGAGGAACTGCATGAAGCGCAAGATCTCGCCTAAGGCTTCTTTGGGCTGGTGACCCGACAAGATCGTGTCGGTCACGACGATGGCTCCGGCGTTGATGAAGGGGTTGCGGGGGACGCCGTGCTCGGATTCCAGCTGGACAATCGAATTGAAAGGGCTGCCTGATGGTTCGCGGCCGACCGAACGCCACAGTTTGTCCCCGACCTTGCCGAGCGCCAAAGTCAGAGTGAAGACCTTCGAAATGCTCTGGATCGAGAATGCTTCGTCGGCATCGCCGGCGGCGATGACGTTGCCGTGGTTGTCAGCAATTGCGATGCCGAACGCATCCGCATTGGCCTTTGCCAATTCCGGGATGTAGCTGGCGACCGTGCCGCGATCTTTGCGCGCGCGCATCTCTTCGGCGATTTCATTGACGGCTTGCTGGAGTTCTTCGTGGTTGAGCATTAGGCGTGGAGGCTCCGTCGCGTTAGGGATGGCGGCCGTCATGTTATGGCGCCGAGTGGAGAAGCGCGATGGCGCGCTTGCTATTGAAATGGACCGTTTGGCGGCAAACTAGTTGAGCGCTCGATATCTTAAAGGCGGCAAATGGCTTCGGTGCAGTATCGTTCTTGATCGGTCTGGTCGCGCGTGGCCGGCCGTAAGGGGCCGGGGACCGTTTCATCAGCCGCCGAGCGAAGGAGCAAGGGGCAAGGTGCCTTCCGGTTCTATTCGTTCAGCACGGGCTGTTTTTACAGTATGGCCCGTCCACACAGATGCAGTCCGAGGGCGAGCAGTCCGATCAGGAATATGCGCCGGAAGAGCGCATCGTTGATCCTGCTGCGAAGCCAGCTGCCGATAACGATGCCGAGCAATGCGCTTGCAACGGCGATGGCAACTAGCGGTGCTGCCGATAATGAGAATGCGCCGGTGATCGCCAAGTTTGCCGTCAGGGACAGGTTGGCGACCATGAAGAGCAGTCCAAGGCCCTGCACCAATTCGTCGCGTTCGAGATTGGCTGCTTGCAGGTAGGGAACGCTTGGGACGGCGCAGATGCCGGTGCTGGCGGTCAGTGCTCCGGATATAGCGCCAACGAGCGGGCCGAGCCAGATTTCCCAATCGGTTGGGACGGATAGCGTGCGCCCGGCGAGACCGAACGCGGCATAGAGTGCCAGGACTAGACCCAGTCCGGCTGACAGCAAGTCCTTATTTGCGCTTTCCAGCCAGCCGGTGCCAAGCAGCGTCAGAAGCGCCATGGCCAGGAGCATCGGCCAGAAGCGATGGACGAGTTTCGGCAGGTGTTTGCCAAAAAACGTTTGCCCGATATTGGTTGCAAGCGCTGGAAGCACGATCAACGCTGCGGCCTGGACTGGGCTCATGAGAAGCACCAGCAGCCCCATCGCGATCGGGGGAAGGCCGAGGCCCAGTCCGCCTTTGACGGTTCCAGCAAAAATAAAGACAAGTGCGGCAAATGCCGCGACCGACCAGTCGGGAACACCCATAGCTTTTTTTGTCCGATTATTGGGGTCGAGACGACCAATCGTGCAGTCGCGCTTTCAATACAGCCAATACAGCACGGGACCGGGTTTGAGAAAGCGTAAGTCTGAAATAGTGCCGGCGACGACCGTCTACTTGATGAGCGGCAGGAGTTCCTTGAATGCCGGTGTGCCCGCCTGCCCCAGCCATTCAAAAACCACCATTTCGGTCGTGACGATGCCGGCGCCGATGGCCTGCAGGCGATCGAGGCAGGCTTTTTCGCTTTCAAGCGTGCGCGAGGAGGTGGCATCCGTCACGACGAAGACTTCGAAGCCCTCATCCATTAGTTTGACGGCCGTCTGCATGACGCAGATATGGGCCTCCATGCCGGTGATGATTGCCTGCTTACGGTTCAGTGCGCGAAAAGCCTTGGCGAATTCGTCATCCTCCATGCAGGCGAAGTGCACCTTTTCGTAGACGGGCAGGTCGTCCGCGGCCGTCTTGATGTCGGGGACGGTGCGTCCGAGGCCCTTGGGGTATTGCTCGGTGAGCATCACGGGGATCGATAGACGCGTTGCGGTCTTGATCAGCAGCCTGGTGTTCTTGATGGTTCTTGCCGGCGCCTGCATTGCCGGTACGAGGCGTTCCTGCATGTCGATGACGATGAGGCAGGACTGGTCTGGCTTGATGAGCATGGCGCGGTTCCATTTCAGGTGGACTGACTGCGAAGCAGAGGGCCAGCTTTTGGCGGCGTGCTGCTTCGTGTTTTGGCATATGGCATACCAAATCGGCCGCGGTGGCGCATCAGGAAATCAGTATTGGATTGCCGAGAGCGGTCCAAGCGGGGGACCGGGGGGCGGCATTTGATTGCGTCGGGTAGCGCGCATGCTCAATCGAACAGATTGAGCTGGCCGGGTGCATTGTTCGAGCGCGGGATCACGCGGTGGTTGCCGAAGTCGATCCTGTCGATCAATTCGGGGTAGCGGGCTTCGAAGACCTTACGCGCCCGTTCGCGACTTTCCGGGAAACGACGCCCCTCCCAGATCTCGTAGAGCCGGCGCGGATCGCAATCGTAGCGACGCAGGATTTCGATGCGGCGGACGCGTAACCAGCGAGCGATCCAGATGTCGACCGCATCGGTTTCGGTGATGACCCCGTGCGGTTTCGTTGGGGGCGGATCGGTGGGCAACAGCAATGTCGATGTCATGAGCGATACGGGGTACTAAAGCGAACTTCTGGTGGCGCCGTGCGACGAAGTAGTTGGGTGGTCTCCCGACGCATTTGCGGTTATGAGTACGTTACGAGAACATCATAGCCATTCCGTGGCCGATGAGAAAATAATCTGGATGCCTTCCTGGAGCTTCCGTCAGTCGTCCCCGCTCGTCACCAAATAAGTGGCGCGGCAACTGCTGATGGTGGCTTTATGCAGCAATTGAAAGCGAACGCGACGTGATCCTATTTCCTGCCATTGACCTCAAAGACGGCCAATGTGTCCGCCTCAAGCTTGGCGAAATGGATGATGCAACTGTCTTCAACGACGATCCGGCGGCACAGGCAAAGTCGTTTGAAGATCAGGGCTTTAAGTATCTTCACGTGGTGGATCTGAACGGTGCGTTTGCCGGGCGTCCGGTCAATGGCGAAGCGGTCGAGGCCATTTTGGGCGCGCTTACTATTCCGACCCAGCTGGGTGGCGGCATCCGGGATCTTGCGACAATCGAGATGTGGCTCGGCAAAGGGATTGCCCGCGTCATTTTGGGGACGATCGCCGTGCGCGATCCGGAGCTTGTTAGGGAAGCCTGCCGGTTGTTTCCTGGGCGGATCGCGGTGGGGATCGACGCCAAAGGTGGCAAAGTGGCTGTCGAAGGCTGGGCGGAAACCAGCGAACTTTCGGCTGAAGATCTGGCCTCGCGTTTCGAAGATGCAGGCGTTTCCGCCATCATTTATACCGACATCGAACGCGATGGCGTGCTGAAGGGGCTTAATCTGCCGGCCACTGCTGCCCTCGCCAATTCGACCTCTATTCCCGTGATTGCTTCAGGTGGGTTGGCGTCGATCGATGACGTCAAAGCGCTTTTGACGCCGGAATACCGAATTCTCGAAGGCGCTATTTCCGGGCGGGCGCTTTATGACGGCCGGATCGATCCAAAACAGGCTCTGGCGCTTCTCAATTCCATTTAGTAAAGTCCAAACTTCGACATCCTCCGATAATGACTGCGCAATTCCTCTTGCGGCTTAGACCTATGGCCATTTCGCTGACCTTTTGTGATGCAGGACTTCTACACGCTTCAGTACCCAATCCTGCTTGAGCAGATCTATGGCGCGGCAGCCGATCCCGCGCTGTGGCCGGACTTCGTACAGTCACTTTCCGATGCCTTCGGCGGATCGCCGTGTGCGCTGCATTTTCAAGACGATAAAGGTCGAAGCGACCCGCTCGTTCTGGGGGCGGGCGTTGAATTGTCTGGGCTGAGAGATTTCGAGCAGCATTTTTCGGCGATCAATCCCTATCCCAAGCTGGCCTTGCAGCAGTTCGAAGCCGGAACAGCTTTATGCGCGCTGCAATGTGCCGACAGCCGGGAGATGGAGCCGACCGAATTTTACAACGATTGGATGCGCCCTAATCATTGGGCGCTCGGCCATATCGGCGCAGTTCTGTTTAATTCCAACAGCCGTACAGGCGTTCTGAGCGTTTCGCCAACATCTGTGCGCGCGCTCGATAACGTCGACCGGGACGTCAAAGCGCTCGGCCTCCTTATCCCTCACGTTTCGCGGGCGATCGAACTCAATCAATTGCTCGTCAATGCGAATTTTGGCGGGAGCAGCTTCGATACGGTTCTCGATTGTCTCGATGCGGCTGCAATCGTCTTGTCGGCGAACGGGACTGTTCAGCGGTTTAACGCGGCGGCGGCGCAGCTGTTTGATGATCGGCACACAATCGCGCTTGATGGGCGGGGTGTACCCTACTGCATCGATAAAGACTCCAACGACCGGCTGCGAAAGGCGATATTTGCGACTTCAGGGATCAATTCCAACCGTGCTTCGGAATTGTTTCGCGTCGATCGCAGCAGCGGGCACAAGGTGCACGTTGGCTGCGTCTTGCGACTTCAGCCGAGCTGGGCGGATACGAATTCGGTGCGTCTTCGGGTGCTTTCGAGCATCAGCGATGGGCCGTCTCAGCTGATCGTGCTGAAAGAGATGGAGCACAAGCAGAAAATCCATCCCGAAAATCTGCGCAGACTTTTCGGCCTGTCACAGGCGGAGGCGCGCGTTGTTGCGGCGCTGGCGTCTGGGCAGACGCTGGCAGATTACGCCAAGGAAAACGCCGTCTCGCGCAATACGCTCAAATCGCAGATGTCGAGCACGTTCCAGAAAATGCACATCGGTTCGCAGACGGAAATGCTTGCTATGCTCGCCAGTTTGCGCGGCATTCCAGGTTCGGAATAACGATGGCCTTTGGCTAACTTTTTAAGCGCGAAGTTCGGTGGGTCGCTGGACTCTGCGGCCTCACGCAACGGTGCGCGCCACTGAAATCATTCGGTAAATGCCACGACATTTCCATAGTTCGCCTCAACGAGAACAAAAATCGAACCTAGGCTTTACGGGTAGAGCGATTCATGCCATGTTCTAGGTATGTTCCACACCGAAGTTGGCCAAATGTTCCGCGTTCCAAAGGCCTTGATCCAAGCAGACGAGAGCCCCACCATGCGCACCTACCTGATCTCCTACGACCTTGCTAACCCGAACGCCAAAAAGCGCGCCCTTGCAGACGTCATCATGTCGACCGGTGATCGCTGGGCGCGGCCTCTGGAGCAGACTTGGTACGTTGAAAGCACCGAGACTGCGGAAGAAATCGAAGCGAAGATGTCCTGGATGCTCGGCGACGAAGACGGGCTGATCGTTCAGGCTATCGGCAACGGCAGCGTGTTGACGAATACGTCGCTGCGCTGGTTCCGCAAGCGTGACGGGTTGGCGAACTCTGGCGCCGTTGTGGAAGCTCTGCCGCAGGCGGCAGCCGATGCTGCCAACGTTGTGAGCTTCCCGGCCGGTGACGAAGCTCTCGCGGCCTAAGTTCAGAGTTGAAGGTTGATTGGTCCGCCGCCGGTTTGTTGGGTCGAAGCGGCGGACACCCAACAAGCAATTTTTATGGATCGCGTTCGCCAGCTCTTTTTGAAGCGGACGCGATCTTAGAGTTTTGAGTCGTTGGACGCTGTCGGGGTGCAGGTCACAGCGTCTGCATGACGAGCGAAGGCAGCCTCTCTATTTCAGCGTGATCGCTGCCGGCAACCAATCCAAAAATTTTTTAAAGATGCGGACGGCAACAGCAGGGGAGCTGCGGCGACATGCTCCCCTGCGGCTGAAGGCTTGTCAGTGAAATGCGACCCGTGCGTTCGGGCTTAGAGCGTGTTGTGGCTCGTTTGGAGCGAGCTATACGTCGATTTACAGGATGAACCGCGAAAGATCGGCGTCTTTGGAAAGTTCCCCGACGCGCTCGTTGATATAGGCGGCATCGATGGTGACGGTTTCGCCGTTGCGGTCGGAGGCCTCGAATGAGATTTCGTCAAGCACGCGTTCCATTACCGTCTGCAGCCGTCGGGCGCCGATGTTCTCAACGGATTCATTGACCGAAACAGCAGTGTCGGCGAGCGCGTCGATTCCGTCATCGGTAAATTCCAAGGTCAAACCTTCGGTCGCCATCAGCGCGATGTACTGCTTGATGAGGCTCGCTTCAGTTTCGGTCAGGATGCGGCGGAAGTCTTCGCGCGTCAGGGCCTGTAATTCGACGCGGATCGGCAGGCGTCCCTGCAACTCCGGCAAAAGATCTGATGGCTTGGCGACGTGGAAGGCGCCCGACGCAATAAACAGGATGTGGTCGGTTTTGACGGGGCCATGTTTGGTCGCGACCGTCGTGCCTTCGATCAGCGGTAACAGATCGCGCTGCACGCCTTCGCGGCTGACGTCACCGCTTGCGCGTCCGGCGCCATCGGAGCGCGAGCAGATCTTGTCGATTTCATCCAGGAAGACGATGCCATTGTTTTCGACTGCGGCGATGGCTTCGAGGGTGATCTCCTCCTGGTCGATGAGGCGGTCGCTTTCCTCGTTGATCAGGATTTCGTGGCTTTGCTCGACGGTCATGCGGCGTTTTTTGGTGCGGCCGCCCAGGGCCTTGCCGAGCATATCGTTGAGGTTGATGGCCCCGAACGAGCCGCCGGGCTGGCCTGGGATTTCGAACATCGGGATGCCGCCCATGTTAT
This sequence comes from Filomicrobium sp., assembly GCA_017792465.1. Lineage (GTDB taxonomy): Bacteria > Pseudomonadota > Alphaproteobacteria > Rhizobiales > Hyphomicrobiaceae > Filomicrobium. The sequence continues at coordinate 3,224,163 of CP051234.1, forward strand.
CGGCGACTTCGAGTTCGACATCTTTGTCATCGAGTTCTCCGGCGCGGAGTTTCTTGCGGAAACTTTCGCGGGTGGCCGGTGACGCAGTTGCTCCCACCAGGGCGTCGAGAACACGTTCTTCAGCGGCCCTCTCGGCCATGGTGCGGACGTTCTTTCGTTTGGCGTCGCGCACGATGGAGATGCCGACCTCGAGAAGATCGCGGACGATGCTTTCGACATCGCGGCCAACGTAACCGACTTCGGTGAACTTGGTCGCTTCGACCTTCAGGAACGGCGCGCCGGCGAGTTTGGCCAGGCGTCGAGAAATCTCGGTTTTGCCGACGCCGGTCGGGCCGATCATCAGGATGTTCTTGGGCAGAACTTCTTCCTTCAGATCGCCTTCGAGCTGCTGGCGGCGCCATCTGTTGCGCAAGGCGATCGCGACGGAGCGTTTGGCGTCATTCTGGCCGATGATGAAGCGGTCCAGTTCGGAAACGATTTCGCGGGGCGAGAAATTGGTCATCGGCATAGTTTCATCTTGTGTGGGGCGGCAAAGGAAAGCTGGCGCGCTAGGGCGCAGAAATCACGGTCGTTCGAGCTGTCAGGCCGGGCTCTCTAGGCTTTCCACGACGAATGAGCTGTTGGTGTAGACGCAGATTTCAGAGGCGATTTCCATCGCCTTGCGGGCGATCTCTTCGGCTTCCAGCGGCTGATCAAGAAGGGCGCGTGCGGCAGCCAGAGCGTAATTTCCGCCTGAGCCGATACCCATGACGTGCTTTTCAGGCTCAAGTACGTCGCCGGTGCCGGTCAGGACCAGCGTGACGTTCTGATCGGCGACGATCATCATGGCTTCGAGGCGGCGCAAATAGCGGTCGGTGCGCCAGTCCTTGGCGAGTTCGACGGCGGCGCGCATCAGCTGGCCGGGGTATTTGTCGAGCTTGGCCTCCAGCCGTTCAAACAGAGTGAAGGCATCGGCTGTTGCGCCGGCGAAACCGGCGATAACGTCGCCGCGGCCAAGGCGCCGGACCTTTTTCGCGTTCGACTTGATGACCGTCTGGCCGAGGCTCACCTGACCGTCGCCGGCTATGACGACGTGGCCGTTCTTGCGGACTGTCAGGATCGTGGTGGCATGCCAGCTTTGCGGGCCGGAGGATGCCTGTGCTTCATGGTTCATGTTCATCGCTGCTCGATAAGGGGGCTTGCTGCTTGCGTGTCAAGTCTCAGGAGAGGCGCTGCCGCTTGGGTGAGACGCCGGTATCAGGCCATTTGCCGATCCATTTCATGCTTCTACACATCATGCTTCCGCTGGCCCCTTTGGCTTACACCTGATAAATGCTCACGTTAACCGGCTGGAAACTCTGGCGCGTCAGCCTTTTTGCCGACGACGAAGAAGAAACTCAGCCAACTAGTTTTTGAGGATGGGCCCGTGAGCGCACCGGGAAATCGCACAGCCAAGCTGGAACGCAAGACCAAGGAGACCGAAATCTCCGTGGAGGTCGACCTCGACGGGACGGGTGCTTATGACATCTCGACCGGCGTCGGCTTCCTCGATCACATGCTTGAGCAGTTGGCGCGGCACTCGCTCATCGACATTCGCCTGAAAGCCAAGGGTGATCTGCACATCGATTCCCACCACACCGCGGAAGACTGCGGGATTGCGCTGGGGCAGGCCTTCAAGCAGGCAATCGGCGACAAAAAAGGGATCACGCGATATGCCGACGTGCATCTGCCGATGGATGAATGCCTCACAAGGGTCGCGATTGACGTCTCCGGCCGGCCGTTCCTGGTCTGGAAGGTCGAGTTTCCGCGCGAAAAGGTAGGCGAATTCGATACCGAATTGTTCCAGGAATGGTTCCAGGCGTTCGTCCAGAACTCTGGAATTACCTGCCATGTTGCCAATATCTATGGCGACAATAGCCATCATATTGCCGAGACTTGCTACAAGGGTTTGGCCCGTGCCTTGCGACAGGCGATCGAGTTAGATCCTCGGCAAAAAGGCCGTGTGCCTTCGACAAAAGGAACCTTGTAGCGATATGCTGTTTACTCTCAGCCGAATTGGAGCCTCGAACCGCGTGGTTGCCTACACTGTTCATGAACCGCCAGTCCCCAAGCAAAGCCCGCAAGATCAGGCCGAGGCGCTTGTCTTTGTGCGCGACGGGTTCAACTGGTTTGCGTTCTTCCTGGCACCCATTTGGATGTTGGTTAACCGGCTTTGGGTGGCACTCATTGCCTATCTCGTTATCGCAGCAGGTCTTTTTGGGACGCTGGCAGCCATCGGGATTGCACCAGAGTGGGTCGGTCTTGCTTCCATTGCCCTTAACCTGCTGGTCGCGCTTGAGGCCGATTCAATTCAGCGCTGGACGCTTGAATTGCGCGGCTGGCAGATGATCGGCTCGGTCAGCGGGGCCAATATGCGCGAATGCGAGCGGCGCTTCTTCGAAGGCTGGGTGCGCCGCCAGCCGGTAGCTGGGGTCGAATAGGGCTTCGATGCAGACGGCGGTTATTATCGATTACGGTTCGGGCAATCTCCATTCCGCCGGCAAGGCGCTGGAGCGGGCTGCGCGCGAGAGTGAAGCCAACGCGCGGGTTCTGATAACGTCGGACCCGACGGCGGTCGCGGCTGCCGATCGCGTGATCCTGCCGGGTGTCGGGGCATTCGCGGACTGCCGCGCCGGGCTGGAGGCTGTGCCGGGTCTGCTGCCGGCGCTTGTCGACGTCGTGATGGAAAAGCAGCGGCCCTATCTTGGTATTTGTGTCGGCATGCAGCTGATGGCTTCACGCGGCCTGGAATTTGGCGTGACGGAAGGCTTTGGCTGGATCCCGGGCGAGGTCCGCGCGATTGAGCCTGACAACCCCGGGCTCAAGATCCCGCACATGGGCTGGAATACGCTGACGCAGCTGCGCGACCACCCGCTGCTTGAGGGGATCAAGACGGGCCCCGACGGGCTGCACGCCTATTTCGTGCACTCCTATCACCTGGTGCCGGAGAGCCGCGAGCATGTCGTGGCCGAGGCCGACTATGGCGGGGCGATCACGGCGATGGTGGCGCGCGACCATATCGCCGGGACGCAGTTCCACCCTGAAAAGAGCCAGACTCTGGGTCTGAAGTTGTTGGCGAACTTCCTATGTTGGAAGCCTTGATTCTCGCTCACGGCTGATCCGAGCTTTGCTCGGGCCTCCGCGGGGGCGGCGTTTGCGCCGGGCCGCGGCCTTGATAGCGTTTCCAAAAATAGGAAACGCTATCCTGTGCAATAGGGTGCTCCTAGAGAAACACTTTCGGGTCTTCTTGTTTGCTCAACATTCGGCAGGCCGATGTTGAAGCTCGTTCCTCGTCAGGGTGAGCAGGTTGGACCTTCTAGTCTGATTGCGGCCTTGATCGCGATTTCAGGAGTTCTGAAAACGCTATCCCGTGCACTGGGTCGCCCACACGTCATGACGCGCGCTTCAGCTGGGCTCATTCAACGCCGATGAGGCGATCGACGGGGGCGAAGTCGTCGGTGAGGACGATTGGCTGGGCGGTGGCGGCGCGCAGTTTTTGCACGCCGGCATCTGAGAAACGGTGCCACGACGAGGTCGGGTCGACTTTTGAAAAGATATCGGCTTTGGCCGTGGCAGTCTGGGCCGCCAGCAGCACGAAGGTCTGGCGTTCTCCCTGGCCGTAAGGTCGCCAGATTTCGACGACCGAAAAGGCCTTCTGCAATGTGTCGTAAATCGATAAGGCCAGGCGCGGTTTGGCGCCGTTATCGACGACGTTCATAAGGTAAGCTCCGCCCTTTTTCAGGCGGCTGGCGACGAGCTCAAAGAACTCCTGTGTTACGAGATGCTGCGGGATAGCGATGTCATGAAACGCGTCGCCGACGATGACGTCGAAGCTCGCCTCGGGCTCTTTGGCCAACGCGCTGCGGGCGTCCTGGTTGATGATCTTGAGGCGCGGACTTTTCGGTAGCCAGAAGCTTTTGTGCGCGATCCGCGTGACGTCAGGGTCGACCTCAGCGACGGTCAATTGCGAATCGGCATGGGTGGTGAGCCAGGCTCTCGGCAGCGTGTAAGCGCCGCCGCCGATGAAGAAAGCCGAGAATGGCGCGGCTTGGTGTTCGTTCGTCCTGGAGTGGTCGATCTTACGGATGCTGACGAGAGCGTCTTGGGCTTCGACATAAGGCGTCAGGAAGGTGGCAGGGCGGTCCTTGAGGTTGGTGCCGTGCCCGAGGTTATCGAGCACCATAGTCCGAGCCGGGATGCCGACGTCGCGGGTGATGTCGATGACGCGGATGCAGTAGTAGGCGCTTTCCTTGGTGCAGTTCTCGACGAACGCCTGCACGCTGCGGCCCCAGAGGAACAGTCCGGCGGCCAGTATTGCTGCAACGACAACCGGGGTCAGGCTGCCACTTGAAGTGAACGCCTTGCCTTCGCGCCAACGGTGCTCGGCAAAGAGCGCCGCGGCCATGGCGAAGTAGAGCACCGCGACCGTCAGGATGGTGCGGATGGAGCCGAAATAGGAAATGAAGACGTATCCGGCTGCCAGCGTGCCTGCGATGCTGCCCATCGCGCCGATTGCGTAGAACGCGCCCAAGAGTTGACCCATGCGGCCCGGGGCTTCGTCGATGGCGAGTTTGGTCAAGGCGGGGGATGGGATGCCGACGAAAAAGCTCGGCAGGAAGAACAGAAGCGTCGTCAGGATCAGGATTGTTGGCACTGTTGGCAGGCCGAGGAACAAGACCGGCCCGGATAGTGTGCGCAGGAGGATGAGGCTCAACAGGGCGCTCAGTCCGGCCAGAAGCAGGCTCAAGGCGATGCCGCGTCGGGCGTAACCGCCTTCTTTGCCGGCAAGCCAGCCGCCGACCCAGTGACCGGCCGAAAAGCCCGCCAATACAACCGCGATCACCGCCGTCCAGGTGTAAAGCGACATGCCGAGATACGGCGCGATCATGCGCCCCGCGACGATTTCGATGACGAGACCGCAGGCCGCTGACAAGCCAGTGATGGCAAGGTACAAGGCGATCGATAGGTTTCGGCCGTTTGGGAGGTTGGCTTCCGGCGAAGCGTCGCTTTGGGCTGTCATGTTGGTGGTGTCGGCCTCCCGGTTGCCGGTCGTTTTTGATTGTCGTTGCCGGCCTTAGCATAGGGCGGCGATGTCCGAAACGGGAAGTCTGCGGCTTGAAAGCGGTGCTGTCCCAATGTCAGGACTGCGGCATTCAGGTCATGAACGGGGTTAACGCGCCCGGTTTATCTGGCGAAAGCGCCGAAGTTCGCTATTTATAAGCGTTGCGCCTGAGATGGCCGCGTTGCGTCGGCGCTATTCGGTGAATTGCCGCGTGTTTGGTGCGCGCCAATGTTTTTGAAACGAAGAGAGAGCGATGGTCCTGGTCCTGAACACTGAGACTGGAGAAGGTAAGATCGAGGGTGAGGCGCAGCCTCTGCCGACGCTTGCAGGCGCGAGCAAGGCCGATCTCCAGCAGCTGCTGACGGGGCTTGGCGTTCCGGAGCGGCAGCTGCGCATGCGTGTGAGCCAGCTTTGGGGCTGGATCTATGCGCGTGGCGTCACGTCCTTCGACGACATGACCGATATTTCGAAGGGCTTGCGCGCGCAGATGCAGGACGCGGTGACGCTCGCGCGCCCCGAAATCGTGTCAGAACAGATCTCGCAGGACGGGACGCGCAAATGGCTTTTGCGGCTGCCCAAGCGCGAGCATGAGGCGCGGGCTCCCGAGGTTGAGACCGTCTACATCCCGGAATCTGATCGCGGCACGCTATGTATTTCCAGTCAGGTCGGCTGCACGCTGACATGTACCTTCTGCCATACCGGGACGCAGAAGCTCGTTCGCAATCTGACGCATGCGGAAATCGTCGGGCAGATCATGCTGGCGCGTGACCGTCTGGGAGACTGGCCGGGGGCCGAAGTGCAAGGCAGCAGCGCGATGCTGCCTGAGGCCGACCGCAAGATCACCAATATCGTCCTGATGGGGATGGGCGAGCCGCTTTATAATTTCGAGAATGTGCGCACGGCAATGGCGATCGCGTCCGATCCGGGCGGGCTCTCGCATTCCAAGCGGCGCATCACGCTGTCGACATCGGGTGTTGTGCCGGAGATCGGGCGCTGGGGTGCGGAAGCGGGCACGATGCTTGCCATCTCGCTGCATGCGGTGACCGATGAATTGCGCGATGTGCTGGTGCCGATCAACCGGAAATATCCGATCAAGGCTTTGCTGGATGCTTGCCGCAACTATCCGGGGCTGTCGAATGCGCGGCGGATTACGTTCGAATACGTGATGCTCAAGGACGTCAACGACAGCCTTGATGATGCCCGCGCGCTGGTGCGGCTGTTGTCGGGCATCCCGGCCAAGATCAACCTGATCCCGTTCAACGCCTGGCCGGGTGCCGAATATGAATGCTCGGACTGGGAGCAGATCGAAAGGTTCGCCGAAATCGTCAACAAGGCCGGGTATGCGAGCCCGGTCAGGACGCCGCGCGGGCGGGATATTCTGGCGGCTTGCGGGCAGCTCAAGTCGGCGAGCATGAAGCTTCGGGCGTCCGAGCGCGCGCCGCAGGGCGAAGCTTTGCACACGGGGGACTAAGGGCTGTGTTCTGGAAGACGGTGGGGCGGCTGATCCTGGTGCCGCTGGCGTTCTTGTTGGCGATGGCGACGGCAGGGTTCGTCCTGGTGACGCTTGGGCTGGAGCGGATGACGCAGACGATCCATGCCGACAGCGATGCGGCCGGGCATTTCGATCTGGTGTTTTCCTTTATCGAGCAAGGTTCCGCGATCGTCACGGCCTTCACCATCATTCCGGCGATCGTGTTTGTCATCATCGGCGAAGTCGCGCGCATCCGATCGGCGCTCTACTATATCGTCGGCGGCGGTGTTTCGATGGCCGTTACGCCGTTACTGGCGCAGGGTGTCGAAGGTGGGCCTGCGGTTCTTTGGCAGGTGTTTGCCGCTGCAGGCTTTGCTGGCGGGTTCGTCTACTGGCTGCTGGCGGGGCGCACGGCCTAGGCCATTACTCGGGCTCGTTATCGGAGGCCTTCAGTTTCGGTTGTTTCGTGCACGTTTGCTGAGAGGCCATGGAAGCGTGTAGGCTTGAACCCAGGCTGCTCGCATGGAGCTGCCGGGGGAAATCTTAGGTTCGGCATGATCGCGACTTTCGTTCGCATAATTCTTGGCTTCCTGGTTGCCTGTCTTGTGGCGGCGATTACGCAGGTTCTTTTCGTGATTACGCCGGCTGACCTCTATTCGCTTGGCGGTGAAGCGCGGATCGAGCGCATCGGCTTTGCCTGGCTGGTGGCGCTATCGGCGGCGACGCAGGCTGCGATTTTTGCCGCACCATTTGCGCTGGTGGCAATCGGGATTGGCCTGATGGCGGGCCTGCGCGGGTGGGCCTATTACGTCTTTGTCGGGTTGGCGATCGCTCTGGCTGGCTTTGTCGTCCTTTATGCCGGCGAAAATAGCGGGCAGCCGACAATCGCCAACAGCTATGCCGTGGCGGCGTTCGCGTTTTCGGGCATCATCGCGGGGTACGTTTATTGGCTCATCGCCGGATATAAGGCTGGCGGCAACTACCAGCCGGAACAAACAACGCCGCTCGATCCCGACGACGATGGCGTATCGCGGGACCATTTGCGGGTGAAAGATTCGACGCTGGCTGAGGATATCCCCTCCAAGCGCGCGAGACATTCTTCTGCGGCAGAGGCCGTTGGAGTGGTGCCGGGAAACGGAAAGCTGCATTAAAATTCCGGCGGTGGGTCGGAGCGTGCTCTCGGCCTTTGGACTAATTTTTGTGTTGCGGCGCGCAAACTTCTTGTTGCAATGCAAAATCTCAACTATTGTGACTTAAAGTGCATGCTGAAGCGGCCGTTTGTGGTCGGAAATTAAGCACCCGCGCCTTCGCTTCCCTTATGGGGTCGGATTGCGGTCGGGGCTGCGTTTTTGCCTTTTGGGCGAGGTTTTTCAAAATGTTCGATCCTCACACGCAGGATAGGTTCAACAAGAGTTGTACCGAAGCGGTGGTCAATTACCTCAACGCGAGCGGGGCTGCCTATCAGGCGGTGGCCGGGCAAATGCTGCGAATGTGGGGACAGTCGGTCGATACGTTCATCGATCAGGCGCAAAAAGCCAGCGGTGCCGGACAGACCGAATCTTGGAGCAGCGGTCAGGCGAATAGAGGGGTAGTGCCTAGCGTCATGCCCTGGGCGGCTCTACCCAGTTCGATGGTGCCGGGCAACCAGTTTGCAGCACTCAATCCTTTCGGTGTGCCTTACGGAATGTTTGCTCCGATGGCGCCCTGGATGGACATGATGAAACCGTTTCAGGCCAACGCCTGGCCGATGGCTGTCGGCATGATCTCGTTTGGCGTTCCGGAACAGGTGGCGTGGCCGACGGCGCGCGGTCATGCAGCCGCGCTCGATGCCTATAACGTTGCCGCAAACTCGGTCGAAAAGGCGTTTTCTGAATATGGCAAGGAGCGGGCGCCGGCGCGGGTTCAGCGCATCGAGAAAAGCGAGCCCAATCCGTTCACTCTGGCCTTCGCGATCATGCCCTTTGATCCGAACATGCTGATGCGCTTCTTCGACCAGCGTTCGAACGGCTAAACTTCAAACTGATCATTCAAGAAAGAAGGCGGAAGCCCGGGATTTCGGGTCTCCGCCTTGTTTTTCGTTAATGGCGACCGCGCTAATCGACTGCGGTTATTTCTTCTTACCTGGCTTCTTACGGCAATAGGCTTTGCGATCCTTGCCGTTGACCTTGGATGCCTTCACCCAAACACAGCCTTTAGCCCCGCACGCCGACTTCGACAGGCCTTTGCAGGGACTGGCTGCCTTTGCTGACTTGGGTTTAGGCTTTTTTGGCTTGGCGGCTTTCTTGGGTTTCGCAGGCTTTTTTGCCGCCTTCTTCGCCTCCGATTTCTTCTTCTTGCTGGCGGCTTTTGCGGTCTTCTTCTTGGCGTCCTTCGCCGTTGTGGCGGCGGCATCCTTGGCGAAGGCCGGATTTGTCAGGCCGCCCAAGGGGGCAAGAGCAAGCAGAAAGATCGCGAGACATATCGCGGCAGACTTGCGGATCAAGGTCGTACTCCTTTGCGTCGTGGTCGTAGCGTTCAGCATGAAAGACCCAAGATTCGCGGCTTCACAAGTGCTGTTTGTTTCGTAAGCGCGGATAACATTTGTTTGCGGATTGAGCTTAATCGCCGCTTGGGCCGGACGCGTGCTTGCGGCAGGCGGCGGTTTGCCTATAGTGCGCGGCCAATTGCCTGCGCTCAGCGGCAACACTCTTAATTCATCAGTTCGGGAGCCCAGAAGTCAGCCCATGCCAGCAGCGAATGAGCAATCTCTCAAAGGCAAAGTCAAAAAGGTCGTCCTCGCCTATTCGGGCGGGCTTGATACGTCGATCATCCTGAAGTGGCTGCAGGAGGAATACGGTGCGGAAGTCGTGACCTTCACGGCTGACCTGGGTCAGGGCGAAGAGCTTGAGCCGGCGCGCAAGAAGGCCGAACTCCTGGGCATCAAGGACGAGAACATCTTCATCGAGGATCTACGCGAAGAGTTCGTTGCCGACTACGTCTATCCGATGATGCGCGCCAATGCGCTTTATGAGGGCGTCTATCTTCTGGGAACCTCGATTGCCCGGCCGCTGATTTCCAAGCGCCAGATCGAGATTGCGCGCCAGACCGGGGCGGATGCGGTTTGTCACGGTGCGACCGGCAAGGGCAACGACCAGGTGCGTTTCGAGCTTGGCTATTACGCGCTGGAGCCGTCGATCAAGATCATCGCGCCGTGGCGTGAATGGGAATTCAAGAGCCGCGAAGATCTGATCGCGTTCGCCGAGAAGCATCAGATCCCGGTGCCGAAGGATAAGCGCGGGGAAGCTCCGTTCTCGGTCGATGCCAACCTGTTGCACTCGTCATCCGAAGGCAAGGTTCTCGAAGACCCCAATGGCGAGCCGCCGCCTTATGTCTACATGCGTACCGTCGCGCCGGAGGATGCTCCCGATTCTGCGACCGTCATTACGATTGGCTTCGAAAAAGGCGATGCGGTTTCGATCAACGGCGAGAAGCTTTCGCCGGCAACGCTGTTGGCACGGTTGAACGATCTGGGCCGCGATAACGGCATCGGCCGCGTCGACCTCGTCGAGAACCGGTTTGTCGGCATGAAGTCGCGCGGGGTCTACGAGACGCCGGGCGGGACGATCCTGCTGGCGGCACATCGGGCGATGGAAAGTCTGACGCTCGACCGCGGCGCGGCGCATCTGAAAGACGAATTGATGCCGCGGTATGCCGAGCTCATCTATAACGGTTTCTGGTTCGCGCCAGAGCGCGAGATGCTGCAGGCGGCGATCGACAAGAGTCAGGAGCACGTTGAGGGTGAGGTTCGCCTCAAGCTCTATAAGGGCAATGTTATCGTCATCGGCCGAGCGAGCGAGAAGTCGCTTTATTCCGATCAGCTCGTCACCTTCGAAGATGACCAGGGCGCGTACGACCAGAAGGATGCAGAAGGCTTCATTCGTTTGCAGGCCTTGCGTCTTCGCACACTTGGCATGCGCGACCGGAGCTAATTCGCGATCCATCAGAGTTCGGATGAAGCGGGTGCAGCTTGAGGCTGGGCCCGCTTTTTTGCTGCGCTCCCCTTCATCCGCGAGAATGCCGGGAGGGCATAAAAGTTGGCTGTTGAGGTGCGGAGCTGACGGTTTCGTCTGGATGACAAATAGGCGTGTTTTGATCATTCGTCGCCGTCCGGTTAGACAAGGACGCCGTTTCCAGGAGCACCCAAACCATGGCCAACCCGGCTCAGTCGGATCTTTCGTGTGCGGACTTGTTTGAAGAGGCCGAGAACGAGCCCGCCAACAGAAGCGCCAATGCAACATTTGGGGATGTACTTGCGGAGCGTCTGTCGCGGCGCGATCTGGTGAAGGGGATTTTAGCAACGACGGCGGTTGCGGCTGCTGTTTCTCCGAGCGCTCTTCTCACCGCATGCTCTGAAGCGCCGCTGACGACTCCGCAGTTCAACTTTACCGAAGTCGTCGCCGGTGAAAGCGACCGGCATTACGTGGCGGAAGGATATTCAGCGGATGTGCTGATCCGATGGGGCGACAAGGTTTTGGTCGATGCGCCCGAGTTCGACGTCAATAACCTGACGGCTGCGGCGCAGGCCCAGCAGTTTGGCTACAACAATGACTTCCTCGGTTTCCTGCCATTGGCCGGGCGCGCGGATCATGGATTGCTCGTCATCAACCATGAGTACACGAGCGAGGAATTGATGTTTCCCGGCATCGATCCATCGGACAAGAAATCGAAGCGATTTGCGGAAATGTCGCCGGAGCGCGTCGCCGTCGAGATGATGGCGCATGGGGGTTCGGTGATCGAAGTGAAACGCGAGGGTGATACCTGGTCGGTGGTGGAAGATTCTCCTTACGCGCGCCGGATCACGGCTGAGACGGAAATCGAATTCACCGGTCCTGCGGCCGGGCACGAGAAGATGCGCACCAGTGCCGATCCGGATGGGCGCAAGGTGCGCGGTATGATCAACAACTGCTCGGGCGCTGTGACGCCGTGGGGGACGTGGTTGTCGTGCGAAGAAAACTTCAACGGCTATTTCTCGAACAAGAACGCAGCCCGGAAGTCTGCCGATGCGGCATCGCTGCAGCGCTACGGAGCGCCGGCGGAATGGTATGCTTGGGCCAGGTTTCACGACCGCTTCGATATCGGCAAGGAGCCCAATGAGATTCACCGCTTCGGCTGGGTTGTCGAGATCGATCCGCTGGATCCGAATTCGACGCCCAAGAAACGCACCGCTCTCGGGCGGTACAAGCACGAAGGTGCCGGGAATATCGTCAACCGCGACGGTCGGTTTGTGATCTATCAGGGCGACGACCAGCGCTTCGAATACATCTACCGGTTTGTCACCAAAGGCAAAGTCGATGAAGCGCGCAGGGAAGGCAACAAGGATCTCCTCGATGAGGGTACGCTCTATGTGGCGCGCTTTAATCCCGACGGCAGCGGGGTCTGGTTGCCGCTCGTCTTCGGCGAAGGGCCGTTGACGCCAGCAAGCGGGTTTAGCGATCAAGGTGACGTTTTGATCAATACTCGCTTTGCCGCCGACCTTGTTGGGGCAACCAAGATGGACCGGCCGGAGGACATCAAGGCCAACCCGGTGAACGGCAAGGTCTATTGCATGCTCACGAACAATACCAAGCGCCAGCCGGTTGCGACCGATGCCGCCAACCCGCGGCCTTTCAACAAGTTCGGGCACATTGTGGAAATCACACCAGATGGTGGCGACCACGCGGCTCCGACGTTTCGCTGGGAAATCCTGGTGCAATGCGGCGACCCGAAGCTTGCCGAGGTCGGGGCAACGTTCAACCCGGCGACCAGCGCGAACGGCTGGTTTGCCAATCCGGACAATTGCGTTGTCGATGCGGAAGGGCGCTTATGGGTTGCAACGGATGGCAACTCGGGCAAAAAAACCGGGCGCGCTGATGGCCTTTGGGGGCTTGAAACAGAGGGCAAGGCGCGCGGAACGGGGCGGTTATTCTTTAGGTGCCCAATCGGTGCGGAGATGTGCGGTCCGTGCGTGACGCCCGATACGCAGACGTTCTTCGTTGCGGTTCAGCACCCCGGTGCGGGCGAAAAGGGCGTCGTCTCGACGTTCAAGCGGCCGCGGACGCGTTGGCCGGACTTCAAATGGGATATGCCGCCGCGGCCGTCGGTCGTTGCGATTACGAAAAAGGGCGGTGGGAAAATAGGGGTGTGATGCAGGAGAAGGCCGATCTTCGCACTGCAGATGTTGATGATGATTTGGACCGCGGCGAGGATCGTCTTTGGCGGGGCCATGCGCGTGCAGTGATCGCAACGTTCTGCGGCGGCGTCGTGCTTCTCGTGTTGTTCGTCGCGCTGCTCAATCCGTTCGGCAATCTGCCGACGGGATTGTTCGGCCGGCATGTCGTCATGGACATCAACCAGCGCTTTCAGTATCCCGCGCTTATCCGTGAGAAGAATTTCGATTCCTTTGTGCTGGGTACATCGACGTCGCGGTTATTGGATCCGGATCAGCTGGCGGCAAAGTTCGGCGGCCGCTTTATCAATCTTGCGATCAACAGTGGGCGGGCCTGGGAGCAGGCCGAACTCGGCAAGCTGGCGGTTCGCAACGTGCCTCATCCGCGCAATGTGCTGATCGGACTCGACTATGTCTGGTGTGCGATGGATGCCGATGTCGATCGCATTACCGAGCGCGGGTTTCCTGAATGGATGTTCGATGACGATCCCTATAACGATGTTCCATTCATGCTGAACTTCCGCACAGTCGAGATCGCGGCGCGGAAGCTTTTTTATCATTTGGGGTTTATCGGGCCGCGGGTGCCATCGAACGGGTATGAAGTGTTCGTGCCGCCGGAAGCCGACTATGACGCCAAGAAAGCGGCGCGAAAGATTTGGCGTGGCCGCCGGCGTAACGCCAAGCGGGCTCCCTATTTGGCCAACGAAGCCGAACGCAAGGCGTGGCGTTTCCCCGCACTCAGCTGGCTTGATACGTTCCTTGGCTCTTTGCCGCCTGAAACCAACAAGATGCTGATGTGGATGCCGGTGCATATCGCCGGGCGGCCTCCGGTCGGCACGGTTCAGCTGGCGCGGGAAGAGGAATGCAAGCTGCGGGTGGCGGCGATGGCGGCGCGCCACAAGGCGCACGATGTCGATTTCCGCATCACCTCGGCGATCACCAAGAACGACAAAAATTACTGGGATCGGCTGCATTACAGGGTTCCGATTGCCACGCAGATCGTCGATGAACTGGCGCAGGCTGTCAAAACCGGGGTTGATTCACCAAAAAAGCTGTGGGTCTATAGTGCAGGACCAGCCGCTGGTAAGCTTTGACGAACCGGGCGGGCGTTGTAGTGTGCGCCGCACGATGTCGGCTGAGCGCGACGAACGGTGTCTTGCATGTCGGCTCGTCCCGCGACATTGAATAAGCTCTGTTTTTTGCCGGACTGGATGAACGAAACCGCTGCAATCAATCGCTGCGGCAGGGAGATCAGATACGAATGCTCGATAACCATCTGAGCGACGACAACGCGGAACACGCCGGCAATGCCGGTTCCGCCAACGAGAACCGTCACAATTGGACGCGAGCTGAGGCGCGGGCCATCTACGACCTGCCGTTTAACGATCTCCTGTTTCGTGCGCAGATCGTGCACCGGGAGCACTTCGATCCCAACGTCGTGCAAAAGAGCCAACTTCTGTCGATCAAGACCGGCGGGTGCGCGGAAGATTGCTCATATTGCAGCCAGTCGGCGCGCTACAAGACCGGCCTCAAAGCATCGAAGCTGATGGCTGTCGAAGAGGTCATGAAGGGCGCGCGCGCGGCCAAGGAAAAAGGCGCGACGCGGTATTGCATGGGGGCCGCCTGGCGCAGTCCAAAGCAGCGCGACATGGATGTCGTTCTGGCCATGGTGAGCGGGGTGAAAAGCCTCGGGCTTGAGACCTGCATGACGCTCGGCATGCTCAGCGACGAAGAGGTTGGCCAACTTCGAGACGCGGGCCTCGATTATTACAACCACAACATCGATACCTCTGAGCGCTACTATCCGGAGGTCATCACGACGCGCACTTTCGCCGACCGTCTTGAGACGCTGGAGCGCGTCAGGAATTCGGGCATGAAAGTTTGCTCGGGCGGCATTCTTGGTATGGGCGAGACCGAAGACGACCGGCTCGACATGCTGGTGACGCTTGCGAATTTGGATGAACATCCTGAAAGCGTGCCGATCAACATGCTGATGCCGATGGATGGCACGCCCATGGAAGGGATCGATAAGATCGACGGCATCGCTTTTGTCCGGGCGATTGCGGTGGCGCGGATCATGATGCCCAAGTCGCATGTGCGATTGTCGGCCGGCCGCAGCGAGATGAGCGACGAACTGCAAGCGCTTTGCTTCTTTGCCGGTGCCAACTCGATCTTCTGCGGCGAACAGCTTTTGACCGCCGATAACCCGGGCGAAGATGCCGACGACGCGCTCTTTGCCAAGCTCGGCCTGAAGGGCGAGGCGGTTGGAGAGTCGGGAAACACTGCTTGAGTGGCGATGGCGAAAAACATGAGTCCCTTCACCGCGAGCATGTGCAGTCATTGACGGCCTTGGAGCGGCGCAACCGGTTGCGCAAATTGGCTCCGCGGCAGGGCTATGACTTTTCCTCCAACGACTATCTGGGGTTTGCGGCTTGCGAGGATTTGCGCAAGGCGATCGTCGCGGCTGTCGATCGCGGTGTGCCGATTGGGTCGGGTGGCTCGCGGCTTTTGCGCGGGAACGATCCTGAACACGAGGCGCTGGAAGCCGAGGCGGCGGAATTCTTCGGTGCGGAAGCGGTGTTGTTTTTCGCCAGCGGATTTGCGGCCAATACGGCGGTATTCGCGACACTGCCGCAGCGCGGCGATCTCATCGTTCACGACAGTCTGATCCATGCCAGCGCCCACGATGGGATGCGGCTTTCGCGTGCGCCGTCAGTGGCGGCACGGCATAACGATCCGCAGGCCTTTGAGGATGCAATTGCCGGTTGGCGTGCCGAGGGCGGGACGGGCCGGCCGTGGATCGCGGTCGAAAGTCTCTACAGCATGGACGGTGACGCCGCGCCGCTTGATGAGCTGATCGCGATTGCCGAAGCGCACGATGGCATGTTGTTGATCGACGAAGCGCACGCGACCGGCGTCCTGGGTCCGGGTGGACGCGGGCTGGGTGCGCATCTTGAGGGACGGCCCGAGGTTCTGACGCTGCACACGTGCGGAAAGGCGCTGGGCGCGATGGGCGGTCTGGTCTGCGGGCCGCGGGTGCTCGTCGAATTTCTCATCAATCGCTGCCGGCCTTTCATCTATTCGACGGCGCCGTCGCCTTTGATGGCTTCAGCCGTTCGTGCCGCGCTTGACCTTGTCAAATCCGATTCCGACGACGGGCCCGACAGCGACCGTTGGCGTCATCGCAAACTTGTCGAGACGGCCGGCGAGCTCTTGGGACAGCATTGCGGCATCGTGGCTCCAGGCACGCACATCATTCCTGTCGTCGTCGGCAAGGACGAACTCGCCGTCCGGCTCGCCAAGGCGATGCAGTTGCGCGGCTTCGATGTGCGCGCGATCCGGCCGCCGACGGTGCCCGAAGGCGGTGCGCGGCTTAGGGTTCCGATCACGATGAATGTCGATCAAGCCATCGTCGCGGAGTTCGCCAGCGCGCTGGCCGAAGAACTCGATCAGGATGACTTCCGCGACGTTCGCCGCGGTGAGGCCTCTGAGAGTGAGGCCGGCTGATGGGTGTTCGCAGGTTCGTTGTTGCCGGGACGGATACGGGCGTCGGCAAGACGGTGTTCGCCGCGGCGCTCGCTGAGGCATTGGACGCCGATTATTGGAAGCCGGTTCAGTCAGGGCTTGAAGAGGCGACCGACCTTCAAACGGTTGAGCAATTGACGGGTCTTGGGCGCGACCGGCTTCTGCCAGAGGCTTACCGATTGACGCAACCGATGTCACCGCATCTGGCTGCCAAACGAGACGGCGTTGCGATCGACTTGGAGCGG
Organism: Filomicrobium sp.; assembly: GCA_017792465.1. Classification (GTDB taxonomy): domain Bacteria; phylum Pseudomonadota; class Alphaproteobacteria; order Rhizobiales; family Hyphomicrobiaceae; genus Filomicrobium. Next base: position 3,240,668 of record CP051234.1, read on the forward strand.
CTCATTCCACCGGAGACGCAGCGGTCGCTCGTTATTGAGCTGGCGGGTGGTCTGCTGGTGCCGCTGACCGATGAGCATCTGCAAGTCGACGTCGTCGCGCGTTGGGACGCGCCAGTTGTTCTAGTCGCCCGCACGTCGCTGGGTACGATCAACCACAGTCTTCTTTCGGTGGAAGCGTTGCGGTCGCGCGGCATTCCCATTCAAGGGATCGCCTTTGTCGGCGAACCTGATGATGAGGTGGAAGCAACGATTTGCAGCATTGGTGAGGTGCGCAGGCTCGGCCGGTTACCAATTCTGCAGCAGCTCTCCAAGCAAGCTTTGGCGGACGCATTCGCACAGAATTTTGAAATCGAGGATTTCCAGTGACCGACCGGTCCCCAGTTTGGCACCCGTTCACACAGCATTATTCGGCGCCTGATGAGATCAACGTCGTGGCGGCCTCCGGTGCGCTTCTTAAGCGTGCCGATGGCAGCACTCTCATCGATGCGATTTCGTCCTGGTGGGTTGTCACGCACGGGCATTGCCATCCGCGCATCGTTGAAGCAGTTCAGCGCCAGGCCGAAAACCTCGATCAGGTGATCTTTGCCGGCTTCACGCATCCATCGGCAGAGACGCTGGCGCAAGAACTCGTTGCGCTGGCGCCAGCGGGGCTCAGCAAAGTCTTTTATTCGGACTCTGGATCGACCGCGGTCGAAGTTGCGCTCAAGATGGCGCTTGGGTTCTGGCATAATCAGGGGATCAAGCGGACGCGGGTCGTGGCGCTTGAGCATGCCTATCACGGCGACACGATCGGAACGATGTCTGCTGGTGAGCGCGGCGTGTTCAATGCGGCCTACGCGCCGCTGCTGTTCGACGTTGAGCGGCTGCCTTTTCCAGCGCCCGGGCGTACTGGCGAAGTGCTCGATAGACTTGACAAGATGTGCCGTAGCGGAGACGTCGCGGCTCTCATCGTAGAGCCGCTCGTGCTTGGTGCCGGCGGCATGCTGATGTGGGATCCGCTTACGCTCCATGAGATGCGGCGCATCACCGAACAGCATGACGTTCTGCTGATTGCCGACGAAGTGATGACGGGCTGGGGGCGGACTGGAACGCTGTTCGCCTCAGAGCAAGCCGAGATCACGCCCGATATCCTTTGTCTTGCCAAGGGGCTGACGGGGGGGCATTTGCCTTTGGCAGCGACGCTCTGCTCGCAAGCGATCTTTGATGCCCACTACTCGCCGGACCGGGCAAAGACATTCTTTCATTCTTCATCCTATACCGCCAATCCGATCTGCTGTGCGGCGGCGGTCGAGAACATCAACATCTGGAAGGATGAGCCGGTTCGCGAACGCATCGCGAAGCTCTGCGAGATGCAGGAATTGGCGGTCGGCCGGCTTTCTGCCACTGGCTTGTTCAGGAACGTTCGGCGCTGCGGAACGATCGCGGCCGTCGACATCGATGTTGCGGACGCTGGATATCTGGCGGGAATCGGGCCTCTTCTGCAGCGTTCGTTCCTGGAGCACGGCGTGTTGCTTCGTCCGCTTGGAAACACTGTTTATGTGATGCCGCCCTACTGCATCACGCGCGAAGAGCTCGATGTCGTCTACGACGTTCTTGAAGACAGCGTCGCTCAGGTCCTGCAGGAGGCCGGCCTATGACAGGTGCTGGTCGCGGCGGCGTCGAAATTGTCGGGCTTGGACATTATGCGCCGGCGCGTGTCGTCGCGAATGCGGAGATCGAAGACAGGCTCGGCCTGGAAGCCGGCTGGATCAAGCGGCGCACTGGCATTCGCGAACGGCGCTGGGCGGCGCCGGATGAGAAGCTTTCCGACATGGCCGTTGCAGCCGGCAGGCTGGCGCTTGAAGCTGCCGGTGTCGCGGCAGGCGACGTCCAGCTTGTACTATTGGCAACGTCGACTCCCGATCATTTGTTGCCTCCTTCTGCGCCACTTGTTGCCCATCGATTGGGATTGGCAAGTGCGGGGGGCATTGATGTCACCGGGGCTTGCGCGGGATTTCTTTACGCAATGACGCTTGGCGATGCCTTCGTGAGAGCGCACGGGAAACACGTTTTGATCATTGCCGCCAATATCTTGTCGCGGCGGATCAATTCGGCAGAGAAGGCAAGTTCCGTGCTGTTTGCCGATGCGGCCGGCGCCATGGTGCTCGCGCCTAGTCCGCGGGACGGATGTGGTGTTCTGGGTGCGGATCTGAGGAGCGATGGCACCGGGTACGACCTCATTCAGATTGCAGCTGGAGGCAGCGCTCAGCCGTTCGAGCCCGGAATGGCACCGGAATTGCTGCAGATGACGATACGCGACGGCAAGGCGGTTTTCGTGCAGGCGGTGACGATGATGTCGCAGGCGTCGCAAGCGGCACTTGAGCGTGCTGGTATCTCTGCGAGAGATGTCGATCACTTCATTCCGCATCAAGCGAATGCCCGAATAATCGACGTCGTGCGTAGGGATTTAAAGCTGCCGGGGGAGGCGCTGTGCACGTCACTGGAAACATTTGGCAACAGTTCGGCAGCAACAATTCCGTTCACTATGTCAAATTTGTCTCGAACTCGAGTCTTCCAGGCTGGCGATCGCGTGTTACTGTGTGCAGCGGGAGCCGGCATGAATGGCGGTGCCATCGTCGTCGGACTTTAACGACGTCTCTTGTTTGGAAGCCTGATCGGAGAGGGGTTTCTTACATCAGAGGCGAAGGCAAGGAGTGGCAAGTCGGATGAGCATGGATCAGGACGCCGGGCTGGCGGAAGTGCTGGCTGTCAACGAACTCTTTTACGATATTTTCCGTTCCGGCGACTTCGCAGCAATGGATGCGCTGTGGTCGCGACGTGAGGACGTATCGGTCTACCACCCTGACTGGCCGGGGATTACGGGTCGGGAAGACGTGATGGCATCGTGGTACAGGCTGATGGTTGCCAACGCACCGCCAGGCGTTTTCGTGCGGAACCCCATGGTGATCCGTGAAGGTCGGGTTGCAGTTGTTTTCTGTTTTGAAGATATCGACCAGCAGACCATGACCGCGAGCAATGTCTTCGTGCAGGAAGACGGCATCTGGAAAATCACAAGCCATCATGCCCGGCCGTTGCCGGTGCTTGGGCAAAGTTCTGAAGATGACAGCGCCGATGACGCTGGTTGAAGCTCAGGCTGAACAACAAACAGAACTCTAAATAAAGGGGCCTTTCGGGGCCCTTTTTTCTTGTCGTTGGTATCTGTCTTTTTTGATCCAGACGTCTTTGGTGCACGCTTTTTTGCTCAACACGGCGCAAGCTTGTGTTGACGTCCTAAAGTCATGTGAAGCTGGCCACTTTTTGGGTCCACACTTCCTTGCTCAACACAGCGCAAGCGCGTGTTGACGAATTAAAGTCGTGTGGAGTTGGGATACTTTTTGAGTCCACACTTCCTAAAGTCGTGTGGAGCGGCTGAACTTTCCTTGGGGCGCGTGGAGCCCAGACGTTTGAAATCTCCATTGACGGTCTCAGGCGGCCTGAAGTTTTCGTAGAGTTTCGCCGCGGTAGGACAGCGCTTCGGCGATATGCATCCGGGTGACCTGATCGGTATCGTCGAGGTCTGCCAGGGTGCGCGCCACGCGTAAAGTTCGGTGGAAGCCGCGGGCGGAGAGCTTCAGGCTTTCTGCCGCCTGGCGCAGCAGGGTTTGTCCGGCTTCATCCGGCATGGCGGTTTCTTCGAGCAATTGCCCGGAGCATTCGGCATTTGTGCGCGTGCCGGGGCTCCCCAATGCAGCATAGCGTTGCTGCTGGCGAAGCCTTGCCCGTTCGACCCGGGCTCGGACTTCGGCGCTGCCTTCCTTGGCGGGCGGAAGGACGAGATCGGCAGCTGAGACGGCGGGAACTTCAACCTGCAGGTCGATGCGGTCCATCAGCGGACCTGAGATGCGCGACTGGTATTCATCGGCGCAGCGGGGCCCGCGTTTGCAGGTCTGGCCGGTTGTGCCACCGCCGCAGCGACAAGGGTTCATGGCGGCAATCAGCTGGACACGCGCCGGGTAGGCGATGCGGTGATTGGCCCGCGCGATGACGATCTCTCCGGTTTCCAATGGCTGGCGGAGGCTGTCGAGCACCTGGGGCGAGAATTCGGGTAATTCGTCGAGGAACAGGACACCTAGGTGGGCGAGGCTTGCTTCGCCCGGGCGCGGCCGCGAGCCGCCGCCGACGAGTGCCGCCATGCTGGCGGAGTGGTGCGGTTGGCGGAACGGGCGTTCGGTTGCGAGTTTGCCACCCATCAGTTCCCCGGCGAGCGAATGCACCATCGAGACTTCGAGCATTTCTTCGGGAATGAGCGGCGGCAGAATTGAGGGCAGGCGCGCGGCGAGCATCGACTTTCCAGATCCGGGCGGGCCGATCATCAGCATATTGTGGCCACCGGCGGCGGCGATTTCGAGAACGCGTTTCGCGCTTTCCTGACCTTTGATGTCTTTGAGATCCGGCATCGGCCGGTCCGAGTTGGCAACGCTTGGCTTGGGCCGCGAGAGGACCTGGAAACCCTTGAAGTGATTGACCAGGCTCAACAGATGTTCGGGAGCCAGGATGTTCATGTCTTCGGACGCCCAGGCGGCTTCAGGTCCGCAGGCGGCGGGGCAGATCAGGCCTTTGCCAAGCGCATTTGCTCCGATTGCTGCGGGCAGAGCGCCGGGGACTTCGCGGATCGAACCGTCGAGCGCCAGTTCGCCGATGGCGGCATATTCTGCGATGGCTTCGGGAGAGATTGCGCCCATGGCGGCCATCAAGGCGAGGACGATCGCGAGGTCGTAATGGCTTCCTTCTTTGGGGAGGTCTGCGGGGGCGAGATTGACGGTCAGATGCTTATAGGGAAGGCCAAGGCCGACGGCGTGCAGGGCATTGCGGACCCGTTCGCGGCTTTCGGCGACAGCTTTGTCGGGCAAGCCGACGATCATGAAGGCCTGCTGGCCTGGAGTAATGCGCACTTGCACTTCAACGGCGCGCGCTTCTACGCCGACAAACGCCAACGTTGATATTTGCGCATACATCCCTGCCCCCCAATGGCGAAATGGGTTCGCCGCACGTTGATCTGCAGAACCGGATCAAATGGCTGGCGCTGCGGTCTGGCTTGCCGTCAGCATAGACCTCATTCCTCGCCCCATCAAGAACAAATTAGGAACATTTGTTGGGTTGGGTTTGAATTGGCGCCAGCGCAAGTGGTCAATCTCAGTTGCCGAGGGATGAGATCGATTTTTCAAAGCGCGTTGGGGAGGTGGCGCGGCAGGCGGCGAGGAAGAAGGAAAATCAGGTCAAAGCCCTGCTCGTAGGATTGATAGCGCGGGTGTTTTGCGATCCACAGGCTGGCGGCGCGGCGAATGCGCTGACGCTGTTTTGTCGTCACCGAGGCTTCGGCGAGTTCGAGGCTGGCGCGGCGTTTCACTTCGACGAACGCGAGGCGCTTGCCGCGCACGGCGATGATGTCGATTTCGCCTGATGGGGTGCGCACGCGCGAACCCAAGATCCAGTAGCCTTTCAAGGTCAGCCAGACGGCAGCCAATCGTTCGGCGCTGATGCCGGCGGCGTATCGCCGGCGGCGGACGCTTGTTTGGTTGTGTGCGCCGTCGCGTCTGTTGGCGCTACTGTCGTCAGCGCTAGTCATTTGTCTTGCTGTCCTGGCGAAGCTTTAATCCCAGGTCGTAGACGCGTTTACGTGGAACTTTGAGGTCGTCGGAAACGGCTTTGGCGGCATCGCGCAGGGACAGCGACTGCATTGCATCTGTGAGAGCCTGCGTAATGGCGTCATCATCGATGGTTTGCGGCGGGGGCGGAGCGATGACGATGACGACTTCGCCCTTGATGCTGTCGCGGCCGGAAAAGTCTTCGTAGAGGCTTTTAAGCGTGCCGCGGGCCAGTTCCTCGTTCAGCTTGGTGAGTTCGCGGGCGACGGCGGCGGGGCGGTCGCCCAGGCCCTGCGCCAAGGCCTGCAAGGTTTCAGGCAGGCGCGAAGGGGCTTCGAACAGGATCAGCGTTGCGGGCATGGCTGCCAGTTCGGCGATGCGCGTCTGACGGGCCGACGATTTGTTGGGCAGGAAGCCTGCAAACATAAAGGTGTCGGTGGGCAGGCCCGACGTTACCAGCCCGCACAACGGGGCGGAGGCGCCGGGCATGCAGTCGACGGCAAAGCCTTCCGCGGCGCAATCGCGGACGAGTTTATAGCCAGGGTCGGAGACAAGCGGCATGCCCGCATCCGAGATGAGAGCGATGCTTTGCTGCTTGCCAAGTGCTTCGAGGATGGCGGGGCGTTCGTGGGAAGCGTTGTGTTCGTGGTAGGGTTTGAGCTTGGCGTGGATGCCGAAATGGCTCAGAAGCTTGCCGCTATGGCGGGTGTCTTCAGCGTAGACGACGTCGGCGGTTGCCAATATCGCCAGGGCGCGCAGGGTTATGTCGCCGAGGTTGCCGATCGGGGTGGCGACGAGATGCAAGCCGGGCGTATGTGCCCGCCGCAAAAGGTGGCTCAGTTCGGTCGATACGCGGTCGGTTAGGCGTGTATTCGGACTGTCGCTTGTGTCGGGCACCAGGCAGGTCTCTTTCGGTCTTATTTGTCCGTGCTGTCGCCGGGATTTTTTCCGGTCTTGGCTGGTTGGCTTTCCTCTGCATGCGGAATAGGCCGCCGAGGTCTTGATTTTAACTAGACCCTATACATTAGCTGACTGTCGCAAACTTTTTTTGGATAGTGCACAAGCCGCCGCAAGAAGCCCAAATTTCTGGTTAGCGTCGCCTGAAGCGGGTTTCCCTTTGCCGATAATTGCATCTAACCGCAGGCTGATGAGAACTTCCAATGGGTTCTTGCCAGTTTTCCGGTTCGCAATCGCCGGTGGGCGCGGTAGAGGGTAACCGGGGTTAGGTGACGGGGAGCGGGAAGACTTGGGTACGCGCATCATAATCAGGGTACTTGCAGTGCTGCTGGCGATTACAGGCCTGCTGGCAGTTGCGGGGTGCGCGGCCAATTTGGACAACGCGTCGTTGGCTGCACCCAACGCCGCGAACGGTCTGCCATCGGACGGAGTGAAGAAGAAACGGCATCAACCGGTGACGGTCGCGATGCTGTTGCCGCTCAGAGGTTTCGGGCAGGCGGCGTTGATCGGCAAAGGGCTGAAGCAGGCCGGCGAACTGGCGCTTTTTGAATCCGACAATCCGAGCGTGCAGCTGATCGTCAAGCATGATGACGGCACGCCGCAAGGTGCCGAAGCAGCCACAAAGGAAGCGATCAGCGAAGGAGCGGAAATTATCGTCGGGCCGCTGTTTGGAGCTTCGGTTCCTGCCGTTACGCGTGTGGCGCAAGCTTCGCAAGTGCCGGTCCTGACGTTCTCTAACGACCGCGCGGTTGCGGGCAATGGCGCTTACCTGATGAGCTACCTGCCGCAAGCGGAAGTGTCGCGGATCGTTTCTTTTGCGCTGGCTCGGGGCAAGCGGCGCTTTGCGGCGCTGGTGCCGACCGGGGCTTACGGCGATACGGTCGAGATGGCCTTCAAGGCCGCAATCGCGCAGGGCGGTGGGCAGGTCATGGCGCTCGAACGCTATGAGGCGAGCGCCAACGCGATGCTGGAGCCGGCCAAGCGGGTGTTCGACATCGTCAAAGAATCTGCGTCGATGGGGGCTCCCGTCGACGTTCTATTCCTACCGGGCAACCGCGAGACGTTGCCGGTGCTTGGACCGCAGGTCGCTTATGCGAATATCGATACGAGGACGACGCAACTCATCGGTCTTGGCGGGTGGGACTATCCCAACATCGGACGCGACGAGGTTTTTGTCGGCGGCTGGTATCCTGGACCCGACCCGCGCGGCTGGCAGGCTTTTGCCGAGCGGTTTGCAAAGACGTTCGGACAAGCGCCGCCGCGGGTGGCGAGCCATGCTTACGATGCGGTCAAGCTGGCGATCACGTTATCCGACCGACCCAAGGGGCAACGCTTCAGCCAGGCGAACCTGACGTCGCCTTCGGGCTTCGATGGCGTTGATGGTCGCTTCGTTTTGTTGCCCGATGGATTGTCGAAGCGTGCGCTCGCGGTGCTGCAAGTGCAGAAATTCGGCGCGACAGTGATTGATGGGCCAGTCGAGACAGGAATTGCGCCGGTGCCGTTCGGTGGAACGTCGGTGTTGAGTTCGTCTTCGGCGCTTGCCGGACAGCTCGCGGTTGGGAGCCCAGGCCAAGCGGGGATGCCGTCGAGCCGCCCAGCACCGGCGTCGTCGGTTGAAATGGATATTGACGGCGCTTCCCGGCTTTAATTCATCGGGCTGAAACCGTCGACCTGTCCGCCGACAAGTGCACCCGGTTCGGTTGCTGCGACTGTGGTGCCGGTAGCCGGTTCGGCATCGAACGATAATCCGAAATCGGCACGCATATGCAACATCGCACGCTCTGCGAGAGCGGTGATCGTCAACAGTGGATTGACGCCGAGGGATCGCGGCATGATCGCGCCATCGATGACGTAGAGGCCGTTGTGGACGGCGGTGCCATCGCTTCCTGCGGAACGGTCGAAGACTTGTCCCTTGTGATTGACGACGCCCGACTTGCAGTCGGAGCCCATGCCGCAGCCGCCGAGCGGGTGGGCCGTTGCGGGCTGGTTGCCCATGACGGTTCCGGCAAGCGGGTTTTGCACGTAGCTGCCGCCGAGCTGTCCGGCGATTTTCGACAGCGCTTCGCCGAGGCGTTGGTAGACGGGTTCGTCCGCTGCGCCAGGCCAGTTCAACGCCAGCCGGCCGTCCTGCAAACTGAACTCGCCGGATGCTGTGTCATGTGAGACGGCGAAGAACGTCTGCAAGCGCGAGAAGGGTCCTTTGTAGACGCCGCTGATCAGGCTTTGCACGGCGCCGAGCAGGCGGCCGTTGGGCAGGAACATAACGGGCAGAACAGGCGCGATTGGCGAAGGCAACGCGCCATCCTGGACGGCATATTCGAGTTCGAGATTTTCGGCATCGCGATATTCGAGCTGACCGGTGACGGCGCTGCCGACTTCAAAGCCGTCGATCTTCGGAGGGTGGCCGATGCCGATAGCGTTGACGGTCTGATCGCCGCCGTAACCAAACGCGATGATGTCGCCGTTGGCGGAAAAGCGTTTGCCGAGGCGGTCGGAAACGGCAAGGCCAGCTTCGGCGGAACGCAAAAGGATTTCGGTCGAACCGAGCGTCCCGGCTGCGAGAACAACCATGTCGGCTTCGATAGTGATCGGCTCGCGTTTTGTTTTGTCTTTGGCGGCTTTCGCCGTGTTCGGGAAAGCTTCGATCCGCCAGCTTCCGTCGGCAGTCTTGATGACGCGGTTGACGCTGACTTCGGTGAAGAGTTCTGCACCGTGACGCGCGGCATCGGGAAGGTAGGACAAGGCAACGGTGTTCTTGGCGCCGACATTGCAGCCCGAGCAGCAATCGCCGCAGGAGGTGCAGGCGATCTGGCGCACGCCGGCCGGGTTGGTCGCATCGTCAAAGCTCACGGCAACGGGTGTGTCGCGCATGGTGCAGCCGGCGGCCTCGGCGGCGCTGGCGACGGCCTGATATTTCGTCATCTCCTTGGCGCGCGGATGCGTCGATGGCCGGATCCATTTTTCGGCGTTGGCGAAGCCTTTATCGAGCAGTCCATCCTGGCGAATTTGTCCAGGCCAGACTTCATCGGCGAAGACGCGCGCATCGGGACGAAGTGCGACGCCGGCGTTGATCAGCGATCCGCCGCCCAGGCCGCAGCCGACGAGGACGTGCATATCTGCGCCGAGGCGCAAGTCGAACAAGGCGGTCGGTGAGCCTGACGATGAGCCCTTGTTGGTGACGCGCATTTCGTTGCGCAGTTCGGGAAAGCGCGAGGGGAATTCTCCGGTCAGGATTTCGCGCCCCCGCTCCAGGACGGCGACCTTCTTGCCGGAGCGGGCGAGACGAGACGCAGAGACGCCGCCGCCATAACCTGATCCGACGACAACGACATCATAGCGTTGACGAAGATTTTCCAGCGGTCGCGCAAGTCGGCTCATTTTGGCTCCTGAAAGTCATTCCGATATCGGAAACGAATGGGCTGTCATACCGGCAATGGGGGTGAGCGTCACGGGCAATGCGACAATCAATTCGTCCATCTCCAGTGAAAGTTATACTTTCGCCGCATTCGTCCGGTAGCTGACCGCCCCCTTGGACACGCCATGGGTCCGGGCTCGTTGAGACCCGGCTGGCGCGCCTCGCTTTGCGGTGAGTGTGTTCCGCTGGTTCAAGGTCGAGGCTATAGCTCAGTGGTTGAGCATCTGGGCCATTGCCCGGAAGGACGAGGGTTCGATTCCCTTTAGCTTCTCCACGCTCGGTGGTCGAGCACTGGACTCTTAATCCAGCTAGCTGAAAAGCTTTCGCAGGTTCGAATCCTGCATTTGCGTCTGCCAAAACGCATCTGGTTTGGGACCAGACTCCTTGACTAACGGGAAGCCGGGCGCCCGGTCCGGCTGGTTGCGGTGACTGCATTCGTCTTCGGGCGAAGGTGGAAGCCGTGGCAGCAGCACGGCTGCCGCTATGTGCTGTCGCGGATACCGCTGCAGGACTTCGGCTGGAGCTTCGTGCCCCGGTTTCTTTGCGTGTCCTTCGGGAGGCGTGAGGGGCCGCAGCGCGCGGCGAAGGTCGACGACTTGCAGCTTAAGCGACAGCCCGCGGTTGGCGGTGTGGATTTGGGCGTCCGGCGACCTATATGCGTTCGGGTCGTGGGTAATTAGAGAAATGAGTTTGGTTCAGACTGCATCAGGCAACTGGAAAGCTGCGCCAATTTCAAAGGTCAAAAGAATTTGTAAATGGAATAAAGAGATGTTCGGCATCGGTTTTTTCAAAGTTGACGTCAAGGACGGCGAACGCGCTTTCCTTTTCCGCAACGGCCGTTTCGAGAAGCTGCTTGGTCCGGGTCGTTTCCGGACGTTCGATCTTGCGGGAGAATATTCCGCTGAAGTCATCAACGTGACGCGTGCCGAGATTCCGGCAGAGCGCGCGCTGATGTTCGAGAAAACGCATCCGCAGTTGGCCGAAAAGAACTTTGAAATCGTGCGGACCTCTTCGGGAGAAGTGGCGGTGGTTTCGTTTGACGGTGAGCCGATCCGTTTGGTTCGCCCGAACGCGACGCGCGCTTACTGGAAGACTCTGACGCAGGTTGATGTCGAGCGGATCGACGCGGCTGCAACAGCGCGTGTGCCCGATCGTGTGCTCGACCGGCTGGTGGACTTCCAGACCAACTTGTTCCGCGTCCACTTGGTTGAGGAATACGAAGTCGGCCTGTTGTTCATCAACGGTGCGTTTATCGAGACCTTGAAGCCGGGCCGGTATGCGTACTGGGACGTCGGTCGCAAGGTCGAGGTGCGCAAGGTCGATCTGCGTCCGACGCCGCTTGAAGTCACGGCGCAGGAGATCTTGACCAAGGACCGTGTCGGTATCCGTGTGACGCTGACGGCGTTCTACCGGATCGTCGATCCGCACAAGGCGGTGCTTGCTTCCGGTGATGTCGCCAACACGCTTTACCGGATGGTGCAGTTTGCCATCCGTGAGGCCGTTGCGACGCGGACGCTCGATGACATCCTTGCGGCTCGCGATACGATCGACAGCGAGGTTCGTGCGTTCGTCGCGAAGCGGGCGGAAGAGCTCGGTGTCGAGATCGGAGAGATCGGTGTCAAGGACGTCATCCTTCCGGGTGACGTTCGCGAGTTGTTGAACAAGGTTGTTGAAGCCGAGCGGGTGGCGAAAGCCAACCTCATCCGTCGCCAGGAAGAAACGGCTGCAACGCGGTCGCTTCTCAACACGGCGCGGTTGATGGAAGACAACCCGCTTCTGTTGCGGCTCAAGGAGCTTGAAGCGCTCGAAAAGCTCGTCGAGAAGGTCGGTAAGATCGATCTTCACACGGGCGATGCGGGTGGTTTCGACGCCATGCTGCAGCGGCTCTACAAGTTGAGCGGTAACAAGACCGCTTGAGAATGAGGGGGCTTTTTGCCCCCTCATTTGCGTTCGTTAGGCATGTTGCCCGTTTGCTCTTTCGTCGATTCACTCAGGTGTGAATGCTGGCTTCTGATTTGAGGTTGTGGCTTCCGCCTCCAACTCCCAAATTAGATGAAGCGGTTAGAAGGGCGTATCAGCGCCTTCGGGCGAATTAGGAGAGACATAGCGATGAAACGCGAAATCTTGATGAGTGTTTGCGCCCTGGCCTTGACGCTGCCGGGCGCTGCCTTTTTGGTTTCACCGGCGCAAGCCAAGATCCGTTGCGACGGCGCCTATCAGATTGTCGATGGCAACCGGATTGCGACGCCCTATTGCGGAGATAACTATCTCGCCTACGTCGCGCGCACTTATGGGAGCAAGGTCTCGGCGCGCCAGATTCGAAACAGTCCCTCCAAGAAGCAGGAGATCTGCCAATGGATCGGACACGATACCCGCGTTCAGGATATTTGCTCTGGCTGGCGCGATAATGACAGTGGCTATGGCCGCAACTGATGCGTTTTCAAACGCTGGTCTTTTGAGTTAATAAGTTTTGAGAGGCCGGAGGATATTCCGGCCTCTTCTTCATTATTGCTTCAGGCTGTGATTTCGAGCCCGCGCTGCATCTGAGCGGCCTGCAGCGTATTTTTCAAAAGGCAGGCAATCGTCATCGGGCCGACGCCGCCGGGGACCGGCGTAATCGCACCTGCAACTTCAGCAGCTGCTGCGTAATCGACGTCGCCTTTCAGCTTTGCTTTGCCGCCGGGAACTTCGACGCGGTTGATGCCGACGTCGATGACGATGGCGCCTGGCTTGATCCAGTCGCCCTTGACGAATTCGGCAATACCGACGGCGGCGATGACGAGGTCAGCGCCTTTGACGACGGATGCGATGTCCTTGGTGCGGCTGTGTGCGACGGTCACCGTGCAATTCTCGCGCAGCAGCAGGGCTGCCATCGGTTTGCCAACAATATTCGAGCGGCCGATGATGACGGCGTTCATGCCGGTCAGATTTTCCTGCACGGATTTGGCAAGGATGACCGAGCCAGTCGGTGTGCACGGAGCAAGGGCTGGTTCGCCGACCCACAGACGCCCGACGTTGGTCGGGTGAAAGCCGTCGACGTCCTTATCGGGGTTGATAGTGTTCAACACCTTTTCGGAATTGATGTGCTTGGGCAGCGGCAACTGAACGAGAATACCGTTGATTGAATCGTCGTTATTGAGGTTTTCGACGAGCGCGAGGAGGTCGGCTTCGGAGGTTTCGGCCGGCAGCTTGTGCTCGATCGAGTTCATGCCGACTTCTTTGGTCTGCTGGCCCTTATTGCGCACGTAGACCTGGCTTGCGGGGTCTTCGCCAACCAGCACAACGGCGAGGCCTGGGGTAAACCCGTGGGCGCTCTTTAATGCTTCGACCTTTTTCGCGATATCCGCGCGGACCTGTGCTGCTACGGCTTTCCCGTCGATAACTCGTGCGCTCGACATGCTCGGGCCTTCCTCCTTAGTTTTTGCTGGCTGTTGCTGTTTCGATTTGCGTCCAAATAATCCAAAAATCACGTGCCCGCCCCGTTTCCTCTTATTTTTTGAAGGGTATCTACTAAAGTAGCGGCTTCCGCAAAGATATGCAGCAACTTGACGCGTGATTTTGCGCCCGAGCGCACGCTGACGCTCGATTTGGGGAGCCCGAGCCAATTGGCGATCAGCTTTTCGACCGCGGCGTTGGCGGCTCCGTCTTCGGGAACGGCGCGGACTTTAACCTGAACGGCAGGGCCGTCGGCGGTTTCACAAAGTCCCAGGATCTGGTCTTTGGAGGATTTCGGAGTGACGCGGACGCGCAGGGATAGACCGTCTTTTTGGGCTATCCAGGGGTCTGCAGCCTGCGTCAAATTCCAAGCATCCGGATTTGTGGTATCAGCACCTCGGCGATCACGCGGATCAAGAACCAGCAGGCAAGCAAGAGGACGATCGGCGAGATGTCGATCGCGCCCAGGTCGGGCATGTAGCGCCTGATGGTGCGTAATGCGGGCTCTGTCAGCGCGTTAATCGCCTGATAGATCGAACGGACAGTCGGGTTATATGGGTTGACGACGCCGAACGCGATCAGCCAGCTAAAAATGACGCTTGCCAGAACGATGAACGTGTAAATCTGTATGACCTGGATCGCCAGTTCCAGAATGATGACCAGCAGATTGCCCATTTCGCCCCGCCTTGGTGGTTGAAAGATTTGTCGACGTGTAGCCTTGCGCCGCCGCTTCGGCAAGTGCTGGGGGCCGCCAGCCGGGGAGAACAGTAGGATTTTGGACTGTTGGTCGGGGGCGGTGCTGGTTCCTCAGGGCGAGGCCGAACGGCTCGGATGGGCTGAAAGTGATTTCTCAACCTGGGTGCCCCTGCCTGATGACCGTCTGACAATGGCCAGATCTTTTACCAGTTGCTGAGATTTGTTCGCCGCTTTTGGGGCCGCAATTCGTGGTATGAAGCCGAGCCTTCGTAAAAAGGGGCCGTAGCTCAGATGGGAGAGCGCCGCAATCGCACTGCGGAGGTCAGGGGTTCGATTCCCCTCGGCTCCACCATTTTTGTTTGCGCGCTTTGGATGCCCACGCCTTCGGCGCATCCGCGCGCCTGACAATTCTCCGCGGCATTGCGATGGCCCTTCGGTTGCCCACTTGGCAACCGGGCCGTGACGATCCTCCGCTACCTTTTTTTATTGCGCCTTCGTTCGTCAACACTGCGCAAGCTTGTGTTGAGCATGGATGCCCACCGCTCAGATTGTCTGGCGCACACTGCCTAAAGTTGTGTGCGGCTGGTCGCGGCATCCGGCGCATGACAATTCTCCGCAAGCATGTTCGCTGGCCCAAAGGGCACGGGAGCAAGGCGACCCGGCGCCAGTGCGCCGCCTGTCGGAGCGGCCCGCGCGGTTAGCGCGGAACTGCCGCGTGAGACATACAATTTTGGCCCTTCGGTTGCCCGGGCGCTTTGTGGTCCACACTTCCTGAAGTCTTGTGGAGCTGTGCAACCGGGCTCCGACTATCATTTGCACTGGCCAGATCACGTCTTGGTGGCGTCGTAGAGGAACAGGCCGTAGCTGGCGACGAGGATGACGGCGGCCCATTGGATGGACGTGAAGAACAAGCCGGCCTGACGGGTGAATTTGTCGTTTTCATCTTCGCCCGGAAACAGCATGTGTCCGGCGTAGATGAGCGTCATGAATGGCCAGACGATCATTCCGCCGAGAAAGCCAATCACAATCGACCAGAAGACTTCGATGGCCGTCTCGTCCTTTTCCTTTTCGTTGTCGACAAACGCGCGCGACATGGCGCCGCCGAAGATCGCCGAAAGGGTCAGGTAGTCCTTCAGGAACGGTGTCAATTCGATGCCGATGAAACTGAATAAGTAGTCCCAGACCGGCCGGCAGACGGACTGATAGGCCTCGACGAGGAACATCACGTCCTCATGCAAGGTCACCAGGCTTTTCAACATTCCGATTAGCCCGATCGCGCCGAGCAGCGCGAACGGTTGGCGCAGAAGAGCAGACACAGCGTCTCCCCCAATTCGTATCTCCTCCTTATAGGAGATACAGAATTAGCGGCACAGAGTCATGGTCGGCGGCGGGAGATCGACGATCAGGTTGCGTGGCTCAGCTTGACGGGCGCCTGCTGCCTGTCGTTGGCGTGCGATTTTGCAAAGCTCTTCGCATGTATTCGGGCCGGTCTCTGACTTGGTCGCTTTGTCGTCGCGTCGGCTATAAATTCTTGCAGATCGTTGCCGGTGGAAAGGAATCGGTTCCGGCCTGCTTGCTTTGCGGCGTACATGCGCTGATCGGCGGTTCGCACCAGGCTCAGCCAGTCATTGGCTGGATCAGCCGTGCGTTCGGAGATGCCGATGCTGGCCGTTTGCGGGAGGTTGTCGGGCCGAAGTCCGATGCCGCGAGCCGCAATCGCTCGAACGGCTCTCTCAGCGCCGGCGCGGTCGGTTTCCGGCAGGATGATAACGAATTCCTCTCCGCCCCACCGGACGATCAGGTCTTGCTTTCTAAGGCACTCGCGCAGTGAGCGAACGACCTTCTTTAAGACGTCGTCGCCGACATTGTGGCCCCACGTGTCGTTGACGGATTTGAAGTGATCGAGATCAAGAAACAGCGCGCTCAATGGGCGATTGTTTCTTTTGGCCATCGCGAACGAGGCATTGAGAATTTCACCGCCAGCGCGCCTGTTTAGAGCCCCAGTCAAAGCGTCATGGGCCGAACGGTCGATCAGTTTCAGTAGGAAATGTAACTGGCTCATCGCTGATGCGCAGCCAATCGTCAGCATCAAGGAAAGACGAAGGAGTGTCGCTGTTACGGAGAAATGTGCCTCGTGTTCCGCCCACAAGCTCGCGGAAACTGTCATCGTTCCCAAAATCGGAAGTGCGAGCCCGATACATTCCAAAGCGGTTAGCGGAAAGAAGCTCAGCCCGGCTGCGATGAGGAAAGGAGCATAAAGATAGGTGCTGGTTGTGAAGTGCGAGTGCGCAGCGTCAAACCACCAAAGCGCAATGTTGGACGCGAGGCAGAACATGATGGCAATGCCGATAAGACTTCCAACCGCAGCGTATGCGTTGGCATGCGTCACATCGAAATGACGACGCGCCAGGACAGCAAACCCAAGGGCAGTTGCGAGCCGGATCGGGACGAGGAAGGTCGATAGAGGCCAAGCGACGGTCAGTGCATCGACGATAATCCACGTCACAGTCAGCACGTAAAACAGGAAGCTAACAGCTTGCGCGCGCCGAATGATGAGCGCGTAGCGTTCATGAGAGGCTTCTGGCGGATGAGCCGATGCATCCAACAGAAGATGACCGTCGTCACTCCTGAAGGACCTATCCAGAATTGCGGATAGTATCGCACGCATCTCGTAACCTCGTAGCTATTTTTACGACCAATTAAGGTGAACAGTGAGGTTAGTCGGCTGCGGTGAAATGGTTCTTAAGTGTTCACACGTCAGATCATTGAATTAAGCGGGATAGTAAATTTCGGCTTACCGCGTGTTTCGAAAATTCACATTGCGCGTTGTTATTGTTCAGGCCAGCACATTAGCCAGCTGATGTGACGGCTGGGACGAGGCTTGGCGGCAGCGGCAATGTCAAAGCCGCTTCGCGTCCTTTTGCAGACATTTTGCGCGCGGTCTTCTGGACGATCTGAAACAGTTCGTCTTCGGTGCGGGTGGCTGCAAAGGGTCCGAAATACCAGCGCATGAAGACGAGGCAGGCGATATCTTCGAGCGTCTGGGCGTCGGTGTCCTTCTTGATGGCTTTCTTCGATAAGAGCAGGGCGACGCGCTCGCGCTCGGCCTCGTCGTAGCCGGCCTGCTGCATCAACGCGCTGGTGCGCTCGCCATGGAAGACCGCGGCGTCTCGGCGCCATTGCAAATATCCGGGCTTTCCCTTGGGGTAATCGGTGCGCTTGCGTTTCCAGCGTTCGATGTGTTGCGCGCGTACGGCAATTTGCAAAAGTTCTGGCGCGTCGGGTGCGAATTCGCTCAAGACTTCGGACATGCGCTGGCCATACAACAGTGCAGCGGGCGCTGTCGTATCCCCGAATGTTTCGATAGTTGGATCGGCGCTATTGGCTGCGTCGATCTTGTCGAGGACCGTCTGGAGGCGGGCGTTGTCGGTCATTGGGAAAAAAACTCCTCGGCTGCGCTGTCGACGGAACGCAAGGGACTTGGGGTCCCTAGAGAGCCTGTAGTGACAAGCGGTGTGCTCTATATTGCTCGCGCGCGTGGCGTTGCTGGATCCATCGATCCATCATCATACGCCTCTCTTCGTCTCACTTAGCAAATGTTAAATCGGCAGGCAGGTTGTTTGTCTAATCAGGCCTTGATCGCGCTGCCGGTCTGCGAGACGGGCGGAACCTCGTATTCCCCGCATTCAGCAAGCTGGCAGGTCATGTGCGGCGCTTTGTTTCCAATGCCTGGGATGACCTAGCGCGAGCGTAAAATTCTTGTATAAGATTGGGTGGAGGGCATGTCGTCATCGCATGATGCCGGTTTCGAGGTTTGGCTTGTCTGGTCGGACAAACGTATCGCGGTTCCTGCAGACATGTCCTGCCTCGATGCGCTTATGGCTGCGGGTTTGCCGATTGAGCCAGGATGCAGGACGGGCGGGTGTGGTGAGTGCGCGACCGAATACGTTGAAGGCGATGTCGTTCACAAGGATTCTTGTTTGAATGAGGCTGAGCGGCGAAACACATTCTGTCCATGTGTTTCACGGGCTATCGGGACGCTGGTCTTGCCGTTCTAGGCCGGTTTATCTTGAATGCGATCGAAGGCCGTCGTTTGAATACGCTGGACGGCAGGTGCAGATGGCAGTCAGCCGTTTGCCTGCTGGCTCCGGTGCAATTGTATTGAACCCTATTTCAAAAAGGCAGGGATGAGACTTGGTTGACGTTCTATCGATCATCGCACCGGTATTCGGTCTCATCGCGCTGGGGTTCTTGTTTGGTCGGCTGGGCTGGCTTTCGACAACCGCCGAGAAGGGCGTTTCCGAGTTCGCCTTCACGCTTGCTGTTCCTGCTCTGCTCTTCAAGACGATTGTCACGATGGAGCTTGGCAATGTCTCTATTGCCGGCGTGTGGCTCAGTTTCTACGGAGCGATTTCGACGGCCTACATCTTGTCGGTCGTGGGGACTGCGTTCCTTTTGAAACGCCCGCAGAAAGACGGGGCGTCGATCGCGATGTCGGCGGTGTTCGGCAACGCGGTCATGCTGGGCATTCCCATTTCCCTGCAGACATACGGCAATGCGGCTGCTGCGCCGTTGGCTCTGATCCTGTCGGTGCATGCGCCATCGCTTTGGCTGGCGACGACTTTGCACGCGCAACTCGCCGATCAGTCGTCGGGTTTCAACGCTTCTAAGGTGGCGTTCAGGCTATTCGATGATTTGAGTCACAACCCAATTGTTATCGGTATCGTAGCGGGTGGACTGTGGCGGCTGTTCGGGTTCACCATGCCGGATGTCGGCCTCAAAATCCTTGGGCTCCTCGCGCAGGCCGGCGTTCCAGCAGCGCTTGTTGCGCTCGGGCTTTCGCTCGTACGCTTCCAGATCAAGGGTCAGGTGCCGACGCTCACCATGATCGTGTGCCTGAAGCTCTTGGTGATGCCGCTTGTCGCTTTCACGCTTGGGTATTTCGTGTTCGATCTCGACCCCGTTTCGCTCGGGGTCGTATCAATCGTTGCGGCAGCGCCGACGGGTGCCAACGCCTATCTTTTTGCAACCAAGAACGGCCGGGCGATCAACTCCGCATCCGGGGCCGTCGCGCTGGGCACGGTGCTGTCATCGATTACGATCGCAATCCTGCTATCGGTGATCAAACCTTGAGATAGCTCAGCGCGTTGACTTGCCTCTGCTTCCGGCATGAGGAAGCGGTGGGATTTCTAGCTCAGTGGCAGCGCCGGTGGAATTTCTAACCGTGCAAAACGCGGGCAGCTCTGGCGAGATTTTCAATGAGCTCCTTGAACCGCTTCTGGGCGTCTTCGTCTTTCAAGCTGCCATCTTCTTTGAATGCCTCTGCGGCACGTGGCACGGCGAACTGTTCGGGCAGGACAAGCGCGCCCAGGCCCAGTTCCAACACGTGACGGACGGTGTAAAGTCCGCGTAGTCCGCCCATTCCGCCAGGCGCTGCCGAAGCGAGCGCGAAGACGCGCGTGCGATAGACTTGGTTCATGCCTTCATCGTCATCGCGGACCCGGCTGACCCAATCGAGGGTGTTTTTCAGGAGCGGTGAAATCGTGGCATTATACTCGGGGCTTGAGATCAAGATGCCTGTGTGCAGTTCGAAAAGCGCCTTGAGCTTGCGGGCGTTCTCGGGCGGGCCTTTTTCAGCTTCAAGGTCGCCGTCATAAATCGGCATCGGATAATCGCCGAGGTCGGCAAACGTGCTCGGGATGCCGTTTGCTTCGGCGATGCGTGCACCGAGCCGGGCGACTTTCTTGTTGAAGGAGCCGGTGCGTGCCGAACCGGCAAAAAACAGCAAGCGAGGGGCTTCGCTCATTTTCGTTTATTCTCCTGATCTTGAGGCTGCACTTCAGGCTGGCCGCCTCCGGTCGGATGACCGAGGTGGGCTGCCATCCTATTTGGTCGCGCTGGAATTGCCTGGCAAGGTCTTGAGATAGGCAATAACGGCTTGTCTTTGCTGCAAGTTGACGATCCCGACATGACGCATGCGAATATCGGGCGTGTCAAACGTCGTTTGCGCCAACCAGTTGTCCAACGTCGAGGGTGTCCAGGGAGTTCCGATACCTTTCAAGTTCGACGAGAACGTGAAGCCGTCGATTGTGCCCGGCTTGCGGCCAAACAGATGGTTGAGCGGTGCGGCGAAACGATCGTCGCCTGGTTCGAGCCCGTGGCAATTTCCGCAGCGCTGATAGACGAGCATCTTGCCAAAATCGAGGATGGCCTTTGGTTCTTCTTGGAACGTCTGATTGGCGGGTTCAGCAGCTTGCGCTGGCGCAAAAGCAGATGGAAGGGCGATGATTGAAACCATCAGCCAGAGGGCGGCAAGTCTTTTGATGTGTCTCGTGATCGCGCAATTGTTTGGCATTTGATCCAGTTTCCTCCCCTCAGCATCGAAAGCGTTCTTTTTGGCTACTACGGAGGGGGCAGCGCGATGGATCAAATCAAATTTTATAAAGGGGGCTTTGAGAAAACGCCATTGCGTGGGGTCGGCGGGAAACAAATCAAAAAAAGGCACCTGCCTCCATTAGAGATAAGTGCCTTTGATTTTAGAACGAGCTGTTGAATTTCACCCCGCCTGGCCGGCAGCCCTGTCGATTATGAGGCCTGCCGTTTATTTTCTATGCTGGCGTCGCAAGTTATTTCTTCGACAGCGAATTGATGTAAGCGAGCAGGAAATCCTGTTCGGCTTTGTCATGAATCGAGACGTGGCGCATGCGCGTGCCGGGAAGGAAGTCCTGGTTGTCGGCCATCCAGGCGCGCAGCGTGTCGAGGTTCCATGTGATGCCGGACTTCTTCATCGCGTCCGAATAGTCGAAGCCTTCGAGCGATCCTGCTTTGCGGCCGACAACACCCAGAAGGCTCGGGCCGTAGGCTTTGCGCTCAGGATCGTCAGCATGGCAGCTCTCGCAGCGTTGCTCGAACATGATCTTGCCGGCGGCTTTCATAGCCATCTTGCCGGCTTCGGTCATCTCGGCGTTGGCGACACCTGAGTGGATGGTGACCGCAGCGCAAAGCGTGGCCAGTGAAATGAGTTTTTTGGTCAGCTGCATTATTGCATTCTCCGTTTCGCTATGACTCCCAAGATCATGGCGAAGTGCACACTAGTAACAGCTGATGAGCCTACTTTGATTGCGATCAAGTCGTCGCGCACAGATCGGGTTTCCGACCGAAAGTACAACTTTCATCGGGTTTTATGGGGTTATTTCTTTGATCGAAAGTCGGAAGAATTTTTTGAAGCGTTCGCTGTTCTGATAAGGATCAGCTTCCTTTGCCTTCGAAAATGCCTTTTACGCGATCAAAAAAGCTTTGGCTTTCAGGACTCGTTTTGTCGCCTGAAAGTTTCTGGAATTCTTCCAGCAGTTCGCGCTGGCGCTTCGTCAGGTTGGTCGGCGTTTCGACTTCCACCTGGATGTACATATCGCCCGTCAGCTTGGACCGCAGGACCGGCATGCCTTTGCCTTTGAGGCGGAACTGCTTGCCGCTCTGGGTGGCTTCGGGAATCTTCACGCGCGACATGGTGCCGTCGACGGTCGGCACTTCGATGTTGCCACCAAGCGCTGCCGTTGTCATCGAGATCGGCACGCGGCAGAAGATGTCGGAGCCATCGCGCTGGAAGAGCGGATGCGGCTCGATCGAAAGGAAGATGTAAAGGTCGCCGGTCGGTCCGCCACGCAAACCGGCCTCGCCTTCGCCGGAGAGGCGGATGCGTGTGCCGTCTTCGACGCCGGCTGGGATGTTGACCGAAAGCGTTCGCTCTTTGGTGATGCGCCCGGCGCCGTGGCAGTCTTCGCACGGATCCTGAATCACCTCGCCGCGGCCTTGGCAGTTCGGGCATGGACGCTCGATGGTAAAGAAGCCCTGGCTTGCGCGGATTTTGCCTTGGCCCGAGCATGCCGGACAGGTTGTCGGGCTGGTGCCCGCCTTGGCGCCCGTACCCTTACAGGTGTCGCACGTTACGCTGGTCGGAACGCGGATCTGTGCGGTCTTGCCCTTATAAGCTTCATCGAGCGTGATGGTCATGTTGTAGCGCAGGTCGGCGCCACGCTCGTGCGCCCCGCGCCGGCCGCCTGGGCCACCGCGGCGGCCGCCCATGAATTCTCCGAACAGGTCGTCGAAGATGTCGGACATGGAGGATGCGAAGTCAGGACCGAAGCCGCCGGGTCCGCCTGGGCCGCGCCCGCCGGTGCCGTCGAAGGCGGCGTGGCCGAACTGGTCGTAGGCCGCGCGTTTTTGCGGGTCGCGCAGGGCTTCGTAGGCTTCGTTGACTTCCTTGAATTTCTTTTCGGCGTCTTCATCGCCAGGGTTGGCGTCGGGATGGTACTTCTTGGCCAGTTTGCGAAAAGCGGATTTCATATCCTTTTCGCTTGCGCCGCGTTCAACGCCTAGAACCTCGTAGTAGTCGCGTTTGGCCATCGTCGTCATTGCTTTCCTTGCAGCGAATGTCGCGCATCGGCCGGACTTAGGATGACCTTACCCCAACTTGGAAAATCGGGCCACGCGCGGTCTAATCGGAGCTCCCGCTGGTAGAACTCTCGTAAAAAAGCCTTCACCGATCTCGGGTTCGATCGTGGGATCGATGTCGGGGTGGCCGATTTCGACCGAGCCGGCTGGGGCTTTGATCTATATAAGCGGACTTTGGGGCCTGGTTGAAGTCCAGGCCCCAATTCGTGGAGATATTAAAGCGGTTAGGCTTTCTTCTTGTCGTCGTCGACTTCTTCGAAATCGGCATCGACGACGTCATCGCCGGCATCCGAAGAAGCCGCAGCATCAGCTGCCGCGTCGGATTCAGCGGCTTCCTGCTGTCCGGCATAAACGGCTTCACCAATTTTCATCGAAACCTGAGTGAGGTTGGTGAGAGCCGTTTTGATGGCTTCCACGTCGTCCTTGCCCATGGCTTCCTTGGTGTCGTTTATGGCTGCTTCGACCTCGTCTTTGACGGCAGCGACTTTGTCGTTGTCCTTGTTGTCTTCCAAGGTCTTCTCGGTCGCGTGGACCATGGCTTCGGCTTGGTTGCGCGTTTCAACCAATTCACGACGCACCTTGTCTTCGCTGGCGTGAGCTTCGGCGTCCTTGACCATCTTTTCGATTTCGTCGTCGGTCAGACCGCCTGAAGCCTCGATGCGAACCGACTGTTCCTTGCCGGTCGCCTTGTCCTTGGCCGAAACGTGGACGATGCCGTTGGCGTCGATGTCGAAGGTGACTTCGATCTGCGGTACGCCGCGGGGTGCTGGCGGAATGCCGATCAGGTCAAACTGTCCGAGCAGCTTGTTGTCGGCTGCCATTTCGCGCTCGCCCTGCTGGACGCGGATCGTCACCGCGCTCTGGCCGTCTTCGGCGGTCGAGAACACCTGGCTCTTCTTCGTCGGGATCGTCGTGTTGCGATCGATCAGGCGGGTGAAGACACCACCAAGGGTTTCGATACCGAGCGACAGCGGCGTAACGTCGAGAAGGAGAACGTCCTTGACTTCGCCTTTAAGAACACCGGCCTGGATCGCGGCGCCGACGGCGACGACTTCGTCCGGGTTGACGCCTTTGTGCGGCTCTTTGCCGAAGAGCTGTTTGACGACTTCCTGAACGCGCGGCATGCGGGTCATACCGCCGACGAGAACGACTTCGTCGATATCGGCAGCCTTGAGGCCGGCGTCCTTGATCGCCTGCTGACAAGGGCCTTTGGTGCGGTCGATCAGGTGGCCGACAAGGCTTTCCATCTTGGCACGCGTCAACTTCATCGTCAGGTGCTTGGGCCCGGACTGGTCGGCTGTGATGAACGGCAGGTTGACTTCGGTCTGGGCCGACGAAGACAATTCGATCTTCGCTTTTTCGGCAGCTTCCTTCAGGCGCTGCAGGGCCAGCTTGTCCTGGCGCAGGTCGATGCCGTTTTCTTTCTTGAACTCGTCGGCGAGGTAGCTGACGAGAGCCATGTCGAAGTCTTCACCGCCAAGGAACGTGTCGCCGTTGGTCGACTTCACTTCGAAGACGCCGTCGCCGATCTCAAGGATCGAGATATCGAACGTACCGCCGCCGAGGTCGTAGACCGCGATGGTCGTGGACGCGTCTTTCTTGTCGAGACCGTAAGCGAGGGCTGCGGCCGTCGGCTCGTTGATGATGCGCAGGACTTCGAGGCCGGCGATCTTACCGGCGTCCTTGGTTGCCTGACGCTGAGCGTCGTTGAAGTAGGCCGGGACGGTGATAACGGCCTGGGTGACGGTCTCGCCGAGTTTGGCTTCGGCGGTTTCCTTCATCTTCTGCAGGATGAAGGCAGAGATTTCCTGCGGCGAATACTTCTTGCCGGCGGCTTCGATCCAGGCGTCGCCGCTTGGGCCTTCGACGATCTTGTAGGGAACGAGGCCCTGGTCCTTCTTGACGGTCTCGTCTTCGTAGCGGCGGCCGATGAGGCGCTTGATTGCAAAAAGCGTGTTGAGTGGGTTGGTGACAGCTTGGCGTTTTGCCGGAAGGCCGGTCAGTCGCTCGCCGTCCTCAGTAAAAGCAACGATCGAGGGGGTCGTGTTGGCGCCCTCGGAGTTGTCGAGTACTCGTGGTTTACCGCCTTCCATGACGGCTACGCAGGAGTTGGTCGTTCCAAGGTCAATGCCGATGACTTTTGACATTCTTCATAGTTCCTTTCGATTGCGGCAGACCGTCTAGGCCCTGTAAGCTAGGCGCCTCGGTAAACCTCGTCGCCCGTCGCGGTGGTTGCGCCAGCAACGGGCGCCCAGGGACGGTCCCCTATCTTCTTTCCATCTTTCTCAACCTCGCCGGGGCGAACCGCCAGCGGGTTTTGAAGTAACGGATCAATGATGGGTTATATAAGCGGCCTCTTTGCCCGTGCAACTGCGTAAACCGGGGGATTTTGTTGAAGAAGCGGCCGAACACGCCCAAGACAAACGTGGCGAATTGTCCAAAGCTTGGTTTTGCACAGCCGCGAACACCCGCGTCGCCCATGTTGCAGGCTGGAGCTTGAGCCAATCTATGGTTGATGGATGTCAGCATTTGGTGGGTTTCCTTGATCGTCATGGTCAAGAAGAGCTGTTGTCGGAGCTTCGCGACATCATCGAGAAGGCGCCGTTCTTTCGCCCCACAATGCCGCGCTCGGGACGTCCGTTCTCGGTTGAGATGACCAACTGCGGAGACCTGGGCTGGGTTTCGGACAAAGCTGGCGGCTATCGTTACCAGCGCAACCATCCAGTCACGGGTCTTGCATGGCCGAAAATGCCTAACGACCTTTTAAGAATCTGGCGCGAGGTCGCAAATTGGCCGGGCGAGCCGGAGGCCTGCCTCATCAACTTTTATTCCAGCAGCGCAAAAATGGGCAGTCACGTCGACAGTGACGAAGCTGAGCCGGCTGCGCCGGTCGTATCTATTTCATTGGGCGACGAAGCCGTTTTTCATGTTGGCGGGCTGAAGCGCGGCGGTGCGAAGACCCGGTTCAGGCTCAAATCCGGCGATGTTTTCGTTCTGGGCGGGGCTTCACGGCTTGCCTATCACGGCATTGATCGGGTCATTGCGGGGTCTTCGGACCTTCTGGTCGGGGGTGGCCGACTTAATCTTACGATGCGGCGGGTTACGCCTCTCGAATACTGATTCATTATTTGTTCTTTTTGTAATGAGCCGCGCATTGCGCGGCCCATTTGCTATTCGCGTTCTCTAAAAGTAGTGGGCGCGCATCGCGCCGTCATGGCGACCTGATTTCATGCAGCAGCGCTTGAAATCTACGCCGTGACCCGCACGGGCAAGGGTCGTTGCGGCCGAGTTTTTCCATTAGTTCGACGTCGCCGTGAACGAACCGCTCACCGCGTTTGACGGTGGTTTCCGAAGGATAGGATTTGCGGCGCTTGCTCGTGACCTCAAAAGCTTGCAGAGCGGTCGGCGAATGCTTCGAGTTCTCTGAGGTCGAGCCGGATCCTGCGTCTTTGATTGCGTTTCATGGCGCACCTCCTTTGTCAGTGGGCGCGATGGCAATATTGGACGAATTTGACCGCGGCAAGGTTGCGTCGTGTGGGGCATAGCGGCTGGCGCCCGAGGTGGTCGACAGCCGCTTTGTCCCTCGGCCTTAAGCCTGATCGGTCCCGTTCTTTGGTGCTTCACTGCCGGTGGTGCCGTCCGGTTCTGCACCGGTTTCGGCGGCGTCAGCAGCTTCACTTGAGGGGCCTGGCTGGTCGTCGCTTGAGTTGTTGGTCTCCGATGACGGAGCCTTGGCCGGCTTGGGGCCGCCTTTGGCGACGACGACCATGGCCGGGCGCAGGACGCGGTCGGCGATGATGTAGCCGGCTTGATAGACCTGCAGAACCGTTCCTGCCGGGACGGATTTGTCGTCCTGCTCCATGACCGCCTGGTGCTTATGAGGGTCGAACAGCTCATCCTTTGGCGAGATGCGTTTGACGCCATGGCGATCCAGCACGTTCAAGAACTCGCGTTCGGTCATCGAGACGCCGTCGATCAGCGACTTGAGAATTGGGTTGTCGACGATTGCGTCCGCAGGGACTGCTGAAATCGCTCGCTCGAAATTGTCGGCCACCTCAACCGTATCGCGGGCGAACTTGCCGATGGCGTATTTGCCGGCTTCTTCGGTTTCCTTCTCGCGGCGGCGATGCAGGTTCTGGATTTCGGCCTGATAGCGATGAATCTCTTTTTGCGCGCTGGCGAGCCTGTTCGCGAGGTCGGCCTGCTGCTCTTCCATTTCCTTGAGGCGTTCTTTGAGGACCTCAACCGGATCGAGAGACAGATCGCCGAAGTCGTCAGGATCAATCATGCCGGGCTCATCGCCCAGATCCATTCCGAGTGGGTCTGATCCTAGCGAACTATCGCCAAGCGGTTCGGATTGGGCGGCTTCGGCGGCTTTTGATGCCGGATTATCTTCGTTCGACAGGGGCGTGTTGTCGTTTTGACCGTGTTTCTTGGTCTCGTCGGTCATCGTATCTCCGATTCCCTTGCTTTCGTGTTGGCCGTCTGCATGGCAGCGCGGCGAAAATTGCCGCACGCCGCGTCAAGGCAGATGCTGGATGTTCCCCCTCGATATCAGGCTAAGGTTGGCGAATTCAAGTCAGCAGCTTGCTTACCAGCTTGGCGGTGTAGTCAACCATTGGGATTATTCGAGCATAATTGAGCCGCGTGGGGCCGATAATTCCGATCACACCGACGATTTTGCGCTGATCGTCGCGGAAAGGGGCGACGATCATCGAGGAGCCTGACAATGAAAAGAGTTTGTTTTCCGATCCGATAAAGATTTTTACGCCTTCTGCGGCCTCTGCGATGCCGAGAACCTGCATCAGGTCGCGCTTTTTCTCCAGATCGTCGAACAGCTGGCGGATGCGTTCGAGGTCTTCTTGCGCAGAGACCTCTTTCAAAAGGTTGGAGCGGCCTCTGACGATGAGGCTTTTGGAATCATCGAGCGTTCCGGACCATTCGGCGAGGCCGGCATTGATCATGCGTTCGGTCAGTTCGTCGAGTTCGGCCTTGGTTTTATCGCGCTCGGCATTGAGCTTGGCGATAGCTTCGGAAATCGTCAGGCCTTGGATTTGCGCGTTAAGATAGTTGCTGGCGCGCGGCAGGGAGCTGGCCGGCAATCCTTCGGGAAGTTCGAGGATGCGATTTTCGACGGCGCCCGATTCGCCAACCAAGATGACGAGCGCCTTGCGCGGATCAAGCGGAACGAATTCAACGTGCTTGAGGCGGTCGACCTGTTTGTCGGCCAATACAACGCCAGCGCAATGCGAAAGGCCGGAGATCATGTCGCCGGCTTCATTCAAAAGCGCGTCGAATGAGCTGGGGTTATGGCCCGTGATCTGCATTTCGATGGAGCGGCGCTCGTCGTCGGACAAATCACCCAATTCGAGCAGGCCATCGACAAACAACCGCAAGCCTGACTGGGTTGGAAGTCTGCCCGCCGAGGTATGCGGCGCGGCGATCAGTCCCAGATGCTCCAGATCCGACATGACGTTGCGGATCGAGGCCGGCGATAGGTTCATTGGCAGGCTGCGCGAGAGGTTGCGCGAGCCGACCGGTTCGCCCGTCTGCAGGTAGGATTCGACGATCTGGCGGAGAATGGCGCGCGAACGCTCGTTCAACTCGTCGATTTTAAAGAGTCGATCGCTGCTTTCGAGCCTTGGATCGGTCATCGCTGTCGTTTGCCAGAGTTGTTGTCATGCCGAGTTACGCTCGCCGGTCATCTGGCGGCGGGCATGTCTAATATATGAAGGTTTTGCCGCGCTGCAAAAGGGACAATGGGCAATCAAGGTGTTTAATATGAACGTTGTTGGGGCTGACAAGTTCACCGATTTCGCGGTTCGCAGGCATCATTTTTACTGTTGAACGCGCTGGCTCGCTCTTCTAGGGTCGCGCCACTTCCACCATCGACGTCTTCTCAACTGGTCGAGCCGGGCTGTTTTTTGATCCAGCAGCGGGTTTTGGCCCTTCACCAGAGCACTAGAATTTATGCGCCCATCCAATCGCCAAGCCGATGAACTTCGCCGCGTTTCAATCGAACGGGCGGTCTCCCTTCACGCCGAAGGGTCGTGTCTGATCAAGTTCGGTAACACGCATGTCTTGTGCACGGCGACGCTGGAAGAGCGGGTTCCGCCTTGGCTCAAAGGTCAGGGCCGCGGTTGGGTAACGGCGGAATATTCCATGCTGCCGCGCGCAACGCTGGAGCGGACACGGCGCGAAGTGACGCGCGGTTCGCCCTCGGGCCGGACGCATGAAATTCAGCGTCTGATCGGGCGCGCGTTGCGGGCGGTTGTCGATCTGGAGAAGCTCGGCGAGCGTCAGATCACGATCGACTGCGATGTGATCCAGGCCGATGGCGGGACGCGGACGGCTTCGATTACGGGAGCCTGGGTGGCGCTGAGCGATTGCATCGGCTGGATGAAAGTCCGCGATATGGTGAAGGACGGCGTTCTCACCGATCAGGTCGCAGCGATTTCGTGCGGTCTTTATAAAGGAACGCCGGTTCTCGATCTCGATTATGCCGAAGATTCGAACGCCGATGCGGATGCGAACTTCGTCATGACCGGAAATGGCGGCATCGTCGAAATTCAAGGGACTGCGGAAACTTCGCCGTTCAGCCACGAGAATTTTGAGGCGCTGATGGGTCTTGCCCAGAAGGGGATCGGTGAACTTCTGCAGCTGCAAAAGCTGACGATCAGCTAAATTGCGTGAAGGGCTGGTGCGGGAGGCCTTTTGGCGCACCGGCGCTGCCCCGTGTCTTTTGGGGCGTTTCATTGAAGCCATGGCCATTCGCGGGCTATCGTACGGCTATTAACTTGCCTTCGCGAGGTGAAGCGTGCCCGACCTCAAGCCAGAAGGCGTTCTCGAGACGATCCTCTATGCGGATGATCTTGAGGCAGCCGAAGATTTTTACGAGGGCGTCCTCGGTTTGGAGCTCGTGTCGAAGTCGCCCGGCCGACAGGTCTTCTTCAGGTGCGGCAATCAAATGCTGCTGATATTCAACCCGGCAGTAACGTCGGTTCCGCCAGACGAAGACGCGCGATTGCCGGTGCCGCCGCATGGAGCGCGCGGGCCGGGGCACGTGTGTTTTCGCGCCTCGGCAGATGAAATCGTCCGGTGGAAAGACCATCTGCAGCACCGAGGCGTCGCGATTGAGGCTGATTTTGATTGGCCGCAGGGCGGGCGTTCGATTTACTTCCGCGATCCGGCGGGCAACTGTCTGGAATTCGCCGAGCCGAGAATCTGGGGTCTTTGATGACATACACGTTGCGCGCTGGGATGCGTCTGGTCGTCGCCAGCCACAACCAGGGAAAAGTTTGGGAAATCAAACAGCTGATCGCGCCGTTCGGGCTCGATGCGGTTTCGGCCGGCGATCTCGATCTGCCCGAGCCTGAAGAAACCGAGACGACGTTTGCCGGCAATGCGCGCTTGAAAGCTGTCGCTGCGGCGACGGCCTCCGGATTGCCGGCGCTGGCCGATGATTCCGGGCTGGAAGTCGCAGTTCTGGATGGCGCGCCGGGCATCTATTCGGCGCGCTGGGCGGGACCGAGCAAGGACTTCTCGCTGGCGATGGAGAAGGTCGCCGAAGAAGTCGACAAGCGTGGCGGCTGGGACGGGGAAGGCCCGCGGGCCAACTTCATTTGCACGTTGTGTCTAGCTTGGCCCGATGGGCAATCGGAGATTTTCGAAGGTCGTGTCGACGGTGTTCTGGTGCGGCCGGTCAGAGGCGGGAACGGTTTTGGCTACGATCCAATGTTCCAGCCAGATGGCCATGTCCAGACGTTCGGAGAGATGGAGCCTGAGCAGAAACATGCGATGTCGCATCGCTCGCGCGCTTTCGAAGCCTTCAAGGATGCCAAGCTCAAAGACTTGCCGATTTTAGAGGGTGCGAATTTGAAATCGGGTGCCGGGGCTTATGAGGGTTTATCGGCTGCGGCTGCAAACCTCTCCACCCAGGCGGAGCTTGTCACCTTCATCGCCAATCTCAGAGCCGATCTTGAGAGCAATTCCGGCGAATGGAAAAATGCTGATCTTGCAGCCTATCTGGAAGGGCTGCAGGCTTGGGTCGCCGATAGCAGCAATCTTGATGACGAGCCACGCTGGCGGTTGTTGGCAAAGGCGCTGCTTGCGGGCAGCCGCCATCGATGAGAGCGGCGCACTTTCGGTTCGTGCTCCGACATTATGAATAAGGAATAGGTTCTGCGTGCAAGACCGTGCTGGATTTGGCGTTTACGTGCATTGGCCGTTTTGCGCGCAGAAGTGCCCGTATTGCGATTTCAACAGCCATGTCCGTTTTGGCGGGAACGATGGCCGCAGCGGCTGGGATGAGCAGCGGTTCTTGAACGCATATAGGAGCGAGCTACGCTATCTGCGCGACCGGACGGGCCCGAGGGTTACGAAGTCGGTGTTCTTTGGCGGCGGAACGCCCTCGCTGATGCAGCCGGAGACGGTTGCTGCGATCTTGGAAGAAATCGGAGAGCTTTGGCCGATCGAAGCCGGTGCCGAAGTGACGCTTGAAGCCAATCCCGGTTCGGTAGAGGCGGGCCGTTTCAAGGGATATCGCGAGTCGGGCGTCAATCGCGTGTCGATTGGCGTGCAATCGTTGCGGGACGATCAGCTCAAGGCGCTGGGCCGCATTCATAGTGTGGCGGAGGCGCGGCGCGCGCTTGAGATCGCCTGCTCGACGTTCGAGCGGACGTCGTTCGATCTGATCTATGCGCGCAGCGGGCAAACGTTGGAGAGCTGGAAGGCTGAGTTGGCCGAAGCTTTGCAATTCGGTCCGACACATCTGTCGCTTTATCAATTGACGATCGAGCCGGGGACGGTTTTCGAAAAGCTCTTTCGTGCGGGCAAGCTCACGGTGCCGGATGGCGATCTGGCTGCCGAGTTCTACAGCCTCACCGAAGATATGACCGCCGCGGCCGGGCTGCCGGCCTATGAAGTTTCCAACTACGCGAAGCCAGAACAGGAAAGCCGCCATAACCTGACTTATTGGCGCTACGGGGAGTATGTCGGGGTCGGTCCGGGCGCGCATGGGCGAATTCTGGAAGGTGGTGTTTCGGGAGGTTCTGCGGCCGGCCAGCGGTTCGGCACCGAAACCGAAAAGCTTCCTGAGACCTGGGCCGGCTTGGTCGAGACCCAGGGCCATGGATTGACAGTCTATGAGGGGATCGGGCGCAGTGAAGCAGCCGATGAGATCCTACTTATGGGATTGCGTCTGCGCGAAGGTCTCGATCTATCGCGGCTTGCGGAGATCGGTGGTGTTCGCCCCGGGGCGGCAGCGATTGACCGGCTGGCGCAACAAGGTGTCATCGAAGTCTTCGAGGATGGCCGACGGCTCAAAGCGATTGGCGACGGTCGGCTGCTGATCGATGAGCTGGTGCTGCAACTTTCATCGAGCTTTGAGCCTGCGGTCTCTGGTCACGCGTCTGCGCCATGTTCTTAACGGGCCTTGGGTTATAGACAGTCTTATCGTCATCAACTAATTCCCGGTGCCATGATAAAACGCCTTTATGACTGGACGATGCAGGCCGCGAGCCACAAGCATGCCGTCCCAACGCTCTTTGGCGTTTCCTTCGTCGAGAGTTCATTCTTTCCCATTCCGCCGGACGTGATGCTGATCCCGATGGTTTTGGCGGAGCGCGCGAAGGCTTGGTATTTTGCGGTCGTTGCGACGGTCGGTTCGGTTCTGGGCGGAATTTTCGGCTACCTGATCGGATATTTCCTGTTCGACACCGTCGGCCAGCCGATGCTCGATTTTTACGGCTACTCGGAAAAGTTCCAGCAGTTCGCCTCGCAATATAACGAGTATGGCGCCTGGATCGTTTTCGTGTTCGGGGTGACGCCGTTTCCCTACAAGGTCATCACGATCGCGAGCGGGGCCACTCAGCTCAATGTGATTTCATTCATGCTGGCCAGCGTGATATCGCGCGGACTGCGCTTTTTCGTTGTTGCGGCGCTGCTTTACTGGTTCGGACCGCCGATCAAGGACTTCATCGAGAAGCGGTTGGGGTTGGTGTTTACGGTTTTCGTGATCTGTTTGATCGGCGGGTTTGTCGCGATCAAGTTCTTGATGTAATTGCGTAAAGTCGACGTGCGTTGAAGTTGGGGAGACGGTGATGAGGTCGCAGACGGGCATGGCGTTGAAATCGCAGGCTTATGAGTTGGGCGGTTGGATGCTGTTTCTGACGGCGGCGGTCATCCTGGCGGCGCTGGCGTTCGAATATATCGGCGGCTACCGGCCCTGCCATCTCTGCCTGCAACAGCGCTATGCCTATTATGCCGGTGTGCCGCTTCTTTTCGGAGCGCTCGTCTTATTGAGCGCGGAAAAACAGAAGCTGGCGGCGATCGTCTTCTTCTCGGTTTCGTTGCTATTTTTGTTCAACGCGGGTCTCGGCGTTTATCAGGCCGGCTCGCAATACGGCTATTGGCCGGGCCCGCAGGCCTGCTCGGGTGCGCAAGAGATCACGACTTCGGCCGATGGGTTGCTTGGCAAGCTCGCCGAGACGGAAGTCGTGCGATGCGACCAGGCGGAATTCTGGTTTCTGGGACTCTCATTCGCCGGCTGGAACGCAATAATTTCTTTTGTAATTTTTATTGGTTCGCTGAAGGCGGCGTTCGCCGCCGTCGATCGCCGCTGATCAATTTCGTCTCAAAATCATTGGCTTGAACCCTTGCCCTAAGATGCCGTCGATGGCGCTTTTGGGGCCGCTGTTGCTTGTTCATCCGCTGTCAATCTAAAGGTCATCCACAGGCCAGTTTGGCGTCTTGATGTTGCCCAAATGGAACGGTTAATTGTTTCTTAACGAAGGGGCGCACCTCGAAGCTGAAATCGGCAAAGAGGTAACTGTGGATAAGCCCCGAAGGGCCGCAACGATTCGTCTGTGTTTGAGTTGGCCCTTTGTGAGTACCGCGACCGGCGTATTGGTCGCAGCCTGGGACCCCGCCCAGGTCAGAGTACGAGTTCTTCGCCGCGTTGTTCTTAATGGCGATCCCGAGTTGTTCAGTTGTTGCGTTGGTTTCCGGCGTTGTTTCGAGTGAGTGGCGTTTAGCGTTTACCCCGTGAGTTTTCTTATGAGTCGTACCCGAGTTGTCAGCGTTGTGCCGAGTAGCGAGTTGGTTCTGCGTGAGTTTGTAAGCGTTCCAGTTGAGTCGTTCGGTTCGGCGAGCGAGTTTCTCGCCTACCGTTTGCGTAAGAGCGAAGCTTTTGCTTCGGGGGCTTCTCCCAAGGACACACTCCCCGCCGTGTTCGAGGGTCTGAGGCATTCAGCCAGGCGGTTGAAAACAAGACGTATCGGCCGCCAGCTAAATGCCTCTCGGAAGGTTCCTGAGCTTCGTTTGAATGCACTTTGTTGAGTTGGTTCCGTGTTGGTCGGTGCATTCGTTCGAGTTGTTGTCGCGTTGGTGAAGCGTCGTTCCGTGTTTGTGATGCGTTGAAGAGCGTTTGCGTACGTTGTTTCTGGGTCCCCGCCTTAGAAACAGGAATTTAGCCATGACCGGTAACGGTCTGATGCGGAATCTGAGTTGCCGGTCGTGGCTTTGGTTTTTTTACGACGCGTCGTTCTAGTTGGAGGTTCAGTCGTGAATAGTGATGAGTCGAGTTGGCGTCCGTTGAGTGACGTCGTTTTGGATTTGGTCAGCGGCGTATCGGTTGCAGCTGACGTCCAGAAGTAAGTTTCCGAGTTTTGGTTTGTGATGCGTTTGTTTGCGTTAAGTGCGGAATAGAGTTTGCCCCCGGCAGAAATGCGAATTCAGGTTTGAGATGTGCGGATCAACGAAATTTTCCCATCTCGTATAGTTGGCAGGTGCGTCGAGCGCTTGAGCGTATGCCTCGAAGAAGTGCTGTGTTGTCCTGGTTGCGCGTAACAGCACATCAGCGTTCCTCGCATCTGCCTCCCCCCGCGTTTCGAGGGCATGGCTAGTAAATGGAGCAATGCAAATGCAGATGAGCCCAGAGTATGTCGACCAAATGCAGTGGCACCAGTCCTTGGGATTTGCCCGCCAGGCTTGTGCCCGGGTTTTCAGAGACGGTGGAACGCCAGCAGATGCGCTTCGCGCGTTCGGTTTCGCGAGCAAGGCTGATCAGGTCGGCAACGATTGGAGCAAGGCGGTCGAGCTGATTGCCGAATGCATGTGCGCATCGCCCGACAAGAAAGCCGCCTGAAGCACTCGTTCCCCGCGGGAGCCCGTCGCGATTTCGCCAGGTGCCCTCAAACGAGTCCCCTCGTTTTCTGGCGAAGCCATTTTTCGACGGTCTCCCGCTTGGCTACTTTGAATTGATTTTGCCAACAAAGAAGGGCGCCAACTGGCGCCCTTTTGTTATGCCTGCACGGTTGCCGTTTCCTACGGCTCCAGCTCGGTGTCCCAATAGAGGTAGTCGAGCCAGCTTTCGTGCAGGTAGTTCGGTGGGAACAATCGCCCGTTGCGGTGCAATTCAAACACCGTCGGACGATATGGCACCTGCTTTGGCAACATACCGGCCACTTCCGGCATGTCCCCACCTTTCGCGAGGTTACAGGGTGCGCAAGCGGCTACGACATTGTCCCAGCGTGTCAGTCCCCCGCGCGAACGCGGGATCACGTGGTCGAACGTCAGGTCTTCCCCTGAGCCGCAGTACTGGCAGGAAAACCGGTCGCGCAAGAATACGTTGAAGCGCGTGAAGGCCGGAAAGAGGGCGGGCTTCACATAGCTCTTCAACGAGACAACGCTCGGCAGTCTCATTTGAAAGTTCGGGCTGGAAACGTGGCGATCGTACTCGGAGACGATGTTCACACGATCAAGGAACACAGCCTTCACCGCTTCCTGCCAGCTCCAGAGCGATAGCGGATAATAGCTCAGAGGCCGGAAGTCGGCATTGAGAACCAGGGCCGGAGAGTTGTCCAGCATTGCAGCAGAACGATTCACGTTCGTGCCTCCTGTTGGGTTCTTTTCACAGAATCGGTCCGCGCCACCAGACCGACGCCGGGATACTAAACGTGCATGTCAGCTCTGTGAAGCTCCTCTGTGAGAAGATCCAAAGGGTTGATTTTGAGCAGTTTTGGCGGGTTTTGGCCGCTTCAACGGCTGCTTCACGGAGCTGGGTTCGGCAAATCAGATGGCGCTGGGGCCTATGAAATACAAGGCTTTGCGCGGATAAATCGGCTGACTTTCCTCGTGCGGTGGGCCACTCAGCGTTGGATCACCGGCTTTCTGGCATAGTAGGCCCATAGTAGCCGTGCGGCCACGCCTCGCCACGGACTCCAACGCTCCGCGAGTTCTGAAAGCTCCAAAGCCGAGGGGCGTGATTCGAAATCGAATGCGATGCGGGCGGCTTCCTGGAGTGCGAGATCGGCAGGCGCAAAGGCGTCGGGCATACCGATGCAGAACAGGCAATAGATGTCGGCCGACCAGGGGCCGATCCCCGATATCGCGGTCAATTGTGCGTGGACTTCTTCTGGCTGTGCTGTTTGCAGGGAGGCGAAGTCGATGTTTCCGGCGATCGCGGCTTCGGCAACGTTGCGAAGCGTTTTGACTTTTGGTCGGGAGAGGCCAAGCTGGCGCAGGGCCTCATCGGATTGGGCTGCCAGTGTTTCGGGTTCGAGCGGCGCGATCCCATGCGCGACCTTATTCCAAATGGCATCTGCGCTGGCGATCGAGAGCTGTTGACCGACGACGATACGGGCCAATCCAGGGAAACCTCCTTCGCGGCGACGTAGCGGCGGGTCGCCGATCAGGTCGTGGACGTCCTTCATGCGCGGACAAAGTTTGCGCAAACGCCGGCAACCGCGTTTGATATCGTCGGGCGTTTCGATAATGGATCTGATCGGTTTTTTGCGGGCGGATGGCATGGGTCTCGATCTTTGCCGGCGGGTCGTTGCGGTTGGCCGTTTTTGGCCAGGTGGCGCATGACTGGCGGGGCGTGTGCTTCCGGCAGTCTAGTCTGGCTGGTTCATGAAAGGGAGTATGGTTGCGTGGAGCGCCATCAATGAGTGGGCCGGTCCTGCGCTTTGCGCCAAGTCCGAACGGCTACCTGCATCTCGGGCACGCGGCTTCGGCGCTGCAAAATCAGCGTGTCGCCAAAGAGCTCGGCGGCAAGATGCTTTTGCGTATCGAAGATATCGATGTCGGGCGAACGCGTGAAGAGTTCGTCGATGTCATCAAGCAGGATCTCGAATGGATCGGCTTTGAGTGGGATGGAGAGGTGCGCCGCCAGTCGGAGCACTTCGCGGACTATCAGCGGGCGGCCGAAGAGCTGGTTGGTCAGGGCCTGCTTTATCCGTGCTTTGCGACGCGGGCTGAGATTGAGGCGGCTGCGCGGGAGACTGGAGCAGCGCGCGATCCGGATGGGGGTTGGATTTATCCTGGGATCTGGCGTGGGAAATCCGAGGCGGAGGTCAAGGCGCGGCGCGAGAGCGGCGAGCCGTTCGCCATGCGTCTCGATATGGAGAAGGCGTTGCTGGCGGCTACAGGCTTAGGCGGCAACCAGGGTCTCAGCTATTTCGAAAAGGGAGAAGGCCGAGGCGGCGCGCGCCTCGCGGTTGATCCAGCCCTTTGGGGCGATGTCATTGTGCAAAGAAAAGACGTGCCGACGAGCTACCATCTGTCCGTTGTCGTCGATGATGCGCTGCAAGGCGTGACCCATGTGGTGCGCGGGCTCGATTTGCAGGCGGCAACGGCGATCCATCGTCTCTTGCAGGAGCTGCTTGGGTTGCCTGAACCGCAATATTTCCATCACGAACTCATCCGCGATGCTGAGGGGCGGAAGCTCTCCAAGAGCGATGCCTCGACGAGCCTGCATAGCCTTCGTCAGGCCGGGTGGTCGCGGAGGGATGTTCTGGAGAAAATCGGCCTGGCTGACTGAGATCGTTTGATGGCGGTTGCGGGGCGGGCGGTTTGAATTCTGCAGCAGAGTTTTTCTGCGGCAAGCGGTGGACTTGGTCTGCCCAAGATGGTTAATTGTCGCAGTGATGGCGCGCCTTGCCGTCGTTTCTTTCTCGATCCCGGAGACTGTTTGGTGGTCGCCCTAGTTGGCCGACCGGCGTGGGCCGTGTTGGCAATCGTATTGTTTGCGTTTGGCCTCGTCAGCTTCAGCATCGGCCTTCATGCGGAAGCCGCTCATGCTGACGAAGCTTTTGCCATGAAATTGGTTGAGGCCGCGCGCGAGCAGCGGACCGTTCCGGTCATCTACGATCCCAGCTATCGCAAGCTCGAATACCCGATGGGCGATGTCCCGTGGTTCGTCGGCGTGTGTACCGATGTCGTGGTTCGCGCCTACCGCAAGCTCGGTATCGATCTGCAACCACTGGTGCATCGTTCAGGCCTAGGGTCCGGGGATCGTAATATCGATCATCGGCGGGTTGTGGTGTTAAAGAAATACTTCGCGCGGTATGGGCGCAGTTTGAAAGTCAGCAGCGATCCTAAGGATTACGACCCCGGTGATCTGGTGACTTATTATCTTCCTGACGGAACATTTTCGAAAACTCATATCGCCATCGTTTCCGACAAGGAGACGTTGGAAGGCGTGCCGTTCGTTATCCATAACCGCGGCTACGGTGTGCGTGAAGAAGATTGGCTGTTCGGAAGTGAAATTACCGGCCATTACCGCTTTGCGCGTGAACCTAATATTGAAGGGTGGACGTCTGAAGAAAAGTAAATTTGCCAATGGATATAGCGGAATCTCATTTTTGTATCGCGGCCGGGCTTTGAATTAATACTGGACGCCGTTTACCCTGGCTTGCGTTTTTTGTCCCTTCATTGTCCCAAAATGGAGCGTTTGAATTTACTGTGCAACTTCATGCTGTTGGCTAAGCAAGCTTATTTCCAGGATTGGCGGGCTTTTGGGAATAAGGATTTCGTTATTCGCGAGTTAAATTTTCGCTAATAACTTTGTGTAAAATAGGATAGTATTAGTTGCGTTGCGGCCGATTCGCTTTTGTGACTTCTCTTTTATCGCGTTCGGGAGGTTTATTGTCGACGGTCTGGCTGAGGCTTCAGGGTTTCTCTGAATTTCTTAATTGGGTGGCTGGTGCAATTCGATCTTTTTTCGCTAATCGGTGCTGAAGGGCTCGTCGTTTTCTCGGTGATTGCGATGTTCAGCTTTGTGCTGCTTCGACTCTTTTCACCATACTCAGCGCTTTCGGCAGGGTCTTTGGACATTGCCGGGCCTATTGGCCGACCAGTTCTTGCACCAAAAAGAAAAATTGGCGCGCCATTGCGTCGTCCGGTCGGATTCCGCATCCCGAAAGTGCCTAAAATTGAAATCCGCCGTCTGGGTGTCGCTGAAGCTGCTGAGTGCGGCAAGGCGGCGTTGGGGATCGTTGGCAAAGGCGCTGGCTACGCTGGAAAAGCCGGCCGTTCGGTCCGGGTTCTTGTTGGCTCGGCAATGGCGGCTGGCAAGAGTGCTGCGCGGGCGCGATCACTGCCGTCTCTGGCTTCCGCAGGCGCGCATTCGACCCGCCGCGTTGAATTTGCCGATGCAACCTCAAAGTCTTCGAACTTCGCCTCGGATCTTCGCCTCGATGCCAATACGCAATGGCAACGCGTGACAGGTGTTGTCACGGATGGGATCGAACGGGCTGAGCGGATCGAAGATCTGCATGACGCGGCCGCAAGCCAGCTCGATGCGGTCGATTATGCCTACGAGCGCATGCTGAAAGAGCTGCAGGAGGTTCTGCCGGGCGTTTCGCAGGCTCAAGTCGTTTGCCGGAGCAACCGTGAGGAAGCTTACGCTGAGATCAGCGCAGAGACCGAGCATGTCGTTATGAGCGAGGTCGAGCCGGACGTGATCGTGAAGCAGAAGCGGCCTTATCTGCCGAGCCGGTCGACGCATATCTTTGCTGCGCATTCGCCGCTGTCGCGCGCCGCAGCAGGGGCCGTTGCTGCCTGAAAGGCCAGTCGTCCATTGGGCATTGGCGCGAGGCGGCCCTCACTCAATGGACCGAAAATAAGTTAAGGCGCGAAGGGCGATCCTCCGCGCCTTTGTCGTTTCCGGCGATCCAGTGCTTTTTCCCGGTTACTTCACGGTGATGGAAATGACATCGCTCTCAACCGGCGGATTGTGCGGAATGTGGTTCTGATCGCCCAGAATAAGCTGCAAGGTGTGCTTGCCGGGTTCCAACTCGATTGTGGTTTCGGTCTGGCCGCCGCCGAAGTGCTTGTGGTGCTCATCTGACGGAATTGGCGCGCTGTAATCTTCGAGCTTTTGATCGATAATCAGGTGGTGGTGGCCGGTTTTGGCTTTTTCAATGCCTGCTGGCGCAACTCCCATGCCCGACAATCCGAAGCGGACGGTCACCGGGCTGGAGACTTCAGCGCCATCGATGGGAGCGATAAAATAGACTTTCGCGCCTTCCGGTGAGGGCGTTTGGGCGAGAGCCGCTCCGGCAAACAAAGCGCTTGTCACGGCGCCAAGCAGCAATTTGCGATGCAAGGGCTTGCGATAGATTGGGCTGCGGTGCATTAGGCGATCCTCCTTGGGGGTTATTTTCTTATAGTGTTGATGCGGAAATTGGCGTCAGCAAGTAAAAGCGGATGTCTGAATTGGGCGATGCGATCACAATAGTGAGATGACAGGTTTGCAGAGACAGCGCCTTGACCAAGTCCTTGTCGTGCGGCAACTGGTGCAGTCGCGCTCGCGTGCGCGGGATCTTATCGCGCGAGGGGCGGTTGTGGTTGCCGGTGAAGTTGCCGCCAAGGCCGGTCAGCTCGTCGCCGGCGATGTGGAAATACAGGTCGAAGAGGAAGCCAACGCCTACGTTGCTCGAAGCGGCGCAAAGCTGGTTGCGGCTCTGCGCGCTTTCAATTTTGAATGTGCCGGTGTGACAGCGCTCGATGTCGGCGCGTCGACTGGCGGGTTCACGCAGGTTCTTCTAGAGAATGGAGCGGCGCGGGTCTATGCCGTTGATGTTGGGCATGGTCAGCTTGATGGCGAACTTGCAGGCGACGCCAGGGTCGTTTCACTCGAAGGCGTCGACGCGCGCGGATTGACCCGTGAGCAGGTGCCAGAAAAGGTCGGCGCCATCGTCATCGACGTCAGCTTCATCTCCCTTGCTAACATCCTGCCGCATGTCGTCACTTTTGCGGGGCCGAATTGTTGGCTGGTGGCTCTGGTTAAGCCACAGTTCGAACTTGGACGCGAGGCGCTTGGAAAGGGCGGGATCGTTCGCGACAGTGCAGGTGGGCTGGAAGCTGTTACGAAGGTTCGGAGCGTGCTCTTGGAACTCGGCTGGGAGATAGAAGGTGATCTGCCTTCGCCGCTGCCTGGCAAGAAGGGCAATGTCGAGTATCTGATCGGCGGACGGTTTCCTGGTTCGGGTCGATAGAGTTCGGGCTGTTGCGAGCCAATTAGTCTTTATCCATGTGGAGTTTGATGAATTGCGGGTGACGATCGGCAGGCTGGGTGCGCAGGGTGATGGCATTGCATCGCATGACGGGAAAGATGTGTTCGTCCCGTATGCGCTGCCGGGCGAAGAGGTTGAGATTGCTCTCGACGGTCAGCGGGCAAAACTCGAGAGCGTCATCGCGCCTTCCCCTAACCGGGGCGAGCCGGTCTGCAAGCATTTCGGTTTATGCGGGGGGTGTTCGGTTCAGCACCTTGCGCCCGACGGCTACCGCACTTGGAAACGCGATCTGATAACGGCGCCATTCGCGTCGCGTGGGATTTCGATTGAGCTTCAGCCGACGATTGAGGTGGGGCTTGGCGGTCGCCGCCGTGTGGTTCTGACGGCTCGCCGGGACGGGCGTGAAATTCGGCTCGGGTTCTTGCAGGCGGCCAGTCATGTGCTGGTCGATGTCGAGGAATGTCCGGTTGCTGCCGACCAGATTGTCCAGGTTCTGCCTGGCATCCGGCGATTGCTGGGGCCGATGGTGACGAGCCGCGACGATGTCCGGGTGACGATTTTGGCCGCAGAGAACGGTCTTGATGTCGATGTCTCCGGCGGGCAGACGGATTTGTCTCCACGGGTGCGCGGAGAGCTTTCCAAACAATCCGCAGAGCTTGGGCTTGTTCGGTTGTCGCTGGAGGGCGATCCGCTATTTCTGGCTGGTGAGCCGGTCGTTCGCTGTGGGCCTGCGGAGATCGTTCCGCCGCCAGGCGTTTTTCTGCAAGCCTCAGCGGAAGCCGAGTCGGCGATGGCGGCGCTTGCGGTCGGGGCGTTCGGCAAGCGGGCGAAGCAGGCGGCAGACTTATTCTGCGGCGTGGGTGCGTTCACCTTTGCTCTGGCCGGGCGGGCTAAGGTGCTGGCGATGGACAACGACGTGCGCGCCGTCGCGGCGCTCGAAGATGCCAAGCGGCGGACGCAGGGTGTGAAGGGCATTGAAGCGCGCGTGCGGGACCTCTTTCAGGAGCCGCTATCGCGCAAGGAGCTCGAGCCGTTTGATCTGGTGGTGTTCGATCCGCCGCGTAGTGGAGCAAAAGCGCAGGCGGAGATGATCGCGAAATCGAAGGTGCCCGTGGTTGTCGCGGTTTCCTGCAATCCTGCAACGGCGGCGCGTGATCTGCGCATTTTGATGGATGGCGGGTATCGATTGGAAAGCGCGACGCCGATCGACCAGTTTCTCTATTCGCCGCATGTTGAGGTGGTCTGCGTTCTGCGGCGCTAGTCGCGCGTAGGGCGGTGTGGAGAGACTTCTGGAAAGAGGTCGGAGCCAGAGATGGCCTGGGCGGCGGCTGTCGTCGTGGCTGGTTGGGCTAGTTTGGAAAACTCAGCGATACGCCGACTTTGGCGGTGGGCGTCAGGCAGCTTGGCACTGCTCGAACGGCTGACCCGAGACCAAGTGCTGAACGAAGGCCGGCACGATTTCCGTTGCCCGGCCGTGGTGACATTCGCAAAAATGACTGGCGCCGCAGGACGGTT
Organism: Filomicrobium sp.; assembly: GCA_017792465.1. Taxonomy (GTDB): domain Bacteria; phylum Pseudomonadota; class Alphaproteobacteria; order Rhizobiales; family Hyphomicrobiaceae; genus Filomicrobium. The sequence continues at coordinate 3,283,060 of CP051234.1, forward strand.
CGAGATTGAGTTCGACGGTGTGGGCGCCGACGTGTTTGGCGGCGGCGACAAAGCCGGCTGCCGGGTAGACGTTGCCGCTCGTGCCGATTGAAACGAATAGATCGCACTTGGAAAGTGCATCGGCAATGCGGTTCATCTCAAAAGGCATTTCGCCGAACCAGACGACGTGCGGACGCAAGCCACCGGTCAATTCGCATTCCGGGCAGGTCAGGTCGTCGGAGAGATCTTTTGTCCAGGGAAGTACGGCGTCGCAGTTGGTGCAAACCATGGTTTGCATATCGCCGTGCATGTGAATGAGATTTGATGAGCCGGCCTGTTCGTGAAGGTTGTCGACGTTTTGCGTGACGATCAGAACTTCGCCGGGATAGCTCTTTTCGAGCTGAGCCAGGGCGCGGTGGGCTTCATTAGGATGGGCTTGGGTGGCTGACTTGCGGCGGGCGTTGTAAAATTCGTAGACGAGGTGGGGATTGCGTTGGAAGCCTTCGGGTGTTGCGACGTCTCGGTAGTCGTACTGTTTCCAAATCCCATCCGTATCCCGGAAGGTGGCTAAACCGGATTCGGCAGATAGGCCGGCACCGGAGAGGATCACAATACGCTGATATTTCGACATCGCGAACGTTGGTCCCTACTTGCATCACTGGCTGTACTTAGCAATTGCACAAAACCGTCATCAAAAAAAGATGATGGTCAGAAAATCATTTGGAAAATTTTTCCAAATTGCGCTGGGTGCATGTGTGGAATCGAATGGCTTTGACCCATGAAGCCAATTCCATTGCTGATCTTTTGTTATTATCTTCAATAGTTTAGCTCTTTATTCTAAGCCCTTGTCTTAATCTTGGGCGCCGGTTCGATGGCGCTGCCGTCAAGTTAATATTGATTTGTGAAACACTTCTCGCGTGGCGCTATAATGTGCGCCTCGGTTTCGGCTTGGTTGGTTGAACTGAGCACGCGCGATACATCGGCGTATCGCAATCGCTTCCAAGTTCTTGGTCCCGTATCCGGTTGGTATTGGATGGGGTGGTCTTATGTCAGAGCGTCTTGATAGCGCCGTGCAGCTGGCTGGCAGCCTGGCCCGCATGTCCTGGTACAGCGGCCTTAACTGGATCATGCAGCGACGGGCTCGCAATCTTGCTTCGCCGCCTGCGTTCAAGCCGACACTGCCGGTCCCCAACCGAAACGAACTGCTGGCAGATCTGAGGTCGCTCCTGCGATCGGATGCCGAGGCGGTCCGTGAAGGTGTGATGCCGGCCGGGCACGAAGAAGCTTTTCGACCGTTGGAACACTTGCGGCGTATCCGAGGCATGTTTGCCGATCTGCCTTCGGCAACGGAGCGGCGCGTCGATCGGGATGCGTCGTCGGTCAAGGAATTCGCAAACGGGGATTTCGACGAACTGCCGGAGTATTTCAAGCAGGATTTCCATTTCCAGACCGGCGGGTATTTGTCGGAGGACTCCGCCAAGCTTTACGACATACAAGTCGAAACGCTTTTTCACGGATCGGCGGCTGCGATGCGACGCAGAGCGATGGTGCCGCTTGCTCGGTTCATGCAAGGACGGGATCAGCGCGCGGTGTCGCTACTGGATGTTGCGTGCGGGACGGGCCGGCTTTTGAAGGACATCCGGCGTATCTATCCGGCGATGCGGCTGACCGGTCTCGATCTCAGTTCCTCTTATCTGGAAGAAGCGCAGGGCTATTTCGGCAATCTTCGCCGCGCTCGGTGGCTTGCGGGAAATGCTGAAGATATTCCGGTTGGGGGTGCCAGCCAGGATGTTGTTGTCAGCGTCTTTTTGTTCCACGAGCTGCCGCCGGAGGTTCGGCACACTGTGGCCCGAGAAGTTAATAGAGTGTTAAAGCCCGGCGGCCTTTTTATTTTCATCGACAGTTTGCAGATGGGCGACCGGCCGGGGTGGGATGGTCTTCTTGAAGCCTTCCCGGTGCGGTTTCACGAACCCTATTACCGGGGCTATTCGATTGACGACTTGGAAGCCCTTTTTGTAGACGCCGGGCTGCGCGTCGAAGCCGAAGAGATCGCATTTCTTTCCAAGATGATGGTCTGCCGCAAGGACGCAATTGCGGGCTGAGCGCGCGACGGTCACCTATTCGATGCCCGTTTGGGCATTTTCGGGAAGGTTACTTTGTCCTTAGCAGTATCTTTACGCTGCCCAACTACCGTTAGTGTGGGAGCAGAAGTTGCGCGTTCGTCGTCGCAGCGTTTGCGACCGCGCGACTTCGGCAACATGGGCACGTGAGGCTTAAGGCGCAGTACGCTTTCGCAATGTGAAGTCTGGGCTCGTGTTCGGGTCACATCTGCGCAATCAAAGGTTTTGCTGCCCGGGAGAGTTGCGCCAATCCACACGGCGCAGGGCGCAGTAGAGTTCGGGCGCTTAACATCCATGACCAAGTTCAATCCCCAGCGCAATTCGACCGTCGTGGCGGAGCTGAAGCTATTGAACCCCTGGGTCGAGAACACCGATTACGGTGACGATATCGTCCAGTTGGCACGGGCGCTTTTGGGTGACATCGGCCCCATCTCAGAAAAAGCTCACTTCGAACAGCGGCTGGCGACGATGGGTCGGTTTGCTGCCGGACGTAAGACCTGGAATGCCTGGTCGCAGGATATGATGGAAGTGCGCAGCCTGGCTGATACGGACCCGGCGCTCAGTGCCGTTTGCGATGCCTTGGCGATCGCCAATTTCTCAGGGGCACGCTTTACCGAGAATATCGATTTCGCAGCGTTGATCTTTCCGGGCCGTTCGGATTTCAGCGGTAGCGAATTTGAAGCGGATTGCTGGCTGCAGGGCGCAACTTTTTACGGACCGGCCGTTTTCCGGCAGACGTCCTATCTCGGCGAAACGAACTTCGAGCGTTCGACATTCAACGCGAGTGCTGATTTTTCCAACGCGGTGTTTGCGCGTCTGGGTCAGTTCCGCGAACTCCAGATCCTCGGTCAGGCGTTGTTCGAATATACGGATTTTGCAAACGGCGCCTGGTATTCGGGCAGCACGTTTGCCGAAGTCTCGTTCCTTGATGCTCGCTTCGGCGATGCCGCTTCATTTACTGATTGTCAGTTTGCCGGCAGCGCAACTTTTGAGCGGGCCATGTTCCTGGCTTCGTGTGGTTTTGAGGGCGCGGCTTTCAAACAGGCTGCCAATTTCCGAGATGTGAACGTTGCGGGAGCTGCCTGGTTTTATGGTGCTGAGTTTGCGCAGCCGGCGGACTTTCAGGGCATGACCACGGCAGGCCGTGGCGATTTTCAGGACTTAATGGTGCCGGTCTGATAAGGCGGCGCCAAATGACGATGCGAACGAATAGCGAGGCTTATCCGTTTTGTTGAAAGAACCCGACATACAGCCGCAGGTGACCCAGCAGGCGCTGTCGGCTGGCAAGCGTATCTCCGTCTCTCTTGAATCGTTCGAGCAGGTTCGCAGCCTGCTGGAGAAATTCAACGAAGATTGTGAAATCACCTTCGTCGTGGCTTTGCATGACCAGAGCGGCATCCACATCGCCTCCAGCGCCGATACTCGTCCGGCTTACGTCAACGCAGCATCGCGCCACATATCCGCTGGCGCCAAGAGCGTTGAGTTTGTTTCTTGCGAAGACGAACGCGAGCCTGCCTTCGAAGAGGCAACGCGCAGTTACTTCGACCGACTTGAGTGCGCCGCGAATGGCGGTGAGTTTGTGTTCAAATCGGTCCGCACGGAGTTCGATTATCGTACAGTTGGCTTTCTGGTGACCTCCGCGAACGGCCAGTCCGGGCAGGAGGCTACGGAAGGCAATTCGCGGGCGTTTGAGATCAAGCGGTTGTTTGATGCGCTGATCTATGTGTCGCTGCAGTACTGCTTGTCGCCCAGGCAGTCGGATACGTTTTTTGGTCTTGCGCCTGACCTTCTGTCGCGCGCTGCCGCCCAGCTTTTCTTGCAGAAGCTATCGCAGGAAGCGACGGGGCGGATGAACTACGGTCTCTACGAGTTGTGCTGCGACCTGGCAGCGGCCCAGTACGAAGGGCGCTCGGGGGCAGGCTACATCGTTCTTGCCAAGCGCGGCGATCCTAAAATCAAGCCGAGCATCGAGTTTCGGCGGCCGATCCATCTGTCGCACAAGACGGGCGCGCGCAAGCTTATCGAAATGGCTTCCAAGCAGTTCGCGTTGCTGTTTGACGGCGATTACTTCTACGGCTTTTGCGATTTCGACCAGACGAAGGATTGCACGCACGTCTTGTTCAAAGGCCGCGGGATCTGGACGATGCAGCGCGGCGAGCAACTGCTGGCGATGATCAACTACGGTACGCCTGTCGAAGCCGAACGCATTTTGACAAAGCAGCTGTTTCAGGCGCACGTCAAGCAGGTCTTGCCGATGGTCGATGCGGAGGGGCTTGAGACGCTCTGGAACATCGCGATCATTGCGGCGCGGCAGCCGGTCGGGACCAACATCCTGTTCACGCCTGCAGCGCCGAAAGAAGCACAACGTCTATCCTCGCAGTGCATTCCGATCCGCCCGGTCGCGTTGACAGCGGACGTAACGACCCAGCTCACGGCCATCGACGGGACGCTGATTGCGGACGTCAACGGCAACGTTCATGCGGTCGGGGCCATCATGGACGGCGGCTCGACGGTGAGCGGCACCTGGCAGCGGGGCGGGCGATATAACTCTGCGGCCAACTACGTGACGAGTTCGCCGCATCCGGCGATGATCTTCATCGTCTCGCAGGACGGCTACGTGGATATCGTGCCGCCGATGAATCCGAAGGGCGATAAATGGTCCATGAAGCGGTACCTAAAGTTGAACTCCACTGCCATCTGATCGGGGTCCTCACTCCGGCCTTGTTGCGGGATCTGCGTGCGGATGGGCATCCGATCCTGGTCGAGCCTGAGGCTGCTGCGCCCGTTCAATTCGGCGAGGGTCCGGATGGCTTCGGGCGGTGGCTGACGCGCGTCGAGCCCTATAAGTCGGCCGGTTGGCGGACCTACCTTCCCATTCTTGGCTGGTATATCGACAAGCTTGTCGAGCAGAATGTCGTCTATGCCGAGATGATGATTTCGCCCTTGATGTTTTCGCGCGATTTCGGAGCACTGGCGCAAGAGTTTGAAGAATTCCGCACTTGGGTTCGAGAACGGGAAGCCGGACGCATCCAGATCGAGTTTCTGTTTCTGGTTCCGCGCAGCCTGCCTGACGAATTGATCGAGAAGGATACGCAGCGCTGCGTGTTCTTGGCCAAGGACAACGGGATTTCGGGCATTTCGATTGCGGGATTGGAATCGCATATGCCGGCCTCGCGATTTTCGCGCATGTGCCGTGAACTCAAAGATCATGGGCTCGGTATTGAAATCCATGCCGGTGAGCTTGGCGGTCCGGAAGAGGTTTGTGAAGCTCTTGACGTTGGGTTTGCCGATCGTATTGGACACGGGATCAGAGCCTTTGAGGATGAAGATCTCGTGGCGCGGCTTTGCGATGAACAGGTCCACCTGGAATTTTGTCCGACGAGCAATTTGAAAATGGGAGCTGCAAAATCAATCGCGGAGCACCCAATCGGGCGGGCGCGCGATCTGGGGATGAATTTTTCAATCAATACCGATGATCCGGGCGCATTCGGCTGCAGCATGACGAGCGAGTTCGAGCTCATTCATAGGTACTTTAGTTTTTCGAAAGAGGATTTCAGCAAGGTCGCGCAGAATTCGCTGGCATCAAGGTTCGCAAAAGAGCTGCGATGTAAGGTTGCGGCGAATCTGGAGCGTGCGCAATCAGAGGTCGTAGCGCTCGCTTAACCTACTGCAGCAAAACATCATGTTTCTGCGCACCAGTCGTACCGGAATAACTGTTTTCAATCGAAATTCGGTAGATGACTCGCGCCTGTGAATTGCAATGTCGCCGGGGCATGGTTACGCCCAGTTTGGCCTAAAGGCTGACGCTCAAAGCGATTCGCTGGCGGACCTGCGTCAGGCAGTCTGAGGTCACTTTTATTCAGTAAGAGTTTGGAGTTCGAACGCGGAGCCGGAATGGCGAGCAGGAAGATGCGATGAGCAATGTTTTTTTATCTGGTCTCGATAGCGGTTATCATCTGACCAGCACTACGATCACATTCGCTTTTAGCGACGCCTACTTCGCATGGAACACTTACGAAGAGGCGCAGTTCCGTGCGGCCCTGGAGCAATGGTCGAACGTTGCGAATGTCACTTTCGTTGAGACCGCGAACCAAGCTCAAGCGGATTTTCGGCTGTTCAACGTCGACGACAGCATCATCGGTTCGGGCGTCCTTGCAGACTTCGAATATCCTTATGGCGGTCAGCAATTTGGCCGCTTCAACTACGAAGGGCTTGGCTGGGACTACGACAATACGACCGGGGGCCTCGAACAAGGCGGCTACGGGTATTCGACCATCCTGCATGAGGTCGGCCACGGCCTCGGGTTGGCACATCCGCATGACGCGAGCGGTTCCTCGACGATTTTTCCCGGTGTCAGCAGCCCGTGGGACACCGGCAACTACGGCTATAACCAGGGCCTCTATACGGTCATGGGCTATAACGATGGCCGGGTGGTCGATGGGCTCAGCCCCTACACGATCGAGAACTATGGCTGGTCCGGCGGGCCGATGGCCTTCGACATCTTTGCCATCCAGCGCATCTATGGCGCCAACACCAGCTATAACACTGGCGATGACACCTACTCATTGCCGGAAGTGAACGACACCGGCACGTTCTATCAGGCGATTTGGGATGCAGGCGGATTCGACACCATTGCTTATGGTGGATCTGCCGCGACAAACATCGATTTGAGAACGGCGACCTTGCGCTATGGCGATCCGCATGCGGGTGGCTATCTTTCGACCGCGGCAGGGATCTACGGCGGCTTTACGATTGCGGCCGGCGTCAGGATCGAAGCTGCCAGTGGCGGCTCGGGCAACGATCGCATTATCGGTAACAACGCACGCAACGTCATCGATGGGAATGACGGGGATGACCTGATCAAGGGGCTGAACGGTCACGATCTCTTGCGGGGTGGGGCCGGCGCTGACGTTATCATCGGCGGCTACGGTAGCGACACTATTGAGGGCGGTGATAACGATGACCGTCTTTATGGCCAGATCGGCAATGATTGGATCGAGACCGGTGACGGTGCCAACCTCGCAGACGGCGGCGACGGCAACGACCGCGTTATCGGTGGCATTGATGCCGACAAAATCTATGGCGGCGCTGGTCGCGACGCTCTGCTTGGCGGCGACGGCAACGACATGATTTGGGGCGGTGACGACAACGATGTCCTGGTTGGTGGCAGCGGAAATGATCGCCTGATCGGCCAGCGCGGTGTGAACCGTATGTATGGTGAGGACGGCGACGATGTTCTTGTCGGCGGCAATGAGCGAGATCGTTTGATCGGCGGCAATGATAACGACCGCCTTGTTGGCCGAGGTGGCGATGACGTTCTTATCGGCGGCGACGGCAATGATACCCTGATCGGCGGGCCGGGCCGCGATTTCTATTACGGTGGAGCTGGCGACGACAGTTATGTGTTCTCGAATGGGGACCGCGATATGGCCGTCATTCAGGATGGCTGGGGTGACGATCGTATCGTCAGGTTTGCAGATGGCGAAGACATCTTGAATCTGCGCCAAGTGAGCGGACTGACGAGTTTCAATCAGCTGACAATTACGGCCGACGGCAATGACACGCTTGTCACCTTCGGCGCGGACAGCATCCGGTTGGTGAATGTCGATCCGTCACTCATTACCGACGACGATATCCTGATTTAGTTTCGGCCGGACATTGTGTCTGAGCTTGGTTGTTGCTTGCGCCACTGAGGGTGCGGGCAAATGGCTCTTGCTCTAGTCGAGCTCTTCCATGTCTTCATCAATGTCCACAATTCGGCGCGGCGGTGGCGATCGCCGTGGCGGCTGACCGTCGAGCACGGTTTCGTGGACGAAGCGGATCTGGTCGAGGTCCTGGATGATCGCCTGGGAATTCGACAGCACGTTGCGGATGAAGACGAACAAGAAGCGGATCAGCAAGAAGCCGATCAACAGATAGATCAAGTGTTCGGTCGTCGTTTCCATCGATGACAGGAAGATAATGGCGGCGGCCAGCACCAGGCCGGCAACCGCGGAGAATGCGAGGTCGGGTGCGAACTGGCCTTTCAGCATGGCTTGCCGTTTTTGAGAGGCTTCGGCGGTCAGCTTCAGGTAGTCGCCGCGCAGCGATGCCAGTTGCTCGACGGTGATGGGCGGCTTTTTATTGTTCTTCTTGGGCGCCATCATCTTGAAGACGTCGACGCGGTCTCGGTCGAGGTTCTTGATTGCCTCATTGGCGGCGTTGGCGCGGCGTCCTGCCAATAGATAGAAGAGCTGCAACGGGATCAGCGCTGCCAACGCGAAGACGATCAGCATCGGCATGATCAGCCCCAGCAACAGCAGGATGCCGGTACACAAGACGGCGTAGGAAATGGCTTCAGACAGGTTGACGCTGCTGCGCGCGTAAGCGGTGATACTACGCATTGCATTGATGCGGACGGCGTCATTGGCAATCATGCCAGCGAACTGGGGCTGGCCGAAAAAGCTTTCCAGGAGTTGGTATTCGCATCGCGCGCGCAGGCTGTTCTTGATCAGCTTCAGGCCATAACCGGCGAGACCAGCACAGATGTAAAGGACGAGGATCGCGGCGCCGCCGATCAAAGCGACGCTTTCGTGGGTCAGGCTTTGTCCGGAAAACCCGAGGGCGTCGGCAATTTGCTGGGCCTGGGTCCAATGAAACAGGACGACAGCGGCGATCTTGATCGTTCCGGCGAGCGCGGCGAGGTTCATGCCTCTAGCAACGATGCCGAGCAATACGGCGGTTGAGAATGTGCCGGTGAGATTTTTTGAAACGTAGCGGACGAGCCGTGTAAAGACGCCGCCGACGCGCTTGACGGATTTGACGCGGAGGGCTGCGAAGTGGTCCCACAGGCGGGTCGCAGATGAGTTGCCCATCGTGGGAGGCTCCCTGAGGATCCAGATTATCGCAAGCGCTGCTGACCTTGAGGGGGCAGCAGCGCTTTGCTGTTGGGGTGTTATCGGCGTCTACTTTGTTGAGCGGCCATATTTAAGGCAAGTGCTATAAAAGCAGTATGGTCAACGCCTGCTAGAGTTGATCGATGATGCCGATCGATGTGAGGTATTCGATCAACTCGTCAACCAGAGCTTCCGGCGATTTCGATCCGCCATGCAAGGTCAGTTCGGCATTTTCGGGCGGCTCGTAGGGTGAGGAGATGCCGGTGAAGTTCTTGATCTGGCCGGCGCGTGCCTTGGCGTAGAGGCCTTTGGGGTCCCGGGTTTCGCAGATCTCAATCGGCGTGTCGACGTAGAGCTCCATGAACTCGTCGTTGTCGAAGCGTTCACGGGCGAAGCGGCGTTCGGCGCGGAACGGCGAAATGAAGGATACGACCGTGATGAGGCCGGCATCGACCATCAGTCGGGCGACCTCGGTCACGCGGCGGATGTTCTCAACGCGGTCGGCATCGGTGAAGCCGAGGTCGCGGTTGAGGCCGTGGCGGACGTTATCGCCGTCGAGCAGGTAAGTGTGGCGGCCCTGCGAATAGAGCCGCTTTTCAAGCAGGTTGGCGACGGTCGATTTGCCCGATCCCGACAAGCCGGTGAACCACAGGCAGCAGGCCTTCTGGTGCTTGATCGAGGCGCGGGCCGATTTCTGAATGTCGACGGCCTGCCAATGGACGTTATGCGCGCGGCGAAGCGAGAAGCGGATCATGCCGGCGCCGACGGTCTCGTTGGTCAACCGGTCGATGAGGATGAAGCCGCCGCCTTCGCGGCTGTCTTCGTAGCGGTCGAAGACGATGGGCTTGCTGACCGTCAGATTGCACAAGCCGATATCATTGAGTTCCATCTGGCGGCTTGCGACGTGCTCAAGCGTTTCGACGTTGAGTTTGTGCTTCAATTCGCTGATCTGGCAGACGGTCGATTGCTGGCCGATGCGCAGGAGATAGGGGCGGCCCTTGAGCAAGGGGCGTTCGCTCATCCAGACGATGTCGGCGGCGAACTGGTCGGCGACTTCGGCGCGGTCGTTGGGCGTGCAGATGACGTCGCCGCGGGAGATGTCAATCTCGTCGGCCAAGGTCAGCATGACGGCATCGCCGGCGCTGGCTTCAGGCATGTCGCCGTCGGCTGTGACGATGCGGTCGAGCGTACTGGTGCGGGCGCTTGGCAGGGCGACGACTTTGTCGCCAGGCTTCACCGTCCCGGAGATCACCGTACCTGCGTACCCGCGGAAGTCGAGGTCCGGGCGGCAGACCCACTGCACCGGCATGCGCAACGGGCCGGCAGCCGCAGCGGTGCTGACGTCGACGGTTTCGAGCTTTTCCAGAAGCGTCGGGCCGTTGTACCAGGCGGTCTTTTCACTCTTTGAGGAGATGTTGTCGCCGGTTAAGGCCGACATCGGGATCGCGGTGATGTGCGGGATGCCAAGTTCACCGGCGAAGGCCAGATAATCCTTTTCGATCTCGGCAAAGCGCATTGCGTCGAAGTCGACGAGGTCCATCTTGTTGACGGCGACGATGACGTGCTTGATGCCGAGGAGATGGGCGATGCAACTGTGGCGGCGCGTCTGCGTGACGACGCCCTTGCGTGCGTCAACGAGAATGATGGCGAGGTCACAGCGCGATGCGCCGGTTGCCATGTTGCGGGTGTACTGTTCGTGGCCTGGAGTGTCGGCAACGATGAACTTGCGGTTCGGCGTTGAGAAATAGCGATAGGCGACATCGATGGTGATGCCCTGCTCGCGTTCGGCCTGCAGGCCGTCGACCAACAGCGCCAGATCGAGTTCGCCGCCGGTGGTCCCGAAGTTGCGGCTTTCGGCGGTCAAGCTGGCGAGCGTGTCCTCGTGGATCAACTGGCAGTCGAACAGCAGGCGGCCGATCAGGGTCGATTTGCCGTCATCGACGCTGCCGCACGTCAAAAAGCGCAGGATCGGCATTTCGCCGTCCGTTCCCAATGCTCCAGCCGGTGCGGGGCTCGATCCCGAAGCTGCGCCCGTTTGCGCTGCGACTTCGTTCATCAGAAATACCCCTCTTCTTTTTTCTTCTCCATCGAGCCGGATTGATCGCGGTCGATCATTCGGCCTTGCCGTTCGGAGGTGCGGGCGGCTTTGATTTCGTTGACGATGTCGGCGATGTTGTCGGCGGGGGACTCAATGGCGCCCGTCAGCGGATAGCAGCCGAGCGTGCGGAAGCGGACGCGGCGCATTTGCGGAGCCTCGCCTTCCTGCAGCGGCACGCGATCATCGTCGACCATCATGATCATGCCATCGCGTTCGATAACCGGGCGCTCGGCAGAGAAGTAGAGCGGGACGATGGGGATCTCTTCGGCCTGGATGTATTCCCAGACATCAAGCTCGGTCCAGTTCGATAGCGGGAAGACGCGCATGGTCTCGCCGGGTGATAGTCTGCCGTTATAGGTCTGCCAAAGCTCCGGGCGCTGCTTTTTGGGGTCCCAACGGTGATCGGCGGTGCGGTGGGAGAAAACACGTTCCTTGGCGCGCGACTTTTCTTCATCGCGGCGAGCGCCACCGATGGCGGCATCGAACTTGAACTTCTCCAGGGCCTGCCGAAGACCTTGGGTCTTCATGACGTCGGTATGCAGGGCGCTGCCGTGGGTGAACGGGCCGATGCCCTCATCGACGCCTTCCTGATTGATATGCACGATGAGGTCGAGGCCGTGCTTTCTGGCGATCTCGTCGCGGAAGGAGATCATTTCCTTGAACTTCCACGTCGTGTCGACGTGCATCAAGGGATAGGGCGGTTTGGCGGGATAAAAGGCCTTCAAGGCGAGGTGCAGAAGGACAGAAGAGTCCTTGCCGATCGAATACATCAAGACCGGACGTTCGAACTGTCCGGCCACTTCGCGAAGGATATGGATGCTTTCAGCCTCCAAGTCCTTCAAATGCCTGCTCTTGTGCACAGATCCTCGCTTGGTTGCGGTTCGCTCTGTTTGCGATTGATTCTCGTTTGGCGTCTATCTACAGGCATGACCAAGTGCTGCCAAGTTGTCGATGTGGCACGCAGGGCGAACCGGTGTGGATGTCTTTGCAGAAATTGAGAGATTCCAGTGCATTATCATTAGCTGGGCGGGGTTCGGGAGGTTGCTAATTTTCTTCGTGATTCTGTCGAAAAATTCGAATGACTTCTAATTGGGCGTGATTTCTTGCCAAGTCTTGTTCATTCGGCAGCGACAATTTCCTTTGTGTGGTGAGCTGCGATAGCGCCGTTAGCGGACGTCATTTGGCTAATTCGCCGCAGGACCATGAAAAAACTGTTCCAGCTGGTCCAGCCGGCTAGATCTGCGGGATCGCTATCGATCTTGTCGCTGGATTTCCCTGAGCACTTGAGGTGATTCGCGGGGCAGGCAAAGGTTCAGCTGCTGCCCAAATGCAGTTCTTTCTGCCGCGACTGACGAACAGCAGAAACATCGGCGCAAAGGCCCCATTTCATATGCTATCCAACGTATTTAAGGCCGATTGACGTTCCGCAAGGCGTCGAATACTGAACTATACTAACCCCTGGCCTCGTCCGGTCGTTCTGGGCGGAACACCTCTAACAAGTGGATGAGATGCATGGTCGCCACAACCCAGGTTGGAAAAGACGCCTCACCAGAAGATTTCGTGATTGATTCGGTCACCTTCGATGCGCCGTGGAATTGGCTCGCGGCTGGATGGAGAGATCTGACGGAAACACCGACGCTGAGCCTCGGATACGGGGCGGTTTTTGCAGCGATTTCAATACTGTTCGTTTATGGCCTGTTGCATGCGGGCTGGCAGTCGCTGACGATTGCTTTGTCAGGCGGCTTCTTGATCCTGGGGCCGTTGTTTGCGCTCGGGCTCTATGAGATTTCCCGCCGAAGGGCGGCGGGGGAGGAACTTAGCTTCGATAAGATCGCCTGGGTGCATCCGCGCTCGCCGTTGCAGCTGGCTTATATGGGGCTCGTGCTGCTGTTCATTTTCTCGGTTTGGCTGCGTGTCGCTTTTCTTTTGTTCGCGGTCTTTTTCGGCGATTTCGATCTGCCGGCAGCCGATCAGTTCATTCCTGAGCTGCTGTTTACGCAGCATGGTCTGGGGCTGCTGATCGTGGGAACTGCCGTTGGCGCAGTTCTCGCATTTTTCGCCTATAGCGTTTCGGCGGTTTCAATCCCCTTGCTCATGGAGCACCGCGTCGACTTTTTGACGGCGATGACCATCAGCGTGCGCTCCGTGATGAAGAACCTCAATGCAATGCTTCTGTGGGCGGCGTTGATTGCTGCGATCATGGCATGCGGGATCGCGACGATGTTCCTGGGGCTTGTCGTGGCCTTCCCGTTGGTAGGGCACGCCACGTGGCACGCCTATCGCGAACTCGTGCACCACGTTAGCGACGACACTTAACATCGCCTGGCGCGCGGATATGCAATTTGGACGGCCTGCGGCGGACGCTTCAGGCCGTTATTTTTTGCGGTAGCGTTGGTTGGGAAGGTCGGCGGCGCCTGGATTGTATCCGGGCAGGGACTAGCGCGGTTATTGCTGTCCGCTGCGGAGAAGCATCAGGGCTTCTTTTGAGGTGTCGTTTTTTCGGTGGGTGGCTCTTCGTCGTCATCAAGGATGCGGTAGGCCGCGCCCTCCAGATCCTCGAACTGCCCGCTGCGCAAAGCCCACAAGAATGCGGCAAGTCCCAGAAGCCCCAGGAACAAGGCGGCGGGTATCAACCAGCTCAGCGAAACCATTCTCGATCCTCAATTGGCACGGGGCATGCCCACCGTGAGCACCTGAGATTTATGCAAGGCCAGCGATAATTTCCAGCCTTTTGGCAATAAGACTTGCCGTGCTACAGGCATGTCGGCCTTTTCGCAGCATCCAGCTCAAAGTGAAAGCTTCGCGGTCGTCAGGCGCATGGCGTTGGACGTGACGATGATCGATGAGGCCGACATGGCGATGGCGGCGATCAGCGGCGTTACGAAGCCGGCCATTGCCAGCGGAATGCAGATGGCGTTGTAGGCGGCGGCGACGCCGAAGTTCTGCAACGACATGCGGCGCGAGCGGCGTGCGACTGAAATCGTTTCGGTGACCGGGGCAAGGTAGGGACCTTGGATAATGCCGTCTGACGCAATCTGGCTGACTTCCGCGCCCGAAGATGGGGACAGCGACGCGTGCGCGGTTGCGAGCGCCGGGGCGTCATTGAGGCCGTCGCCGACCATCAGGACACGATGTCCTTGAGCTTCGAGCTTCTTGAGCTGATCGATCTTCTCGTTGGGACGCTGTTCGGCGTGCCAATCGTCAATGCCAGCCGCTTTAGCGGCGGCTTCGACGGCGGCGCGGCGGTCGCCCGACAACAGGATAACGTTCAAACCGGCGCTCTTGATTGCGGCGATGGTTTGGGCAGCGTCATCGCGCAAGGCATCTGTGAAATGGAACGCGACCGGCGTGCTTTCAGCGTCGGCGGGCCGATACCACATCGAAGCTTCGTTGACGTTTGCGTGGTCCTGGGTTGCCGCCACCGAGCACCAGGACGGTGAACCCAGCCGAGCTTCGCTGCCGTTTCCATCTTTGCAGGAGAGACCGGCGCCCGGAGTTTCCTCGACATTCTCGGCCGGCGTGACGGCAAGGCCGCGGTCTTTGGCGGCGCGTACGACGGCCTGCGCATAGGGGTGGCGGCTATGGGCTGCGAGGCTGGCGGCTTCAAGCAAGGTGGCGTCGGAGATTTCGTTGCCGTTGGTGAGGTTGGGCTCACCGCGGGTGAGGGTTCCGGTCTTGTCAAACACCACTGTGTCGATCTCGGACAGGCGTTCCAGGCCATCGGAGGAAGTCATGATGACGCCGCGGCCGAACAGCCGGCTGGTCGCGGCGACCTGAACTGCGGGAACGGCGAGCGCCAGCGCGCAAGGACAGGTGATGATTAGGACCGAGATGGCGGTCGTCAGCGCGGTTTCCCATCCAGCGCCAAGAACGAGCCAGCCGAGGAAAGTCGCGAGGCCAAGCGCGTGCACGACAGGCGCATAAAGTGCCGCGGCTTTGTCGGCGAGGCGGACGTAGCTGCCCTTGTTCTGTTCGGCCGTCTCCATCAGCCGGGCGATTTCGGATAGCAGCGTGTCGTTATCGGCGGCTGTTGCCTCGACCTCAATCGGTGACGTGAGTGCAACTGTGCCTGCGTAGACGGTGTCGCCTATGTGAGCGGTGCGAGGCACCGTTTCGCCGGTGATCAATTGCTCGTCGACGTCGGTCGTGCCGGTGACGATGCGGCCGTCAACGGCGATGCGTTCGCCGGTTGCAACGAGGACGCGCATGCCTGGCATCAAAGCGCGGGCGGGCAGGCGCTCGCTTGTGCCGTCGTCATTCAGAACGGTTGCCCAACCCGATTTCATGCCGAGCAGGTTTTGCGCTGCGCCCTTGGCGCGGCTGCGCAGGCTCTGATCGAGGTAACGGCCGATCAGAAGGAAGAAAACGAGTGAGACGCTGGCGTCGAAATAGACCTGTTCGGTTCCGCGGATTGTCTGGACGAGGCTCATGCCGGTGGCGAGCAGCAGCGCCAGAGAGATCGGCACGTCCATGTTGAGCCGCCAGGCCTTCAAAGCGGTTATTGCGGAGCGGAAGAACGGCTGGCCGGAATAGGCGATCGTCGGCAGCGCGATCAAAGCCGAAAGCCAGTGAAACAGCGAGCGCACTTCGGGGCTCATGTCCGAGCCGGCCCAGACGGAAACCGACATCAGCATGATGTTGGCGGCGGCAAAGCCAGCGATCGCAAGGCGGCGGAGAAGGTCGCGGTCGGCGCGCTTTTGGGCGTCGTTATCGGTGTAGGCCAGATCGGCGGCACGATAGCCGGCGTCGGCCAGTGTCTTGATGATCGTTTCGGTGCCGGTGGCTTTGGGATCAAACTGAACGGTGACCCGTTTCGCCGAAAGGTTGGCGCGGACGGTCGAGATGCCTTGGGCTTCTTCCAGCACGCGCTCGATTTTGCGCATGCAGCCACCGCAGTTCATGTTTTCGATGGCGAGAATTGCGCGCTGCGGACCAGCATCGGCTTTGCCCGCAGCGTTCGTGTTTTGTGGTCCGGTTTGCTCGGGCGCGTAATCTACTGCGAGAGCCATAAGCGTTCCTTTATTCGGAAGCGAGGCGTGTTATCGGGGGAGACCGCCTCGAAGACGTCTGCGGAAACGATCCAGCTGCCGGGGTCCAGGTTGACGTTCTCGACAACGTAGATTCCGTCACCGTTGTCCGTGAAGGTGACGGCCTGATCGTATTTATCGGTCGTTGGACGGCCGACTTTGCCTGAGATTTTCTTGCCACGCACGGGCGTGCCATCCTCGGTCGTCAAAGCGATTTCGAGCTTGGTGCCTTTGGCGGTGAGTTTGCTTTGCCAGCCGAGGCGGTCATAGCGGCGGCCCTCTTCCAGGGTTTGGTTATAGGCAATGCCCTTGCGGTAGGCGTCCTTGGTGTCGATGCCGGAGAAGGTATCGAGCGCGTAGTACAAGAAGACGCCGTTGACCGCGAACATCACGCCGAAGAACACGAGCAGGGTGACCAAGACGTGCCAACCCTTCAAAGTCCAGGTGGAGTCTTTCGGATTTGTCATGGTGTCCATCATGCTCAATTTTCTGGGCTCCGGAAGTTGGTGCGACGGCGTGTCTGCGAGTTGTCTCCGAGATCCGTTGCGACGAACGTCAGGTCGGTTGCCTCCGATTTCAGCTTGGCAACATCGGCTTTGGAGAGCGACAGGTAGACACGCAATGCGCGCAGGTTGTCGGGTACGACTTTGATCGTCGGATCGTTTTCCTTGAAGCCGACAACGTCGATTTTCGGCGCGGAAATGTCGGCCGGCAAGCCTTCGACAGAGAACTTGAAGCTGCGGGTGTCGTGCCGCTTGTTCAGGATCTTGACGGTATAGCCGTTGCGGATGCCGCCGTCAGACAGGCGGACGAAGACGGGGTTGCGATCGCGCAGGACGTTGAGCTGCAACTCGGAACGGTTCATCCAGCCATAGGTCATGACGGCAAGGACAGCGACGAGGAGCGCTGAATAAAGAATGGTGCGCGCGCGGATGTACTGGACTGGCGCGCTCCCGCCGGTCTCTGCGGCTTTGAGGTTATGGAAGGTGTCGTAGGCGATCAGATTGCGCGGACGACCCAGCTTATCCATGATCTCGTTGCAGGCATCGATACACAGCGCGCACTGGATGCATTCGAGCTGGGCGCCATCGCGGATGTCGATCCCCATTGGACAGACGACGACGCATTGTTTGCAATCGACGCAGTCGCCACGGCCCTCCCAGGACTCGTTCTTCTTGTGCGGGCCGCGTGGCTCGCCGCGGTAGCCGCGGTAGCTGACGAGCATCGAGTGGTCGTCGAACATGGCACCCTGGATGCGCGGCCAGGGGCACATATAGATGCAGACCTGTTCGCGGGCGAGGCCGCCGAGGAGGTAGGTCGAGGCTGTGAAGACGCCGAGAAACACATAGGCGATATAAGGCGCGGTGCCGGTGAACAACTCCTGGGCCAGTGTTGGGGCGTCGCGGAAATAGAAGATGAGCGCGCCGCCTGTAAGCAGTGAAATCAGCAGCCAGATCGCGTGGGTGGCGCTGATTTTCCAGATCTTGTCAAAGGTCCATGGTGCTTTTTGCAGACGCAGGCGGGCGTTGCGGTCGCCCTGGATAAAGCGCTCGACGGCGATGAACAAATCCGTCCAGACGGTTTGCGGGCAGGAATATCCGCACCAGACGCGGCCGGCCAGCGCCGTTACAAGGAACATCAAAAGCGCGCCGAGCACGAGAAGGCCGGTGATGTAGTAGAATTCCTGCGCCCAGATTTCGAGCGGGCCGAAGAACAGCCGCTGGTTGGCGAAATCGATGAGGAACATCTGATCTGGCAGGGCCGGGCCGCGATCCCAGCGAACCCAGGGCATGAGATAGTAGAAGCCCAAGGTGAGGCCCATGACGAGCCATTTCAGATTGCGGAACAGCCCGCGGGCGCGCTTGGGGTGAATCGCAATGCGTTCAGCATAGAGCGTGCGTTCGTCCTTTGCGTTGACGGCTTTGACATCATGACGCTCGATGCCGGGCGCAGCTTCGGTCTTTGCAGCTGGCGCAGTTGCGCCGCCTTCGGCTTCGGGCTTCGGTTTGATGTACGTTTCAGGTGTCGTCGCCATGCTCACTTCATTCCTTGATGGCGGTGCCGTCTTGCTTGCGTGCCGTGGCTGAAGTCGCCAGCCATTTTATGATTTTTTGGTTTTTGAGTGCCTGGCGGGGAGCCTGTCGTTGCAGGCTCCCCACTTGCTCGTCGCTTGTCTGAACAGCTGTCTCAGGCTGAATTCAGCCATCCAAGTCGACAGCGTTATTGGCCGCCGCCCAGTGAGTGGACGTAAACAGCGAGTTCTTTGATTGTTGCTTCGCTGAGACGGGTATTCCAAGCGGGCATAACGCCGCCGCGGCCGGTGTTGATCGACGTTACCACGTCTTGCTTTGTGCCACCATAAAGCCAGATGGAGTCGGTCAGGTTGGGAGCGCCTAGCTCCGGATTGCCTTTTCCATCTTCGCCATGGCAAGCCGCGCAGTTTTCTGCGAAGACTTCCTTGCCACGCTCGGCTGCTGCCGCATCGCTGCCGGAGCCGCTCAACGAGAGAACGTATTCGGCAGCGTCGTTGATCTGGGCTTTTTCAAGGAGTTCTTCCTTGCCGAACTTGGGCATGTCGCTTTGACGGGAATCTTCGTCGGCGTTGCGAATGCCGTGGGTGATGGTCTGTTTGATGGCGGCCAAGTCACCGCCCCAGATCCAATCGTCGTCGTTCAAGTTCGGGTAGCCCTTGAAGCCCTGGGCGCCACGACCGTGGCAAGGCGCACAGTTTTCCTTGAAGGCAGCGTTGCCACCTGCGATCGCGAAGCTGAGGAGTTCCGGGTTGTCTGGAATGCTGCTCAGCTCTGCTTTTTGGATCGCATCGACAAACTTGGCCTGGGCGGCCTTGCCGGCGGCGACCTGCTCTGCCACGACGGCGCGCTGGCTGTAACCCAGCATGCCCTTCGTGTAGTCGGAGGCCAGCGGCCAGGCCGGATACAAGATCCAGTAGCCGATCGACCAGATGATCGATACGTACATCACCCAGAGCCACCACTTAGGTAGTGGCTTGTTGAGTTCTTCCAGGTCGTCGTCCCAAACGTGGCCGGTGGTTTCGACGCCTGTTACCTCGTCAACTCTCTTATTGTCAGCCATCAGTTCCGGCCTCCGGTGTCTCGCGTCAAAGTTGGATCATGATCATCGCTGTCGAGTGGCATCCGAGCGGCGTGCTCGAACTTCTGGCGATTGCCAGGCCACAGGGCGTAGATGACTACGCCGATGAACAAGACGAAGAACAGAACCAGCGACAGGCTTTGCGTGAATGCTGCGACGGTATGGTAGGTCATGATTGCACCTCCTAGCGCAGGTTCGGTCCGGCCGCGTCGAACTTGGTGAAGTCGACGAGGGTGCCGAGGACCTGCAGATAGGCGACCATCGCGTCGAGTTCGGTGACCTCATCGGCCTTGCCGTCAAAGTTGGCGACAATAGCTTTGGGGTAACGTTCCTTGACAGCGTCCGCACCATCGGCGTCGGGGTTGCTCTGAGCTGCGATGTCGGCGGCAGCATTGGTGATCATGTCTTCACTGTAGGGCACGCCGATTGCAGCCTGCGTCTTCAGTTTCTCCCCGATATTGGCGACGTCGAGCTTGCGCTGGGCGAGCCACGGGTATGCTGGCATGATCGATTCCGGCACGACGGACCGTGGGTTCGTCATGTGGGCTTTGTGCCAGTCGTTGGAGTACTTGCCGCCGACACGGGCCAAGTCAGGGCCTGTGCGCTTCGATCCCCACTGGAAGGGGTGGTCATACATGCTTTCAGCGGCAAGGCTGTAGTGACCGTAGCGTTCGACTTCGTCACGCAGCGACCGGATCATCTGCGAGTGGCACACATAGCACCCCTCGCGGATGTAGATGTCGCGTCCAGCCAATTCCAAAGGCGAGTAGGGACGCATGCCCTCCACCTTTTCGATCGTAGACTTCAGATAGAAGAGCGGAACGATCTCGACGATGCCCCCGATGGCCACGACAATGAGGATGCCGATGGAAAGGAGCCAGGTGTTGCGTTCGAAAACACCATGTTTACTGAGCATAGGTGCATTCTCCCTTATTCGGCTGGAGCAAGCGTTGCGCGGATTTCAGGAGCCGCTGCGACACGAGGCTGATCCTCGAGGTCGATCGACTCATCGCCACGCGCTGTACGCCAGAGGTTGTAGGCCATCATCAAGGCGCCGATGACGAAGAGTGCGCCACCGCCTGCACGGATGATGTATGGAATGTGCATGGCATCGACGGTCTCGACGAACGAGTACTTGAGGAAGCCAAGCTCGTCGTAAGCACGCCACATCAGACCCTGCAGGATTCCGGAGACCCACATTGCGGTGATGTAGAGAAGGATGCCGACTGTCGAGATCCAGAAGTGCCATTCAACCAGGTGGATCGAGTACAGGCCTTTGCGTTTCCATAGCCATGGGAAGAGGCAGTACAGAGCACCAAACGAGATCATGCCGACCCAGCCCAATGCGCCGGAGTGCACGTGGCCGATCGTCCAGTCAGTATAGTGGCTGAGCGAGTTGACGGCTTTCACCGACATCAGCGGCCCTTCGAAGGTCGACATGCCGTAGAAGGCGACCGAGACGACCATCATGCGGATGACAGGGTCGGTTCTCAGCTTGTCCCAAGCCCCCGACAGAGTCATCAGGCCGTTGATCATGCCACCCCAGGACGGCATCCACAGCATGATCGAGAAGGTCATGCCGAGTGTCTGAGCCCAGTCAGGCAGAGCGGTGTAGTGCAAGTGGTGCGGACCCGCCCAGATGTAGAGGAAGATCAGCGACCAGAAGTGCACGATCGACAAACGGTAGGAATAGACCGGACGTTCGGCGCGCTTTGGAATGAAGTAGTACATCATGCCAAGGAAGCCGGCGGTCAGGAAGAAGCCCACAGCGTTGTGGCCGTACCACCATTGGGTCATCGCATCCTGGACACCTGAGAAGAGGATGTAGCTCTTCGGCTCGGTCAAGGAGACGGGCAGCGTCAGGTTGTTGACGATGTGCAGCATTGCAATCGTCAAAATAAACGCCAGATAGAACCAGTTCGCGACGTAGATGTGTGGTTCTTTGCGCTTCAGCAGCGTGCCGCCGAAAACGATCAGATAGTAGACCCAGACAATTGTCAGGAAGAGGTCGGCATACCATTCAGGTTCAGCATATTCCTTGCTCTGCGTGATCCCGAGGACGTAGCCGGTTCCGGCGATGACGATGAAGATGTTGTATCCGAAGACAACGAACCAGGGCGACCAGCGGCCGAATAGGCGCGCTTTCGTGGTGCGCTGTACAACATAGAGAGACGTGGCCAACAAGGCGTTGCCGCCAAAGGCGAAGATCACGGCCGAGGTGTGCAGTGGACGCAGGCGACCAAAGCTCGTCCAAGGCAGGTCGAGGTTCAAAGCAGGGAATGCCATTTGCCAGGCGATGATATCGCCGACAAGGAAGCCTGCGATGCCCCAGAAGACTGCGGCGATGGCAGCGAATTTAATGGGACCGTCGTGGTAGTAAGGGCGTTCCCCGCCTTTCGACGACAGGGAATTGAGAACCACGATCGCACCGATGACGGCGCCAACGCCTAGCACGGCACCGTGGAATTTCATCGCTGCGTCAGTTGAGTAGATCGTTACATAGAAACCGAGAATTGCCGCTATTGCAGCTCCGAGTACGGCAAGCGCATCGGAGAACGCGGACATTTCCTCGCTGGTTGTGGTTGCAGCCATCAGCTTTCTCCAATCAGAGGGAGGACTTGTCGGAATAAGGGCAAGCTCATGAAAGGTATAATTTCGCCCCCTATCCCCGCACCCTTACTTCTCGCGCAGGGCATATTCCGGCATTGATCAGGATCAATGAGCGATTGTTTCGCCGCTTCTACTTTTATCGGAAGATGGTCGGCCGCCAAGCTGTCCATCTGTTGCAAATTTTGACGAGAGTCGCATTTGCAGCGTTGATTCAGGGGACAACGCCAACCGACTGGAGCACTAGAAACGATGCCGTCACAGCCATCGCACCTGCATCTTGTCGGAGTTGGGAGGTCTGATCGCCTGCAAGAGTTGCACGACGACCCCATCGCCTTTTTCGAAGTCGAGCATGTGTGGAAATTGGCCCTGTGCGATGCACTTGAGCTGATCGCGGACGGATTGCCGCATAGTACGAATGAAGCACTCTGTCGGATGGCAGTCTCAGTTCTGACGACGGCGTTGCCGCGGCACGCGTCTCTTGAGGAGCAACTCCTCTTCCCGATGTTGCGACGTTCTTCTTCGATCGGTTCAGATTGCGAGCGTGTGCTGGTTGAGCTCGAACAGGAACATGCCAGCGACGAACCGTTTGCGCATGAAATCGCTGAAGCTCTTGAAGAACTCGGTCAGGGCGCGCGGCCGCGCAACTCGGAAATGCTCGGCTATATGCTGCGCGGCTTCTTCGTCCCGCTGAGGCGGCATGTCGAATGGGAAGACGTGACTATTCTACCTTTGGCGCGCCGGGTGTTGTCACGGGAAGACAAGGCGCAACTTGCAGCGAGCCTGGTCGAGGCCCGCCAGCAGACTGACACCATATTTAATTCGATCAGCGCTGCCGTGGCAGAGGCCCGGCGTCGAGCTGCCGACGAAGCCTCGCGCGGAACCCATTGAAATTGCATGGGCAATTTCCAATGCCCGTCAGCGACTGAATTTGTTGGCTGGAGCCAATACAGAAGGGTCAGGCGACCGCTTCGTCGTTGCCTTGGGCTTTTGATTCCAACAGACGCAGGTCGGGGACGACGACTTCGCGACCGCTGACCAGTTGGATCGTGCCCTGACGTTTCAAATGGGACAATTGACGGCTGACTGTCTCGATGGTCAGGCCGAGAAAATCCGCGATGTCGGCACGCGTTAGTGGCAACTCGAAGCGGGCGGCGTGCGCATTGGCTTCCGGATCGTGGGCGCAACCGACGAGCGGCTGGCGTTTGGCGATCAGGTGCAAGAAGCTCGCAACCTTTTCCTGCGCGCTTTTACGGCCCAAGACAAACATCCATTCGCGTGCGGAATCGAGTTCGTTCAAGGTGTTCTCGAACAGCCGGTGTTCGAGACCTGGGTGCTGGCGCAAGAGAACTTCGAAGGCGGCCTGCGGAAATGTGCAGGCTTCGACGTCCGTTGCGGCTTGCGCAAAATAGGGGTTGGACTTCGAAAAAGCGCGACCCAGGAAGTCTGATGCGAAGACTAGTCCGACGATCTGCTGGCGGCCGTCGGCCGAGGTTTTTTCAAGCTTGACGACGCCGGACATGATGTTGGCGAAAAACGTCGTGGGTTCTTCGTCAGCCAGGATGATGTCTCCGGCCTTGAACTTGCGGATACGTCCAATGCGATTGAGGTCGGTCAGTTCAGCGTCGGTGAGCGCGCCACATACAGCGCGGTGGCGTACGGTGCACGTGTCGCAGGTAACTCGCCCAAGGTGAATTGGGTCTTGGGACATTCCCAGCGCCTCCGAAGTCGAATTATGAGTCTGATGCTAATCGGTTGTCTATATGTCGACAAGGTCCGGGGAAAGCATCAGAACACGAATTTTTCTTGCAAAACTGTCCGGCGCAATCGGTTTTTCTGATTTATGTCAGCCAATAAGCTGCAGTTAATACTTTTTGAGGCCTGCAATTCGCTCCTCAGGATTTGGGCGACCTCTGATCAACACATGCTTTATTGTTTGTATTAACGCTCGAAAATGTAAATTCCGGGTGCGTCGCAGAGGGGAGCCGGTAGGGCATTTTTGGCATGCTTTGTCGTTTCCGGGCTTTCGGCCGACCGCTCGCGGCCGCCGGACGCAGCGCGCAGCCATTGGCTCCAGGCTTCCCACCAGGATCCCGAATGGCGCGGAGCGGTTGCGGCCCAGACGTCGGATTCGAGGAAGTTGTCGTCAGCGCGGCGGATGGCAATCTGATAGCTGCGATGGGGGTGGCCAGGTTCGGACACGATCCCACCGTTGTGACCGCCTTTGGTCAGGACGAAGGTGACCGGCGTATCGGCAAGCAAGTGAATTCTGTAGACCGAGTGCCAGGGGGAGACGTGATCGCGGTCCGTGGCGACCACGAACATCGGTGCCCGGATGTCTCCGATCGATACCGCATGGCCTTCGACCTTGAAGCGGCCCTCGGCCAGATCGTTATTGAGAAACAGGCTGCGCAGATATTCCGAATGCATACGATAGGGCATGCGGGTCGCGTCGGCGTTCCAGGACATCAGGTCGTTACTGCTTTCGCGCCGGCCGATCAGGTACTCGCGGATGATGCGGGACCAGACCAGGTCGTTGGAGCGCAAGAGTTGGAAGGCGCCGGCCATCTGGCTGGAGTCGAGGAAGCCCTGTTCCCACATCATGTCTTCCAAGAAGGCGATCTGGCTGTCGTCGATGAATAGGCCCAGCTCGCCTGGCGATGTGAAGTCTGTTTGAGCTGCCAAAAGCGTGACCGACTTCAAGCGGTGGTCGCCGTCTCTGGCCATAGCTGCGGCCGTGACCGACAAGAGGGTTCCACCCAGGCAGTATCCCGCCGCATGAATTTCTTTCTCTCCGGTGACCTTTTCGATGACGTCGAGGGCCTTCATCGGTCCCAGTTTGCGGTAGTCGTCGAAGCCGAAGTCGCGGTGCGCCGGGCCTGGATTGCGCCAGGAGATCATGAAGACGTCATGGCCTTCTTCGAGCAGGTAGCGCACCATGGAGTTATGGGGCGACAGGTCGAGGATGTAGTACTTCATGATCCACGCCGGGACGATGAGGAGCGGAACCGCATTCACCTTCGGTTTGGTCGGCGTGTAGTGGATCAGCTCCATCAGGTCGTTGCGGTAGATGACCTTGCCGGGTGTCGTTGCAACATCGCGTCCGACGACGTGGCTCAGTTCGCGCGGGCCGCTATGGCCGGACAGATTGTCGGCCAGATCGTTCATGTAGTTCATGGCGCCGCGGACGAGGTTCAGTCCGACTTGCTGGCGGGTTTCTTCTTGGAGCTCGGGATTGGTCAGAAGGAAGTTCGACGGTGACATCGTGTCGAGCATCTGACGGGTCATGAACTCTATGGCGCGTGCATGACGGGGTTCGACGCCGCGGACGCCACAGGTCGCGTTATGCCACCACTGCTGCTGCAAGAGGAACGACTGGTAGATGATGTTGAACGGCCAGGTGTTCCATTTGTCGGAGTTGAAGCGCTTGTCCTGCGGCAGCGGGTCAATGCACGGATGCCCGTTGCCCGGCACGAGGGCCTCGCTGAGGATATAGCGATTGAGGCGGGCAAGTTTTCGGAAGAGCTTCTGCTGCAGTTCGAATTGCTTACCCGGTGATAGCCACAGGTGGACGGACCAGTCGAGATAGGCTGTTGCCAATGCGGCGGGTGAAATTCCCCCGGTGTAGCGGGCAAGGCCGGCATGGTAGGAGCGGTCCAAGACTTCAGCGGCGGCGGTGGCCGAATAGGAGTCCCGGATGAGGCTTTCTTCGCCATCGGGCTGATATGTCGTTGTCGGGACGGGTAGCGTTGTCTCTATCGGCTCATAGCTCAGGCCGCTGATGTCGACGGGCTGGTCGGCTTGCGGAAGCGACAGCTTCTTTTTGCTGGACTGAGCATCTTTCTTTTTCTTGGGCATAGAGGCCTTCGCGAGGTTGCCGTGAGAACTGATGGACGCGGGCTGATGGGATCACGATCGATAGCAAGCGTTTGTGACGTGGCTTGTCTTGGCGCGTTTATAACGCTCTTTTCGCTGGCGGTGCTGTGTCTTCGTCGGCCCGGTCCTCAAAAATGGCAGACAGCAGGACTGGAATGACCGCCAGCGACAGGATCACTATCCAAGCTGCAAATGAAGGAGCGTGAAGCTCCAGAACGGCAGCCACCGGCGGGACATAGACGGCGAACAAGAGCAAGCCGATGCAGATTGCCAACGCACCCCAGACCCAGGGGTTTCTTGTGACGTCGTTGCGTAGCAATCCGGACTCGGGGCTGCGCATGTTGAAGACGTGCAGAAGCTGGGCGATGGCAATCGTCAAGAATGAGATAGTGGTCGCTTGGACAGGGTCAAGACCGAGGTAGCGTTCGGCGATTGCGAGGGCGATCAGTGTCGTCGCAGTGATCGTCAGTCCGTGGCGCAGGACGAACTTCCATTGCGCGGCGCCAAGAAGCGGTTCTGAGGGCGGTCGCGGCGCGCGCTGAAGGATATTCTTCTCACCTTTTCCGGTGGCCAGGGCGAAAGCCGGAAACACGTCGGTGACAAGGTTGAGGAACAGGATCTGCAAGGGCAGGAGCGCCATCGGAAGACCGAAGATGATGGACAGCGAGACGACCAGCACTTCGCTCAGGTTGCACGACAACAGGTAAACGACGAAGCGTCGGATATTGTCGAAGATGACGCGGCCTTGGCCGATCGCCATGACGATGGTCGGGAAGGAATCGTCAAGCAACACCATGTCGGAAGCCTGGCGGGCAACGTCGGTTCCGCGAAGGCCCATGGCGATGCCGATGTCGGCCTGTCGCAGGGCTGGCGCATCGTTGACCCCGTCTCCGGTCATGGCGACGATTTCGCCTTTTGATTGCAGATGTTCGACAAGGCGCAGCTTATGTTCCGGCGTCACGCGGGCGTAGACTGTCTGCTTGTGGATGTCACTTCTGGGAGCACCCGCTTCGGCAGACAGAATTTGTTCGAGCTCACTTCCTTCCAACCCGCTTTCGTCTGGAGTGGCGATGCCAACTTGCCCGGCGATTGCGTTGGCGGTGGTCAGGTGGTCTCCGGTGACCATGACGACGCGGATGCCTGCGTCCTGGCAGGAGCGTACGGCAGCGGGTACGTCTCCGCGCGGTGGGTCGCGAAATCCGATGAGCCCGAGGAGGTTGAGGCCTGATGCTTCGGTGTCGGTCGCATTCGGGTCTTCGCTTGAGGCCAATGCCAGGATGCGTAGGCCTGTTGCCGCCATCTGTTCGGTTTGCTCTTTCCACCGCTCGCGTAGTTCGTCGGTCATGGCGATGGTTTCGCCGTTGTCGGAATAGACCGCTTCGGCCAGATCGATAATACGCTCGGGAGCGCCTTTATAATCGCGGCGAACGGTTGTGCCATCGGTATGTGCGGTGGCCATGAGTTTTGCGCCGCTGTCGAAGGGCTGTTCGCTTGTTTGCGACCAGGTGCTCCTCAGTGCGTCGATATCTATGCCGTTATCGCTTGCGGCATGGAGCAGCGCGACTTCGATGGGGTCGCCGTTATCTTCGGTCGATTGACGCGGGGCGCTGGTGTGCGGCGACGGCTTGCCCAACGTTGCGTGATTGCACAGAACGCCGCTTTCCAAGATGCGGCGCAAGGCTTCTGACTTGGCGGGGCCGGATAGCGGAAGAGTTTGTAAGCCGGATGTCAACGCGACTTCGGCGACGGCCATCTTGTTTTCGGTCAGCGTACCGGTCTTGTCGGTGACGATGACGGTGGTCGAGCCGAGCGTTTCGACGGCCGACATGCGTTCGACAAGGGCGTTGCGCTGGGCCATGCGCCACATGCCGCCGGCTAGCGCGATGGTGGCGACGATGGGCAAGCCTTCTGGAATGGAGGCAACCGCGAGGGCAATCCCAGCATGGACCATCAAGAAGGCATCGCGGCCCGACAGAATGCCGATGGTTGCGATCAGGGCGCATAGGACGAGAGTGAGCCAAAGGAGCTGTCCGCCCAATGACTGCAATTGACGTTCCAGCGGCGACGGCTGATCGGGCGTATCCATCATCAACTGCGTGATGTGGCCGAGTTCGGTCGCCATCCCGGTTGCAGTGACGACGCCGAGACAGTCGCCGCGGGTCACGGACGTGCCTTTGAAGAGCATCGATGTGCGTTCAGCCAGCGGGCAGCGTTCGGGCGTTGCATCCGTCTGTTTTTCGACCGGTGCAGATTCGCCGGTGAGGGCTGCTTCGTTAGATTGGAGCGAGGCTGTCTTCAGGATGCGGATGTCGGCGGGGACGACATTTCCACCCGTCAGAGCGACGATGTCGCCGGGGACGAGTTCGCGGCTGTCGATCGCGCGTTGCCGGCCGCCTCGGATCACCTGACTGCGGGTACGGCCGAGCCGCCTTATCGCATCCATCGAATGACGGGCCTTGTATTCGGTGACAAAGCCGATTGCTGCGTTGATCGCGATAACGGCCGTGATGGCGATCAGGTCGGAGGTTTCTCCGATGATGGCCGAAACGGCTGCGGAGGCGATGAGGAGCCAGATGATCGGACTTACGAACTGGCGCAGAAGCAACGCCAACAGTCCGACCGGTTTCTTCGGTTCGATTTCGTTGAGGCCGAAGCGCGTTTGGCGGGCGGTGGCTTCGCTATCGGAAAGACCGTTTTCGGGAGAGGTTGATAACGTCTCGATGACCTTGTCGGCGGGCATCGCGTGAAAGGCCGACATCGTGGTCTTCACAGGCGACGGATTCTTTCGATCAGCGCTATCTGGGTTGTTTGGCTGGGAATTCTCGGCGTTCTGCCCCGCGTTGGTGCCCATAGAGTCTACTTTGCCAGTGCCTTCCAAGGAAACGCCACTCTCGAAATCCGCGCGTGTCAGGACGATAAGGCCGCAACATGTCGGCACGACGACGAAGTCATCGCAAGAGTCTTCGGACGTTCCCCGTCCAACCCTGCTATGCGGCTCGAAAAACATCAGGCATCCACGCTATGGCTGCATCAAACTGGACGCAGCCAGATTGATCTTCGTTGACAAAGATCAATCTGCGTCATCCACGTCGCAGCCTAGCGTGCGCCAGGGTGCCGCACATTCTGCAAAAGTCGCAAATGCTCGCCATAGTGAATGTTCTGAGCATTCTGGGTCAGCCCAGATTAACGGTGGCAATTGCCGGTCGCAGTAGCTTTAGAGCGTGGCAAACCGCAATCGCTCGGTCATTCTGAGCCCAAAACCAATGGGCCGCAGAATGGAAGGTCGTTGAATGCCGGCTTCGCGTGTCGCCTTAGGCGGCCTTGAGATCCGATCTGTCGCTGCCAGCGCCCGGTCTCGGGGTTGACCAGTCCAGCGTCGTCGGTCGATCGATTGATTGGAAGCTGTCGACATAGATCGCTTGCAGCTTCTGGGTTTGCTGCATGTAATCTTTGGCCATCGTGTTCCAGAATTCGATTTGTTGTTGCATTACCTCTTGCGGGCTGTGGCACTGGACGATGCGCATCGGAAGCTGAATATCTTCGCGCATTCTGTGGGTCAGGAATCTGGTTGTCTCTTCGTTGACCGTCATTATCGACTTCAACCAAGCCTGGTAGGTTTGGCTGGCCTGCTGCATTGCATCCGGCGTAAAGGCCGGAATACCGTACTGCATCGGCGAGATGCCAAGTCCGTTGTTTCTGTACGCCATTACTGTCCTCCAATCTATTTTGTTTAGTTTTTGGGTGTTCCTTCCATCGTCTCGCGCCTGATTATTCAAACGCCGCGCGTGTTTGTGCCCAACATTGAGTACAACGGACAAATGCCGAGCAATCCGGTTGCCAGCGGAATAATCCCGATCCAGCCGATCCATTCGAATCCGGTGCGATCACCCGAGGCTGCGAATCCCAATAATCCGATGCCGATAAGCGTGCGGATTGAACGATCGGTCAGCCCGACATTTGCATTCGGCAGCATGACTTTCTCCGCGCTTTTATACGAATTCTAAAATGCGCACCGCATTCCAGCAGTGCGCATCATCAACAGATTGCGCCTCAAGCCGAGGGCTTAATTTCAATGCGGCGTTTACCTGCGACCGCTTCGGCCGGCTTGGCGATGGCGATGCGCAAGACACCGTCCTTGAACGTTGCCTGCGGTTCGGCGTTGGCCGGATCGAAGGGAAGCTGCACCACGCGC
The DNA here is from genome assembly GCA_017792465.1 of Filomicrobium sp. Taxonomy (GTDB): domain Bacteria; phylum Pseudomonadota; class Alphaproteobacteria; order Rhizobiales; family Hyphomicrobiaceae; genus Filomicrobium. The sequence goes on from CP051234.1 coordinate 3,312,945, forward strand.
CGGAACGTTCCGTAAGAGCGTTCAACGACGTGATAATCCTTCTTTTTATCTTCGACTTCCGACTTCTTCTCACCCTTGATGGTGAGGGCATTTCCAGTCAGTGAAACCTCAATCGCGTCTTCGGGTATGCCCGGCAGCTCGGCTGAGATTTCGATTTGCTCGTCGGTTTCACTCACATCGATTTTTGGCGCGAGTGCGAATGCTCCCATCCCTTCCCGATTGGTCGGGAGGAGATCAGGAAAACCGCGGGCAAAATTCTCAAACAGGCTATCGACTTCCTTCTGGAGTTGCGAATAGCCTTTATTCCGGTCGACGTCTGTGCGCCAAAACGGCGGAATAATTGAAGGTGCCTGCATTACGAACCTCCGCAATTCTTGCGATCCCGGCGCCATAAATCGATTGGCGGCATCGTGTTTGAATTGAGGCTCTTTACGACGAAATGATGAGGCATGCATTGACCACAATCAAGCTTCATTTCTCACTTCGCAAAAATTTCGCGAAGCCTCTCAGAAACCTCTTTGTCCGTCGTATTGGTAAAATCCTTTGCGGCTTCGGCGGTTATTTTGTTTGGTGCCGGCTTGGAAATAAATTCGGGCAGATCACCGAACGTTTTGGGCAGTTTGACAACGCAGTCAAACTCTCTTGATTGGTGCACGCCTCGCGGATCCAATAAGGAGCGGATTTATCGAGGTTTCCCTCATGGTGAGCTGATGTTGTTGCAGGTATTTGTTGTTGGTCTTGCTGGGCCCACAAATTGCCTCGTGCCATCTCAAAGCGGGAGTTTGCGCAAAAAGTTCAGGCTTCGTTCGAGTTCAAACATTCAAAACGTTGAACAGCCGCAGCGTGAAGCTTGATCAGCTTGTTTTTCACATCGGTGTTCTTAGATAAACTGAGCTGATCGGCGTTGCGCATATCGGTTTTTTTGCACTTGGCACGTGCGCTTGAATTCGATTGATGCGCGTCATCCCCTTTGACAACCATCCGTCATATCAGTGTGACTAGCTCAAAGCGTTGCTCATCATAACAAGCGCTGACAGATGGTTTCCTTGCTCGTTTTCGGAGTCTGGAACTGCCAGACGTTCACCAAAGTCAGATATCGAGGTCGATCTCATGAGTGTTCGCAATCTTGAAGGGTTGCTCAATCCGAAATCTGTGGCGTTGATCGGGGCCAGCGCGACGCCGGGATCGATGGGGGCAACGGTCCTCAAGCGTTTGACGGATGCCGGGTTTCACGGGGAAATCCAACTCGTGAATCCGCGCCGGAGCGAGATTGATGGTCGGCCCTGTTTCGCGTCGGTTGCGGATCTGCCGAACCCGGTCGATCTGGGGGTCGTCGTGACGCCGCCGCAGACGGTTCCGCAGATCATCTCCGAGTTGGGAAAAGCCGGAGCGCGGGCAGCCGTTGTCATCACGGCCGGGATCAGCGGCGGCGAAGGCGGGCTCCGGCAACAGATGCTGGATGCTGCACGGCCCTATTGCCTGCGCGTTTTGGGGCCGAATTGTCTCGGGCTTCTGGTGCCGCGTGTGGGTCTTGATGCGAGCTTCTCGCATTTGCGGCCGCGTGACGGGGATATTGCGCTGCTGTCGCAATCGGGTGCGCTCGTGGTTGCGATGATCGACTGGGCGGAAGCGCGTCAGATTGGTTTTTCCGTCGTCGGTTCGATGGGTGATATGGCCGATGTCGATGTCGGCGACATGCTGGACTATCTGGCGAGCGATCCCCATACGCGGTCGATCCTGATGTATCTCGAGCAGGTGACGGACGCGCGCAAGTTCATGTCTGCGGCGCGGTCGGCGGCACGCAGCAAGCCGGTGATCGCGGTGAAGGCCGGGCGCTCGATGCAGGCGGCGCGCGCGGCGGCTTCGCATACCGGGGCGCTGGCGGGGCAGGATGCCGTTTATGATGCGGCACTTCGGCGGGCCGGCATTTTGCGGGTCGATGATCTGGAAGATCTGTTCGGGGCCGCGGCGGTCCTGGCGCGACACAAACCGATCCCCTCCGACCGATTGGCGATTTTGACGAACGGCGGCGGCGCCGGAGTTCTCGCAGCTGATGCGCTGGCGACGACAGGCACGCGTTTTGCCGAGCTCAGTGAAGCGACGATGGAACGGCTCAATGGAGCTTTGCCGGAGACGTGGTCACATGCCAACCCGATCGACATTATCGGCGATGCCGGTCCCGACCGCTACGAGACGGCGTTGAGAGCCCTGCTCGAAGACCCGAACGCGGACGCCGTGCTTGTGATGAATTGTCCGACGGCATTGGCCTCATCTGAGGATGTTGCCGAGCGTATCGTTGAGGTCCGCAAGGACACTTTGAGCAACCGGAAAACCGCCAAGCCGATTCTGGCAAACTGGCTTGGGGAAGCGACAGCGCGGGTGGGGAGCGAAACGCTTTCGCAAGCCGGCATCCCTGTTTACCGCACGCCCGCGCAAGCGGTGAAGGGCTTTGCCTATCTGGCCGATCACGCCAAGGCGCAGCGCTCGTTGATGCGGACGCCGCCCGGCATTCCGGGTGATTTCGAGCCCGACCGTGAGGGCGTCGAATCGACTCTGAAGAAGGCAATCGACGATGGCCGCAAGTGGCTGAGCGAGCCGGAAGCCAAATCGGTTCTCAAGGCTTATGGCATCGAGACGGTTCCAACCGAGATCGCGCAGTCGCCTGAAGAAGCTTCGCAAATTGCCGAGAAGATGCTGCAACGCGCTGACGCGGTCGTTTTGAAAATCCTGTCGCCCGACATTACGCACAAGTCGGATGTCGGCGGGGTGCGTCTCAACATTGCGAGTGCAGGAGAGGCGCGCTCGGCTGCCGAAGCGATGATCGAGCAGGCGCGCGCTTCCGTGCCTGATGCGCGCATCGAGGGTGTTGTGGTTCAGCCGATGATTTACCGGCCGGATGCGCACGAGTTGATCTTAGGGATTGCAGACGATGCGGTATTCGGTCCGGTGATCTTGTTCGGCGCCGGAGGGACGTCGGTTGAGACGGTGCGCGACAAGGCGCTGGCGCTGCCGCCGCTCGATATGACGCTGGCGCAGGATTTGATCGACGAGACCAGGATTTCGCGGCTTCTCAACGGCTATCGTAATACGCCTGCAGCTGACCGCGAGCAGATTGCGCTGGCGCTCGTTCGGCTGGCGCAGTTAGCCGCCGACATGCCGCAGATCCGTGAACTCGACATCAACCCGTTGCTTGCCGATGAGAAAGGCATTGTTGCGCTTGATGCGCGCATTGGCGTCGTCGCTGGCGAAACGGTTCGGCCAGGGGGCAATCCGCGATTTGCATTGCGGCCTTTCCCTTCGGCGTGGGATCGGAAAATTGAAGTCAAAGGTCGGACACTTCGCGTGCGGCCGATCCGTCCGGAAGACGAAGTGCTCTATCCCGACTTTCTGGAAAAATTGACGCCGCAAGACATCCACTTCCGGTTCTTCGGTTATGGCATCAAGCCGACGCATGAGCAGATCGCGCGGTTTACGCAGATTGACTACGCCCGTGCGATGGCGTTCGTTGGTCTCGATGGTGAGACGGGGGAGTTGCTGGGTGTCTCGCGGCTGGCGGCTGACCCGGATTACACCGAAGCCGAGTTCGCGGTTGTTGTGCGCAGCGATCTCAAGGGACAGGGCATCGGTTGGGCGCTCATGAAGACGCTGATCGAATATGCGACGGACGAGCCGGTCGGATCGCTTTATGGCGATGTCATGCGGTGGAACACCGGGATGCTCGACTTGTGCCGGGGGCTGGGATTTCAAGAGTCTCTCAACCCGGAAGACATAGAGTTGGTGCGCTTCCGGATGGATACCTCAGGAACTCCGGCTTAGCCCTATTTGATCGCGAGAAGTCGGCGGGCTGCGGCGGCGACTTCATCCGGGGTCCCGGAAGCGTCGAGTTTCGCCCAGGCAGGGTTGGCGGTTGCCGTTTGCCATTGCCGTTCGGCAATCTGAGGTGTGGCATCGGAGGCGTCGCCGGTCCGTTGTGCAATGCGCGTTTTTAGAATCTCCAAATCCGCCGACAGCCAGATCCCAGTGAAGTGTGCGCCGGTTGCGTTTGCCAGACGTTCTAGCTGGTTGGCTTCGGTTTCGCCGAGGAATGTCGCATCGACTATGACCGACGTTCCGGCATTGAGGGCGCGGCGGGTGTCTTTCAGCATCGTCGCGTAGACCTTGCGGCTGACGTCGCCTTGATAGGCTTCCTTGGGGAGAGGCTCTTCAGGTGAGATGCCAAAGAGGCGTTTGCGGCAGACATCCGAGCGGATCGAGAGCGCGCCGATAAGGCCTGGGATGTCGGGTGCCAAGGATTTCGCTAGCGTCGATTTGCCGGTACCTGAAAGTCCACCAATGGCGAGGAGGCGAGGTGCAGGTTGGTTGGCGAGGCAAGACAGAGCGAATTCAAGACGATTGGTGGCTTCGCGCAATCCGGCTTCGCCGTCTTTGGCGGCGGCAACCATTGCCCTGACGGCAGAGCGCATTGATATGAACAGCCCTAACGCCTTCAAACCGGAGTAGTCGCGCGTGTGGCTCAGATAACGGCTGAGGAGCAGCGTCGCGTGTTGTCTGAAGCCGCGGTAGAGCAAATCCATGGCCGTGAATGCGATGTCGTAGAGGATGTCGATCGAGGCGATTTTTTCGCTGAACTCGATGGCGTCGAAGAGAACGGGGGCCTCATCGACGAGGCAGATGTTGGCCAGGTGCAGGTCGCCATGGCAGCGGCGCACATAGCCGTGGCGCCGGCGCGCGTCGATCTGAGGTGTGAGGCGCTGCAGTTCGGCAAGGGCAGCGTTTTTCCATTCCTGCAGAGGCTGCTTCAGGTTGGGGCCTTGTGGTGTCGCTTCTATTGTCTCGACGAGCTCTTCGATTGTTTGCTGGATTGCTTTGCTGCCGCCGAAGTCTTGAGCGCGAGGGACACGTATGTGCTGGCGGGCGATGGCGTCGGCGAGATCCTGGATGTGGCGCTCGGTTAACCGGCTCTCGTCAGCGAGCGCGTCGAACATGTCGCTCGTCTTGAAGGTGCGCATCGCGACGACGTAATCGACCGGCTCGCCTTCTCCATCCAACTGCAGCCCGTTCGGTGTTCTGACGATGGGCACGACGGCTTTATAGATCTGCGGCGCGTTCTCGATGTTGGTGGCGAGTTCGCGCTCGCACAAGGCTTTGCGTTTTTCGGCTGAGCTGTAGTCGACGAAGCTGCGGGCGACGGCGCGCTTTAGTTTGTAGGTGTTAGGACCTGCGATAAACACATGGGAGATGTGAGTTGTGATGTGCTCGACCGATGATCCGCCGTGTGTTGCCGGGTCGGCCAGCAGGGCGACGACCTCCTTCTGCCGTTCCTCACCATCCGGGGCTGTGTGGTCGGCAGGGTTTTGCTTCAAGTCTTTTGCTCCTGGATGCGGGTCTGTGGGCGGCGGCGAGCTAACGGGCGCCATATGTCTTGTGGGGCGGTCCGTTAGTCCGGCTCCATGCCTTCAATAAGCTACCTAGTAACGCATCTGTGAGCGCACAACTATTGATCGATGTCATTCCGCTGTGCCCCTATCATGATGTATTCAATATTTCGCATGTCTATGGCCCGGCTGGTTCAGGCCGAGGTCAATTCTGGGAAAAAGGATATAAAAATGGCTGCAAATGTTGGCTCGATTGATCGCGTGCTCCGGCTCATCATCGGTGCGATCCTGATTGCGTTGCCGTTCGTCATGCCGAACCTGGAGATCTGGGGTAATCCGATCTTCTATTACGGCGCTCTCATCATCGGTGCTGTCAACATTCTGACGGCGCTCGTTCGCTTCTGTCCCGCTTATACGCTGATAGGCGTCAATACCTGCGGGCGCTAAGGCGCGCGCTCTTCCGCCTCTCTCTCCTTTGCGTTCCCCTGACTGCCGGTTCGTTGCCCATAGGCTTCGGACCGGTTTTTTCATTGCCCAATAAACTCGAGGCGTTGTTGCTGGCGAGGGTTTCAGCGACGACAGGTTGTGCTAACGTGGCCGGCCCTTCTTGACTTCTGGCGTCTTGATATTGGCGTGCACGCTGCAGGGGCAAAGAGAACGTTTGGAGCAATGGACGGTTTGACAATCATTCCCGCAATCGACGCCGACGGGCGGCTCTACCGCGTGGAAAAAATGGAGGCGCATCGCCAGGATCTTCTGCATCTGGCGATTTCCGTTTTCGTTTTTTCGGCGGGCCGGCTGCTTATTCAGAAGCGGGCGGCGGGCAAGTATCACAGTGGCGGTCTGTGGGCCAATTCCTGTTGCACGCATCCCGATTGGGGAGAGGATCTGGAAGAGGCCGCCCATCGTCGCCTGCGAGAAGAGTTGTCGATGACGGTCCCTCATTTGGAGCATCGCAGTACCCTCGACTATAGGGCGCAGGTGGCTGACGATCTGTGGGAGCACGAGCGCGTCCACGTCTTCCGTTATGCCTGTGATCAAGAGATGGCGCTGCCGACTGCGGTGCCTGAGGAAGTGAGCGAGACGCGTTGGGTCGATGTTGGCGACCTGCGCTCGCAGGTGGATCGATATCCGCAGCAGTTCGCGCCGTGGTTTCGCATCTATGTGGCGCGGTGGGACGAGTTGGACCTTGGCTATGCGGCTTGAGGGCTCAAGCGCCGGCTTACGAGACTGGTGGCGTTTCGGCCAAACCAAATCCGCAAATTTCTAGCTTTCGGCTTGGAACCGGCTTTCGGCGTCGGCCATTTCTTCCTGCACGCGTTTGATGCTGTCGGTGCGCGGTTTCACGAGACCGGCAATCAGGACATAGAGCGCAGGCGTCAGCAGAAGTGTGAATATGCCGGCGAGACCCAGGCCGCCGAAGATCACCCAGCCAATCGAGGCGCGTGCTTCTGCTCCAGGACCCGAACCGTAGATCAAGGGCAGACCGGCAAGAACGGTCGAGAACATCGTCATGGCGATCGGGCGCAGGCGTACGACCGAGGCTTCGCGGGCAGCTGCATAAACCTCGCGGCCCTGGTCGCGAAGCTGGTCGGCGAATTCGACCATGAGAATGGAGTTCTTGGCCATGATGCCGATCAGCATCAAGATCCCGATCTGGCTGTAGATGTTGATCGACGTGCCGGTGAGGGCCAGGGCGAAGATCGCCGCGCAGATGCCGAAGGGCACGGTGAAGAGCACGATGACGGCGCTGGTGATGCTCTCGAACTGGGCGACCAGGACGAGGAAGACGATCAGGAACGCGAGGCCGTAGGTCAGTGTCACGCCGTGCGAGGTTTCGTCCAGCTCGGCGGCTTCATCGAGAAACAGCAGGCCATAGCCAGGTTTCAGCTTTTCGAGGGCCAATTCACGGATGGCATCGACGGCTTCGCGCAGGGTTACGTCTTCGGCGGCGTCGGCGAAGATCTCGACGGCGCGGCGCTGACCGTGGCGGTCAAGCTCAGCGGGGACGGCTTTTTCTGAAAGGGTGACAAGCTGGGACAGCGAGACGAGGCTGCCGTCAGATGCCGACACATAGAGGTTCTGAAGGTCAGCGGGATCTTTGATGGCGCCGGTTGCGGCCTGGGCAATGATCGGAACGCGCTCGTCGTCGATGGTCAGTTCGGCAACCTCATCGTTGTCGACGAGGACTTTGGCGGTGGCGGCGAGATTGTCGATTGGCACGCCAAGGTCGGCGGCGCGCCGGCGGTCGATCTTGAGTTCGAGTTGTGGCTGGGTGGCGCGGAATTCGACGCGCAGGTTTTCGACCTGCGGGACGTCTTCGTCGAGCGCGACGGCAAGCGCATTGGCCTGTTCGGCGATCGCTTCGTAGTTTGAGCCCGTCAACGCGAAGCGGATGCCGCCATTTGCGTTGCGAAGTCCAAGGCTGTTCTGGCGCCTGACGCGGGCCTGGGCGCCGGGAATGTCTGACAGCAACTTGTTAACGCTGCGGGCGATCTCACCTTCGCTGATCTTGCGTTGCGACCAGTCGACCAGACGCGCATCGATTTGGCCGCGGTTCAAGTCATAGCGGCCGGTGATGGAGAACAAGCCGGTGGCGACCGATTGGTCGACATAAGGCTGGAGAATATGCTCAACCTGTTCGACCTGCCGGTCGGTATATTTGAGGCCGACGCCGTCGGGCCCTGTCAGGCGAACCGTGATCAAGCCACGGTCCTCTTCGGGGATCAGTTCTTCGTCGAGGGTCTGATAGCACAGCACCGCTCCGGCGACGACGAACCCGCATAGGCCAACCGTTATGAGTGGCGCCGTGAGTACGACTGCAAGCGCTTTCTCGTAGGCTCGCGCGAAGGCATCGCCGATGATCGTCAACAGGCTTTTGCGGGGTTCTGCGTCCAGGTCAAGCGCCGGCAAGCGGGCGGCCAGCATCGGGACGATCGTCAGGGCGACAAACGACGAGATGCAGACCGTGACGGCGAGGACGAAGCCGAATTCGCCAAACAGGCGGCCGGCTGTCGAAGGCAGGAACGAGATCGGGACAAAGACCGAGACCAGTGTTGCCGTTGTCGCGACGACAGCGAAGAAGACCTGCCGGGAGCCGAGGACGGCGGCGGCGTGGGGCTTATATCCGAGCGCGCGCAGGCGCTGAATGTTTTCAAGGACGACGATGGCGTCGTCAACGACGAGACCGGCCGCCAGAACAAGTGCCAACAGTGTAATGAGGTTGATCGAAAAGCCCATCAGCCAAGTTGCTGCGATGGTTCCTATCAAGGCGACGGGTATGGTCGCAGCGGGAATGAGCGCGGCGCGGATCTGGCCGAGGAACAAGGCGATGACGGCGACGACTATGATGACGGCGAGCGCCAGACTGAAGATGACTTCGCGGATCGCGCCGGTGATGAAGACGGCGTCGTCGGAAGTCGTCGAAATCGTCATATAGCGGCGCTGTGCGTTGAGGCGGGCGACGGTCTTTTTGATGTCATCGGAAATCGCGACCGTATTCGATTGGGCGCGCCGGACGATGCCGAGGCTGATGACGCGGCGTCCGTTCAACCTGACAATGCTTTCGGAGTCGGCCGGGCCGAAGTGGGCGCTGGCAACATCGCCGATGCGGATGGGATCGCGGACGATGAGGTCTTCGACGGCTTTGGGGTCGGTTACTGAGGCGTTGGCGCGAACAAGGACTTCCTGCTCGTCGGAAGCGAAACTGCCGGCGGGGACGTCGTAGCGGGCGCGCTCCAGGACGTTCACCACGTCGGTGACCGAAAGCGCGAAACTTGCCAGCTTCATTGGATCGAGGACGACACGCAAGACGCGTTCGCGCTCGCCAAAGAGCTCAACGTCGGCGACGCCGCTGATGGTGATCAGCTCAGGCACGATTTCGTTTTCGACTTTGCGGGTCAGCTCTTCAATCGGCAGCGTACCGCTAGAAACGGCAAGCTGGATGATGGGTTGAGAATCGCTGTCGGCCTTGATGACGAACAGGTCCTCCAGGCCATCAGGCAGTTCGCGCTGAACGCGGCTGACGGCCTCGCGCATGTCGTTGGCGGCATCGATGAGGTCGATCGATGGCTTGAAGGTCGCGCGGATGCGGAAGTTGCCTTCTTCTGAAGATGAACGGACTTCCGTGATGCCGTTGACGCGGGCGACGGCGGCTTCGACCTTGGCGGTAATTTCGGCGTCGATGGTTTCGGGCGAACCGCCGGGATAGTTGGCACGGACGGTGACGATGGGCCGGTCGACGTCGGGGAGTTCACGCACTTCGATACCGAAGACGGCGGCGACACCGGCAACGATAATCAGAAGGTTCATGACGATTGCGAGATAGGGCCGGCTGACGCTCATGGCCGAGATACCGCTGCCGGCTGGATTGGCATGCTGGCTCACGGGGCTTAGCCTTTCCTGCCGGAGGGCTGGGTGTCCGATTTTGCTTTGGAAGCGCCGCTCTCTTGCCTGGACGATTTGGGCGGATCGTTGCTGCCGATACTTTCAGGCTCATCGTTCCTGTCGGCGCGATAGACCACGTCCTTGCCATCACGCAAGCGCTGGACGCCTTCGGTGACGACGAGGTCACCGGCTTTCAATGGGCCATCGATCAGAATGATTTCGTTCTTGCGGCGGATGGTTGTTACGACGGTGCGTTTGGCTTTGTTGTCCTTGACGAGCCAGACGTAGCTGTCGCCCAGGTTCCATTGCAGCGAAAGCTCGGGAACGAAGGGGTAGACCTTGCCGGGCAGCGGCAAATCGATGGTGAAGGACATGCCGGGGCGCAACTGGTCGTCGCCGTTCGGGAATATGGCGCGGACCATGATGGTTCGCGAGACCGGATCGATGCGGCTGTCGATATTGCCGATTATGCCGGCAAAGGCTTTGCCGGCGTAACCCGGGGTTCGGCCTTCAAGGCGGTCGCCCAGCTTGATGCGCGGCAGAAACTTCTCAGGCACCTTGAACTCGACGTAAAGCTCGGAGCGGTCATCGAGGGTTAGAAGTTCGGTCTGGGGGTTGATCCGGTCTCCAAGTTCGACTTTCGGGATGCCGACAATGCCGTTGAATGGTGCGCGGATGGTCCGTTCACTCAAAGCCTCCTCGGCCTGGCGCAGCTGGATCTTGGCGCGATCAACTGCGATGGCGGCATCCTCGACATTGGCGGTCGAACTCACGTTCTTGCTGCGCAGATAGAGCGCGCGTTCGTGTTTCTGCTGCGCATCATCGACGGCCTTGCGGGCATAGTCGACGGCGAGGGTCGCGTTGGTGAGGTCGAGCTTCAGAAGTTCTTGACCTTCGATGACGCGATCACCGGAGGCGGCCGGAAACGAGATGATTTCGCCTTCGGTTTTGGAGAAGATCGTGACGGATCGTTTCGCCCTTGCGGTTCCGATTGCCGCGATCATCAGGTCGTCGCGCTTTTCGCCGACTTTGGCGACGATCACGGGCGCACTTTGAGACTTATGATCTTTGGATTTTGCTTCCGGTTCCGGCGTTTTTTGCAGGCTTGCCAACGCTTCGCCGAGGTCATCGCGCGCGAGAAAGGCCGCCCCGCCGAGCCCGAAAGCGATGGCCAGTATCACGACCTGCGATGTTAACGACCAAGGCTTGGCCAAGGGGACGTTTCCTTTTGGGGTGCCGCTCGGATTTCAGTCTACCCGCTTTCACGACGAGTTCCGAGATTTTGTGTACTCAAATAGTGAAAACTTGGACGAAGTCGAGCACGATCATTTGATCGCTGTGGCCGAATTATTTTTCTCAATATATTCAAATCCTTAGTTTGGGCCGCGAGGGCCAGGTTGTTGCCATTGGATGCGATCTCATAGCGCCCCGGCCGGATGAGCGGGGTTCGATGGCCTTTGAATTAGGCGGAACGCACGACCGGCAGCGTTGACTGTGGTTGTTCAGGCCGCGGTCGGCTGTGGCGTTTTGCGGCCCGCACGCGCCAGGAGCCGCGGTAGTCGTCTGGCGCTTTTGATGTGGCGCGAGAGATCGTGCTGGATGGCCAGCATGGCCGGTGTCAGGAACAGCACCAACAGCATGCCGAACCCTAGCCCGTAAGCCAGCGTGATCACGGTTGGCTTCAAGAACAGCGCCTGGCGGCTGGTTTCAAAGAGCAGCGGTGCAAGCCCGCCAACGGTCGTGAGCGTTGTCAGCAGCACGGCGCGCAGGCGGTCGCAGGTTCCAGAAACGATAGCGCTGTGGATGTCCGAGGTCGGCGATTTTTCGTCGATCGTCGTCACCAGCACGATCGAGTCGTTGATGATGATCCCGGCCATGCCAATGAGGCCGACGATCGAAAACATGCTGAGCGGGACGCCGTGGAGGTAATGGCCCCAGACGGTTCCGATCAGACCGAAGGGTATGACCAGCATGACGATAAGCGGCCTTGTCCAGGAGGCGAAGACCCAGGCCAGCACGCAATAGATGCCGATGATGGCGGCTGTGAATCCGATCAATGCGTCGGACAGGAACTCATTTTCCTGTTCGGCCAGGCCGCCAAGGGACCAGTTGATACCGTAGTGAGCGGCAACGTCCGGCAGGATCGTTTCTTTCAAGGCGGTCATCACTTCGGCAGACGTGGCTGGGTCGTCGCCCAGTTCGCCGGTGACGACAATACGCCGGTCGCCGTTTTCGCGGCGGATCGAGGAGAATCCTTCGACTTCCTTGAAGGTGGCGATTTCCGACAGCGGGACGAAGCCACCGTCGGCCATCGGCAGGCTGACGTCAAAGAGGAAGGAGTTGCCGACTTCGCGTTGGGGAAGGCGAACCTTGGCGATGATCTGGCCGTCGTCGCGCGGGAGTTTGACGGCTTCGACGCCATCAAGACGCTGACGCAAGGCCGTCGCGATGCTTTCGGTCGTGAAGCCCAAGGCTTCGCCCTTCGGCGTCGGGGTGACGACGAGTTCGGGGCGGTCGTAGGACATGTCATCTTCGAGGCCTGAAACAGCCGGGAAGCGTGCCAGTTGGCTTTTCACCATTTCAGCAGCGGCTTTCAGCGTTTCTTCCGAAGCCCCATCGAGGCGGACGCTGATTGCATCACCGCCGGGCCCCGAGCGGTCGCCACGTAACGCCAGTGTTTCGAGAAGCGGCTGGCGCTGGATCTCATCCTGCCAATCGCGCAGGAAGTCGAAGGCGCTATAGGGGCGCAGGTCGGGGTCGATGAGTTCGATGTCGTAGCCGGCGAGCTGGTCAGGCTCTTTGGTGTCGGCATTCGACAGGCCGCGTCCGGTGGTGGCGCCGATCTTGGCGATGGCGATTTTCACAGGCGCTGCGCCATACTTCTCAGCGTAGGTTTTGTCGACGGCTTTCAAAGCGCGGTCGAGTTCGGCGACCATCGCCTTAGTGTCGTCGCGGCTGGCGCTGTCGAGCATGGCGATGTTGGCGCGGACGGTGGCGCGTTCGGGCGACGAGAAGAACTGCCACCTCACGGTACGATCGAGGACCGCAGACACCGAGATCGACAACAGCAACAGCGCGCCTGCCAAGACCGGATAGCGCAGCTTGACGACGAGCCGCATGACCGGCTGGAAGACCTGGTCGCGGAACTTGTCGAAGCCTTTGTTGACGAATTTGCTCGGCAAATCGAGCAGGCTCGTGCGGCCGCCGTGTGCCAGCGAATGGCGCATATGCGCAGGCAGGATCAGGAAGGATTCCAACAGGCTCGCGAGGATGACGACGGCGACCGTGAAAGGCAGGTCGGAGATCATCTTGCCGAAGCGTCCGCCGATGAGTGCGAGGACTGCGAAAGCAATCACCGTCGTAACGGATGCACTGAAGACCGGCGCGGTCATACGCTGTGCGGCGGTGGCTGCGGCTTCATCAGGCGGCAAGCCGTCACGCGCCAGGCGGTCGGTGTGTTCGCCGACGACGATGGCGTCATCAACGACGATGCCCAGGCAGATGATGAGCGCGAACAGCGAGATCATGTTGAGGGTGAAGCCGAAGGCATACATCATTGCGATGGTTGCGGCCATGGCAACCGGGATGCCGGCGCTGACCCACAGTGCGGTGCGCGAGGACAAAAACAGGAACAGCAGGATGACGACCACGGCCAATCCCTGCAGGCCGTTTTCGAGAAGAATGTCGAGGCGGTCGCGGATCGCCTGTGCGCGCGGATGAACGAGCGCCATTTCGACGCCTTGCGGCAACGAGCCTTGCAGGTCTGCAACCGTTTTTTCGACGAGCGCCTGGATGGCGAGCGCATCGCCTTTGGCGTCGCGGTTGACTTCGAGCAAAACCGCCGGGCGGCCATCCTGAAAGAAAGCGATTTCGCGGTCGAGACCGATGTCACCGACATTTGCCACGTCGGCGAGCGTGATCTTCTCGCCGTTAGCGCCGGAGCGAACCGAGATGCTGGCGAGTGCTTCCGGTGTCAATGGCTTGGAGGCTGCGCGCACGCGCGCGCCGGTGCGTTCGATGGCTCCGACCGGCTTAGTTCCGGTTTCGGCTTTGATGGCGTTGGCGATATCGGCAAGCGTCAGGCCATAGCGTTCGAGGTCCGCGCTGCGTACGTCGATGCGCACCTCAGGATCGGAGATACCGGAGATGTCAACAAGCGGAACGCCCTTGCGGAAGAGTGCGGTCTGCAACTCTTCGGCTGAGCGCTTCAGAGTTGTAATGTCGGTGTTGCCAGCGACGAGGACGTCGGTGACACGGTCGCGCCAGCGGCGTGGCTGGATCACGGGCTTTTCGATGTCGTCAGGCAGACCGCTGACCTGGTCGACGGCGGCCTTGACCTCGTTCATGGCCTGGTTGATGTCGGTCGATGGTTCGAATTCGAGCGTGATCGTTGCCGCACCGGTGCGTGCGACAGAGGTTGCTTCCTTGACGCCTTCAACGGTTCGCAGCTGGGGTTCGACACGAGCGACAACGGCCTCATCCATTTCCTTCGGGCCGGCGCCCGGCCAGGAGAAGCTCACATTGACCTGCTCAACAGCAACGTCGGGGAAGAACTGAGCCCGGATGCGGAGGCCGGCGGCGATGCCGGCAACCATCATCAAGACGAGGAGGAGGTTGGCTGCCGTGCGGTGCTGCACGAAGTAGCCCAGAATGCCGAAGCGCTGGCCAAGGGAGGTCGATGAGCGGCTCATGAGCGATTCTCCTTGCGTGCCATGCGGCGTTCGATTCGTTCAACAATGTACTGCTCGGGCTCGGCCTTCTGGAGTTCGTCGAGCAGTTTTGTCCTGATGCGCTCAGGCATGCTTTCGCGTCCTTTGACGTAAGCGATGAGCGCGGCGCGGCGGCTTTCGTCGAAGTCGTGGACTGCGGCCGTCGTCGTTTCGTTCGCTTTGGGTTTTGCGGCGGCAACCGGCGGCACGGTGGACGTTTGAGGACTGACGTTCTTCGGTTTGACCTTCAGGCCGCGGGCGAGGAACGGCAGGCGACGCTCGACATAGCGCGCGCCGAAGGGGACATCTGCGACGATGATCTTCTCACCCTGGCGGCGAACGATGCGCGCCTTGTGCTCTTGCAGCCGGTTATCTTTGCCGATGATGAGGATGCGGCCATCGAGCGTGGCAGCGTCGGCGGGGATGACGGCGACTTGATCCATTTTGGGTTCGGCGACACTGACGCTGACGAAGTCGCCGGGGCGCAATGCAGATGCGTCTCCGCCTGTAATGCGGGCGAAGACCGTGCGGCCGGCCTGCGTCGAGGCAATGGCTGCCGGGCGCTCCAGGATGGCGGTTGCGACGACGTCGTTGTCGGCAAGGTCAAGCGTGACCGTTGCAGGCAGGGCTGCGAGCTTGTCGCGGTCGTCGGATTTGACGAGGCGGCCGAACTCTTCGTTGCGGACAGGGAATGAGACCTCGAGCGACGCAGGGTCGATGAGCAATCCGAGCTTTTCGTTTTGGGCAACGCGGCGGCCAAGGGTCAAGGCGACCTCGTTGAGCCGGCCTGAGAAGGGGGCGCGATAGGTCGTATCGTTGAGGGCGCGTTCGGCGTCCGACAATGTCAGGCGCGCGCGTTCCACTCCGGCCACGGCTTTGTCGATGCGGGCTTTGAGCGCAAGAATTTCGCGTTCCTTGGCGATGACACCTTGTTCGGCTGCCGACACGGCGAGGACTGCGTCGTCGCGGACGGTCGAAGTCGTCAGCTTCTTGGCGAAGAGCTGCGTCTTGCGGGCGAGGTCGGCGCGGCGAAGCTTTTCTTCCGCGCGTGCGGCTTCAAGTTCAGCTTCGAGGTGCTTCTGCGTGGCTGCAGCTTCGTCCTGCTCCGTTTCTGCTTGGGCGAGGGCTGCCCGCGCGTCAACGACGCGCCGTTCAGCCAACTCTGGGTCGATGCGGAACAGAAGCTCGCCGGCCTTCACCGTCATGCCGTCGCGGAAATTGGAAGAGATTTCGGTGACCGGACCGGCGGCGGGCGCGCGGATCTCGAGACTGTTCCAGGTCTGGACCTTGCCATAGGCCGAAATCTTCGGCGTGACGCTCGTGGCTTTGAGGGTTCCGGCGTCAACAGCGTAAAGCCTTTCACGCGCGGGAGATCCTTTGCGGTTTTGAGCGGTCGTGATTGAATCAAAAAGTGTCCAGCCGGCAGCTGCGGTAAGTGCCAGCGTCGTTAGGATCAGTCCTAACCCTGTGACTGCGCGAACAAGAAAGCGCATTGAAGCCTCCTAAACGAAATCGTCCCCTTCGAAGCATGCGCAATTTGCAGCAGTCGATGTGAACGCGGACAAACTTGAAAGTTCATCCCTTGTTCATGTTTGCAGAGGTGAGCGCGCTGCGATGCGCCACGACGCGTCATCGGTCGAACGTGTTGCAATCGTGAAATGTTAAGTGATGCTGTCGCCGCTCGGCTGAGCCGGACTGATCTGCCGCAGATCTCGGTTTCGGAACCATCCTTAGAAGCGGGCGTTTTATTTCCAAGTTCGCAGCTCGTTGAGGCGCTGCGTTAGGATCAACGTACCATGCTGACACCCATCTGAGGGATTACTTGAGTGGTTGGAATGAGGAGGTTTCGACATGGCAAAGATGAACTTTGCGGTCATTGCGGCGCTGAGTGTAGCGATCGCAGTTTTGGGCTATCTCTATTACATGCAGACGCAAAACGACGTCACTGTGCGCATTGATGTGCCAGGTGTAGAAGTCCAAGCGAACTGACGGCATTGGACGTCTCGGCAGCGCCCGGGGTCGGCGTCTACTGGGACCAAGATCGACGCAGTTCAAAAATCCAGAAATGATAGAAGTTTCTGTCTGTCGAAGACGTCTTCGGCCAGGCAGGAACTTTTTTTGTTTCGGCGCATCAATGGATTGCCAGCGACGAGCTGCCGACCTGAAGCCTGATCGACAGGTTGGGATGTTCATCATGGATTTCGAGGCGACCGCTCAGCGCTGAAGTTGCAAGCGTTTTCGCCAGCGACAAGCCAACACCTTTTTTGGGCCGGTTGTTTATTGTCGATTTGGCCTGTTTGGCTTCCTTTTCAAGCCAATAGATTTCCAGATGCTTGGTGCAGTCATCCGAGTCTTCGCATTGCCTGTCATCAACCAGGGCCCATGACACGCTAAGTTCGGAAGCTCTCGCATCCAATGCGCCGCTTTCAGCGGCGTTCAACGCAAGTTCGTTCAGAACAAGGCCCAGACTTTGCACGGCTGTGGGGGTGATTTTCACATCCGGACCTTCGAATTTAAAGACAACGGATCCGTTTTTTTGCATATCGGTATATGGACGCAGTTGTGCTTCGATCAGTCGGCTCAGGTTTGGGGCCGACCAATCGCGCTCAACGAGAACGTCCTGGCAAATCGCCATCGCGCGCAAGCGCGATTCGAATGCGGGGAGGAAAATTCTGGTCTCAGGTTTTGCCACGGCCAAACGTCGGGCGATGCTCATAAGAATGGAGAGCTGGTTCTTGGTGCGGTGGGAAACTTCGAGCAAAGCTTCCTTGAGGATTTCTTCCCGGCGACGCTTGTCGGTCGTTTCGACGCTCACGGTCAGGACGCCCTGGATCACACCGTTTTCATCATAGTAGGGTTCAACAGTGATATCGAAATAGCGTAGGCGGGGCTGGCCATCTTCGTCCATGACAATACAAAGCTCGGTCGTGATGTCGGATCCGGTTTCGATGACCTCGCGCTTCGCTCTGGTTGCGATCTGGGCAGGTTCTGCTGGAAGAATGTCTTCGTCCGTTTTGTCGATCAGATCGGGCGCGTTGAACCCATCCGGGGCGTTTCTGATCCAAACATACCGCAAGTTTGTATCCTGCATCGAGACCGTGATCTGGCTGTCTCGCAGAGCGACGCGCAGACGCCGTTCCTGCTCATGGATTTCGCTGGTTCGCTCCTTGACGCGATCTTCAAGTTCATCGCGAGAGCGTTGCAGGCGCCGCAAAGTTCGCCGATGTGCTTCGACGCGATGGTGCAGTGCTGATATCAGGCGGGATTGAAACGCCGTTTGAGATAAGACGGCTATGGCCAGGGATGCAGCTGCCGATCCGGCAACGGCAAGGACGGCGAATGGGACGCTGAGTGGCGTGGCTTCACCCGACAGCAATGCGAAATGGAAAGCGCCGATGGATGCAAGACCCAGGGCAAGAGACGTCATCCAGAACTTGAAGCGCCAGCCGAAACTCGGATTGTGCAGGAGAAACGCGATCAACGCGGTCGCACCGGCTAAAAGCGTTGCTCCTGCCAAAATATGCGCGACTTCGCTGGTGACTAACATTCAATCGGCATCCCACATGTTAACTCCGCCTGCAATTCAAAGTTCTCTCGAAAGCTGAAACTGTCTAACGCGAACTGGGTGTCGTCATTGAGTTATGTCATTCAAAGAAATGCAATTTTCGTTGACTTGATCAAGTCGTTTCAATCGAGGTGGAACGTACAATAGGCATTGAAAGTTCCAACTCCTTTTTGAGTGCGCAAACATTGCTGTCCTCTCAGGGCGTGCCGTCTTCATGGTGGGTTGTTCACCATATCTTCTGTGCTGAGAAGGATGGAACTGGCTTCGCACGGATGAACTCATGCCGTTTGTCTTTACCAAACGGTAAAATGGCCCGGAACCGGGTTTCCCCAGTTCCAAGCCATTTTTTATTATCTTTCGTCTTATCTAACGAACAGATGCGGTTCCTCGCCCCAACAGGTGCATGATCAGCATTGCGGCAAAGATGATGATGAAAACGTAAAACAGCAACTGCGCAACTCCGGCGAATGCGGATGCGATGCCACCGAAGCCAAGTGCGGCAGCAACCAGAGCGGCGATGAGGAACGCGATGGCCCAGCTCAACATGTCTATCTCCTTCAGATTATTTATCTGCTGCAGGGGAAACGCCGCACACTGCCGCAGGTTCCGTCGTTATTGGGCAGGTGATTTTTTTGCTTCTCGATATCACTGAAGCAAGCTGCCGGCTGGCAGGGCGTGCACCGCTTTACTTTGAGCTTCGCAGCGATGTTTCTTCTTCAAGCCGCGCCAGGGGGACGTCGAACTCGTAGAGCAAACCATCTTTTTCGTAGGCGATTTCCGGGCGGCTCAAACCCCCGTGCGCGATCGACTGCTTCAAGAGCGTTTGGCCGAAGCCGCTTGATTCAGGTTCATTTACGGCTGGGCCGCCGGCTTCTTTCCAGCGAAAGCGAAGGGTGTCTTCGCCGTCAACCGGAACGATCCTCCATCGCAAATCGACGCGGCCGGCGGGCACGGACAACGCGCCGTGCTTGACCGCATTGGTCGCCAGTTCATGGAGGACGAGGGCAAACATCTGGGCGGTATTGGCGTTCATCGAGACGTCGGGTCCGTGTATCGAAGCGCGTGCGCCAAACGGTTGAAGTTCGGCGGCGGTCAGTTCGCGCATCGAGACGCCGCGCCAGGAGTTGTTCACCAGATGGGAATGCGCGCGCGCGAGGGCATGCAGGCGCTGCAAGAAGAGTTCTCGTGCTTCTTTCAGGGGACGGCCATCGACAAGGCTGCGGTTGGCGACCGACTGTACAACAGCCAGCGAGTTCTTCACCCTGTGCGCCAGTTCACGGGTGAGCAGTTCCATTCGGGCATTGCTCATGTTGGCTTCGTGCTGGCGCAGGGCGGCGGAGCCGACGAGACCAGAAAGAAGCACACTGAGCGTCAGGCCCACGAAGAGTGCTGCCCAGGCAGGGGTATAGTCGACGGCGCGCTCGAATTTTGGTGTTGATGCGAGGGCGATGTCCCATCGTACGCCGTAGAGCTCCAGAAAGCCTTTTTGAACAAATTTGGCTTGGTGGTTCGCATCGCCGGAGTCTTTCGCATCATCATATATCACATCTGTCTTGTCTCCGATCACCGGTGCGGTGATTCGGATGTCAGCGTTGCTTTTGATGTCGAGCCGTTCGCGTTTCAAGACCGCTTCGACGAGGTTGCCAATACGGAAAGGGGAATAGACGAATCCCTTGATGGTCTGCCGCCGCTCTTCGACGGTGTCGGGCATTTGAAAGCCCGAGTAGATGGGGAGGTACAACAGGAAACCGGCCTGGATGTCCGACTTGGTTTCCTGGACGAGTTTGACGGCGCCGGAAGCGGCAGGCAGTCCGGTGTCGCGCGCTCTGGCCATCGCTGTGCGCCGGACCGGCTCGGAATACATGTCGTAACCGAATGCGCGTTTGTTTCGCCAGTCGAACGGCTCAATAAAAATGATTGCCGAATAGGTTTTCCGATTGCCTTGCGGCGTGACTTTGAAATTCTCGAATCCTTCGTCGCGGACGCGCTGCTCGACAGTAGCGAGCTGGTTTGCCGGGAACATCACGGAGTAGCCGATACCCTGCTGGCCTGGATATCTGCGGGTGACCTGCACAACGTCAAGATAGCGGCGAAAATCGCGGCGTGAAATCGTGGGGTTGGTCTGGACCAAGGACGCCGCACCGGACAACACCTGCTCGTAGGCGGTCATGCTGCGTTCAAGTTCACCGGTGAAAGCCAGCAACAGGTCGTCGAATGCGTTCTTGGCAGTGCCATCGATGCTGACGACAAAAAAGCGCCAGGCCAGAAGCGTTGCAAATAACGATAGACCAAAAACCAGCCAGCTCACTTTAAAGATCGGTGAGGCCAGCCATCGTATTAATCGCCAAAAGTCCCCACGGTAATTTGATAGCACTCTGATTTTAGCTCCTTCAGGGGTGCGGTCATAGGGGCACGGTTTGGTCGGAATTTCGATGAATCAGTCGAGAAGCAACTTGAATATAGCCGCTATGTTCCATTTCTCGCATCGATTTTTGGCCAGTGCGACGTTGTTTGCACCCTTCAATGGAACCTTCTCGTGGCCGCGGCGTCAAACCTATAAGCCCCGAAACAAAAGCAATAGTTGGAGGACCGATATGAGGCCTTATCGACAGGCTACAATTTGTGGTCTTTGTTTAACGCTTTGTGCATCTGCGACAGCGTTTGGCGCCGAGCCGATCGCCAATGTCGGCTCTTTGACCTGTGAACTTGCAGGGCCGCAGGATGTGCCGGCGAAGGAGCGCACAGTCGCCGAGATTAATTGTCGCTTCGACGCGATCGTTGGGGTCGATTTTGCGATCGACGGCCGTATCGAGCGTGTTGCCAGTTCTGGCGAGCGGGATACCCCCGCCATCCTGTCCTGGGCGGTGCTTGCGCCCACGCCGCGCATTGATGCCAAGCAACTGGCCGGCCGATTCACCGGGACGGTGGCCGACAAGCGCTTGGATGAATCCAAAAGCAAAGGCGGACTTTTTGCCACTTCGGGAAATGGCATCATTTTGCGCCCATTGCGCGCGTTGCCCGAAGGTTTGGACGAAGCAGGCATCACGATCCTAATCCTGGATGATCCGACCGTGAAAGTTTAGGCCGATTGTTGGGAACGATTTGCCTTTCAATGACGTTTCTTTATTGAGCTATTCAAATAAAAGGAGGTTCCCATGATCGGGTGGGCCATCACATTTTTGATTGTTGCACTGATCGCCGCGGTACTCGGCTTCGGTGGCGTTGCTGCCGTGTCTGTCGAAATGGCGAAACTGGTTTTCTGGGTCTTCTTGATCCTGTTTGCGATTTCACTCATCTATGCACTCATCACCGGACGCAGGCCTCCGGCACCGTAGCATAGACTGAGCAGGCAGACGCTTGAACACTGCGCTCCTCGCCGACATGGCGAGGGGCGTTTTTGTTTTGCGCGGGAGGAGGTTTGAGGCTGGGACTGATTTTGGCGGGCGGCTAATGGCAGGACAGCTGATGTCAGGGGAATTCGTAACGCAGACGGTGGAGGGCCGGCGAAGAACGTTGAGCTTGACATCGGTCAAAGGCCAATATGCTCCCAGATCTCCAGATCTTTAAGCTAACTGGCATAGCTCAAGGGACCACACGAAGGTTGCGGTAAGGTAGAAGGCCAGCACTTGGTTGAGATCCCATCCGGGTGTGGCTGGCTCGAAAATCTAAAATAAAAAAATCCGCCGAAAATCTATTCGGCGGACTTTTGGGATTAAATCGTTATCTCAGAATTATCCCGCGACGATGGCGCGAAGCATCCAAATTGCTTTTTCGTGGAAAGTCATGCGCGCGACGAGCATATCGGTGGTGACGAGATCGTCTGCTTCTTCGGACTTGATGGCCAGTTCGCGCATTGACCGAACGATGGCTTCGTGGTCGGCGACGAGAGATTCGACCATGGCTTCAGCACTTGCGATGGACTTTGCTTCGGCCAGATCCGCATTCTTGGTCATAGCGGCAAAGCTGACAGGCGTCGTCAGTCCCAAGGCCCGGATACGTTCAGCAAGCACGTCGGTGGCTGCGAACAAGTCGTTGTATTGGGCTTCGGTCAGTTCGTGGAGCGGCAGAAACAAGGGTCCCACGACGTTCCAGTGGTAGACATGCGTTTTGACGAGCAGCATGTAGGTGTCGCCGAGAATCTGGGCCAATTCCTTTGAAATCTCTTTTCGGGCCGTTGCCGTGATGCCGGTTTTTACATCCTCTTTGGATGGTTTCACATTCAGTGCTTTGGTCGCCATTTTGTACTCCTGTCAATGCAATTGGGGTGGTTGTCGGATGGGGTTTAGAAATTGAAGTACGTGTAGAGGACGGCGGCTGCGATCGCGGCCAGAACCAACGACACGATCAAGATCTTGAAGACAGGCCGTTCGATTTGCGCCTGGCGGGCTTCGCGTGCCGAAAGTTTGATTTCGTCGTTCGTTTGAGTGGACGACATATTTTGCCTCCTGCGTATGGGTGTGGGTGAGTGACTGCGGTTCGCGATTGCGTCGTGGTTTGCTTGCTTGCTGGCTTGCCTACGCGCGGCGAAACAAACGCGGTCGTTTGTTCGTCAGGTGAAAAACTCGCAGGCGTTGGCGAGGTTCCAGATTCACTGTGAAACGAGCGACTTAAAGCCTGATGGAAGTCATAAAGAAAAAAAGGCCGTACGACTTTCGCACGGCCTGCCTCATCTATCGATTTTGGTTCGTGAGCGCTTTTGCAGCTAGCCCCGGGCGATAGGGTCGCCAGCAACCAAAACGGTATTTCCGTATTGGTCGCCGGAAAAACTATCGTCAGCATCCAATTGCATGATTTCGGCGAGCCGGGTCCGGGCGCGGCTGACACGGCTCTTGATGGTGCCGACTGCGCAATCAGAGATTTCGGCGGCTTGCTCGTAGCTGAAGCCTTCAGCGGCGACGAGCACAAGCGCTTCGCGCTGGTCGTCGGGAAGTTCGTTGAGCGCTGCGGATAGATCTTGGACGTCGATATGTCCTTGTTGCTGCGGCTGAACTGAAAGACGGGATGAGTATTCACCGTCTGTGTCGGCCAATTCTCGGCGGCCTTTGCGATATTGCGAAAAGTAGGTGTTGCGCAAAATCGTGAATAGCCAGGCCTTGAGGTTGGTGCCGTCCTCGAAGCTGTCGATCTTGTTCCACGCTTTCACCAAAGTCTCCTGGACCAAGTCGTCGGCACGGTCGGAGGTGCCGCACAAAGAGATGGCGAAGGCGCGTAGGTTGGGCATCGCCTCGATGAGGCGATCTTTCAAGTCAGTCGATACTGCCATGGTAAGTCACTCCTCACCGCGATCTGCAGTGTCTGGTGCGTCTTCACCCTCTTTCGCCGGCGCGTGATCGAGCTTATCGAGCAGCTGCATTAGCTTGTCCGGAATCGGTTCCTGCAGCATCTCGTCATATCTAGCCTTGAGCTTCCGTCCGACCGCATCTACGGCCTGGGGCGGCATAGGACTGTTGAGCTTCCCCGCCTTCTGATTATTGTCGCTCACCACTTTTGATCCTTGCATCGTGTCGCTCTGTCTTTCCATTCATCATAATACACGATTAGGCCCGTCTCGGTTGAAATTCATCTACAACCACATTGTCAGGTATACTAAATGCTCGAACACAACGCCCGTTCGGAGCTTTGGTTCCATCGTTGCGGAACTTTTTGCTAAGCTGCAGGTTAGCCTACGGTTAAGCTTGGCAAACCAAGGCCAAAAGGCTCAGAATTCACGCGCTTCCAGGAGCAGGACGCGCACCTTCAAGCGAGGAAATCTCTCCGATGTCTTTAGCTAAGACGATCACTCCACACATTCCCTATCTGCGTCGCTTTGCACGGGCACTTACTGGCGCGCAAGCGAGCGGTGATGCGTATGTGCAGGCCACCATCGAGGCTCTTGTCGAAGATCCTTCGGGTTTCCCGACCGACATCGATGCCCGCAGTGGCATTTTTCAGGTGTTCCTGAAAATCTGGAACTCGGTCGACGTCAACAAATCTGGCGGCAGCGATTTCGCTGGAGGCGATGCCGGACCTATCGAGCGTCGCCTCTCCAGTTTAACGCCGATCTCCAGGCAAGCGTTCCTTCTCGTTCACGTCGAAGAATTTTCAAAAGAAGATGCCGCGGCTGTCCTTTTGAAGTCGCAGTCCGAACTTGATGAGCTGCTGGCACAGGCTGCGTCGGAAATGGCCGAGCAGGTGGCAACGGATGTTCTCATTATCGAGGATGAGCCGTTGATCGCGGTCGACATCGAGGAAATCGTAGTGTCGCTGGGTCACTCGCCGATTGGCGTCGCACGGACCCGCAGCGAGGCCGTGGCAATGTGCAAAGGTCAATCGCCGGGTCTCGTTTTGGCTGACATTCAGCTGGCCGACGGCAGTTCTGGGATCGATGCCGTCAACGATCTGCTCAAGCAGTTTTCAGCACCCGTCATCTTTATCACGGCTTATCCGGAGCGCCTTTTGACCGGTGACCGGCCGGAGCCGGCCTTCCTGATGACCAAGCCGTTCCAGCCGGAGATGCTGAAAGCGATCATCAGCCAGGCTTTGTTCTTTGAACAGTCGGCCGCTCTCAAGAACGCATCTTAAGGATTGAGGTGTTCGCACCAATTTCTGTGCGATCGATCGCTAGTCGTTTGAAGATAAAAAGAGGCCGCTCCGAAGCTCGGAGCGGCCTTTTCTAGTTGACGAATGGTTGCCGATCTTTAGTGGCGGCTCATCCATTCATCGATCTGTTTTTTTGCCTCTTCGCGGGCGACGCCATAACGTTCCTGGATCAGGCCTTCGAGTTCTTCGCGGCGGCCTTCGATCCGGTCGAGTTCGTCGTCGGTGAGTTTGCCCCACTGCTGCTGGAACTCGCCTTTATATTGTTTCCACTTACCTTCGATTTGATCCCAATTCATGATCGTTACTCCGTGTTGACTATAATTTCTAACGCCATTCTGTCGGTCGTTGAGCCAAGGTTATTTGGTCGACGTTTCAGGATTCTTTTCTGTGTCTTCCTTAGACATCGACTTCTTGGCGGAGTCGTAGCCTTCCTCGACCTTTTCCTTGGCCGCTTCGTAGCTGGCCTTCACATTTTCCTTGGCCTTTTCGTAAGCCTTGGATGCTGCATCTGAGGCTTCGCTTGCGCGCTGTCTCAGCGTCTTGTGGTCGGACTTGAACTCTGGTGCGTTCTTAAGTTCGCTTTTGGTGATTTCGACCATGGCAACGCGCTCACCATCAGCATTCTTTTTCAGTTCGACGCTGTCATAGGGGAGGCCGACGTTCTTTTCGCCGAGACCAAGGAAACCACCGACACCGGCAACAACCGAGACGATCTTGCCGTCTTCACCGAAGACGAGGTCGTTGATGTCGCCAATCGTTTCGTCGTTAGCGTTCTTGATCGGAGCGCCGATCCAGTCGGATGCGCTGATGCCGTTGGTGCCGACCGTCGTTACGAATGCGGTGTCAGCCGTAGGAGCCGTCTGGGCGGCTGGCTGTTCGGCAAGAGCGGGTGCGGCGAGGGCGAGTGCGAGCGTACTCGCAAGAATAACCTGTTTCATGGAACTTAATCCTCCTTCATGGGTGCCGCGCTGTCGCGGCATCGCTGTGAAAACGTGGTTGGAGTCTCAGAGTTCCGAAAATGCAGGCGAGTTTTTTATTCGTTTTTCATGGAACCAAGCGTCGCTCGATTGCATTGGGGGGAACCTTTGTTTTCGGCTCTGTGTTGTTTCTTAAGATTTGTATCCAGGGATCGAGGAGAGCGCATGATGGCGATCGAGGCAGCCGGCACTATTAATAATGACGAGGGTACGAAGGCGGACAAAAACACGCCGCGTCTGTCTGAACTCTTGGAACGCCTGGTTTCTGAAACCGATGGCAAGACTGTCTCGATTGACGAAATTCTCGATGCGCTCGGCAGCCAGTCGTTCGGTCCGATGTTGCTCATCCCGGCGATCATTGCGGTTGCACCGACGGGAGCGATCCCGGGCATGTCACTCATCACTGGTACGATTATCTTCCTCGTCAGCCTGCAAATGCTGATTGGCCGTGAACACATCTGGTTGCCCAAGCGCGTGACCGGTTTCGAGTTCGATCGCAGCAAGCTCAAATCATCTGTGTCCGCGGCCAAGCCTTGGACCGATTGGTTGCAGGATCTGTTTTCTCACCGGCTGACGTTTCTGGTTGAGCAGCCTGCGCTGAAATTGATTGCGGTCACTTGCATGCTGCTCGCCGCCTCGATGTTTCCGCTCGCATTGCTGCCGTTTGCCGTTGCAGTTCCTGGGACTGCAGTCGGGTTGTTCGCGTTGGGTGTCACGATGCGTGACGGGTTGCTCGTTGCTCTTGGCTACGCTTTGGCTCTGGCTGCCGCCTATCTGATCTGGACGGTGATCTGATTTTTCTGACCTCGAGTTCTTTTTGAAAAGTTCGGAACCAGCAGGAAGTGTTTCGGTTGGACATGGACTACGCGATCTTCCCGCAGCCCATTGCGTAGACGACACCGTTTTAAGAAAAAAGGAGCTTGAAGATGAAACGCTCAATCATGTTTTTTGCTGCATCCGCGACGGCCATGCTTGCCGCCGGATCTGCTTATGCAGACTGCAAACAGGAATTGACTGAATTGCCGCGCAATTTCGCGACGGCCGCGACTGAAGATAGCGGTATGACGAAGGGTCAGATCCGTCGCCTGCACAACGCCGCGAAGATCCTCGCCCGCAATGGGTATGAGGATGCTTGTGCGGAAGTTGTCGATGTGTTGAGAGGCGATGCCGACCGTGACGAACAGGCAAGTCTTGAAGCGGACGGCGACCGGGTCAAAGACGCCAAGAACGTCCGGAAAGCCGAAGCAGCCGAGCCTGTCATCGATGCAGACGGCAACTTCTCGACCAACGGAATGATCGGCTCTGAAGTCTATTCGTCGACGACCGGTGAAGCCATCGGTGATATCGAAGACATTCTCATGGGGCGCAAGAACCAGAGCGTCGTGATCGGTCATGGCGGTATGCTCGGTCTTGGTGAAAAGCGGATCAAGGTTTCCCTGGACGATCTGAAAGTTCATCCGCAGGACAACACCTATTATCTGGCGATGACGCCTTCGCAGATTGAGGGTTTGCCGGCCGTCGTGAAAAAGGACAACCGTTGGGTTGTTGAGCCTGCGGACGCAAAGCAGCGTACAGGCATGACGTCGAACAAATCTTATAAGCAGGCTTCCAAGGCGACGAGCGATCGCGATAACGACGCGGCCGCCAACCGTCGTTCGACCGAAAAGTCCTTATCGGAAAAAGCCTCTGAAACGATGAAAACGGCTCAGCATTCGGCTGAGAAGTTGATGAGAGATGCCAAGCAAGCAGGTCGCAATGCGGCTGATGCCGGGCGGGATGCCGTCGCAGAAGCGAAATCGAATATGAGAAAAGGTTCGCTGTCTTCCAATCTGAAGGGCTCAACGGTTTCCTCCAACGAGCTTGTCGGCAGCTGGGTCTATACTTCGGCTGCAGAGGACGGTTCGAAAAAGGTTGGTGAGATTGAGGATCTGATCGTCGACTTGAGGGGTTCGAACCACTCGATCGTGCTTGGTCACGGCGGGTTCCTGGGTCTTGGCGAGAAGCGCATCAAGATCAACATCTCTGATCTCGACTACGACGCCGCGCAGGACCGTTATTTCGTGAACATCTCGGAAAACCAGCTGAAGCGCGCCGCAGGCCTGGAAAAGGTTGACGACCGCTGGGTTGGCGAGCCGGTTTCGGCTCAGGACCGAACCTATAAGAAATCGAAGAGCGATTCTCAGGTCCAATAATTGGTGTGGAATTTTTTGACGTCTCCGTTCGGTCTCGCGATCCCCGTCGCGGACCAGCAAACAGAGCGTCAGCCTGCCGGGGTTGTTTCGACAGCCCCGGCATTTTTTTTGGTGTCCGTCGTCTGGGAACCAATCGCGTGCTTGTGAATTATTGTAACGAGGCACTTTGGCTTGGCTTATTGCGTTGGCCATATCGAACACCATTGAGAAGAGAGTGAGTGGTATGGATCAAACTCCTGCCGCGCAAGCCGATGCGTCGATTGAGACTGCGCAAACCGATGACGGCCCTGTCATCGTTCTATCCGACGCGAATAAACGTTCGATTTCGATCACGGGGATCTTCGTTCTGTTGTGTTTGGCGGCGCTCTATTTCGCGGCCAACATCCTCATTCCGATCGCGCTCGCCCTTTTGTTGAGCATGCTGTTCAGTCCGGTCGTGCGTTACGGAGCGCGCGTGGGGATCCCTGCACCATTGACTGCTGCTGTGACGGTCGTCCTGACATTGGCGGTGATCATCGCGGGAATTTACGGCTTATCGGGTTCGGCCCAAGAATGGGTCGAGAAGGTGCCGCGGAACTTTTACCGCATTGAAGACCTTATGCGGTCGATGAAAGAACCGATCGAGAAGATCAAGGTCGCGACCGAGCGTGTCGAATCGGTCACCGAGATCGATGGAAAGCAGCCGGTTAAGGTGCGTGTTGAACGACCTGGCGTGGCGGAGCAGGTTCTCACTGGCACGCCAAGCATCATCGCTTCGATCGGTATCGTGGTCATGCTGTTGTATTTCCTGCTCGCTTCGGGAGATACGTTCGTTCGCAAGGCTGTCGAGCTGGTGCCGGCGCTCAAGGACAAGAAGCGCGTCGTCGAGATCTTGCGAAGCATGCAAGCGGATATCTCGTATTACCTGATCAGTCTGACGCTCCTGAACCTCAGCATGGGTCTTGTGGTCGGTCTCGTTAGTTGGTCGATTGATCTGCCCAACCCCGTTTTGTGGGGCGTCGTTGTCAGCGTGTTGAGCTTTGCACCGTTTGCCGGCTCGGCGGTGATCAGTCTCATTTTGTCGTTTGTCGGCCTTCTCAGTTTCAGCGACCTTTATCTCGCGCTTACGCCGCTGGCGACTTATCTCGTCGTGATGTTCATCACTAATAACCTGATCGTTCCGCACCTGCTGGGTCAGAGGCTGGCGCTTAATCCAGTGGCGATATTTGTTTCGATCATCTTCTGGGGATGGTTGTGGGGGGTTATCGGCGCCTTGCTGGCGGTCCCGCTGCTGGCGGCTTTCAAGATCATTTGCGATCGCATCGACAGCATGCAGCCGGTGGCCGAATTTCTGTCACCTTGAGGCTTGGATCTCGCTTGCGCGGGGAAGCGTCGTTAGCGCGAATGCGGGAACTCCAAACCGGGTGAATGCGTTTACGAAGTGCCGAGAATTCGGCGGCCCGATAATCGCCCAATGAAAATTTTTGGAGTTTCCCCATGTCATTCGCGGAAAGTGAAACAATGGAACACCGGTCGATGCCGCCGCTCGACAAGCAGTCGAAAGCCAAGGATCCCAATGATCTCCCCAAGCCTTCCGAACGGCTGCCGGAAATTATCATCTATGGGCATTCGGGTCTGTTTTACTGGTGGCCGGTTTGGGTCTTCGGCTATATCGCGGCGGCGATTACGTATGCGTCCGGTTCGCCGTTCATTGCCGATAAGGGGGAGCAAATTCTCGTCCATCAAAGTCCGGGCCTTGGGCTTGGCTATATCGGTGTCATGCTCGCAACACTTTTGATCACGAACGGTCGCATGCGCGGCATCTATTCTGTTGCTGTCTTGCTGGCTGTCGCTCTTGTCTTCGTCACCCTGGCCTGGGCCGGGTTGCTGGATGATCTCATCAAGCTTCTGCCGGAAATTTCGGTGCACATGAACGCCGGCTTCTACGCCGTCTTCTCTTCTGCGCTATTCGTAATCTGGGCGCTTGCCTTTTTTGTTTTCGACCGATTGACGTATTGGCGTGTGCGCCCGGGCCAGCTCACCAAAGAGAAGTGGATTGGCGATAGTGCCGAAAGCTTCGATACGCGCGGCATGCTGTTTGAAAAACACGGCGAAGACTATATGCGCCACCGGCTTCTTGGGCTCGGTTCGGGTGACTTGCGTCTGACCACTGCGGGCGCCAAGAAATCGACGATTGAGATTCCTGACGTGCTGTTCGTCGACCGGACTGTCGATCACGTGCAGCGCTTGATCGCCATTGAGCCGACGGATTTGCAATAAGCTGCCTTGAGCCGACAGACGGGCCTGGCAGGGCTTGCAGGCTGGATGAAGATCCGTGAGGTTGAATCCTGGCCCGCGTGCCCAGCATCCGAAAATTACGCGAAATCACGGACACCTGTGCTGCGTCTTCAAGAGGATGCGTGCAGGTGTTCTTCTATCTGTTTGGCGATTGCGCGCAGGCGATCTTTTTCGGTTTCGAGCAGAAGTGCTGCTTCGGCTCTCTGTAGCGCGTCTTGAGAATGGCTGTAAGCTGCTTTTCGCATTGCTTCATCACCCATCTGGGCGAGCGAAAGAAAAGCTTTTTGGAGCCGTATCTGGACCTCAACGACGCGTGCGCCGTCTCTGGCGATGGGGGCGAAGAGGTCGTCGAACAGATCGTTCGTATCTAGCGCAGGGACGAAGACATGGTCGCAGACTGGTTCGGATGTGGTGGCGCCATCCGGATTTCCGGTATGGGACCAGCGTGCCAGCAAGCGGACACCGCGGCCAATGACATCGATCGCTGTGCCGGCATCGTTCATGGCCGGTGAAAGGGCGCGCGAACCCACTTCGCCGAGTACTGAGAGGCCGAAGCGTGGATCCTGAGTATAGGAGCGTTCATGTGCGATTTCGAATGCGCGCCGGATTTCGGCGAGACATTCCTTGCTGCCGTCGAGAGATTTCAAGAACGCGGCGTGAGGTTTCCTCGGGGTTTCAGCCTCTTTGGATTTCGCGTTTGCGGGAAAGAGTTCAGCCAGTGGTTTTGCTGTGTGGGCGAAGGCGCCAGGCAGGCAGTGTAGGTGGATTTCTGCGTCAAGCTGCCGGGCGGCCTGTTCCAGGGCCTGCATATCGACGAATGCGACGTAGCCGATTGTCTCGGGGAAGATCTGGTGGCCGCTGTCCCTTGCTTTTAGGCGTTCTTCATTCAGCTTGTTGCCGCCGAGGTAAGGGGTTTCCAGGCGCACGTCGATGGCGTTCGCTGTCGCATCTTCCACTCTGGCAGTGGTTTCCCCGACGCGGCCAAGGCGCGTGAGATGATCGATCCAGCTCAACATCGTGAAAACGATAATTCCGATGACGCCGATGCTGACGACAAAGAGAACGAAGCGGCCTTTTTCGGAATAATAGCCGGTGTTGAGAGCGGCGATGCCAACGAGCGAGAACAGGAACGATCCGAGGAAGACCGCCAGCGCGTTCTGGGTTGTCGGGTCTTCGCGCATGAGGCGTGTGGCGCGTGGCGTGACGTTGCTCGCCGCAGCCGAATAGGATGCGACCATTACGCTTAGCGAAAACGTCGTGACGGCGAGCATGCTGGAGGCCAGGATGTTGAGGATCTGGTGGACGGCGTCCGAACCGATCTTGGCCGGGATCGTGTCGGGCACCAACGGGGCGATTTTGACTGCGAGCAAGGCGGCGGCGACGCCGAACACGGCGAACATGGAAGCGCGCACCCACATCAGTTCGGCAAGCTTTTCGAACCGTCGACGCCATAGTGAGATCATTGCTTTCGTCCCGTCGTTATTGCGCCAAGCGGGCGGCTAGAGGTGTGTGTGAAGTGGTGGTTTTGCAAGCGGCCAAAGCCATCATAGCGCGTTTTTGCGGTTTGATCGTTTTCGGTTTTTGGCAAGGTTGATCGGCTGCCTGCCTAGGTAAGGGAATGCGCTTTTTTTGGGAAGGAGCAAGGGCAGAGGCAAGAGGGCAGCGGGGTAAAATGCTTGGATCTCATGTGACAGTAACGAGACCGTGTGGATGGCGTGGATTGCGGTTCCCTATTGCCCGCAGCTCAAGGGGCAGGATGTGTCGTTTTAATCAAACCAGCCGGCAGCTGACGAGATCACGATGACTCTTGGACCGCGATACAAATGTCATGCGGAATATGCACCGGTCCTCAGTTTTGTCTGGAGCCCATATGTCAGTTGTCAAAACTGGCTTCGATGACTCTTGCAATTTCGTCGGTTGGCGCATTGATCAGCGTCTTGGGAATTTCGGCGACCAGGCAAGCTTTGACTTCTTCGTGCAGAACCGGGCGCAGCTCGCCGAGCGTTTCCGGGTCGGCGACGATGATGAGTTTTGAGAACTCTTTATTGTAGGCACGCTTGTAGAGATCGTGCGCCAATTGCTTGGCGAACGTGGCTTCATCGGTATCCTGTTCGGAAGATTCCGGCGGGCGCTTTCCCGAGGGACCGTCGTCATTGAGGTTCTTGGGTTCAAGATCCTCCAAGTACCGATAGTAATTGTCGTTCAATCGATCGAAATGTTTGGCGATCTCACCCGAAGCGACGATGACCCTGATTTTCTCATCCATGTCCGGTGAACTCCCTATCGGTTGCATTTGGCAGCTGGCGCCCGTCGCTTTCTTCATGCGATGATCGCCAGACAGATTTGTTGTCGTGCGGTTGGACTTGCGACCCGCGGCGCCCGATAGTCTGATTTGGTGGGCGCGTCAGCTGCGCTTCTTGATGCTTCGTGCCGCGTTCAAGCCGAGCATGAAAGCGGAGATGCCCACTTGCAGTGCGCCGAACGTATCGACGGCCTCTTCAGCTTCTTCGTCGAGCGCATCGCTCAGTTTTTCTGCCGTGGTTTCGTCGTCGGCATATTTTTCGATGTTGTCGAGGATGGCGGGCATCCAAAAGAAAAGAACGCCAAGCGCGCAGCAGCCGCCTGCCAGAAACATCGATGCGTTCAATGTTCCAAACTGCGTTTGGAGATAGAAGAAGGTCGCGGTCAACACGAAGATCAATGCGGCGATCATCAGGATGGCAGAAATGCCGCTCCAGACGATTTTGCGTTCGACGCTGTCGACCGCTCGACTAGCAAGGCGCGAAGCAGTGTATGTGAGGGCGCTGCCCAGCATGTCCGACCTCGAAGGTTTAGCGGCGTGCGATCATCGCAAGCAAAAGCCCGACGCCTGCAGCGGTTGACACTGCCGCAACAGGGTTGCGGCGGATAAGGCGCTCAAGGCGATCGACTTGATACTGTGCTGCGACCTGAGCCTTTTCAGCGACTTCGCCGACGCGTTCGGCGGTTTCGTTTGCAGCGACTTCCAGCTTGTTTTTGGCGGTTGTCTGATCCATCTGGACCTTCTCCCTTAGGTTAACGGGTGACGACGAGGCCGACGAGAAAGCCGATGCCGGCGGCAACAAGTGCTGCCTGCGTCGGGTTCTTGCGGATGGTTGATTCTAGCTGGCCTAGGTTCTTTTCGGCCATGTCCTTGGCGGAACTCACGGCGCCGCCCAGTTCGCTGTCGGCCAGCTTCTTTACTGAGCTGGTGAGGTCTGCCACGTCGGCGCGTAGGTTTTCATAGCTTTCCTTGACGTCGCGCTTGGCCATGTTCGACTCAACATTTCGCTTAGCGTCTTCAATTACGTTGGTCATCGATGATCTCCTTGAGATAAGGACGTGAAACTGTGTCGACGTGAGAACGCAGGAGGGGGCCGGCGGTTCCCGCTCGGGCACGCAATTCACGAAGTTGGGAGGCAGCGGTCTGGCGAATTGATGCGCGTTGGAACAATGGATCGGCGGCGGAGTTTCAACGATCAAGTTCTCGCCCATGCAAATCGGCAAAACCGCCTTTTTTTAATGGAGTTACCTATGTCGATCTCCAGCGCGTTAAGTGATGTCAGCGTCGGAAATACCGGAAGTCTGCAGGCGCAGTCCCCCACTGGTGCCGGGCCCGGTCCGGCGGCAATGTCGGCCGACGATGAAGATCGCGCGACGCTCGAACAGCTTTCCGAAACCGTCGCCGAGCTTAAAGCCATCGTTGCCCACAAAGCAAAGCAAGCGCATGTCCAGACGGCGATGACGGTACGTCAATACCCGTTCACAGCGGTGCTTTTGGCCGGCGGAGCCGGTGCGCTCATCGGACTTGCCCTGACGCGTCGCTCACCATCGCGCCGCAGCTATGACTCACGGGCGATGGCTGCCGTCCCAAGCTATGAAGCAATTCAGCGCTCGATTCCCAGTTATCAATCGCTCGAGGCCCCGACGATGAATTCGCTATCGCGACGTTTTGAGCATTTGGTTGACCAGATTTCAGGAATTGATCCGAATGCCATCGGGCAACCTGCGATCGATGCGGCCAAGGATCTATATGGCATGTTCCGCAACGCGATGAATTCGATCGCGAAGTAAAATAGAGATGCCCGCGCAGCAAAAGTTCACGGCCCGTTTCGGCGCCTTGCCCCGTTCCGCATTGTCGATGCGGACGGCGGGCCAGATTGAATCGGTCGATCATTTCTTCGGAAAGCTGACGCGCTTTTCGATCATCGGTCTTTTCATCATCGCTTTGGCCGCGGGCCTTTATGCGGGCCAATATGTATTGGCTCCGGTGATCGCCGCGATCCTTGTCGGCTTCACGCTTCGCCCTCTGAGTATCTGGATCGAACGACGTGGGCTTCCAAGTTCTGTGTCGGCTGGTTTAATCGTTGTCGCGCTGATCGCGGTGATGGGTGTTGCTGTCTACTCCCTCGCGGTTCCGCTGGAATCCTGGTCGAGCAGGTTGCCGGAGATCAGCACCCGGCTGATGGACGAGTGGTCGAAGTTGTCCGAGCCGATCGAAAAAATCAAAAAAGTCGAGAAGACCGTCAAGCAGGCGACCGACGATGAGACTACGACAGAGGTTCGCATCAAGCAGCGCGGCGTAGTTTCTGACATCATTTCGTCGGCGGCTGATATCGTCTCGCGGCTTATTTTGTTTGTGGGCTGTCTTTATTTCTTTCTGGCGACGCGTACGAGTTTGAATCGCAGCGTTTTAAGGTCGTCGCCGACGCCGAAGCTTCGGCTGAGGAGCCTCAGAATTCTTCGGGATATCGAGGGGTTCTTGTCGAAGTATTTCGCTTCAATCGCGGCGATCAACGTCGGTTTCGGCATCGTCGTCGGGATCGCGATGTACCTGCTCGGGCTGCCGCAGCCTTACCTGTGGGGCGCGATGGCGGCGGTCCTGAACTTCGCGCTCTTCGTTGGGCCGGCGGCGATGACCATCATTCTTCTTGGCGTCGGGATTTCGACATTCCCTGATACGGTCCAGGCCGTTGCACCGGCGCTCACGTATGTCGGTTTGAACATGCTCGAGGGGCAGTTTGTAACGCCGACATTGCTCGGCGAGCGCCTTACGCTCAATCCGTTGGTTGTCCTGATCTCCATTGCGTTCTGGCTATGGTTATGGGGCCCGATTGGCGCGTTCCTCGCGGTGCCGATTCTGATCATGGGGACAATCATTTTCTATCACGTCTCGCCGTTCTCGGACCTGCCTGCAAACAGCAAGGATTCGAGCGACGACGAGACCAAGAAAGCCGCTTAAGCGAAGCTGAGTTTCGTCCGATGCAGACGGTGTATTGGGTGGTAGGCGTGTGCGTGTTGGCCTGACGGGCGCTGGAATTGGTATGCGACGAAAAACTCTCAATCCTTGATCCAGTCGCCGCATCTGGGCGGTTCGGAATTACCCCACGGCATGATCGGTACGGTGGACGTTGAATTCTTGGGGCTGCCCTCAATCAACTTGTCGCTATAGACCACGTAGACCAGGACATTGCGCTTGGCGTCGCAGCCGCGAACGATGCGCATTTTCTTGAAGAACAGTGACCGGCGCTGACGGAAGGCTTCATCGCCTTGGCCCAGTTTTTTCGTGAATGAGACCGGTCCGACCTGGCGGCAGGCCAGGGAGACGTCGGAGAGTTCTTCGGCGAGGCCGAGCCATCCTGTCCATCCGCCTTTTTCAGGCACTGTGAAATGACAGGCGACGCCTTTGACGGCCGGATCGTCGATGGCATAGACGGCGAGCTTGTGATCGGGTGACAAGAATTTCCAGACGGTTGATTTTTTGAAGATCAAATCGGGTTCGTCGGCTGCCAGCGTCTGGCTGAAATTTCCGAGGCTTGCACAAGAGCACAACGCTGCAACGAGGCAGGATCTCAGCAGGCGTGGCGAACTGTGCTTCATGTCGATTTTCCTTCGCGTCTAAATCCAAGAGGCGGCACTTTTTCTATCAACGCAGAGGCAGCGCGTGCGTCCTTGCGCTCGTTGAGTAAAGCACTGCCTGAGTAGTTTGTTCCGACCCGTGTGCGGCCCTAACGAATTCGACGACAAACCCTGGAACTAATGGCGTTTGCAAGAGGTTGACGATTTGATCTTAGATAACATTCGACTGGAGGACGACCATGTCGGGACCCAAAAATCTCGAAGATCTTTTTCTGCACACGCTGAAGGACATTTACTACGCCGAAAACCAGCTCCTGAAGGCCATTCCGAAGATGGAGGAGAAGGCCTCGAACGCTTCGCTCAAGAAGGGTTTCAAGGCGCATCTCAAGCAGACTGAATCGCACGTTGAACGGCTCGAAAAAGTATTCGAGCTTTGTGAGGTCGAACCGTCTGGCGAGAAGTGCGATGCGATTGAGGGCATTATCAAAGAAGCCCAATCCGTGATGTCCGAAGTGAAGGACGCGGAAACGCGCGACGCCGCCATCATTGCCGCAGCACAAGCCGTTGAGCATTACGAAATCGCACGCTATGGCGCTTTGGTTTCGTGGGCCGAACGTCTGGGCATGGACGAAGCCAAGAACATTCTGCGCGATACGCTTGCTGAAGAAAAAGACGAAGACAGCAAGCTGACACGGCTCGCAGAAGACAAGTTGAACGCCAAGGCCGCATAAAGACGGTCTCTCCAATCCGCGCCTGACTAAACAATGCGGATAGAAGATGAAGCGTGAGTGTGCCACAGTTCGAAATATTTCGAGCTGTGGCACTTTTTGCGAGGTGCTAAGGTCGTTCTATCGATTTTTGGGGTATGCGTGATGGCTTTTGATATCTCGACTCTTTTCTTATTGATGTTTGCGCTGATGGCGCTGCAACCGTTTATACTCGGCCGCTGGTTTGCCATGCAGCGTGCCCAAGCGATCCGAGCCATTGAGCAGAAGCGCAAGAGCCGCGTCATTACGATGATTCATCGGCAGGAGACGCGCAGCCTTTTGGGGTTTGCGCAGTCGCGCTACATCGATCTGGAAGATGCTCAGACGATCATTGCAGCGATCAAGGAAACGCCCCCCGATCATCCGATCGATTTGATCCTGCATACGCCCGGCGGGCTTGTCCTGGCGGCGATGCAAATCGCGCGTGCGGTTGAGGCGCACAAAGGCAAGGTGACGGTTTTGGTGCCCGTTTATGCGATGTCGGGCGGAACGCTGATCGCCTTGGCGGCGGACGAAATCGTGATGGGTGAATTTTCGGTTCTTGGCCCGATCGATCCGCAGATCAGTGGTCTGCCGGCGGCCAGCATCGTCAAAGCGCGAGATTCAAAACCTGTCGAGAACGTCTTCGATCTCACCTTGGTGCTTGCCGATGTTAGCGAGAAGGCACTCGAGCAGGTGAAGCGTGGGGCGGTCGAGATACTGACGCCGCGCATCGATGCGGAGAAGGCGCGCGCTCTTGCTGAGAAGCTCGCTGGGGGACATTGGACGCATGACTATGCGTTGACGCCGGAGGAAGCCAGTGCGCTCGGGTTGCCCGTAAAGGTGGGGATGCCACAGGAGGTCTTGAACCTGATGAAGCTATATCCGCAACCGGTGCAGCGGACGGGAGTCGAGTATCTGCCGGTCGAGTTGCCGCGCGGTAAGGGCTAGCTTTCGGTGGCTGCCTTCTCGGCCCTAATTGGCTAATTGGTTAAAGAATTTTGGCTTGGACTTTTTGCCAAGACGATCCCAGACATAGCCGACCGGGCAGGTGCAGAATATATATCGTTGGCTATTTTAACTTCTGAAAGACAGGGAGTTGACCGAGTTTTACCTGGCGCAACTTTCAATGAGGCCGGTCATTTCGAGATTCTTGCCCAATTTTATTTGCTTATGACTTTCAAAAAATCCCTCAATGCGATTCGGGGTACACGCCTTTTAGGACAACATCGAAATGCGCTTTGACATTTTCGTTGCAGTTGCAGGATCGTCTGCGAAGGGACTCTGGATCGCAGACAATGAGTGCGCCTCTGGCCGTTTTCAAGACGCCGTCGGCTTTGAATGACTGGATAACGCGGCTGGTGTAACTGCGGCCGACACCCATTAACGATGCGAGCTGTTCGTGGGTCATGGCCACAGTGTCGCTTTCGGTGCGGTCCATTGCCGCTAGGATCCACTTCGCGGTTCTTTGTTCGATGGAGTGGATCGCGTTGCAGGCGGTGGCCTGGAATATCTGCGCTAGAAGGCAGTCTGCGTAGCGCGCAAACAGGCGTCTGAAGCTGACTGACTCTTCTTTCGCGGCTTGAATGCTGGCGATCGAGGCCTTCATGAATTGGCCGCTATGCTTAACCGTAATCAGGCAATAGGCCGGCAAGAACCCTGTGCTAACGATCCCGCCAACGGCGCCTTCGCGGCCGACGAGGACGGTTTCGATTTCGCGTCCTTCGTCAGAAACGACCATATACGACACGAGGCTGGGTCCGAGCGGAAAATAGACCTGGCCAACATTGTCGCCGGGTTTGTACAAAAGGTCGCCCACTTCCCGAGCTTCCTTGCTCAAAAAGGGCTCTATTAATGCGAAATCATTGTCGCAAAGGGCGCTTAGAAGATTGCTATCTGGCCTTTTAGTAGAATTTTGAATGTTTGCGACATCCATTTTTATTCTTCCCGGTTATTCCATGTGTTCACTAGTGAACAGACATATTAACCCTCGTGGACTAATAAGGTTCCCGCACTCGGCCAATTGCGCGGCTATGGAGCGCTTGCTTCCGAGGGGCGGCACACGTATGAATTTTGGCGTGGTGGCAGAATGCCCCGTTAGTATGGAGCAGGTATGGGTCCTCGACGACGCGCACTTAAAAGCGCGACCGAGGCAGCTCACGGCGCACTTGACAGAAGTCTCGGCCCGATAACCGATCGAGCTGCCTATCTAAACTATCTTCGCGTCATGACGGCATTTCGAATTGGTGTCGAGGGTCAGCTCGCGAAACGATCGGCGAACGGGCCGGTTTCAGTTCTTGAACTCAGTGGGGATCTCGTCGCCGACTGCCAAGACCTTCAAGTCATCGCACCACCTGCGCCACCGTTTGAACTTGGCGATCGCGATGAAGACGTTATGGGCACGCTTTACGTCCTTGAGGGATCTGCTCTGGGTGCTCGTGTGCTGATTGGTCAGGCCGAGGCATTGGGGTTGGATGCAACGTTTGGGGCGCGTCATTTGGCGAGGCAGGTGAAGGCCGGTGACCGGTGGGTCGAATTCCAGGCTATCCTGGAGACGACTGACGGTCTGGATGTCGATGCTTTGATTGCCGCGGCGCTTAGGGTTTTTGCCTTCGGGCAGTCTGTAGCAGAGGCGGAGTTGAATGCCGAGTCAGGTTGATCTGACCACTTGCGATAAAGAGCCGATCCACATACCGGGCAGCATACAGGTTCACGGGTGCTTGCTGGTGTGTGATGCTGGTGGCGGCAAGGTCCTACGCTTCTCGGAAAATGCGATCGCGATGCTGAGCCTTGACGGTGCTCCGAACGGCAAGGCGCTGCGTGACTTGTTCCCTCCCGATGTGGTCCATGAACTGTTGAACGGATTGGCCAAGTCGTCCGATCCTCGCCGCCCCGGCCTATTGCGGAATTTGTCGATGGGTGCGGCGGGCGAGTTCGATATCGCGTGCCACACGTATCAAGGGCTTGCTCTGTTCGAGTTTGAGCCGGTCGCTATAGGGACGCAGCAAGGCGATCCATTGGAGATCGCAAGAGCGTTGATCGCGAAAACGCTGGGCCTCGACGATGAAGGCGCGCTTTTGAAAAAAGTTCCGCGCTTTCTCCAGGCTCTGCTCGGTTACGACCGGGTGATGATGTATAAGTTTGGTGACGATGGATCGGGCAAGGTCGTTGGCGAAGCCAAGACGCCGAAGCTGGAATCCTTTCTTGGGCAGTATTTTCCGGCCGCCGACATCCCTGCGCAGGCGCGCGCTTTGTATCTTCAAAATACCATCCGGATCATTACCGATTCGGCTGGAAACAAGAGTGTCATCGTTCCGGAAACCGATGCCTCCGGCGCACCGCTCGATCTTTCGTTTGCTCACCTTCGCAGCGTTTCACCGATCCATCTGGAATATCTGCGCAACATGGGCGTCGCGGCGTCGATGTCGATTTCGATCATTGTCGAAGGCAAGCTGTGGGGGCTTATTGCCTGCCACCATTATTCGCCCAAGACCTTGAACATGTCGCAACGCGTTGCAGCGGAACTTTTCGGAGATTTCCTGTCGCTGCATCTGACGTCGGTCTATCATCGCGACCGGGCTGATACGACGCTGCGCATGCGCGAGGCGCTGGATCGGATTTTGGCAACGACGACCTTCCACAACTCGGCGGAAGAGTTCCTGCGCGAATCCCTTCCCGATCTGATGACTGTCGTGGCGTCAGATGGCGTCGGGCTATGGATGAACGGTCAGTGGAGCTCTCAAGGCTCGGCGCCACCACCGCAATTTGTGCCGAAGCTTTCGCGTCTTGCCGCTGAGGCTTGCGACAACGCGGTTTGGGCGACGCACGCACTGTCTGAGCGGATTCCGCAGGCGGAGGATTTTTCATCGGATGCCGCCGGTGTCATGGCCATTCCGCTGTCACTCACGCAACCGGACTTTCTGTTCTATTTCCGCAAGGAGAAGCTACAGACCTTGGAATGGGCCGGCGATCCCAACAAGGTTTATACGACCGGGCCGAATGGCGATCGGCTGACGCCCAGAAAGAGCTTCGCGGTTTGGAAGGAGACAGTCAAAGGCCAGTCAGACCCGTGGACGGAAAGCGATCGCAGTGCCGCCAATGCCGTTATGCATGGCATTCGCGAAGTGATGATGCGGCACAGCGAGATTCTCAGCAAAGAGCGCAAGAAGTCCGAAGTGCGGATGCGTGTGCTGAACGACGAACTCAATCACCGGGTCAAGAATATCCTGGCGTTGATCAAATCGCTTGTGAATCAGCCTGTGGGCAATGCGGAGAGCATCGAAGCGTTCGTGAAAGGCCTCAAGGGTCGTATTCTTGCGCTTTCGCATGCGCACGATCAGGTCGTTCGATCGGACGGCGGTGGCATGTTGCGGCAGTTGCTGCAAGCGGAGTTGTCGCCGTACATGTCGAACCAGGTGCAGTTGACGGGACGAGACGTCGGTCTGGATTCGCGCGCATATTCGGTGCTGGCCTTGGTCATTCACGAACTGGCGACGAACGCTGCGAAGTACGGCAGTTTGTCGACGACCGAAGGGCGTTTGGACGTGAACTGGTCGCAGTCGGATCAGGGATTGCACATCAACTGGCGCGAGCAAGGTGGCCCGCCGGTTCGTGCGCCTCAGCGTCAGGGTTTTGGATCGGTTCTGCTCGGCCGCAGTATTCCTTATGATCTGCAAGGCGAGTCCAACGTCGAATATCTGGAGACGGGCGTCACTGCGGAATTCCTGATTCCATCCAAGTTTGTGATCGAACTGCCTGAGCAAATTTTGGCTGCGGCGAAGCCGAAAATGGCGCTGCCTGCAGAGGTGGTGAGCATCGAAGGGTCTTCTGTTCTGATTGTCGAAGACCAGCTTGTCATCGCCTTGGAAGCTGAAGACATGCTGCGCGAACTCGGCGCCACGTCTTTGACGACGGTGGGCACGGCTGCCGATGCGCTAACCGCAATTGACGCTTCCCCGCCTGACTTCGTTGTTCTCGACGTCAACCTGGGCTCAAGCAATTCGCTGGCTGTCGCCGACGAGCTTAAACTGCGGAATATTCCGTTCGTTTTCGCGACTGGTTATGGCGATTCGGTTATGATCCCCGACCCGCTGCGAGATGTTTACATTGTCCGCAAGCCCTATACGTCGGAGGCTCTTGAACAAGGTCTGCAGCAGGCTGCCGCCGATTGCAATCGGAGCGTAGAATAGAGCGATAGGCATGTAGCTGGCGGTTCCCGCGCGGGCGACACCGATACTCCAAAGGCAAGACGCCCCGAATGCGAGGGGTTTCGCGTTCGGGGCGCTTCTTGGTCGGCACTGACAGGTTTTGTTAGCCGACCGGGAGGGCGACGTAGCGCTCGTTATCGGAGTGCTGGATCAGAGCCAGCGTATGTTGGCGTCCGTGCTTCTTGGCATTTCTGATCGCGGCTTCCAGGTCCCCGGGCGTGGCGATCGTCTGGTTGCCAACCTTCTTGATGACATCACCGGCCTGGATCCCCAGATCGGCGGCTGGTCCGCTCGGATCGACGGCGAGGACTGCGACGCCGGTATCGCCTGCGCCTTCGACGCTGGAGGCTGGGGCGATCTTGATGCCGAGTTCAGAAACCGCGCTTTCTGAATCCGCAGCGGAGGCAACCTTCTGCGGCTCGTTTTTCATCTGTCCAAGGTGGACTGAGAGGTCTTCGGTCTTACCGTTTCTGAAGATGGTCAGGCCGACACGGGTTCCCGGAGCCAGATTGGCAATCTTGCGGGCCAGATCGCGGGCGTCCTTGATGTTGTCGTCACCGACCTTGGTGATGATGTCGCCCGATTTCAGACCGGCTGTGGCTGCGGGGCTATCTGGCTGCGGCGCGGAGATGAGTGCGCCGTGCGCCGACTTCAGACCGAGGCTATCGGCGATCGGAGCTGTGACCGGCTGCACTTGAACACCGAGCCAACCGCGTTCGACGTGACCTTTGGTGCGCAACTGAGACACGACTTCGGTCACGACCGGGGCGGGGATGTCGAAGGCGATGCCGACGTTGCCGCCGGATGGTGAAAAGATCGCGGTGTTGACGCCGATAACCTCGCCATCAAGGTTGAAGGTTGGGCCGCCGGAGTTGCCGCGGTTGACGGAGGCGTCGATCTGGATGAAGTCGTCATAAGGACCGCTGCCGATGTCACGTCCCTTGGCGGAGACGATCCCGGCCGTTACCGTGCCGCCTAGGCCGAAGGGGTTCCCCATAGCGACGACCCACGAGCCGATTGGAGGCGTCGAATCCGAAAGCTTGACGTAGGGGAAGTCGGAGCGTCCAGAAACTTTCAGTAGTGCAACGTCGGTTTTTGGATCGGTGCCGACCACTTTGGCCGGTAGCGTCGTGCCATCGTCCATTACGATCTCGACGTCGACGGCGTTGTCGACGACGTGGTTGTTGGTGACCAGATAACCGTCAGGCGAAATAAAGAAGGCGGAGCCTTGTCCGCGGATAATCTGTGGCTTCGAGGGCGCGCTTTGCCAGCCCTGGCCTTGTCCTTGATCGCCGAACTGAGGGAAGAGCTTTTCAAATGGCGTTCCCTTGAAAGGGTTTTGGCCTTGAGCCATCGACAACTGCGGTTCGGATTTGGCTTTGACGCGGACCGATACGACGGCAGGCTTGAGCGCTTTGACAAGGTCGACGAAGTTCGGCATCTGCGCCGTCTTCATCGTTTCCGTATTGGTGAGCAGTTCCGATTGAGGCGCGCCTTTCGAGGCCAGAGCCTGGGCGCTGGTGATTGGGCCGGCCGCAAGCATGGTGGCGATGAGCGCGGCGGCGGCGACGCCTGTGAAAAGCTGACCGCGCTTAGTCTTCAGTGGGGATCGGCTATGCGGTGGTT
The DNA here is from genome assembly GCA_017792465.1 of Filomicrobium sp. Taxonomy (GTDB): domain Bacteria; phylum Pseudomonadota; class Alphaproteobacteria; order Rhizobiales; family Hyphomicrobiaceae; genus Filomicrobium. Next base: position 3,356,461 of record CP051234.1, read on the forward strand.
CACCGATCGGCTCGGCTGAAACGGATTTCGATTGGGGGGACTTTGTTCCATCGTCTTTCATTGTTCGGACTCCTGGTTTGAATGTTTTTTGGGGCGCTGCTGGACGGCGCGAGAGGAGGGAGCGGGGAGCAACCAGGATGGATCTTGTCAGGTCGCACCTATCGGGAACGTTGCCGTTTCCATAAAGGCCCGTAAGGAAGTTCACATCCGCGGGAGCGGTTGGGCTGTGCAACCTTTTCAGCTGTCATATCACTGAGTTTGGGTGCCCAGCTGCCGGTGACCTAGCAACTCATCGACCGAAAAATGCTTTTTGCCGGCCATCTGTGGGCTGAAGGCTTCGACGTTGCGTCATCTTTAGTTTGAGGCCTGGTGAGGCGGAATAAACGCTTTCACGGCGCTTCAGCGTGGCGGCGTTCGTAAGCGTCGTTCTGGAAGTTCGAAATAGCTCGTAGCTAAAAAATGAAAATGGTTGCTGAAAATTTCATGGATGCGCAGTTTCGCGTCAAATAACGCGAAAGTTGCGACCAGGGAGCGACCCCAATGAAGATGACGACGGAAGAGGCTTTTATCAAAGTGCTGCAGGCTCACGGCATCGACAATGCCTTTGGCATTATCGGTTCGGCCATGATGCCGATCTCGGATCTCTTCCCGGCAGCCGGAATTAAATTCTGGGACTGTGCCCACGAAGTGAATGCCGGTATGATTGCTGACGGCTACACGCGCTCGACGGGCAAGATGTCGATGGCGATTGCTCAGAACGGTCCGGGCATCACCAACATGGTGACGCCGATCATCACGGCCTACTGGAACCATACACCGTTGCTTCTGGTGACGCCTCAGGCTTCCAACAAGACGATCGGCCAAGGCGGCTTCCAGGAAGTTCAGCAGATGGCGATGTTTGAAGATTGCGTCTGCTATCAGGAAGAAGTTCGCGATGCATCGCGCATTGCCGAAGTCTTGAACCGCGTCATTCTGAAAGCCTTCCGCGGTTCGGCGCCAGCTCAAATTAACGTTCCGCGCGATATTTGGACCCAGGTGATCGATATCGATCTGCCGCAGATCGTGAAGATCGAACATCCGCCAGGCGATCCGGATGCCATCGCGCAAGCTGCGGCGTTGCTGTCTTCAGCCAAGTTCCCGGTCATCCTTAATGGCGCTGGTGTGATCCTCGCGGGGGCAATTCCTGCGTCTGCCGCGCTGGCCGAGAAGCTTTCGGCGCCGGTGTGCTGCAACTATCAGCACAACGATGCATTCCCTGGTGGGCATCCGCTTTATTGCGGTCCGCTGGGTTATAACGGCTCGAAGGCCGGGATGGAGATGATCTCGAAGGCGGATGTGGTTCTCGCCTTGGGCACGCGTCTCAACCCGTTCTCATCGCTGCCTGCCTATCAGACGGAATACTGGCCGAAAGACGCCAAGATCATTCAGGTCGACATCAATGCCGACCGTATTGGTCTGACCAAGCGTGTGGCCGTCGGTATCCAGGGCGATGCCCGCAAGGTTGCCGAAGAGATCCTGGCGAAGCTCGATCCGACAGCTGGTGATGCCGGCCGCGAAGATCGCCTCGCCATGGTGGCGCAGACCAAGTCGCGCTGGGCGCAGCAGCTGTCTTCGATGGATCACGAAGACGACGATCCGGGTGTCACGTGGAACGCGCGTGCCCGTGATCGCGAGCCTGATCGGATGAGCCCGCGTCAGGCATGGCGCGCCATTCAGGCGGCTCTGCCGGAGGACGTGATCATCTCCACCGACATCGGCAACAACTGCGCCATCGGTAATGCCTATCCGGTCTTTGAAAAGGGCCGCAGATATCTGTCGCCAGGTTTGTTCGGGCCATGCGGTTACGGCCTGCCATCAATTCTTGGCGCCAAGATCGGCTGTCCCGATGTGCCTTGCGTCGGCTTCGCAGGCGATGGTGCGTTCGGCATCTCGATGAACGAGATGACGGCATGCGGTCGCAACGACTGGGAGCCGATCACGATGGTGATCTTCCGCAACTATCAATGGGGTGCGGAAAAGCGCAACACGACGCTTTGGTTCGATGACAACTTTGTCGGTACCGAGCTTAACCTCGGTGTCGACTACGCCAAGGTTGCCGATGCTTGCGGCCTCAAAGGCGTCAGAGTGTTGACGACCGATGAGCTGACGGAAGCTCTGCGCACGGCCATCAAGGAACAGATGGAGAATCGCGTCACGACCTTTATCGAGGTCGTTTTGAACCAGGAACTGGGCGAGCCGTTCCGTCGCGACGCCATGAAGACGCCGAATGTCGTCGCCGGCATCGACCGCGAAGACATGCGTCCGCAAACACCGCGGGTTTGACCCTACTCTTGCGGCAACTGGGGGCGCGGTTCTGCTGCGCCCTCTTCTTCACTTTCCCTCAGCTCTTCTCCTCGGTCGACCGATGACGCTGCTTGACGATATCTGCAATGCATCTCGGGAAGCATGTCCGCGCATCGTCCTGTCCGAAGGTGCCGATCTGCGCGTGATCGAAGCGGCTTTGCGGGCGAAGGCCGACGGGCTGGTGACGCCTGTCCTGGTTGGCAATGAGCAGGACATTCGCGACCAACTCGCAAAACAAAATGGCTTGGATCAGTTCGAGGTCCATGACCCTTTAACGTCCAAGAAGCTGGACGAGTATGCTGCGGCTTATTTCGAGCTGCGCCGCCATCGTGGCGTCAGTGCGGATGATGCGCTGAAAGCGATGGAGACCGGTCTTGGCTTCGCCGCGATGATGGTGCGCCGCGGGGACGCCGATGGGACGATCGGAGGCGCTGTCGCAACGACAGCCGAAACGGTGCGGACCGCGCTGCAGATCATCGGCAAGGCTGACGATGTCGATGTGGTGTCGAGCTGCTTCTTGATGCTCTTGAAGGAGCCTTTTCAGAGGCCGGTGGTGTTCGCGGATTGCGGCCTCATCATGCAGCCGACTTCTCAGGAACTCGCTAACATCGCGATTGCGTCTGCAAAGTCGCTGAAGGCTTTGGCCGGCCAGGAGCCGCGGGTTGCGATGCTGTCGTTTTCAACGATGGGCAGTGCCGATCCCGATGCGCATGAATCGATCAACCGCATCCGCAAAGCGATTGAGTTGATCAAGGAGCGGGCGCCGGATTTGGTTGTCGACGGTGAGATCCAATTCGATGCGGCCATCATTCCGGAAATTGCCGCGCGCAAGGCCCCTTCGTCGGTGCTGCAGGGCGATGCCAACGTCTTCGTTTTTCCGAGTCTGAGCGCCGGCAACCTAGGCTACAAAATTGCCGAGCGGATCGGCGGGGCAATTGCTCTTGGCCCGATCCTGCAAGGCCTGGCGCACCCGGCAAACGATCTGTCTCGCGGCTGCAGTGCGCAAGACGTCTATCAAATGATTGCAATTACCGGTGCACAGGCCGCTTCACTCAAGAATGCTAACGGTGCCGATGAAGAAAGGCGCGCCCGTGTCAGGTGAACCCGTAATTGATCTCAGCGTTCCGGTTGGCGACAAGGTAGAGAAGACGACGTGCTACATGTGCGCGTGCCGTTGCGGGATCAACGTGCATCTGCGCGACGGCAAGGTTCGCTATATCGAAGGCAACCGCGATCATCCTGTGAATAAGGGCGTTCTGTGCGGCAAGGGTTCTGCCGGGATCATGCAGCACTACTCGCCGGCGCGCTTGCGGGCGCCGATGAAGCGGGTTGGGCCGCGTGGCTCCGGTCAGTTCGAAGAGATTTCTTGGGACGAAGCGCTGGGGCTGGCAACCGATTGGCTGTCAGACGTTCGCAAGAAAGATCCCAAGCAGCTGGCGTTTTTTACCGGCCGCGACCAAAGCCAATCGCTCACCGGCTTGTGGGCGATGCAATTCGGCACGCCGAACTTTGCGGCTCATGGCGGCTTTTGTTCGGTCAACATGGCGGCTGGCGGGCTTTACACGTTCGGCGGGGCGTTCTGGGAATTCGGTGATCCCGATTGGGAGCTGACCAAGTATTTCATGCTGTTCGGCGTGGCCGAAGATCACGCCTCCAACCCGATCAAGATGGGGATTGGCCTCCTTAAAGAGCGTGGCGCGAAGATCGTGTCGGTCAACCCTGTGCGCACCGGATATAACGCGGTTGCCGACGAGTGGGTTGGTATCCGGCCTGGTACGGACGGGCTGTTTGTCGGCGCGTTGATCCATGAGCTTTTCCGCAACCAAACCGTCGATCTGGATTATCTTGTTCGTTATACCAACGCGCCATGGCTCGTTATCGAGGATCCGGGCGCCAAGGATCATGGGCTGTTTGCGCGTGGCGAAGATGGCGATCCGCTCGTCTACGACAAGGCAAGCGGCGGGTTCGCGAGCGCAATGCGGGTCGATACGACGCCGGCCCTGACGGGTGTGCGCACCCTTGAAGACGGGCGCAAGGCGCGGCCGGTCTTCGAACTGATGGCCGAGCGCTATCTCGGCGACGAATATAGTCCTGCAGCCGTTGCATCGCAGATCGGTGTTGCTGCCGAAGACATCCGCCGGATCGCCAAAGAGCTGGCCAACGTTGCCTTCGAGCAGGAAATCGTACTCGACCAGCCATGGACGGACTGGGCGGGACGACGGCACGAGAAGATGATCGGCCGTCCGGTGTCCATGCATGCGATGCGTGGGATTTCGGCTCATTCCAACGGGTTTCACACCTGCCGGCTGATCCACATTCTGCAGATTCTGTTGGGCTCGATCGATTGCCCGGGCGGTTTCCGATACAAGCCGCCTTACCCCAAGCAGGCACCGCCGTGGCTGCTGCCGCATGGGGCATTGCAGGATATCCGGCCGGAGGAGCCGCTGGGTGGTCCGCATCTGGGTTTCCCGCTCGGCCCTCAGCACTTGCTCATCGATGACGACAAGCCCGCCCGCATCGACAAAGGGTTCAGCTGGGATGCGCCGATGTCCGCGCATGGGTTGATGCATATGGTCATCAACAACGCGGCCAAGCAGGACCCCTACAAGATCGACGTCCTCTTCATGTACATGGCGAACATGGCCTGGAACTCGTCGATGAATGTTCCCGGCACCATCGAGAACCTGACGGCGAAGGACGATAACGGCGACTACGTCATCCCGAAGATCATCTACTCGGATGCCTACTATTCCGAGATGGTGCCTTACGCGGATCTCATCCTGCCGGACACCACGTATCTTGAGCGCTGGGATTGCATCTCGTTGCTCGACCGGCCGATTTCGACGGCTGAGATGGCGGCCGATTCCATTCGCCATCCTGTCGTCAAGCCCGACCGCGATGTGCGCGGCTTCCAGGAAGTTCTCATCGATCTGGCGGCGCGGCTTGGCTTTCCAGCTTTCACGAACGAAGACGGCTCGGCGAAGTTCCCGGGCGGTTATCCAGACTACATGGTCAATCATGAGCGCAAGCCGGGTGTCGGCCCGCTTGCGGGCTGGCGGGGTAAGGACGGCTCGCGCGTTGGTCGAGGCGATCCGAACCCCGACCAGCTGCAGCGGTATCTTGAGAACGGCGCATTCTTTGCCCACGAGCTCACGCCTGAACAGGCCTATTTCAAGCATGCCAACAAGGCGTATCTGGAATGGGCCGTGGATGTCGGTTTCCGCACGGTCGCCAAGCCGACGATCTTCCAGCTTTATTGTGAGCCGTTGCAGGCCTTCCGATTGGCTGCCGAAGGTCATGGCGAGCGCCAGCCGCCTGAGAGCCATCGCGAACGTATCCGCACGTATTTCGATCCGCTGCCGTTCTGGTATCAGCCGTTCGAAGAGGCGATGGTGGCAGATGGCGACTACCCGCTGCATGCCATTACGCAGCGGCCGATGCATATGTACCATTCGTGGGGCAGTCAGAACGCGTGGCTGCGCCAGATCACGGCTGCCAACCGGCTCTACATCCATCATGATCTCGGCAAATCTGTCGGTGTGAAAGACGACGACTGGGTGTGGCTGGCGTCGCATCAGGGCCGCGTCAAATGCCAGGTGCGGCTGATGGACGGATGTAACCGCGATACGGTCTGGACGTGGAACGCCATCGGCAAACGGCGTGGCGCGTGGGGGCTTGATGACGACTCGCCGGAAGCCAACCAGGGCTTCCTCCTCAACCATCTGATTTCGGAACTCCTGCCGGAAGGCGGTGGCGGGTATCGCTATTCCAACTCCGACCCGATTACCGGTCAGGCGGCCTGGTTTGATTTGCGCGTTTCGATCAAGCGGGCGGATGGAGATGGCGAGACGGAACCGCGCTTCGAGCCAACAGCTCGCGGCGGGCTGCCACCTTCTCCCGATAAACTTGCCTATGGCGAAGAATTCAAGAAGGCGGACCGATGACCTCGCTGCCGGCAACGACAAATAAAAAACTTGGGCTGGTCATCGACCTTGATATCTGTGTGGGCTGTCATGCCTGTGCGACGAGTTGCAAGGAGTGGAATACCGGCGGGTATAGTGCGCCTTTGTCGGATCACGATCCTTATGGTGGCGATCCCTCTGGCGCCTGGCTCAATCGCGTCCATGCGTTCGAAGTTGGCGAAGGGGCGAACGCGAAGACGGTGCATTTTCCACGCTCGTGTCTGCATTGCGAGACGCCGGATTGCGTCACGGTTTGTCCAACTGGGGCATCCTACAAGCGCGAGGAAGACGGCATCGTTCTCGTTAATCCCGACACGTGCATCGGTTGCAAGCTATGCTCGTGGGCGTGTCCCTATGGCGCGCGCGAATACGATTACGACGACGGGGTGATGAAGAAATGCACGCTGTGCGTCGATCGGATCTACAACGAGTCGATCCCGGAAGTGGACCGCATCCCCGCATGCGTTCGAGCCTGCCCAACCGGCGCGCGCGGTTTCGGCGATTTGGGCGATCCCGATAGCGATGTTTCAAAGAACGTTGCGGCGCGCGGCGGCTACAACTTGCTAGATGAGTTCGGCTACAAGCCGGTCAATAAGTACCTGCCGCCGCGTGCGCCGGTTTCTGTTGCGGGTACCAAGTCAGATAGACCGGCTGAGCAGGTTCCAAAGCCGGACGGTTCCGCCGTCGAAAGGCTCTTCGCCTGGGCTGATCAAGCACTGTCACGATAAAAAGGCGGACCCATGCATCCAGCTTATTCGGTTATCGTTTTCACGACCGCCTCCGGGGCTGGTTATGGATTGCTGTTTTGGCTATCGCTCGCGCAAGTGTTCGGTTTGATGCCGGTCGATCGCTGGCTTTCGTTCACGCAGATCGTTGTCGCTTTGGGACTCATCACGGCTGGGCTCATTTCGTCGACGCTGCATCTTGGTCATTCCGAACGGGCCATCGGAGCTTTCTCGCAATGGCGTACGTCGTGGCTGTCGCGGGAAGGCGTGGCGGCGGTCGCGACCTATGTGCCGTCGGGACTGATGGCTTTCATCTGGCTTCTCGGCGTTGAGACTTCGTGGGTGATCCCGCTGGCGTTGCTTAGCGCTGCGGGTGCGGTCGTGACTGTCTACTGTACGGGGATGATCTATGCCTCGCTGCGCACCATCCGGCAGTGGTATCTGGGGCTTGTGCCGGCGAATTATCTGGTTCTCGCTGCTGTGACGGGTGCGCTCTTGTTTGCTTTGACGACTGCGATCTTCGAGCAGGTTCCGGCATGGGTCTCCGTTGCGTGTCTCATCGGTCTTGCCACTGCTGCAGCGTTGAAATCCTGGTACTGGCAGACGATCGATGCCGATCCTGGAAAATATACCGCCGAGATGGCGACGGGGCTTGGGCATATCGGTAAGGTTCGTCCGCTCGATCCGCCGCATACCCGGCCCAACTTCGTGATGCGCGAGATGGGCTATGCGGTCGCACGCAAGCATGCCGAGAAGTTGCGCCGGTTCGTTTTGTTGGGGCTCTTTGCCGTGCCAGCCTTCATGGTTCTGATTGCGCTGCTGCTCGGGATAGGTGCGCCGGTGTTCTATCTTATCGCGACGTGTGTCGCCGCCGTCGGCATCATCGTCGAACGCTGGCTGTTCTTTGCCGAAGCCGAGCATGTTTCCATGCTGTTTTATGGTCACGAGCGCGCTTGACGCCGAGACGTTTCGGTCTGTCTGCCCAGATTAGGATCTCTGATCGGATTGAGGTGCCGCAATTGCAGCCCTGCGGGTCCGCGTCGTCGGAGCGTGCATCGCTTTGCGCGCGGCAAAGCGCATTCACGTGCACGTCACCGGGATCAGCAAGCGGGTGCGAGGCTCTGGGTTAGGTTGAGAGTCGCGAGAAGCGTTGTCGCTGTCGCGTGCTTCGCTTCAGCCAACCCAATTCAATTCAAGCGGCCGAGCCCGCGGTGGCGTGAAGTGGACGATGATGGTTCGTCCGCGTGCGTTTCGGGATTTGGGGCAGAGTGTCGGAGGGGCTGAGGCCGCGATAGGACCGCGTCACCGCCTGCACCAATTGCGTGCGGCTGCGCACGTCGCCCTTGTCGAAGATGCGGTTGATGTGCCGCTTGATCGTCGGCTCGGTCACGCCAAGCTTCTTGCTGATGCTGATATTGCTGAGGCCGTCGCAGATCAATTGCAGGACATCGAGCTCTCTGGGCGTCAACGTCTTGGTGTTCTTGGGTGGGAACGCCGGCGTGATGCGGGTGTCGATTTTCGATTTTGCCTCATCAGCATCGTGCGCTTCAAGCCCTGCAAAATAGACCAGAGTGTCGGTGAGAAGTTCAAGCTCCCAGGCTTTTTTCACGAAGCCTTTGGCGCCCAATAGGAACGCGAACTTTCGAAGATCGGGATGTTCCTGGCCCGAGATGACGACGATGCGCGCATTCGGCAATGCCAGTCTCAATTGCAGCAGGCCGATCAGGCCGCGCGAGTCGGGAAGCCCGAGGTCGAGGAAAACGGTCTTGGGTTCTTCGCTTCGACGCACGACATGCAAAGCCTGTTTCAGAGACGCGCAATTGCGCACGCCGTTGCGACCTTGAACGGGTTTGATCGCCGTTCCGATGCCGGCGCGAATTAACGGATGATCATCGACAACTAGGACATTCATGATTCAGGGCCTTTAACAGGTTCGCCGCCAGACTTGATTTTCGAAGCGGCGGCAAACGCTATCTTGAGACTTCTTCCTTTCGCTTCGATCCGATTTTTTCAACTGAGAGTGCTGCTCATCCTTTAGCTGCTCGCGGCCTTCGTCAGTGCGACACCAGAACCGGCACGTTCATCTCGGCCAGGACGCCGGTGGTCATGCTTCCAAACAGCATGGCCCCCAGTTTGCCGCGGCCGAAAGCGCCCATGACGAGGAGGTCGGGATCGGTCGTGCCGCAATAGTCGAGGACGGCGCGTGCTGCTGATTGCCTGCCCGGCGCGATGCGGATTTCCTTGGCATCGACGCCGTGTTTCTTGAGATGAGCGACAATGTCGGTTGCAGAAAGCGGCGCGTAGGGGTCCTCGCTGCTTTTCTTGCCTTCGACGACGAGGACATCGAGCTTCTTTTTCGTTTCCAGGATCTGCATCGCGTCTGAGAGTGCGCGTGATGCCGACCGGCTCCCGTCCCAGGCGATGGCTGCGGTTTCTTTGAACTCGCGCGGCTCATAATTTTCGGGGACGATGATCAAGGGTTTGCCGATGCTGTGGATCAGCTCTTCGGGTTGAAGTACGCCTTGTTCGCGGCGGATCGCGCGGGCGAACTGTCCTGTGATGAGGATGTCATAGAAGCGTCCGCGGCGTGCCAAGGCGACGCCGGCATTGCCGGTCAGAACCTCCCAGGCGACCTTGCCGCTGAAACCAAGTTCGGTGATCTTCTCGCGGAATTCCTTTTCGACGTCGATGGCTTTTTGCTTGGCGCTATCCTGGATGTGCTCAAGCACGTCGGAGGAGATCCAGCGTTCGAAGTCTTTTTGGATCTTGGCCGGGCAAGAGACATGAAGCCCGGTCAATTCCGCATCGTATTTTTGCGCCATACGGACGGCGTATTTCAGCGCCGAGCGGGCAGCGGGGCTTCCATCGTAAGCGATTGCCAAATCCCTGATTGCCATAGCACCGTCTCCGTCAACTCTTTGTTTGTCGCGGCACCCGGTTTCAGCGACGACGGACTTTTTTCCATCGTCGCTGAAGTTCGCGTGTCATATGTTGCCGTGCCCGAGACCGATCTTCGTTCGTTATGCGGCGTTCGAGGCAAGGCGTTCTTTCAACAGTCCCGGCAAGGCGCTTGGTGTGTCGGCCACTGCAACGCCGGCAGCTTCCAGCGCTGCGCGCTTCGATGGGTAGTCTCCCTTGCCGCCTGACACGATGGCGCCGGCGTGCCCCATCTTCTTGTCGGGCGGGGATTGCCGGCCGGCGATGAATGAGACCACCGGCTTTTTCATTGTCTTTGCGAATTCGGCTGCATCCTCTTCGGCGTTGCCACCGATCTCGCCGCAAAGGACGACGCCGTCGGTGCCAGGATCGTCGTTGAGGATCTTCAGCGCATCCACCGAGGTCGTTCCGATCATGGGATCGCCGCCGACGCCGTAGAACGCCGACTGTCCGAGCCCTTGCTGGGTGAGCATGAGGCTGATCAACGTGCCGAGGCTGCCGGAGCGTGAGATTACGCCGATCCGGCCGGGCTTAAAGACGCGGTCGTTGAACGCCGGCATGATCCCGACGAAACATTCGCCCGGCGTCACCAGCCCGGCCGTGTTGGGCCCCACGATCTGCGTGTTGTTTGCTGCGGCGGCGACATGCATTTCCATGACGTCGTGTGCGGGGATGTGTTCGGTCAGGCAGACGAGCATCTTGGCGCCGGCTTCGCAGGCATCGATCGCTGCATCCTTGGCCATCGCCGGCGGAATGAACATGACCGAAATATCGAAGGGCTGCTCTTTTGCGGCATCCTTGGCGGTTGCGAAGATCGGCACGCCCAAGTGCTGTTGACCTGCTTTTCGCGGGTTGACGCCGCCAATGATTGTCGAGCCATAGGCCTGCATGGCCTCGCTCCAGAAGGTACCCTGTTTGCCGGTGATACCTTGAACGAGGATTTTATGGTGCTTCCTGGGGATCATGCGTTCACTCTCTCGTTGGCGGCGGCAACGGCGGCTTTGACCGCATCGTCCATCAGTTCGAACGGCTCGATTCCAAGGCGTTCCTTTACGAGTGCGATGGCTTCGTCTTCCCCGGTCCCGTGAATGGTGAAAAAGACGGGGATGTCGGGTTTGAGTTCCTGCCACGCGTTGACGACACCTTCGGCCATGACGTCGGTGCGCGCGAAGGCGCCGCAGAAATTGACGAGCAGGCTTTTGATGTTGGGGTTTTCAAGAAGGATCGAGAGGGCGGTTTTGGCCTTGGTGTAGGCTTCGCCACCGACTTCGAGGAAGTTGGCCGGTTCGCCGCCATAAAACGCGATGACGTCCATCGTCGTCATGGTGAGGCCGGCGCCATTGGCGATGACTCCGACGGAGCCGCCAAGCTCGATGTACTTCAAGCCTTCGGCGGCGGCCTTCTTTTCCAGCTCGGTGAGCTTTTCAGGCGCGGCCTGAGGCGTGATCTCTTCCTGGCGGTAGCTCGCGCTGTCGTCGACCGTCAGCTTGCAATCGAGAGCTATGATCTTGTTGTCGCCGGTGATGACGAGCGGGTTGATTTCCAACAGTTCGGCATCAAGTCCGCGGAAGGCCTGGTAGAGCGACAGCATGGTTTCGACCAGTTGGTCTTCGACCGCTTCGAGATCCAGACCTTTGATCAGGTCGCGCGCGATGTCGGCCGTTAGACCTGTCGTGATCGAGACGGGCGCCTTGCGCATGGCGTTCGGATCTTCCTCGGCGGCTTCTTCAACGTCCATGCCGCCCATGTGCGAGAACAGCACCATTGGGCCCTTGGTCGCGTTGTCGTTGACGATCGCCAGGTAGAGCTCTCTGGCGATATTTGTCTGCGCTTCGACGAGGATCTTCTCGACCGGCCAGCCGCCAATCGTCATGCCGATAATGTTGGCGGCATGGGATCCGGCTTCGTCGGGCGTGGAGGCGAGCTTGATGCCTCCGGCCTTGCCGCGTTTGCCGGTTGGGACTTGTGCCTTGACCGCGCATGGACCGATCTTCTTGGCGGCGGCGGTTGCTTCACCGGCACTTGTTGCCAGTACGCTTTCTGGAACGGCAATGCCGTATTTCTTCAGAAGCGGTTTGGCCGCGTGTTCTTCAAAATTCATCGCCTGGATATCCTTCCTACTTCCCGTATTTCGACCAATAAGGACCAAAGAGTTCTTCTTCGGAGGGCTGGTCTTTCGGGATTGTTGTCACGAGGTGCGTGATGTTGATGAAGTGGCGATAATTCAGGTTCTCGGAGATCGTGTTGCCGGCCCAGGTTCCGCCTCCCATCGATAGAGTGAAGGGCAGGCAGTTATCGAAGCTGCCACCGTTTCCGAAGGTGTGCGCCTGATTGACCAGGATGCGAACGACGTCGGTTTCTGCGGCAAGTTCGCGGGCGTGCTCCAGGTTCTTGGTATGGATGCCGGCTGAGTGGCCTTTGCCGGTTACGTCAAGAATGTCGTGCACGATCTTCTTGGCTTCTGCGAAATCCTTGGCCCGATAGACGGTCAAGACGAGTGACAGCTTCTCGTCAGCGAAGGAGTGTTTGCCACCGACGCTTTGCTGCTCGACCATGAAGAACTTGCTTGACTGGGCGTCTTCGGGAAGCTTCATGACCTTGGCGAAAACATCGGCGTCCTTGGCGATGACGGCGCGATTGAGTTTGCCGTTTACCCAAAGAGTATCGCCAACCGATTGGCACTCTTCAGCCGAGCATCTCCAGCCACCGGCGCGTTCGAGGGCGGCGATGGCGTCCTCATAGACGTCATCGAGAATAACGATTGCGTTCTCCGATGAGCATGAGGTCGAGTTGTCGAAAATCTTGGAGGCGCAGATCTTCACTGCAGCGTCGTCAAGATCGGCGGTCGAGTCGATGATGACAGGCACGTTGCCGGCGCCGACGCCGATGGCGACGGTTCCCGACTGCATGGCGCGCTTGACGTTGTTCTGGGAGCCGGTGACGACGGCCAGGTTGACCTGGTTCATCAGCTCCTGGGTCATCTCCTTCGAGACCGGGGTCGGCATGAGCTGAACAAGGTCTTCGGGGTGTCCAGCCTTCTTCAGCTCGGCGCGCATCATATCGACGGTCTTGGCCGTGGTGATGGCTCCGGCAGGCGAAGGCGCAATGATGACGGCGTTGCCGCCCTTCACTGCCATCATGGCCTTATTGACCGGCGTGGCTGCAGGGTTCGTCGATGGGCACACGGCGGCGACAACGCCGACGGGTTTACCGTATTTGACAAGGCCGCGTTCCGGCTCTTCGCTGATCACGCCGACGGTCTTGGCGCGGATGAGATCGCGCAAGGTCCCGAACGTTTTGCGGGTGTTCTTGATGATCTTCGATTCAACGTTGCCGAGGCCGGTATCCTCGACGGCGAGTTCGGCGAGCATCTTGGCGTTTTCGGGTTTGTAGATCGACCAGGCGAGTGCTCGGACGGCGTCGTCAACGCGCTCCTGGTCGGTGTTTTCGTAGGCTTCCATCGCGGCGTGGGCGCGGGCAACGATGGCTGCCACTTTGGCTTTTGGATTGTCGGCGGTATCTGAATCCGCTTTGCGATCACTGTTGATTGCGCCGGCACTCAACAAAGTCATTGTCAGCTCCTGATCAGCTCCTAGAAATTCAGACCCTAGTTCCGCACGTGTTTTTTGCTGGCGGCGTTTATTTGATGTGGCCGCAGCTCTCCCGTCTGTGCCGGGGAGGCGGCGCAGCCACATCAGTTCTTGAATTGCGAAGTCTCTTGTCTTTGAAGTCGAAACTTCGGCTTAGAGGTTAGCGAGCAATTCCTTGAGGAACTTCTCGCGGCGTTCCCACATGGCTTTCACTTCATCGCGGTTCATGACGCGCAGAGGTGAACCACCGGCGGTCATCTGTTTGACAACGCGCTTGTTCTTGAACATCTCTGGAATCTTGGCGGCGAGCTTGTCGATGACATCTTGCGGGGTGCCCTTGCGGACCATGATGCCGCGGAAGTTCACCGATGAATCGTCAACGTCGAGTCCTTGCTCTTTCATCGTCGGGACGTCGGGAAGGAAATCCTTGTCGCGTTCCAGGTCGGCGATGCCGAGGATCTTGAGGCTGTCGCGGCTGCGGTAGGCGTCAGACAGGTTGTTGACGCCGGCCATGACCTGACCGCCCAGGACCGACTTCAGTGCTGGAGCGCCGCCTTTGTGCGGAACGTATTTGAGCTCTGCGCCGACTGCTTTTTCAATTTGCAGGAAGGCGATGTGGTGTCCGACGTAGAGACCAGCACCGGAAACGGTGATTTTTCCAGGGTTGGCCTTGGCGTATTCTACGACGTCCTTCATCGAGTTGAAGGGGCTGTCCTTGTTGACGACGAACACGGCCGGGTCTGCACCCCAGTTGGCAATCGGTTCGAGGTTGTCGATCGTGTACTTGGTCTTGAATTTGATCGACTGCGCGATGAAGTGCGGGACGTTATAGGCTGCAAGGTCGTAGCCGTCGGTCGATGCGGAAGAGGCGAAAGCGTTCCAGCCGATCTTGCCGCCTGCACCGGGCTTGTTGAGGATTACGATCGGTTGGCCCAGATACTCCTCATTGCCAGCGACCATGGTGACGATGCGTGCCTGGAAGTCGGTTGCGCCGCCGGGGCTATAGGCGACCGTCATGCTGACCGGCCGATCGGGATAATCTCCGGCGGTCAATGGAGAAGCAAAAGCCAACATGGCCGTTGCTGCCAGTCCAAGTGTAAATTTCTTCATTAGGCAGTCTCCTCAAGTCGTTGTTTTGGGCACCCTTGATTTGGGCTTCTTATGCCCTGCTAAATCAACAAGCCGCGTGGTGTCTGCACCTGCAGGAGCAGGTTAAACACGACGTAGACGAGTGACATAAATCCGGCTGTGATCACGATCCTTTTCAGCCAGACTTTCGGTGACGTGTGTGGTTCAGGATCGTAGATGGAGAACATCGCGAAAAAACCGAGCGCCGAGCCGGCGTAGAAGCCGAGCACTGGCAGGGCGATAAAGACCGTGGCGAGCATTAGGACGGCTGCTGGAGAGACCTTGATGACTTGGTCCTGGGTAAAGCCGACGCCTGTGCGATTGGCACCTCTGAGCGCCCGCACCAGGGCCATTGTGCCAAGCAGGACGAGCGTGACCGCGATCAGCTGCGGGAAGAGGTAAGGTTGCGGGTCCTCAACCGTGAAGCTCGTGAAGCCGACCCAGAGCCCAAGTCCTAGGAGAGCAACGGCAGGGATGGTTTGCTGGAAGCGTCCGGAGACTTGCGTGTATTCGCTCATGCGATGGCCTCTCTTTCGGATTCCATCCGACGAATGCGGATTTCGGTTGCGACCGAGTAAGCGATCGAAGCAATAACCAGAACGATCAGGAAGATGTTGAGGGGGCCGGTGCAGAAGTAACGGAGCATGCCATCGCCTGCTTCTGCGATAATGCGGCCCTGTACGTAGTTGTTCTCCGCGATCGGCCCGAGGATGACGCCCAAGACGAGAGGCGCGGGGCTGAAGCCGTATTTGGAGAGGAAGTACATCCCCAGTCCAAGGACGAGCATGACGACGACATCAGAATACGAACTTTGCACCGAGTAGGCCCCGAAGATGCCGAGCACCAAGACGGCACTGGCAAGAATCGGTGGTGGAATGCGCACAACATGTGCGGCCCATTTGGCAACCCAGAGCCCAAAGACGAGCATCAAGAGCTGGCCGACCAGCAGCGAGTTGATGAAGGCCCAGGCGACGTCGCCGTGCTTCTCGAACAGGTTGGGGCCGGGGAAAATGCCGTGAATAAGCAGTCCGCCGAGAAGGACGGCCGCGGTTGGGCTGCCTGGAACCGACAAGGTCAGCAACGGAACGAGTGACGGTCCGACCATCGCGTTGTTGGCCGTTTCGGCGGCGACCACGCCTTCGCTTTCGCCGGTTCCGAAGCGATCGCGGTTGGGCGAGTAGCGGCGGGCCTGATCATAAGAAACGAGCCCGGCGATCTGCCCACCGGCTCCGGGAATGAGGCCGACGACGATACCGACGACAGCACCGATGATGGTGGCGCGAGTCTTGGAGAGTGTTTCGTAGATCGACTTGACGATGCTGTGTGGCTTGACCCTGACGACTTCCATGTCGCGCCTGACACGGCCGGTTTCGAGCATTTCAAGAACTTGAGGGATGGCGAACAAGCCGATGAGCGCGGCGATGATATGGATCCCGCCTTCAAGGTGCTCAGAGAAAATGAAGCGCTCCACGCCCTGGATCGAGTCGTAGCCGATCATCGAGATCCAAAGCCCGAGCGCTCCCGCCAAGAGGCCTTTCACGACGGATTTGGAATCCAAGGAGCCGATGATCGTGATGCCGAGAATGGCGATCCAGAACATGTGCGATGGACCGAAGCCCAAGGCGAACTGGGCCAGAAACGGCGTGAGGAAGATCAAGACGAAGATGCCGATGACGCCGCCGATGAACGAGGAGATGAAACAGATCTGGAGGGCCTTTGCCGCCTCACCTTTCTTGGCCATCGCGTTGCCATCGAGTGCGGTTGCAATGTTCGCCGGGGCTCCTGGTATTTTCAGGAGGATCGCACTGATCGCGCCGCCGGCGACAGTTGCCGTATAGGCGGCACCCAGCAGCATCAGGCCGTGGATTGGAGTCATATGGAAGGTGAAGGGAATAAGTAGTGCAACGGCCATTGTCGGTGACAGGCCAGGCGTTGCTCCAAGCAACAAGCCGCCGATTGTCCCGCCGCAGAGTATGGCCATTGATGTCAGCGTGAATACAGGCCCGAAGTGCTGTAAGAATTCCACTGATTTCCACCCTGGTACTTTGGATTCCGCCGGAGCTTTTTGCGCTGCCTGACGGTCCGATCTGTTGTTGTTGACGCACAATCCTGCATCATGAAAACGTCGTCGCAATGAGTTTCATTTTGAAGGATCATGCTGGCGTTTCGGCGCTTCTTTACGAGCGCTTGAAGTGCTCATAGCAGGACTTGCGGCGCTCCGATCACCGACGACATTCGTTACTGAACATCGTCTTCTAGATGGTGTCCGAGAGGCATCAAGGCGTGGTAGGAACGTCTCTGTCATGCTTCGCCGACGTCGCGAAAGTCGTAGTTGGAGACAGGTTGAGCATCCCAGTCAAGGCGCTGATAATTAATAAATAATCTGAATGAAACCGGATTGTGCGCGCGCGGCCTTGCAGCTTCATTTCATCTTGTGTTTGCAGGTCTCCGGGCTTGTTTTGTAGCGGGCGAATTTTTCACTTTTTTTGTCAGGAAACGCGAAGCGCGTGCGGTGCAACAGGAGACGGTTGACGCGCGCTGGGATGGAATGAAAATGAAAAGCATGTTCTAAAATTTTCAATCCGGGCATTATGTAGGTCGCAAATGGCACGCAAAGTTCTCAGAAAAGGTTTGCCGAGCATCACGGAAGTGGCATCGCGTGCGGCGGTCTCGCCGGCAACCGTGTCGCGCTATTTCAATTCGCCAGAGATGGTGAAAGAAGGCACGCGCGAGCGCATCGCCCAGGTGGTCAACGAACTGGGATATGTTCCGCATGCTGCAAGCAGGCTGAGCCCGAACAGCAGCGGTACGATCGGACTTGTCGTTCCGACGATCGACAATGCGATCTTTTCGGAAATGATCCAGGAGTTCTCGTCGACGCTATTCCGGAATGCCCAGACCATGTTGATTGGGACCCACAATTACGATCTTGGGCGGGAGGCGATCTTGACGGAGTCACTGCTTCAGCACGGGATCGATGCCATCGCTTTGATTGGTCTGGTTCATAACGACGAGACGTTGCAGCAGCTCAACCGTTACAAGATTCCTTCGATCATGTTGTGGAACTATCGCGCGCGTCAGCCATGGCCGTGTATCGGCTTTGATAATCGCGAAGCGGCTGCGGCTGCGATCAAGCACCTTATTGATCTAGGGCACGATGATATTCTGCTGTTGTTGGCTGAGACCTCTGCAAACGATCGCGCGGCGGACCGTCGTTCCGGGGCTTTGGCGGCGTTAAAGGCGACAGGCAATCCGGCAGTGGCGGAGCGCCGGATCGTGTGTCCCTATGAAGTGCAGGCCTGCAAAACCATTGTGATGGACTATTTGCGGGAAGGTCGTAGACCGACTGCGATTTTTGCCGCGAACGACGTCATCGCCCAAGGCGCGATGTTTGCCTGCCTCGCACTTGGCATTCGCTTGCCCGAGGAAATGTCGATCATCGGGATTGGTGATTTCAGGGGATCGTCCTCGATCGAGCCGGGCCTGACGACCATGCGGGTGCCGGCGAAGCGCATCGGTCGCCGTGCCGCCGAAGCGCTGGTCGAAATGATCAACTGGCCTGCGGCTGCGCTGGATCATGGCTATAAGTATACCGCCGAGCTGATCGAGCGTGGGTCTACGGCTGCACCGCCTGTCAAGGTTCGGTCCTGATCGGGACCCGGCAACGCGGATTTTGAGATCCAAGGCGTACCGATGTTTCGCCTATTGCGACGCTTTCTCGCCCGAGGGAGGTTCTGCCGCGAATTGGCTTGCCAGCAGGGGTAGGGGCCAATTCACGGCAGGGGTGGTTTAAGCGTCGGTCAGGTTATTCGCTCATGTCTGCGGTCACGATGCTATCGGAAAAACTCTGGTAGGCAGTTTCGAACTGTTTAGCCATCTCATCGGGAAACAAATGGAAGTCGCCTGCCGCGAGGGCTGCGACAATGCCTTCCGAGACGACCGACGTCGGGACACCTTCGAGACCGGCCTGTTTCGCCATGTCGGTGTCAATCGGTCCGGGATGGACGCTGAGCACGCTGACGCCTTGGGCGCCCAGTTCCTCTCGCAGTGCTTGGGTCAGAGAATATGAAGCAGCCTTTGAGGCTGAATACGTTGCGACGACGGGAAAGTTTTTGATCGAGGCGACCGAATTGAGCTGAACCAGTGCGCCCTTGTTTGATTTCAGGATGTCGGCAAATGCTTCGACAACGCGGAGCAATCCAAAAACGTTGACGTCGAGTTCCTTCCTGAGGGCTGCCTCGGTGTCCTGGCCAAGGGCGGATGAAGGCACGAGTACGCCGGCATTGTTGACGAGGATCTCGGTATCGTTGGCCTGTTTCGCGAGGCGTTTGATCGAGCCGGCATCGGACAGGTCCGCTTGCAGCGTCTCGACTTTGTTGCCGAACTTCTCTTCCAGGGATTTCGCCGATTCTGGATTGCGCACGGCAAGATAGACCTTCTTGGCGCCGTGCTTGATGAACGATTCAACGATTGCAGCACCGATCCCTCGGTTTGCGCCGGTGACCAGTGCGACTTTGTTTTCGACTGAGATACCCATGATTGCTATCCTTTTTGGCTAATACCCGTGTGCTTTCCTCAGATGGAAGGGCATGGTCTGCTGAAATCTGTTGCGGGTTTCCCCCGTCTTAGGACTCGCATATGGGGATGTATTGAGTGATCGCTCAATAGCTTATTTGAGTGATCACTCAAGTGTGATGGATTTCGGCTGGCGGGGAGCAGGACAGATCACAACGGCTTGACTATCTGGAAGGCAATGAAACGAGCACGCCCATACGATCGTGAGGCTGCACTCGATGCGGCGCTGAACCTGTTCTGGACGAGGGGGTATCACGCGACGTCGCTGAAAGACCTCGAAGCCGCGTTGGACATGAAGCCGGGCAGTATTTATGCGGCCTTCTCCAGCAAGGAGGCGCTTTATCTCGCTGCGCTGGAACGCTATTTCCGGCAGAACCGGGATAGCTTGCGGACCATCGGCGAAGAAGCTGGCTCGCCGCTCAAAGCGCTTGCCGATTTGATGCGCAACGTTGCCCGGTGTTCTAATGACGATCCGAATTGCCGTCCCTGCATGCTGATCAAGACGCTCGTCGATGTCACGACAGACGATGACGAGATCGCACGGTACTCACGCCAATACCTTGATGAAATGAGGGGCGAATTCGTCTCATTATTCGAGTTGGCGAAGTCCAAGGGGGAACTGCCGCCGGACGCCGATCCGGTGCGGCTGGCGCGGCGCTACCAATCCGAATTGTCCGCGCTCAAGATCGAGGCGCATTGCGCAATCGATCGCGAAGGACTGTTCGCACTGGCCGAAGATTTGGCGCAGCAAGTCGAGCAACTTCGTGTGTCCCCCGGCAAAGCGAAGAAACGAGCCAAGCGCAGCTCATAACGCGTTTGCGCGTGGATGGGTTTCAATCCGCGCCGGCGCTTCCTTTCGAAGGTTGATCAAGGGCGTGTGGTTGGACGAATAGCAGCAGTTGCGTTGCGATATGCGACATCAGCATGCGATGGCGACTGGATTGGTTTTCGTTTCCAGGCATCGGCAGATAGATAGAGTTCGGGGCGCCGAAACGCGCCCCGAATCTTAAAGCCTGGCAAGTCAGGACTTGCTGGATCGTTTGAATGACGAGTTGCTCTGGCGATCAGAGCAACACGGCCCCATCATCGAAGATGATTTTCTCGACATCGACGAGGACATTGCGGCCGAGATCCCCAACATTGTCGGTTACAACAACCACGCCTGACTGACCTTCGGTAATCGTGAAGTCGTCTTTTGACCCTGCGAACCTCGCGATGTCGAACTGAGCGCCGCCATCAATGCGGTCATTGCCCGCTTCATCGAAAATGACGTCGTTGCCACCGTCGCCAAAAATGCGGTCGTTGCCGCTGCCGCCGAACAGACGATCATTGCCGGAACCACCGAAGAGACGGTCATTGCCGGCTTCGGCACGTAGGACATCGGACCCGGCATTGCCGACGAGCAAGTCGTTGCCTGCACCACCGTAGATCCGATCGTTTCCGTCTCCGCCTCGAAGAATATCATTGCCGTCGCCGGCCACCATCAAGTCATTTCCGGTGCCACCCAGAAGGCGGTCGTTTCCAGCATCGTCGCGCAGAATGTCATTTCCATCCGCACCGATAAGGATATCGTTACCATCCTCACCGAACAGCCTGTCGTTTCCGTCCTCGCCGTCCATGGCATCGTTGCCATCGCCGCCGGTTATGGTGTCGTCGCCATCGCCACCAAAAATGCGGTCATCGCCGTCGTCTCCCAGCAGGATGTCAGCGTCTGCGCCACCATCCAACAAATTGGCGCCGAGATTGCCGGTGATGGTATTGACGATGCCGTTGCCGGTGACGTCGATGTCCGCCTCGCCATCAAGCGTGATGTTGCTGACCCCAGGATCGAGAACGAGTTCGATGCCAGTGGCACCGGCTGCCCCTTCGACCAACAGATCATCCACGTCGACGGCGACAGGGCTTTCGCCCGAATAGTCACCGGCCGCGATGTTGAGCGTGTACATGGCCGACGCTGCCGCGATGGCGTCCGTAATCGTGTTGAAGGCGCCAACGAAGTTTGAAGAGTCGTCAAACAACTGCACGGGACCGACGACGCTGATCAAGACGTTGTCTCCGGCAAAGTATGCCGCTTCCACATTCATCAGCGTGTCGGTGCCTTCGTCGCCATCGCCGGCATTGTTGTCGACGACGCTGGCGATGCCGATGACATGACCGCCGCCATCCATCTCAAGCGTGATGGTGTAGTCAGACGAGTTGCCTGCGTAGTTTGCGGTGTCGTAGTCGTCGCCACCGTCGATGGTGTCGTCTTCAAGGCCGCCGGTAATGGTATCGTCACCAGCCAGAGCCGAGATCGTGTTGGCTCCGTCGCTGCCGGTCAGATCGTCGATTTCGTCGGTGCCGATCACGTTCTCGATGCTGATGAGCGTGTCGGTGTCGCCGTAGGTGTCGGTGGCGGTCCCGGCGCCAAGATCGACGGTTACGCCGCTCATGCCGTCTTCGGCCGAGTAGTCGACCGTGTCGATACCGTCTGCGCCATCGAGCGTATCGTTAGAAGCGAGCCCGGTCAGGATATCGTCACCGTCTGTGCCAAGGAGGCTGTCGACGTCGGGAGAGCCGATCAACGTGTTGCCGCTGAAGCTGATATTGGTTGCTCCGGTGACGACGATGAACGGGCCGATTGGCGTCTCTAGCCCCACGGCGACGTTGTTGTTTTCGAGAATGTTATTCTCGACGGTCACGTTGTCCGGTTTCGGGGTGCCGCGAGATTCGCCGTTGTAGTCGATGCCGATGGCAATCCCGTAGCCCGTGCTGCCTTCGACAGTGTTTCCAGAGACAACGACGTCGGAGTGGAAGATGTCGATCCCGTTTTCGCCCGAACCCGTGACGATATTATTGGAGACCGTGCCGCCGTTTGAATCGGGGTTGCCGAAGCCGCGGCGCGTTCCGAAGACAATGCCGCTGTCGCCCTCGTAGTCGGTCACAATGTTGCTGTCGACGGTGGTGTTCTGCGAGTAGTAGATATAGATGCCACCGTTGTCGTAGCCGCCGATCACCTCGTTCAGTTCGACGGTGTTGCCGGTTGACGTTGATCCGCTTGATGAGCCGCTAATGTTGATGCCGTCATTGGTGGCATAGACGAGGTTATGATCAATCGTTCCGGAATCGTGATTGTAGAGAACCAATGCATCGTCGCCGGCATTGTGGACGATGTTGTAGCTGATCTTCGCGCCGCTATCTCCGCCAACGCCGCCATTGCCATCCGAGGTGATCAGGTCAGCTGACGTGTTGAAGAATTCAAATCCGTTGACTTCGACATCATCGGCGCGAATGCGGAATACCTGGGTGCCGCCCTCACCATCGATGATGGATTCCGCTGCGCTGCCTTGGGTGCGCAGCCCGGCATCGGTGCGGGGATCGACATCGCACTGGGCTCCCAGAATGCGCATGCCGTCGAACTCAATATCGATCGGTGCACCGCCAGTTGAGTATTCTCCGGCACCGACGACGATCGTGTGGTTCGCCCCGGCATGCGCGCCGGACACAGCGGCATTGATCGGGGTCGTGCTCTGTACGAAATCGACCCCCATTGGAGGGACGACGACGTTTTCGCTATAGATGGCAATCAGTGTATCGGTGTCGTCATAGACGTACACCTGTTCGGCCGGGCTGGCCGCAAACGCGCCTGACATGGCAAACTCCCCAACGCATTACAAAAATAAATATTCGACCTGCTGGCCTCGCCACGAGGGCCGGCACGTCTGTGGAATTAAGACCACATATGCACTATTGCCCAAGATTGTTGTGGATACGAGTCAAGTTTTTGGTTGGCTAGTTGCGCCAGTGTCACTTAGCGAGGGCCTCGGGCGACCGTTTTTTTCTCTTCCTTCGGTCAGCCGACTGACGATGTGCTGGCTGAATTATTGCGGACGTGAGTCAGAGTGTGTGCGCTCTCGGCGTTCTCAAGCGAAACGCCAGGGGTATTTCGGCTGAAGATTTGGGCAGGTTTCAGCGGCTGGATTTGCCAGACGGCTGGCTGGCGTGAAATGGCAGGTGCAGCGCAGATCTGTGCGGCAAAGACTTAGATTTTTCGATTGGAGAATTCTGGTTTCTGGTTCGCGCAGCCAGTTTGATTTGCAGGTCAGGCGATCGCTATCAGCCGATGTCAGGGGGCGGGCCTGACTATCCAGGTGTCCAAGAGACCCAGCGGACGTCGGTCACGGCCGAATAACCTCGCACGCCGCGGGGCGGGCGAGGCGATTGGCGTCAGCGGAAAAGCAGGATCGGGATCTTGCACGAGCGGATCATCTCGGTGGTGGTGCTTCCGATGATGAGCGTGCGTATCCGAGAATGCCCATAGGCGCCCATAATGAGCAGGTTGAAGTCGCCGTCCCTGACGGCGTCGCTGATGACAACTTCGGGCTGACCGGAGACAACGCGCGCTTCCGCTTCATAACCGGCTTCGCGCAATCGCGCGGTCGCTTGTTCCAGCCGGGCGTTTTCCGGTCCGTTCTTGTCTCCGGCCCGCAAGAGTTCCAGTTTCAGTCCGCCGAAGCTGGCATGCGTTTTTGAGATGTAGGAAACGGCGCGCTCGATACTGTCACCGCCGTCGAAGGCGATCAGCACTTTTTCGATGGGCTTGAAGGCGCGCGATGTCACAAGTACGGGCTTGGCGCTTGCGCGCGCCACGCGTTCGATATTCGACCCTAGATGGAGCTTGGCAAAATCGGCAGCTTCGCCGCGCTTGCCAATCACGATCAGATCGGCATCACTTTCCAATTCCTGCATGGTCTCGACGAGGTCGCCAAACCGCAGCTTCGTTGTGACGTTCTCCAGTCCCTGCTCGGCGAGCCGTTCTTTGGCGGCGGCGAGAATAAGGCGTCCACGCTTCTGGGCGAGTTTTCCTGCGGCTTCATCGCTTGCGGCCAGTTCGGCCAACAGGAGGTCGCGGGCGTTGGCGTTCAGCGCCCCGCTCAGGTTTTGCTGGGATGCTGAGAGATCTCGCCGCCCAAGAACGTGCACGACTTCAGCACCGGCTTGCAGGCGCGCAGCAACCCAAGCGGTGTGGTCGCAGACGCTATCGGCGTAAACCGAGGCGTCGACGAATGAGAGGATCTTCGACATGCGTTTCCTTCTCAGTGGCCCATCAGGCGTTCGAATGCGCCCGGTTTGTCATGAATAGCAAGTTTGTCCACGAGTGTCTCACTGGCTTCGTTCAGGCCAACGATATCCACCGTTGCGCCTTCGCGACGCAATTTCAGGACGACCATGTCGAGGGCCGTGACGCTGGAAATGTCCCAGATGTGCGCCGAGGAGACGTCGATAGTTACCCGTTCCAGCGCTTCCTTGAAGTCGAACGCGTTGGTGAAGTCTTCACCCGAAGCGAAGAAGAGCTGGCCCTCGACCTTATAGGTCCGATGCGTGCCATCTTCAGACAGAACAGAGGTGACGCGGAAAATCTGCGCAACCTTCCAGGCAAAGAACAGCGCCGACAACAGAACCCCGATAAAAACACCGATTGCCAGATTATGGGTCAGCACGACTCCGGCGACGGTCGAAACCATGACGATGCTTGAGCTGCGCGGGTGCTCTTTAAGGTTGGCGAATGACGACCAGCTGAAGGTGCCGACGGAAACCATGATCATGATCGCAACGAGTGCGGCCATCGGGATCATCGCAACCCATTTTCCGAGAACGACGACAAAGAACAACAAGAAGACGCCTGCCAAGAAACAGGACAGCCTTCCGCGGCCTCCCGACTTCACGTTGATGACCGACTGGCCGATCATCGCGCAGCCGGCCATTCCGCCAATGAAGCCGGTGGCCATGTTGGCAATACCCTGGCCGATACATTCGCGGTTCTTGTTGCTCGGGGTATCGGTCAGTTCGTCGACGATCTGCGCTGTCAACAGCGACTCGAGCAAACCGACGGCTGCTACCCCGACCGAATAGGGGAAGATGATCGCCAGCGTTTCAAATGTGAAGGGAACGTCTGGAATGAGGAAGGAGGGGAACGTCGAGGGGAGTTCGCCCATGTCGCCAACCGTTCTGACATCGAGCCCTAGCAGCAAGGTCAGCGCCGTTACAACCACAATGCAAATCAATGGGGATGGCACCGCCTGCGTGAGACGTGGAAACAGATAGATGATGGCGAGGCCGACGGAGACCAGCACGTAGGTGATCCACGGAACGCCGATCAGTTCGGGCAACTGCGCCATGAATATCAGGATCGCCAATGCGTTGACGAACCCGGTCAAAACTGAGCGCGAAACAAAGCGCATTACCGAGCCCAGTCGCAGGGCCCCGGCGATGGCCTGCAAAATTCCTGCGAGTATGGTCGCGGCGAGCAGATATTGCAGGCCGTGTTCCTTAACAAGGCTCACCATCAAAACGGCGGTGGCCGCAGTCGCAGCCGAGATCATGCCCGGCCGGCCGCCGAAGATCGCTGTCAAAACGGCAATCGAGAAAGATGCATAGAGCCCGATCTTTGGGTCGACGCCGGCAATGATCGAGAAGGCAATGGCTTCGGGAATGAGGGCCAGGGCGACAACGAGCCCGGCGAGCACGTCGGCTCGCACGTTTGTTAGCCACTCGCCATAGAGTTTATCGAGTTTCATACTTATCCATTATTTGCACTTGCCTGAGCGGTGATTGCGAGACCGCACGCAATCGGACCCGCAGCCCTAATCGGGGCGCCGGCATGTCGAAGATGGCAACGCTGGGGAAAGATTGACGCCAAACTTAAAAGCAAGCTTGCGTTTGGCAAACGTCGCGTATGGCCGCACTTACGCGCTGGAAATGCGCAGAATAATTCGTCGTCGGTTAACGCTGTTGGATGCGGACTGGCGGGGTAAAGGGCTCTTATCAAGCCGGCACATTTACGGTTTCTTGACCATGATTGAGCTCCGCCCGGGCCAGTGTTCCTGCTGAGACAAGGCAAAACGCGCGGCTTTGAGATCCTTATGGACAGGCATCACGCCCAACCACCAAGGAGATGAAAATCATGCGCACGAAAACGAATGTGAAACCTCGAGCGATCGGCACTTTACTGCTGGCCGTCGCCGTCAGTTGTCTTGCAGCAACCTCGGCAAGTGCGGCTTCGCCGGGCTTCTGCAAAGGCTACGCAAAGTCAGCGGTTCACCAGTACAATCGCAACATCGCAAAGGGGTGCGGTTATGCCGGTTGGCGCTGGCACGCTTGGTATAAAGGTCACTACAAATGGTGTCGCAGCACGTCCAAGGACTTTGCGCGCTCGGAACGCATCCAGCGTTTCGTCATGCTCAAACAATGTTGGTAATCAATGCGCCTATGGTCGCCGAAGGAACGCCCGCGTCTCCTTCGGCGACTTGATAGCTCGTACCTACGAATGCGCGGGGGTGGCCGGTTTGGTTTTCTGCTTGCGCTTTTTCGCACTTGGCTTGCCGGATTTCGCTTTGTCCTTGAATGGCTTGCCAGCGTCCGCCTTGCCGGAAGCCTTCTTGCCGGCGGCTCCGAATCCTGCCCGGCCCTTTCTATGCTCCGCACTTCGGTTGCTGCGAGGCTTTTTGCCTTTGTACTGCTTGTCGGGGCCAAGATCAGGAGGCGTGTCGAGGCGTTTTACACGAATGGATTTCTCCAACGTGTTGTTGCGCCCGATGCTGGCCATGAAACGATCGGCACTTTCGGCATCGATTTCGACAAAGGTCTGCTCTTCTTGAACCTTGATCGCACCAATGTCCGGCTTGGTCAGTGACCCGCCGTTGCACAGGATCGGCAACAGCCATCCTGGCTCTGCTCGTTGCTTGCGGCCGACCGAGAGCGAAAACCACACGCTGTTTGCAAAGGTCTCTCTGGCCTTTTGGGGGCGGTGCTCAGGCACGGCTGTGACCTGGAGTTCTTCAGGTGCCGACCGGCCGTCTCGCACCAACCCAATGAAGGCGCGCGCGACCTGTTCCGCGCCATGCTGAGAGAGCAATTTCTGGACGAGGTCGGCCTCGTCGTCTTTGATCGGCTGAGTTAGCTGTTCGTGTGCCAGGAGGCGCTCGTCGTCGCGCTGCAAGACATCTTCGACCGAGGGCGGGCGGTCCCAGGTCGCACGGATTTTTGCTGCAGACAAGAGACGTTTGGCGCTGCGGAGCTTATTGTTCGCGACGACCAGGATGCTCACGCCTTTGCGTCCAGCCCGCCCGGTTCGGCCGCTGCGGTGGAGAAGCGTTTCAGCGTTCGTTGGCAAGTCGGCATGGATGACGAGTTCAAGGTTCGGCAGGTCGATCCCGCGCGCGGCGACGTCGGTTGCGACGCAAACGCGTGCGCGGCCATCACGCATCGCCTGCAAGGCATGCGAGCGTTCGCTTTGTGTCAGTTCACCTGATAATGCAACGACTGAGAATCCGCGGTTATTGAAGCGCGCGGTGATATGATTGACCGTCACTCTGGTCGCGCAAAAGATCAGAGCATTGCGGGCTTCATAGAAGCGCAGCACGTTGACGATGGCGTTCTCGCGATCGCTTGGGGCGACGGTTAGAGCGCGGTATTCGATATCGCTATGCTGCTTTTTTTCTTCCGTCGTCGAAATGCGCACGGCATCGCGCTGGTACTTTTGCGCCAGTTTGGCGATGCCGTGGGGAACGGTCGCGGAGAACAACAGCGTGCGTCGGTCTTCGGGTGTTTCGGACAGGATGAATTCGAGATCTTCGCGGAAGCCAAGGTCGAGCATTTCATCTGCTTCGTCGAGAACGACGGCGCGAATGTCTGTCGTCTTGAGAGAATTGCGCTGAATATGATCGCGCAATCGCCCCGGCGTGCCGATTACAATATGGACGCCTTGATCGAGGCGACGCCGCTCGGCGCGCATGTCCATGCCGCCGACACACGAACCGATGACGGCGCGGGTCGATGCATAAAGCCATTCGAATTCGCGCTGGATCTGCAACGCAAGTTCCCGCGTCGGAGCGACGATGAGCGCGAGTGGCGCATTGGGCTTCGCGAACGTTTCATCGCCAGCCAGAAGGGTCTCAGCGATGGCCAGGCCAAAGGCGACCGTCTTGCCGGAACCGGTTTGCGCGGAAACCAGCAAGTCACCGTGACCGGCGTCGGATGCGATGACGGCCCGTTGGACGGGAGTTAGTTCATTATAGCCGCGTGCGGTCAGTGCGTCGCGCAGTGGCGCCACGACGCTTTCGAGATCGATCATTAACTACCTTTCGAGGCCCGGCTTAACACATCAAGCAGAACGATTGGGGTGCACGCCGGGAGCAGGTCAGCATCCCTGCCGACCGCGCCAGTTGCTAGCGCTTTGAGAATTTACGGCGTTGTTATCGCGTGCGCGCGCGGATGTATATGGCGAGAACGTCGCGCTATGGCTTGATTTTGGCCGCCTGAAAGTTAACTCGAACGGTTTTCATCGCCTCTGGCACGCCGCAAAGCTGCTGCCAGGGCCGATTCACCGGCCTCACTCGCGGCCTTGGGCTGCGATGGCTGACGGTTGTCGGTTGTGCGCTGGGCTGGGTTATTTTTGCCGACGCTGGCGTTCCCACCTTGATTTGCATGCTGGCTCGTTGACCCGGACTTCATCGACAGCGCGATGCGTTTGCGCGCAATGTCGACATCCTTGACCCGCACCTTGACCACATCGCCGGCTTTCACGATGTCGCGCGGATCTTTGACAAATCGGTCCGCCAGTTCCGAGACGTGCACGAGCCCGTCCTGATGGACACCGATATCAACGAATGCACCGAATGTCGTGACGTTGGTGACCACGCCCTCAAGTGACATGCCTGGCTTGAGGTCGGCAATCTTGTTAACTCCTTCAGCGAATGTTGCGGTCTTGAACTGCGGCCGAGGATCGCGGCCCGGCTTGTCAAGTTCGGCCAGAATATCGCGCACGGTCGGCAGTCCAAACTTTTCGTCGACAAATTCATTTGGGCTCACCGATTGCAAAAATGCGCTATCGCCGATCATCGATTTGACGGACCTGTTCTTGGCTTTGGCAATGCGTTCGACCACGGCGTAGGCTTCCGGGTGGACGGCTGAGGAATCCAGCGGATTTGAACCGTCCATGATGCGCAGGAAGCCGGCTGCTTGTTCGAACGCTTTCGGGCCGAGCCGCGCAACCTTCTTGATTGCCGCCCGGGTCTTGAAGGCCCCATTCTCATTGCGATAGTGGATGATGTTCTGGGCGATCGTCGCGTTTAGTCCGGCAACGCTGGCGAGTAATGGTGCTGATGCCCGATTGATATCGACGCCGACCGAGTTAACGCAATCTTCGACGGCCGCATCCAGCGATTGCGCCAACTGGGTTTGGTTGACGTCGTGTTGATATTGCCCAACCCCGATGGCTTTGGGTTCGATTTTCACGAGTTCGGCGAGTGGGTCTTGCAGGCGCCGGGCGATTGAAACGGCGCCGCGTAGGGAGACGTCGAGTTCGGGGAATTCATCGGATGCAAGTTGCGAAGCCGAATAGACCGAGGCTCCTGCCTCCGAAACCATGATCTTTGAGATCTTTAGATCCGGTAGCTGTTTGATCAGGTCGGCGGCCAACTTATCAGTCTCGCGGCTGGCAGTGCCGTTGCCGATCGCAATCAAATCAACGCTGTGCTTTTTGCATAGCGCGGATAGTGTTGCGAGCGATCCGCGCCAGTCATTGCGTGGCTCATGCGGATAGACGGTTGCGGCATCGAGGAGCTTGCCGGTCTTGTCGACGACGGCAACCTTGACTCCGGTTCGTATGCCCGGGTCCAGCCCCATCGTTGTGCGAGCGCCGGCCGGTGCGGCCAGCATCAAATCTTTGAGGTTCGACTTGAAAATATCAATCGCGGCAGCGTCGGCCTGCTCTTTAATACGTGCCAGGAGGCTCGTTACCAGCGCTGGTTGAAGCTTGCTCTTCCACGCCGTTTTGGCGGTCTCAACAAGCCATGGGTCGGCGCTTCTTGCTTGGTTCGCGATGCCGAAGCGGGACATGATCTTGCGCGCCCCTGGATGG
Organism: Filomicrobium sp.; assembly: GCA_017792465.1. GTDB lineage: Bacteria > Pseudomonadota > Alphaproteobacteria > Rhizobiales > Hyphomicrobiaceae > Filomicrobium. The sequence continues at coordinate 3,386,621 of CP051234.1, forward strand.
ATGTCATCGTGCTCGGCATCGACGTCAATCTTCAAAGACAGGAAGCCTTCGTTGCGCCCTCGCAATAACGCCAACGCGCGGTGCGAAGGAATATCTCGCACCCGCTGTTGGAAATCGAAATAGTCTGCAAACTTTTCGGCTTCGGACTGTTTGCCTTTCGCGACTTTAGAGGTGAGGAGGCCATCGGTCCAAAGCCACTCACGCAGTCCGCGAACGAGCTGCGGTTCTTCTGCCATGCGCTCCATCAGAATCGACTGTGCGCCATCGAGGGCGGCCTGCGCATTTTCAACGCCCGTCTCACCGCCGCAGTACTTTTGCGCTTCGGTTTCAGGATCGAGCGTGGGCTGCTCAAGCAGCGCGTCTGCTAGCGGTTCAAGGCCGGCTTCTCGTGCGATTTGGCCTTTGGTCCTGCGCTTTTGCTTGTAGGGGGCGTAGATATCTTCCAGATCAACTTTGCTATCGGCGGCGGCAATCGCCTTCTCCAGATCGGTGGTGAGCTTGCCTTGCTCTTTGATGGCCTTGAGAATTGCCGCCTTGCGTTCGTCGAGTTGGCGCAGATAGCTCAGGCGTTCTTCGAGCTTGCGCAATTGGGCATCGTCAAGTCCGCCTGTTTTTTCCTTCCGGTAGCGCGCGATGAAAGGAATTGTTGCGCCTTCGCCAAGCAACTCGACCACTGCGTCGACCTGGGAAGGTTGAACGTTGAGTTCCTTGGCGAGGCGCTGATTGATTGACGTCATGCAAGTGTCCATCTCTAGAAGCCGAAGGCAGACCTTTCATCATATTCAAGGCACGACCTCAAGAGTGGAAAATAAGACAACCTTTCGTTGACAGTTTGGCCGGCTGGTTCGAACCCCATCGTATGCGATTTCGATCGCTTCGGCTTAGGTCATTGCCGTGGTCCTATGGGCGTGATTGGTGTCCCGATGGGGCCTGGACAACGACCAGATGAGGCACGCCATCTGAGGTTTTCGCGTAGGACGTTCCGCCAGGTGAGATTGTCGCCTGGATGCGTTGGCGGAAATTCGAGAAGCTGTCGAACTCGACGACGTCGACGGCTTCATCCAACTCGATCGAGACCTCGAAGGCCGCGCCATCTGCCATTGAGCGGACTGCGATTATCACGCCGTCAAACGACTGCTTCAGGTAGATGCCTTCAATACGATCCCCGACCTGCAGTGGACTATCGGGTGCATTCGACAAGCGCGCCGACATCGTATTCCAGTCGGAAAACCCTTGTTCGGCGGCAACGCGTTCGAGTGCTGCGGAATGGCTGATCATTCGATTATTGGCAGAAAATTCGGCCCGAATTGCGCGTGCCCGCGCCTTGGCTTGATCGCGCGTAAAGATAGATTGCGTCATGTGGCAAATCCGTCCTGTCTCGGCGATCATTCTTGGAACGGGGCTCGCCTTGCCGCTTGACCGCCAGTTGAGGAGGGTCATGCACAAAAGCTAACGCATCCTTTTTCAGGATGGGAGATCTTCACCAATAGGATTTACCTAGCGAGCGGCGGGCGTCTCAGACCGAAACCGTACCTATAGCAAGAGCCGATTCCTGTAAATACATTTCGACTTGCTGTTACCCAATGCGGTTCCGAATGCAACAAGGCTGCTGTAGTCGGTCGCTACAATTTCGGGTGATTTGGCGCCGACACGGCAACCCATGCAAGCGGGGTCTGAGCCTGCCCCGGTGTCTGAGCCCTCGCGCTACATGTGGATGGCACGGCTTTGTGCATTCAGTGCGCTTTCGTGGATCATTTCCGAGAGCGTGGGATGCGGGAAGACGGTGTTGATCAAATCCGTTTCGGTGGCTCCCATTTGCATGGCGATTGCCAACCCTTGGATCAGTTCGGTCGCGTTTGCGTCGGTTTGGGGGAGGTTTCGGTGACGATCGGTTTGGAATGCCAGGCGTTGCCAATAGGCGAGCGCATCATAGGCGGCTGTTCGGAACAAAGGCGGCTCTATCTTTCCACTGAAGGGGACTAACCGCGATCGTCTCGGGGGTCGATAACAACAAGGCTGTGTAGCCAAGTAAAAAGAGCGGTGGTCAGAAATGACCACCGCTCTTTTTTGGCTGGGGATGTGGGCGCTGAGCGGGACATCTACACGGAGGCACAGATCCTACCCAACGCCGATCGGCATGACCCGCGATTAGAATTTCATTTTAACGCCGGTCCAGAACGTCCGAGCTTGCCCTGGTTTCAACCCGTCTTCCCGGTCGGAGATGTAAAGCTCGTCGGTGAGGTTTGTGCCTGAGACCCAAAGGTAGGTATCAGTATCGGCGATCTGCAAGCTGGCGCGAGCCGACAAGAGCCAAACTTCCGGAACTTCGCCAGCCTCACCTTCGCCATCTCCGCCGTAAGGGGTTTCAAACTCGTCGGTGAAGAAGCCTCCGCGATAGGTGTAGGTCGCGCTCGCATTCCAGCCCCAACCACCAAGAGGCTTGTGCGAGATGCCAAGTGACAAGGCGGCAACGTGCTGTGGTACCTCGGGGAGCCGGTTGCCAGCAATTGAAACTTCAATGGCGGGATCGTCTTCGTCTTCGCCCGATTGGCCGCTGGTACCCTTGCGGAACTCACCGTTGGCGTACGTGTAAGCGGCTTCGGCGAACAAGTTCCAAGGACCGCCCGTGAACGCATTGCTGTCCAGGCGTCCATAAAGCTCGGCGCCAAAGACGCGAACCTCATCGGCACGACCAAAGCCCTTATCGGAGGCTGTGGAGAAGCTCTGGCCGAACTGGAAATCTTGATACATCGAGTAGAAGCCGGCGATGTCGAAAGTCAGGCCTTTGATGGCCGTCGAACGAATGCCAAGCTGGAAGTTGTCGCCGATTTCATCGGGAGCCGGGAAGTCTTCGTTGCGAAGGACGCCGGTCGACATGCCGCGATGATATCCGCCGTAGACCGTCGACCTGTTGAAGCCGGTGTAGGCAAATGAGATGCCCGGCAGCACGTTTGCCGTATCGAAGCTTTCTTGGCCGACTGGATTGCGGTTGATCCCCTCGATTTCCAGGCATTCATCGAGGCCGGCGGAAATCTCGCCGCATTCATCGTCCTCGATCTCCTCGGCTTCGCCCTCTTCCTCGGAGACAACCTTGTTAACGCGATTGACTTCATACCATTCGAAGCGCACGCCGGGGACGACGTTGAAGTTCTGCGTGACTTTGATGTTCGATTGCAGGAATGCGGAGACAGCATTGGCATCGAGGTTGCGTTCGAAAATGGTAAGGCCGCTGGTGTCACCGTCGCCAAGAATCTGCCCCGACTTTCCAAGGAAATTGCGGTTGGTGAATTCTTGATACTCGTAACGAAGGCCAACCTGGATGCTTTGCGTCATGCCGGCAGCCAGCGGAAGGTTCGCGAATTCGGCACGCGTTTCTGCACCGATGTGTTTGAACGTGCGCAGCCGGCCGAACATGGAATCTTCAGGTACGAGAACTTCATCGTCATCGAAGACAGCCATCAAACCTGCTTCATCGGCTTCGACTTCACCGGGATTATCTTCGAGCGTGACAATCTGGTAGCGGTCGCGGCGGTGCGACTGAGCATAAAGGCGTGTCGAGATCGTCGTATCCCGGTTCAGATATAGATTGTGAGTGATTTGACCGCGGTGGACTTCGCCGTTGTAGTTGTTGAATTCGGCGCCCGGTGCGAACGCAAGCTTGTCGTGGCCGAAGTCGAAGAACAAGCGCTCGGGATCGCCGGGCTCACCGTCTTCGGCTTCCAAGTTCGATTCGTCGTAGTTGTCGCGCTGTTTTGCGTAGCTGTAATTTACGACGAGATCCTGATTGGTGCCTTTCCAGCCGATCGCACCATAGAAATCATCGAAACGCAGGACTTCGCTGTTCCAAGCACCTTCCTGATTGGCGCCGGTATAGGAAGCGACAACCCCGACGTTGTTGAAGCTCTGGCGCGTGTGGACGTGACGCCGGTTCGATATGCCCTTTTGGTCGTTGTCGCCATTGTCGGTCCAACCCAACGAAAATTCGAGGCCGGTTTCGTCAGGGCCGAAGGGCGAAAGATTGCGCAGGTTAATGATGCCGAAGTTGTTGTTCGGGCCGTGTGTGACGACAGGGCCGCGGATGACTTCGATGGCTTCGATGCGTTCGTGGGGTGGTGCGAAATGGATCGACGGGTCGAGCCAAAGCGCAAGGTTGACGGCATGTCCGTCTTCCATCAGCAAGATCTTGCGGCCTCGCCGAGGGGCTGAGCCATGGATACTAATCCCGCCGTGATGGCCGCCGCCGTCATCGTTCACAACGATAACGCCCGAGACTTTCTTGAGAGCTTCGTTGAGATTCCTGTCGCGTCTCTCATCCATCGCTTCTTCGGAGACGCGCGTCGCCGAGGTCGAATAACCTTCAAGGTTACTCGGAATCATTTGGCGGGCGTTGATCGGCGTCTGCGCTGACTGATCTGCGCGCGCGGCCGCGCCTTCACTGTTGCTCGCGCCATAGACAGGGTTCTGTCGCCCTTCGCCGACCGGGTCTGTTGAACCAGGAGCACCACCTTGCGATTGGATGACAATTGGTGAGAGCTGCTGCTGAGCTTGAGCGGCCATGTGAGGCACAAACAATGCCAGCGTAAATATGGCAGTGGATGTTGCGAATTTTGTTTTCATTTTCCCGTCGTCCCCTCAGAACTCTTTCCGACAGCCCGAGCTATATTTTTCGAATTTCCTATGCTGCGGAGGTATTTGCAGTCCCTGGCGCAGCACGATTTTGGGCTTGTTCAGGGATAGGGGAGGGGCAAAGTTTTGGTAAAATTGATTTAATGGAAAAGTCGTTACATCAAATTCCCGTAGCTTTCTAACTCACTGAAACTTATGCATTAAAATTCGTTGCCCTTAAGACACACTGTGCGGCAAAGCGGTTTTTCAGCTGATGCGCGGCGGTTCAAGCCGTGATGCTGTTCCCGGGCTTCTTCGATGTTTAATGAATATTGGGAAAAAGCCCCCTCATTCATCATGAACTACCGCTCTTTCCATGGTGCCAAGAAGTTTGCTCAACCTCTATTTGGGACGAATTTTCGCACCGGGACCGACGCGAACGTGGAACTACTGATCATTGATGGGCATCCGCTGATCGCAGAAGGATTGCGGCGAATCCTGTCCGAACGCCAAGAGATCAAGATCAGCTATGAGGCTTCGTTCGCGTCGGGAGAAACTGCCTTTAAGGAAATGGCTCCTGACATCACTGTCGTCGAACAGAATTTGCCTGATGGCTCGGGAATCGAGTTCCTTGAGACTGTGCTGCTTCAGGACCCGAGCGCCAAATTCATCGTCCTGGCGGCCAACGAAACTGCCAGCGCCGCAGCAATCGCAATGGAAGCTGGGGCCAAAGCGTTTCTAGGCAAGTCGGCAGTTCCAGAAACAATAATCGATGCACTCGAAAAGGTCGCGGAAGGGAAAAACTGGTTGCCTGACCACCTGCTGCAGGAGGTTGCAACGCTCCGATTAAGTGGCGCGGCGGAAAGCGGTCGATTGTCAAAGCGAGAGGTTGAAATTCTGCGATCCCTGGCATATGGCGAGAGCCTGAATGAAATCGCGTTTAAACTGGGCGTGTCCTACAAAACGATCGCTAAAGAGAGCAACCGCTTGCGCGATAGATATGGCGCAAAATCGTTGCCTGAGCTTGTTCGCTTGGCAATTTCCAAAATGCTATTTTAGTCGATGTGCCGACATCTGCGGACCCTGCCCTCCCAATCAATTCCGACATTTCGCACGAAGTTCGGGACTGAACGGAAGCGGAAATTACCAATTCTCCTCTATCGCCTTCGGTGTCCGAAAGCGTAGCTTATTTGCCGCCGCACATAGCTGCCTTGCGCTTAAAGCGTCATCGATATGTCAAGTCAGGTCAACGCTATGAACAAGCTGAGGGCACTCGGTCTCGGCAATGAAAAGACCGAGTATGTGCGCCACTGGTGGCGGCAGAGAACATTGCGATGGCAGCTGCTCGCGACATTTGCGGCGATCACGTTGATGGCCACGCTCGGCGCTGCTTTTCTCCTCGTTCTTGATGCGCGTCATCGAGCTTTGGCCGAAACCTCCGCGGCGCTTCAAATTGCTGAAGAGTTTGTGCGCACGGCGAGTTCGAATGTCAGCAGCAAGGCAGACGCCGCGCGGGTGCTTGCTCAAATCACCGAACAATTCAAACATGGACGGCATGTCAAAGTCATTCCGATACCTTTTGGTAGCGCCGACGGATTAGGAGGCCTGGAGACGCGGCGCACTTCATCGTTCGATCAGGTGAACGCAGGGCGTTCGGGCTCATCTTTGATGGATCTCATCGGCATCGAACGGGAAGTGCGCACTGTGGGGATTCGTGTTGGCGATGCGCTGGTTGCGAATGTGATCCTCACCGGCCAACCTTCGGACGAATTCGAAGAAGCCTGGACGGGTTTGAAGACCATCGGCCTGATTTGGATTGGCACCAATACGGCAATCTTCGCCATTTTGTACTTCGTGCTTGGACGGGTTCTGCAGCCTCTTTCCAGTGTCGCTCTCGGCATGGAGAAACTGGAGACCGAGCAAGCCGGGGTTCGGGTGATGGAGCCAAAAGCCATCGAACTTCGCCGCGTCGTGAGTAGCTTTAATCATCTCGCCGAGAACCTGGAGCGCGCGCGCCACGAGAACCATCTGCTCTTTCGGCAAGTGATGGAGGTTCAGGAGAAAGAACGCCGCCGCATTGCCGGGGAATTGCATGATGAGATCGGCCCATGCCTGTTCGGCATCATGACGTGCGTGACGTCTGTCGCGAAATTGACAGAGCATCTGCCGGCTGAGCTGCGCAAAAAGGCTGATGACCGGATTGGCGAACTTGGAGAAATTTGCAACCGGCTCAAGCAATCCAACCGCAGCATACTCAACCGGCTCTATCCGATTGCCGCGGGGCACATCACCATCCGCCAGCTTCTTGAGAAGCTGCTGCGGGAATATCGGCAACGCTATCTGGATATCGCATTCGTTGATCGCATCGGCCAACTTCAGCGCAGTTACGGTGAGGAGCGGGATCTGTTGCTCTACCGAGCCGTTCAAGAGGGTGTGACGAACGCCATGCGCCATGGCAGGGCGATGAAGATCGTCGTTTCTCTTCGCCATCGTAGCCCTGATGACATTACGACGCCGCTCGTGCTGGAGATCGAGGACGACGGCGTTGGACTGTCAGAGAATTTCGAATTGGGCTTTGGACTTACGACGATGAAAATGCGCCTGCAGGCCTGCGGCGGTTCCTTGAGCATAGACGGCGCAACGCCCAAAGGTGTGCTCATCCGCCTCGTCGTTCCAACTGAAACTGGAAATGGACACACCTTCCTAGATGAAGCTGGCAGGACACTTCAATTTGAGGGAGCCTCTTTGTGACAACAGTGCTCGTCATCGATGACCACCCAGTTGTATTGCAGGGCTGCAAGCGTTTTCTTGAAGAAGCAGGCGTTGCGAGCGTTTGGACGTCTTCGAGCTTCTCGAAAGGGTTTCAGCTTTACCGCCAGCACAGGCCCAACCTCCTTGTCGTGGATCTTGCCGTCCATTCGGGTGTCCTGGGTGGATTGACGTTCGTCCAGCGGCTCCGCGTCCATGACAAGCAGACACCGGTCATCATTTTTAGCATGCACAGCGACCCCGTCATTGTCAGCAAAGCTGTCGGAATAGGGGCAAACGGCTATTTGATGAAAGAGACCTGGCATGACGAGTTCATGTCGGCCTTCAAGGAAGTGCTTGGCGGCGGCACCTACATCAGCCGGGAAATCGCTTCCGATTTGGCCTACGTCGGCGTGTGCGGAAGTTCAAATCCGTTGCATCAGTTGTCGATGCGGGAACTGCAGGTTCTCTCCATGATTTCCAAGGGTCACACCTATCGCAGCATCGCTGAGGATCTCGAGCTCAGCCAAAAAACGATTGCCAACATTGCCGCTGAGATAAAAGCGAAACTCGCGGCCGAGAACGTCGCCGAGATGAGGTCAATAGCCAACAAGAGCGCGACGGCATCGATCCTATGATTGACGGCGAAAATTCAATTAATGGAATCACCCCCAGGAATTAATCCCGATTTTTCTTCCCGATCGTTCGGCGTATGTGTGGCATATCTTTTTGGCATGCTTTCAAAAAACATCAGGATCAAGTCCTGTAGCTCATTACCAAATGGCGTGATGATATCCGACTGCTCGGACTGAGTGGGTCGGTCACTCAATAGACTTCCTCCTTGCACCAAAACTTTCGGCCGACCCTGTTTTCCGCGCTTCGCCACAACCAGGCGAGCATCGCAATTCTATAATTCCGATCGCTTGCTGAGCACGCCTTACGTGTTTCCTGAAACGGGAAAGATGAAGACAAAACTGAAAATAAAAAAAGTAAGTCGTGCCGCAACAAGACTTCCGCGACGAGTGGTTTTGCGTGCCTTGTTCGATTTCACGCGCCTCTGCTGATGGTTCCGATCTTCTCGTCAGGAACTGCGGTGGTGGGAAACACTCACAAAATATAGGTCGTCGTTTTGAGCGTAACCAAAGGCTCCAATTAGGGAGCATAATGAGAGGAGACCTCGATGAGGAAAAAGATCGCAATTGGACTACTCAGCGGCGCTCTCGCCGCCGGGTTGGCATTTGCGGGGCCTGTGTCCGCAAATGATGAAATTGCAGAAAGGGCGAAAAATGAAAACCTTTGGCCAGCGCCCGGCCGAGATCTGTCGCTGACGCGTCACTCGACGCTTAAGGACATCAACAAGGATAACGTCAAGAATTTGCAGATGGCGTGGTCTCAGTCGACCGGTGCTCTGCGTGGCCATGAAGGCCAACCGGTTGTCGTCGAGATCGACGGGAAGCCAATGATGTTCTTCGTCAGCGCATGGCCGAATATCGTCCAGGCTCTAGACCTGTCCAATCCTGATGACCCCAAAGCTATCTGGCGCTACGTTAAGGAAACCGACCGAGATGAGTCGGCTGTGCCGCGCGCATGCTGCGACGTTGTCCACCGCGGTCTGAACTACGCAGATGGCAAAGTGGTCTTCCACACGCTGGATGGTTTTGTCATCGCTCTCGATGCCAAGACAGGCAAGGAAGTCTGGACCGTCAAGCACGCTTACCCGGAAAAAGGCGAAACCATCACGGGGCCGACGCTCATTGCTGAAAACCTCGTGATCGCAGGTTTTGGTGGTGACGAATTCGCTGCCCGTGGCCGGCTCACGGCTTATGATCTCGCGACCGGTAAGGAAGTCTGGAAGTGCCATTCAACCGGCTCTGACAAAGACGTCTGCATCGGCAAGGATTTCAATAAAGCGAACCCCCACTTTGGCACGGCTGGCAAGGACATCGGTATTGCATCCTACCCCACGACCAATGGCGGTGAGTGGAAGATCGGTGGCGGCGCCTACTGGGCATGGGGCAGCTATGATCCTGAGCTGAAGATGATCTTCTGGTCAACGGGTAACCCAGGTCACTGGAGCCCATCGTATCGCTGCGGCTATAAAGGCGACGACCTGACCCACGAAAAGTGCAACGACGGCACCTACGACAACAAGTGGTCGATGACCACCTGGGCCCGTCGTGTCGACACCGGTGAAGGCGTCTGGGCCTACCAGATGACACCGTTCGACCAGTGGGACTACGACGGTGTTAACGAAAACATCCTCGTTGACATGGAAGTCGATGGTAAAGAGCACAAAACGCTTGTTCACTTTGACCGTAACGGCTTCGCTTACGTGCACGACCGGACCAACGGCACGCTGCTTCGCGCGCACAAGTTCGTCACCGTGAACTGGGCTGAAAAGGTTGATTTGAAGACCGGCCGTCCTTTGAAGGTCAAAAAGCACTCGCCGTTTGCTGTTGGCGTCAACACGCAGGCTTGCCCATCCGCCATGGGTGGTAAGGACCAGCAGCCTTGCTCGGTCGACCCGAAAGAACCCAATCTGTTCTATTGCCCGACCAACAACTGGTGCATGGAAGATGAACCGCAGAAACGTACGCATACCCAGCAGGGTACGGTTTACGTCTTTGCCAACGTCTACATGTATCCCGAAAAGCCCGGCACGACGGGCAAGATCAAGAAGTTCAACGTCTTGACTGGTGAGACCGTCTGGGAAATCCCGGATCCTTACCCGAACTGGGGCGGCACGCTGGTCACGGATGGCGGTCTGATGTTCTACGGTTCGAAGAGCGGTCACTTCCGTGCTGTCGATCGTGAAAGCGGCAAAGTCCTTTGGGAACGCAAGCTTGCATCCGGCATCATCGGCAACCCGATCACCTATAAGATCAAGGGCAAGCAGTATGTGTCGATCTTCTCGGGTCTGGGCGGATGGATCGGCCTTCCAGTGACTGCCGGTCTCGACATGAACGACAAGTACGGTGCGATCGGTGCGACTGCGATGGCCAAGGCCACCCGGCTCGACCTCATCCCGCAGGGCGGTTCATTGCATACCTTCCGCGTCTTCGATTGATCTTCCAAGATCTAGGAAAAGGACGCCGGCCTTTCGGCCGGCGTCCAATTCACGAAAGCAACAAGAAAATGCGTTTCGGAACCGTTGGCTCGCGCAGCCAGCTTTTTTGTTATTCGCAGTCAGGGATTGGGAGCATACTTTGGCCCGTGCCAGTCTGATCGGCCTTACAGCGCTCTGCGCATTCGCAACTGCAATGTTACCGCCCGCGTCGGCCCAGGTCCTCGATTTTTCTAAGGAAATCGACTACGAAAAGCTCACGCCGGCAGAAAAAACAGCTGCCAAGCAGGCTGCAAGAAAGCACAAAGTCGACAAGCTCAGCGTCTGCGCTGACCCTGGTAATCTGCCGTTGTCGAATATCCGGCGAGAGGGTTATCAGAACAAGATCGCTGCGTTGCTCGCCGAGAAAATGGGAGGCACTGTTTCTTTTTTCTGGCGCCCGTATATCGAGCGAGGCCTGACCCGGGAAACGTTTGCCAACAGAGAATGCGACGTTCTCATGGGAATGCCGGAGAATTACGAAGGCATCCTGACAACCACGCCGATCTATCGCTCAACGTATGTCTTCGCGACCCGCGAAGATCGCAATATCACAATTTCAGGCTTCGATGATCCGCAGCTTGGTAAGCTCAAGCTTGGCGTCTTTCAACATTCCGGCTTGCGCGAGATCCTGACGCGTCATGGCATTGAGGGCGAGAACGTCCAGATCCATACGATCTCTCAGCGCGCCGATCTGGTCGAGGAAGATCAACCCTGGCGTCAGGTCAAGAAGGTCGCCGATGGCGAACTCGACATCGCCGGAGTTTGGGGGCCGTTTGCAGGATACGTGAAGAGCAAACTGGGCAAGCCCCTGAAGCTCCAACCTGCCAACAAAATGGATGACAGCGTTCCGCTCGAATTCAGCTTGTCGATGGGAATGCGCAAGATCCATATCTTGCTGAAGCTGAAGCTCGACATGGCTCTTCAGGAGGCCCGAGAAGAAATCAAGGAGATCCTGAACGACTATGGCGTGCCTCTGGTTCAGTGCAGCCAATGCATTGTTTCAGGAGATATCCCCTCCCATGGCTCATTCTTCAAAGGCTTTCTCCAAACCAGCCAAGACCGTTATTTGAAGCCGATTCCGAACGAGCAGATAACCCTCGATCTGAAGCAGGCAACAAAAGACCAGATCGTCGATCGTGAAAGGCTTGAGGCCTGGCTTGCGGACGGGGCTGACTTGGACGCCGAGTTGGAGAATGCCGCCACGGCAGCCGACGCCAACCGCATCAAGTTCCTGATTGAGAAAGGCGCAAATCCCGACAAGCTCGACAATTTGGGTTATGCGCCATTGCATAACGCTGCGCGCTACCGGGATTCAGAGACGGTTGTTCTGCTGTCCAGTCTTGGCGCCGATGTCAACGTCAAGGACGCAAACGGTTGGACGCCGCTGATGCATGCGGCATTTCGGAACCATGTTCCCTCGATAAAGGCACTCATCGCCGCCGGTGCGAATATTGAGGAAAAAACGCCTCTCGGATTTACCGCTCTTGCCCTTGCAATTGGCGAGCGGAAGTTCTGGTCTGTGCAGACTTTGTTGGAGCACGGCGCAGCGGTCCGATCACCGATGGGTAAGGACAAGCTGACGCCACTTATGTTGCTGGCAACTCAATTGCCGGCGCAGAAACGAGCTAGTCAAATTGATCAAGGGCCAGGGGTCCTGGATGTTGCTCGATTGCTGATTGAAAAGGGGGCCGAAGTGAATGCGCGATCTGCGGGTGGCGTCACGCCAGCTATGATCGCGGCCGGCCACAACAACCCTTCAATGTTGGGACTGCTTGCGCAGAACGGCGCTGACTTGGAGGCAAAGAGTCAGCTCGGAAAGACCGCTTCGATGGTCGCTAAAGATTCAAACAGCGACGCGGCGCTGCAAGCCATCAAGTTGTTTTCGAGAGCAAGTGCCGCAAAAAGCGGAGGCAATTCGCGGTGAATGGTGAGGAAGATGAGCCCGATTCCAAAAATCGACTGTCGTTGATTGCATCGATCGCCTTCGCGGCTCTGTGCACCGGAGTGCTCGTGTTTGTGGTGCTACGCACGCTGTGATCGCCAAGATCGCCAATCAGAAGATATCAGGCAACGTTGGGGTGCAGAAGACGTGCGACCGAGAATCAATGTCCGCGTTTTGATGAAGCTAGGTGCGATCCTGGCAATTGGCGCTTGGGCTGGGTTGGGTCAGGCTAACCCTTCTCAGGCACAGCCTGCGAGCTCAAAACAAGTCTCGGCCACTATTGTCTATCTCGGCAAGCGCTACGCTGAGCCACTGCCGCTTTCGCTCATTGATCCGATCCTTGATGACAACGGCATCCAGGGCGCACGGCTTGGTCACAAGAACAACGTTGGGACCGCTAGAATTCTGGGCCACAATTACGAACTGGAAGAAGTCGTCGTGCCAGGCGATGGCGATGTCGTCTCGGAAGCCAGACGTTTGCTTGCACGGGGCCAACGCTTTTTCGTTGCCGACCTGGAGTCGGACGATCTTATTCAAATCTCTTCGCTGCCTTCGGCAAAGGACGCGATCATAGTCAACATTCGTTCCAGCGCTGACCGGCTGCGCAACGAGGTTTGTCGCGGCAATCTTTTTCACGTCCCGCCCAGCACTGCGATGCGCGCAGATGCCCTTGCGCAGTACTTCGCCTGGAAGCGGTGGCAAAGGCTATTGCTGCTGAAAGGAACGGCAAAGGGGGACGAGAAATTCGCTGCTGCCATGCGCAGGGCCGCCAAACGTTTCGGATTGCAGATCGTCGAGGAGCGGGAGAACAAGTTCCGGGCAGGGCATCGTCGCGCTGAAGACGGCCATCAGCAAATTCAGGACCGCATTCCCCGCCTCACGCAAAACGCTCCCGATCATGATGTGATCGTCGTCGCCGACACTCAAGAAACGTTTGGTGAGTACCTGCTTTTCCGCTCTTCTTTGCCACGCGCGGTCGCTGGCACTCATGGTCTGGTTCCCGTCGCCTGGCATGCAGCCTTTGAGCAGTATGGCGGGATGCAGATGCAGAGCCGATTTCAAAAGCTGGCCGGCCGAAAGATGACCGAACGTGACTATTTCGCGTGGCTTGGCGTGCGAATATTTGGAGAAGCACTGATGCGTTCAGGCTCAGCCGACCCCAAGTCGATTCGCGACTACCTATTGTCCGACAAGTTCGTTGTTGCGGCTTTCAAAGGTCGCGGCTTGACCTTCCGCAAGTGGAACCAGCAGCTTCGCCAACCGGTCTTGTTGATGGCAGCGCGCTCCCTGATCTCGATCTCGCCGCAACCTGGTTTCCTGCATCCTCATCATTTGACCGACACGCTTGGCTACGATGAGCCAGAATCCGGTTGCCGCTTTCCATCTTAATTCACCTAAAATCGACGGCTTGAGAAAACGGTATGCGAAGTTCCTATCTTCTTTTGACGCTCTCTTTGTTCTTGGCGGGACGGCCGTTTGACACGGCGCTGGCTGCCAAGATCTTCGTGAGCAACGAACGCGACAACACGGTTACTGTTCTCGATAGCGAGACGCTCAAAGTCATCAAGACCATTCCCACGGGGCTAAGGCCACGCGGCATTGTCATTACGCCCGACTACAAGGAAGTTCTGGTCTGTGCGGGAGACGACAATCGGCTGGATGTGATCGACACGGAGACCTTGGAGATTTCTCGGACGCTGGATTCTGGCCCCGACCCAGAGCTTCTGGATGTCGATCCAAAAGGCGAGCGCATCTACATCGCAAATGAGGACGACGCATTGGTCACTGTGATGCGTCGCGATAGCGGAGAGGTCCTTGCTGAAGTGCCCGTCGGTGTCGAGCCAGAGGGCATGCACGTCAATCCAGAGGCGACGATGGCGGTGTCCACATCCGAGACCACTTCGATGGCGCACTTCATCGACACCAAGACGTTCGATGTCATCGCCAATGTCTTTGTTGATACCCGCCCGCGAGAAGCGCGCTTCACGAAGGATGGCAAACAGGCCTGGGTGACGGCGGAAATCGGCGGAACGGTCTCGGTGATCGATTCAAATTCCAAGAAAATCATCAAGAAAATTACGTTTGAGATTGCCGGTGTCCGTCCGGAGCTCATTCAGCCGATGGGCGTTCGCTTTACCAATGATGGCAAGACGGCCTTTGTCGCTTTGGGCCCGGCCAATCGTATTGCCGTCATTGAGACGGCAAGCCTCAAGGTCCGCAAGTACATCCTGGTAGGACAGCGTCCTTGGCACATGTCGCTGCATCCTGACGGCAAGACGCTCTATGTCGCCAACGGACTTTCGAATGATCTGACCGTCATTGATGTCGCTTCAGAAAAAGCGATCAAGTCTGTTCCAGTTGGCGGTGCGTTGCCTTGGGGCGTGGCAATCAAACCTTGATGAACAGCCACCTTTGCCGCGTTCCCAGAGAAGAAACGGAGAACTAAACCAATGCATCGCCTCGTTTGGCTTATCTCAGCTGCTGCAATGATTTTCGTGCTCGCGCCCACATCAGGTCTTGAGGCAGGCACGCCTGCAGCGGCAGAGACCAAGAAAAAGACGTCGTTGGAAGAGATCGGTGTGGCCGGCCGCGACAGCTTTCGCAACATCGGCCAAAGCTACGGGATGGAGATTTGCGGCAACGGATTTATTGCGCGCAAAGAAGAGATCAAGAAAAAAGCGTGGCCCAAGATTCAGAAGAAATGTAGCAAGTTCACTTTTGAGATTATGAATAACTACAGCGATGATCCGAACAAATTGTTCAGCCTTTGCATTGGCGGATCGCTTTACGGTTGTCAGAAGGCGATCGACATCGCTAATCCCTGCGACGATCTCGCGAGCTGCCAGAAGTCCCTGGGTGTGCCTTGACGCCAGGATGAGCGGCTCAGAAGATCAGCGGAAGAAATGCACCAGCAAGGCGATGTTGAAGGGTTTCACTCTCAGTCTGCACTTTAGGAAAGACGCAATTGAGGTCTGGGAACTCCTCCTATATGTCTCGATAACATTCTATGGTTCTATTCGTCAGCTTCCTCAAAGCTTGTTTTAGGTCGGCGCTTTTGCGCCGGCTTTTCTTTTTTTAAGGCTGCAAAATTGGGCTTTTGCCGATCCGGCCATGACCAAAGAGAAACTTGCGAAGTCATTGGCTACTTTTTTGTATAAAGCAACTTTCCAAAAAAACGAACGCAAGGCTGGTAGGCCCTGCCGGCCATTAGATTATCTGCGCCGGGCCGGATGAGTTCGCATCAGGCCTGCAATTCCGGGAGCGGCAACTCATTGAACCATGATGCGGTCGCCGTTTGAGCCTTTGGCTTCGCCGGGTTTCAAGTCTCCACAGTCGGCACCAAGATACTTACCCATCTGGCTGATGTGGCGTGTCATGACGCGCGAGCGGCCGTTGTCGCTCAAAGTTGTGCGCGTCTCGATTTCGATTTGAAAGCCGCTCTGGAAGTCTCCAGTCATTTTGGTCGTGCTTGTCACGGGGCGATCGTTGAGCACGCAGTCAGAATCGACAACGGTCGTGCCATCCGAATTTTTGATTTCGTATTTCGTGCAGTTGTCTTTGTGATGTTTGATGCTGGCGAAGACAGTCAGTTTTTCCATCGACTCATCGATGCACAATGTCATCGTGTGCTCGCGTGGACCTTCGCCCTGATCCATCGTCGTATTCTGTTCCCACAGACCGCCTTTGCGCGTCGGTAACGTCTCGGCGGAGGAGGCAGGGCCTCCGGCTGAACCCATTATCAGAATCGCAATGGCACTGAGGCTTGTCAGGGTCTTGGGAAGCAACTTTTGCGGCATGGGGTTTCCTTCGGTCGTGTTTTGCGTCGCCTAACACGATGCCCGAGCCGCAATCAATACAGCCTTCCGTGCGAAAGCATTTCAATGAACTTGCAGTATAATTTTGCAGGAATAGTTCCCCGAATGACCTTCGGTGGAGCCCCGACTTAGTTTGTCGGCACGGACAGTTTCTTCCAGGCCTCGCGGGCACGGGCCGCATTTTTCTTAGGCCAGCTTAAGAAATAGACGAGCGACGTTCCGCTCGAAAAGCAGAATAGTTTGCCGGTATCTGGATTGACCCAATTGATTGAACAGTCGGCCTTGATGAGAGCGCCCGCGGCCAACCCGATGGGGTCGTGGCTTGCGAACTGCCCGCTCATATGGCCTGGAGGTGTGACAGCCTTCCAGATTCCCTGACCGTGCTGTTCCTTTTGCCAGCGCGGCGTCTTGATGGTCCCGTCGTCAGCCGTCGCTGTCCCGGTGACGGCTATCGTTGCCACCAGAAGCATCGCAATCGTCAAAGGCTGAGAGAATTTGCTCCGGTCCATCGCCAAGCTCCTTTTCGTTGCGTCATCTAGCTGCGTCATCGAGAGGGCGAATTGGTTGTTGGTGCTTGCAACCACCTCACGTGCTCTGTCATGCCGCGAACCTTGCTGCGTCTGACTTGAGCAACTTGTCGAAGGTTGGACTGGAAAACAAGCTGGTCGTTGCCTTGGCGACATTTTGTGAGTTGCCATTGGCTCGCCCGATCGGGCAACTTGATTGGATGATGCTGATCTCTTCGAAAGCACCGGTCAGATTTGTTCATGCAGGCATCGCGGTCACCCTGGCGTTGATCGTCTCTTGCGGTTGGGTCTTGCCGGCGTCCGCAGTCGAACTTTCAGAACAACAAATTGAAAACATTGATAAAGTCATTGCGCGGAAGCTTGCAGGGCGCAAAGACGTGCGCTCGGCGAACCCAAGCGCAATCTCGATTTCATTGGCGATCAACGGCGACCCCGTCCTCGAACGCGGCTATGGCGCGGCCCACCCAGGCGTTCCAGCGACGGCCCAGACCAGGTATCTGGTCGGCTCGATCACCAAACAGTTCACCGCTGCGGCGGTGCTTTCGGCAATCGAAAGCGGCGACCGGATTTCGGGTGCTAAAAACCAGCTGTCGCTCGACACGGAGGTTGCGGAGGTTTTTCCCGACACACGGCACTGGAATGGGGCGGCCCCACTCACCCTGCGGCGGTTGTTGACCATGACGGCCGACCTGCCGAATTTCACGGTTCGACCACCACGTGGCTTTGATCCATGGGGGAGTGTGTCGGCGCCGCATCTGCTGAAGGCATTCAAACGACTGGAAATTAGAGGCGGATGGGCGGGGTCGTTTAGCTATTCCAACACGTCCTACTTCATGCTTGCCGAAATACTCGACCGTGCGGCACCGTTGCAAAGAGGCGTCGATGGTACTTATTCGGCACGTCTCAAAAGACTGTTTGCCGCTGCCGGCATGACGGCGACCGGAGAGGTCGGCGCGTTGCGCTCGCCCTACCAGATCGCAGCGCCGAACCACCGCCGCCGGCCGGCGTTCCTGAAGCCGGACTGGCTGAA
Organism: Filomicrobium sp.; assembly: GCA_017792465.1. Classification (GTDB taxonomy): domain Bacteria; phylum Pseudomonadota; class Alphaproteobacteria; order Rhizobiales; family Hyphomicrobiaceae; genus Filomicrobium. The sequence goes on from CP051234.1 coordinate 3,404,394, forward strand.
AGGCAGCGGAGAACTTGTCAGCAATGTTGTCGATCTACGGCGCTGGAACAAGGCGCTGATGGAGAAGCGGATTATCGGTGAGGCTTCGCTTGATCGCATGTTTGGCACAAACGCGCGCGTCTCGCCGACCTTGTGGTACGGGATGGGTTGGTTTGTCGAAGAGTTGAAAGACAGGACGATCTACAGCCACACAGGGTCGGTGCCCGGGTTTACCGGTCTCAATATGATCATTGCATTCAAGAGGCCGGGAAAATGGGCGTCAATCGTCATCCTGACGAACGGCGATGAAGTCCAGAATTTGGATCGGATCGCCGGCGATCTGGCGTTTCAATTGCAGCTGGAATGATGCTGGCGCCCAGCCGGACGTGGTTCCTTTATTCCTCTCCCATTATCCGGTTGGCTGGCTCTCGCCATGAAAGGTTTTGCCTTTTGTGTCGATTGCTTTGACGGAAATTTTGTCGCCAAGCTCGCCTGCTCCAAACGTGAAACGGAAGTTGGGATCTTCGGAGATTGAGATGCCGGTCTCGATGCTCATCATCAGTTTGTCGGCGCGATTGATCTCCACACGCTCGACGAACCAGGCCGGAGTATAGCCGCCAGAATCCAGGTCCATCTGCATGCCGGTGAAATTTGGATGCCGGATCATGACAACCGACTGGCGCCAGTCCTTGCCCAATGCGGACTGCTGCGTCGTCTTCACGCGAATTCGGCCAAGCTGCGCCAGCGCTTTTTCAGCGTCCTTGGCGCCCACGGCAGAGCAGCCACCGGCGCCGGCGACGAACTTTTCAGCCATGTAGAGTTTGCCGTCGGAAGTTTCAAATACCGCGCGAACCTTGGAAAAGCTGTCGAGCCTGATCCGAGCGTCGATTCTGCGCTCCCCGATGTCGATGCCGTCTCGATAACCTTCGCCGAATTTGAACACAGCTGCGACCGGCGCCGGATTGCGGTCGATCAGGACATGAAGCCGCTCGATCCTGTCCACCATTGGTGCTGGGATGCGAAACGAAATCGGGACGATTGAAGCATCGTTGGCAGAGCCTTCGACAAACATCTTGAAACCATTGCCAATGCTTTGAATTTCCCGGCTTCCGAAAAGTTCTTGCCTGATATCCGACCAAGCGTCGTCGGAGGCCTGTGCGGGAAGAAATCCCGAAATCGAAATGGCGATGCTAACGAGTGCCCCCAAAAGACCAAATCGTTTCATAATTGGCTTCCTCTGATTTCATATGAACTTTTGAATATATTGCGCCTTATGCACGTCGTCCAATTCTACAATCCTGATTTGCTTCGCCTGTCAGTCAGAGCGGCACTGCTCTAAGCGGGCTGCATTCTCCAGGAAGCGTTTGAAATCTACGGTGTTTTCTCAATAACTCCCAAAAGTCTCCGCATGACCAGGAATTATTCCCCATGCTGATAGTGAATTCGATCACTATCGCGGGGTGTTATTGCGGCATTATAAATTTCTTCGACTGGAGTCGAATAAGTCGATCCGGTTCAAAGTCATCTCGGGTTGAAGTGCACGATCATAACGACAATTGCATCTTCGAATAATTCGAGACTTTGGGACTCGTGCAAGGAGGAAACGCATGAGAATGCGCGCATTATTGGGCCTGGCTTGCGGTATTGCCGCTGTCGGGCTGGCGTTCACGCCTGTGAGCGCTAATGACGAAGTTGAAAAACGGGTGGAAGACGCGGGCCAGTGGCCGGCACCGGGGCGGGACAACGCACTGACCCGGCATTCGACACTCTCTGATATTAATACCGAAAACATTGGCAAGCTGCAGATGGCTTGGTCGCAATCAACCGGCGCGTTGCGTGGGCACGAAGGTCAGCCCGTCGTTGTCGATGTTGATGGGACGCCGATGATGTACTTCGTCTCGGGCTGCCCTGAAATGTCGAAGTGCAATATTGTCCAGGCGCTGGATCTTTCCGAACCCGACCAGCCCAAACAGATCTGGAACTACGTCAAACAGACGGACCGCGACGAGTCTGCAGTCCCGCGCGCTTGCTGCGACACGGTCAACCGCGGACCTGCTTATGCCGACGGCAAGGTTGTTTTCGCGACCTTGGATGGTTTCGTCATTGCACTGGATGCCAAGACCGGCAAAGAGGCTTGGGTCGTCAAGCACGCCTGGCCTGAAAAAGGCGAGACGATCACCAATGCTCCGTTGATTGCCGAAAACCTCGTGATCATCGGCTTCGGCGGCGACGAATTCGCCGCTCGCGGGCGTGTTTCGGCCTATAATCTTGCTGACGGCAAGATGGTCTGGAACTGCCACTCGACGGGATCGGACAAAGATGTCTGCCTGACAGCCGAGACCAACAAAGCCAACCCGCATTACGGTACGGCCGGACAGGACCTGGGTATCGCGACGCACGTTGGCGAGGACTTCAAGATCGGCGGCGGTGCTGCCTGGGGCTGGTTCAGCTACGATCCTGAACTCAAGATGGTCTACTACTCGACCGGCAACCCTGGCCTGTGGAGCCCGGCTTATCGTTGCACGAAGAAGACGCACGACGAGTGCAACACCGGCGAATTCGACAACAAGTGGTCGATGACGATTTTCGGCCGCAAGGTCGACACCGGCGAAGCTGTCTTCGCTTACCAAATGACGCCGTTCGACCAGTGGGACTACGATGGTGTCAACGAAAACGTTCTGGTCGACATGGACGTTGACGGCAAGAAGCGCAAAACGCTCGTACACTTCGATCGCAATGGCTTCGCTTACGTCATGGACCGCGTCGATGGCACGCTCCTGCGGGCTCACAAGTACGTCACGGTGGACTGGGCCGAGAAAATCGACCTGAAGACCGGTCGTCCAATCAAGGTCCGCAAGCACTCTCCGCTTGAGGTCGGCCGCAACGTGTCGGCTTGCCCATCGGCGATGGGTGGTAAAGACCAGCAGCCGTGTTCGGTTGACCCCAAAGAACCCAACAAGTTCTACTGCCCGACCAACAACTGGTGCATGGAACTCGAGCCGCAAAAGCGGACGCACACCCAGCAGGGTACCGTCTACGTCTTTGCCAACGTTTTCATGTATCCCGAGAAGCCCGGCACGACCGGAAAAATCAAAAAGTTCGACGTCCTGACCGGTGAAACCGACTGGGAAATTCCCGATCAGTATCCGAACTGGGGCGGCACGCTTGTCACCGATGGCGGCCTTGTCTTCTACGGCTCACTGGGCGGCGACTTCCGCGCGGTTGACCGCAAGAGCGGCAAGGTCGTCTGGCAGCGCAAACTAGCTTCCGGCATCATCGGCAACCCGATCACCTATAAGGTGAAAGGCAAGCAGTACGTATCGATCCTGTCCGGTATCGGTGGCTGGATTGGTTTGCCGGTCACCGCAGGTCTTGATCTCAACGACAAGTTCGGTGCGATCGGTGCCACTGCGATGACCAAGGCTGCGAACCTCGACAAGATCCCGCAGGGCGGGACGCTCTATACGTTCGCGATCATGGAATGATGTTCATCGACGGTTGAACACCTCGCTATTCCGCCCGGCGTCACATTCGCGATGCCGGGCGTCTCACGACCCGGTCGCAGATCTTTTTGATCCGTGCGGCCGACTGCTTCATAAAAATCCAGTGAGACCTCTCAAGCGTGAGCCCTTCAAAACTTCTGCAAGTCGTCACCGCGCCCCTGATGCTGATTTCCGGGCGGGAGAAAAAGCACTTCACACTGGGCGCCGGGCGGCAGCGGATCGAACGGCTCAAAAACACCTACCCGACGCCCGTCAAGCTTGCCCGCGCCCTGATTGAGAAGGGCGCTGACGTGAACGCCAAGACGGCCGAAGGCGTAACGGCTTTGATGTTAGCAGCCTCCAAGAACCAGATTCCAATTGTTGGGCTGCTTGTGCAATCGGGGGCTGACCCTGCGGCGACGAATGCGAATGGGCAAAATGCACTCGAATTGGCGCAAGCCAATGGCAACGTTCAGCTGGCGGGTCTTTTAAAGGTGCTTCAGAGAACCAATCGAAAAAAGGTCCGCTAACAAAGCGGCGGTTTTGCACTTTGCTGCAAAGAAAAAATGTGCCTTTGGGATAGCGCAAAACGGGAAGTTTGGGCAGCGAAACCGCCTTGACCGGAAGCCGGTCATGCAGACAGAATCTGGCAATAAGCCAATGTAAATTAAGGCTTAAAAATCTGCGCTTCTGAGCAAAAATCACAGCGCTGAAATCCGGAGGGGAAATGACTTCGACAAGACTGAAGATGATTGTGGCTGCGTGTTTTGTGGCAACTGGATTTGTTGCCGTCACGGTCCCGGCAATGTCAGCGCAAGACCCAAAGAAGGCGGAAGAAGCGCGTAAGAAAAAAGAAGCCGAGGCCAAGGCTGCCGCCGAGCGCAGAGAAGCTGACCGGAAAAAGCGCGAAGCTTCGGAAAAAGAGGCCGCGCAGGAACAAAGCGATCACGTCAAAAAACTCCTTGAACGCAAGCGCAAGGAAGTCTCTGCCGCTGAAGCTGAACTTGGTGGTGCAGAAGATAAATCCAAGGAGAAGGCAGCCGAAGAGCAAAAGCCGATTGAGATCACGGATGCCGCACGCGCCGAAGCGGCCAAAATTGCTGCGAACCGAACGCTGGCGGAAGCCGTCAAAACGGAAAAGGGCAAGCTCTTCAATCCCTTCACGGACAACAAACAGGCGATCGCCGAAGGTAAGCAGCTCTACCTGGATTTCAGCTGCAACGGGTGCCACGGCGGCGGTGGCGGTGGCGGGATGTGCCCTCCGTTGACAAACGAGCGCTTCGTTTATGGCAGCGACGACGACACGCTGTTCCGGCTGATTACGATGGGTTCCGATGAGCTGCAAAAGCATGGCTATAAGCGGATTGCGAAAGAAACCGTTGTTGGCCCGATGCCCGCATATACAGAGATCATCGAAAAGGAAGAAGAACTCTGGAAGGTCATAGCCTTTATCCGTTCCGTCTATCGGGGTCGTGCCAAAAAGAGGAACTGGTAACAAACGAACAGTTCAGTGTCTTTGCGCCAACGCCGTCTTCACCAGGCCGACAAGCTTGGTGAAGATTTGCTGGTTTGTTGCTGCGTAAATAGGAGCGGTATGAAGCGTCCTCGCGCCTTCTTTTCGATGGCCTGGCTCTACACCCTGGCCGCAGCTTTGCTGGTCTTGCCATTACCCTTGGCGTCGACTTCGTCTGCGGCACAGGATGCCGTCAATCGGCAGCGAACGAGCGGTAATGCTCCAAGCAAATTGCACGTCAAAATTGGCTACCTGACACGGCCATATGAAGAACCTCCCCCGCTTTCTCTGGTCGACAAAATATTGACCGATAACGGCGTCCAAGGCGCTCGCGTCGGCATTAGATACAACGCAACAACGGGGAGACTGCTGGGTCAAAGCTACGAGCTGATTGAAAAATCAGTCGCCTTGGATGATGACCTTCGGGCTGAGGCCAAGTCACTATTTGCCTCTGGCGTATCCTTCGTCGTCGCCGATCTCGAAGCAGACGATCTTGTCGCCGTTGCCGATCTTCCCGAAGCCCGCGAAAAGACGATTTTCAATGTCCGTTCAAGCAACGACGACCTGCGCGGCAAGACTTGCCGCCGCAATTTATTCCACGTCATTCCAAGCTGGGCCCAACGGGCCGATGCGCTGGCCCAGTTCCTGATCTGGAAACAGTGGCCGCGATGGTTTTTGTTGACGGGGCGCAAGCCGAAAGACCGCGAGTATGCTGCGGCCATGAAACGTGCCGCGAAGCGTTTCGGTGCCAAGATCGTGGCGGAGCGAACCTACGAATTTGCCGGAGGCAATCGCCGCACCGATGATGGGCACCAGCAAGTGCAAACGCAAATGCCGCTCCTCACGCAAGGTGTGCCTCAGCATCACGTCGTTATGGTCGCGGATGCCTCGGAGGTTTTCGGCGACTACCTCATGTGGCGCACCTACGATCCAAGACCGGTGGTGGGATCGCATGGTTTGGTTGCCGTGGCTTGGCACCGCTCGTTCGAGCAGTACGCCGGGATGCAAATGCAGAACCGCTTCGAGAAACTCGTCGGGCGGACCATGACCGAACGCGACTACGCGGCCTGGTTGTCGGTCCGCATCGTTGGCGAGGCGGTGTTGAGAAACAATTCAAACGATCCGGCCAAGCTGCGCACCTACATCATGTCGGATGCGTTCAAGGTCGCAGGCTTCAAAGGCGAAGGGCTCAACTTTCGCAGCTGGAACCACCAGCTGCGCCAGCCGATCCTCCTGTCTGGGCCGCGCACTTTGGTTTCGATCTCGCCGCAGCCGAAATTCCTTCATCACAAGTATCTGACCGACACGCTCGGCTTCGATGAAGCCGAGTCGCAATGTCGGTTTAAAAACTAAAACAACAGCTTTCAGGAAACGCAGATGGGACGCTTCGCAAAAATGGACGCATTGGCACTGATGGCGCTTTGCTGCCTTGTGCCGCCGATGCAGGCAAACGCCACGACGGTGTTCGTAAGCAATGAAAAGGACAATACCGTCACGGTTGTCGACGGCGACAGTCTCGAAGTCATCAAAACGATCAAGACTTCGCGCCGACCGCGCGGCATGGTGCTGACACCGGACTTCAAACTGTCCCCCGTCAGCATCCCTGAGACAGTTTGAGGCAAATCGATAGTTGAGGATCTTGAGATCATCGTAGAGATCAAGCAGCAAAGATGAGATCGAAATCCGGGTCGCAACCGTCGGACTCCAAGCAAGTCCGCGAGATCTGATCTCCTCGCCAGCCGTTATCGTCATGAACTCAGCCGATGAGTTCAAGGACAAGACGACCGCACCCAACCAGCGTCGTGTCGAAGACGCGCTTCCAGCACGATGGCAAACCATCTTGCTGAAAAGCAAGCCGCTTAGATCAACGCAATAGGTGATCCAAGTCCTGGCTTCATTGAACCCTTATCCTGTCTCAAAGACCCTGACGGGGAGCAAATTAAAAGCGGCGATTGAAAGAAGACAGGGCCGCAGAGGAGCGAGGCGTCATTCAGGGGCAGGCGTTGGTCGAAGAGATTTTGGAGGAGCAGGTCAAGTGCAATATCCAATCGGTCAAAGCTGCATCGCCTTGCATTCCAAGGCACACCTATAGCTGGCTGCCGCTACTGCAGGTCGGCTCGTTTAAGCGACTAGCCCTCTCGACGCTTTGACGACATTCTCAGCGGCCGCTTTAGCGGCTTCTGTCGCCTCAAGCACCTGGCCCAGGTTCGCAGTCACGTTTTGAACACTGCCTGAGGCTGTCTGCATGTTGTTCGAGATGTCTTGGGTCACTGCGCCTTGCTCGTCGATCGCTGCTGCAATCCCAGTTGAGATTTCGTCAATAGATGAGATCACGCTGGCGATGGACTGGATAGCATCCACGGCTTCTCGACTGCCGGCCTGTACCATGGCGATCTGAGACTGAATTTCAGCAGTTGCTTTGGCTGTTTGGCCTGCCAGTGATTTCACCTCAGATGCGACCACGGCAAAGCCCTTGCCCGCTTCACCGGCCCTGGCCGCTTCAATCGTGGCGTTTAAAGCCAGTAGGTTGGTCTGGGACGCAATCGACATGATTAGGCTGATGACTTTTCCGATGCTTTCCGCGGAACTCTCCAGCCGGCTCATGATGTCGTTTGCATTTTTGCTCGATTGGACGGCCTCTGCCGTGATCGACGATGCCTCGTTGATCCTGCCGCCAATTTCTTGGATTGACATGACGAGCTGCTCGACGGCTACTGCGACGGCCTGAACGTTTGTCGAGGTCTGGGAAGACGACGCTTTTGCGAGGTCGATCTCTTTCGAAGCGTTCGTGATGACTTGCCTCAAATTTCCCAAGTCGATGTCGATCGTTTGCTTTAGCGCGATTTTCATCGCAACCTGGTCAGAGATGTCCGTGCAGAATTTCACGACCTTGTACGGCTTGCCCGATGGGTCAAAAATCGGATTGTAGGTTGCATGCAACCACAGTTCTGAGCCGGCCTTGTTCATCCTTTTGAAATCGCCCGACTGAAACTCTCCCCTTCGCAAGTTCTGCCAAAATTCCGCATAAGCGTTGGAGTCGGCGATCTCTCTTGGAACGAATATGCGATGGTGCCTGCCTTTGATCTCATCGAGGCTGTAACCGACGGTATCCAGAAACAGTGTGTTGGCGAACAGGATGTTACCATCAAGATCGAAGTGAATGACTGCATTCGATTTGTCGATGGCAGAAACTTGCCCTTCGTACTCTGCGGTCTTGACCTTCTGGATCGTAATGTCAGAGCAGAATTTGACGATCTTGAAGGGCCTGCCTTTGTCATCGAGCAACGGATTGTAGGTGGCCTGAATCCAGATTTCGCGACCGCCTTTTCCAATTCTGCGAAATTCTCCTGCCTGGAATTCGCCGCGGGCAAGTCCTCGCCAGAACTCGGCATAAGAGGCTGCTTGCTGATCGTCTGGCGCCACGAACATGCGATGGTGGCGGCCCTTGATCTCGTCCAGATCGTATCCGACGGCTGCCAAAAAATTGGCGTTCGCATCGAGGATCGTTCCATCTACATTGAAGTCGATAACGGCTTGAGAGCGATTGAGCGCATCGATACGAGCTTGCTGCTCGGCAGTCTTGGAAAACATGCAATTCCCTTCAGCCCACCTGCAAAGCTCGCTAGCCGAACTGCGAGCCGGCAATTCATTCGATAAGGAACACTAATAGAAATTTGTTTCTGCACTGAACGTCGTTTAGACGCTGAAGTATAATTGAGTGATTCGGATAATTTGGTCATCAATAGAATAGGGAAATAATTTTGCGAATTATGAAGTGGCCGGTTTACTTCATGGTACTTTGGTACTTGATGCCTGGAGGAAGAATAAAAAATGCACGGCGCAGACTGATTAATTTTCCATTCACGCCAAGGGTGCGACGCGTCAAATGCATTGTGGGCATTTCAGGGGCCAAATCGAGATCTTTTGCCGACCGTTCGCTCACCGGAAGTAACTCTAGTTCTTCCAATGCTTTTTCCAAAACTATACCGTATTGCTGTGCGATGACAGCGACGCGATGCGGGAAGTTTTCTTGATCGGTCAATCCTGGAAACGTTGAAGTATTGAAAACCCACGTTTCGCTCAAAAACTTCACGCCATTGACAGCTCTGACTTGGTGAATTTGCGTGCACTGCTCAGCGGAGCGCGCGCCCAATTGCTTCAGCTCCTCCTTCGCGTACGTACATTTTTCTATAGACCTATCAACAATTTGCCCAGAAATCCGCTGGCCCTGACGATCATAAAAGTTACTGAACCTAATCGGCAGCCCCTCGGTTGAGTGATCCAGGACGAACGTTCCGCGACCCTGGCTGCGCTCGATGAGATGATGCTCACGCAAGACCTGCAAAGCTTTGCGAACAGTGCCGACGCTAACCTGCAGTTCTTCGGCTAAATCGGATTCACTCGGGATCATGGTGCCCGGCTTCCATTGGCCGGATGTAATTCTCTGCACGAGCGCGTCATAGACGAGTGAGGGTAAGCTACGGGTTTGAAATATGCTGCTTTTCGGCATTGCCGCCCCAAAGTTCGATTTATTCGATTACAGACGATTAAGCAGAAATGATTCTATTCTGTAGAACATCTCATACTTCGAAGGACTAAAATATATTGAATTTTTCTTCATATCCAACGAAGGTCATTTAAACGATTACGTTATAACGATTTCTGAATCCTGTAAAATGAGAAACGGGATTGCATATAGTCTATACAGTTACGTCCACGCGCTTATTCCGATTTTTTCCAACTAAATTTGATTTTATTGTCGACGACCGGAAGAGATGTTTCTGTAAGTGCAGCAAAAAGTCCTGTCGGTAGACGGATGATCACGATAAGAAACGCTAATTAAGGATCCGGTAATGATAAGAATAAGAATTGATGATCGCGTAAGAACTGGCCAAGGCAATAAAGCGGGCGCATCGTTTGGGCTATCGGTTACCGAGCACGATCATCGGAAACATGTTGGGCTTCTGACAGCTTGTGGACGTTTCCGCCGCGACAAATCCGGTGCGTCAGCCGTTGAATTCGCGGTACTGGCACCGGTATTTCTTCTGCTCCTGATCGGAATGATCTGCTACGGGCTCTTATTCGCCACGTCCCACGGCGTCGCCCAATTAGCTGCGGATGCCGCGCGTGCTGCTGTCGCTGGCCTGAGCGATCAAGAGCGCAAGGATATTGCCGAAAGTCACGTGCGCAGTCGGGCTAAAAACTACCTGCTCATGCAGCCGGAAGGCATCGACGTGGCAGCCGCAGCAGACCCCGAAGATGCCAATCAGTTCGTTGTCTCCATAAGGTATGATTCTTCAGGCCTGCCGATTTGGACTTTTGCCGGATTGCTCCCTCTACCCGACCCGATCATCGAGAGAATGGCGTCGATCAAGCGGGGAGGGTTCTGAACATGAAAACTCAGGCGAACGATTCTGAGAGATCTCGACCTGGAACGCTTGCGGGATTTTGGTCGGACCGCGAAGGCAATATCGCACTGATGTTTGCCGGTTGCCTTCCCGTTATCTTCGGCTGCGCAGCCTTGGCCGTTGACGTTGGATCGCTATACACCGAAAAGCGTCACCTCCAAGGTGCCGTTGATCTGGCGGCCATTGAGGCCGCTGCGAAACTAGATAATCGCGAGGCAGCGGCACGAGGTGCCCTCGAAGCCAACAAGACCGGTGAACTGAGTTCGTTCAGTGTCGTTCTGGGTCGGTATACGCCGGACCCACAACGAAGCCACGCCGAAAGGTTCGTTGAAGGGCACGAAGGTGCCAATGCCGTAAAAGTTTCGGTGACCACAGAGCGACCAACATTCTTCGCCGGTGCTTTCCTCGGAAAATCAGTGAGCATGAAAGCGGAAGCGATCGCAGCGACTGCCAGTTCGGCGACTTTCTCGATCGGAAGCCGTTTGCTAGCCGTTCGAGGCGGACTGCCCAACCGAGTTTTGCAGGGCCTGCTCGGCGGGTCCGTCGAACTATCAGCGATGGACTACAATGCACTGCTGTCGGCGCAAGTGACGCTTCTCCAGCAGGTCGATGCACTCGCCAGCGAATTGAACATCACGAGCGGCACCTATCAGGACGTTCTCCTGGCAGATGCGTCCGTCAGCGACTGGCTGTCGGCGGCGGCAGCTGTTGCCGGACGCAACGGCGACACCGGCGCTCAGACTGCGTTGCGAAAATTGATCTGGCACACCAATGCCGAACGTCTTTCAATCCGGCTCGATAAGCTGATCTCTCTGGGATCATTCGCTAACGTCGAAGTCGGACGAGGTAATTCAGCACTTGGAGCGACCTTCAATACGTTGGAATTGGCCTCAGCGGCCGCTCGGATCGCCAACATTGGAAATCAGGTCTCTTTTGACATTGGCGCCGGCCTCCCAGGCATTGCGAAGCTGTCAATTGAGGTTGCAATCGGAGAGCCACTCCAAGCTAGCACTTGGGCGGCTGCTGGCATGCCGAACGCCACAATCCATACTGCGCAAACCCGATTGAAGGCCGTCGCCGAGGTCGGTGGGAGTGCTTTGCTTGCTGGGGCCAACATACGTCTGCCAATCTATCTGGAATTGGCCTCGGCAAGCGGGCGGCTGCATAGCGTTTCGTGCGAAGCAGGCCAAACCAATCGTCCCACGGCCACCATCGCTGCCAAGCCAGGTTTATTGTCGGCATGGATCGGCGAGCCGGACCCGTCTTGGACGAACTTCGGCGGGAAGCCATTGGTCGCGCCGGCACAATTGCTGACGACCGCACTCATTCGGCTTAAAGGCCAGGCGTTTATCCAAGCTTCGAACAAAAATGAGACCCTTCTCGAATTCTCGAATGCCGATATCCAGAATCAAACCGTAAAGCGCACCGAAACGAGCAATATCTCCGAAACGGTCGTCCGATCACTGGTTCGCAATTTGAGCATTCAAGCTGAGTTCGGTGGTCTGGCTGTCCCGCTGACGATCCAGCGTGAAGTGGCCGGCCTGCTTGGCAATGCAGCCGCTCCGATCGACGAGGCATTGCAGCCGATACTGCAAACACTCGGGGTGCACTTAGGCGAGGCTGATGTGCGGGTTCATGGAGCGACTTGTGGAAGTGGCGTACTCGCTGGATGAATGCCAAGGTCTGGCACCGTTCAGCTGAACTTTTGCGTCCACAGCTCCTAAGCCGGTGGGTTGCTCGCGGACATCTAATTTAAGTGCCTGTGGCGACACCTTTCTGGACGGACTTGAGGAGTTAAAGGTCCAAGGTCCAAGGTCAGGAGCAGTAGCGTCCGCAATTGGGCCATCGGTTTGCCGCTGCTGAGCTTTGGGGGCGCTCAATCCCAAAAGGCGACATTGTGGCAATCAAGATTGGTGACAATTCTCGGGCAGGCCAGTCGGTTGATTGCCCAATGGCCAACCGACTTCAACGAGGAGCGCCCACATACGAGTCTTGGCGGGCTCACACCGAACGAGCATGCAAAACGGTCACAGGGCCAAAACCGGACAGACTCTGGTTATGACCCGGCCACGGAAGTGGCCGGGTCAGTCCCCTTGCGGTACCGAGACTTTTAATCGAAAAATATTTTCAGGCGAAGATGATTTTTATCTACTCGATTTTATTGAGAAATTTTGGTTGCGGGGGCCGGATTTGAACCGACGACCTTCAGGTTATGAGATTTAAGAGCTTGATTATTCCGACCACTCAGCATACTATCTAGGGCAAGATTTGGGCGGGGAAATTTGTACATTATAGTCATTTAGTTATGCGTTTTTACTGACTTTCCGTAAAGTTTTTCGTCACAGATGGGCTCCTCCAACTCTCGCCATTGAATGCCATGGGAATGCCATGGCTTTGAGTTCATGGTATTCAGCCGAGCGCGCTTTGACATGGAGGGAAGTGGCAATGCCACGGGTAAGGGCGAACACAATCAAGGACGCTGAGAAGTCGGTGGCTGCAACTGTGAAGGCGGCTCAAGGCCAGCCTCAGAAAGAGTGGCGTATCGAGGGGTTGCCAGGATTGGTGCTTGTCACCAGGCCATCGGGTACGGCTGGGTTTTATCTCTACTACACCAACAGATACGGCAAGGCGCAGAAGTTGAAGCTCGGCGAAGTTGGTGCGCTCACGTTTGCCGACGCGAAGAAGAAGACGCGTGCTCTGCTTGTCGAAATTGAAAACGGAGCTGACCCTGCCGGGGACCGTTCTGACAAGCGTGGCGCAATGACCTTTGAAGAGATGGCGAGGCGCTTCATTGCTGAGGGCGATCTGACAGACAAGACGCGGGCAGTGTATGAGGCCTGCCTCCGCAAAGATGCCTACCCCGCCATAGGCCATATGCCAGCCGATGACGTGACCGAAGACGATGTGATGTCGATTTGTCGGAAGATCATGGCGCGCCCTGCAAAGCTCCAAGCTGCTGCAAAGAAAGCCGGGACGACGCCTCGGAATACAGACAACCGGGTGCAGGCAGAAAGAACCAAGACGACCATTGGTGGCGCTTATCGCTGGGCCAAGAAGCTGCGCCTTGTAAAACACAACCCCGCTCGGGATATTGGAAGGCTCGCACCCAAGGTCGCCAGAGGTCGGACGCCAACAGATGCGGAATTGAAAGCTCTTTGGGCTGGGCTGGATGAGGAAGGCAGGGGGGCGAGTGAGAAGGTGCGCTTAATAATTAAGCTGGCGCTCTTGACTGGGCAGCGGCGCGATGAGGTCTGCGGCGCAGAGGTCTCGGAATTTGAGGGCTTAGATAGCGACAATCCGATATGGCGCATTCCAGGCGACCAATCAACCAAAGGCAAAGTCGTTCGGGGGCGAATGAAGAATGGGCGAGAGCAGGTAGTGCCGCTTTCCCCCTTGGCTGCTGAGCTATGGCGGCAAGCGTTTGAGGGTGCGGACGGCAAGTACGTTTTCCCGGCTGAGCTGAAGACTGTGAAGCCAGGCAGCGAGCCACGTGCGCCGCACATCCACGGGGAAAGCGTGACAATGGCGATGAGACGACTGCGTGAGCGCGTGGAAATAGAGGATTTGACGGTCCATGACTTCCGCCGCGCGATTGGCAACTGGCTAGAGGACCATGAGTTTAGCCGAGAAGTGATTGACCGGGTGCTGGCGCACGTGGATCAGTCTGTGACAGGGAAGCACTACGCGAATTCGGCAAGACGTCTTGGAGAAGTGCGCGTCGCCCTGGAGGCATGGGCTTCGCATGTTGAGAACGTTGTTTCGGGCGGAATGGATGCAATGCCTCTGCTCGAATTGGATTAACCGGCCCCTCGCGCGGGATGCTCAACTGTTTGTATGCTTCTTTGGCCGAAGTATTCAATGTATTACAGCATCTGGCAGTCTCTGCGGCAGGTGCTCAAATGCAATTAGCATGAGGGCGGCCAAAGCTATGTGAATCGAAAGCGTGAAGAATGTTCTGGAGACACGGTAATGTCCGTGTCAACGCGGGTTCCAAATCAATATCGAACGCATCGCCCCTATTTGTTTCAAATGTCCAGTGATTTTAAGAGGTTGCGGATGCTGCTGGAGTTTAGTGAAGAATTCCTGTCGATCAAAAAAGGGGGAAGCGTTGAGTTGCCCAATTTTGTTGTTCTCTCAGGATTGAACGGCACTGGGAAGACACATTTGCTAAAGGCAATCCTCCATAAGAAAGTGAGCGTGAGAAATGTCGGAGAGTCGATGGGGCAGATTAGGTATATTCCTGTCCGCGATTTAATGCCCGGCTCATCAGCTGGCATTGCGCCTGATGAAAGTGAGGAAGCCTACAAAATTCTTACTAAATGGTCAAACTCTCTTATTTCAAACGGTCAAAAAATCGGTGATCGCGAAGAGTATTCTGGGCGCAGGCCGCGAGATATGAATATCAACAATAACAAGAAGGATGCTTTAAAGCTTTTACCCGCTTTAAAAAAAATTCTTCAGGCATCATTTGACAGAGGCAAGCGGCAGATAGCCAAGAGCGAAATAAGAACTCTTGTTGCAAGTGATGACCTTTCTGACTTTGATAAAGAGTATATTTTTCAGCAAGAGTTCTCAACTTCATTTCTGCGTTATGCTCAAGATTATCGAGCCAACAAAATCCAAAGAATGCTAAGAGATCACGGGGGAGAGGACGTTTCTGCTCTATCAGACGAGGAGTTATATAACTTAAAGGGGCAGCCGCCATGGGAATTGATTAATCGCATGTTCGAAATCATGGACTTGCCCTATATTGTAAATCGACCGATGTCGGCAGAAAATAATTTTGTTGCAAACCTAACGAGCACACTAAACGGGACGACCATCGGATTTTCTGAGTTATCGTCAGGAGAACAGGCGCTATGTTGTCTGGCAATTGCAATGTATCAAAGTGATCGGGGACAACGGTTTCCTGGGCTTCTCTTGCTTGATGAGCCAGACGCCCACCTTCATCCCAACATGATTGCTAGTTTGATTGATGCACTGCAAAACGCAATTCTACCTCGATTAAGTTGCGGAATGATACTGACTACCCACTCCCCAACCACTTGTGCAATTGCGCCGAGTTCATCGCTATATTTAATGAATGGAAAAACCCGACGACCTGAGCCCATGCCGCTCGACGACGCTCTTGATGCTCTGTGCATCGGTTTGCCAACTCTGTCTGTGCGCAAAGAACATGAACGCCAGGTCGTGGTCGAGAGTGATATCGACGCAGACATTTACACGAGGTTATGGAGTCGAACGAAAACAAACATTCACACCGGATCACAGCGCCCCGTCACACTGAACTTTATATCATCAGGCTCCAAGGATAAGTCTGGGAGTTGTGAGAAGGCTATAGATCTCTGCGAGAAGCTACGTGCTGCGGGTTCAACGACTTGCTTCGCACTAATTGATTTTGATTGTAAGAATTTTTTCCGCAGGACCGCTACGTGTACTTGGCGAAACTAAGGGCTATTCTATCGAAAGCTTTATTCTGTCGCCAATTTTGATTCTCGCGCTTTTGTCACATAGACACGGCTCTGATGGCATGTCGCCTAGTTATGCGCAGGGTATTGATTTTGTACAATTTGGGACTTTGAGCAGCGAAGAAATTCAACAATTTACAACGTCGTTCTGTGATGAGTTGAAGTCTTCTTGTCAAGCCTCTCGCGCAGCTTCTCGAGATAAGTTCCAGAAAATAAAACTCGACGCCTCGAAAGATATTGTCAGAACGGACGTTAAGGGCAGGTCGGTCCGACTGCCTGAATGGTTTGCATTGTCTGATGGTCATGCTATAGAAGAGCTTATTGTTGAATCGCATCAATCGCTTAAGAAGTATGGAAGTAAAAACGGGGATCTGATGAGGGCAGTCGTTAATCATGTTTTGTGTAGTCACGATAGCCTTTTGCCTGAATGTATAAACTCTGCTTTTTTGAGTTTGTGTAAGTGAAATGCGCCTTTTTGCAATATGCGTTCCTTTTGATCTCGGTTGGTATTGAGATGACTGGCAGTCGCTAACCATCAATTAATTCCTCGAAAACAATACAAACGTTAATTGTAGGCCTTGATAAAAGTTAGCTAGATGCGCGGGATGCGGGGTGGTTTCGGCTCGTCCAAGTACCAAAAGTTTTTGAAAGTCTATTTGAGTGCTTGCCGTTTCGGTGTTCACTTCACTCGCAGAACTAAGCCAATTACTCCTGCGAAACGGAGCTATACGCACGTCGGGCTTGCACGTCCCAGTCGGCTGCATTTTACCGGCTGGCCGACCGACAGTGGTCAATAAGTGTACTTCGATTCTAAAGTGCCCTCTGCAGCTGTTTTTAGGCCTGAATTTGCTCTTCAGAACGACGACGGAATTTCGGACTCTCTTCAAGTCTTGCGAAGGCGGACCTGATTATAGGAACTCACTATTGTCCTGCAATTCTTTTTACTCTGATCTGATTTGCTACGATTGCGAACCGTGTTCGCTGAATGTTTGGTAATTCGATGCCTTTGCGGCGGTCCTTTGCTGCGCCAAGCGAGACAGCCCAGACAAGAATGTAGCTGAAGACGTGCTTGAATATTGCGGCAACTACAATTGTTGTCCGACTGTCTGGTCAGTGTGAACCGAATTGTTCACTGCTCATCTGCACGAGAACGTAGGTCTTGAACCAACGGCTAGTCAGCTAAATGGACTGAAATTGGTTTTTAACCCAGACAGCCGGACGGCAAGACAAAAACTTTGAAAGTGCCGTGCTTAGGGTGTTTCCGATGTCTGGGCCGTGTCCAGGCTGTCTGGGGTGGGTTGCGTTAGATCAACTGGTTCCGTTGTCGTCGGTTGTCGAGGCGAATTCCACAAGTGCGCCGAACATATCCGATACCGCGGCTCTGAACTCTTCAAGTGGTGGGAAATCATACGCAGGTTGCCGGCCAAAAGCTCCCTTTTTCATCTTCTGACTGCCGTCTACGTTCAGTTTGGCCAGCAGTCCGCCAATTGCTTGGTTTAACGTCGCATGTTCGATCGAGCGGCTATCGCTCATCGCGGACTCGCGGCAGGCTTCCTTGGGAACTCGAACGATTTCTCCTTCTTTTAGTTCGTGAGTCGCATCCTTGGTCGTGATTGCTCCATCCTGGGCGATCCTGATCACCCATCGCTCAATGCCGGACAAAGACTGGCGCTTCTGTTCGATCAGTGCTCCGGTGTCTGGTGGAGTAAAGAGGTTCGATGTAATCTGCCTTTCCAGGAGATAGCCTAGGAACGCTTCGTATCCCCCGTCATCAAGCTGTTCATAAATTCTCCGGAAGTAAGCATCTCGCTTCGTCATGTTTTTCTTAACAGGCTTGACGCGCGCAACGAAGAATCTTCGCTCCTCGATACCTGCTGGGACAAACCACTTCTCATTCGAGGTGATTAGGATGCGCGTATAGTTCCTCATCGAGACGGCATCCCGCCCTTTTGCTTCAATAGTAATCCTGTCGTTTGTGATAAGGTCTTTGAGCGCGCCTTCCGCCTGTTTATCCCCGCCCCAAGTCGCCTCCTCCATTCCCAGGAAAATGCAATTCTTGAGATGGGCGTTGAACCGTCCTGTGTACTGAGAGGACTTGGAGACCGTTAGCGCATGACTGCCGAATATCTTGGTCATCACTTTGATGATTGTTGATTTGCCCGTCCCCTTCTCCGGACTAGCAAGAACGACAGCGCTTCCTGGCTTGTCGTCAGGCTTCTGCACGCAATGTGCTAGCCAATCCAACAGCCAAGTGAAGAGTTTCTCGTCGCCTTCGCAAATGTTGTCTTCGATGTGATCAAGTAGAAGACCGCAGCGGTTCTCATCGAATAGCGGTGCGATAGCAAAGCCAGTCCACAAGTTGAGGAAGCCGGACGGTACAGGCTTTGAGCCCGGAAAAAGACCTATGCCTTGATAGTGCTTGCGCTTTGGCCAGTGATTCCAAAGCTTGAAGCCGTTGTTGAACTTTGAGCTGTTAAATTCTGGAACGCTTCCCAACCGGTTTGGGATTTGGATGGCCGCATAGTGATTTTGCATATCTTCGGCACGCATGAATTCAGTAATGGGATTACCGTCTTCGTCCAGCGTTCGATGCATGTAGCGAACCTGGCCTCCCATCGTCACGACCGCATGCTCTCGGTTCATCCGTGTCAGGAACTCAGCTTCATTGCCTTCATCCCATTTTTCAATGTTTACTGCGAATTTAAGTGCTGTCTCTTCGATACGCTCGAGTGATAGGATGGTTTCCGGTAGCTCGACTTCATCAATCGTTGCCAAGCGATGTCGAGGTAAACGCTCCCAGCCTTCTCGCTTTGCGAACTCGAAAATTGTCCCAACAGTTATCGGATTGGTGTCGTGAGCTCTTTCGAATGATTGCCACTTCTTGAGCGCTGCGTCTTCATCGTACTTGCTACTGTTGCGTGCCCATGTGTTCCAGATCTCGAAGCCGTCATCTCCCAGCTCGCGGTAGATTGCTATTCCGAATTTCCACCACCAGTCGTAATCGTCAAGATAATCCTTCGCTGTTAGGAATGTAAGCGCATCTTTGATCTCACCAGTATCCGTTTCTGGAAACTCTTTGTCTTTCCGTTGTGTTCGTGACAATTGCGGTTTTTGGAGAGGTGGGAATGCTTTGATGATGGTTCTCGCCGAGTATGCCAGAACGACGTCATCATCCTGCGCCGGATAAGCCAATTTCACCCTCCGCCGCTCGCCATACTATTGAACTTGTTATTGTAGAAGCCCGGGACTCGGAGCAGCCTAGTTGGGTCAGTTGCTTGTGGATCGCTACCCCAATCCGCAACCAGCCGCTCCATGACAGCTCGAAATTGTTTTGGCGTTAGTTCGGTTCCTTCTTCTACAAGCCAATAGACGTGAAAACGCCCCTTTGAGGATTCGACCATGAGGCTTGGTTTTAATGGCCAATCTTTGTTGGGTAAGCCCTGGTCAAGTTCTGCGAAGACGCAGCGTATGCGACGTAGGTTTTCTGCTCGGCGGCCCTTTCCGTCCATTTCATTGGGCGTGAAAAACACCCCCGCTCCTGCGATGTTCCCCTCTTTTAGATCCTCAAAGTTCTCATCGAAGTCCCCATGACCTGCAAATAGAAGCGGGTCTACGGTTTTGAAACGGCGTTTGCAGTCACAGCTGCTACTGGGGCGGTGCTTGCATGGGACGGGAATTTGTTTGCGCAGGTTTGGATCGTCCGCAAACATTTGGAATGTGTGGACAAGCTTCTCCACGTTGGCGTGCGCAAAAAAACAAAGGAAGTCGTAAGCTTCATCGCTATCAACTATTGGTTTTCCGCTTTGCGTTTTCGGCGAAAATTCTGTTTTGATGATCTGGTTTTTCATAATTGATCCTTGGGCACGCTCCATCGCCACCGGGCGGAGCTATTGCACGGTTTTCGGTGCTATGATTTGAGGCTGTCTGTTCAGGTTATTCGAGTGTTGCAGTTAGCTCGCGCGCCAGTTCAACCGAATCTTGAGTTACGTAGAAACTAGGGTTCAGATCGAGTTCCCCATCATCATCGTGTCGTTTGATACGGATGCCCAGATGAATTGCTGCGGCGATCAGTGAGCCGTTTGCTACGTGTGACCAGTTTTCTTTCTCACCGTTGGGGAAGCTGAAATCGAACTTCTCTGCGATATGCTTAAGGCGATAACTGTGAGCACGGGCGTTAACTTTCTGGGAGTGCTGCAACCGTCCTATCAGTTCGAGCGACCTGAGGAATCCAATCAATGCACTGTCGTCCAACAACGCATCACGTTCTCTTTTTAAACGGTCATTGTACCGGTCATGTGGGAGCCGCATTGGGCTTGCTCCCATACCTTCAAGTGTCAAATCCGGGTCCGCTGCCATGACGTCACGCACAGCTATTGCGGCCAGGGATAGGTAGAAGGGTTCAAGAGCCGAATCATAGCCCCGATCGTTCAAAAATTTGTTGAACGCCATACCGTCGACTTGGGCTAATTGCCCTGTGTTTGAGACCGCTTTTAGGGAAGCATATTTGAGAAATCCAAGTCCCCTCGACGCTGCCTCAATGCGGTGACTTGCAGCGATGTCTGGATATCGCGTAGCAAGCTCCTGCTTTAAGGGCGGAATAATCTGCGGGCGGACTTTTATGGTGAATGGCAACATACACACCTCTCTTGCATTTAGCTTCAGTTCGCCGATTACGCTGAAGTCAGCATCGAGATAGTGCGACGTGCATGGAAGCAGTTGGCTTCAATAGACGGCAAATTTAACCCGGCGACAGGTTGGGCTTGCGAACCTGCGAAAAGGTTAAAATGATTCGCCTCTTTTGGGAATCCGGGTGAGAGACGGCAAGTTCCGATTTTAGAAGTTTGGCAGTCTGCCACGCCAAAACACTATCGGGATTTTGCTTTGTCATCCTGCGGCGTGTTCAACAAAAGAGTTGAGTCTGTGCAAGGCTTTGATTGAACTAAAGAGCGGTGAGGCTTGCTGGCAGTCCGTACCTCGGTGATCCATCGGCTGCGGCTTCTCAAGCCAAATTCGGCGAGTCTACGCGGGATCTAAAGACAAACCAAAATTCGGAATGTCTTAACCGGATCAGGCCAGTCTGAAGTTTGGGCTTTAAGGCGCTGCCACGCACGATGGCTCAGAAAAGAGCGAACCCCAGAGTGGACTGCCATCCGCTCCAGGGTTCTGACCAATCATCCTACCAACATAGGAGATGTGGCTAAGACCACTCTACAAGACCGATTTGCGCCGGTCGATCAAGCGCAAAGTGCATCCACAACAACAGCAGGCGAAATTGGGTTTGGGGCTTTAGGCTTCTACGCTATCGGCCTCGGATTATTTCTGAGCGCGACGTATCTAGCGGCGTTGAACGGACTCGAAAAATCAGGCTCGGACACCGCGCAAATCGTCGTCAACGTCGGGCAACCGATTCTCTTTGCGCTCATTCTGGCGTTCGTGATGCCTGTTGTTCATCGGTTCCTTGTGGAGCGGAAGTTCGGCATGGCGTTTGCGGCATCACTTCTTCTTGGCTTCGCAGCAACGATGAACATCCCTTCAGCGCTGGGCTCGATTGCGGGGCATTCGTGGAAGATGGCTGCGACGGAAGATGGTATGAGGGAGCAAAGGATGCGGGCTCACGCTCAGTACGAAGCTGCTGTTGCCGAGCTTGATGCTTTGCCATTCACGAGACCCAGTGAAGTTATCCGGGCTGAAATTGATCAGTTGCTTGCAACACCCGGAGCTGAATGCGGCCTTGATCCATCCGACTCTCGATATGGCCCGATCTCAAAACGGGTATGCCGACAAGTCAGAACCGCGCAGACCGAATTAGCGAACGCAGACGCACGAGCCAAGGCTGAGGTAAGCAAGGCAGAAGCTGGCGCAATTCTCAACGTGAAAGCCGGTTTGGTACCACCTATCGCAAACACAGACGCGAAAGCCTTGGTTGAAATAGGTTCGGTATTCGGTGTCGATCTTGTAACGGAGAAGGTGTCCCTAGCGTTGGCTGTGCTCCGCACCCTGGCGCTGGAGATCGGCGCTGGGCTCTGCTTCACAATCGGAGGCAATCTGCGAAATTCATCTTCTGGAAACGGTGTCCCAGACGCAGTCCCATCCACGACTGGCGGGGCTCTGAAGGAAATCAGGGACACGAGTGCAGAGGAAGGCGAAGGCGGCTCTGGTCCAGCACTTGCCACCATGGGACACCCGCTGATTACGCATCTTAAATTGCAGGGCGGCGCTGTCGAGAACGTTGGGCAGAGGGCGCTGGCTAAGGCGGTTGGAGTGTCGAAATCCGAAGTGAACAGGATGCTACGTGAGCTTTCGTTGAGCGGCGCGATAGCGTTTCATGCTGACAAGTTAAAAGGCACGTCAGTCAGGTTGATTGCGGTTTGACGAATGAGAGAGGTGCGACGCATGGTCAAGCGAAGGCTCTGCGTCGGTTGGTGCCAGGACAGAACTTCCCCGTGATTGTTCAGCGGTCTTTGAACGAAGGTGAACGGCAAATTGGAACGATTTACGACTGGCCTCAGTAGGCGATGAGGAGGGGCAGAGGGGCAGAGGATGATTAGCCGGTAAGAATTGATTGTTCTCTGCCTAACTGCCGCACAGCTTTTCGAGAGCGCGGCCCGGAGCACATTGCGGTTCAAGCCAGAGCGACAGGTAGTTGAGCCCCAGGATGAGCGCGACGCCAATGTTGATGCGCCAAATTCTAATGACTGCAAGCATCTGGTCTGTTCCGTAGCCAAAGAATTTTTGCATCAACCAAGCGATGGTATTCATCCAGGCTATGAACAGTGCACTCAGAATGAAGAATACAATTAGCACGCCCATTGGGACGCCCTCATCTACAGTGGGACTAAATCCAACAACAGAAGAGACGGCTTCAATAGCGGCTAGCTCTGCTTGCGAAATTTTTCCCCTCAAAATTATGCTGGCTATGGCCGAAAAAAATAACAAAAAGATTATCGATAGCCCCAAGCCCATTGCGAGTTCTGTAAAGATTTTTCTGCGCGAAAAGTATGGTGGCGGAGCGTAATTGCTACGAAGTGCAGATATGGCGGTAGCAGCCATAAAAACAGCGATGTTTAGCGACCATGCGGTGATTGGAGTGACATTCGGAAGGAAGAAAAGTAGTTCGGCCCAAAACCACCGGGTCATTGAAGCGAAGTTGTCGACCAAGGTGTGGGCCCATGCAGCCAGCCTGAAAAAACCGGTCAGCCCGGTCGCTAAGCTTAGCACGGCCCCGATGATACCAAACCACCCCAATGCCTCATAGCGCAGCCCCGCCAAACTTTTTCGCAACAGGGGCGATTTCTCCTGCGGCTTCGAAAGCAGTTCCTTGACCGCACCAAGAACCTTCTCATCGTTTTCAAGAGGTTCAATGTGCATCTCACCAAAGGGCAGCGGGATCGCGTCGTAGTCTATGCCCGGTGCCTTCACTGGGATCAGCTTGCCTTGGCTCTTGGCTCTGCCAGCTTCGGCACGCACCCAGTCAGACTTGACGCTGTTCTCGGTCCATAAAGATATGACTGCGCGCGCACTATCGATCTCTGACATGATCTTGTCGCGGAACTTGTCAGCAGGTTCGAGAGAGCTGTCCCACCAAGTCGTGTAGCCGTAGGACTCAAGGAGCGCAGAAAGCTTTAGCGCGAGAAGCCGGTCTGCCTTCGAGTATGAAATAAATATGTCTGCCATGCCGTCGCCGCCCACCCGTGCGGTATTAGTATTGAGTGCCAGAATGACCTGGAAGTTTGCAGTGTCAATCCGGTTTTGGCGTGGCCAGTGTTTGGGCTGGGATTTCTACATCACACTCGTCGCCCCGCAATGAATTCCGGCTTCAACAGATGGCCGTCCTGAAGTGGGTAATCTAGCGCCTGGTGGAATATGTTGAGGTACTCTTCCCTGCGGCCTCCGTAGTCAACATTTCCAAGGACCACGTAATTGAAAGCCGTTACTGCTCGGCATAGGACGCTGCACAATTCGCAGAATTCATCCAACTCAACCTCCGTCAGTGTGGGTGACGAAGACATAGTCATCCAGTTCGGTGGGGATAGCCCGATCTCATGAAATCCGCGTTGACTTGTTCCAACTTCAGTCCAGTGAACAATTTCATTTCGGCGCTGATCGGCCTTGACGAGTAGTTTCTTTATCGAGTTCCAAAAATGATTGTACTCGCTACCGTAGTGGCGCTTGATGAGCTTCTCAACAATCAGGTTTCTATATCGAGCGCTTGTAATTTTGAAGAATACAATCCCTGCCAAGTCCTGCCTAGTTTCCAATAGGCTCGTAAATAGAACGCACAGATCGCTTTCCAACATTGCGTACGATTGAATGGCTCTGCCTCTAGCGATGAAAAATCGCTTTTCAGCTTCGTCGTACTGCTCTGCAGAGTTCTGGCTCATTTGCTACCTTCCGTCAAAATCTGGCTTGCTATTTTGGGGGTCTGTAGGCATCTCACAGCGGGTAAGACGAAACCAAGCCCCACGTGTGCCGTGCGCTGCCTCGCGACATTTTTGCGCGCGAACCTCCACGACAATTCCGTCGCCTCCCTGATCATTCTTGAGAACCGTCTCCTGCAACGCGTCCATGAAGCGCTTTGTCAGATTGTCGAGGTCGTTACCGTATGGGTGGTCTTTTGGAAACTTGTCCTCGGGGAGTACGAACAGCACCTCTAACCGATGAGACCCCCTGACGGGCTTTCGCGTCTTTGTTTGATCAATAATAGCTTTGGACCACTCGTCGAGCCCGGCTTTTCGTCCCCGCTTCTTGAGCTGGGAGTACGGGGTGCCCGATACCTTGATCCACTTACCCACGTGAGCACGGGCCTCTTAGTTGAAGTTGGTGTGGCGTCGCACGCTGTATAGTGCCTAAGGGTTCTCATTCTGTCCACGAACAGAAATCTACAGCTGGAGGTCAAAGCGCCTCCCGGCCCAATTCCTCATGGAGAAACGAATGTCTCAACTATCAGAAGCCACGGCGTGTCACGCTGCCTGGTGGTGTCTTCACGGGCATCTTGGATCAAAGCCTATGCGCTACTCATTCCACGAAGGTTGCTTCCTCTACGCAGCGAACGAACGCGACGATTTTGACTACGAAATTGATCCTGCCGGTGGTGAGCCGTGGCAGTGGGTGCGGAAGTCAGACGGCAAGGTCATCTGCGAAGGTGCGGAGCTGTTCTTTGTCCCGATGGTACTGCCGAATGAAAAG
Organism: Filomicrobium sp.; assembly: GCA_017792465.1. GTDB lineage: Bacteria > Pseudomonadota > Alphaproteobacteria > Rhizobiales > Hyphomicrobiaceae > Filomicrobium. The sequence continues at coordinate 3,429,430 of CP051234.1, forward strand.
TTCGTGTTGGCTGTCGTTCACTCAGGACCAAACCGCAGACCTCAAGCTCGGGGAGGGCCATGCATCGAAGCAGGTGCGTATAGCCTCAAGGACTTAAATGTACATGTCATCGAACGAGCGCTTGTCGCTAATGGTGTCGACGTGTTCGACCGGGCTGAACTAGCACGCCTCATCCGCACAGCTGTTTTTGGCCAGGAGGTGTGCTGCGATGCCTAAGGACTACAAGGACCACATCCACCATCCAGACCTCTACAAGATGCCGATGCGTGAGTTGCTGTCGTTAGCGAAACACGCGAAGGGACTCTCAAAGTACAAGCGGACAGACAGAGACAAGGCCGTCATCAGAGTGGCAAACAGGAGGAACCATTGGCAGTATCGCGGGGAAGGACCTGCACCACTTGACCCGAAGGACAACAGGCACGCTGGGAAAACTTACAGGCAGCGCTTGAAAGAAGAGAGGGAAGCAGAAGAGCGAGGCATCATTCAGGGGAAGCTACTGGTGCAGTAGATTTTGGAAGAGTAGCAGTGGCGTGCGAGAAGTTAGAATTTTCGCATACTCGGTTGCCAATCGGCAAAAATTTGCGCATTTTCACCAATTATTGGCGCAGATGCTGAACGCTGGTCGAGCAGGCATTAATCTTGGGCTAAGTTACAAAAATGCGGTTTGTCATAGTTCCGAGCCACATGAGTCTCCCTGACGAAGGGCAAGACATTGGCGTGTTGGTGGAAGACAATTGGAATGATTGGTACGAGTTCAGGACGCTATATTATCTGAGATACTTCGATCAAATGGGTGCAAGGCACGATATCGGCGGTGTGAAAATTGGGCAATTTCAAATGGGCAAGGATCAGGACCGCCCATACCTTCCCAAAGAATTCTTTGAGCTAGATGATCGGTTCTTTTCCGTTGGGCAGGACCACACCTATTATTCAGATATTCAAAATCTTCCAAACGGTGCCGGATTGCTAATCTTACGTGCACTGCGTGATGTTGTGCTCGATCAAGATCTGTTTCAACGGGCGCGAGGTGAAAGAGTTACTGGTGTTTCCTTGCTGCGATCAGTTACAGAGCGGTCCATCGTCGATCAATTTCGCCGAATTCTAGATGGCGGTGCAGTTCTCACAGAATACAGTTTTCGATATGTCGGTGTCACGCTCACTGAAGGTGTTGAGCCCTTAGACCTTCAATTCGATGTGGCGCCAGAGTCTTCTCCCCCTACCAACATACATGTGATTGTTGGTCGGAATGGGGTTGGAAAAACGCACCTTCTAAACGGTATGGCGCGTGCTCTGGTTTCTGACAGTGGAAAACAAAATGGGACTTTTATAAGTGGCCAGCAACCCTGGGCAGTTGACTGGCGTGATAGCCCTTTTGCGAATGTGGTTTCAGTATCGTTCAGCGCTTTTGACGATTTCGACCTCATAAAGGAAAATCGAAATGTGTTAAAGAGTGAAGTTCGTTACTCCAATGTGGGACTTAGGAGTCGAGTCAAAGACAAAAACGACGATTGGATAGAAGTTTTTCTTGATCCAAGCCAACTAGCGAAAGATTTCTCAGCAAGCGCGAAGGTTTGTGTGCGTCCTGAGCGCGCAGACCGTTGGAAAACGGCTCTCACTACGTTAGAGGCTGATCCGATCTTCGCCGAAGCAGGCGTCACTGAGCTGTTAAGCGTCGAGGAAGGGCAATTGGCACGTCGTGCAGGTGAGCTCTTCCGAAAACTAAGTTCAGGCCACAAGATTGTATTGCTGACCATTACTAAATTGGTCGAGAAGGTTGAGGAAAAAACGCTCGTATTGATGGACGAGCCCGAAGCGCACCTTCATCCACCACTGCTTTCGGCGTTTGTGCGTGCACTTGCTGACCTTCTTATCAATAGGAATGGGGTGGCAATAGTCGCGACGCATTCCCCAGTTGTGTTGCAGGAGGTTCCTGCGAATTGCGTTTGGAAAATCATCAGGCACGGCAGCGTTTCTAGGGCTGAGCGACCTCAGATAGAAACTTTTGCCGAAACCGTCGGCGGATTAACGCATGAAGTGTTTGGACTGGAAGTGACCAGGTCCGGCTTTCACAAGATGCTGGCAGATGCAGTTGGGCCGGATGACACTATCGACACTGTGGTTGCCAAATTTGATCAAAAGGTTGGCTCAGAAGGGCGCGCGCTATTAAGCGCGATCATTGCTTGCCGCGATGCCGATGGTGGTGAGTAATGTGGCCTGTTCCTATTCCCGATTACGACGCAGGTGAGACATTTTCGCTTTGCATAAGCCGAGTCCGAGACCCAGGCCTGAGAGCTCGCCTGAACGGCGCTAAGCCGCTAGTCGAAGCGGCAGCAACAGATTACGACGCAAGAGCCCAAGCTACCGAGCTTCACCTCATCGCCACTGCAGCCGTTGTTGGAGCGGTGACTGCAGCCGAAATGAAGAAGGTGTATGATTGGCGGATGGCCAGAATGAAAACGCCTGGCCGAAAAATTTACGACAACTTGATGGTATTGCCGGTAGGTGATCGATGTCCCTTTTGCGATCAGCGGAATGTGACAACATTAGATCACATATTGCCAAAGGCGCATTACCCTGCGCTTGCTGTCGTCCCCATTAATTTGGTCGCATCATGCAAAGATTGCAACACAGCAAAGCTTGATCACGCGCCAGCAAGACCAGAAGACTGCTTTCTGCATCCATATTATGAAGATGTAAGCGAGGATCACTGGTTGCAAGCGAGAGTGATCACAAGCAGTCCGTGCGCTGTCGTTTTTAGATTTGCCCCAGTTGCGGACTGGGATGCCACTTTAGCCCAGCGTGTTCAAAACCAGTTTCGGTTGTTGGGTCTCGCTAAGCTTTATGGTAGCGAAGCGGCAAGAGAAATCAGTAATATTAGACACAACCTTCGCCAGCATTTTCAAACAGGAGGTGCCAACGCGGTTCAGTCGGAGCTTCGTAGGCAATGGGAGTCGCGCCGGGCCAATCGTATCAACTGTTGGCAAACTGCAACGTACGAAGCGCTGATGAATAGCAATTGGTTTTGTAACGGAGGGTTTGATAGGTAGGCCCTGCGTAGACCGTATTCTTAATCAATGGTCAGCTTGTTGGAGCGATAGTTCCCGAGCTTTCAGAAACTTTGAGGCGCCGTATGCGCTGACAAAATTGGGTTTAGGGTCCCATCTTTGAGTTCAACCCCCTGCCCCCTGATTTCTTGAAAAAATCGACCCGGGGTGGGCTGCTATTCAAAGTTCGATCCGGCTGAGGCAGCGTTAGAGCATGGTGCGACTCTCGCGGATGCGTTTTTTATTGAAGCCTGTCAGGGCCTGCGTCCTCCACTCTTCGGCACTTGCCGTCGAGCCACAATCCGACCGCTTGTCGAACAGTCCACGCAGGCTTGCGTTCTGAGAGTTGGATTGGCTCAGGTAAGTCACCGCGCTTTCGCATCCTATCAATTGTCGAGGTGGAGACATTCAAGAAAGCGGCAAGATCGGAAGGGCCAAGTACGGGAGCATCTAGACCTGCCATGCCGCCCGTCTGTTCCATTGCAGAATTTCCAAGCTCTAAGTTGTCTTGGTAGCGGACGGCATTTTGCAACACGTCAAAAATTTGGAGCAGAAGTTGGTGCTGTTCTTCCACCTTGGCAGTCAGTTCCAAGATGCGTCCTCGTAAGAGGCTTTCGCCTGCGTCTGCCATGTCGAGTAACTTGAGGGCTTCGACGGCGGCTGCATCGGCCTGGAGTGCCGGGTGGTTCGCTATTTCGGCTAGAACTTTGGAGGTTGGGAGTTCGTCGTCGGTCTCGTCAAGCATTGGCAGTATCCGCTTAGGGGGATGCACGACGCGAGACTACAAAACGCCCGAAGCATAGGTGGTTCGTGGGCTTGGACCAAGCATCTGGCGCGAATAGATTGGTGGGTGGTTTCAGCGATTGGATTGCCCTATGGCTGCCCTACGCAGAAAATTACCCTGTGTGTCGAAAAGGCTTTCAGCGCCAACACATTGATTTTATTAGGAAATTTTGGTTGCGGGGGCCGGATTTGAACCGACGACCTTCAGGTTATGAGCCTGACGAGCTACCGGGCTGCTCCACCCCGCGTCACCAATGAACTTTTGCGCCATCCCGGAGGGAGGCGGTCAAGTTATCCGGGTTGTCCGGAAAGCGGTGCAACTTCCGGTATGACGGTCTCGGATCAGATCTGGAACGATCGATGTGGGGCCGTCGCGTGCACCGCGCCGCGATGCTCAACGCATCGGGAGGCCGTGTATAACAACCGATTGGGAGTTTGTGAAGCGCAGAAACAGGCTCACGGCTGCTTTTTTAGTGTGCGTATTGCCGCGCCGGTAAAACTGTAGGTTTGCCAGTGCCTTATCTTATCTGAAGCGGCTGGCAAACCTGTCGGCTGGCGCCCTCAGGTCCGATCGTCACGACTCACTTTTTGTTGACTGCGTCGCAGTCACCGGTGGCGCGACTGATGAGGCCTGGAATGCGGGCGCGTGCGCCAACCTATTTGGCTGTTGCCTTGTCCGTCATGCCGCCGAGCGCCTTTTTCATTTTGTCGAAGACTTCGTCCTTGTCGTCGATGTCGTAGCGATCCTTGAGTTCTTCGGGGTCGGTATAGGCCAGGAAGACTTTGCCATCCGCGTCCTGCCAGGCGAGCGCCTTCATCGGCAGATCGATGCCGATGTGGCGGTTGGACTGCATCAGTGGCGTGCCCAGTTTCGGGTTGCCGAAAACCAGGAGTTCGGTCGGAGGCAGTTCGAGACCGGCGTTCTTAGCGTTTGCGGCGTGATCGACGCGGCCGAAGACCTTGATGCCTTTCGACTCGAGAATGCTTTGCAGGGCGTTGATGGTCTCCTTCACCGAGTGGGCGCTGGGCTTGATGATCAGGTCGTCATCGTCGGCTTGCGCGATCGGCGCGAGGAAAACGGTGCTGGCGGCGACGGCCATAGCGAATGTTTTCAGTGGGTTCGGCAGAAAGCCCATAGGTGTCTCCCAAGTTTTCTAATCGCGAATTTTTCAGCGTTGCCAGCGTCGGCGGCGATTGCGGCAGAAAACCATAAACCCTTCAACATGGCATTGGTTCAGCTTGCCGCGAACAAGCACGAGTTTGTGATTGCCTGAGGACTAAGGCTGCGCATGCGAAGAAGGATCGGACATCGACGTGCCGGCGGGCAAGTTCCAAACGCGATGAGGCTTAATCGGCTCGGCGCTTTTTTTGTCGTGCGAGTTCGCGCTGGCGGACGATCCACTTGGTCGCGAAGGCGAGCGCGATCCAGCTCACCGCGGCGAGGATGAGATAGCCGATGGCCTCGATATTGCCCTTCTGGGCGCGCTCGACGACCTTGCCAAGGAGTGCGATGAGCGCGGTCTTGGGGATGATGCCGATCGCGGTTCCCGCCAGGAATGCCGGAAAGGAGGTTCGCGTCAGGCCGAGCCCCATGTTGACGACGATGAAGGGGGCTGACGGGACGATGCGCACCAGGAGGGCTGCCATGAAACCGTTGCGTCCGACCATTTCGGTGAGGCCGCCGATGCCGACCCAGCCGCGTTGGCGCAACCAGTCGGCGCCCAGATAACGCGCCATGAGGAAATTGGTCGAGGCGCTGACAAGCGTGGCAAAAATCGAGAAGACGAAGCCATAAAGCGGGCCGAAGGCGGCAACGGTGATCGCGATCAAAAGGAACTGCGGGGCGCCGATGAAGGAGGCTGCGGTGTATCCGGCCGCGACGATCACCAGCGCCCAAGGGCTGCCGGCAAAGCTTTTGAAGGTGCGGGCGAGAATGCCGTTTTCGTCAAGGCCGATGACCTGGGCGCTAGCCCAGAACAACAGCGACACGGCGACGACGGCCAGGATCAGAAGGAGGATGTTGCGAAGTAACGCGGTGTCCTTGCCACGCAACAGGGCTTTGAGCTGCGCCATGCGCTCGGACTTTTCACCTACTGGTTCAAGCATGGCTTTCAGGTCTCAAATGGCGTGGTCTTTTTGATACCAACACTTCCTAAAGTCGTGTTGGGTTCTTGTGTCCAACACTTTCCAGGGTCGTGTTGTGTTCTTGCCCCCAACACTTCCTGAAGTCGTGTTGGGCGGGAGTTAGCACGCGATCAGGCCGCTCCGCCAGTCGTATTGGATGCGGCTTTTGCGGTGCCCGCACTTTCAACGATGACAGGGATGCGGCTGCGGCGGCGCAGCCAGCTGACGCCGATCAGGTCATAAAGTCCGACGAGCGCGCGGGTGAAGTTGGAGTATTTCGATTGGCCGGCCTGGCGCGGGCGATCGTTCACAGGGACGTAGGCTGCCGTTTGTCCGTAGGTCTGGAACATCGCCGGCAGGTATCGGTGCATGCTCGTGAAGAACGGCAGGCGCATGAAGACGTCGCGCCAATAGACTTTGATGCCGCAACCGGTGTCGGGGCAGTCGTCGCGCAAGACAAAATCGCGGATGTTGTTGGCGGCGCGAGAGGCGAAGCGTTTTGAACCGGTGTCCTTGCGGGTTTGGCGCCAGCCGCCAACGAGCGCGTGGCCCTCGGTCCCTGGTTCGGCAAGGTGTTCGAGCAGCTTGGGGATATCGCGCGGGTCGTTCTGACCGTCGCCGTCCATCTGGGCGATGACCGGACAACTGGCGGCTGTAACGCCGGTTCGCAGGGCAACCGATTGGCCGCAACGGCTTTTATGCCGGATGAGCCGCAGGCCGGGATAGTCGCCCGAATCGATCATCTCTTTGATTTCTTCAGGGGTCGCATCGTCGCTGCCATCGTCAACGACGATCAGCTCGCCAAGCGTGGCTTCGGGCACGTGCTCATAGGTCTCGGCGACCAATTTGCCGATGTTTCCAGCTTCATTCAGCGCTGGAATGACCACAGTAATGCGCATGCCTGCTCCTTGGACCGTGACTGGGGGCCGGTGACTGCGGCCGGTGTCTTTGGCCGCTATCTGGCGAGGGCGATCCCTGTTAGCGCTTGGCTTCCAGCCATTGGGGAATCGCGAAATTGACATACACCACCAGCGGGGGCTCTACCAAGGCGTCCTATTGGCATCTCAGGGCGGAGTTAACAGGGGATCTTGAAATCGGCGGCTGGTTGGGGTCCTGTGCGTTCGCAATCTGGGGCAGAGGGTCAGAAGTCAAATGCTTAGCCTGAAAGGCAGGAATGGAGACGTCGATTGGGGGCGTCTACTGGTCGGGGGACTGGCTGTCTTGCTGGCCTTGCGGGTGGCTGCGCTCTACTTCAACCGGACGGATTTGTTCTTCGATGAGGCGCAATACTGGTTCTGGAGCCTGGAGCCGGACTTTGGCTATTATTCCAAGCCACCGTTAATCGCTTGGATTATCGGGCTTTTTACTGGCGTTTGCGGGGTGAGCGAGTTTTGCATTCGCTTGCCTTCCCCCTTTCTGCATACCGCGACGGCGCTGGGCGTCTTTCTGATAGGCCGGCAGCTCTACGACACCCGGACGGGGGTGCTGTCGGCGCTTGTCTTTGCAACCTTGCCGGCGGTTTCTCTGTCGTCAGAGCTCATTTCCACGGACGTGCCACTTCTGGTGTTCTGGGCGATTGCGCTCTTTGCATTGGCCAAGATGTTCGAGACGCAGGATTGGTGGCCGGCTCTCCTGCTGGGCGTGGCCTTTGGCGCCGGGCTCAACGCGAAATACGCGATGGCGTGGTTCATTGTGTGCCTGGTGGTTTATCTGGCGATGACGCCGCAGCGGCGATCGCTGGCGCTCGACAAACGGCTTTATGCGGCGCTGGCGATCGGCGGCGCGATGATCGTCCCGAATATCCTATGGAACCTCAACCACAAGTTCGCGACGCTGTCGCATACTGCGGATAACGCCAAATGGGGCGGCGCGCTAGTTCACCCCAATAAGGCGCTGGAATTCTTCGTGTCGCAGTTCGGGGTGTTCGGGCCGATCCTGTTCGGTGCGCTGCTTGTCATTTGCTGGCGCGCGATGCGGCAGAAATTGCCGGAAGCGGACCGATTACTGCTGGCTTTTTCGGTGCCCGTCATTGCTGCCATCATCGTGCAGGCGTTTCTGTCGCGCGCGCACGCCAACTGGGCGGCGGTTGCCTATGTGGCCGCGACCGTTCTGGTGACGGCGACGATGATCCGGGATCTGGCCTGGACGTGGTTCAGGGCGTCGATCGGCATCCATATCGCGGTTCTTTTGCTTATCATGGTGGGAATGGCGGTTGCGGGATTGGTGCCGCTTCCCGGTGGAGTTGCGCCATTCGGGCGGACCTTGGGCTGGGAGGCGGCAGCGGACGCGACTCAGAGCCAGTTGCAGGCGGCCCGCGCAAAGGGTGAGCCCTACCGCGCCGTCTTGAGCGACGACCGGCCCATGACGGCGGAGCTTCTTTATTATATGCGCGGTGAGCCGACGCCGGTCTACGCCTGGAAAGATAAGCCGCGTCCGCGCGATCATTTCGAACTGGTGCGGCCCTTCTCCTCGAGCGTTGAAGGACCGATCTTGCTTGTCACGCTATTTGGTGACAACACCAAGGTTCCAGACAATTTCAACACGGTTGAAAAAGTTGCCGAAAAGCGGGTGCAGGCGGGTATCAACGCCACGCGGCTCGTGACGTTCTATAGGCTTTCGGGCTACAAGGGCAAATGACGAAAACAATAAAGACCCTCCCCCGGGCTCCTGATGATCCGTCGGCTCATAGCGGGCTGTCCGAAGCATTTGTGCTGCTCGACAACAGCTCGGGAACGCGCGCGCCTTCGCTGCTGTTTACCGACCCGGTCGAGATCGTTCAGGCCAATACTCCCGATGAGGTGGATGGTGCCCTCAAGAGGCTTGAAGCGGCAGTGGCCGATGGGCTGCACGCGGCCGGGTTCTTTTCCTATGAGCTTGGCTATGTGATGGAGCCGAAGCTGGCGCATCTGATGCCAGCGGACCGGGCTATGCCGCTGTTGTGGTTCGGCCTTTATAAGACCCCGCGGGAGATGACTGGAGCGGGCGTCCTTGAATGGCTGAACGAGACGACACGCAGCGCCAGCCATGACTTTTCCGACGTCAATCTCGCCTGGAGCCGGGAGCAATACGAAGCGCGATTTGCCGAGGCGCTCGAACTCATCCGCGCGGGCGACATCTATCAGATCAACCTGACGTTCAAGGCGCGGTTCAAGCTGCTGGGGTCGCCGCTGACGTTTTATCGCGACTTGCGCGCCAAACAGCCGGTTGCTTATGGGGCGGTGGTCGATACTGGGGAGGCGACGATCCTGTCGGCCTCGCCTGAGCTTTTCATCGAGCAGGACGGTCGCAGCATCCACACCCGGCCGATGAAGGGGACGGCGGCGCGCCTTGGGGCGATTGAGGCCGACGAGCGGCAGCGCAGGATTTTAGCTAGCGACGACAAGCAGCGTGCCGAAAACCTGATGATCGTCGACCTGATGCGCAACGATCTTGGGCGTATCGCGGAAATCGGCAGCGTGCGGGTCGATGACCTGTTCACGGTTGAGACCTTCAAGACCTTGCATCAGATGACGTCCGGAGTGACGGCGACGCTCAACGAAGGCATCGGCCTGCGGGACCTGTTGGCGGGGATCTATCCGCCGGGCTCTATCACGGGGGCGCCGAAGATCCGCGCCATGGAGCTGATTGCCGAGTTGGAGACGGAGGCGCGCGGTGTCTACTGCGGGGCGATCGGGCACATTTCTCCAAAAGGGCGCTCGCTCTTCAACGTTGCGATCCGGACGCCGGTGATCCGGCGTGGTGGGTTCGGCGAGATGGGCATTGGTTCAGGCGTCGTGTTCGATTCCCAGGGCGGCAGTGAATTCGAAGAGTGCCTGCTCAAGATGAAGTTCCTGACGGATCCGCCCAAGCCCTTCGAGTTGATCGAGACGATGCTGCATGAACCGGGCAAGGGGATATGGTTGGAGCAACGGCACATCTACCGGCTCAAGTCCTCGGCGTCGCATTTCGATTTCATGTTCAGCGAGGCCAAGGTTCGTCGCGCCATTGCCGAAGCGGTCAAGGGGCGTGCTGACAAGCATCTGCGGGTGCGCCTGACGCTGGCTGAGGATGGGACGTTGAACGTGACGACAACCGAACTGGCGCCGGGCTCGACGCCTGAGGTCATGAAAGTTGTCTTGTCGCCGACGCGTCTCAACAGCGCCGACCGTTTCCTCTACCATAAGACGACGCGGCGTGAGCTCTACGACCAGGAATGGGCCAAGTACAACAAGGAACTGGGGGCCGACGAGGTCATCTATCTCAACGAAGACGGCGAGGTTGCCGAGGGTAGCCGGACGTCGATTTTCGTCGAGCGGGACGGTGTTCTCGTGACGCCGCCGCTAAGCGCCGGCTTGCTGCCGGGGACCTTGCGCGCCGAACTGATCGCGGCTGGGAAAGCGATTGAGGGGCCGTTGACCCTGGACGATCTTCGCAACTCTGACAGCGTCTATGTCGGGAATTCTGTGCGCGGGCTTGTCCGGGCTGAGTTCTTGGACGACTGAGCAGCGGCTTCGCTGCGTTGGACTAAAAATCTCGCTTGCAAGATAAATTTGAGTGGAACAATGCCGTTCGGACGTGGGCCGCACAGCCGATGCCGCTTACTTACTTGCGTAAGGGCGACTGGATTGTCTCGTCGGACGACCAGATCGTCTTGGTATTGTAGTTGAAGCCGGTGGCGGCCATGAAGCCGATCGCGGACAGCGTCAGGATGACAGCTGCTGCGATTTCGTAGCGATATCGGTTGAACATCAGAACGTTGCGCTTCGATTGCATTGAAATACCCAAAGTCGGTTTTCTGATTTTTGCGAAAACTGAGTTTCCAACAATCGCCGAAGTGGAGCGCGCATCTCCATTCCACGCAATGCCGCGCGACAGACTGGCGCAATTATTTCCACAGGGTCTTTAGGTTCCCGATGAGCGTGCAGATGCAGCATCAATTGCTGCGGTCGCTTCATCGACGCGAAGGGGAAAAGCCGACTGAAACAGTCGGTAAAAGTTCTCACGCTGGGGGAACCGAGGCGAACGGGCAGGGACTTTGCTAGCTACTCAGCTTCGGTCGTGCGCAGCTTGGGTGTGTAGAACAAGCGCCGCAGGACGAACAATAACATGACCAACAAGATTGCCATGACGCCGAGCGAAATCGGGTGCTTGTCGAGCAGAAGAAGCGGATGCACGCGCCCTTCGACGACGAGCTGCATGTCCTTCATGGTGGCTTGCGGCGAGAAGCCATTGTCGCCGCGCAGCATCATTTCGACCGCAGCGTTTTGATCGGAGCTTGTGATAACGGCCTGACGGATGCGGGATCGTGCCAGAAGTTTCAGTTTGGCGGGCTCTTTGGCGACGGTTCGCAAGATCTGTTCGCGTGCGGTTTGACCGAGGCCCGAAAGATATTGGGCCAGTTGGCCAAGTTCTTCGCGGTTGAGGCTGCGGGCGAGACCTTTGAGCGATAGGGGCTCGAGATCGAACAGCGTTGTGCGCGCGTCCGGGGTGAGGCCTGCGAGCCTGTTGATCGCGACCTGGTCGCCAAGGCCCAGAAGCTTGAATAGCGATGTGCTGGTAAACTGATCAGGCTGGGCTACGCGGTAGATCCCGAAATTTGCAACGTCGTCGGTCCGCGCGCCGGCGATGGCATACCACTTGATCCCATCTTCCAGGGACCGTGTCGCGCGCGCAATCTGGACGGCTGAATCGGGTAAGCGGGAGACAGCCTCGTCCAGGGTGCCGTTGTCCAGCCGCTTGAGGACGCCGGGTTCTCCCTCATTGGCAAGGATCAGCGACAGGACCTCATCGAGCCGGCCAAGGTGGTCGGCGCTCAAAGTGTCGAGGAAGGAACGGAATTTCTCGTTGCGATCGGCCAGATCGAGCGCTTTCAGATGGGCGGCGCGGAATTCATGCCAGACGGAGATGACGCGGTCGGCGGCGCTTTGGCCGATCTGCTGGATATGCGACTGGATTTGCGTCGCGATGGTCTCGGCGATGACCTGGCGCACCTTTTCTTTGGTTTCTTCCGACTTCATTTCGGTTTCGATGATCGGCAGGACGCCGTGACGGAAATCCCAAATGTCCTTGGCGATCAAGACGAGGCCGACGCCGCCGGCGACCACGGAAACAAGACGGGCCAAAACGCTGCCGACAATGCGCTGGCCGACGGAGCGCGCCAGATTGGCGAGTTGCCGGCGGACAATTAGAATTGCCAGTCCGGTGGCGCCGCCGCCAGCCTCTTTCAGCACGCTGGTGGAGGTGATGGTCGCAGTGCCGTCGGTTGTCGGGGCGGAGAAGTCCTTGCGGGCGTCATCGCGCACGAGATTCGAGACCGTCGAACCATAGCGCGGGCCGAGGTATTCCTGTAGGCAGCGCAACGCGGGAAGGGCGGCATCCTTGGCGGCGAATTCAATATTCTGGCCGATTTTTTCGCCAACGCCGCTCGCTAAGGTTTCGATTGCTTTGGAAACGACGTCGGACTGATAAACGCGTTCGGCGGCGCGAGTTGCGAGCTTTTGAGCTTCTTCGCGATAGGCAAGGGTCTTGAGCAGGTTGCCCCAGCTTGTTTCTTCGCGGATTTCCTTGATGGCGATGTCAACGCGGGAGTCGATGATGGTGTCGACGTCTCCGTCGCGCCATTCCTGATCGACCAGCGACTTATAGTTGATCGACTTGAGGCTTTGCTCGAGGGAGTGGACGGTCACGCTGGCGACGGCTTCGCGGAAACTGGCTTCGTCCTGCGACTTGCAGGCTTCGATCTGTTCGCGGGTTACAACGCTTTGAGCGAAGGCGCTGAGTGTCGGGGTGATGGCGAGCGAGAGGGAGACCAAGCCAGAGACGACGGTTTTCACTAAACGAGACAAGCTTGTTCGACCTCCTGGCGACTTGATCGCAAAAATTTGCGGTCGCCATTTCTTCAGTTTGCTCCAGACATCGGCATGTCAGCTGCCCGCAACGACTGTGTCTCGCCAACCGCCGTTTTGACCGACTGATTGGCAATCGCGCAGGCGTTTAGTTTGACTGCACACGTCGTTTGATAGCTTGCCGCCGCATCTTGTCAGGAATACCGCAGGTGCGGCATCTCGACGTTGAACTGTTTATCGCACATTTGGTTCAAACGTCTGTAGGAACCTGACGCAAATATTTTTGCCGCTACAACCTGATTGTGGGGTGTGGCGGTGAACGTTGTTTTGGGGCGGCGTTCATGGGCTGTGGGGCAGGAGAACCTTAGTTGTGTCTCGCAGGTGCGTCGGCCGGCTTCTAAGCTCGATCCGTAACCATTTGATAACGAATAAAAATCCCCGCCCGGCAAAAGTCAGGAAAGAATATCCCTAACTGTTCCGCAGGCGACAGATGCTTAATCAGTTTCGGCTTAAGACTTGTGTCGAAGGCGACGGAAGAGCCAATCGGTTCAAGTTGCAGTCCCAGGGCGGGAAGCCGCGGGCGTAATTGTGCAGCGCGACGATAACATTGGTATGAGCTGAAGCAGTTACGCCTCTGTAACAATGATCAATTGTTGCTGACGGGGGCTTGCAATATCAACCATAATTCGGGCTTTTTGTGCGCCGCACAACGAGCGGGAATTGAATTGCGGCGCGATGCCTCATCGATTTGAGGGCCGCGTTAGGGATTTAACGACCGCCGATCGAACCACCGAGAAAGTCGGCGTGGCGCCGGCTCGATCGGGAAAAAAAGAGCCGCAGCGCTCAAGCGGGGAGCAATTCCAGCAGCGTCAGCGGCCTGGGGTAAGTCCGGTTCCAAGGGGAAGAGGGCAAGCCACAGAGTTGGGATTTAACCATGCCAGCCCGTCGGTTACGGCACCGTGTTTGCACGGATTGTTTACATGCCGTAAGTATGGTGGGTTGAGATGTTAGTGAGTGCAAATAAGGCGATGAAAAACAACACAAATAAGTTGGCCTTGCTTGGTGGCCTTTCATACGACGGCGGTCGCGTAGGTGTGCTGCTTATACACAGCCTCGGCGGCACCCCGCTGGAGTTGAAGTACATTGCGCAGGGATTTGCACGTGAAGGTTATTCTGTCGAATGCCCGATTCTGCCGGGCATGACGAACGGCACGGACGTTTTGAGCCTGGCGCGTTGGCAGGACTGGTATGCCGAGGTCGAGCGGGTGTTCGACGAACTGAGCGCCAAATGCGATACGGTTCTGGTCGGCGGTCTGTCTGCCGGTGCGATCCTATCGCTGAAGCTGGCGAAAGAGCGCCCTGAGGAAGTGGCCGGTGTTCTGGCGTTCGCGCCGACGCTGTGGCCGAACGGCTGGGCTGTTCCGTGGACGTTCAACTTCTACCGTCTGGTTCATACGCGCTGGTTTGCACGTCTGTTCCGCTTCAATCAGCGGGCACCTTACGGCGTCAAGGATGAGCGCATCCGCAAATTCATGAGCGACGCGTTCAAGGCCGAAAACCGCACGATTGAAGAGGTTTACGCACGTCCGGGCGTCATGGTTCTTGAATTCTGCCGCCTTGTTCGCCACATGACTCGGCACTTGCGGGACGTGGCTGCCTCGACGTTGATCGTTCATCCGCGTGAGGACGACCAGAGCAGCTTGAAGAATGCGCTGAAGTTGCAGCACGATCTGGCCGGTCCGGTCGAAGCGATCGTTCTCGACGACAGCTATCATATGGTGACGCTTGACCGTCAGCGTGATCTCGTTCTCGATCGGGCTCTCGACTTTTCGGCACGCACCGTTGCGCGCGTTGAAGCCGGTCGCAAAACGGCTGCTCCGAAGCGCCGTTCGGCCGAAGTTGTTGAGATTTCGGGCTGATAGCGTAGTGGAAATTGAATATCGAAAAGGCCGGGAGCGAAACTCCCGGCCTTTTTCGTTTTGAATCAATGGTTCCGCGGTATGTCCCGCACCTAATTAGGAGAATTAGAAGCCGGAGGCGCTTTGCGCCGTTTTGCATTTCGGCAGATCGTTAGGTGCGCGTTTCCAAGTCAGCGACTTTCCGAATAGTTTCACGCCGGCATAGCCATAAACCGTCAAAGTATCCGGTTGCGCGAGTTTTATTTCCACATTGTAACTCTTACCGACTTTTGGATCATATACCCAGCCGTCGCCCCAGGACCCGTCGCTCAAAGGCGCCAGATTTCCCAATACCTGAATGCCGCAAATCATGCGATCGCGCATGTTTGCTTCAGGGTTGTACTTGTCACGCAAAGGTTGGCCCTCGGCATTGGTTTCTTTTTCAAGCCAAAAGATATGGCCGCAGAGGCGCTCGCCGCAGGGCGTAATCTGGACGGCGCCGCGGCCGCTATCATCGAACCAAAGTCCTGTTTCTGGCGGGTTGGCCAAAGCCAGGGAGCCTGGAAATACTGCGCTGACAAGCACATAGCTGGAAAGTCTGGCCAGGCGCCGGAGTTTGCATTGCAGGTTCTCGGACATCTGTTTGTTACTCAATCTAAAGTTTCGAAGAAATAGTCCCGACATAACCATCATATTGGCGCAAAGTCGGTCTCTATTCGCTTGCCTTTAGTTGATGGCGAGGTCAAGGAGAGCCCTCGAAAAAGGTGACTTCATAATGCCGCAGTTTCTTAAATTGTCCCAAAATAACATTATGTTGGCTTATAATTAACCTTGCCGTTCCAAGGTTGTGATACAACGCCTCATGTACTCAGGCTGTCGGTCGTGCTGTATCGCCTCAATTCAAAGGCGGAACAGGAAGTTTCCACGGTTGCGTGACGGAATTGGAGTTTCGCAGTCCAAACGAGAATTTTCGGTTTCCGGATGGTAAGAATTCACAACGGTGAAAAACAGGGCTGCCGATGATCTTCACGCTTGCATTTCGTAACCTGTTTCACGATCGCGTCCGCCTTATGGTGACGCTGGTCGGCATCTTGTTTTCGATCGTGCTGGTTGCTGTTCAGCTTGGCCTCTATCTGGGCGCGAGCCGGATGATCACGGCCAACATCGATCACGCCGACGCCGAGTTGTGGATCATGCCGTTTGGCGCGAAGAGCTTCGAAGACGGCGGCCTTTTGATGGGCGCGCGCGAGCGTCATCAGGCATTGGCGACGCCAGGCGTCGAGCGCGTGACGCCGATTGTGGTCCGTTTCTCGGAGTGGCGCAAACCCGCAGGCGGGTCGACGCGTGTCGTCGTCATCGGTTCGGATGCCGAGGAAGGCGCGCTGCTGCCGCTTAATCTCGAAACCGGGTCGTGGGACGACATCAAAGCGCCGAGCGCGATTGCGGTCGACAAGACCTACCTCAAAGATCTGGGGGTCGAAGCAATTGGCG
This sequence comes from Filomicrobium sp., assembly GCA_017792465.1. Taxonomy (GTDB): domain Bacteria; phylum Pseudomonadota; class Alphaproteobacteria; order Rhizobiales; family Hyphomicrobiaceae; genus Filomicrobium. The sequence continues at coordinate 3,445,594 of CP051234.1, forward strand.
ACACGGCGCAGATCAATGCCGGACGCGTCAAGATCACCGCGCTCACTTCAGGCGTGCGCTCGTTTACTCAATCTCCCTACGTTTACATGCCGCTGGCGCGCGGGCGTCAGCTTGTCGGTGCGGCCGGCAGCGATCTGGCGACGTTCCAGCTCGTGAAGCTTTATCCCGGTGCTGACGTTGAGAAGGTCCGTAACGATCTTTTGAACCGCCTGGAAGGCGCTGAAGTTCTGACGACTGCTGAATTCCGTCAGCGCAGCCTGCGGCAGTGGCTCTTCCGCACTGGCGCCGGTGTGGCGCTGATCGGCGGCGCGCTGCTTGGCATTCTTGTCGGTACGGTGATTGTCGCGCAGACGCTTTATTCGAGCACGAAGGATCACATCAACGAATTCGCGACATTGCGTGCTCTTGGATCTTCGTCGGGTTATATCCATAAAGTTATCTTGACGCAGGCGGGTCTGAGCGCCGTTTTTGGCTACGTGCTCGGCATGCTGCTTGCCCTTTTGGTCGTACTGGCAAGCCAGTCGACGCCATTGCCGATTGTCATGACGCCGTCGCTGGCGGCGGGCTTGTTCTCGGTGACTTTGTTTATGTGTGCGATTTCGGCGATCTCCGCGATTGTGAAGGTCACTAAGATCGATCCAGCAACGGTGTTCAGTCGATGACCCATGAAGCGGTGCTATCCGCCAAAGATATTGTCAAAGAGCTGGGACAGGGCGCTGGCAAGGTCATGGCGCTCAAGGGCGTCGATCTGAAGCTCGTGCCTGGCGAACTGACGCTGTTGATGGGGCCGTCGGGTAGCGGCAAGACGACGTTGCTATCCATTCTTGGCTGCATCCTGCAGCCGACGTCGGGTGAACTCGTCGTCGATGGACAATCGACCGACGGGCTCGATCCGGAAGAACTGGCGGCGCTGAGGCGCGAGCACATCGGCTTCATCTTCCAGTCGTACAACTTGTTTCCGACGCTGTCGGCCCTTGAAAATGTCCGAATTGCCCTCGATGTGCGTGGGCAGAAGGGATATGAGGCGGCTAAGCGCAGCGAGGAAGTTTTGCGGCAAGTCGGTCTCGGGCACCGGCTGAGAAATTTCCCCGGCAACCTCTCTGGCGGTGAGCAACAGCGCGTCGCCGTGGCCCGGGCCATCGTCAGTTCTCCGTCGATTGTTCTGGCCGACGAGCCAACAGCAGCGCTCGACGGGGAAAACGGAAATGCGGTGATGGAACTGCTGGCGCGGATTGCCCATGAGCAGCAGCGCAGCGTTCTGGCCGTGACGCACGATCCAAGGACCTTGCCCTATGCCGATCGTGTCGTACGCATCGAAGACGGGCTTATCGTTGGCGAAGAACGCAGGCCGGAAGGGCTTGATGCGCCAGAAATTACCGATCTCACCAAACGACGGAAAGCACATGCTTAAAATCGATAACAACATCTCGACTTTCCTCATCGCGATTACGATTGCGGGCGGGATGCTGTCGACGACGATCAAGGCTCCGAAGACTTCGGGCAATGGCGAATACTCATTCATGGGTCCGGCCAATGCTGAAGGCACTCAGGGGGCGCATCCGGTTTGGGCCGCTTCGGCAACCGGCCGCATTGAACCTGCCTCGGGCGCTGTGAGAATTTCTCCGCGAGCCGGTGGGCGTATCGAAAATGTCTACGTCAACATTGGCGATCGCGTTTCCAAAGGCGACATTCTCGTCCGCCTCGATGACGAAGATGCACGCCAGAAGATGATTGCGGCGAAGGCGGAAGCCGAGGTGCGCAAGCTGGAGCGGGCGGACGAACAGGTCACCGGCCTTGCCGAAGACCGCCGCAAGCTTGAAGACGAAGTCGCCGACGCCCGCCGTGATGTCTTCAACGCTTGGCAGGCGCTTGACGATACGCTTGAACTCAAGCGTCAGGACAAAGCTCGTGACAGCGACGTTGTTGCCGCGCGCGATGCCATCTCCAAGTCCGAAGAGCGCCTCGACAAAGCGCAAGCCGATTTGAAGAAGCTCAACACCAATCCTGACATGCCATTGCCGGGCCGTCTCGATACGTCCTTGACGATTGCCCGCTCGGACCTCGCATTGGCCGAAGAGGCGGTCCAGCGCGCGCGCATCCGCGCCCCGTTCGATGGCAGCGTGTTGAATGTCATGGCGCATGAAGGCGAGACAGCCGCTCCAGGCCCTCAGGCTCCGCTCATCATTTTCGGCGATCTCACCAAGATGAACGTCCGCGCCGAAGTTGAAGAGCGTGACGTCAGCAAGGTGCGCGTCGGCCAGAAGGCGGTTATCAAAGCCGATGCCTATCCGGATCGTGAATTCGAAGGCACCGTCAAGGAAATCGCCGGAGCGCTGGGCAGCCCGCGTATCGCTGTTCGCGGACCGCGCCGCCCGGACGACGTTGATGTTCTGGAAGTCGTCATCGAGCTTGATGGTACGGCACCGCTGCTGACGGGCATGCGCGTTGACGTGTTCTTTCGTCAGGAAGGCGCGCTTGCTAAGAAGCCAGCTTCGGTTGCTTCCAAGACCAACTGATCGTTGACGCAACGCGTTCGCATTTGAAAATCAAAGGCCCCGGTATCGATGAGATTCCGGGGCCTTTTTGTTTGGGCATTGGGGAGCGTTGAAGGTCGCGTCGCCTGGCGGTAGACCACGTCGCGCGAGGCGGCCTTCAGTTGTTCAGCCGTTCAGCGGTTCATGCGCCCCGGGCGGCGGCGTCGATATGCTGGGCAAGCGCACTTTCGATACCGAGCCGGATGGCGAGTTCTTTCAGGAACTCTTTTTCGCCCGTCGTATCGGGGTCGATCGCAATTCGGGCCGCGGCGTAAATCTGGGCGGCCTGCTCTTTGCTCTTCACCGCGTTTGCCAAGTCTGCGGCTGAAGCTGGCGCGTTGAGTTCCTTGGCCAGAAATTCTTCAGCTCCTGCTTCCAGTTCGCCGCCGCCTTGCAGGTTGGACAAAATGCGCTGCTGCTCGTCGGCATCGATGCGGCCGTCTGCGGCGGCTGCTGCGATCATCGTGCGGACCATCAGCATGGCATCGTCGTTGCTGACGGCGTCGGGTTCGAATCCGGAGCCGGTTGGCGGCGGGGCGATATCGCCTTCGGCCGACTGGGTGGCGCTCTCGCCGTTTTGGTAGTTCTGATAGGCCTTGTAGGCGAGGCCGCCGATGAGCGCGAGGGCTCCGAGCTTTGCTGCACTCACCGCAATCGAGCGGCCGGTCTGGGTGCCGAGGATTAATGCGCCCAGGCCACCGAGCGCGGCGCCTGTGCCAAGCTTGTTGCTGGCGATCAATTCTTTTAGTGATGCCATCAGCTCTTCGGGGGAGCGGCCTGAAAGCTGGCGGGCCAATTCGCCGAGTTTGTCGCTGGCGCCGGTTGCCTCATCGAGTTTGGAGGCACCTTCTTTGGTGCCCTGGGTGGCTTGGTTGAGGATGTCTCCGAGAATATCGGTGATGCCTTTTGAAGAGCCTGAACCGGCTGAGCCGGATGCGTCTTTTCCGCTGCCCCCAAGCTGGCCGAGGATGTCGCCAAAGCCGCCGAAACCGCCATCTTCTTTTTGAGGGGCGGCATCGCTCTTCTGGGTCTGGGCATTCCCACCGCCCAATTTTCCAAGCAGATCGCTTAAGGGATCGCCCTGCTTACCACCTGAAGTTTCCGTGCTTGCCTGGGGCAGGGCGTTGCGAAGCAGGTCGCCAAGGCCACCGGCGCCGCTGCCGAAAAGATCGCTCAATGGGTCGCCTTGTTTGCCGCCGGCAGACTGGGCGGATGGCTTCGGGCCGTTGAGAAGAGATTCCAAAATGCTTTTGGCGTCGAACATGGTGCGTCCTCCAGACGGGATAAAGGCTCTATCTAAATGAGTAAGGACTGAACCTTGCTAGGACAATAGCGCGTCTGAGAGGAAATGAGTTGCGATCAATCAGTTGGTCAGTGGCCGTTATTCAGCGGGAGCCGCAGATTTGGCAGGTGTGTCGGGCTGGGTGTCGGCTTCAGCGGAGCCTTCGTCAGGCTCGCCGACATAGCGCGCGAAGATCCACCAGATACCACGACCGACGTCATCCATGAGGACGTAGACGGCAGGGACGAAAAGGAGCGACAGTACGGTCGAGGAAATGAGGCCGCCGATGACCGCGATCGCCATCGGGGCGCGGAATTCACCGCCGGAATCGAGCGCCAATGCCGAAGGCACCATGCCGCCGACCATGGCGATGGTCGTCATGATGATGGGACGGGCGCGCTTGCGTCCGGCGTCGATGATCGACTCGTTGCGCTCCATGCCATGCTTTTGCTGCTCGATGGCGAAGTCGACGAGCATGATGGCGTTCTTGGTGACGATGCCCATTAGCATGAGGATGCCGATGACGACGGGCAGGCTGATTGGGTTGCCGGTCAACGCCAGGGCGACGATGGCGCCGCCGATCGACAGTGGCAGCGAGAACAAAATGGTGATCGGCTGCAGGAAGCTTGAGAAGAGCAAGACGAGGACGGCGTAGACCATCATCAACCCGGCGCCCATGGCGCTGGCGAAGCCTTCGAAAACCTCGACCATGATTTCGGCATCGCCGAACTGTTTGACGACAACGCCATCGGGCAGGTTCTTGGCGGCGGGGAGAGCCATGATGGCGTTGACCGCATCGCCGAGCGGCGTGTTGCCGACGAGATCGGCGCCGAGCAGGATGCGCCGGTTGCGGTCGTAGCGGTCGATTGAGGTCGGGCCCTGGGATAGCTCGAAATCGGCAACCGCTCCGAGCGGGATCGCTTTGCCGGTGGCGCTGGTGACGGTCAGGTTTTCCAACAGGCCGAGTTCGGCACGCGCCCTATCGGGGAGCTTGACCCGGATCGGGACCTGCCGGGTGCCGACGTCGAATTTTGCGAGGTTGGCGCCGATGTCACCGATGGTGGCAATGCGGACGGCTTCGGAGATGGCTTGGGTCGAGACGCCCAGATCCGCGGCGATTGCGCTCTTGGGATAGACGCGCAATTCGGGGCGGTCGAGCTCGGCAGTCGAGACAACGTTGAGGAGCGAGGGAATGCGTTTGGCCTGGCTTGTCAGTTCGGCACCGACGCGGTTGATGGCAGCGGAATCTGTGCCGCTGACGACGAGTTGAACCTGACGCTGACCATTGTCCTGCATGAACCAGAAGCGGATATCAGGTACGTCGGCGAGTTGCAGGCCGATGTCTTCCTGGATCTTTGCCTGGGTCTTCTTGCGCTCGTCTTTGGGAATGAGCGTGATGATGAAGGTTGCCTTGCGGACTTCCGAGCCCGATCCGAGGATCGTTCCGCCGTTGACGAAGACGTTCTTGACGTTCGGGTTCTTCTTGAGCTCTTCGGCGATGTGGGCGGTCGTTGCCTTGGTTTCTTCCAGGCGGGAGCCCGGCGGCAACTCAACGGCAAGCAGCGCGCGCGCAATGTCTTCGGTGGGCAGGAAGCCGGATGGCAACAAGTAGAATGATCCGATCGAGCCGGCAAAGATCAACAGGCCGAGGCCAACCGAAGCGATGCGGTGGCGAACGGTCCAGCCGACGAGCTTCGTGTAGGAGCGGATGACGCGGCCGTCTTCGTGCGGTTCGTCGGTGCCGCGCATGAAGTAGGCGGCCAGCAACGGCGTGATGAGACGGGCGACAAGCAGCGAGAAGAAGACGGCGAATGCGACCGTCAGGCCGAATTGCTTGAAGTACTGGCCGGCAATGCCGCCCATGAAGCTGACCGGCATGAAGACGGCAATGATGGTGACGGTGATGGCGATCACGGCGAGGCCGATTTCGTCGGCGGCTTCCAGGGCGGCACGATAAGGCGATTTTCCCATGCGCATGTGGCGGACGATGTTCTCGATCTCGACGATGGCGTCGTCGACGAGTATGCCAGTGACGATGGTGATGGCCAGCAGCGAGACCAGGTTCAACGAGAACCCGGCAGCTTGCATCGCGAAGAAGGCGGGCAGGATCGACAGCGGCAATGCAATTGCGGCGATGACGGTGGCGCGTAGATCGCGCAGAAACAGGAAGACGACGATGACGGCGAGGATTGCGCCTTCGATCAGCGTCTTCATCGTGGCTTCGTAGGTGCCGACGGTATTGTCGACGGTGTTGTCGATCCGCCTGATTTCGGCGTTGGGGAATTCCTTGCGGAGTTCGTCGATTTTTTCGGCGACCTGTTCTGCAACGCCGGCATCGCTTTCGCCTTTGCCGCGCGAGATGGCGAAGGCGACGACGGGCTCGCCATCGACGACGGCGAAGGTGCGCGGTTCTTCCCAGGTGTCGGTGACGGTGCCTAATTCATCGAGGCGGATGTTGCGGCCGCCGGGCAGGGCAATCGATGAGGCTGCGAGATCTTCGACGCTGCGCTTGCCTGCCAAGGTCCGGATGGCTTGTTCGCGGTCGGCGATCTCGCCGCGGCCGCCGGCCAGATCGACATTGGTCGCGCGCAATTGCGCGTTGACTTCGCCAGCCGTGATGCCGAGCGACAGCAGGCGGTCGGGGTTGAGGGTGACGTGGATTTCGCGGACGACGCCGCCGATGCGGTCGACGGCGGAGACACCACCGACGCTCTGCAGGCGGCGCTTGATTGTGTCATCGACGAACCAGGAGAGTTCTTCGAGAGACTTTGTCGGATCGCTCACCGAATAGGTGACGATGGGCAGGCCTTCGATTTCGACGCGTTGGATGATCGGTTCGTCGATGGTGCGTGGCAGGTCGCTTCTTATCCGCGCGATGGCGTCTTTGACGTCGTTGAGCGCGCGGTCGGCATCGACTTCGAGGCGGAATTCGATTGTCGTGACCGAGAGGCCTTCGGTAATCGTGGTTGTCTGGTGCTTGACGCCGGTGACGCCGGCAATGGCGTCTTCGATTTTCTTGCTGACCTGGGTCTCAAGTTCGGAGGGTGCCGCGCCCGACTGCGTTATCTGGACCTGAACGACGGGCACATCGATGTTGGGAAAACGCGTGATGGGGAGCACGTTGAAGCTTGTCCAGCCCAGCACGATCAGGACTAGGAACAGGACGAGCGAAGGGATCGGCTGGCGGATCGACCAGGCTGAAATATTCATTCCCGATTCTCACTCACGCGTCTGGCATCCTTGGCCGGGCGAACGGCGTCGCCGTCTCGCAGGAAGGAGCCGGCTTTGGCGACGACGCGATCGCCTAAGGAAAGCCCGGATGCGATCTCGATCATGTCGTCGGCCGATAGGCCCAATTCGACGGTCGTCGATTTGACTTTGCCGTCTTCAATTTTCTGCACATAGGCGTCGCCGGCGTCATAGAGCACAGCCGACAGCGGCACCGCGAGGCCCCGATGACGGTTGGCCAGAACGTTGGCGCGGCCGAACGCACCGATGCGCAGGTTCCTGTCTTTTCCAAGGAAGATGCGGACCTTGCCCAACCGCGTCGTCGGGTCGATCTCAGGTGAGATCAAGCGCACCTTGCCTGCAACTTTGCCCGCACCGGACACGCGGACGTCGGCGGATTGATCGGGGGCCATGCGGACGAGCTTGGGTTCGATGACGGTGGCTTCGAGTTCGATCTCGCCGTCTTTTGCCAAGTAGAAGAGCGGCGTCTTGCTGCCTGAGGCGAGGTCGCCGACGCGCGCGTTGCGGCGGGTGATCAGTCCGGCGACCGGTGCGCGGACTTCGGTTCGGGAAAGGTTCCAGTCAAGTTCACGCAGTTGCGCTTCGATCTGCGCCTTGGCAGCTTTGGCGACGGCAACGCCATCCTTAGCGGTCGCGAGCTTGGCACGGGCAACGCCGGCGGAGGCCCTGCGCTGATCGTAGGTGGATTCTGAGAGATATTTGTTCTTGAGTAGCGGCGCGGCACGGGCCAGTTGGGCTTCGGCATCGCGTAAGGTGGCTTCGGCTTCAGCGACGCCGCTTTCAGCCTGGGCGATTGCAGCAATCGATCTTTGCAGATCGGCGGCGCTTTGAGCCTTCTTGGCGCGCAAGGTTTCCTGTTCCAGCGTCGCAAGGAGACCGCCTTTATCGATGCTGTCGCCTTCTTCGACCGACAGATCGATGATGCGAAGGCCTTCGACCTCCGGGGCGACGAGAACCTGTTCGCGCGCGACGAGTGAGCCGGTAACCGTGATGTCATCGACGAAGTCGTGCGAAGTCACGACTGCAACCGTGACGGAAGGCACGAGGCGCGAATTGTTGTTGACGCCGGCATGGTCCGTCTTGGCGGCTGCCTTGGCTTCTTCGGGAACCAGATCGCTTGCGAGTTCTTTGACTTCGCTTGCGCCATTTGCGAGCAGGTCGCGCACATTGATCTGGCCGGTATGGTCGAGATAAGCCAGCGAGCCGCCGGCGATCAGAAGGGCGATCAGGAATATCCACTTCTTCATGACTATTCCTCCAAAGCGTCTGCTTGCGCGAGTGTCGCGGCTGAGGGCTGTGCTTGCTGTTCGATTGGGGCGGGCCGTAGCAGCGCGTTGACGGTTTCCATCACCAGCGGCATGAACGCTTTGCCGTCGAACGCTTCGTCGACCGCGCGGCGGCAGAACATTCCTTCGCCGATGACGCAGATCATCTTTGCAGTCTTTTCAGGCGTTGCGACGGGGTCGATGCGGCCTTCCTGCTGGGCACGTGCGATCAACTGGGTCAGGTTTTCAAAAACCAGCTGGTCGCAAGTCATCCAGATCTTGGCGATGCTTTCGTTGCGGGTTGCTTCGGCGGCAATTTCGAGATTGAGGATGCGCTTATACTGGGGCTGTTCGAAGGTGTAGTGCTCGCCAAGCGCGCCCAAAGCGGCGGCGAGATCCGGGGCCTTGGCCATCTCGGCGAACTGTTGGGTGAGGTTGGCCCTGTCGCGCTCGACGATGCCGGCGATCAAGGCTTCCTTCGATTCAAAATGGACATAGAGCGCACCGGCGCTGACTTTGGCCTCGGCGCAGATGTCGGCCATGGTCGTGCCGTGAAACCCGGAGCGCGCAAAGCAGCGTTCGGAGGCATCGAGGATGTGCTCTCGTCGCGCTTCAATGGTTTCTGGTCTTAGTCGCGGCATTCGTTGGTTTCCGTATGGTCTTTGTCGTCTCTTCTTGGTCGTGGCCGGTGGGTGGTCTTAAGGCGTTGCCAGCAGTTCGATTGCTTCAGGCGGCATCTACATCCTGGGTGCTCTTTAATATCTGCCCTGTCCTGCCTATCTGCGTCGCACCCCGGGCTTTGAGGCCGCTTATTCCGAATGCTTGAGAAGTCTGTTCTTGGTTGACTTAATATGCACACAAAACGAATGTTCGTTTTATATGTACATAAATTGCGCCCGATCAATGTCTTTTTATCGATACGCTTGAGACAATTTGGCCGGGAGGGATTCTAACTTCGGTTTGTTGCATTTTTGCAGGCTTGGCGGCTTGCGAAATGCTGATGCGCCGGGTGGCGTCCTGATGTTTTTTCCTTTTTATTTCAAGCCTCTGGGGTGCTCGTTCGAGACCGTTTGCTCCGATCTCCGCGAATTCAGCGCAACAATAGCTCGTTTGCAGCGGGGCGCAGTTCCGCCGGGAACGAAGGGGCCGTTTGGTGGGACTTTCAGGGGCGGTGCGAGCCCTAGTCCTTGCGGCAGGGCGTGCCGGTGAACTCGCAAACGGTGCCGCTGGGGCCGGAATAGCAGCGTTCGGTTGAGTTTTCGGCGCGGCTCCAATTGGCGTAAGGGTCTCCGAGACCCGGCAAGCTTCGGACTTTGGCGCGCCAGTTGGCGTGGGTTTTTATGCGTGCGAGCCATTCATAGCTGGCCGGTTCGCCGGCTGCGTGCACGACGGCATCCGAACAGGTCTTGGCCGCCGCCGGAAAGGCGAAGGATGCTAGTGTGAGCGCGACCAGAAGAGTTCTGATTGAAGGCACAGGCGTTGGCAAACGGGCGTCAGCGTCGGGCATCGGAATATTGGAGTCCCTCATGTTGGGATCGGCGTCCGGTATGGCTGTTGGGGTGCCGCCATGCGGTAAGCGCCTTGTCATCGGCGGGGCAATTAGTACTGCGTGATCCAGTTGACAGTCCCGTAAGCTGATTGGCGCTGACGAAAATCCCCGATCAGTCCGGCAGAAGCAGATAGCTCCCCACCGTACCACTCATAGCGAGCAAACAATCCGACGCGGCCGTAGTCAATTGCTTTGGCCCGGTAATTTGGATCTTCCTGGTAGATTTTATAGTCGCCCTGGCGGTCGATATTGATCCCGGCTTCGGGTCCGATCGAGAAATTCGAGAACGGCTTGTAGCCAAGGCGCGCGCGGGCCGAGCGTGTGTTATGGGCTTGCGCCCAGGCGAGATCGACCGAGGCGAACGCGTTGGTGCCGATATTGAACCAGAATTCGGCAACGCCTTTCACGCCCCAATCCATGCCGTTGGTTGTCGAATTCGCATCGTAGGGCGCGATCTTATGGTCGGCGAAAGAAGCGCCAACAAAGAGCTTGAGGATCAGAGGGTCGAGCCGCCAGAGATAACCGATCAGCGCGTCGCCGAATGACACCTGGGCGTCGTAGTTTTCGGTGGGCTTTGTCTCTTTGACGATTTGATAGGAATAGTGTCCGTAGCCGCCGACAAAACGGATGCGCAGACCGTTCTGGTGGATATCGCTGAAGGGCGCAAGCGTCGACCCCGAATAGACCAGCCAATAATTCTCGCCGGCGTCGGCCCAGACTTCGTTATGCCGGTCCAATTTGGCTTCTTCGCTGGGCTTTTGGTTCGAGGGTTCTGCTGCTTCATCGTTGGCAAATGCGGTGGGCTGGATTGCAAACGCTGCGAGAAGACTGAGAGCGGCAATGATGAGCTTGGCCAAGGCGCGCAAAGCGGAGAACGCGGACGACGTTTGGCGCTGTTTCGCGGCACCCGTTGGCGTTCGAGAAAAGATTTGAAAAATCTCGCTGTCAGATTCCCACCGCACAACAGCGCCTACCATATATGACTTAGAGTATACTCAGTGCACAGATGTCATTGTTTGAATAACGAAGTATACGGCGTGTGGAGTCAAGCTTATTTGCCTGCTCTTGAGCAGTTAGGCGAGGTGGCGAGCCTGAGATCGTCAGATTTCAATTCTAAATTGTCTATTATTTACTCAATTCTACTTCAGATTGTCTCGCGATCGGCTTTGCGCGGCTGCCGGAAAAAGTCTGACAAATCTTGCATTTTTGAAACGAAGGTTGCGTTCGATCAACCTTGCAGGTGGGGCTATGTGATTTATATAGCAAGGTGCGACGGCAAGTAGTTAAGCGCATTGTGAGGAGGCGCCCGCGTTATGAATTATCAGTTTAAAAACAACAGTTTAGAGTATTGTAAGCTGCACGACGTGCTCGATCAGTACTATGCACCGTTCTTTGGCCAGTCTGACTTTGACAAGTCGGATTGGAAAGGTCCGGTTCGGGCCCAGCTTGAGCTTTGGGCTCTGGCTTCCAGAAGGGCGCGCGCAACCATCGAGCTGACCGGGCAGTTGGCGACGTGCAATACGCCCGCCAAGATGATGGCGGCGTATTCGGATTACTGGCGAGGGTCCTTCGCGGACTATGCGGAATCAACCAAGCGCATGGCTTCGATGTTCTCGATGCAGCCAGAAACCCGCACGATCGAGCGGTGGAACGAAACGGCTCAAACGCAACCGAAAGTCCGCTTGGACAACATGGTTCCCCAGCAGCCAGTTTATCAAAACGGATCGTATGGAACTCATTCGACGCGCGTTGGGGCGTCCTAGGCGCTTTGGCACGGTTTGAACATATCTTGAGAGCGGCTGCATAATTTGTAGCCAAACAAAAAGCCGGCAGCGAATTTCGCCGGCTTTTTTGTTGGATATTTGTGCATCGGGGATTTCACGCAGTTCTCGCTCAACTGTGATTTTCCTCAGCGTTTCAAGGCGTCTATTGCTGTGCGTGTGTCGTATTCATGAAATTGAATTTCATTTTGGATGCGTTTGATTGAGCAATAAGGGCCTCTTAAAATGAGCCGATGGCGAAATTCAAATCGCGCGGGACTCGCATTCGGGGTGTCAGCCGTTGCGATTCTTTTGTGTTGCGGTGTCTCGGTCGAGCCGCCGACTTCGCTTCATTGGAAGACGGGTGGCGCGCAGGAATATCGAGTTTCACAGGCCGTTGAGAAAAGCGCTGCTGGGACAGCCGCCCGATCGGAGCAGATTTCCCCGCTTTCTGTCGTCGAAGGCGGTTTGCGTTTGCGCTACGGGGCAATTTCGCATTTGTCTCCCGTTGATCTTGAAAATCTTCGCCAACGTGGGGATGTCGTGCTGGTCGATGTGCGCGAAGCAGACGAGTTCGATGTCAGTCACTTAGACGGCGCAAAGCGAATTGATCCGGGCGCGCAAGCTGGGGATGTGCTCAAAACGGTTGGTAGCCCGCAAGGCAAGTCCATTGTTTTTTATTGCTCGGTCGGCGTTCGCAGTTCGGCTGTGGCTGAGCGCGCCCGTCAAACTTTGATGCGAGAGGGGGCTGTCGGTGTCTACAACCTCAGCGGTGGAATCTTTCGATGGCACAACGAGGCCCGCAAGCTCATTCATCGCGGCAAGCCAACCAACCTGATCCACAAATATGACGATACCTGGGGGCGACTGGTCAAACGTCAGGAATTGGCGGTGACGCGTGCCCCTAAGGATTGATCGAGGGTTTCAACCGCATTTCCTGTTTGGTTTTTCTTAAACTCACTCGCGATGGCTAGGAATTCAATTCGCAAAAACGTTTGGCGTTTGATCTTGGAATTGATTGCGCAATTTTCGGTGTGCGCAAACCTTAAAAGCGCTTTAAAGCTTAGCCAAAGCGTCTCCGAAACCTTTCAGCGATATTGGAATCCCGATGCCGGCTTCCTCGGTTTGGAAAATAATAAATACGGCTTGTTTTCCTGTGCGCAGTTTTTCGACGAGTTTGGCATCGACGGTGACCTGCGCATAACAGGCAAATGAATGGCAGCGCAAAAACGGAGCGTTGCCGACGTCCTCGCCGTCGATTTTCAGTCCCAATCCCGGTGGCAACAGGACCCCCAACGGGGCGAAGACCCGCAACACCTGGGTTCCGTCAGTGAACTTCTGAAAATAGACCGTTAGTCCGACATTGTTGCGGTCTTCGGCGGTGACGCTTTGGACCACGGCGCAGACTTCGGCGCTGGCGCCCGGCGGTGGTGGTTTGCAGACGATCTGCCAGTCGCCATGCTGAGACCGGACCTTGCCATCTCGCGTTTGTGCTGCAGCGGGCTGGTGGATGAGAGCCACCGAGAGCAGGATCGCCAAGCTGGCTGCGATGAAGGACCGGCTCAAAACCGCCGCTTGTTTCCCCGAGGTCTTATTCGGCATTCCGAAATTCGGGCCAGTGATTGCCAAGTTGGTGTCTCCGCCGCTTTTATTTTCTGATATAGGTCGGCATCTTTGCCGAAAGACCCGCCCGTCGATCCTGGAGGAAAGCGGCCAAATTGGGACTTCCCAAACGCTGTTGAGAAAGTCCATTGCAGGCTTCGGACGGCGTTGCTATTAGCGAGGTGCATTGATCTACGTCATGCGAGTCGATCAGCGCGCGCAATTGACGCATGAAAGTTGACTTGTACTAGAGGCGTAGGGTTTGATGAATGAGGGTTCTCGTCTGCTCGATCTATTCAGAACATTTCTACCGGACTCTGATGTTCCTGGTGGCTAAGCCTCAAGGGGAATTCGACCGGTGAGCAGGCGAGTAGCACATAACTAACGAATCAGGGGGCCTGGAGCAAATCCGGGCAAATTAGGGAGCGAATGATGGTGAAGCGACTGCTTGGGACATGGTCGTGGGCCAGTCTTGCAGGAATTCTGGCCTTGGCGATGTTCGTCTTGCCGGCCAGCGCCCAGGTTGCGGGGCAGCCAGTTGATGGCCAGTTGGGTATGCAAGCTGCTGTGACTCCCGTCGCACACAGCATCCACTCCTTCTATGATCTTGTGACTTACATCATCATAGCGATCGCGCTGTTCGTTCTCGGACTGATGGTCTACGCGATGTATGCCTTCTCCGAGAGCCGTAACCCGACACCGTCGCGGACGACGCACAACACGCTGATCGAGGTGATCTGGACCGTTTTGCCGATCATCATCCTGGTTATCATCGCGGTGCCATCGTTCAAGCTCTTGCACCTGCAGTTTTCGTATCCGAAGCCGGACCTGACGATCAAAGCGACCGGCCACCAGTGGTATTGGACGCATGCCTACCCCGATCAGGGCGGGTTCGAGTTCGATACCTACATGCTGGATTCTGACGGATTGAAAGAGCGTCGCGCCAAGGGGCTGGATGCACCGCGCAACCTCGCCGTCGACAATGAAGTCGTGGTTCCGGTCAACAAGGTCGTCCACGTTCTGGTTACAGCCGGTGACGTGCTCCACAACTGGACCATTCCATCGTTCGGTTCGAAGATCGACGCCGTTCCTGGTCGCCTGACGGCCACTTGGTTCAAGGCTGAAAAAGAAGGCGTCTATTACGGACAGTGCTCGGAGCTTTGTGGCGTGAACCACGCGTTCATGCCGATCGCGGTTCGCGTTGTCGATCAGGCAACCTTCGATGCCTGGATCGAAGCTCGCAAAGAAGATGATGAGGACAAGGCCAACGCGATTATTCAGAAGGCGGCTTTGGACTTGAAGTCACGCAACAAGGTGGCATCTGCCGCGGATTAATTTAGCCTAGAGGCCTTCTCGATCTTCGAGGAGGCCTTTGGTCCGGCTGCAAACTTTTTTGAAAGTTTCGCCGGCGGCTCAATGGAACTACCAAGGCTCAAGGGGAAACGAAAAAATGGCAACCGCTCAGGCTGGTTACGACGAAAACGGAGCGCCGACGAGCTTCGTCAAACGCTGGCTATATTCAACAAACCACAAAGATATCGGTACGATGTACCTGATCTTTGCGATGATGGCAGGTGCTGTCGGCGGTATTTTGTCGGTCGCGATGCGCATGGAGCTGGCGCAGCCCGGCATTCAGATTTTCGCCGACAACCCGCATCTGTTCAACGTCTTCGTCACCGCGCACGGCCTTATCATGATCTTCTTCATGGTCATGCCAGCGATGATCGGCGGTTTCGGCAACTGGTTCGTTCCATTGATGATCGGTGCGCCGGATATGGCGTTCCCGCGCATGAACAACATCTCGTTCTGGCTGTTGCCGGTCGCTTTTGCCCTGCTGATCATGTCGCTGTTCGTCGAGGGCGATAGCGGTGGACACGGCTATGGTGGCGGTTGGACGCTTTATCCGCCGCTGTCGACGACAGGGGCTCCGGGACCTTCCGTTGACCTTGCCATTCTGTCGATGCACATCGCGGGTGCGTCCTCGATCCTGGGCGCGATCAACTTCATCACCACGATCTTCAACATGCGTGCCCCTGGCATGACGCTGCACAAGATGCCGCTGTTCGTGTGGTCGATCCTGGTCACGACGTTCCTGCTTTTGCTGTCGCTGCCGGTTTTCGCTGGCGCCATCACGATGATGCTGACCGACCGCAACTTCGGCACCACGTTCTTCACGCCGTCGGGCGGTGGTGACCCGGTTCTCTATCAGCATCTGTTCTGGTTCTTCGCGCACCCGGAAGTCTACATCCTGATCCTGCCAGGCTTCGGCATCATCTCGCAGATCGTTTCGACGTTCTCGAAGAAGCCTGTGTTTGGTTATCTGGGGATGGCTTACGCAATGGTTGCGATCGGCGTCGTCGGCTTCATCGTGTGGGCTCACCACATGTACACGGCCGGTTTGAGCGTCGAGACGCAGGCCTACTTCGTCTTTGCGACGATGGTGATCGCGGTGCCGACGGGTGTGAAAATCTTCTCCTGGATCGCGACGATGTGGGGCGGCTCGATTTCGTTCCGTCTCCCGATGGTTTGGGCGCTGGGCTTCATCTTCCTGTTCACCGTCGGTGGTGTGACGGGCGTCATGCTGGCAAACGCCGGTGTCGACCGCGCTTTGCATGACACCTACTACGTGGTTGCCCACTTCCACTACGTGCTGTCGCTGGGGGCTGTGTTCTCGATCTTCGCGGGCTGGTATTTCTGGTCGCCGAAAATCACCGGCTACATGTATTCGGAATTTTGGGGCCATCTGCACTTCTGGCTGACGTTTGTTGGGGCGAACATCCTGTTCTTCCCGCAGCACTTCCTGGGTGCCGCCGGCATGCCTCGCCGTTACATCGACTATCCGGATGGCTTCGCGTTCTGGAACCAGGTCTCTTCGATTGGCTCCTACATCACGGCGCTGGGTACCGTTTGCTTCTTCATCGGTGTCTTCGTCGCGATGACGCGCCGTCAGAAGGTGGGCGACAACCCATGGGGCGAAGGCGCTACGACGCTCGAGTGGACGCTGTCGTCGCCACCGCCCTACCACTGCTTCGAGACGTTGCCGAAGATCAAGGCAACCGATCACCACTGATCAAGGCGCGGGCCGGGCGGAAGTTTTTCTGTCCCGGCTTGCCCGTTTGGTGGTGTGCGAGCACATGGCGATCTTTGTGCTCCTTGAAGTGGAAGACGTTTGAGGCGGGCGAATTTTTCGCCCGTCGCCGCAGGTTTGAAGGCCCGGATTAAGGGTTGGCCGGTTGGGCGTTGCGCGAGCCCCTTGATGCAACAGGGTTTCGGCGCGGGTGTCAGCGGCGGACTAGAGACAAAAAAGAAGCAGAACCAAATGAACAGGCCGGCTGAAGTTTTGGGAGGACAACCAGGGGACGTGGGCGCAGGCCTTGCGATCGGTCCTGGGGTTGGTGATTTCTTCGCGCTGATGAAGCCGCGCGTGATGTCGCTTGTGATTTTCACGGCGCTCGTCGGGATGCTCGCCGCACCTGGCAGTCTGCATCCGGTTTTGGGCTTTATCGCGGTGTTGTCGATTGCCGTGGGTGCGGGTGCTTCTGGCGCGCTTAACATGTGGTACGACGCGGATATCGACCGGCACATGGCGCGCACGGCGGCGCGTCCTATTCCGCGCGGTCTCGTCACCGAAACCGAAGCGCTGACGTTCGGCACTGTCATGGCGGTGACGTCGGTCCTGACGCTGGGCGTCCTGGTCAACTGGGTTGCCGGTGGTTTGCTGGCGCTGACGATCGCGTTTTACGTTTTCATCTACACGATGTGGCTGAAGCGCCGGACGCCGCAGAATATCGTGATCGGTGGCGCGTCAGGTGCGTTTCCGCCGATGATCGGCTGGGCCGCTGTGACGGGGAACGTGTCGATTGAAAGCATCGTCTTGTTCCTGATCATCTTCATGTGGACGCCGCCGCATTTCTGGGCGCTCGCGCTTTACCGTTGCCGCGACTATGAGCGCGTCGGTGTGCCGATGCTGCCAGTTGTGGCTGGTCTTCAGGAAACGCGGCGCCAAATCGTGATCTATTCGCTGCTGTTGGTTCCGGTGGCTGCGAGTCCGGCCTTTATCGGCCTGGGTGGCGTGGTTTACGGCGTGACGTCAGCGGTGCTTGGCGCGATTTTCCTTTGGCTGGCGTTCCGAGTCTATCGCATCACTGAGGGCCGCGAGGCAGACAAAGCTGCAAAGCAACTGTTTGGATTTTCGATCTTTTACCTGTTCGCGCTGTTTGCTGTTTTGCTCGGTGAGCATTTGGCAGCGCGTCTGGTGCCGCTGTTGGGTTAAGGACTGCGCCCCTAATTCGTCATGGTGCGCACCCCGCAGCATGATGGAAGGGTAGGCAAGAAGATGAGTGAAGAAAAGGACAAGGCACACGTGAGCCAGGCGGAATTAACGGAAGCTCAAGTCGAAGAACTGCGTCTCAAGCGCCAGAAATTGCGCTCGATTGCGATTGCCGTCGGCTTGGTCCTTCTGGTTGTTCTGTTCTACGTCGCGACGATTGTCCGCTTGGGCGGCAATGTCTTGAACCGCTCGATTTGAGCTCGGCTGAGGTTTCGAGGAGAGAAGCAAACGCATGACGACAGAAGCGTCATCTTCCACGAACGGGCCGGTATCCGCGCGCCATGCGCGGGTGGCGATCATCTGCGCTGCGATCGTTGCGGGTATGGTGGGTTTGTCGTATGCGGCAGTGCCACTCTACCAGATGTTCTGCCGTACCACCGGTTTCGGCGGTACGACGCAGGTTGCCATTGCTCCTTCTGAAAAGGTGCTCGACCGCACGATCGTGATGCGTTTCGACGCCAACATCTCAAAGCAGCTCAAATGGAAGTTCGAGCCAGTCGAAAACAAGTTCGATCTGAGGATCGGTGAAAACCGCATCGCGAAATTCCGGGCGACAAACATCTCGGATCACACGACGACGGGGACCGCTTCGTTCAACGTTTCGCCGGAGGCTGCGGGCATCTACTTCAACAAGATCGAGTGCTTCTGCTTCACCGAACAGACGTTGAAGCCGGGCGAATCCGTTGAAATGCCCGTCAGCTTCTATGTCGATCCGGAGATGGTCAACGATCCGGATGCGAAGCAGATCACCGAGCTGACGTTGTCCTACACGTTCTATCCGGTTAAAGGGGCCGAACACGCCGGCGTCAGCGGCAATGCGCAGAAGTCGGGCGGATAGCATGTATCGCATGACGGAAATGAGCTTGGTCTGAATGAAAAGGAAAATCGGTCCGTGCGGGTGATGCCGGCGTGGATCCGCTAAGAGGGAACTATGGGAGAGCACAATGGCTGATAGCCACGCAAAACATCACGACTACCATCTTATCGATCCGAGCCCGTGGCCCATCGTAGCGTCCATCGCTGCTTTCGCCACGGCAATTGGTGCGATCGCCTGGATGCGTACGGCAAAGGACGGCCTGTTCGGTGTTACTGGCCCTTGGCTGTTCCTGATCGGTTTTGTTGCTTTGTCCTTCGTTGCCGCGGCCTGGTGGGCGGACGTGATCAAGGAATCGAAGCGCGGCGATCATACGCCTGTCGTGCAGCTGCATCTGCGCTACGGCATGATCATGTTCATCGCTTCGGAAGTGATGTTCTTCGTCGCCTGGTTCTGGGCCTACTTCGATGCCGCATTGTTCCCTGGCGGTTTGCTGCACCCGGAGGGCCTTACGGAGCCAACGGGGCTCGTTATGCGCAACGAGCTGACCGGTGGTCATTGGCCGCCGGCTCAATCAGAATATTTCCAGCACACCTTCGACCCGTGGGGGCTGCCGTTCGTCAACACGCTGATCCTTTTGTTGTCGGGCGTTACGGTGACATGGGCGCACCATGCGCTGCTTGAAAACAAGCGGAGCCAGTTGGTCTACGCTTTGATCATCACGGTCGCGCTGGGCATGCTGTTCACGGTTTGCCAGGCCTACGAATACGGTCATGCAGCCTTCTCGTTTGCCGGCCACATCTACGGTTCGACCTTCTTCATGGCGACAGGGTTCCATGGCGCTCATGTTATCATCGGGACGATCTTCCTGTTCGTCTGCTTGATCCGTGCGGTGCGCGGGGACTTCACGCCGAAGAAGCACTTCGGCTTCGAAGCTGCTGCCTGGTACTGGCACTTCGTTGACGTCGTCTGGCTGTTCTTGTTCGCTTCGATCTACGTCTGGGGTGCTGGCCCAATGGCCGGCGGCGGACACTAAGGCGAACGCCAACGAAAGAGGTGCGGGACCAATCGTTTTGCGCCAGAGGTTAAAGACGGGGGCGGCCTTTGCCGCCCCAAGTCGTTTTCAGCGCCCTGGCATCGACGGTTTGACAATCCGCATTGACCGCGAACGGCGATCGAGGTCATCGAGGCGGTCTTTTTAATGTGCAAGAGGTAAGGCCATGAACTGGAAGCCGGGGCAGGACAGAGTTGGGCGCGAGAACGACGCGTCGCCGATCTATGCCGGGTTGATGGTGAAGTGCCCGCGATGCGGCAAGGGCTCGCTCCTGCACCAGTTCTTGAACCTCAGGGATAAATGCTCGGTCTGCGGGCTCGACTACAAGTTCGTCGACACGGGCGATGGTCCGGCAATCTTTGCCATCTTCATTCTGGGCTTCGTCGTGCTGGGTGGCGCCTTGTGGGTGGAATTCAATTTCGAGCCGCCACTGTGGGTTCACGCCGTGCTATGGGGCGTCGTCACGCCGATCCTCGCGATTGGGCTTCTGAGGGTTTTGAAAGCAACGCTGATTGCCTTGCAGTATTACCACCGCGCCGAGGAGGGGCGGCTGCACAAGGATTGATGCTGTTTGCATGGCGTTCTTTGGTGGCCAATTATTTGGTGTCGCCGAAGGATCCAGGACCATCGCGAATGAAACTCAGTTTGGTTCTTCTTGATGCTTGTTAGGTTGTCGCGCGCGGGTCTTTTGTGGCCGAGTGTTTTGAGCCTCATCGGGCTTGCCATCCTCATCGGTCTTGGCAGTTGGCAGATGTCGCGCAAGGCGGAAAAGGAACGCCTGATTGCGCAGATCGATGCGCGGCGTTTGGGTGCGCCGGTCGCGCTTGCCAATATCGCTTCAACGACAGATCTGGACAAAATCGACTATCAGCGCGTGACGGTCAGCGGCACCTTCATCGAGGGGGCGGCCAAGTTTTATTATGCGCCCGACGCGCGGCTGGGTCCGGGCTACGACGTCTATGAGCCTCTGGAATATGCGCCGCGCAAGGTGGTGTGGGTCAATCGCGGATACATCCCCGAAGCGCTGAAGGATGAGCCCGCGAAATGGGAGAGCTCTGCTCCGGTGGAGATCTCGGGGCATGTGCGTTTGCCGGCGCATCCGGGAAGTTTTACCCCGCCTAACGATCCGGCCAAGAACATCTGGTATTGGCGTGATGTCGAAGGCATGCAGAGGTCTGCATTCGGGGCGTCTGAAGGGCCGCAAATCGAGGCGGCGCCATTCTTTGTCGTTGCGGAGGCTGAGGATGGTCAGACGCCGGCCGATCAATGGCCGCGTCCGGGCGTATCGAAGCTCGAAATCTTCAATAAGCACCTCGAATATGCGCTCACGTGGTACGGCCTGGCTTTGACGCTGTTGGGCGTTTACGCGACTTTTGCGTGGACGCGGCTGGCGAAATCGTCCGAGCGGGGCGAAGAGGCTTAAAATCCGCCCATTTGTCGCCATCCAAATGCATTCAGTACCTTGTTGTCAGGCCCGCACCAGACTAGGTTGCCGCTCAGTTTGTGGGGTTTGATGCGTCTTTGAGCGACGGGACTGTCAGTGGACTGCCTGATCCGATCGAACACCGCTTAGGGCAGGCTCGCCCCGTCCTTTCAAGGTCTCATCTTCAAGCATTTGAGAATTGCCGTTGGAATACGTTTCGACACGGGGTGAAGCCCCAAAGCTCAATTTCGAAGAAGTGCTGCTGGCAGGGCTGGCGCGCGATGGCGGGCTTTATGTTCCAGAAAGCTGGCCGAGCTTCACGCCTGAGAAGATCGCAGGCTTCGCGGGGCTGCCGTTCGACCAGTTGGCCGTCGAAGTGATCCTTCCTTATGTCGGCAATTCGGTCGGTCGCGCGGCGCTGTCGGATATGGCGGCATCGGCTTATGGCACTTTCTCGCATGCCGCCGTGACGCCGCTTGTGCAGATCGCGCCCAACCGTTTCGTGCTTGAACTGTTTCGCGGACCGACGCTGGCGTTCAAGGATGTCGCCATGCAGCTTCTGGCGCGGCTGATGAACCATGTGCTGCAAAAGCGCGGAGCCCGAGCGACGATTGTCGGCGCCACTTCCGGCGACACGGGCGGAGCGGCCATCGAAGCGTTTCGCGGCGCCTCCAATGTCGATGTCTATATCCTGTTCCCGGAAGGCCGGGTGTCGGATGTGCAGCGGCGCATGATGACGACGCCGACGGAGAGCAACGTCCATGCCGTTGCCGTTCGCGGGACGTTCGATGACTGCCAGGCGCTCGTCAAGGGCATGTTCAATAACCACGCCTTTCGTGATCGCATCGGACTATCGGGCGTCAACTCGATCAACTGGGCGCGCATCGTCGCTCAGATCACCTATTATTTCGCCGGGGCTGTCGCGCTTGGTGCGCCGCATCGGAAGATCGCGTTCTCGGTGCCGACTGGGAATTTCGGCGACATCTTCGCAGGCTATGCCGCGAGGCGGATGGGGCTGCCGATCGACCGGCTTGTTATTGCGTCGAACGAGAACGATATCCTGCCAAGAACGCTCAACAGCGGTGCTTATGAAATGCGCGGTGTCGTGGCGACGACGTCGCCGTCGATGGATATCCAGATTTCCTCGAACTTCGAGCGCTATCTGTTTGAAGCTTCCGGCCGCGATGCCGGGCTGATCCGCCGTTTGATGGATCACCTCAAGCAGTCGGGTCGCTTTGAGCTAGAGGGCAAGGTTGCCAAAGCCATGCGTGGGGAATTCCAGGCGGCTGCGGCGAGCGAAGACGAAGTTGCCGGCGCAATCAAAAGGGTTCTGGCGAGTTCTGGCTATCTTATCGAGCCGCATACGGCTTGCGGTGTGCACGCCTTCGATGCGTGCGGCAATGGCGGGGCAGGAGAAGTTCCAGAAGTTGTTCTTTCGACGGCACATCCAGCGAAATTCCCGGATGCAATCGAAGAGATTACCGGCGTGCGACCCGGGCTGCCTGCTTCTTTGAGTTATTTAATGACCGATCCGGAGCGTTTCGAAGTGCTCGACAACGACCAAGCGGTCGTCGAAGCTTATGTCGAGGAAACCGGGCGCGCGGCGTCGGCATAGATAAGGACCTTGATGACAAGTCAGATTACCACGCTTGCCAATGGACTTCGCGTCGTCACCGATGAGATGCCGCATCTGGAGACGGTGTCGCTTGGCGCATGGGTCGGTGTTGGCGCGCGGCATGATCCGGCTCCCGTCAACGGCATCGCGCATTTCCTTGAGCACATGGCGTTCAAGGGAACAGCCAAGCGTTCGGCACGGGATATCGCCGAAGAGATCGAGACGATCGGTGGGGACATCAACGCGGCCACTTCGCTTGAGACGACAGCTTATTACGCGCGCGTCCTGAAAGGCGACGAAGCGACCGCGCTCGATGTCCTCTCGGATATTTTGCACAATTCGCTCTTCGACGAGACGGAGCTGCGACGCGAACGCGATGTCATTTTGCAGGAGATCGCGGGCAGTCAGGATAGTCCCGATGACGTCGTCTACGATCTGGCGCAAGAAGCAGCTTTTCCCGAACAGCCTTTGGGCCGGACAATTCTTGGAACGCCTGCAACCGTCGAGGCGATCTCGCCGGACAGTTTGCGGACCTATCTCAATCAGCGCTACGTCCCGGCGAATATGATCGTGAGTGCTGCCGGCGGCGTCGAGCACCAGCGGTTGGTCGAATTGGCTGAACAGCACTTCGGGGCCCCGGGTGGTCCAGGCGGCGAAGCGCGGGCCAATGGCGAGGATGAGGAGCCCGTTGCTAAATATGTCGGCGGTGCTGTCGCCTCGTCGCGTCCGTTTGAGCAGTGCCACGTGGTTTTCGGGTTCGAGGGACCGAAGTATGGCTCAGCGGACTATTATGCGTCGCAGGTTCTGTCGGGTTTGCTTGGCGGTGGAATGTCCTCAAGACTTTTCCAGGAAGCGCGCGAAAAGCGGGGCTTATGCTATTCTGTCTATTCGACGGCCTGGGGGCTCAGCGATACCGGCGTCTTTGCGGTTCATGCCGCGACCGGTCGCGAACTTGCCAAAGACCTGCTCGATGTGTTGAGCGGGGAAATCTTCAGGCTCGCGGGTGAAGAACCCAGACCGGAAGAAGTGCAGCGGGCGAAAGCTCAGCTGAAGGCCGGGCTGATGATGGGGCTGGAAAGTTCGGCTGTGCGTGCCGAACAGATGGCGCGGCAGCTTGCAGGTCATGGCCGGCTGATCGAAAAGGCGGAGTTGATCGAGAAGGTCGAAAAGGTCACGCCCGCCGATGTTCAAAGGCTGCTGCGGACGATGGTCCTTAGAGGTCCGACGGTTGCTATCGTTGGGGCCGGGGGCAAGTCCAAAGAGCTTGCCGAGCGCAGCCGTGAGGCATTTCAAGCCGCTGCGGCGTAACTGGAGGGCTTTCGGTGGCATTCCTGCGGCCGACTGCGGAAAAAGAAAGCTCTTTGCCACTGATTGGGGGGCGGGTTGTGCTGCGCCCGCTCATTCTCGACGATTACGGTGCCTGGTCGGATTTGCGGGCGAATAGCCGCCAGCACCTGGAGCCGTGGGAGCCCGAATGGCGCCAGGATGAGCTTTGGAAGAGTTCATTTCGCCGACGCGTTAGGCATTACCAGCGCGAAGCACGCGAAGATCTCGGCTACGCCTTCGGCATTTTTGATCGTGACGGGGTCCTGCTTGGGGGCGCGACGCTGGGCAATGTGCGCCGCGGCGTGATGCAGTGCGCCACGCTGGGCTACTGGCTGGGCCAGCCGTTTATTGGCCAGGGCTATATGACCGAATCTGTGCGCACAATTATCCCCCATGCTTTTGGTCAGTTGCGACTGCATCGACTTGAAGCTGCCTCTATGCCGTCCAATACAGCGTCAATAAAGGTTCTTGAGAGGACGGGATTCGTGCAAGAGGGCTTGGCGCGACGCTATCTCAAGATAAGCGGATCGTGGCAGGATCACATGCGATTCGCGCTCTTGGCCGAAGACGTTGATCAGGAGACTGACGCTTAATGGACCATCAGCACCGCGAGGAAGGGGCGAAACGGCTCCGCGCGGAATGGGTGCATGTACGCATGGCCCTTTGCTTTGCTGTGGCTGTTTTCGCGTTTTTCATGCAACTTGGCTCGGCCTACGCGCTCAAGCCGATCGTCGTCAATCCCCGCTCAGACGTTATCGAAGTCACCTCGCGCGGCGAGATCTGGGATAACCGGGGCGACAGCCTGCAGGTGGAAACGGCCGCCGGGCTTGATGGCGTCATCGGACGCATGGACGTCAAGGCGACGACGCCGGGCACAAATCCCAACTGGATTGTCTTCGCTCTCACCAACAGGACCGACCGCCATATCGAGCGCTGGCTGACGGCGGATCGCTACAACAGCATCGGTTCGGGTGCGGTTTGGCCGGACCTCGATGCCAGCCGGATTGCCGCCGTGACGCCTTCGATCGGGTTCGTGCCCGAGCGGGTCAAGAGCGACAGGGCTGATGTTTTCCGGATCACGCTGGAGCCCGGACAGACGATTACGTTCGTCGCTGAACTGTCGTCAGAGCGGTTTTCGCGAATATTTCTGTGGAAACCATTGGCCTACGAATTGAAGGTTCGCGAGCGCCAGCTCTTCAACGGCGTGCTTCTCGGACTGACCGGATTGATGGCTATCTTTTTGACCGCGATCTTTGCGGCCAACCACAAAGCGATCTTCCCGACGGCGGCCCTCTTTGCATGGTGCGTGCTTGTCTATCTGTGCGTCGATTTCGGCTTCTTCCATAAGCTGTTCAACCTTCGGCCCGAAGACAACGCCGTCTACAGGGCCGCGGGCGAAGCCTCGATAGCAGCCAGTCTCGTCATCTTCCTCTTCACCTTTTTGAGGCTAGGTCTCAGTCATGGCATTGTGCGCATGCTCTTTGGCGTTTGGATGCTGGCGCAGCTGGCGTTGATCGCCGTCGCTGTCGTTGACCCCAGATTGTCGGCGACGTTTGCGCGCTTGTCTTTCCTGCTGATCGGTGGTGCTGGTGCGGCGATCGTGTTGTTCCTGGCCGTCCGCGGGCAGGACCGTGCGATGTCGATCATTCCGACTTGGATCTTGTTCCTGGTCTGGATCTTTGCGACAGCGGTGACGCTGACCGGACGGATGTCGGGCGATATCGTCGTTGCCGGGCTTGCAGCCGGGCTCGTGCTGGTTGTTGTTCTGATCGGCTTTACGGTGACGCAGTTTGCGTTCCGCTCGCTGGAACCGACCTATGGCGCTGCTCCCAACGAACAGCAGTTGCGGGCTCTTGCCGTCGATGGCGTTGGCGCGGCGACCTGGGAATGGAGCGCGCGCCGCGATGAGATCAAAGTCGGTTCGGTTCTTGAAGCGCAGCTCGGGCTGAACCACGGCGAGCTCTCGACTAAGGTCGACGATTTTCTCGAATACGTTCAAGAGGGCGACCGCGACCGGTTCCGGCTGGTTCTGTGGTCGATCAAGGAACGCTCAGGTGGGCGGATCCGCATCGAGTTTCGTATGCGCCATGCCGACAATACCTACCGCTGGTATGAGCTTGAAGCCGCGAGTATCGAGACTTCGGACCGTCGCAACGTGCGTTGTGTCGGCTTGATGCGCGATATCACCGACACCAAGCGGACGCATGAGCGCTTGCTGCAGGATGCCGTTAACTGCCGGGTCACGAACCTGCCGAACCGCGAACTCTTCATCGACAGGCTCGCGGTCGCCAGTCAGCGGGCCAAGGCGGAAGAC
The DNA here is from genome assembly GCA_017792465.1 of Filomicrobium sp. Taxonomy (GTDB): domain Bacteria; phylum Pseudomonadota; class Alphaproteobacteria; order Rhizobiales; family Hyphomicrobiaceae; genus Filomicrobium. The sequence goes on from CP051234.1 coordinate 3,471,711, forward strand.
GCGATCCGGCCGACGGTGATCTTCATCGACCTCGACCGGTTCCGTAGCGTCAACCAGAACCTCGGTCCGGTTGTCGGCGACAGCTTGCTGGTGACGACGGCACGGCGGTTGAAACGTCACCTGGGAGAGAATGATACGCTGGCGCGGATTGCCGGCGATCAGTTTGCGATCCTGCTCCTCAACCAACAGGACCCGCGCGAGCTGGCGGCGCTGGCGGAGACCATCCGCAGATCTTTGAGGGCGCCGATCAAGATTGCCGGGCAGGACGTGATCTTGACGGGGTCGCTGGGGATCGCGGTTTACGATGGGGATGAGACAACGCCCGACGCGCTTCTCAAAGGTGCTGAGATCGCGATGTACCGGGCCAAGCGCAAAGGTGCTGACCGGATCGAGTTGTTCCAGCCGGCGATGCTGACCGAGAGCGGCGGGGCGTCGAGCGAAGAACTGGAACTGCGCAAGGCCATCGAGAGCGGGCAGCTGAGCGTTCTTTATCAACCGATCGTTTATCTGCCGACCGAAGAGCTGGCCGGTTTCGAGGCCGTTTTGAGCTGGGCGCGGCCGAAGATGAAACCGCTCGGACACGCCGCCATCATCGAGATTGCCGAACGCGGAGATCTGATCCGCAAGGTGGGTGGTTTCCTTCTGACGACGGCGATGGAAACGGCGAAGTCCTGGCAGACGATGTTGCCGCGCTCGGAGGCGCCGTTGTTCGTCAGCGTCAATATCTCGAACCGGCAGATGTTCCGGCCGGAGATCGTCGAAGAGTGGCGGCAGATTATTCGCCGCAACATCGTTCCGCAGGAGTCGATCCGGCTGGAAGTGTCTGAAACGCTGGCGATGGAGAATCCCGAGCGCGCCATCGAAATGATGCGCGTATTGGAGGCGGCCGGGTCGGAGCTCGTCATCGATGAATTCGGTGGCGGCTATTCGTCGGTGAGCTATTTGCAACGGTTCCCTGCCGGGACGCTGAAGATTAATACCTCGATCGTGCAGGCGGGGACGACGGGCGAAGGCGATGGCGATGCGGTCATCCGTTCGATTGCTTCGATGGCGCACGAACTGGGTAAACGGGTGCTGGCCGAAGGCGTCGAGATCGAGGATGACGTCATCTTCCTCAGGGCGATTGGCTGCGAATATGGCCAGGGGCTCTACTATGGCGAGCCGATGCCTGACACCGATGTCGCCGACCTCGTGCAGCTGATCGCGAAATCTGAAAAGAAGCTCGAAGCTCCTGGCTTGTTCCGGACGCGTCCGAAGAAATCGAAAAAGAAGAAGCAGGGTTCCGAAAGTGGTGCGGGACGGCGCAAGAAGTCCGATCAAGGCGTGGCGGCTCGTTCCGAAAACGACGCCGCAAACGGTGCTGTGCCTCCGGGTGGTCCGCCAAACGGCCATTGGCCACCGCCACCGCCAGTCGGGGGAGAAGGCTTTGCGCCGCGCGGCGAGCCTGAGCGCGGGCCTGCGGGCGAAGACAGGGCCTTCGAGGGGACACGGGATGGTCAGGCACCAGGTGCCGGGATGCCTCCACCGACGCCCCCACCGGGTGGTCAGCGGCCTGCGAACCGTCCAACTGCCGAAGACGTTTTCCGCGATGCCAAGAAGGCGATTGCGAGCCTGCCGAATGTGACCGTGCGTCCGCTTGATCGGAAAGTGCAGACGGGGAATCCGGGTGCAAAGCCTGCACAGTCCGGACCGATGTCATCACCGCCGCTGCCGCCATCTGCGCCGAAGCCCGTGCCGCCGACACCGCCGTCGGCGTCGAGCAATACGCCGCCGCCGTCCGCGCCGCCACGCGAGAATTTCACGCCTCCGGTTTCGCCGCCGCCACCATCGCGGGCGAAGCCTGCCAGTGTCGCGCCGTCGGCCAAGCAGGACACGACCGATCTCGTCAGCCTTGCCAAAGGGTTGTCGGCGAGTGCCGGGGACGGCGCGCGGCGTGGGGCGAGCGAAGCGCCAAAACCGCAATCGCCGCCACCTGTGTCGAGCATCTTCCCACCAGCGCCGCCGTCATCGTCTGAGAGCCTTCGGGCAAGTTCGCAAGCCGCTTCGGGTAATGGCGCGACGCCACCTCCCGTTTCGAACGCGCCGGGCAAGCCAATTGCGGCTGCTCCCCCGCCGCCGCCACAGCCTCCTGCTCCAGAGCAGACAGCAGGCGGTCCGGGGGCATCGGTCTCGAACAGGCCGCCGCGGTTGCAGCAGCCAAGCGATCCGGTTGAGACGACCAGGCCGACCCAGCCCATTCCGCCCGCACCGCCGGTCGGTCATAACGGCGCAGGCGAGCCTGCACAGGCGAAGTCCGGGCCCGCTGGCCAAGGCGCCAACGGCAAGAGCGAAGAGGATCCCTACGGGCATCTGCCACCGGGTATCGCGGCGAGCCTCGCGCGCTTGGCTGGCAAGTCGGGTGGCGGCAAAGCCCCAGGCGCACGACCGCGTCCTCCCTTGCGGGCGGTCGCATCAAAGCGCACGCCTGAACCGGCCAGCAGTTCGGGTTCGGGCCGACCTGATAAAGGCCCGAAAGGCGGATAGCCGGATTGGCCCCGGAAGCCGGAATTTTCGCTTAGCAGATTTGGTTTGGCGTGCGGAGCGGCGTGACGGCCCGTCATCTCGGCCTATCACCACATCGCACGGATTGGTTCAGGTTACGCTCAGGCGTGACCGGCATCCGAGACGAGGTGCGAGGGATCGATCCCGAGCTGTGCCAGCGCCAGATCGTATTTGGCGAGCGGGTCATCGGAGAAAACGATTTGCGGATCGGCTTCGCAATTCAGCCAACCGTTGTGCTGGATTTCGCTTTCCAATTGGCCGGGCGACCAGCCGGCATATCCCAATGCGAGAATGGAATGTTGGGGACCGTCGCCTGTGGCGATGGCCTTGAGGATATCGATGGTGGCTGTCAGGCAGATGTCGTCTTGGATATTGAGTGTGGAATCGGCGACGAAATAATCCGAAGTGTGAAGCACAAAACCGCGTCCGGTATCGACCGGGCCGCCGACGTGAATTGCGATTTCAGGAACGTCGTCATAGGTATCCGGCTCATTGACGTCAGAGACCGGCGGGAAGATATCGAGACGGTCGAGCAGGTCGGGGAAAGAAATGTTCTTGGCGGTTTGATTGATGATCAGCCCCATCGCGCCTTCTTCGGAGTGCGCGCACAAATAGATGACCGAACGCGCAAACCGGGGATCGGACATCGAAGGCATTGCGATCAATAACTGGCCCTCCAGGAATGAGGGCTCGTCATCGACAAAAGTGGGGCGTTTTTTCATGGCAAAGAGATTAACGCTGGATTGTGCCAGAAGAAAAGCAGATTTGGATGCTGCGGGATTGTTGGTTATCAGGGTGCGAAGTGAACTAGACGTGACTTGCGCGCGAGACGCAAATACTGGGAAAACGCTAATTGGGGCGCATATATTGCCTCAGCGGGAAGCAAAATAAGGACATTAGAATTGAGGCTTCTTCAAATCGGCCGATTGCGCAAAACATGCGGTTTTCAGCGCTTCATGGCTGCGCTCTTCCTTTTCGGCTTGTTTTGGCCGGTGTCACATTCAGGCTCGGCTGAAGCGGGCGAACTTGCCTCCGACTGGGTTCGCGGGCATGCCTCCAGGGTGCGGCTTGTTGCAGGTCGGCAAATTGGTTTGGGATATGGTGCAGGGCACAGCGGGATCGTCGCCGGTGTCGTGATCGAACTCGACGATGGCTGGAAGACTTATTGGCGCAACCCTGGGGAAGCCGGTGGCGTGCCGCCGGACTTCGACTTCTCGAAATCGGTTAATGTTGCAGGCGCAAAAGTGATTTATCCAGCGCCGAAGCGAATAAGCGATCAGACGGGCGACACCATCGGCTACAAGCATGCTGTCGTGTTTCCGGTTCTGGTGACGCCGGCCAAGGCCTCAGAGCCGGTTGTTATGAACCTTGAATTCGCATTTGGCGTCTGCGCTGACATTTGCGTTCCGGCGGAAGCGTCGATGAGTTTGGAAGTGCCGGCGAACGTTTCTGAAAAGGTGCCCGAGGAAGTTCTTGAGGCGATGGATCATGTGCCGCGTGAAGTTGATGCGCGTCGGCAAGGGGATCCGAAGCTTGTTTCGTTCAAAGCAGATTTGGAAAGCAAGGCGCCGCGGATTGATTTGGACGTCGCGTTTCCAGGCGGGGCCGAGAACGGCGATCTTTTCGTGACCTCGCCCGATGGCCTTTATGTTCCGATGGCGAAGCGGGTTGCTGGCAAAGGCAGTGAGGAACAATCGGCGCAGTTTGTCATTGATTTGCGAGATGCTTTCGAACTGGACGAATTGAAGGGAAAGAAGCTCACGCTGACCATGGTCGGTGCGGAAGGGCAGTCGCAGCGCGAGATCGATCTGAAATAGGCTGGTCCAGCTTCTGATGGATAGAAGCGTCGGTATGCGACTGCCGATTGCAGCAACAGAATACGCTATAACCCTACTGCCAAAATCGGGTATAGAGGTCGGCGTACAATTATGAGGAGCGTTCGATGACTATTTCAATCGGTGACCGTTTGCCGGAAGCCAAGTTCTTCGTCATGGGACCGGAAGGGCCGCAGCCTAAGACCACGGCTGAAGTTTTTTCCGGCCGCAAGGTTGCGTTGTTTGCTGTGCCGGGCGCCTATACGCCGACGTGCCACAAGCAGCACATGCCCGGCTTCATTGAGCGGCTGGATGAAATCAAAGCCAAAGGGGTTGACGCGGTTTGCTGCACGGCTGTGAACGATGTCTTCGTCATGGATCAGTGGGGCAAGGACACCGGAGCCGACGGCAAGGTCGAGATGCTCGCTGACGGTTCGGGAGACTTCGCAAAGGCGACCGGGCTCGACATCGACCTTTCAGGTCATGGATTGGGCGTGCGCTCGAAGCGTTATGCGATGCTCGTCGATGATGGTGTCGTGAAAGTGCTCAACATCGATGACGCGCCGCCGCAGCATGACAAATCGAGCGCTGCGACACTGTGTTCGGCAATCGGCAACATGATCTGATCTGGATTTGTCGAGTTCGCGCGCTTGGCGCGTGAAGATAATTGGCGGGCTGGAAATCAATATTCCGGTCCGCTTTTTTGTTCTGGACGCTGCGGGGCGGGCCCAAGTGGCGGCCAGAGGTGGCAAGTCGGTTTATTTGAACGGCGCCATACCCTCGCGCGCCAGCTCGTCGGCGCGTTCGTTTTCGGGATGTCCGGCGTGGCCCTTGACCCAATGCCATTCGACGTCATGGCGGGTGCGCAGTTCATCGAGCTTCTGCCAAAGCTCGGCGTTCTTGACCGGCTTCTTATCAGAGGTGCGCCAGCCGTTTTTCTTCCAGCCGTGGATCCACTTCTTGATGCCGTTTTGCACGTAGGTGGAGTCGGTGTGGAGGTCGACCTTGCTTGGCCTCTTGAGAGCGGCGAGCGCTTCGATGGCGGCCTGCAGTTCCATCTTGTTGTTGGTCGTCATCGCTTCGCCGCCGTTGAGTTCCTTGCGGTGGACACCTGACATCAAAATAGCGCCCCAACCGCCCGGTCCGGGATTCCCCGAGCATGCACCGTCGGTGTAGATCGTAACGTTGGGTTTGCTGTTCGTGTCGGACATGAGGTCTTCGTAAATGTGTTGCGTAGGATTTGCAGCGGCCGCGAACGCGGTGGCGTTACGAATGGATCGTGGACAATGACGATCGGGGTCAGGCGGGGTTGAACCCATACTCGGCGGTTGTCGCGGTGCGTTGATGGAAGCGCAGCCGTCTCAGGTAGGCTTTGGGATCGTGCGGTTTGACGATCGCATCTTCGGGCGTGTTTAGCCAGTCATAGCAGCGCGTCAGCAGGAAGCGGAGTGCCGCACCGCGCGCGAGGATCGGCAGGGCGGCGCATTCGGCTTCGCTCAATGGGCGGACTTCGTTATAGCCGCTCATCAACGCGCGGCCCTTGGTGATGTTAAAGGAGCAGTCGTCCTCGAAACACCAAGCATTGAGACAAATGGCGAGATCGTAGGCGAGGCAGTCGTTGCAGGCGAAATAGAAATCGATGACGCCGGAGAGCTTGCCGCCGATGAAGAAGACGTTATCGGGGAAGAGGTCAGCGTGGATCACGCCTTGCGGGAGGCCGCGCGGCCAGTCCTTTTCGAGCCAGTCGAGTTCGGCGGTGATGTCTTCTTTCAAGCCGGTGGAGATGGATTCCGATTCACCAGCGAAGTGGTTGAAGAGCGGTCGCCAGCCTTTGGGGCCAAGCGCGTTTTCGCGCGTGAGTGCAAAGCCATTTGCGGCCAGATGTAAGCGCGCCAGTGCGCGGCCAAGTTCAAGGCAGTGTGAGGGCGCTGGATGTTTGACGCAGATGCCTTCGAGGAAGGTGATGATGGCTGCGGTGCGTCCGCAAAGTTCGCCGGTATGATTGCCTTTGAGATCTCGCACCGGCAGCGGACAGGAGACGCCGTTCGAATTCAGGTGCTCCATCAATCCGAGAAAGAAAGGTAGGTCGGTGGTGGCGACGCGCTTCTCGTAAAGCGTGAGGATGAAATTTCCTGCCGTCGTGTGGAGCAGATAGTTGGTGTTCTCGACGCCTTCGGCAATGCCTTTGAAGGAGAGAAGTTCTCCCAGGTCGTAGCGCTTCAGGAAAAGCGCAAGGTCTTCGTCGCTGACTTCGGTATAGACCGCCATAGGGTTTTTTCTGTTTCTCGTCGCTTGGGCGTGATTATCGTTAAACGTGCTTACGGCATCAGTCCAGCTTAAGAAGCAGAGGCTTGCGCGGAGTCGTTGCCGGATAGCTCATACAGCGGGCGCTTCATCGCGCAAAGCGCGCGGCACATTGAAGGCTATGTTCTCTTCCGCCGTGGTGACGATTTCAAGCTTGGTTTGGAAACGCTTGCCGAGTGCGCTGACGATTTCGTCGACGAGAACTTCAGGGGCGGAGGCACCGGCGGTGATGCCTACCGTGCCGTCAGCCGGGATCAACTCCCAGGGGATGTCTTCACTACGCTGGACCAGCCTGCCGTTCGGACAACCTGCGCGTTCGGCGACTTCGACGAGGCGCAATGAGTTCGACGAGTTGGGTGCGCCGACGACGAGGACGAGATCGCAATTTGGAGCGATTTCTTTGACGGCGGTTTGCCGGTTCGTCGTCGCGTAGCAGATGTCTTCCTTGTGTGGCCCGACGATGTTGGGGAACCGCTTTCTGAGATAATTGGCAATCTCCGCGGTATCGTCGACGGACAATGTGGTCTGCGTCGTGAACGCGAGCTTGTCGGGGTCGGCAGGTTCGAAGCTTTCAGCGTCTGCGAGGGTCTCGATCAAGTGGACGGCGCCGTCGGGCAGCTGGCCCATGGTGCCGATCACTTCCGGATGGCCGGAATGGCCGATCAGCAGCACTTGCCGTCCAGCTTCATGGTGGCGGATAGCCTCAAAATGTACTTTAAAAACAAGCGGGCAGGTGGCATCGAGCACGAACATGTTGCGGGCATTTGCGGCTTCTGGGACGCTCTTAGCCACGCCATGTGCTGAAAATATCACAGGCTGGTCGGTGACAGGGATATCATCGAGCTCTTCCACAAAAATGGCACCTTTGGCGCGCAATGAGTCGACGACATAGCGGTTGTGTACAATCTCATGACGCACGTAGACAGGCGCGCCAAACTTTGCGAGTGCGAGTTCAACGATCTTGATGGCGCGGTCGACACCGGCGCAGAAGCCTCGCGGAGCTGCCAACAGGACCTTCAGCGACGGCAAGTCAGACGTCTGGGTTTGCGTCGGTTGGTCTGGTGAGTCAGATGCCATAGAGGTGATGCCCTTAACAGTTAACGGGATTACTTCTGTTTCGCCTATTGAGATGCTTGGCCGCTTCTAATCGGGGGTGCTAAACTTTGAGTCGGGTCATGACAACACGTTATGCAAGCGTGGGTCGGGGGGTAAATCGGCCAGTAGACACGCGCCCGATGGATTATGGGGACTCGTTCGGCATCATGCAATCTTCTGGAATGTCGCCTCGCGCTCGCGGAAAGACCGCATCTTTCACGCGCGCTGGCATGCATCGCTCACTCAGCTTTGTGCTGGTGGCGGTGGCTGCGTGTGCGACGAGCGGATGCGGGATTTCGTCACTGACATCCGGCTTCGGATCGAGCATTCTGGGTGGTGGTTCAAGCCAGACGGAAGTGGCTTCGGTGACCGAAGAGCAGTTGCTTTCGGCTGCGAAATCCGACGTGAACGGTGGTGCTGATTCTTTGTCGACCGGTGCGATTGCAGCGGGCTGCCCTCAGTTCATTCCTGAATTGCGCGAAGGCAATGTCACGATTTACGAACCAGGTCGGGTTGGCGACAGTCTTGCGATCATGCATCGCGGCGAGATTACCAAGACGGCGCGCGAGTGCATCGTCGAGCCGGGCCGGGTCATCGTCAAATACGGTTTTTCCGGCCGCGTTCTGCTTGGGCCGCGCGGAAAGACCGGTCCTGCCTCTTTCCCTGTGAACATCTACGTGACGGACTCGGCGCGGGCCAAGGTCGCAAGCGACACGATGCAGGTTTCGGTTGATCTCAACGTCGATAAGCCGATCAGCTACTTCTCGGCTGTGAAGGTTATTGCCTTTGACGTTGCGCAAGGTGCGCGGCCTGGCGAATACAAGATGTACGTCGCTTTTGACCAGAAGACGCCGGGCGCTGGCTAGTCGGCGCTCCAGCTTGGGTCGGGTTGCCCACCCTCTCCGCCTCCGCAGGCCTTCTCTCTTCTTTCGGAACACGTATCCATCTTCGCTTGAAGTGAGCGTGCGGATGCCGTGCGGTCGGGCTGCGCGCGGCGTTGTCGCTCGTCTGGCGTCTGTCTGTCTTGGCTTCTTGATCAGAACCCATAGACAACGCAGAAGCAGCGTGCGCAGGGCTTGAATCAAAAAAGGCGGGACCTTGGGTTCCCGCCTTTTCGCAAATTCGATCTTAGCCAGTGCCTGAAGGATAGATCAGTTCAGTCTGGTGCGAACAGCCTTGATGCTGTTGTCGATAAGCTTGGCGGCCTTGTCGCCCTGGACTTTCTGGCTCACGACTTTTTCGGCTGCCGAAACGGCTGCGTCGATCGCGGAGGACTTCACGTCGCTAACGGCTTGAGCCTCGGCGCGTGCAATCTTTTCTTCAGCCAGCTTGGTGCGGCGCTCAAGGCTTTCGCGCAGCTTGACTTCGGTTTCCTTCTCCATCGTCTCGGCGTCGCGGCGCGCCTTTTCGATGATTTCCTTGGCTTCTTCTTCGGCCTCGCGCGCCTTCTTCTGGTATTCGGTCAGAAGGGCCTGGGCTTCCTCGCGCAGACGGCGGGCTTCGTCGAGTTCATGACGGATACGCTCGGCGCGGTCGTCGAGCGCCTTCGCCATCGTCTTGTGGACGCCCATGTAATAGAGGATGCCGCAGAAGATCAGGAACGCCAGAAGGACCCAATACTCGGGATTGTCGATAATGGCCTGCATCTTGAGATCCTTTAGCTCTTCAGCGCGGACTGGATGTCAGCGGCAGCAACGTCGGTGTCGATCAGCTGCTTGACGACGGCGCTGGCGACATCGGTTGCGATTTCGTCGACACTGGCCAGAGCCTTGGAGCGCATGTCCTGGATACGGGTTTCGGCCTCGGCCAAACGACCGTTGATTTCCTCGTCGACGGCGCGCTGGCGCTCGGCAACATTGGCATCAAGCTTTTCGCGGGTTTCGCGGGCGATTGCACCGGCGTTGGCGCGGGCGTCGCCGAGAGCTTTTTCATAGTCGGCCAGGGCTTTGTCGGTATCCGACTTCAACCGCTCTGCCGTGTCCAGATCGCGCTGGATGCGCTCGCGGCGCTCGTCGATGACTTCGCCGATGCGTGGAAGGACAAGCTTCGACATCAGCACGTAAAGTGCCGTGAACGTCAGTGCCAGCCAAACGAGCTGCGGCGCGAAGGTGTCGACGTTGAATGGTGGGAAACCAACGTCATGACCGCCGCCGTGGGCTCCGGTAGAGGTGTGGACGTCAGCAGCGTGGACGTCGTGAGTGCTGCCTGCGCCCTCGGTATGGGATGTTTCAGCCATGGCTCGCCGGGATCAGAAATTCGTAATTAAAGGACGAGGCGCGCCAACCTTTTTGAGGGATCGGCGCGGCCTCGAATTTAAAGTCGCTCAGGTTTGCCGAATTAGACGGCGAAGAGCAGAAGAAGCGCGATCAGCAGCGAGAAGATGCCGAGAGCTTCCGTCAGTGCGAAGCCGAGAAGCAGCGTACCGCGCTGGCCGTCAGCAGCCGATGGGTTGCGCAGAGCGCCCGAGAGGAACTGGCCGAACAGGTTGCCGAGGCCGATGCCTGCGCCTGCCATGCCGAGGCATGCGATACCGGCACCGATGTACTTGGCTGCGATTGGATCCATTTTTGAGCTCCTTTAAGTTTTTGTCTGTTCGCTATTTTGAAGTTTGCGAATGGTTGAAAGTGCCGGCCGGCCGCGAACCGCTTAGTGCGATCCGTGAACGGCGTCGTTGAGGTAGATGCAGGTCAGGACTGCAAAGACGTAGGCCTGCAGAACTGCGACCAGCAATTCGAGAGCGGTCAGCGCGACGGTCAGCGCCAGCGGCAGCGGCGCCAGAATGCTCCAGAAGCCGGCGCCAAGCAGCAAGCCGACGAAGCCGGCGAAGATCTTCAGCGCGATGTGACCAGCAAGCATGTTGGCGAACAAACGCACCGAAAGGCTGATCGGACGCGAGATGAAGGAGATGATTTCAATAGGCACAAGCAGCGGCAGCAGGGCAGCGGGCACGCCTGATGGGACGAAGATGCCGAAGAAGCCGAGGCCATGCTTGTAGACGCCGTAAGCGATGACGATGCCGATGACGAGAAGCGCCAGAGCCGCGGTGACGGCGATGTGGCTTGTCACGGTGAAGGTGATGCCTGGGATCGGGATCATGCCGAGCAGGTTCAATACGAGCACGAAGATGAAGATCGAGAACACAAAGGGGAAGAAGTGCATTCCCTTGGTGCCGACGTTCTCGCGCACCGTATTGGCGACGAATTCGTAGATGAGTTCCGAAACCGACTGCATGCGGGTCGGAACGAGGTTGCGACCGCCTGTTGAGAAGTAGAGGAACGAGAAGATGATGCCCAATGCCACCAGCATGAAGGCACCGGAGTTCGTCAGTGATGCATCGACGCCGAAAATATTGATCGGCAACAGTTCCTTGATCTCGAACTGCTCGATTGGACTATGCCCATGACCGTCAGCTGCCACGGCGCTCCCCCTTAAATATCGTCATCATCATCGGGAACCGCTTTTCCCTTGGAAGGGTCGGACGGTCCGGTCTTAATCTTCATGCCGGCGCGCACCACATTCAGCATTCCTGCGGCTGAGCCGAGCAGGAAGAAAATGATGAACATCAGCGGCCACGTCTTCGTGCCGAATACATTCGGCATCAGATAAGTGTCCAGGTACCAGCCAATGGCGGCCCCTACTACAATCCCGCCGATCAATTCCGTGGACAGTCTGAGCGCGCGGCCCATGACTTCCCCGTGATCGTTTCCGCCCTTCTTCGGCTCGCCACGGTCTGAGCCCGGTTCGGAGCGCGCAGCCTCAAGCCTGCGACCGATCTCGGCAGAGCGCCGTTTGAATTCAGCCCGTTCGTCTGGACTGATCTGGCCGTCGCGGTCGTTGGGACCCTTGTCTGCAGGTGCCATGACAAAAAGCCTTTCACGCAGATCTTGGGCGGATAAGTCGGCAGGGATTTGTAACGGGCCGGACCATAGAGACGGCCCTATGGGGTGTCAAGAAATCCATCCTGCGACAAAGGTTTGGGTTTAGCCCCGAAAATTCAGGGATTTTGGCCTGCTGCGACGATATTTCCAACGGGATTTCGCGGGGGGCTTCGTGCGTGGACGTGACGGCTGTTTGTGACTTTTAAATCGGAGGTTAAGCGGTTGGTCACGGGGAGCTGGTTAAATCTCAGCATTCCGACCGGCTGCGTGGATTTTGCGGCCAGCTAAGGGAGACTGGTCGTGCTTGATATGAATACTTTCATTTTATTGGCCGTCGGCACTGTATTCGCCGCCGTTGGCATCATGGCCTGGGTGGTCGATTCCGGGGTCAAGGAGCAATATAAAGCTATTATCAAGTACAGCCTGTTTGCCATGTTTGCGGCCCTGATCGGGCTCTTCTTCCTGATCAAAGACGATAGCGAATTCGAATACGCCGGCTGGACGCCTCAGGAGAAGGACAAGAAATCTTCGCGGAAAGGCGGCATGGCGCTTGGTGGCGACGGCGGCGGTGGACAAACGACCATGTCCGATGACGGCGGCGGTGGCGGCGAGCTGACGTTGGAAGAAGGCGAAGCTGCGAAAGGCGGGGGCATCCCAGAGGAAGAAGAGGAAGCTGCGAACGGTGGCGGCCTGCCAGAGGAGGAAGAGGAAAAAGAGGAAAAAGCTGAGGCCGACAAAGGTCCGTCACAGGACTGTCCGGTGTGCCCGCTTATTGTTCCGATTTCATCGGGGCGTGCTCTCGTCGGCGCGTCGCAGAAGATTGTCGCGAAGGGCGCGCAATCGGGCCCGGCAAGCCACGCAGTCGTGAAATCGGGCTTTGGCATCGGCAAATTCGAAATCACGGTCGGTGAGTTCAAGGCGTTCGTCGATGAGACCGGACATCGGCCGTCGCAGTCCTGCAGGTCGGGTGGCAAGCCTGGCGGGAACTTCAAGAATCCGGGGTTCAGCCAAGGTTCCGAATCGCCTGTCACCTGCGTGAGCTGGGAAGATGCCAATGCCTATACAAGCTGGTTGACGCTCAAGACCAACAAGACATACCGCCTGCCGACCGAAATCGAATGGGAATATGCGGCGCGTGCGGGGCATTCGGGCGTGCATGGCGGCACAGATCCGCTAACGGCCAACGATGCGAACTTCGCGGATGGTTCTGGAAAGTCGATTGGCCGGACAACCAAGGTCGGCAGTTATCCGGCTAACGGCAATAATATGAATGACGTTCATGGCAATGTCTGGGAGATGACTGCCGACTGCTGGTCGCCGGTTTATGCGGGGACGCAGAAAGTTGCGCCGGACAAAGTCGATTGCTCGCGCCACATCGCCAAGGGCGGCGCGTGGTTCAGCTCTAAAGAATTGTTGAATTTTGCGATGCGGGTTGGCGTCACGTCCGACCTGGCCAACAACGGGCTCGGTTTCCGTGTCGTGCGAGAGAGCGATCAGCCGGTGGTCCGTGAACAATCGCGCTTGTCGAATGGCTTTGCCGGTGGTCTGCCGAAGTAAGTCGGCGGATTTGCGGGGTTTTGGTCCATCCATCTATCTAACGGTTCGCGGATTGTCTGTCGGTGGCGGGCGCGCTGCGCCTGGACATGCGTCTAAAGATTCAATATTGATATTTGACACATCAATCTTGCTTTCTTAGCCTCTATTTTTACTGCCCTGGATATCTATCCATGATCACTGCAGCTCAAATGCGTGCGGCTCGCGCGCTGCTTGGTATCGACCAGAAGACTTTGGCGTCGCTGTCGGGCGTATCCGTGCCAACGATCCAGCGTATGGAGGCAAGCAGTGGCAACGTTCGCGGCGTCGTCGAGAGCCTGACGAAAGTGGTTGAGGCTTTGGAGGCCGCAGGCGTCGAGCTGATCGGCGATGGGGCGGCAAGCCCGGATGGCGGGCGTGGCGTTCGCCTCAAGGCTTCGACCGTGAGGAACTGAATTCCAGGGACAAGTCTTTTGCGACGGCGACCGCCGACGAGAGCCTGCGATCCCGCCGCTTCCTTTATTCAGAAGGTGCGGCTGAAACCATGTCAGAAAAATTGCTTCGTCATGACGAGGCGCCGAGTTTCATCGAGCTGTTCACGCCGAAGCTGGTGACGGTTCTGGAAGAAGGCTACGACCTCGCGCAATTTCGCTCGGATGCCATTGCGGGGTTGACGGTCGCGATTGTGGCGCTGCCGCTGTCGATGGCGATTGCGATAGCCTCGGGCGTTACGCCGGCGCAGGGACTTTACACGGCGATTGTCGGCGGCTTTTTCGTTTCGGCGCTGGGCGGTTCGCGGTTTCAGATCGGCGGCCCGGCCGGCGCGTTCATCGTTCTTGTGGCGGCGACGGTTGCGCAGCATGGGGTCGACGGCCTGATCCTGGCGACCTTCCTGTCGGGATTGATGCTCGCAGCGGTCGGCTTTTTGAGGCTGGGCACGTTCATCAAGTTCATTCCGTTTCCGGTGACGGTTGGGTTTACGGCCGGGATCGCGGTGATCATCTTTGCCAGCCAGATGAAGGAGCTGTTTGGGCTGTCACTGGCGCATGAACCGGGTGAGCTTATTCACAAGATCCCGGCACTGTGGTCTGTGCGCGAGACCTGGGTTCCCGAAGCACTGATGCTGTCGGTGGTGACGATCGCTGTGATCGTCGGCTTGCGCAGATGGCGACCCAACTGGCCCGCGTTGCTGATCGCGGTGGTGCTGGCGTCTGTTGCCAGCGCGGGCTTCGGATTGCCGGTTGAGACGATCGGGTCGAAGTTCGGCGGTGTCCCCTCGACGCTTCCATTCCCGGCCCTGCCGGATTTCACGGCGGAGAAGGTCCTTGCCGTTCTACCGGCTGCTGTGTCGTTCACGCTGCTGGGGGCGATTGAATCGCTGTTGTCGGCGGTGGTTGCCGACGGGATGACAGGGCGGCGGCATCGCTCGAACTGCGAGCTCGTCGCGCAAGGTGTGGCCAACGTCTTCTCCGCGCTCTTCGGCGGGATTTGCGTCACTGGGACGATTGCGCGGACGGCGACCAATGTGCGTTCGGGCGCGCATGGACCAGTGGCTGGAATTCTGCACTCGGTGTTCTTGTTGCTCTTCATGCTGCTGGCTGCTCCATTGGCGGGCTATATCCCGCTTGCGGCGCTGGCCGGCGTACTCGCGGTCGTGGCCTGGAACATGATCGAGAAGCCGGCGATTGCCAGTTTGCTGCGTTCAGGTCCGGGCGAAGCGACGGTGCTCGGCGCGACGTTCCTTTTGACGATCTTCCGGGATTTGACCGAGGCCATCGTTGTGGGCTTTGCGATCGGATCGGTGCTCTTTATCCAGCGCATGAGCCGGGCGACCGCGGTTGCTGCTCACACGCCGCTCGTGGGGCGCGATGTTGCCGATGGCTCATATCCGCGCGACGCCTATGACGAGCAACGCGCTGCCGACCCTTATGTCGTCGTCTACCGGATTACGGGGGCGTTGTTCTTTGGTGCGGCGGCGTCAATCGGTTCTGTTCTCGACCGGATCCAGGATAGCCACCGGGCGCTAGTGGTCGACTTTTCCGCCGTTCCGTTTCTCGATTCAACCGGCGCACATATGATCGAGGGCCTGGCGCACAAGGCGCATCGGCGCGGCGTTGAAGTCTGGCTGACGGGCGCGACGCCTGACATTCGCCGCGTGTTTCTGACCCACGGATTGAAGAAGCCGCTGATCCAATACGCAAAGACGGTCGAGGATGCGCTTGATGCCATTCGGGATGCCAAGGCGCTTGAAGTATCGCCGACTATCTGAGGTTTTGATCCCTGGCGGCTAATCCTCGTGGCGGGTGAGCGCGTGGTTGATGATTTTCTTCATCACGCTTGGCAGGGCTTCGCCGTGGAGTTTGCGGCGGTTGACCCATTTGCAGCGCTCAGGCTCGGCCCACAGCTGTAGCGAGGCGTCGGTTGGGACGACGGCGAAGTAGACCTGCATTTCAAGCCGGAAGTGGGTGAAGGTGTGGACGACAGTGCCGGGCACCTTCCACCAGTCGGACGTGACGGGGGCTTCGCGCAGGGCTTTCGCCTTTGCCAGATTGGCGGCAACCCAATCCGTTGAAGGGACTTCGAGCATCCCGCCGAGAAGTCCGGCGGTCGGTCGGCGGCGCAGCAGGATGTCGCCATCTTCACGTAGCGCGACGAAGGCATGCGCGCGGCGGACAGGCCGTTCGGCCTTGGGTGCCTTGCGCGGCAGTTCGGCTGCGATGCCTTTGGCAAGCGCGTGGCAATCGATCTGCAATGGGCAGGTCAAACACGACGGGCTTTTCGGAGTGCAGACGGTGGCGCCAAGATCCATCATGGCTTGTGCGAAGTCGCCGGGCCGGTCGGCGGGGACCAGCGAGCTGGCATAGCGCTTGATCTCCGGCTTTCCGGCAGGAAGCGGCAGTTGCAAGGCAAAGAGCCGCGAGACGACGCGCTCGATGTTGCCGTCGACGGGGGCGGCCTTTTCGCCGAATGCGATGGCGGCGATTGCCGCTGAGGTGTAGGGACCGATGCCGGGAAGCTTGCGCAATTCGCGCTCTGCGCGCGGGAACTGGCCGCCGTATTCGTCGACGATCATGCGGGCGCAAGCGTGCAGGTTCCTGGCGCGCGAGTAGTAGCCGAGCCCGGCCCAGGCGGCGAGCACCTCATCAAGGTCAGCCTTGGCAAGCTTGCCGACGGTCGGCCATCGGCGCAGGAAGTCTTTATAATAGGGGATAACCGCTTTGACGGTCGTCTGCTGCAGCATGATTTCGCTGAGCCAGACGTTATAAGCCTTGGCGCGCTTGCCGGGGGCTCTGCGCCAGGGAAGTTCGCGGCGCTCGGTGTCGTACCAATCCAGCAATCGCTCGACGGTGGCTGGGCCCGCCGGCCGAAGGGGGAGTTGTTTTTGTGCAACGCTGCTCATCGAGCCTCCCGCGGGGCCATGCGAATCATTCACTCAATGTTAACCATAGCGGTCAGAGTTTGGAATTGGTCTGGGCTTGGGTTCCTTCAAGCCGGTGCCGGAAATTTCGAGGCCTTCAGATGAGGCAGCAGCGCAAAGCAACACGAATGAACGGGCGTCCTGGTGGCGACCGGCTTGTCGGTGCGCGCGAAGCTCTGGCACGTAAGGCGATGCAGATGCGCAGGCCTCCCAATATCGGCACGTCTGTCGGCTCGTTCGTCCCCAAACTGGCGCAAAAAGCCTTTGAAAAATATGGGTTTTCGACTGTCGCCTTGTTGACGGACTGGCCGGTGATCGTCGGTCAGGATCTGGCTCAATATACCAAGCCCGACAAGCTGAAATGGCCTCGTCTTGTCGCTATCGCAAGCGATGTGGAAGCGGGTTGCGAGGGGCGGCCGGGGGCGACTTTGATCCTTCGCGTGCTGCCGGCACGGGCGCTCGATGTGCAGTACGGCATCCCGCAGATCATCGATCGTATCAACAGTTATTTTGGATATCGGGCGGTTGCGGACGTGCGCATCCTGCAGGTGCCGTTCGAGAACGTGGGCGCAGCACAGTCTTGCCGGAAATCACCGCAAGCGGCTGCGAGCCAGGGGCAATCCCAGCGACAGGCTTCGCCGGCTGGTGGCGATGAGGCTGCCAATGACGATCTGGTGGCCGGCGTCGTTCACGAAAAACTGAGGGATTCGCTGCGGCGGCTGCAGGCGGGGATTTCGAATACAAGCCGCTGACGCGGATTTTCTGGGCTCTGGCGGCGCCGTGATGAGGGTCGAATAGCGCCAGATGCAACTTTGTCCCTAACAAACCGTTCAGTTGCTATTCAGCCCGAAATCGCCTTAATCGCAGCAGACCAATAGATTAGCTGGCGGGGGTGCCTGGATTTTCCGGCGCTTGCCAGCTTGCCGAAGCAGGAGCCATAGCCTTGTCAAAACCTAGCCAGACATTGTTCGCCGCCAATATTGATCGCCGCCGGTTGCTTGCCGGTTCGGGCGCCGTGCTGGGTGTCGCGGGCTTAGGTCTCGCATCGGGTGCGAGCCGCGCCGAAGCTGTCGAGGTGTCGAAGCTGATGGCCGACACTGGCCTTCCCGACCTTTCGGAAGGACCGGCGGATGCCAAGGTCACGATCGTTGAGTACGCTTCGCTGACGTGTCCGCATTGTGCGCACTTCCACTCGGAGGTGTTCCCGGAACTCAAGAAGAAATACGTCGATACCGGTAAGGTCCGCTTTGTCTTCCGCGAATTTCCGCTCGACAACCTTGCTGCTGCTGCTGCGATGCTGGCGCGGTGCTCGGGTGACGACAAAGCGCTGCCGATGACCGGCGTGCTGTTCGATAAGCAGGACGAATGGGTTGTGCGCAATAACCCCGTGCCGGCCTTGTTTGAAATCGCAAAGCAGGCAGGCTTCACGAAGGATGCATTTGAAAAATGCCTCAAGGACCAGTCGCTGCTCGATAAGATCCTGGCACAGCGCAAGCGGGCCTCGGAAGAATTCGGGGTCAGCTCGACACCGTCGTTCTTCATCAACGGCGAGAAGTTCACCGGCAATCCGACGGTCGAAGGTCTTTCGGGGGCAATCGATCCTCTGTTGAGCGCGGGGTAAGGCGGGTGATCCTCGGCTTGGCGCAGAGTCTGTCGTTGGGGCGGATTTTCCGGTTTGCCGCAGTTGGTTTCGCGGTGGGCGTTGTTGCGGCTGGCCTTTCGGGGTGTGCGGGCGAACAGCTTCTCGCGACAAGTGCGATTGAAGGCAATGGGGCAGGCGGTAACAGCGCCAGCGCTTATGCCGTGGCCTCTGCGCATAAGAACAAGCCGTTCAATCCATTCGAAGACCCGCACGCGACCGACATCGGCAAGCGGCAGGTGCTGACCAATCCGTCGTTCGAAGACGTGATGAAGGTCGGAGCCTTGCCTGAGATGTCGATGGGCCGCGCGGATGCGCCGGTAACCGTCATCAAGTACGCCTCGCTGACCTGCCCCTACTGCAAGAAGTTCCAGGCGACGGTTTTCCCGAAGTTCAAGCGCAATTACATCGATACCGGCAAGGTGCGCTTCATCATTCGCGAATTTCCAATCGGGCGTTCGTCGGGCAATGCAACGATTGCTCTGAGATGCGCGCCGGCCGACAAATATTTTAAGCTTTACGGCAAGTTTCTTGCCCAACAGGGCAAGTGGGTCTCGCAGGAGGTCCGTCTCGATAATATCTATCAAGTTGCGTCGCAGGTGGGGTTATCCCGTGCTCAGTTTGACGCCTGCCTCAAGAATCAGGACTTAATCAACGGACTGGCTTGGGTGAAAGATCGCGGCCGTACGCTGGGCGTGATCGGGACACCGAATTTCTATATTCAAAACAAGCTGGTAAAGAAGGTTCTTGATTACGATGGTTTGGTGGCGCTGGTCGAGGCCGAGTTAAGCGCCAGGAAGACGATGGCAGTCGCGAATTGATTGGCTTTGCGCCAACCGCGGTAGGCCATTCTGCCCGGCTGGAGCCAATGGAATGCACTTGAGCCGACTTAGGCTCGTCGGTTTCAAGTCCTTTGTCGAACCGACGGAACTCGTCATCTCGCGCGGCCTGACAGGTGTTGTCGGGCCGAACGGTTGCGGCAAATCCAATCTGCTTGAAGCGCTGCGCTGGGTGATGGGCGAAAGCTCGTACAAGTCGATGCGCGCTTCGGCGATGGATGATGTGATCTTTGCCGGCACAGCGACGCGTCCGGCGCGCAACAGCGCTGAGGTTACGTTGTTCATCGACAACTCGGAATTCCTGGCGCCTGCCGAATTCAACGATACCGAGCAGATCGAGATCAGCCGCCGGATCGAGCGCGATGCGGGTTCGGCTTATCGGATCAACGGGCGGGAGTCGCGAGCCCGCGACGTCAAAATCCTGTTTGAAGATGCGGCAACGGGTGCGCGGTCTCCAGCACTTGTGCGGCAGGGGCAGATTTCTGAAATCATCAATGCCAAGCCCGAAGCGCGCCGGCGCATCCTTGAGGATGCAGCAGGTGTTGCCGGGCTTCATACGCGGCGGCATGAGGCAGAGCTGCGGCTGAAGGCGGCTGAAGCCAACCTTGCCCGGCTCGATGATGTCGTCGGCGGTCTCAATTCCCAGGCCGAGTCGTTGAAGCGCCAGGCGCGTCAGGCGCGGCGCTATCGAGAAATCTCAGGTCAGATCCATAAGGTTGAAGCGCTGGCGCTGCATTTGGCGTGGCTGGAGCTGCAGGCGGCAGTCGATCGCGAGGATGGCCTGCTGTGCGCCGTCCTGGAGAGGTTGTCTGAGGTCTCGCGCCAGGAATCGCAGGCGATCCGGCTTGAGGCAGAAATCTCCGAACGGTTACAGCCGCTGAGGGAAGACTTGTCGGCGAAGGCGGCGGCGGCGGCGCGAGTCCAGCACGAGTTGGAGGCGTTCGAGCGCGAGGCTGTGCGCCAGGCTGAACGTGCCCGCGAGCTTGATGCGCAGGTTGAAAGTCATGGGCGTGACAAGGCGCGCGAAGAAGGCCTGCATACGGAAGCGTTGCAGACAGTGACGCGTCTTGGAGAAGAAATCGCAGCGCTTGAAGCGCGCGAGGCCGAGTTTAACGACGCTGAAGCGCGGGCGCGCAAGGAGCTCAATGAAGCCAACGGGCTATTGGAGGTTGCCGAAAAAAGCCTGCGGGAATCCAGCACGTCGTTTGCAAACGAGTCGGCGCGGCGTTCCTCTTTGCTGCGCATGCAGCAGGACCGGCAGAATTCCTACCAGCGGCTTGAAGCGCAAATCGCGGACCTCAACCGTCAGGCCGCCGAAGTCGGCGAGCTGGACACTGTGCGCGAACAAGCTGAAAGCTTGCGGGCCAATTCGGTGGCCTTCGAAGAGCGCCTTACGACAATCGAAGGTCAGGTCGTCGAGGCCGAAGCGCGCGTGACGGAAAGCTCGGCGCGTTTTGAAGAAGCCCGGACGGTGGCGCAGGAAATCCGCCTCAAGGTTTCGGCGCTCAATTCAGAGCGTGCAACTTTGGAGCGCGCGTTGGCTGTGAAAGCTCCCGGCAAAGCCGCTGCGATGGTTGATGCCGTCAAGGTAGCCGAAGGTTATGAGGCGGCTTTAGGCGCGGCGCTGGGCGAGGATTTGGATGCTTCGACGGATGAAGCCTCTGCGCTGCATTGGCGGTTGGTCGAGGCGGGTTCCGATGACCCGGAGCTTCCCGCCGGGGTTCTGCCGCTTTCAGATTTCGTCGTTGCTCCGCCGGAGTTGGCGCGGCGGCTGCGGCAGATCGGTGTGGTCGAGTTCGAGGACGGAGCTGAGCTGCAAAATAGCCTGCTGCCGGGTCAGCGGCTCGTATCGCGCAGTGGTTTAATGTGGCGCTGGGACGGGTTCGTTGCGGCCGCCGAAGGTGCGAGTGCAGCGGCTAAACGTCTGGAGCAACGCAACCGTCTGGCGGCGCTCGAAGCGGAAGCCGAAGAGGCGGCTCGCGAGCTTGCGCAGCGCTCCGAGAACTTGGCTGAAGCCGAAACAGCCGTGCAGTCGGCCAAGGATAACGAGCGCACGTTGCGCGGGACGTGGCGCGAAACGCAGAGCGAGCTTGGCCGTGCGCGTCAGTCGCTCGCCGATGTCGAGAAAAAGATCGCGACCGCCGAAAACAAGCTGTCGGCGATTGCCAGCTCCATGCAGCGCTCGGAGGCTGACCTCGAAGAGGCCAAGGCGCATCTGCAGGAAAGCGAATTGGCGCTCAAGGATTGCGACGAAGCGTTGATCGCGCGTCTGCAATCGGAATGGGAAACAGCGCAAGAGCGGGCGCAGGAGTTGCGGTCTCAGGTTGCCGAAAAGCGCGCCGTCTTGACGACGATGCTGGCTTCGCAGGATGAAAGCCGCCGCCGGTTAAAGTCGCTCGGCGAAGATCTGACGCGCTGGAAAGAGCGTGCGAGTTCCGCGCAATCGCACATCGAAGCGCTGGAAAAACGCATCGCCGAGACGACCGCGCAGCTTGGCGAGTTCGCAGGGCTGGAAGAAAAAGCAGCTGCCGGGCGTCAGCAGTTCTTGGATACGCTGAGCGCTGCGGAGGCTGCGCACAAGGCTTCGGCCGATGCCGTTCAGCAGGCCGACACCAATGCGCGCGAAGCTGTCGAGGCGCTCAGGGCATTGCAGGCTGCCGTCTCCGAAGCGCGTGAAGAGCGTGCCGGTCACGAAGCCCGCCTCGAAGCCTTCAAGCAGCGCCGTGATGAGGCGGAGGCGCGCATTCGCGAAGTCTTCGATACCGATCCGATGTCGTGTCTGGCTCTGGCGGAATTGCCGGAAGGCGCGGAGCTTCCGGCGTTCGCGGATGTTGAAAAGCACTTGGCCAAGTTGCGCGCTGATCGCGAACGGTTGGGCGGCGTCAACCTGCAGGCCGACGAAGACCTGGAGCGGATCACGGGCCAAGTGCAGGGCATCGAAACCGAGCGCGCCGACGTGCAGGAGGCCGTCGACAAGCTGCGTCAGGGGATCGGTCAGCTCAACCGCGAGGGTCGTCGCCGGATCAACGAGGCCTTCGAGATGGTCAACGGTCATTTCGGGCGGCTGTTCGAGACGCTGTTTGGCGGCGGGGAAGCGCGCCTGGAGATGGTGCAGTCGGAGGAAGATCCGCTCGAAGGTGGGCTTGAGATCATCGCCAAGCCGCCGGGCAAGAAACCCGCGACGCTGTCGCTTCTGTCAGGCGGCGAGCAGACTCTAACGGCGCTGGCGCTCATCTTCGCGGTGTTCCTGACAAACCCGTCGCCCATCTGCGTCCTGGACGAGGTCGACGCGCCGCTGGATGACGCCAACGTCGACCGCTTCTGCACGCTGATGGAGAGCATGGCTGAGGATACGCAGACACGCTTCCTGGTCATCACCCACCATCCGATGACGATGACGCGCATGAACCGCTTGTTCGGCGTGACGATGGCCGAGAAGGGGATCTCGCAGCTGGTGTCGGTGGATTTGGAAACTGCGCAGGGCTTCCGCGAGGCTGGTTAGGAAGAGTCTTTATTGGCGCCTTCGGATGCCTACGCTCGGCTTCGCCTCGCGCATCCGGCGCCGTACTATTCTTCGCAATCGGTCTGGAAGGTCTGGGAGCAAGGCGACCTGGCGCTAGCCCAACACCGGCTTGCCGAGTGTTGGCGCGAGAATTCGCCCGCCTGTCCATGCGAAGCATGGCTCCGCCATGACCGGAGCGGCCCGCGCTGGAAGCGCGAAACGGCCGCGTGAGACATATTATTTGCGCCTTCGGGTTGCCCACTTTTTTCCTCGGCGCTCCGGATGCCCACGCCTTCGGCGCATCCGCGCCATGACATTTTAGTTGGCCCTTCGGGTGCCGACCAGCACCCGGGCCCGTACTATTCTCCGTGACGAAGTCCAGTAATTCGAAACCTTCCGGAAAATGACATAAGGTCGGCCTCAAGGATTGCGGGAGGTGCGCGATGCGTAATCTAATTTTGATTTTGATGATGCTTTTCTTGGTCGGGGCTGTCCAAGCCGGGGCTGCTACAGAGCCGAACGACCCAGATGCCGATTTGTCTGAAGGAGATGTCGAGCGTCTGAACGCGATGCTAGGCTGTACCGACAAAGTCTTTCTTCCGCGATCTGGCGACAAGTGCGTCATAGAGGATGCAAAGTGCCTGGAGTATCGAGTGTCTGTTGAGGGCAATCCGTCGGCCTCAAAAAGAGGTGCTGTTCAGAGCGCTTGGAGGCAATGGAAAAATCGTTGCAAGGATGAACTCCAAATCGATCCGAAGTTCTGTAATTGGGGAGAGGCACGCGGTAAGCGCTACGTCTGTGCAGAGCTGGTGGGTGGGCAGTATCGTTATCGCGCGATCGCTACTCCCTGTTTGTGCCGTAACGATAAATGACTTCGACAAGACCAACCTGTGTCCACGCCGCCATGGCGAAGCCCGGCTTATGGATGCGGGATGACGGAGAGGCGAACTTCTCCGAAGCCGTCACCCCGGCGTCCACGCGAAGCGTGGATTTGTTAAATCGCCGGGGTCTGGCCACGTTTCTAGTTTTGCAGCCAACGGCCTTCGATCATCACCCCTCCTCAAATCTCGTCCCTCACTTGCGCGTAGGCGATGACGGAGAAGAGGACGGTGCCGCCGGTTACGTTGCCGAGTAGCGTCGGCAGGAAGAACTGCGTGGCGGCGGCGGCCAATTCCAGTTTGCCTTCGAAGACGAGCACGAACGCTTCGACCGATCCGGCGATCACGTGGGTGAAGTCACCGGCAGCGATCAAATACGTCATCAAGGTGATGACGATGAATTCGTTGCCTTCCGACGACGGCAGCATCCACACCAGAGCGGCGATCAGCCAGCCGGCCATGATGCCCGACAAGAACATCTCCATCGGCGGCTTGGCGATCATGTGATCGGACAGCGAGATGACGGCGGCGTGGACCTCGGGCGCGAGGACACCGCTTGACGTGATGAAGCCGGCAAAGAGCGCGCAGCCGATGACGTTGGCGGTCAGGACGATCAGCCAAAGGCGAGCGAGCACGAACCACCACACGGCCTTGCCGCGCTGCATGGCGGGCAAAACGGCGGTCAGCGTGTTTTCGGTGAAGAGCTGCTGGCGGCCGAGAATGACGATCAGGAAGCCGACCGAATAGCCGAGGTTATCTACGAGCGGTTTCCATGGGGCGTCGGGCAAGTGCGCGGCGAGGATGGCTTCGGCGATGACCGAGAAGCCGATCGACAAACCTGCGGCGATGCCCGACCAGAAGAGCGCGTGGAAATGGCGAACGAGTTCCTTGTCGCCTTCGCGGCGGATGATGTCGAAGACCGTTGCCGCGCGCAGGCGGCTGTGGTGGACGACGACGGGGACGGGTTTGCCACCGGACTTCTTCTCGTCTTCGGCTTTGTCGCGGTCGATTTCGTGGGCTTCTTCGCCCAACAGTTCCTCGGCATTATTTTTTTCTTCGCTCATGACTGCCCCTGATCTGTTGACGTCGCGGCTGCATCTGGCGCGATTCGCGACGTTACATAACGCGCTTACCCCATCGGCAGTTCGATCAGATTAACAGAAAAGACGCGCGGATGGCGCTTCGGCCACATCATCCGCTTGGAGTTTGGGAACTCGTCAAGCGGCGAATGCGGTCGCAGGGCCGCGAGGATGCGCGACCAGCAAGGGTTTCAAGGCGCGTTGAGTTTGGCGGTGCGGGAAGGCGATCAGCCGTAGGCGGTGTCGGCCGGCTTGAGCTTTTGTCGCTGATCGGCGGCAGTCGTGCGCGGTTCGGCCTGTGCTTTGCCCTGGATCGCGTACAAGGTGTCGATCCGATAGAACAGGAGGTCATCGGCAGGTTCGCAGCGTCCGCCGGCGCGCTCGGCGAGATGGCGCATTGCGATGTTGTCGTTGCGGCAGACCACAAGAGCTGGCGCAGGCCAGATGATAGTGAGCGCAGTTTTGAGGAGGCTGGAGCCGATCCCGCGGCCCTGCAATTTGCTTTCGACCGAAAATGCCATTTCGACGATCGGGGCGTTGTGGTCGCTCGAAAGGCTCAGCTCGGCAACGCCGCGCAGCGTATCGTCTTCGAAGGCGCCAATGAGCATGGTGCCGGAGCCGGCAAGGTAGAGGCAGTGGGCCTGAAGGGCGGCGTCATCCATGACGTGGTTGAAGCGCATCCAGCGGGCGCGCTCGTCAAGGCGCATGAGATGCTCGCAGTAAAGCGAAAGCTCTGTTTCGTCCAACTGGCGGATTTCTACTGACTTACTCATAGCGCCTGAACCTGTTTGTTTGGTTTTCAGTTCAGCCTAGCGCCAATGAACTAAACAGCCGTAAAGCGGGCGCGCCTCCAACGTTAGGACAAAGTCAATTATAATTCTTGGTTATCAATTCGTTATTGGAGTTTTTTGGCAGGAGTCTTTGGCTCACGCAGAGCTCGCTTTGCTCGCCTGCTCCGCATGGGCGGCGCGCTTTGTGCCAACACTCGGCAAGCCGGTGTTGGATTGCGACCAGGTCGCTTTGCTCCTGGGACCTTCGGTCCTGCTAAGCATTCTAGCCGACACTCAAATTGCCAACACTGGGCAAGCCCGTGTTGGACGGGGCATGCCGGAGTTGGGATGGAAGCCGCCGGAGCTGAAGCGTAGTCGCGGATGTTAGCCCGCAATTTTTGAGAAGTCGGCGACGTTCAAGGTGGCGGCGCGGATTTCGGACAAGAGCTTCAAGCGGTTTTCGCGCAAAGACGGATCGTCGGCGTTGACGGTGACGTCGTCGAAGAACTTGTCGACGGGGGCGCGCAGTTCGGCGAGCGCGCGCATGGCGCCTTCGAAGTTCTCGACGTTGATGGCGGCCTGGGTGTCGAACTTGACCTTGGCAATGGCTGCGGCGAGCGCGCGTTCGGCGGGCTCTTTCATGAGCGGGCCGTCGGGTTCGCCGTCGTAGGTCTTCTTGTCCTTCTTTTCCTCGATCGAGAGGATGTTGGTGGCGCGCTTGACGCCGGCCAGCAGGTTTTCGCCGTCTTCGGTTTCGAGGAAGTCTGTTAGGGCTTCGACGCGTTTGACGATGAGCGCAATGTCGTCCTGGCCGGGCAGTGCGAAGACGGCGTCGATCAGGTCATGACGCTTGCCTTCGTCGCGCAGGTGCACCTTGAGGCGGTCGGCGAAGAAGGAGAGAAGGTCCTCGCGCATTCCCAAGATAAATGTTTCGAATTCGCTGTTGGTGTTTTCAAAAACAAATGCTCCCCGAGCTGGTGCACGTGGGATATCGCATTCTCGGTGAATGATCAGTGATCTGCGAGCAAACTCGGATAGTTCCCTGCCACCTTCTTGTGCCTGCCAGTTTTTGAATTCTTCGTATTCCATATGCCTAGTCTTAGGCAGCGCTTTGGAGAGGTTTTGTTCAAGGTCTTTGATGTTTTGTGCAAGAAGGGCGAACGTACCTAGAATGCCAGTTTTCTGAATTTCATTAATTGTCGGCGGTAACCATTCGTCGCTTTGTCGATTCCACCACTTGTGCACTTGCTCGAATGGGCGTCGATCAG
The DNA here is from genome assembly GCA_017792465.1 of Filomicrobium sp. Lineage (GTDB taxonomy): Bacteria > Pseudomonadota > Alphaproteobacteria > Rhizobiales > Hyphomicrobiaceae > Filomicrobium. The sequence goes on from CP051234.1 coordinate 3,498,269, forward strand.
CTTGATTGAAATAGCTCTCGATTGCATCGGCGATCACAGAGTAGAGCGATACGCGCAGATCATTCTCCAGCAATATGCGGATGACGCCCAAGGCGGCGCGGCGGAGCTGGTAGGGGTCGCCGGAACCGGTCGGCTTTTCGTCGATGGCCCAGAAGCCGACGAGTGTGTCGAGCTTGTCGGCGAGCGCGACCGCGATGGCGACGCTGTCGCCGTCATCTTCCTTGGGGACCGTGTCGGAGGGGCCTTTGGGTTTGTAATGCAGCTCGATGGCGCGGGCGATCTCAGGCTTGGCGCCGCCCTTTTCCGCGTAGTAGCGGCCCATCAGGCCTTGCAGCTCGGGGAACTCGCCGACCATCTCGGAGACGAGGTCAGCCTTGCAAAGCTGTGCGGCGCGGCGGGCAGCTTCAGCATCGGCGTCGACGGCACCTGCGATCTGGTAGGCCAATTCGGCGATGCGTTCGACGCGTTCTTTCTGGGTGCCGAGCTTGGCGTGGAAGGTGATGTTCTCAAGCTTGACCGCCATCTCGTCGAGCGGGTGCTTGAGGTCCTGGTCCCAGAAGAATTTCGCATCCGACAATCGCGCGCGGATGACCTTCTCGTTGCCGGCGATGATCTCAGCGCCGCCGTCAGCCGCGATGAGGTTCGACACGAGGATAAAGCGGTTGGCGAGTTTGCCGGTCTTGGGGTCTTTCAGCGAGAAGCACTTTTGGTGCGATTTCATCGAGGTGATGAGGCATTCGGGCGGCACTTCCAGGAAGCTTTCTTCGAAGGTGCCCATCAGCGCGACCGGCCATTCGGTGAGACCGGCGTTCTCATTCAGCAGCGCTTCGTCCTCGACCAGTTCGAGGCCAGCGTCTTCGGCCAGCTGGCGGGCGTCCTCGGCGATCATCGCGGCGCGCTCGGAAGAGGGCAGCAGCACCTTGGCGTCGCGCAGCTTGCGGCCATAGTCGGCGAAGTCGGTGACGGCGAAGGGGTCCTTGCCGTGGAAGCGGTGGCCGCGAGTCATGTTGCCGGCGGCAATGCCTGCGATTTCGAACGGCACGACGTTGCCATCAAACAGGCACAGCACCGATTGCAGCGGGCGGACCCATTGAAAATCGCCCGAGCCCCACCGCATGGATTTCGGCCAAGGGAATTTCGAAGCGACGTCGGGGATGACTTCAGCGATGATGTTGGGTGCTGGACGGCCGGGCTTTTCGATTTTGGCGACGTAGAAATCGCCCTTCTTCGCGTCGGAGACGACGGTTGCTTCGTCAATGGACGACAAGCCTGCGCCGCGCAGGAAGCCTTCGATGGCTTTTTCGGGTGCGCCAACGCGCGGGCCTTTGCGCTCATCGGAGATCGCGGGCGACATGGCGGGTACGTCTTCGATGACGACCGTCAGGCGGCGCGGGGTTGCAAACGACAAGCAGGCGCCATGCTCGAGACCTCCGGCCTTCAGCCCTGCTGAGACGAGACGCGCGAGGTCTTCGGCTGCGCGCGCCTGCATGCGGGCTGGAATTTCTTCGGACAGGAGTTCGAGTAGTAGCTGTGGCATGGCGAAGGTATAGGTCTCCGAAAGGTGGGAGCCCCGTTCTAGTTCGCCAGCCAGTAGAAGTGAAGCCGTACGTTAAGCGGTTTGTCGCAGGGGCTATTGGGCGGGGACGGTCGTGACCGGGCTCGTCGAACCTGTATCGGGCGCTTCGTTCTGGCTTGGGGCTGATTCCATTGCAGCTGGCTCGGCCGCGCCAGTGGGCTCGATGCCGGTGGGGTAGATATTGTTGACCTCGGTCAGGATCATGTTGCCCAGTTCTTCGGCCGCACCGGTGGTGTGCAGGTAGCCAAGACCGACGGCGATCAGAACGACCATGAACCAGAAGACCGGTTTTTTCAGGATCAGCCATCCGACTAACAGGACGGGGACGACCGCGAATGCAATTCCAATCCAGGGGTTGACTAGCTCGGGGCTCATCAGAGTTTCTCCGTCAGAATAGGGCGCGGTTTGCGGCCCGGCCTCGGTTTGTTTCTCAAGTTTTTTCGTGGGCCAGGATATACCGCGGGCAATCCGACATGGTTATGACGGAGCGGTTTGGGAAGAGCTTTAGTTTTTAAGTCTTTGAATTCGCAGCTGTCTTATTGCTTGTCGGGGCCCTGGATCACGCGCCAGCACCGCCACCTTCGGTTGCAAGCCACGCGCCGCAGCAGGCTTTGTTGTCGAATTCAGTCTCTGGTCAGTTGGTAGAGAAGAAAGCCTGAGGCGAACAGAATCCAGGGGATGATTGGGTTCCAGAAAGGTATGAGCAATGCCGGTAGCAGGCCACCTCTTTGCCTTCCCATATTCGTCACTGGAAGCAAGGATACTCCCGCGACTTCGTAATTCTCTGGGTACATCAAGTCATTTGAGCCGAGGTCGTAAGACAGTTCTGGTAGGCCTCCATGAGGGGTGGGAATCATTTGCAGTCTTTGCTTCCCCGGGCGTTTGTAAACAAAGGCGTGTGGGGACCCGATCGGCTCTCCATCAAGCGTATGAATAATTGCCACGTCTCGTCTGTGGAGCGCGACGATGATTTTTGTTTTTTCTGTCAATCCTAATGCGGCAGGGCCTCCGCGGGCATCGACAAACCAGCCCTTTTCAAACCGACCGTCGGGATCGTATCGCTGGATGCGGGAGAGGTGCATTGTGAATGTGTAGATTCGCCCATTTGGGCCAAGAAGCCCCTGGCCGGTCGATGGCAATTCAACGTAGTCGAGTGTTGATCCGGCTAACGGAACCAGCCAGCAGCCGAAAAATCCAATTGCACCGGCAGAAACTAGGACGCCAGCTATCGGATGCCCACGGCGATAGATGTTTCTAGCGGTTAGTAAGAAACCGACAAGAAACGCTACCAGGATCAAATAAGAGAGGTTCATTCTCCGGGGTCAAGCGCCGGCGCCGCCACCTTCGGTTGCAAGCCAGGCGCCGCAGCAGGCTTTGGAGAGTTCGCGCACGCGCAGGATGTAGCTCTGGCGTTCGGTGACGGAGATCACGCCGCGGGCATCGAGCAGGTTGAAGACGTGGCTCGCCTTGATGGCCTGGTCGTAGGCGGGAAGCGCGAGCAGGTGCTTGTCACCGCCGGTTCCCTTGTCGAGCAGCGATTTGCATTCGGCTTCGGCGTCCTTGAAGTGCTGCAGCAGCATCTCGGTATTGGCGTGCTCGAAGTTGAAGCGCGAATATTCCTGCTCGGCCTGCAGGAAGACGTCCCCGTAGGTGATTTTGTTTTCGCCTGTGCCGCCGTTGTAGTTGAGGTCGTAGACGCGGTCGACGCCTTGGACGTACATCGCGAGGCGTTCGAGGCCGTAAGTGATTTCGCCGGAGACCGGGCGGCAATCGTAGCCGCCGACCTGCTGGAAATAGGTGAACTGCGTCACCTCCATGCCGTTGCACCAGACTTCCCAGCCTAAGCCCCAGGCGCCGAGCGTCGGGCTTTCCCAGTCGTCCTCGACGAAGCGGATGTCGTTCAAGGTCGGGTCGATGCCGATGCGGTCGAGGCTTTGCAGGTAGAGTTCGAGGATGTTGGGCGGCGACGGCTTCAGGAGCACCTGGAACTGGTAGTAGTGCTGCAGGCGGTTGGGGTTTTCGCCGTAGCGGCCGTCCTTGGGGCGGCGCGAGGGCTGGACGTAGGCGGCTTTCCAGTTCCTGGGGCCAAGCGAGCGCAAGGTGGTGGCCGGGTGGAAGGTCCCGGCGCCGACTTCCATGTCGTAGGGCTGGAGGACGACGCAGCCTTGCGCGGCCCAGAACTGCTGCAAGGCGAGTATCATGTCCTGGAAGGACTCGGTGGGGCGGAGGGAGTTTTTTTGTTGCCCAACACCCGAATTGCCAGCGTTGGACAGGCCTGTTTTGGCAGATGCTGCCTGCGGCACCGATTTCTTGTTCTTCTTGGATCCCTTGCCCATGCCTGAAGCCTGTCGATTGGAGTGAAAACTCGCGCACTATAGCGATGCTCAGGCGTCTGTCACGTGGGCGTTTGTTGGGTCTTTCAGGGCATTATGCTGCATCTGCCGTATGCTGGCCTAACTTGAGGTTGAGGCTGGAGAATTCCAAAGCGCAGACCGCGCTCAAAACCAAATCCAGGGAGAGAGAACATGGCTATTTTGAAAGTCCTCGAACTTATGACCCATTCCGATAAGGGCTGGGAAGACGCCACGGCGAAGGCTGTCGCGAAGGCTGGAGATTCGGTCGACAACATCAAGTCGGTCTGGGTTCAGGATTTCTCGGCGACCGTCGGAAAAGACGGCAAGATCGATCAGTATCGCGTGACGTGCAAGGTCACGTTCGAGGTCAAAGACTGACCTCTTGTGCGCGGGCAGGAGGCTTCATCGCTCAATGATGGCGCGGCTTATAGGAGCCTGAATCTGCGTCGTAATCCAGCGAGCCAAGATCGCGCGGCTCGTTGGATTGCGCCGCCTCCTGCTTTGCGCGCTCTTTTTCGGCTTCGGCGCGGTGCTTTTTCAGCGACCGGTGGGCGAGCCGGTAGCCGGCGACGAGGCTCGCTCCGACGGCGACGAGAAGAAAGACATGGGGCGGCATCGGGCCCGTCCTTTCAGATTTCACAGTCCGTAACGCGACCATAGTGCACGAGCTTCGGCCGTCGACAAGATGTCGTCAGCCAAAGAGACGTCCGCAGCGGAAGCGCCCAGAGACATGCCCGGACGGCGCAGCCAGCTCAAAAGGCCACCGCGGCTCATGGGCACGGCGCGCAGACGGACCTTCGGGCCGTGCAGTTCCTGCATTTTCGTGCGCACATCGCTGATGCCGTCGATGAGGCCCATTTCCTGGGCTCTGGGTGCCGTCCAGAATGCGCCGGAGAAGACTTCGCTGTCAGGTGCGGAGATTTTCTCGCTGCGTCGCTCTTTGACGACGCCGATGAAGGTGTCGTGGATGTCTTCGAGGATCGCGGTGATGCGGGCGATGTCTTCGGGCTTTTCAGGCTTGAAGGCGTCGAGCTGGCTTTTGGCGGTGCCCGAAGTATAGATGCGCCGTTCGACGCCGAGTTTGTCGATCGCTTCAACAAAGCCAAACCCGCCGGAGATGGCGCCGATGGAGCCGACAATCGAACATGCGTCGGCGTAGATCTCGTCGCCCGATACGGCGAGGTAATAACCGCCGGATGCGGCGACGTCCTCGCAGAAGACGTAGATCTTCTTTTTGTTTTCTTTGGCCAGTTGGCGCAGTCGCTTGAAGATCAGGCTCGACTGCACGGGTGAGCCGCCTGGGGAATTGATGATGACGGCCATCGATGGGAGCTTCGACAGTTTGAAGGCGCGATGCATCGCCTCGACGGTGGTCGCCAGCGAGATGCCTGGGCGCAATGGCGTCGCCATTCCGATCGGTCCGTTGAAACGTAGGACTGGTACGACAGGACCGCTTTTGAATGGCCACATATGTGCCCCCTTGGATTGCGTGTTGGCGGGATGAGGCGCTGCATGTGAGCGTCAAGGATGGAAATTGCAAGCTCGTTTGGATCAGCGAGGCTTATATCGCAACGATCAGAGCGATTTACCAGTTCGTCGGCGAGGGGGCTTCAGGATTTTGGAACAGGCAGTGGTTGTCCGAGGCGCAGGACCCCGTCGATTTCCGGCGTGAAGGCGTTGCCTTGCGAATGCAAGACGAGTCCGGGGTGAATGACGAGGCTGCCGCGGCTTCCCTTGGTTCCGCGGACAATGACGCGGTTCGCGGGTTCACCTTGCCGGGGGTAGATCGGCAGCACGCTAATTGAGCCGAAGCGGCCTGCAAAACTGGCGAGGACTTCGCTGAGGGCTTCGGCCTTGTGGATCATTAAGGCCGTGCCGCCTTGTTGAGCCATGCGCGCCATGAAACGTCCCCAGTCGTTGAGGTTTTGAGCTTCGTCCATGGCGTGGGAGGCGGCTTTCAGCCGTTCGCCACTGGGCGTGCCTTGCCGGGCGCCCATGAATGGTGGATTGGCGACGACGTAAGCGAAAGAGTTGTCGCGCAGGCCTATCGATTGGATTTGGGCTGTGCTGGCGCCGATTGCTGCTTCAATGCAGGCGACGCGTCCTGTTAGATCGTTGCGCGCGATGTTCTGGCGGGCCAGATCGCAAAGTTCTGACTGTTTCTCCATCAGCGTGACATTGAGCGAACTTATGCGCCGGGCCGCACATAGGCCGATCGTGCCGACGCCAGCGCCAAGGTCCAAGAGTGGGCTGCCCGCTGCCCGATCCGCATCAATCGCCGCGGCCAGAAGGACGGCGTCAATCCCGGCGCGATACCCGCGTTTAGGTTGCAGGATGCGCAGTTCCCCGCCAAGAAAGGCGTCGTCGGTGACGTTGCTCTCGTCTGCAAGTCCTGTTGCAGCGCGTTCGGGGGGCGCTGTTTCTGGTATTGGATCGGAATTTGCGGCGTCAACGAGGCCGGCGCCGGGCTCAGGAACCTTCGTCATAGAGCCATTTTCCCAAGTCAACTTCTTTAATCAGCTTACGGGCTTCTTCGGCATTATCTTCGTGGACCAGAAGCCGGCGGGGAAGCATGCCAATCGAACCTTCCAGAATACTCATGTTGGAATCCGCGATAAGCGCGGTGATCCCGGCCTGTTGCAGCAGGTTTTCCAGATAGTTCAAAAGGACCGGATCGTTGGTTCGGACAAGCTCGCGCATTCGTCAAATTCTTCTGTTTGGTCGTCTCGCCTTGAGTTTAGGGTGCGGATACGGCAAAGAGGCGTTAGTCTTCGACCTCAGCGGTTCGAAATGGCTGTTTAGAAACTTGCAAGACCGAGGTAACGACATTGGGCGTTGTTGTCCGATTTGAAGAAGCGAGAGATCCAAAACAAGGGCTGCAGCCCCTTCTCGATCTTGTTCGCGACGACATGGAAGGGATCAACCGCCTGATCCTAGACCGCGCGGTCTCGGATGTCGAAATGATACCTGAGCTGGCGCATCACCTGATTGATTCAGGGGGGAAGCGTCTACGGCCGATGCTGACTCTGGCGACGGCGAAAATGACAGGATTTGAGGGCAACGAGCACATCCGCGTTGCTGCTGCCGTCGAATTCATGCACACGGCGACGTTGCTGCATGACGATGTAGTCGATGAAAGCGACTATCGCCGGGGCAAACTTGCTGCGAGGACGATCTGGGGCAACCAGGCAAGCGTTCTGGTCGGGGACTTCCTGCTCGGGCAGGCGTTCCGTATGCTCGTTGACGTCGGAAACCTGCAAGTCCTTAGGATTTTGTCGAACGCGGCTGCGGTGATCGCCGAGGGCGAAGTCATGCAGTTGTCGGCAGCCAAGAACCTGGCGACGACCGAGGATGAATACCTCAGCATCGTCAACGCCAAGACGGCGGCTCTGTTTCTTGGGGCGGCCGAGTCCGGGGCGGCTTTGGCTGAGCGTCCGGCCGAAGAACTGGCTGCGCTGCGCTCCTACGGCAAGAACCTGGGGATCGCCTTCCAGCTCATCGACGATGCGCTCGATTATTCTGGCGACAGCAAAAACCTTGGCAAGGCGGTCGGCGACGACTTCCGCGAAGGCAAGGTGACGCTTCCGGTCATTCTGGCGTTCCGCCGGGGGAACCAGGAAGAGCGGTATTTCTGGTCGCGCACGATCGGCGACGGCAAGATTGAGGATGGCGACCTGGAGCGCGCGGTGTCGCTGATCCAGCAGCACGGGGCCATCGAAGCGACAGTTGATCGAGCCAAGTCCTACGGCACGATTGCCTGGGATGCGATGGAGATCTTCTCAGGCTCGCCTCAGAAGGAAGCTTTGCAGGCGGTCATCGGGTTCTGCATCAGCCGGGCGCACTGATTTCTATAGCGCCGGGCTCGCCACTGGTGCGAGCCGGCGAGTTTCCGTTCGCTGCAGCGTTGCTGACCGGGGCTGATCCGCATCTATGCACGCATTTATAGGACCACCGCTTTTGAGGGCAGTGGTCCTTATTGTTTGTTGGACAGGTCTTGCGAAGGATTAAGCGGCGACGCTTGGGCGGCCGGTCATTTGTGCGCCGCGCACCGGGATCAGCAGGTTGCTACGAATCTCGGGTTGCTGACAAAGCTGCTTGATGTCGAGGAGTATCGTCACCAGAGGACGATCGGTGTCGTAACAGATATTTTCCTCGTGGGAGAGTTCCTCCTGCATCTTCTCGAATTCACTCGCAATATCGCTGAAGGGGCCCTGGAACCGGCGACGGAAATAGGCTCCGCCTTGCAGTCCGGCGCGGGTCAGTTCGTTCGCTTCGCCAGCGGTTGCTGTCGGCGGCAACTCGATACCGGCAATGTATTCGGTTCCCTCGTCGGTTGAGAGAAACAAGCCGTAGCCGACTTCGACTTCGTGCGCGAAGCCTTTGCGCGTAACCCATTCGTGCAGGGCCGTCCAAACGTTGCAGATATCCTCGCCGGATGCCTCTGCAACTGAAACTCCTGCGAGCCGTAGCGGCCGCATGTACACCATTCCTACTGACACCGTGACACTCCCGTTGATTTTTTTGGCGATTTCATTCGCCAGCGGGTTCTTAACGCGGACTATACGGGGCAGGCTCTTGTCGCGGATTTAAGCTATTTCATAAAATTCGAAATATGTTGCAATTAAATTGTCCAAGTCTTTGATCTTCATTCAAATATTTATCTCGCCAGAGCTTTGTGCAAGGTGAGGAGGTCGCGCCAGGCTTGGCGTTTTGCCGCCGGCGTTCGCAATAGGTAGGCCGGGTGAAGTGTCGGTAGCGCCTTGAGCGTTCGCCCGCCGATGGCGATATCGCGCCACTTGCCGCGCAAGCGCATGATCCCATCGGTGACATCAAGGATGCTTTTGGCTGCGGCGCCACCTAGAAGCAGGACGAATTCGGGTTCGACGAATTGGACCTGACGTTCCAGAAATGGACGGCAGCTCTCGGTTTCCTGGAGTGTGGGCGTGCGGTTGCCGGGTGGGCGCCAGTAAACGACGTTGGTGATGTGGACGCTTTCCTCATTGAGGCCGATCGCGGCCAGCATGCGGTCCAGCAATTGACCGGCGCGACCGACGAACGGCTTGCCTGCAAGATCTTCATCGCGGCCTGGGGCTTCGCCGATGATCATCAGACGGGACTGCGGCGCGCCCCGGTAGAAGCACAGGTTCTTGGCGGTCGCCTTTAATGCGCAACCTTCGAAGGCGTCGAGGGCTTGGCGCAGATCGTCGAGCGAGTTGGCCTTGGCAGCCAGTTTGCGGGCTTCGGCGGCGCCGGGTGCGGTTTCTCCGGTTCGGTTTGCGCCAGCGGCCGGGGGCGGTTGCCGTGATGGGCGTTGCGCCGGTGCTCTGGCCTGCGAGGATGAGGGATGCCCTGGCCGGCTGGCTGGTGGGTTTGAGCCTGGCGCGGGTCGCTGCCGTTGGGCGGCGGTCGCCGCGGATCCGACCCCAGTCGATGAAGCCGTATGCCCCGCCAACACTTTGCGCAGTTCAGACCCTGGTGGGTCTTCGCCATGCGCGAGCCAGTCCATCGCCTTTTCATCGATCGCGCAATCAACGCCTGCCTCAGAATAGAATTTGAGGATTTCGACCAATTCGCGCTGAGAAATTTGATCAGGCATGGGATACGGGTGTGGTTTGCAGCAGACGAGACGCGAGAAAGGCAAGTAATTTGCTGCGAATGGCGGAAGATATGCGACTGTTAGGCCGGTTGACGATGAGTGCACGGCTGAACCTAATCGCCTTTGAGCGGATTGACCAAGGAGTTTAACACGGATGGCGGATACGGACGGCGACCTGCCTGAACGCGACGGGATGGATTTCGACGTAGTGATCGTCGGTGCGGGACCGGCTGGATTGGCGGCTGCTATCCGTTTGCGGCAACTGGCCGAAGACGCGGGCCAAGAGCTGAGCGTCGTTGTCCTTGAAAAGGGTTCGGAAGTCGGCGCGCATATTTTATCCGGGGCCGTTGTCGATCCATCAGGGCTCGACCGGCTGCTACCCGATTGGCGCGAGCGCGAGTGTCCGCTCAATACCCAGGTCACCGAAGATCGCTTTTATTACCTGAGACCGACGGGCAAGATTACGCTGCCGAATTTCCCGATGCCGCCGTTGATGAACAACCACGGCAATTACGTCGGCAGCCTGGGGGATATGACGCGCTGGCTTGGCGAACAGGCTGAAGCGCTTGGTGTTGAAATCTACCCGGGCTTTGCGGCTTCCGAAGTTCTTTACGATGAAAACGGCGCGGTCGCCGGGGTCGCGACGGGCGACATGGGCGTTAAGGCGGACGGCACGCCTGGTGACGGGTTCACGCGCGGCATGGAATTGCGCGGCAAGTATACGTTCTTTGCCGAAGGTGCGCGCGGGTCTTTGTCGAAGGGGCTGATCAAGAAGTTTTCTCTCGATGCCGACAGCGATCCGCAGAAATTCGGAATCGGCATCAAAGAGTTGTGGGAAATCTCGCCTGAGAAGCATACGCCCGGCGTGGTGCAGCACTCGTTCGGCTGGCCGCTTGATAATTCAACCGGTGGCGGCTCGTTCCTTTACCACTACGGCGAGAACCTCGTGTCGATCGGGTTTGTCGTGCACCTCAATTATACGAACCCGTATCTCAATCCCTATCAGGAATTCCAACGCTTCAAGACGCATCCGCTGGTTGCCGAACTGCTCGAAGGCGGGCGTCGCATCGCATACGGTGCCCGCGCCATTACCGAGGGCGGCTGGCAGTCTATTCCGAAGCTTGCGTTCCCGGGCGGTCTGCTGCTCGGCTGTGCGGCCGGGTTCGTCAATCTTCCGCGCATCAAGGGCTCGCACAATGCCGTGCACTCGGGCATCGAGGCCGCTGAGAGTGCATTTGCCGCGATTTCAGCAGAGCGCTCCTACGACGTTCTTGAAGACTATGAGACGCGCATTCGCGAAGGTGCCGTCGGCAAGGACTTGAAGACCGTCCGCAACGCCAAGCCGCTTTGGTCGAAATTCGGAACCATCGGCGGGATCATGCTGGCCGGCATGGACATGTGGGCGAATACGCTGCTGCCGAAGTTCGGTCTGGGCTTCACGCTTTCACATGGCAAGCCGGACTACGCGAGCCTGACGCCGAAAGATGAGGCGACGCCCATCGACTATCCCAAGCCCGACGGCAAACTGACGTTCGACCGACTGACCAACGTGTCTTATTCGGCGACTAACCATGCCGAAGATCAGCCCGTGCATCTCAAGCTGGCCGATCCGAAAATTCCGATCGAAATTAACCTTCCGAAGTGGGCGGAGCCGGCTCAGCGGTACTGCCCGGCCGGTGTCTACGAAGTGCTTGAAGGCGAAGACGGCAAGAAACGCTTCCAGATCAATGCGCAAAACTGCGTACACTGTAAAACTTGTGACATCAAAGATCCCAGCCAGAACATCAACTGGGTCTGTCCGGAAGGCGGCGGCGGCCCGAATTACACGGGCATGTAAGCTGAGCCGAATCGGGGCTTAAGGAGGTTGACTGCGCGCCAGAAGCTCGGGTGTGTTGCCTCCCGCTCATAATTTGTGAACAAGATTTCATGTCAGGGCGACATCTCGTCGGGGGCCAGTATTCGAGCTGGTTTGGGCCTGCCCGATCTCGGTAGGGCCCGGAAAGCCCTGTTTTTTCTGTTGATTTTTCAGGCAAATACCAAGCCAGTATGGATATTGGGCTCAATAGGGTATGATAATCAGGTATTGAGAGTTGAATGTAGGCTGGCGGGGCTTGCCTTGCTGTGGCCTACACTTTTTCGATAACTGTTCGCCAAGGCTTGCGGTTTGTTGCTAATCTCTACTGCTGATAGCCTTGCTGAGGGTCGAGGCTCGCTACTCTTTAAGAACCGAGGATTACGGGTATGACAAAAGCACGCTCGCTGCGTGTTCAGACTGTTGGTCTGTTGAGCTGTGCGGCACTGTTATGCGCGCTTTTGCCAAGCGGCGATGCGCAGTCGCGATCCTCTGAGGACCAGTCCCGATTCAGTGATGATATCGTCAATACGCGAACGCTGGCTGGAAGCTATCTGGCGGGGCGGTTCGCACGCGCCAATAACGATACCGGGCGCGCGGCGGAATTTTATCAGAGCGCGCTGCGTCAGGACCCCGAAAGCGGAATTCTGCTGGAGCGGGCGTTCCTCATGGAAGCCTCCGAAGGCCATTGGGATTCGGCCATCGAACTTGCCGAAGAGGTCATCAGGCGGCAGCCCCGGCATCGTATGGCCCGGCTGTTGTTGGGCATTACGGCCTACAAGCGACGCGACTACAAGAAAGCCATTGCGAACTTCAAAGCAGCCGGCAGCGGTCCGATCGGCGAGCTGACGAGCGTCATCACCCAGGCCTGGGTGTATCAGGCTCAGGGCAAAACCATGAAGGCGCTGGCCAGTTTGGCGCTTCGCAAGCAAGCCGACTGGGCGCGTTTTTATCTGCGATACCATCAGGCTTTGATCGCCGATCTCGGCGGTCGCCAAAAAGATTCCAAGCGCGCCTATGCGACGGTGTTTCAGCAGGACAGCAAGACGCTTCGCACGGCTCTGGCTTATGCGCGCAGCCTTGCTCATGCCGGCGATTACCGACAAGCCAAAAGCGTTCTAAGAGCGCATCTTCGCAGGTCGAGCGGAAACCCGCACCCGCTTGCCAATGCGCTTCTCGGCAAGCTTGCCAAAGGCGAAAAGATCGATCTTCTGGTCGAGAACCCGACCGATGGTTTGGCGGAAGTCTTCTACGGGCTCGGCGAGGCGCTGACTGGTGAGGGCGGAGTTTCCATCGGGGTCCTATATCTCCAGATGGCGCTTAATCTTGAGCCGAACCATCCCTTCGCGCTGGCTGCGCTGGCAAGCGCGCTTGAATCGATGAAGCGCTACGACGAAGCTATCGCGGTCTACGACAAGATCCCTGAAGGGTCGGCGCTGGAGATGGCGATCGACATTCGCAAGGCTTTCAATCTGAACGAACTCGAAAAGGTTGATGAAGCCAAGGCGCTGCTTGAGCGCGCGGCCGCGAAGAATCCAGAGAGTGTCAAACCTTATGACGCGCTGGGCAACATCATGCGGACGCGCAAGAGGTATGGGGAAGCGATTGGCTATTACACCAAAGCCATCGCGTTGCTGGGTAAGCCGGATGCCTCCGACTGGGTGTACTTCTATTCGCGCGGGACCTGCTATGAACGTACCAAGCAGTGGCCATTGGCGGAGGCCGATCTGAAGGAGGCCTTGAAGCTCGATCCAGACCAGCCTTTGGTTCTGAACTATCTTGGGTACTCGTGGATCGATCAGAATTTGAATTTGCGCCGCGGTCTGGAGCTGATTGAAAAGGCCGTAACGTTGAAGCCGGACGACGGCTACATCGTCGACAGTCTGGGTTGGGCGCATTTCCGTCTCGGCCATTACGGCAAGGCGGCCAAGTACCTTGAGCGTGCCGTCGAGCTGCGGCCGGAAGACCCGGTCCTGAACGATCACTTGGGTGATGCCTACTGGCAGATCGGGCGCATCAGAGAAGCCCGCTTCCAGTGGGATCAGGCTCTGAGCCTGAAACCGGAAGCCGATCTCATCGGGCAGATCAATAAGAAGCTGGCCGAAGGTCTGCCGGTGAAAAAGCGCGCTTCAGCGGAGCACGCCGTGGTCGAGTCCTCAAACCGTCCGGTCGCTGAAAACAAGACCGGCAAGGGGTCGGTTCCGTTACCGCAGCGTCCGAAAGCTGAATAAGCCGAATTAATCGTGATCACCGAACGCGCCCGGGCCAAGGTCAATCTCACGCTCGAGATTCTTGGCCGCCGGGGCGACGGCTATCATCAGGTCAGAAGCCTGATCGCCTTCGCGCGCGATGTCTACGATCGTGTGAGCCTCGATCCGAGCCGACCTGTCGGAGTTGAGATGGCCGGCCCGTTTGCCAGCGCCATCGCGGGACCAAACATCGTTGAGGCGGCGTTGCAGGCCGGGTGTGCAGATCAACCCGACTTGCGCGCTGGACACATCACCATCGAGAAGAACCTGCCTGTTGCTGCCGGAGTCGGTGGCGGGTCGGCAAATGCCGGTGCAGTTTTGCGCGCGCTGGTGCGTGCCAATCCGGATATTGCCGACGGCGGTCTCGACTGGCATCAGGTTGCGTTACGACTTGGAGCGGATGTGCCGGTCTGTTTCGATAACCGCAGTTCTTTGCGGGGCGGGATCGGCGAGCGGCTCGATGGACCGGGGCTGGCGTTTCCGTTGTCGGCGGTTCTCGTTAATCCGATGCAGGCGGTGCCGGTCGATAAAACGGCCCAGGTGTTCAAGCTGCTGGCGGCCACGCCGTTCGATCCTGAATGCGTCACCGGTGGTCCGCTTTCCTTTGCGACGGCGGACGAGCAACTCGACTACATTGCTGCACGCGGGAACGATCTTGAGGCGGCGGCAAAAATGGTGGCGCCGCAGATCGAGGATGTCCTGGAAGCTTTGCGGGGATTGCGCGGCGTGAAATATGCGGCGCTATCGGGAGCAGGCCCGACGTGTTTTGCCATTGTTGGGGATGCCGCGGCGGCAGCCCAACAGTTAGGTGCCGAACATCCCGACTGGTGGGTGGCGGCGACGGTGCTGGAATAGAGCGCCGAAATACGATTGCCGTACTAGCCCTTTTTGAGAGCGTTGCTTTGGGCTAGTTTCGACTGTCCTTCTATCTTTCCGGCCGTATCACTATCTTTCTGGTCACAGCTTTCTGGCTTCAATGCAAATCGGGTTCAATCACCATGCCCAAGATCGACGAAAATCGCCCCTTCATCGCGGTCCACATCGCCGTACTGACAATGTCGGATACGCGGACGCTTGAAGAGGACACTTCGGGAAGCTTGCTGGTCAAGCTGGCTAGCGAGGCTGGGCATAAGGTTGTCGACCGGGCGATTTTACCGGACGACACGGAAAAGATCGCGGGGCAGGTGAAGTCCTGGATTGAAAATCGCGATATCGATGTCGTCCTGACGACCGGAGGAACCGGGTTCACCGGACGCGATGTGACGCCGGAAGCTGTGAAGCCGCTGTTCGAAAAAGAGATCGATGGATTCTCGGCGCTCTTTCACCAGCTCTCGTACGCAAAGGTTGGCACGTCGACTGTGCAATCGCGCGCGTGTGCGGGGGTGGCTTCGGGGACCTATATCTTCTGCATGCCGGGATCGCCGGGTGCCTGCCGCGATGCCTGGGACGGCATCTTGAAATGGCAGCTCGATAACCGGCACCGTCCATGCAACTTCGTCGAGATCATGCCGCGGCTTGAAGAGCATCGTCAGGGCTGATCGAAGTGATGGCCTGATGGCGTGCTGCTGCGGTTGAGGCGCGTCAGAGCCTTCGAGGCTCCGTGCCTTCTAGCCCATCGGCCGTGCCGGGCGTTCGCTGCGCCTACCAGCCGGCTTTGGCGCGCTCAATTTCCAGGAGCTCGCGGGTGTTGTTGGCTGCTTCGTAGGCGGCCTGGGCGAGCGATCCCAGGAATATCATTAAAAGGCCGACGACAAACCCTGCAATTCCGATCAAGACTCCGAACGGCAAGCCGCCGTATTCAGACATGATCTGTGTCCCGGCTACGCCCGCGACGGCGATGGCCGCGAACGCAATTCCGGCAACCAAGGAAAGCCAGCCGAACAGGACCATCGTGAAGGCGAGGAAACGACCGACGCGGTATCCAGGTGAAAATTCGACGCCATCTTCCAAATCCTCCTCGCCTCGCATGACGCGTGGGAGCGGGGTGTCATCGTCTTCTGCGCGGGGCGCGAAATTAGGTTGATTGGCATGAGGCGAAGCGGCGGGCGGTGTGCCCTGGGGTGTTGCAAATTGCGGTTGCTGAGTTTGGCCGGGGCGTCCCGTGGTCTCGGGTCGATTGGCATAGCCTGTCTGGCTGGTATCTCTTGGGCGCTGGGCCGGGGCCGCGCTTGAGAGCGTCGGTTCGGTGCGAAGGGGCGCCCCAGATTGGTTTGGTGCACCTTGTCCTTGAGGTCCCTGGCTTGCCGGTTGTGGACGGCCGGTGGCACTCAGCGTCGGGCGGGGTTGCGGCTGGCCTGATGGGTCAGGGCGTTTGGTCTGGGTGGCATGACGGTGCGCCAGGCGCTCGAGTGCTGTGCGGGCCTGCGCTGCCTCTGGCGTTCCAACGAGGTTTTCGGCAAGGTAGCGATAGAATTGGGTCGCGTACTCGAGGTTCCCTTCGAGTTCGTAACGACTGGCAATGTCGAGCAATTGAGCCGCAGTATATTGAGGCGTTCCAGTCATACTCATTTCGCCTTCACGCAGTGGCATTATCTGGGAGCAAAAGTTTCGCGAAAGTCCGCGTGTTCGCCCCTGCCGGTGGGTGTGGCGCCCCGTTATTTTGTGTTTGACTTAAATGCGACCTTAGCACCGGAAAATTGGCTTGTCCGTACACGGGCTCAGGGAAGTGTATTTGATTGGTGGATGGTAAATCCGTTCCGCAATCGGAGCGATGGGAGGACGACGCGCCCGCTCCAGTCTTTCACGCTTTCGAGTTCTTCTGGCTCATCAATGTCTTCGAGCGGGTCCAGCATAGCGACTGTTAACCCTGTGGCATTGGCCAAAGTATCGTTAAGGGTTTCGGGATGCGACCATCGGACCCGTTCGAATAATGCCGGTACGGATGGCTGTCGCTTGCAGCCGATCATCCAATAGCCGCCATCGTTCGCAGGGCCGAAGACGACGTCAGCGCGTCCGAGTTCATGGAACGCGCGCGCTATGTGGCCCTGCGTGATCCCGGGGATATCAGAGCCGACGATGACGACCGGGCCGGGCGGCAGGTCGTCGAACAGGGCCTGCATGCGATGTCCGAGATCGCCGCGTACCTGCTTTCGCCGCGCGAAATGTGCTGGCCAAACGGGATGGCCAATGGCTTCATCGGGGGTGATGGCCAAGTGGTTCTGCCAGCGCTTGCCGCCGTCCAGGCGGCGGGCAAGTGCGGTTGTCGTGGAGCGGTAAAAGCGCAGAGCCTCAACTGCGCCGATCCCCTTGGCGAGCCGGGTTTTGACACTGCCGGCTTTTGGGGCTTTCACCATCATCACGAGATGCTGGCGGTAGGCTTTTGATTTCACGGCTTGTTGGATTCCAGTTTGGTGTTCAAGCCAGCGGGACAAACGCGTAGCCGTTTCCGTCCTTTTCGATATGGCCGGCGCCGGGCATGCCGAAGTGATAACCGGTGATGATCGCCTTGTCGGCAGCGACGCGGTCGAAGAGTTTGCGACGCGTTGCTTCGGCTTCGTCGGCGGCCATGTCAAAGCTCACGTGCCACTCCGGATGGCGCACAAACAGTGCCGGCACGTTTGCGGTATCGGCGAGGACCAGGAGTTCTTTATCTCCTGCGGCGATCTGATAGGCGGTATGGCCTGGCGTATGGCCGTAGGCTGCGATCGCACGAATGCCTGGCGTCACCTCATCTCCGTCGCCCGATTGCGAAACGTTTTCCCAGTTGGGGAACGTGGCCTGGATGCGATTGGCCAATCCCTGGCGGCCCTTGTCGAGTTTCCCGGTTTTGCCTTCGTCCGTCCAGAAGGCGTACTCGGCTTTCGGGACGATGATTTCTGCGTTCGGGAAGACTTGGGCGTTGGTTTCTTTTTCCATCAGACCGAAGATATGGTCCGGGTGGAAGTGGGTGACGACGACGGTATCGATATCTTCTTTGGAAATCCCTGCAGCCTTCATGTTGGCAGCAAGGGTTCCAGCGGTCGGAGCGAGCTGCGCACCGGTTCCGGAATCAAACATGATCGTTCTGCCGCCCATGCGGACGAAGGTGATTGTGAACGGAACGGTTACGGCGTCTTCCGGCTTTCCGGCCGCCTTCAGGGCCGCCTTCATGTCATCGACCGATGCGTTGGGGACGAAATCCTGGGCGACGGGCTTTTTGAAGAACCCGTCATAGACGGTGATGACTTCCATGTCCCCGATCTCGAATTTGTAGAAGCCTTGCTTCTCGAATTCACTGGCGCGGGCGGACGGCACGAAAGCGAGCTTGCCGTCGAGGCCGAAGGCTGCGGCGGCAGCGGTCGCTGAGGCGATGAATGTCCGGCGATTGGTTTTCAGCATTTTGGTCCTCTCCATGCAGCTCTCGCAGACTGGCAGCTCAGTTGCGGCTGGGTCGGTCGCCAGCCGTCATACTTTTGCTTGCGCCAGATCTATCGCGATCTTGCGGCCAATTCGAGCAATTTGATGGGAGGGGCGGTCAACTTGGGTTGATGACGCTCAGGCTTTTTGGTCGGCGGAGGCAGCTGTTGTAGCGGGGGAAATCGTTCCCGCGGCCGGGCGGTGATAGTATTCAGCGATGCTATCGATTGAATAGCCCGACAGATACATGGCCATGCAGACCTGGTTGCGCGCGATACGCTGCAAATAGCCTTCGCGGACATAGCGGGCCGGATCGGTCAGCGCTCTTGACCGAAGAATTTTGAGCTGGTTGCGCCCGAGCCGGCGGACGAAGTCGACATCCTCCATCAGCGGTAACGGCTTGAAACCTCCGACCTTGTCGTAAAGCCGTTTCGGAATAAGCAGGCCTTGGTCGCCGTATGGGAGGTTGGCCAGAGTGCTGCGCAGATGCACGGCCTGTTCCATCATGCGTGGCATGATCCCGGTGTCGGCCAGCGCGAAGCGGAAAGCTGCAGCGGAGAGTTTTTGCTGTCCAAGGTCGACGGCTTCCATGAAGGCGCAAGCTTCGTCTGCCCACTTGATCTCGAGTTGGGTGTCACTGTGCAAAATGAGCAGCCAAGGCCAGCGCGTCTCGGCAATGCCGGCGCAGATTTGCTCTCCACGTCCCGGCTTGGAAGTCGCGATGTCGGCACCGGCAGCATCTGCGATTTTGCAGGTTTCATCCTGCGATCCGCCATCGGCCACGACGACCTGGCGTACGACCCCATCAACCGCAGCCGGGATCAACGCAGCCAAACACTTGGTAAGCGTCGCTTCCGAGTTCAAAGTTGGTATCACGACTGAAATCATAATCATTGTTTGACAGTTGTGCTTGAGACCTACAAGAGGCTCACGGCCACAGGTCGCAAACAGAATTTTTTTGTTTTATTGTTCTATATTTGTTCTATTTTTGTTTTGTGGATTATGCTAGCGTGGTTTGCATGGTGCGGCAGCGGAGCAGTTTCTTCGTGGCGAACAATGATGCGACTAGCAATCATGGGTTGAAGGTCGCCGGGAATTTCGAAGTTTCCGGGGCTGAGCGGCTCGTGGACGAAAACCGGCGGCGCGGTCGCGGGGCGCGTTCCAACGTCTCTGGGAGGTTCGAATCCCAGGCCTATGAAGCCTTCGATGACGGCTGGGAAAGTGCGCAGGAGTTGGAGCCGTTCCGGACCGAGGTTCATCGGGACCGTTCGCGGACGATCATCACGCGCAACACGAGCCCCGACATCTCGTTTGACAGGTCGATCAACCCTTATCGGGGCTGCGAGCATGGCTGCATCTATTGCTATGCGCGGCCGACGCATTGCTATTTGGGGCATTCGGCGGGGCTCGATTTCGAGAGCCAGCTTTATGAGAAGCCAGATGCGGCTGACCTTTTAAGACGCGAGTTAGCAGGCCGGCGGTATCAGCCAAAGACGATTGCGCTGGGGACGAATACCGATCCTTATCAACCGCTCGAAAGAGAAAAACGCATCACGCGCAGCATCCTGGAAGTTCTGGAAGAGACGCGCCATCCCGTCGGGATCGTCACCAAGTCGGCGCTCGTCTTGCGTGACATCGACATCCTTTCGCGCATGGCCCGAGAGGGGCTTGTCAAAGTTGCCCTTTCGGTGACGACGCTGGATCGCGGTTTGGCACGATCGATGGAGCCGCGCGCCAGTACGCCGGCGAAGCGCTTGGAGGCGCTGCGTCAGCTCAGTGAAGCTGGCATTCCGACGGCCGTTATGGTGGCGCCAATCATTCCGGCGCTTAACGATCACGAGATCGAGCGGATCCTGGAGCAGGCTGCGGCAGCCGGTGTTCGGGAAGCGGGGTACGTCATGCTGAGGCTGCCGCTGGAGATTAAGGATCTTTTCCGCGAGTGGCTGCAGACCGATCATCCGGGACGGGCAAGCAAGGTCATCAAGCTTGTCCAGTCGCTGCATGGCGGGCTCGACTACCGCAGCGAATTCGGCGTGAGGCAGCGCGGGAGCGGTCCTTATGCCGACCAGGTTGCCGCGCGCTTCAAGCTGGCATTGGCAAAATACGGGCTCAATTTGCGGCGGGAGCAGTTGCGAAGCGATCTATTCGTAAAGCCGACGTTGCCGGGCGCGCAAATGAACCTGATTTGATATCGGGTTTGCTGCGGGCAGAATTGCCGTCTCCGTTGCCCGGCTTGCAGATTTGCGTCGGGTGACCCCGAAAGCGCCGGATTGGTCTTTTCTGCGGGGGCGACTCAGCGGAAACTCCACGCCCATGAAGGGTGATGCAACACGGATTCGACCGACACTGGAGCTGGAGCGCGCCGAACTGGCGCTTGCGCCGGGAGCCATTGCGGGTGTCGATGAGGCTGGGCGAGGTCCTTGGGCCGGGCCGGTCGTTGCTGCGGCTGTCGTTCTCGATCTGGAGAACCTTCCGGTCGGATTGGCAGATTCCAAGATGCTCGATGAGGCAGCGCGGGAGGCGGCTTTTGCCAGCATCCGCAAGTGTGCCACCTACGGGGTTGGTATTGCCGACGTTGAGCGGATCGACAAAGAGAACATCCTCAATGCAACGCTATGGGCGATGAGCCAGGCCGTCGCGCAGTTGGCCGAGCAAGGTGTCAGACCGCGGTTGGCGTTGATTGATGGAAACCGGATGCCGCATTTGACTTGCGATGCGCGGTTGATCGTCAAAGGCGATGCCAAGTGTCTTTCTATTGCGGCAGCGTCGATTGTCGCGAAGGTCACGCGCGACCGGATGATGGTGGAAATTGCCGAGGCGTTTCCCGGCTACGGGTTCGAGCGCCACAAAGGTTACGGCACGCCGCAGCATCGCGAAGCTTTGCAGCGGCTCGGCGCATCGGCGGTCCACCGGCGCTCGTTCCGGCCGGTGCAGTTGGCACTCGGCCTTGCTGCACCGGTCTGACAAACGATCCGCGAAGTTCCCTACAGGTAGGACAGGATGACGACGGCGCCAAGCGTGACGGTCGTCCAGAAGGCCATTGATCCCGTGGGCCAAGTGCGGCCGAACAGGCCTTCGGGCCCGTGGTGGCGATAGAGCGCGTCGTGGATCTTGGTTGCTCCACGCACGGCCGTATCGGCCAGCCATTCCCACGTTAATGACCGGAAACGGTTGGCAAAGGTTGCTAGATGGCGCCCGGGCACCCGGTAAAACCAATCCGTATCGAGGTTGGTCGACCGCAGCTCAGGCGGATAGATGCCGGTCCGCATCAGAACGGTGAAAGCGAGAGCAGAGAACAATAGCAACTGCAATTGCGTGACAACGTGCTCCAGAGTGTAAGGCACATACTTCACGTCGTAAGGTAGCAAGGCGTAGAGCGGATCGGGATAAACTCCCAAACCGATGCAGAAGGCCGCCGCGATCGCCATAGCGATCAGCATATTGGTCGGCGCCTCTTTGCAACGTTTCCCCGAGTCATGGGCAAAGAAAGCAAAATAGGGGATTTTGATCCCGGAATGGTGGAAGACGCCGGCGCTAGCAAAAAGCAGCGTCAGCCAAACCCAAAAATGGCCCTCTTTCATCGCCGCGGACATGATGAGTGACTTTGAGATGAAGCCCGAAAACAGTGGGAAGGCAGAAATCGAAGCCGCACCGATGATGCAAAACGCCGTCGTCCAAGGCATCGAGCGATAAAGACCGCCGAGTTCGGAGCCCTTCACGGTTCCGACACGATACAACACGGCTCCCATCGACATGAACAGGAGGGCTTTATACAGGATATGGCAAAATGCATGTGCTGCCGTTCCATTCAAAGCAAGCTCAGTGCCTATCCCAATGCCGACGACCATGAAACCAAGCTGGTTATTAAGCGAGTAGGCCAGAACGCGGCGGAGATCGTTTTCGATCACGGCGTAGAAGATCGGGAAGGCGGTCATGACAGCGCCGATCGGGATCAAAATTTCGGTCCCGGCATAGCCTCTTGCTAAGGCGTAGACGGCGAGTTTTGTGGTAAATGCCGACAACATGACCGTGCCGGTAACGGTTGCTTCCGGATAGGCATCCTGCAGCCAATTATGCAATAGCGGGAAGGCGCACTTGATACCGAATGCTATCAGGATCAGCTTGCCGGCGAACGTCTCGATTCCAATGGCATTGAATGCGATCGAGCCGGTGTCGCGGAAGTAAAACAGTACGCCGGCTAACAGGATCACGCCGGAGCCGACCTGGATAATGAGATAGCGCAGCCCCGATGCCATGGCGGAGGAATTCCTCGAAGCCCACACCAGGAAGACCGAGGAGATTGCGGTGATCTCCCAGAATACGAAGAGCGTGATAAAATCGCCGGCGAAAACGGCGCCGATGGCGCTGCCTGCGTAGACCAGCCCAGCGACGTGTTGATACCAGTCGCCAACGTGCAGCGCGTAGATCACGCCAAGCAGCGTTGCGATCAGAAAGATGTACCCGAAGACTAGGCTCAGTTTGTCGATCCGGAGCGTGACCAGAGTCATATCGAAGAGTTGGATCTGGCCCATTTCGCCGACGGGCAGAGATTGCAGGTAGGCGAATGCAATAACCGGCAGCACGAGCATATAAATGCCGCGCAGCAACTTGCCAGGCAGAAGCGGTACGACAAGTGCGCCCAGGATTAGAATAATGCCGGGGTTTAGCTCACTCATCATAGTAATCCTCTGGACGCATCAGGAATACGCGCATCAGCTTCGCGGCCAAAACCAAACCCACGCAGCCGACAAATCCATAAATGGCGTAGAAGCCCCAATAGTGTTCGATCTCGAATGGTCCGTGCTTGTGGATGAATGGGTCGATCACGACAAGCAGGCCGCAAACAGCGTAAAGAGCCCAAACAATACGGTCGACATTTTTGGGTTCGTCGATCCAGGTGCGCTCCTCGGGAGGAGTTTCGAAATGCGGATGCGGGTCGTGGTCAGCGGCCATTGGTACCTCCAGTTGGGGCAACACCGTTCAAAGCCGAGGCGGCGTCAGTTCGGTTGCCGAGGTCCACCATTTCGATCAGTTCCAGTGCCGGATTGACATAGAAAAACAGCGCAATGCAGCCGAGCATGGTGATGGTGATCGCGATCAAGCAAGCCGTTGGAGCTTCTGCAATCGCAACGGGTTTGTCCTCTGGATGCCCAGGCAAAGGCTTGAAAAAGGCCCGCGATACAATGGGCATCAGATACGCGATATTGAGAAGGGAGGAGATCATGAAGACGGCGCACGCGAACTGGTAATTTGCGTCAAGTGAGCCGAGTGCCAAGAACCATTTGCTCCAAGTGCCGCCGAATGGCGGCAGGCCGATGATGCTCAAAGTTGCGATCATGAACGCGAACATTGTCAAAGGCATCTTTTTGCCGATGCCGTCGAGTTCACTCACTTCGGTTTTGTGATGGGCGACATAGATCGCTCCTGCGCAGAAGAACAAAGTAATCTTCGCAAAGGCATGCATGAGAATGTGAAGGGCGCCACCGGTGATGCTTGCGGCTGAAGCGAGAGCGGCCCCAAGCACGATGTATGAGAGTTGACTGACGGTCGAGTAGGCCAGTCGAGCTTTCAAATTGTCCTGGTTCATGGCGATGATCGAAGCGAGCAGGACGCAGAACGATGCCAGATACACGATCCAGGCGTTGGCGTTGGTGCTCGACAGTGTTTCGATGCCGAAGATGTAGACGACGACTTTCAAAATCGAGAAGACACCGGCCTTGACCACGGCGACTGCGTGGAGGAGGGCGGAGACGGGTGTCGGGGCGACCATCGCGGCGGGCAGCCAGAAATGCATGGGCATGACTGCGGCTTTGCCGATGCCGAATACGAACAAGGCCAGCAATCCGCCGATAACGAGCGGGCTGAGCGCGTTGGCGCCGTCTGCTGGGATAATGCCGCCGGCGGTGAAGTCCATCGAGCCGGTCAATGCCCAGGTCAGAATGACTGCGGGCAGGAACAGAACCATCGATGTGCCGATGAGCAGCATCATATAGACGCGACCGGCCTTCATCGCTTCGGGCGTACCCTTGTGCGTGACGAGCGGGTAGGTCGAGAGCGTCAATGCCTCATAGGCGAGGAACATCGTGAAGAGGTTGGCAGAGAATGCCAGCGCCATCGTCGACGAGAGGGCGACCGCAAAGCAGACGTAGAACTGCGTTTGGCGGGGCTCGTTATTTCCGCGCATGTAGCCGATCGAATAGATCGAATTGACGATCCACAAGGTCGAAGCGATCAGCGCGAACAACATGCCCAAGGGTTCGATCTTGAACGCGAGTTCGAGCCCGGGGGCGACCTCCCAAACCTTAAGCTCGGGAACCTCGCCGGCCAGAATGCGCGGGTAGAGTGACCAGGTGCACATGGCGAGCGCGACAGCCGCGACGAGTGTCACCAACTCGCGCAGGTTCGGGATTTTGTAAAAGACGGGGATCAACACCGCCGCAACAGCCGGGATGAGGAGCGCGGCGATAATCAGTTCCTGTGACGTATAAGCTTGCGTCAGGGAGGTCAGGCTTGTCAGCATCAGCGGATCCCCCCGATCAGAATGTCAGCAGCTTTCGCGGAGACGTCGGCGGTTAAGCGCGTATCGAAGCCTAAGTAGACGGTGAGACCGGCGAGAAGCCAAAGAGGGATGAGCATGGATAACGGCGCTTCTTTGGCTGTGGCGGCGGCGGGTGAGGGTTCGCGGAACCACACCACTTCTGTGATGCGTCCAATGTAGACGACCGAAATCAATGAGCTGGCGACGATCATGAAGACGACCGAGTAGAGCCCGGCGTCAATCGCGCCGATGGCCAGATACCACTTGGAGATGAAGCCAGAGGTGCCAGGCGTTCCCATCAGTCCGATACCGGCAATGGCGAAGGCGGCCATCGTCAGCGGCATCTTGCGGCCGATGCCGGACATATCCGAATAAAGGACCGAGCCGATGCGATAGAAGACGGCGCCAAGTGCCAAGAACAAAGCCGTCTTCATGATGGCGTGGTTGGCGATATGGGCTAGAGCGCCAGTCATGCTGGCCTGATTTGCCAAGGCGACGCCGAGCATGATGTACCCGACCTGTGCGACCGATGAGTAGGCCAGCATGCGCTTGGCGTTGTTTTCAAAGACCGCACTGAAGGACGCGAGGAACATCGCAGCCAGCGACAAGACGAGCAGCAAATCCGGGATCGGAAGGGCTTCTACCGAAAGAGCTGTCCCGAAGACGGAAAAGACCACTCGGATCAATAGATAGATTGCGGCTTTGGTGGCTGTGCCCGCCAGGAAGGCCGTCGCAACCGAGGGCGCGTAGGCGTAGGCGTTCGGGAGCCAGACGTGCATTGGGAAGAGCGCGAGCTTGAGGGCCAGACCGACGACGATGAACCCGAGAGCCGTGAGCGTGGCGTTGCGCATGCCCGGATCGGCGACAGCTGTCGAGAGGCGCTGCGAAAGATCGTCGAAATTCAAGGTGCCGGTGACGAGATAGAGGAGGCCGACGCCAATGATATAGAAGGTCGCGCCGATGGTGCCCATGATGAGGTACTGATAGGAGGCCAGCAGCGCGCGGCGATGGCGACCAAGCGCGATCAGCACGTAAGTCGAGAGCGAGGAGATTTCCAGGAAGACGAAAGCGTTGAAGGCGTCGCCCGTGATGACGATGCCAAGCAAGCCGCCAAGGCACAGGAGGTACATGGTGATGTACCAGGACTGGGCGGGTTCCTCGATCTCCGCAGCGATGCTGCGGCGGGCATAGGGCAGGATGACTGCGCCGATGAAAGAGATGACGCACAGCACGTAAGCCGACAGTTGATCGACCTTATAGACAATGCCGAAAGGCGCGTCCCAGTTGCCGATCTTGTAGATGATCGGCTGGCCGGTCTCGAGCACTTTCAGCAATAGCGTTATCGACATCAGAGGCAGCGACAGCGTGACGATGAGCGCCAGCAGCCAAGCCAGAACGCCGCGACGCAGGAACGTCGAGAATAGGGCGCCGAAGATCGGCGTCATGACGAGAAGGATCGGCAGGTGAGGCTCGGCCGCACCCCAATTCAAAGCGCTCATTCTGACTCCGGATCCTTCGTGAAGATTTCATCCTCTTCGACGGTGCCATAGGCTTCCTTGATGCGCACAACGAGGGCGAGGCCGAGCGCGAGGGTGGCGACGCCAACGACGATGGCCGTCAGCATGAGGACGTGTGGAAGAGGGTTCGCGTAAACTGTGAAGTTCTTGTCGTAGATCGGCGCGGTGCCGCCGACGATTTTCGCGGGCGTCAGATACAACAGATAGACGGAGGTCTGAAACAGCGACAAACCGATCAGCTTCTTGATGAGATTGCCGCGGGCGATGACGATAAAGAGCCCCGAAATCATCAGGAAGATGGTGATGTAGTAGTTGTAGTGTGCGGAGAATTGTTGGAGGGCGTCCATCATGAGCGCCCCCTTTCTACGAATGCGTAGAACATTACGATCATGGTGCTGCAGACGGTGATGAGAACGCCCAATTCAACGGTGAAGATTCCCCATTCGTGGGCGTGCAGGAAGTCGTGGGCGAAGGCTGTGTACTCGAGGAAATTGTCGCCCAGAAATATGCCGGCCATTCCGGTTCCCGCGTAGAGCAGGACGCCAAGGGGCACCATCATTTCGACAATTGCCGGGGGGGCGATCTGCTTGGCTGCGCGAATGCCGAAGATCAAGGCGTAGAGGATCACCATGCCGGCCGCGATGACGCCGGCCTGGAAGCCGCCGCCGGGGCCATAGTCGCCGTGGAACTGCACGTAAAGCGCAAACAATAAGATGAAGGGAAGGACGAGCTTGGCGCCGACCCTGAGGATCAGGTCAAACCTCATGCCGATGTCCCTCCGGCCGATGTGCCTCCGTTCGCGGCGTCGCTTGCGGATCGTGCGCTGGGCTCATTTTCATCATCTTCGTCGTCACGCTTGCGGCCGGCCGAAGAGACCCGCCAGCCACCTTGCAAGAGGAGCAGCACGCCAATACCGGCTGTGAAAACGACGGCCGTCTCGCCCAAGGTATCGTAGCCGCGGAAGTCGGCCAACACGGCGGTGACCATGTTTGGCGGCATCTTGTGATCCTTGGAATACTGGATGTAGGTCGGTCCGACGTGTTTGTGGATCGGGGCGTCGGCGACGCCGAACTTCGGCAGGCCGCTTGTTCCCCAGATCAGGATTGCGCCAACGGCCAGCGACAGACACAGCGGGATGATGACGCTGCGGCGCTGGGGATATTCCATCGACCCGGTCAGATATAGTGTCGCCAGAAGGATCACCGTCGAAATGCCGGCGCCGACAGAGGCTTCAGTCATGGCGACGTCGACGGCGTCTAGCGCGATCATGATGCTGGCCATCAGGAACGAATAGATGCCCGAGAGGATGACGACGCCGAACATGTTTCTTTGGCGAATGATCGCGAGCGTGATGCCTGCCAGAAGCGTCAGCAGCAGCGAGATTACGAAGGTTTCTGCGTTCGGTGCTTCGGTCATGAGTTTGGCGCCTCGCTCTTGTCGGCCGAGGAGGACTCCGAGTTATCGCCGGCGGCGGGCAGTTCGCGGTTGCGGCGATCTTCCGACAGGACTGGATCGATGCCGGCGTAAAGCGCGGCTTGAGCCAGGGCGTGACTTGCGACCGGCCCGAAGAAGAAGAACAACGCCAGGACGAACCACAGTTTGAGAGAGACAAGGGTGAAACCGGCCTGGATGATAAAGCCGATAATGAGGAGGGTGGCACCCAGCGTATCGATGATGCTGGCTGAATGCATGCGGGTGTAGACGTCGGGCATCCGCAGCAAGCCGATGGTTCCGACGAGGATGAAGAAGCATCCCAGAACGATGAAGACCCAGGAGACGGCGTCGGCAATCATTTCCATGCCTTGCCCTCCTTTTCTTCCACGTCGTAGGCCAAATCGCCATGGCGGAAAAATTTGAGAACCGCGAACGTGCCGATGAGGTTCAAGAGGCCGTAGGTGAGGCCGATATCGAGAAACTCGGGGCGATCGGTCAAGAAGCCGATGGAGGCGAGCAGCAGGATCGCAAGGGTGCCGATGGTGTTGCTGGCCAGCACGCGGTCGAAGACGGTCGGGCCTCGGACCGCTCGGACGACGGTGATGAGCAACGCCAGAAGGATCACGCCGGTAGACAGGTAGAACATCAGGCGGTCCCTTCGAATTGCGATACGCGTTTGTCCATGCCGCCGGCCTCAAGGTCGTCGGCGCCCTCCTTGACGATCGCGTGGACCGTGAAAACGTCACCTTCGACCCCGGTGGTGATGGTGCCCGGTGTCAGCGTAATGGAGTTGGCGTATGTGGCTTTTCCGGCGGCCGTCTTCTGACTGGCGCGGATTTTGGTGAACGTCGGCGAGATCGGCAGGCGCGGGTCGAGGACGAGTTTGGTCACCGACCAGGCTGACTTTGCGATCTCGATGTAGAGCCAGAGCCAGTACGACGGCGCGGCGGCGAGGAGTTCGACGGGCTCGCCTTCGTCGTCGATGATGTGCATGCGGTTGGCGGCGAGGACGACGAGGATGACGGAGAGGACGCCCATCGCGAGCAGGAAGCTCGTATAGTGGCCAGACAGGATCAGCCAGAACGCCAGGAGCGCTGCGGCGAGCACAATTGATCTCAAAGTGTTGCCTCCCAGCAGAGAGCCGTGCCTTGCCAGCACTTGGTATATCGTATGCCAGCTATTGTTAGCTCAGGTTGCGGCCAAATTCCAAGCACGTTCGGTGAAGTTTTTTGAAGAATGTCCGGCAACTGTGGTCCCTCGAAACTTTTGTTGCGCCGCCGCAAGGGCGCCGGTGCCACAGCTATTCAACCCGGTTTCGACCGCAAAAGTCCAGGTTCGTTGTTCGGCTTTAGAACGAACGATGTAGGTTTGCCTTCCGGAATTTTGCCGTGCAATGCGGCTGGTGATGCGGGCAGGTTGGGCTGTGCGAAGATCCTGGCGTACGGCCCGTTTTTGTTAAGCCTATTGTGTTCGAGAGCGCAATATCCCGATGTCCGCTTATAGCGTGAAAACGGCCGGTGGGGTGCGATTTACAGTGATGCGCCGGCGTGGTTGCTCGGGCGAATGCGGATTGCTGACGCTTGTCGGTGGAACCGGCGATCGCGTTGGCGCGTTTTTCTTATGCCATCTCAGCGCCCGATGCGTGCCTTGTTCATGGCAAGTTCACAAGCAGTGCCGCATTGTCACGGGTACTGACCGCAATTGGGCCATCTGGGCAGTGTATGAAGCTCTCTTAGTGGAAGTCCTGCGCGCCCGTGAGTGATATGCAACTAAGGTGCGCAAGACCGATGTCAGGCCAATACCGACGGCCTCAGGTTTTATTAAGCGACAGGCTCCAAGTTGGGATGATCAAACTAGCCGGAGCATTGGGGAGAATACGATGAAGACCATGATCAAATATTTCGCTCTTGCAGTTGTCGCCTTGGCGCTGCCGCTTTCCGCACAATCGGCAACGGCCGCAGAAATGCGCCAGCCCGGTCAGGCGATTCAATCGCTGAACGGTAGTGCTGCTAAAGCGCCTGTTGGCGTCCTGGCACAGACCAAGACCGCGCCTCAGAAAATCGTCGTTGCCGGCCGTGGAGGCCGCATCGGTGCAGCCATCGTTGGCGGGATCGTCGCTGGTGCGCTGATCTCGGGTGCTGCGCGTGCCCATGAATATGATCGCCGCCGCTACTACTATCGCGATCGGTATGCAAACCGCTGCGACCGTTGGCTGTGGAAGTGCGAAAACGGTCATCGCTGGGCCTGCCGCAAGTTCGATCACAACTGCGACTGAGACTGACCACGCGAAGGGCAGAAGTGTTGCCGGCTTCCTCCGCGATGCTTCTGCCAAATAGCCACGACCAAAACGCGCCCTGCATTTTGCGGGGCGTTTTTTTTGCCCGTGGTTCCCCGCGGGACTTGGTTTTGCGGGGGCAACGTTGTTCGCCATTTGTTCGACTCATTGGTCCGTCATGTCTCAGTGGCCGGCGGGAGTGGGCGAGGCGTTAACACTGTCTTAACGATCTCACCCGAAGAGTGCGCTATAACCGTTGGCGCGTGGCATTAGTCCCGTGTTGTCGTCAGTTGAGTTGTCGTTGCGTGAGGGAAGTCCGTGAGTTTGGGTCGTCAGCGTCGTAGTTCTGCCAAAACGAAATCCGCAAAGCATAAGAAACCGGGCCGGTTGCCACTCAATAAGGTGGTGCTTGGCGAGTGCGTGGCGGAACTGAAAAAGTTGCCGGACGCCTCGATCGATCTGGTTTTTGCCGATCCTCCCTACAATCTGCAGCTCGATAAAGATCTCATGCGCCCGAACAATACGCGGGTCGATGGGGTCGATAACGACTGGGACAAGTTCGACAGCTTTGCGGCCTATGACAGGTTCTGCCATGCGTGGCTCAACGAAGTGCGGCGCGTGTTAAAGCCCGATGGTGCGCTGTGGGTCATCGGCTCCTATCACAACATTTTCCGGCTTGGCGCTTCGCTGCAGGACTTAGGCTTCTGGATCCTCAATGACGTCGTTTGGCGCAAGACCAACCCGATGCCGAATTTTCGCGGCCGGCGCTTCACCAATGCGCATGAGACGCTGATCTGGGCGAGCCGGGACCAGGCCTCGCGCTATACGTTCAACTATGAATCGATGAAGGCGCTGAATGACGATCTGCAGATGCGCTCGGATTGGCTGTTCCCGATCTGCTCGGGGCCGGAGCGTCTGAAGGACGATGGCGGTCGCAAAGCGCATCCAACGCAGAAGCCTGAAGCCTTGCTGCAGCGCCTGATTTTGGCGACGACCAACAAGGGTGACGTGGTCCTCGACCCGTTTTTTGGCACCGGCACGACGGGCGCGGTCGCCAAAAAGCTCGGGCGGGCCTTCATCGGCATTGAGCGCGACCCCGATTATGCGGCCGCTGCCGAGGAGCGGATCGGCAAGGTCAAGCCGCTTGATGATCAAGCGCTGGAGACCCAGCCGTCCAAGCGTTCGCAGCCACGGGTGCCGTTCGGCACGATTATTGAGCTTGGGTTCCTGAAGCCCGGATCGCCGCTCTTCGATCCGCATCGGCGTATCCGCGCGGAAGTGAAGGCTGACGGGACTTTGAAATATCAGCGTAGCCAGGGGTCGATCCACCGCATGGGCGCTGAAGTGCAGGGCAAACAGGCCTGCAACGGCTGGACGTTCTGGCATTACGAGCGCAACGGCAAGCTGCTGCCGATCGATGCCTTGCGCGACAAGGCCAAGCTCAAGCTGGGGCTCGTTGAGCCGCCGGTTGTGATTGCGGCGGAGTAGACCCGTGGGCCACGGTCGGCAAATTCCAAGAACACCTGGGATTGCCGGGACTTAACGCAAACTGCTAAAAATCTTCAAGTTCAGCTTTGGACTTCATATTCTGCTGCGCGTGACAGTGCTATTGCTGGCCGCGTGGGGACTATGGATCGCCGCAGAATGCGATCCGTTCAGCTGAGGTTGAGGGAAGCGCTTGTAGATTGGGCTGCAACGGGCGGGCAATTTCGCTGCGCCCGGGTCTCAGATAGGCGCGCGTTAGGGAGGTTACAGCGATGCTTTCTCGAACCGGACCGGAGCGGTTCATCGACGAAGTCGCTGTATTCCGTTCGGCGCTCGCGCGGCCGATTGCCAGCGCCGCCGTCCTGGAGCAGATGCTCGAGCGGATTTATCGCTCCTTCGAGCAGCAGGATTTTTATCGCTACGACGTCTTCAACGAGCGCGATAAAGCGCCGGCGACGATGATGTCGCTTTTTGATCTGCAGCAGGAATTGCGCGCTGCGGTTGCCAGTTGGCACGAACAGGGGCTGATGTCGCGGCCGGCGCAGAAGTCTGCGCGCGACTGCCTGAGGGCGGCGCGGTATGCCATCGATATCCTGGGTGAATTGTGGATCGGCTATAAGCAACTTCCCGAAGATGCGAAGCCCTATCGGGCGTTCAGTGGGGCCAATCACAACACGCTGTTCAATCGTGCGTTTCCGCGCGATGCCGACGGGAGCATGGATTTCTATTCAGGCGATCTCATTCTGACGCGCGGCAGCCTGCACAACAGCGCGGCGATCGCCCGAATTGGCGATGTGGATTCCCAGTTCAGCCATGTCGCGGTCGTCTATGTCGATGCGCGCGGGCAATACTGGGCGGTCGAAAGCCTGATCGAGGTTGGCGGGGCGATCACGCCTCTCGACAAATGGCTCGAACACAACATTGGCCGCGCCGTCCTATTCCGCCATCGCGATCCGGTTCTGGCGCAGCGTGCGGCGACCTTGATCCATGACCGGGTGCGTCATTCGCTGGACCCTGGCGGTAAGACGATCCTTTATGATTTCTCGATGACGCTCGATCCCAAGACGCACAATCTTTATTGCTCGAAGCTGGTCCGGCGGGCGTTCAAGGAAGCAAGCGACGGCGCGGTTTTGCTGCCGACGTTCACGACGCGGCTCGATATGAAGAACCGGGACTTCCCGCGTCGGATTGGTGTCACAGCGGTTGAGACATTCGCGCCGGGTGATCTGGAGCTGGAGCCCGATTTCGATATCGTGGCGGAATGGCGCGACTACCGGGTGACGTCGGAATTGCGTCTCAAAGACATCATCATGGACAAGCTCTTCGAATGGATGGAGCGTGACGGCTACAAGTTCGATGAGACGTTGAAGATCCGATTGATTTCGATCCTGGGACGGCTGGCGAGCTATTTCTCGCAGGACGTGAAGGAGATGATCGACAGCGTCATTCCGGTGGTGCCGGTCAACATGAAGCGTAGCGCGATTGCGGCGATTGCCATGCTGCACGAGACGGCCGAGCCGATCTATCAGGAACTGAAGGTCTACGAAAAAGAGCGCACCGAGCGCTCAGGCGTTCCGCTGCATCCGCGCGAAGTCCGTCAGATCCTGGAGCGGATGCATGACACCAAAGGTGCGCGGATCGGCTATCTGACCCGACCGCTCGATTGACCCTGGGCTAACGAGGTTTTGTGCGTGGCTGGCTGCCGAAGTGTTGCCCGTTAGCGGCTGCCACCCGTCATGCCGCGCAATATTCCGAAGACGATTGCAGTGGGCAGTATCGCGGCGGCGGCAACCTTGAGCACAAAGAACGTCAATGCCTGATTATAGGCATCCAGCGTCCCTTGGTCGGTGTGGCTGATGTCGAGCGGCATATGCGGCCAATTGGCGAGAGCATAGGCGACGCACGCGCCGATCCAAAGAACGCTCAAGAGCAGCCAAATCAGAAATGCAGTTTTCGACATGAGAACGCGCCAGTTCGATGTTGGATGGCCGGGTCTTTCGTCAGCGTTGGCGCTTGACGAGGACTTTGGGCGGGCCGTCGGTGAGGGCTGCTTCGCCACGACCTGACAACGACGGGTTGGTCATGAAGTAGGCGTGGGCGTTGAAGGGTTCTTCGCCTTCGGCAGGCTGAATTCGCTCAGAGCTGCCGTCGGCGAGGATACGCCAGCTTTGCTGGTTGTCCCTGAGGTTGGCAACCATGATCTGGTTTAGAACCTGCTCATGCGCCGTCGGGTTCAAGACGGGTGCCATGGCTTCGACGCGACGGTCGAGGTTGCGCGGCATGAGGTCGGCAGACGAGATGTAGACGGCTGCATCCGGCGATGGCAGGGCGTTGCCGCGACCGAAGCAATAGATGCGCGCGTGTTCGAGGAAGCGGCCGATGATGCTCTTGACGCGGATGCGTTCAGAAAGGCCCGGTATGCCGGGGCGCAGGCAGCAGATGCCGCGAACGACAAGGTCGATTTCGACGCCGGCCTGGCTTGCTTCATAGAGGGCTTCGATAATCTTTTGATCGACGATCGAATTCATTTTCAGCCACACGTTTGCGGGACGTCCGGCGCGAGCGTGTTCGATTTCCTCGTTCAGATGCTGAACGATCCGATCGCGGATGCCATGCGGGCTGGCGGCCATCTTGTCCAGCTTATCAGGCTCGCCGTAGCCGGTGACGAAATTCAAGATGCGCGTGACGTCGCGGGCGATCTTGGCGTTGTCGGTGAAGAGCGACAGGTCGGTGTAGATCTTGGCGGTCTGCGGATGGTAGTTGCCGGTGCCGATGTGCGAATAGGTGACGAGGTCCTTGCCTTCGCGGCGGACGATGATGCCGAGCTTCGCGTGCGTTTTTAATTCGATGAAGCCGTAGACGACATGGACGCCTGCGTTTTCGAGGTCACGCGCCCAACGGATGTTGGCGGCTTCGTCGAAGCGGGCTTTGAGCTCGACGACGGCGGTGACGGATTTGCCGGCTTCCACTGCGTCCTTCAAGGCTTCGACGATGGGTGAATCTTTCGACGTCCGGTAGAGCGTCCATTTGATCGCCATGACATTGGGATCGCGGACGGCCTGGCGCAGGTATTGGACGACAACATCGAAGGATTCATATGGGTGGTGGACGATGAAATCCTTGGCCTTGATGGTCGCAAAGATGTTGCCTTCGTATTCGCGAACCCGCTCGGGATAGCGAATGTTGAAGGGCTGGAAGAGGAGGTCGGGGCGTTCGGACACGATGAGCTGTGAGGTGTCGGCCAATCCCAGCAAGCCCCGCTTGACGAAGATCGCGGGATCGCCGACTTCCAGTTCGTCACTGACGAAGCGGCGAAGTTCAGGCGACATGCGCTGATCGAGTTCGAGGCGGATGACGTGGCCGCGGCGGCGGCGTTTCAGCAAGTTTTCGAAGGTCTGGACGAGGTCTTCGGCTTCTTCCTCCAGTTCGATGTCGCTGTCGCGAAGGACGCGGAAGGCCCCTTTGGCCTCGATCACGAATTTGGGGAAGAGCTCGGAGATATACATGCCGACGACATCTTCGACGGGGATGAAGCGGATTTCGCCCTCGCTGCCGCTGGGTGACGACAGGCGGATGAAACGGTCGAGCTGGCTGGGGATCGGTACCAAGCCATTTTGACGGCGCTCCTTGACCTCGTGATGCATGAGGACCGCGATCGTCAGGCCCTTGTTCAGAATAAACGGGAAGGGGTGGGCCGGGTCGACGGCAATCGGCGTCAGGATCGGGAAGATGTGATTGTAGAACTGGTTTTCGATCTCATCGCGCTCGGCGTCGTTTAGATCGTCAGGGGTGACAATCGAAATACCGGTGGCGTTCAGTTCCTTGGTCAGCTCTTCCCAGCAGACTTGTTTGCGCTCGATCAGTTCGGCGGCGAAGGCGTGGATCCGTTCGAGCTGTTGAGCGGGCGTCAGGCCGTCCTGTGACAGGGTCGAAACCCCGTTGACGATCTGTCCATGGATGCCGGCAACGCGGACCATGTAGAATTCGTCGAGGTTGGAGGCCGAAATCGAAAGGAAGCGAAGGCGTTCCAGCAGGGGGTGGCGCACGTTGCTGGCTTCTTCAAGAACGCGGGCGTTGAACTGAAGCCAGGAGAGTTCACGGTTGTAGTAGCGGTCAGGACCTTCCGGCGGAAGAGGCGGGGGCGGCGCTTTAACTGCTTTGGAGCTGGTTTTAGGTTTGCGCGGTGCCGTCTTTTTCGCAGCCGGTTTGGTTGCTGTTGCAAGCGTCTTGGGTTTCGACTTCTTCTTCGCTTTAGAAACGGCGCGCGTTCGCTTGCGCGGTGGCTTGTCGTCCGGTTTTGGCGCGGTCTTGTCAGGTTCCGGTGGTTTCATATCTCAGCTTTCCAAGGCGCGCTGCGGCGAGCTGCAGCCTTTCGGGGCTATCGGGCGGTAAATGATCGCGTTCATTGGACTTGTTGGCCCAAGTTCTGACGGATAATCATTTCAGCGTAATAAACGTTTGATTAATAATGGCCCATTCGATCTTGTGCGTGGCTGATCATTGCCATTTTTCAGGATTCTTGTGGCCGATTGTCCATGATCTCAAGGGCTTGTTGAACCAGCTGTTTTGTCACCTTTCGCCGCATGGCGAGGCCGAGCTTGTCGATTTCGGCGACGATTCGGTTGGCGGCGGCCATCGAGCGCTCCATGCGCATCATCATGAAACTGATGACGCCGGGCTCGACTGTCAGTTGTCTGTCGGTGAAGAGCTTGACGAGGACGGCCTGAAGCAGCGCTTCATCGGGCGGGGCTATCACGGCCATCGGCAAGGCTTTGATGCGCGAGCGCAAGTCGGGAAGTGCGATGTCGAGGTCGCCGGGAGCGCGGCTGCTGGTGAAGAGCGCCAAGGTTTTGCCCTGGCGGGCCATGTTGAGGAGATGAAACAAGGTTGCTTCATCGCGGGCGCCCCGGTCGAGATCTTCGATGACGACTGCGCCCGATTGCGCGGCATCAAGGACCAGCGTTTCGTCCGCTTCAGGTGCGCTCAGCAACCCGGCTTCGGTTTTCATGCGCCAGACGTTGGCGAGGTGGCTCTTGCCGGCGCCACGCGGTCCGACGACGAGAGCCGCGCCGTTCGGCCAGTCGAGCTGGCCGTCGATCAGGTCAATGGCCGCCTGGTTGGAGGCGCTGACGAGAAAGTCCTCCAGGCCCAGGGCTGAGCGGTGCGCAAGATCTAGGACGAGTTGTCGTGGTTCGGGTTTCATAAATCTCAATAGCGATGGAAAACGGAGCGCTTGAGGTCGGGTCAGCGCTGCGGCGTTTCGATTTCAGGCTTTTGGCCGGTATAGACGGAACTCTGCCGGTAGGCGCGCAGGGTATATCTGACGATGACACCGACGGCGGCGGCCATGGGTACGGCGACCAGCGTTCCCACCAGTCCGAATAGATAGCTGAATGCGAACAAGGCGAAAATCAGCCAAACGGGATGTAAACCGATTTTGGGCCCAACAATTTTTGGGCTGAGGAATCCGGCATCGAGGCCTTGACCGGCGAGGAAGACGCAGACCACCAGAATAACCGGCAGGCTATGCGGCCAGAACTGGATGACGGCCAACGTCGTTGCGGTGATCGTGCCGACGATCCAACCCAGAAACGGGACGAAGGCCATGAGGCCGGTGGCAAAGCCGACGAGCAGGCCATAGTCCAAGCCGATCAGCCAAAGTCCGAGGGCGTAGAATATTGCCAGGGTCAGGCAGACGAGGCCCTGGCCGCGGATGAAGGCGCCGACGGACGAATTGATGTCGTGGCCCATGGCGCGCAGTGTCGGGGCGTGTTCGCGCGGTAATGCGCCGTCGATCTCGGAGAGCATGCGTTTCCAGTCGACCAGCAGGTAGAAGGCGACGAGCGGTGCGATCAGCAAAAGTGAAATGATGGCAAACAGCGCGCGGCCTTGCGTCCATAGCGATGCGGCCGCCCAGCTTGCAACGGTGTCACTATTTTCAGAGACCCAGTTCAAGGCTTTGGCAACAGACTCATCGGCTTCGGGGAATGCAGGACCCAGATTTTCACGGGCAAAATTTTCGATGATGGCGCGCAGGCGTGGCCCTTCGGTCGGCAGGACTTCGGCCAACTGACGGACTTGGTCGACGATGACGGGAACCAGGAAGACGATGAGCAGGGCGAAGAATATGACAAGGCAGCCGACCAGGATGATCGAGGCGATCAGCCTCGAAACGCCCTTGCTTTCGAGCCAATCGGCGATCGGGTTCAGCGCGTAGGCAAAGCCCATCCCGACAACGAAGGGGAGGAGAATTTCCTTCAGCTGATCGATGAGGAAAAAGAAGACGATCGCCACTAGCAGCCAGAAAAATGCCTGGCGTTCGATCTGCATATCTTATTCCCCCGCGTGTTCGCTGCACGAATGGATGCC
Source organism: Filomicrobium sp. (assembly GCA_017792465.1). Lineage (GTDB taxonomy): Bacteria > Pseudomonadota > Alphaproteobacteria > Rhizobiales > Hyphomicrobiaceae > Filomicrobium. The sequence continues at coordinate 3,535,849 of CP051234.1, forward strand.
TGTCGCGCCTAGTCCTGTGACATGTGTTTGAGCCAGTTTCGCAGGTAGGCAAGCAACGAGACTACCGTCAACGCAGCGGTGAGCCAAATAAGACCGATGCGGAGCACTCCCAGCGATAAGTTGAAGGCTTCATCGGCGAGCACGAAAGCGGCAAGCACGATCTGCGCGACGGTGTTCAGTTTCGACACCATCAGGGGGGCGATCTCGACGGGCTTTCTCAACAATGACGACAGGATGACGGCCAACAGGATCAATGCGTCGCGGGCGACGGCAGCGATGACAAGCCACGACGGAAGATCGCCGCGGATTCCTAAGCCGATGAATATCGAGACGAGGAGCAGCTTGTCAGCCAGCGGATCGAGATAGGCGCCGAGTTCGGTGCGCTGGTTATAGCGGCGGGCGAGATAGCCATCGACGCCATCGGAAATGCCGGCGATGACAAACAAGAAGAATGCCGCAGCGTCATGGCCGTCGATGACGAGCCAGAAGACGATTGGCACGATGAGCGCCCGGCCCAGTGTGATCAGGTTCGGCGTATTCAAGGCTTGGCCCCGGTTCGAATGCACTAGGCGAAGCCGATTGCGAAATGGCCTGCCTGTTGAGCAAACTAACCTTCTCTTTCCCGCAAGTCATTGGTTTATCGTCGCTTTGTATGCAAGCGGCGCGACGGGGGCTCAGCCCGTGAAGCTTCAAATCGCGCTATTCATTGAGCGCGACGTCTGAGCTTTAAAATTGCGGGCGCAATTGCCAAAAGCCAAGGCTGTCGGTCATGACGTAGCCCTGGCGGGCCAGCTCATTGGCGAGCAGTTTGCCGCCACCAGGGTAGGATAGGCTCACGTCGGCTTTTCTGGCCGTCACGGCGCCGACCTGGAAATTGGAGACGCCAGCCAGCTCGGAGAGCTTCTGGTTGGTCTGATACCATTCGCGGGCGCTATTAAAGAGGACCTGGATATGGACTGGCTGCATTGGCTGGGAGAACGCGCCTAAACCGCCTGAAGACCGCACCTCCTGCATTTTCCATCGGCCTTCGATGACGCCGAGCGAAACGACGGCTGCCAGTTCCATCGCGTAGGCGGTGTCGCCGTCGTAGATGCGGTAGTCGCGTTGCCATGTGATCGGGCCGACAGCATCGCGGCCATCGATGCGGACTTTCAATAGTTTCGCGGCGGCGTCGATCTGAGCGCTGGCAAGGAGAACGCGCTGGCTGCCGTATTCGCTTGTTAAGATGCGCAGGCCGCGTGCTTCGTCGCGCTGGGCGAGGCCTTGCAAGATGTCAGGGTGGATGGTCGAGCGGATCGCGGAGACGCGTAGCGGAGAGACCGAATTTCCCAGGTCGAGCGATTTCCAGACTTCGCCCCACGCTCCAGACGACGCCTGGAAGCTGCCATCGGGATTGAGCACGACGGGAACGATCGTGGTTGCCGGCGCCTGCTTGTCGACGAACGGAATGCCGCTTTGGCGCAGCAGCGTGCGGACGTTGTCGGGTGAAAACTGGAAGTCGAGCGAGGCGTAATAGGCCGTCGATGAGTTTTGTTCGCGGCGCACTGCGAAGCCGTTGACGTAATGGGAGGCTTCGATGGCGCCTAGCCGTTTGAGGTCGGCATAGGCGGTGACGGGGACGATCCGCTTAAAGAGTGATCGGAGCGCTGCCGACTGGCCATCGGCGATGGCTGCCCTTTTGGCTGCAACGGCGTTCTTGGCGCTGGCTTCGACGGGGAAGTTGGCCACGGTGAAGGCGGCATCCGGCGAGGCTGCGACTGCGCCCATCGAAAATAGACATGCCGCGCCGACAAGCGCGCCGAGGACACTCAAAATCGTGAGCTGGCTACGAATTTGCGCCAACAGATGCGACTGTCTTTGGGACGGTGATTTCATCAAGGCTTTCCCTGAGGCCGTTCGCGTGATTTCGACCTGAAATGGTTCCAAGTCATGCTCTTGGGCGGCAAGCCGGCGGCTTTGTCAGCTGAGGCTTGTCATTTACCCTCTGCCGTGCTGGCTTGCGATCCCTTGACCTGGGCCGAGCTTTCAGGCAGTCGGAGCAGCTTCTTAGGCAGTTTGCGATGTCTCGCAGGGTGCTATAACAGATCGCAAATTGTCTTACGAGGTCGTGCGGGACACTATGAACGACGACGATGGCGCAGCGGACACCCGTCCGATCACTTATCGCGATGCTGGTGTCGATATCGATGCCGGCAATGCGCTGGTTTCGGCCATTGCGCCACTGGCGCGGGCGACGAAACGGCCGGGCGCTGATGCGGATCTGGGCGGATTTGGCGGTGTCTTCGACTTGAAGGCGGCCGGCTTTCGCGATCCGTTGCTGGTTGCTGCAACCGATGGTGTCGGGACCAAGCTCAAAATCGCCATCGAGACGAAGCGGCATCAGCATATCGGCACCGACCTGGTCGCCATGTGTGTCAACGATCTTGTCGTGCAGGGCGCGGAGCCGCTTTTTTTCCTCGACTATATGGCGATCGGAAAGCTCGATGTGGACGTTGCGCGCGATGTCGTTGCCGGGGTCGCCACGGCTTGTCACGAGTCGGGCTGCGCGCTCATTGGCGGTGAAACGGCTGAGATGCCGGGAATGTATCGTAACGAGGATTACGACCTGGCGGGTTTCGCGGTTGGCGCCGTTGAGCGGGATTGTCTGTTGCCACAAGCGGTCGTTGCGCCTGGCGACAAGCTGATCGGGCTTGCCTCGTCGGGTGTGCACTCGAACGGCTATTCGCTCGTGCGCAAGCTCGTCGAAAAGAGCGGCCTCAAGTGGACGGACGCAGCTCCTTGGTTGGAGGAGGGGGAGGATTTGGCGCAGGCGCTGCTCGCGCCGACGCGTCTTTATGTGAAGCCTCTCCTGTCTGCTTTGCGGATGACGGGCCCGTCGCGGGGGGCAATCAAGGCCTTGGCGCATATCACCGGTGGCGGATTGAGCGAGAATATCCCGCGGGTGCTGCCGGACCATATTGCAGCCTCGATCCGGCTTGGGTCGTGGAAGTGTCCGCCGGTGTTCGATTGGCTGGCTGATGTCGGCAATCTGCCCGATCACGAGATGCTGCGCACGTTCAACTGCGGGATCGGCATGGTCATCGTGACGGCCGAAGACCGACATGGCGAAGTGCTCGCAGCGCTTTCGAAGGCCGGTGAAACGCCGTTGCAGATCGGTGAGATTGTGGCGCACTCGGGCGAACCGGTGGTCCAATACACAGGCTCGCTGAGGCGGCCTAAATGAGTGCTGCTGAAACCGTCGAAGGCGGGGGTGCCAAAAAGCGGGTTGCGATTCTGATTTCCGGGCGCGGCTCGAATATGATGTCCCTCGTCAAGGCGGCCGAAGCGCCAGACTATCCAGCTCAAATCGTTGCGGTGCTGTCCAATCGTCCGGATGCGGCAGGTCTTGAGTGGGCGCGCGATCGGGGAATCGAAGCGCATTCGGTTGACCACAAGAGCTTTGCAAACCGCGAGGAGTTCGACCGGGCGCTGCATCAGAAGCTTGAAGCGACGGGTTCTGAACTCATTGCCTGTGCCGGCTTCATGCGCTTGATGACGCCGTGGCTTGTCGATCAGTGGCGGGACCGGATGATCAACATCCATCCGTCGCTCCTACCGTTGTTTCGCGGACTACATACGCATGAGCGGGCTTTGGAGGCCGGCGTGCGGCTTGCGGGGTGTACGGTTCATGTCGTGAGATCGGAAGTCGATACCGGTCCCATTCTCGGACAGGCGGCTGTCCCAGTGTGCGATGGTGATACAGCCGATACTCTGGCAGCCCGCGTCTTGAGCGCGGAACACCGGCTTTATCCGCAAGTGTTGGCGCTATTTGCCGCGGGTAAATACGACATCGATCACGAAATCGCGCGGCTGGACCAGCAGTCGGGTGCGGGTGCAGCGCTTTATTCACCTGCGGTTGACGTTGATTCTTAACCAAAATTACTTGTCGACTGTTTTGGCGCGCCAAATAGAAGCGCCATACATACTGTGGATAGACAGTTGGGCCCGCCGGTGTTACGTGCGCCTATCTGTTTGGGGATTGTGATCCTTTGGTAACATCAATATGCGCTCGAAAGGCGCATGATGGCGACCTCGCCGCCATTGTCGCCCGGACCTGCTGCCATTTTTGGGCTGGAGCGGCCGAAGGATCCGACTGCCGCGCTTTCAGCATTTGATTTATGTCCTGGCAGCGTGTGGAGAGTCGGAGGAAACGCTGAGTGCCGGCTGCACAATTCTTGCTAGCCGACAAGAAGCACGACGCATCGGAGACCTTAGAACCATGACTGTAGTTGCAACCGATACCACCGCCGACCCGACCGCAGGGCAGTTTGGCGAGGAGAGCATCTGGTTCAAGCTGACGCCGCTCCTGAAAGATCCAGCCAACCCCATGCGGGTGTTGATGCAGATGGCAGAGCGCTATGGCGCCGTTATCCCGGTTACGCTCGGCAAGCAGCGCGTGGTTTTGATCTCTGAGCCGGAGTTCTTCAAGCACGTGCTCGTCAAGAACTCGGACAACTACATCAAGTATTTCGATGGGCTGAAGCCGATTTTCGGCAAGTCCATGATCACCAACGATGGTGCGCTCTGGCAGAAGATCCGCATGCCGCAGCAGCCGGCTTTCCACCCGGATGTGTTTGCCGACTACATCCCGTACTTCAACCAGGCGATCCAAACCAAAATGGAAACCTGGGCTGATCTGGCCAAGTCGGGTGAAACGACCGAGATGGTCGAGCAGACCTGGACGCTGGCCGCCGACATGATCTGCAAGGCGCTGTTTGACCGCGATATGCCGTTCAATCCGCACGTCGTCTTCAAGTACGTGAAGACCTACACCGACGTGATGAACCACAAGTCGATGCGCGATAAGAAACTGGCCGGCGATGGTACGGAATTCGGCCAGGGCGAAACGGCGAAGGCTGTCGAGGCCTGGTGGTCAGTGCCGCCGGCTGTTTTTGCTGCTGACCCGCGTGAAGAACGTGAAAAGACACTCCTCAAGATGATCGAGGCAGCGGTCAATGATCCTGCAGTTCCGGAATTCGACCGTCAGCAGGCGATCGATGAGATCAAGCAGTATCTGTGGGCCGGGACCGAGACGACGGCTTTGACGCTGGCCTGGGCGCTCTATCTGGTTTCCAAGCATCCCGAAGCCGCTGAGCGTATCCGCAAGGAAGGCGAAGAAGTCTGCGGTGGTCGTGAGCCGAACGCGGCTGACTACTCGGCGCTGATCTACACGCGCTCGGTCATTCAGGAAACGATGCGTCTTTATCCGCCGGTGTGGAGCTTGATCCGTACCGCTGCGGGTCCTGATGAGATCGACGGCAAGGAGATTAAGGCTGGGGACCGTATCGTGCTGTTCGGGTATGGCGCACATCACAACGCGCGCTTCTGGGACGAGCCGGAAGCCTTCAAGCCTGAGCGCTGGATGGGCGAGTCAGCCAAGAAGCGCGTGAAGTACTCCTATATCCCGTTCGGTGCCGGTAAACGTTCCTGCATCGGCGGTGCGATGAGCCAGGTCGAAAACACGCTGGCTTTGTCGCAGCTTCTGCGCCGCTTCCAGCCGGAATATGTCGGGCCGGAGCCGGCGCCAATTCACGCGACCGTCACGCTGACGCCGAAGGGCGGTTTGCATTTCCGGATCCGTGAACGCTGAGCCGATTTCGGTGGCCCATTGATCCGTCGCAAAGAACAAGTTGATGCCAGCAGGCGCCCGTCTTGATTGAGACCGGTGCCTGTTTTGTTTGGCGACACGGGTATTGCGAATTGAGCTGGAATTTTTGGGGGGCGTGCCGACGTTCTGCAGCGCTGAACACGTCAGCTGCGCGACGGCCCGCACTGCTTGGCCGATCTACTCGATGACTTCGTAGCGCAGTTTGACGAGGCCGTCCGAATAGGCCTGGATGCCCTCGAATTCGAGGTTCTGATGCTTATCCAATGAATTAAGCATCGAAAGCCCCGATCCGATCAGCTTGGGGACGATGCAAATCTCGACGATGTCGACCAGGCCGGCTTCGAGCGCGCTTTGCATGGTGATGGCGCCGCCGACGACCCAGATGTCTTTTGCGGTTCTTTCTCGCGCGGCTTGGACCGCAGCAGCGATGCCGGTCGTCACGAAATAGGCGTTGGGTGGCAGGCCGGAGGGTTCCTGGGACGTCAGGACGAAGGCGTATTTGTCGTCATAGGGCCAGTCGCCGAAAGCCTGCATCATCTGAAAGGTGCGGCGGCCAAGAATGACGGCGCCGATCGTTTCGACGAAGCCCGTTTCCCCGAACATGCTGTTTGCGTATGGGTCGAGCCAGGTTGAATCGCCGTCCATATCAGCGACAAAGCCGTCAAGACTGGTGGCGGTGAAGAGCCGGACCTGGGACATGGGCCTACGAAACGACCTTGGAAACTATGCGCGGAACGCGACGAATGTTGACAGTTTTCAGAATTGCAGTGGAAGGCGAAACGCTGCAAGAGGTTTGCCAACGCCTAAAGATCGGCCGATGCGAATAGAGCGCCGGAGCGGGCCGGATTATGCCGGGACCCGCTCCGAACGCGGCTTTTCTTATCAGCCGACGATCTCGTCTAGCCGGAAATTCATGGCGATTTCACGGGCAGCCGATTCGGGGCTGTCTGAGCCGTGCGAGGAATTTTCGCCTTTGGAAAGGGCAAAAAGCTTGCGGATTGTGCCTTCGGCGGCTTCGGCCGGGTCGGTCGCGCCCATGACTTCGCGATATTTCGCAATGGCGTTTTCGCCTTCGAGAACCTGCAAAACGATGGGTTCGGAGGTCATGAAGTCGACCAGCTCGCCGTAAAATGGGCGGGCGGCATGCTCTTCATAGAACTTTTCGGCCTGGGCGCGGGTCCAGCGGACGCGCTTTTGCGCGACAATGCGCAGGCCGGCCTTTTCGATTACCGCGTTGATTTCGCCCGTGATGTTCCGCTTGGTTGCATCCGGTTTGATGATGGAGAATGTGCGTTCAACTGCCATTTGGCTAAGCCCCCGACAAAATTTTCTTGATGATCGACAGGGCCTTATAGCTATGCGGCCCGAACCCCACAAGCCTCAGACCAAGGCGCTGTGGCATTGGGTATCGACAGGTTCAAGCCAAATTGAGCAATGATGCGGGTTTTGCCCGTCACTTGCGGCCTTTGCGCGGTGTCATCTTGTTCCAGATTGGAAATGCTCGCGCCATCTAATGGCCGGTATTGGAGTGTGAAAACAAATATGGGGCGACCCGTTCAATGGCGTCGTACTGGGGAGCAAAGCGTCGAAGATACGGGGCCGGGCATTTGGCCTGTGCATGTTCGTGCGGCAGATCGTTGACGCGCTGATGAGATATGTGTGAAACGAAGATAAATGAAATCTCTCCATTTACGCATCGTGACCGGAGTTCCGCCTAGCCTGCCCAAAACGAGAGCCGCATGAGCGAAACGAACTCTGAGATAGTCTGGTATATTGCCCGTGACGGTCAGCAGCATGGCCCTCTGACGGACGCGGAAATGCGTTTGTTCGTGCAAAGCGGGCATCTCAAGCCGTCGGATCTGGTTTGGAACCAGACGATGACGGAATGGCAGGCTGCGGAAGTTGTTTTCCCGGAATCAGAAAAGCAGCCTGCTCCGCCCCCACCGCCTCCGCCGCAGGCGACAAGCCCAGCGGCCGATGCGGGCGATAAGGCCAAAACTCAGGTTTCCGAAGCTCCTTCGAGCGAAAAAGAGACGGTCGGCAGCACGGCTGAGCCATCGCGAGCAGCGGCGTCGACAGTGAAGTCTCGCAATGAGGCCAAGCCTGCCGAAGCGCGATCGTTTGGCGGTGGCGCCGAATCAACGCCGAAACAGGCAGATCGTCCGGCAGCTGAATCTTCGCCCAAGACTTCAAGCGCTCCTGGAGAGCCGACAATTCGGCAAACCGATTATGGCCGGGCCCCTGGGCAGCCAGCCGGTGGATCGTCGCACGGCTCGCAGCGGTTGCCGTCACCTGACGAAGTCTTTCCATCGCTGCAACAGGAAGAGCGGCAGCGCGCGCAACTGCATAGCGATGCGATGCATGCGGAGACGACGCGTCATCAGCAGCCTGCTCCAGTCGATGGCGAAGAAGAAGATTATGACGATGAACCGCGCCGCGGACGTTTCGGTCTGGCGATCGGGTTGGTCGCAGCGGCTGCCGTCTTTGTCGGTGGCGGCGTTCTGGCACTGCAGAACAAGGACGCCATCTTCAAGTATATGAACGAGCAGTCCGATACGGCTGCGAACGAGCCGCCGCCCGTCATTAAGGCTGACAAGGAAACGAAGACGGCGGCGTTGGATGCCAGCCAATCGCCAGGCAATGGGTCGGTGAGAAGTGATCAAACGCCGCCAGCGCAGCCGGCTCCGAAGATGCCGGTGGGTCCTGAGCTGAAGGGGATCACGGTGACGGTGCCGCCGACTCAGCCGGTGCAGCCGTCGCAAAGCGATGGCGCGGCCGACAGCGTTCCGCTGCAGACCATCGATCAGAACCTGCAGAAGTCGCAGCTCTGGCGGGTCGTCAAGGCAGAGTTTCCGCAATGGTACGAGGAGCGTGTGAAGGAGATCGCGCAGCTCAGCAACTCGGCCAGCGAGACCGATCTTTCCAAGCACCTGATTGGTAAGCTCGTGGCGTTGCGGCGCGAAAATGCCAAATATGCCCTGGCGTCCAAGACCGAGGATCTGCAAGCCATCGCAGAAGCCTTCCTGGCCAACCTCAAGAGCCTGGCGGGACATTCGACGGAAGCTTGCTACACCTTCATCAGCAAGGGCGAAACAAGCCCGTCTGTGATCGCGCTATTTCCAAAGCCCGGTTATGGCGATGCCATCGAGGGTCAGATCGCTGCGGTGTTCCGGGCTGTTGCCTCGGGACGCAAGTCGCCTGTGACGCGCGAGAAGGCGAGCAAGGCCGATTATGACGCCCTGGCAGCAGAGTTGACGAAGCTGGGCTGGTCGAAGGCGGATCTGGGACTGTTTGCCAATCCGCAGGCGCTGGCGAAGGCTCCGCCTGAGAAGGTCTGCAAGATGGTCCAGGACTGGTTTACGGCGCATGTGTCGATTCCGGACAAGGGCGTGCAGGACAGGCTTCTGGTTGAGACGCTGCGTCCGGTCGTTGCCGGTTAGGCTAGGCAATGTCTCAGCCGTTTTTCTTCTGCTGCGCTGTAGGCCAGATGAGGCCCTTTTATCATCCCGCTATCCCGCAAGGCCGGTGACGGCCAGTTTGCCGGTTGTCAGCGCTTCAACCACGAGCCTGAGGGTATGTGGCGATCTTGGTTGAGTGCTCCTTGATAGATATAGATCCATGCCTGCACAGTCCGGTTGAGGGTCGTTGCGGCCTGTCGCGATGATGCTGGGCTGAAAGGGCGAGCAGGTGCGCCATCCCCATCGGTTCTGTCACCCAGCTGTGCCAGTCCGCTCGATGCCGGTTGTCGTGGGGCAAATTTCGATTTCTGCAATTCGATACTGCAAATCTCGCGTCGATAATCGCCACTAGCTGAAAACCCGTAGCGGACGCCTTCGTACTGGTCGAGCCAGATGAGTGTTGCTGTTGGGTTGAGGAGTTCCAGTAGTTCGCCTTCGACGGTGTCTGCAGGTGAGATTGCAGGTGTCATGCCGGGGTATTGGCCCAGATCGTAAAGCCGGCCCTTGGTTGTCGCCGTTCCCAGGCTGCGGCTTTCGCCGGACAGCCTTGATCTCTCTCGCGCGCCCAACGGTGTGGCGACCGAACTCATCAAAGAGCCATAGACAAAAATGTGCCGGCAAGGGGCGCCCGTCGATTGAATGGGCATGCGGGTGCTTTCGGTCATGCCCACGAGCAACCAAGCGGGCTAACGGCGCCAGCTCCAGTCGGTTTGGCTCCTGGAGCACGAAGTGTTCACATCCATATCACCGGCATTTGGGGTGCATGTGAAGTGGAAGGCGCGCATATTCGGCTCAACAACAGAGTTGATGATCATGAGTATGAAATATTCTTCAGAAAAACATGCGACGCGCTCGGGCTGGGTGATGACGCTTCTGGCCATCGCTGCGATCTGCGCCTCGGTGCTTTACGCCGTGCAGGACGCTCGAGCCGGTAAGGCCGAGGTTTTTACCGGTCTGGTGCCTGGGTTGCTGTCGGCGGATATGATCCGGTGGCCTACTTCAAAGATGGTAAGGCATTGAAAGGCCAGTCGAAATTTTTTTTGGAACATAACGGCGCGCAATGGCGTTTTAGTTCGCAAGACAATCTCGACGACTTCAAAGCCGACCCTAGCAAATATGCCCCTCAATTCGGCGGGTATTGTGCTTGGGCGGTGAGCCAAGGGTACACAGCAAAGGGTGACCCAAACGCTTGGAAGATCGTCGGTGGGAAGCTCTACCTCAACTATAATCGTGAGGTTCAAGCGAACTGGTTGAAGAACGTGTCTGTCAATATCGAGAAAGGCAACGCCAACTGGCCCACAGTCCTTGCAAAGTAACGTGTGCGGGTTTGCCCCCGTGCCTGCACACGAACCGGCCGCGCACATTTGTGCTCCCCCCTCGTGCCTCGGCGCGGCCTTGAAGAGAGCTCCACCGGCTAGCCCCCCTGCCGGTGGAGTTTTCTTTTTGGGAGTTCGCGAAGGTTCGGCGAATTGCGAGAGGGAGTGAATGAGCGGGTGTCAGCGCGGGCCCGGATCGTAACTGCGCTTCTGCTTCCACTGCGAGAAGAAATAGGCCAGTTCGTCGTCGATCTCTTGCGGCATGACGATCCTTACGGTGACGATCTGATCGCCGGTCACGCCGGTTTTTGCGTTCCTGATCCCCTTGCCTTTTAGTCGGAACATGCGCCCGGAAGTAGTGCCTTTGGGGATGGTCAATTGAACGCGGCTGCCGATCGTCGACACCTCGATGCGGCCGCCGAGGACGGCTTCGTCGATTGTGATTGGAACATCCGAGTGAATGTCGAGGCCGTCGCGGGAAAAACGCGCGTGGGGCCGGACCTTGATTTCAACCAGGGCGTCGCCTGCTTCGCCGCCAAGAAGCCCATGGCCGCCCTTACCGCGCAGGCGCAACGTCTGTCCATCGGAGACGCCTTCGGGGACGGTCAGATCCAGGACACCGCCTTCAGGCATGGTGACGCGTTTCTTGACCCCGGTGACGGCCTCGACGAAATCAATTTCGAGGGTATAGCGGACGTCCTGGCCACGGCGTGAGAAGCTGCTGGAAGCGGTGCGATGTCCGTTTTGCGCGTTGTGGCTATGGCGGTGCCCGGCGAACATCTCCTCGAACATGTTGCTGAAGTCGTTTTGCCCAAATCCGTTGCCGGCGCTGCGGCCGTTCGTATGAGCATGGCGGAAGCCGCGGCGTGGTTCGCCGTTGGCGTCAATCTCTCCGGAATCGAACTGACGCCGCCGTGGCGGATCGCCGAGAATGTCGTAGGCGGCCGATATACGCTTGAAGCGCTCGGCGGCTGATGCATCTTGCGGGTTGACGTCCGGGTGCAGCTCTTTCGCGAGTTTGCGAAAGGCGCGCCGGATCTCATCGTCGCCTGCATCGCGCGAAATACCCAAGGTCGTATAAGGGTCGATCGCGTCCAAGACTGGGGTCCTTCGAGTTAGAACAACTTGAGCAAAAGCCGACTGCAGCGGTTGAGCGGTAGGCTCTTCCTTGGTCGTGTTTTCTTTGCGATCAGATTATGGCGAGTCTGCGCTTGGCGCGCTGAAACTTGCTCACTTGGTGGCAGACTTTCGGTGCTTTCCCAGAGAATTCTTCATTTGAGAGGCCCATAATCGGATGGGCTCAGATCAATCTGACCTCGGGTGTGCAATCGAGGAGGCCGGCCAAAGTCGAGAAACGCCGGCGTAGCCGTGCGCCTTCCAGTTCAGCATGCTTCTTGGGAATTTCCCAAACGAGCTTGTCGCCGTCAAAGCTCAATGGTGCATCTGGAATGATATTCGGCATCCCGATCGACAGCATGTGTGCGGCGCGGACGGCTGCGCCGACGATTTTGGCCCGTTTCAAGGCGCGTTTGCTGGCTGATTTGCGCAGACGGACTGACAGCGTCTCCCCTTCCATTTCGCCGCGACCAGCGTGGCGGAAATAAATTGATAGCGCCAGGAAGATACGTCCGGGGTGGTCGATACCACTTAGAGCGGCATGGGCGACGGCATCAAGGCTTTGTTCGCCGCGATAGTCGGGGTGTGCGCGCCAGCCGGTATCCGAGATGAGGCAGGCGGCGTGGCGCAAGCGGCGCTCTTCCGCGGTCTCTTTGGCATCTGTGCGGCTAAACAACACATCCGTCCACGTGCACAGCTCACGGGCATGCGCGGATGATCTCGAATATAGCTCGGCAAGGTGTTCGCAATAGCTCAAAAGTGGGTCTTTGGCGCGCTGCTTGTCATCGAGCATCGAATAGAAGATGCCTTCGCGCACACCGAAGACGGAAAATTCGACAGTTTTGACCTTCGTTCTTTCGAGCAGCTTCTCCATCAGGAGCGCGCCGTAAGGAATGATTTCCCTGCGCTGCTTGGAGATTTTGGCGAGCCCCTGGATGCCGGCCAGGCGTTTTGCCGTATGAAGCTTATTGGAAAATGCCTGAGCGGTTGCCGCTTCAAGCTGGTATTCATGCATGACGTTCAAGGGATAGTCGGACGCTTCCATGTGCAGTTTGGCGAGCGCCCGCCATGTTCCGCCGACCGCGTAGAACGTGCGATTGCGGCCATCGTTGAGCCAGGAGACGTTGTCGAGGGCGCGGTCGATGATGTCACCGGCCTTCTCGAGTTTGCCTCCGGTCACGTCGACGAGGCGTAATCCGCCAAGGGGAAGCGTTACGGCGTTGCGGACGTCGCCATTCCTGATATCGACGAGTTCGACGCTGCCGCCGCCCAGGTCTGCGGCGATTCCATCGGCGTCGGGGACACCCATCATGACGCCTTGGGCTGCAATGCGGGCTTCGTCTTCGCCGGTGAGGACTTCGACGGGCACTTTGCAGAGGGCTTCGGCTGCGGCGATGAAGTCGGGGCCGTTATCTGCATCGCGCGCGGCCGCTGTTGCGATGACCCGCAAAGTTCCGACGTTCAGCGTATCGGTGATGGCGCGGAACCGGCGTAGTGCCGACAAGGCGCAAGTAATAGCGTCATCGCAAAGCCGGCCGGTGCTGGCGACTGTGCGCCCTAGGCCGCAAAGTTCTTTTTCGTTGAAGAGCGGGGTCGGAGCGCGAAAGGGGCCTTCATAAACCACCAGGCGAACCGAGTTTGAGCCGATGTCGATGACGGCGACGGGCTGAAGACGGGTCGCGTCGAACCGTTTGGGGGAACTGAAGCGGGGTGTGAAAAGCATCTTTTAGGCTCTCCCAGACTTCGAGATCGCCACCAGATTGAACCGGCTACGTGAGCGCCGATAGTCCTCAATTTGGTCGACATTCTCTTGGAGCTCGATTCTCCAGTCTTTTCCCCCTCGCTGTAGGCACCTTGAACGCAGATGGCAACGCGCCTTTTGTGTGAAGTGGTTTTTCTCTTTGGAACTGTGTCGCGGCAACGGGATTTCTCCACAGGCAGCTTTGGAAAAACTTTCGCCTCGATGCGGTTAAGACGGCTGCTGAAGACGGTCGTTGAGGCCGATTTGGAGAAATCTTGCTTATTGCAGGCGATTGCTCGAACGAGGTTGCTCTGATCGGCGTTGGATTGTGATGTTGTGTTCGTGCGTGGCGCAAACTTGGAATGACATTTTATTTTTCGCGATTTCGCGACGATAAATTGAAAAAATATCCTAATTCGAATATGTGTATGTCACTTCTATTCGAACCTGGTGGTGCCGATCATGTTTGCAGAACTTGGCCTTGAGGGCTGGACCCCTGTCGCTGCTTCCGTTGTCTTGGGCTTGGTGCTTGGAGCGCTGTTTGGCGTTCTGGCTCAGCGCTCGCGCTTTTGTCTGCGCAGAGGGCTTGCCGGCCCTGCCGAAGAACGCCGCTCAGCGCTTTCGACGTGGCTGATGGGTCTTGCCGTTGCTGTCGCTGGAACGGCGGCGCTTTCGGAATATGGGTTCGTCGATTTTTCCACGCATCGGTTCTGGGCTCAGTCGGTGCCGGTTCTGGCGATCGTCCTGGGTGGTGTGCTGTTCGGTGTCGGCATGGTGCTGACGCGGGGTTGCGCGTCGCGCCTGACGGTGTTGGCCGGGACGGGTAACCTGCGGGCAATCGTGACGATCGTGGTTTTCGCCGTCATCGCGCATGCGACGATCAAAGGTGTGCTGGCGCCGCTTCGCGTTTGGCTCGGCGGCTTTACGGTCGATGCCGGTGCTCCGGCGAGCTTCGCGCATTTCTTCGGTGGCGCGCTCGTTCCTGGAGCCGTCATTTCTCTCGCGCTGGCCGCTTACGCGATCTACACGCATGAGCGTTGGTGGGAACTGCTGATGGGTGCGCTTGTTGGTACGCTGGTTCCGCTGAGCTGGGTTGGCACCGGATACATTCTGTTTGATGAGTTCGATCCGATTGCGCTGCAGAGTGTTGCCTTCACGCTGCCAGGCAGTGAAACGCTGTTTTACGTCGTTGCCGGTTCGGCAATTGCCCCAGGCTTCGGCGTCGGTTTCATCGGTGGTGTTCTGGCCGGAAGCCTGGTTGCCGCTCTTGCCTTCGGTGAATTCAAGGTCGTCGGCTTCGAGCGCGATACGCCGGTTGGAAAGTACCTTCTCGGGGGATCGCTGATGGGTTTCGGCGGTGTTCTGGCTGGTGGCTGCACCGTGGGTGCCGGTCTTGCCGGTGTCGCGACGCTCGGTTTTTCGGCGATCATCGCGCTTGCTTCGATCGTCGCCGGCGCCATTGCGGCACGCGTCCTTCTTGAGCGGGGCTCCTCGCTGCCAGCCGGCGCTGGGCTTGTTCCAGCCGAATAAGTTGGCCGGTGATATTGGGGTGGCGTTCTAGGCGAACTGCCTGCTACCACGATATTCAATTTCGAGATGAAAAAAGCGCCGCTGGGTCCGATGACCTGGCGGCGCTTTTTTGTTCCGGTGTTGGTGTGTCGGTGCGGATCAGGCGAAGACCGCGTCCCAATACATCTTTGGAATGTCCGGGCCGCCCACGGCTTTGAGTTCGACCGTCAAAGTCGGAGACGTGACGTTGATCTCCGAGAGCCGACCGTCGATGAGGTCGAGGCCCGCAAAGAAGATGCCCCACTCTTTAAGCTTCTTGCCGACTTCGGCGCAGACCACTTCTTCTTTTTCCGTCAGTGAACTCAGCACCGGGCGACCGCCGGAATGGATGTTGGCAACGAAGTTTCCTTCGGCGGGAATGCGCCCCAAGACGCCGACGACCTCGCCTTGAAGCATCATCACGCGCTTATCGGTTTCCTTGACGTTGGGGAGGAATTCCTGAGCGACGATCGGCTCCTTTGAGAAGGCCAGGAGCTTGTCGAGGTGGGCGTTGAATTCGGGATCGTCGATGTTGGTTTTGACGATCATTTCGCCACCGAATAGCGACAGCGGCTTCAAGACGATCTGGCCGGTGCGGCGAGCAAAGTCGGCGATGTGGGCGCGGTCGGCCGAGATCAGCGTGTTGGCCATCAGATGCGGGAAGTGCAACGCGCTCAGCTTTTCGGGTGTGTTGCGGATGGCGCCGGGGTCGTTGAGGATGCGCGTCGATTTCGGCAACAGCTCCAACAGATAGGTGTTGGAGTAATAGGCCATGTCGAAGGGCGGGTCCTGGCGCACGAGGACGACATCGAAATCGGCAACCGTCTCGCGCTTTTCGTCTTCCAACGTGAAAGGTGCTTCGGGCTTATCGGGATGCACGGTCGTCTTGCGCATCAGCGCGGTGATCTCGCCGTTCTCGATGGCAAGCGAGGTGGGCTGGAATTCATAGAGCGCCATGCCGCGGGACTGGGCTTCCACCATCAGCGCGAAGGTCGTGTCGCCCTTGATGTTGATCTTTTCGGGCGGGTCCATCTGGACTGCGATTTTTTTCATCGAGCTTTTCCGGCTTGGCCTGTGGCGGGCGTTGTCTTGTCTGGTTCGTCAAAGAAACGGCGGTAATCGGAGCGGCGGAAGAACCATTTGAGTTCATCGTAGTTGGCGATCACGTCCGACTTTGCCGAGCGGTTCTGTTTCTGGATATGGGATTGCGCTTTGAGGTTTCCTATTCCCAAGAAGTTCTGCAGCTTGCCAAGCGTTTCATCAGGCTTGGCAGTCAAATCTTCGTAAGTCAGCTCCAGATAGCGCTCGGGCGGAAAGGCATCGCGGAACTTCTGTTCTAGCTCCTCGATTGCCATGAAGTGGCGGCGGCAGACGCGTGGCGGCAACGTGATCTGCTCGACGTCGTAAGCCTGGCCGACGTACTTGCCCGATTGCTTGGCGAGCATGTTGGAGACGATGACGTCGAGTAGGTTCTCGCGGCGTAGCTGGATGATCTTGATGGTGGGATCGTTTTGCAGTTCAGGGAGCAGTTCAGCGAGGCTTGGGAGATCGCGTCTTTCGCGGAAGCGCTCGTCGAAGTGCTGGTAGAGGATCTTGACGGCGGTCAGGCGTTCGCTCGTCAGCCGCTCCAGCATCTCATGCAAATGCCGGACAGCGCCGTGTGGCTGGCGCAGTTTTTCGAGCAGGAAATCGCTGGAGAGATAATAGGTGCCGAAGATCTCGCCATAGGCGCGGACCTGCGGGCTGGAGTTGAGGTAAGAGACAAGCAGGTTGGAGCCGGTTCGGCCGTTGGTGATGATGACGACCTTTTGGACGGGGCGCGCGAAGACCCCCGTCAGCCGACCGATTGTACGACACAAGAGCTGATGCGCCCGGTACTTCCAAGGGAAGGGAAGTGTTGATTTGTCGAGCAGCATCTCTTTGGCGCGCCTTCTCCTGCTTGTTTCTAAACAAAGCGCTTTTCAGTTCGCCGTCACTTGGCGCTGTCGGCCACAACGCGCAGCGATAGTTCGCGAAGCTGCGACGGGGTCGCTTCGGCCGGAGCGTTCATCAACAAGTCCTGCGCCTGCTGGTTCATTGGGAACAGCGAGACTTCGCGCAGGTTGGAAGCGCCGACGAGCAGCATGACGATGCGGTCGATGCCGAGAGCCATGCCGCCGTGCGGTGGTGGACCGTACTGGAAGGCACGATAAAGTCCGCCGAAGCGTTCCTTGACGACGTCTTCGCCGAGGCCTGCGTGACCGAAGGCTTTGACCATCGATTCGGGCAAGTGGTTACGGATGGAGCCCGAGGCGATTTCCGAACCGTTGCAGACGAGGTCGTACTGCCAAGCCTTGAGGGCCAGCAGGTCGTCGTCGGACTTGGCTGCTTCGAGCGCTTCGAGACCGCCTTGCGGCATCGAGAACGGGTTGTGAGAGAACTCGATGCGCTTTTCGTCTTCGTTCCATTCATACATCGGGAAGTCGACGATCCAGCACAGCGCGAACTGATCTTCATCGAGCAGCTTGAGTTCATGGCCGACGCGGTCGCGGGCGGCGCCTGCGAACTTATGGAAGTTGCGCGGGTTGCCGGCGGCGAAGAAGACAGCGTCGCCGTCTTTGAGGCCGAGTTGCTCGCGCACGGCTGCGGTGCGATCTTCGCCGATGTTCTTGGCGATTGGGCCGGAGCCTTTGCCGTCCTTGAAGAAGATGTAGCCGAGGCCTGGTTGACCTTCGCCTTGCGCCCACGAGTTCATGCGGTCGCAGAAGGCGCGGCTGCCGCCGGTCGGAGCCGGGATCGCCCAGACGCGGACCTTCGGGTCCTTCTCGATCATTCCGGCAAAGACCTTGAAGCCCGAGCCGCGGAAATGTTCGGTGACGTCCTGCATTTCAATCGGGTTGCGCAGGTCCGGTTTGTCGGAGCCGTACTTGGCAATGGCTTCGTCGTATGGAATCCGCGGGAACTCTTTCGTAACGGGCTTCCCGTCCGCGAATTCCTCGAAGAAGCTACGCGTGATCGGCTCCATCGTCTGAAAGATGTCTTCCTGCGTGACGAAGCTCATCTCGACGTCGAGCTGATAGAATTCGCCGGGCAGGCGGTCGGCGCGCGGATCCTCGTCGCGGAAGCAAGGTGCGATCTGGAAATAGCGGTCGAAGCCCGAGACCATCAGCAACTGCTTATAGATCTGCGGGGCCTGCGGCAGGGCGTAGAACTTGCCTTCGTGCAGACGCGAGGGGACGAGGAAGTCGCGCGCGCCTTCCGGCGAGGATGCCGTCAGGATCGGGGTGGTGAACTCCGAGAAACCTGCGTCTTCCATTGAGCGGCGCATTTTGCGGATGACGGCCTGCCGCTTCATGATGTTGGCGTGCAGGGTTTCGCGGCGTAGGTCGAGGAAGCGGTAGGTGAGGCGCATGTCCTCGGGATAGTCAGGTTCACCGAAGACCGGGACCGGGATTTCGGCGGCTTTCGACAGGACCTCGATCTCGGTGGCGAAAACTTCGATCTCACCGGTTGGCAATTCGGCGTTGTTGGTGCCTTCAGGGCGCTCGCGGACCTTGCCGTCGACGCGGATGACCCATTCCGAGCGCACCAATTCTGCGGTCTTGAAGGCCGGGCTGTCAGGATCGGCGACGACCTGGGTCAGGCCATAGTGGTCGCGCAGGTCGATGAACAAGACGCCGCCGTGGTCGCGCACGCGGTGGACCCAGCCCGAAAGGCGGGTCGTGTTGCCGATATCGGATGCGCGCAGCGCCCCGCAGGTGTGTGAGCGATAGCGGTGAAGTTCTGCAGCGCTGGAACCCGCGCTTTTGCCTTCGGCCATGGTCGGTCGTGCCTCAAGTCTCATGCGTGAATCTTAGTAATCAAGGCGGGAAAAGCGCATGCACCTTGGGAGATGTCAAGCCGGTCGGGCTGGCGGGCGAAATTGTGCTCTGGAGACCTGCGACGCTTAGACCTTAAGCAGTTTGGGCGCTTCTTCGACGAACAGGCGACAAATCGCGAAGTTTAGGCTATAGCGCTTGTCGACATGACTCCCATCGCCTCGACCTCCGATCTCGAAAACCTGTGCCAAGAGCTCCGATCCGCCGAATTTTTGACGGTGGACACGGAATTCATGCGCGAACAGACTTATTATCCGAAGCTCTGCCTGATCCAGGTGGCAAGCCCTGACGTGGCTGCGACAATCGATCCGCTGGCGAGGGGGCTCGATCTCAAGCCGTTCTGGGAGCTGATGGCGGGGCCGGATCAGGTCAAGGTTTTCCACGCCGCGCGCCAGGATCTCGAGATTTTCCATTGTGAAGGCCGGCTGATCCCGCAAAACGTGTTCGATACCCAGGTGGCGGCGATGGTTTGCGGATTTGGCGACCAGATTAGCTACGTCAACCTGGTCCGCTCGGTTTCGGGGGCGCAGCTCGACAAGTCTTCCCGGTTCACGGATTGGTCGAAGCGGCCCTTGTCGGATAAGCAACTCAACTACGCGCTGGGCGACGTTACGCATTTGCGCGACGTCTATCTGCATTTGAAGGCGGAGCTTGAGAAATCCGGGCGTGCGTCGTGGCTTGCCGAAGAAATGGCGATCCTGACCGATCCGTCGACCTACGAACAGCATCCTGAACTTTCCTATCAACGGCTCAAGGCGAAGGTGAAGAACCGGAAGGCGATGGGTGTACTGATGTCGCTGGCGGCCTGGCGGGAGCGCACGGCGCAAGCGCAGAATGTGCCGCGGCAGCGCGTCATGCGCGATGAGGCGCTTTATGACATTGCCAATCACGCGCCGCGTTCGACCAGCGAGCTTGGCGGACTGCGCTCGGTGCCGGACGGCTTTTCGCGTTCGTCGCGGGCTAAAGATATTGTTGCCGCTGTCGAAGAAGGGTTGGCGCGAGACATGGCCGAGGTGCCGCAGCTGCGCCAAGGTCAGCCGCTCAGTGCGGAGGCAACAGCGACGCTTGAACTCCTCAAGGTGCTGTTGAAATCGGCGGCGGCGCGTCACGGGGTTGCGACGCGGCTGATTGCGGACGCTTCTGATCTGGAAGCGCTAGCCCGGTATGAAGAACCCGACGTGCCGGCTCTATCGGGTTGGCGCAGAGATCTGTTCGGGGCCGACGCCTTGGCTCTCAAGCAGGGCAAGTTGGCTTTGACGCTCAAGGAAGGCGACGTTGTCGTCATGCCAGTGGAATAGGCCGGTTGGGTCGGCCTGTTTTGAAAAGGCTAGCTGAGTAGGGCCGTTGATAGGCCGTCGAAACAGGCTGGACGAATTGTCCGGTCGATTGGCTCAACGAACTCAAGGCCCGTCCAATGAGTGAATTTCCCTCGATGAATGCGAACAGCGGCGAGAGCCCGAAGCTGGTGCGCCAGATGGGGTTTGTGCTGCTGACGCTTTACGGTCTCAGCGTCACAGTCGGCGCGGGCATCTACGTCCTGGTCGGCGAGGTCGCGCAATTGGCCGGCGGGTTGACGCCGCTGGCGTTTGTTGGGGCTTCGCTTCTCATTTCGTTTTCTGCGGCCAGCTATGCCGAGCTGTCGGCGCGATTTCCTGTCAGCGCGGGTGAGGCTGCTTATATCGAAGCCGGATTGAAAGCCCCGACACTGGCGGTTCTGGCAGGTTTGATGGTCGCGTCTGCAGGGATAGTTTCCTCAGCGGCTTTGTTGCGCGGCGGGGCTGGATACGTCACCGAGTTTTTCGCGGTCGGCGAGGTCGTCGTGGCGCTCATTCTCGGGCTTCTCATCGGTGCAATCGCGATGTGGGGGATTAAGCAAGCCTCATGGACGGCAGCCATCCTCGGGCTCTTCGAAGTCGGGCTGCTGCTCGTGATCGTGGCCGTTGGGCTGATGAACCCCGAACAGGTCGCGTCCGGTTTTGAAAAGATGGCCGATGCGCCGCAAGCAGGTGCCCTGGCCGGGTTTTCCAGTGCCGTCCTGATCGCGTTTTTCGCCTACATCGGCTTTGAAGATTTGGTGAATGTCGCCGAGGAGGTGAAGGAGCCAACGCGCACCATGCCGAGGGCGATTGCCACGACGCTGGTGATTACCGCGCTCCTCTATTTCCTTGTTGCGCTGGTGGCGATTTCGTTTCTGTCTATCGACGAACTGTCGCAAAGCTCTGCGCCGATGACGCTTTTGTTCTCGCGCCTGACGGGCGGCAGCGGACAAGTCGTGACGCTTGTCGCCATTTTCGCGGTTTTGAATGGCGTGCTGGTTCAGCTCATCATGGCGTCACGCGTGCTCTACGGATTGAGCCGCATGGGGCACCTGCCGAAGCTCTTCGGGCAGGTCAATGCGGTGACGCGGACGCCGTTGATTGCGACGGCACTGGCATTGTTCGTTGCGCTCGTTCTTTGCACGACATCGGGCACGGCGGTTCTGGCGCAATTGACGGCAGGGCTTACGCTTCTCGTTTTCGCGTTCGTCAATCTGGCTTTGCTTCGGATGAAGCTTGCCAAGATCGGCGGCGCGGATGGTATCGAGGTTCCGATCTGGGTGCCGGCGGTCGGTTTTGCGGTGTCGCTCTGCTTTGTGGCTTATGAGGTGAGCCGGAAAGTGATGGCAATCGTGTAGCGCGTTGGCCGCGGGTCGCTGGGGATTGCCAGGGTCTGGCGGAAGTTGAATTTTGGGGGCGTTTGGTTTGGAGCAGCTAGAGGCATTCGCGCGCTGGATCGACAAGCAGATTCCTGCCGGGTATTGGCACGACAAGATCTACTCATATTGTGAGCGCGGCAGCGACGGCGGGTTTTGGGCCGAGCCTTTCAATGCCTGGTCGAACGGCGCGTTTCACTTGGCCAGTCTCGCAGCGCTTGTGTTGTGGCTGACGCATCCGCGATCCAACCGCGGGGTTTTCGAACTCTTCTTGATCGTGCTCGTGTTCGTCATCGGGACAGGCAGCTTTTTGTTCCACACGCTGGCGATGCGCTGGGCGGCGATTGCCGATGTCGCGCCGATCGGCTTGTTCATGGTGCTGTACGTCGGCTATGCGCTCAGACGGCTGGCTGGTTTCAATTGGCTTTTTGTGCTTTTGGGGCTTGGGATTTTCGTTGCTATCCTCTGGCAAGCTGGACAGATGCGATGTGGCGGAACGCTATGTCTGCGCGGTTCGGTTGCCTATCTGCCGGCTCTTGGCGCGCTGGTGATTATGGGGCTCGGCTTGGCGATTTTCCGGCGCCCGGGATGGGGCTACATTCTGGTTGGGGCGCTGGTCTTTGCGCTGTCGTTGACGCTTCGAACCTATGACAGACCATGGTGCCCGCAGACTGCGTTCTACGATTACGGGCGCATCGGGACGCATTATTGGTGGCACATTCTCAATGCTTTGCTGCTCTATTTGCTGCTTCGCGCCGGCATTCTGCATGGACGTGCGCGACGGTGAGGGGCTGAATTTTGCAATCATCGATCGGTGCTTGATCGATCGGCCGTCAGTCGGCATAAGAAGCGGCTCGTTTTTCGTCTCATGACGTACGAAACGCGGACGTGGTGGAACTGGTAGACACACAGGACTTAAAATCCTGAGGGCCTAGCCCGTGCGGGTTCGATTCCCGCCGTCCGCACCACTTTTGTTGCGCCTTCGGATGCCCACACGGCATCCGGCGCTTGATAATTCTCCGCGGCGCTTCGGGTGCCGACTTGCACCCGCGCCCTGACATTTTAGTTGCGCCTTCGCACTTCAACACTGCGCAAGCTTGTGTTGAGCAAGGATGCCCACCGCTTCGCGGCATCCGGCGCCTGAAAATCCTCCGCGAAGTTCCGTTAAATTCTTTGAATACTGAATCAAATGGGCTCAGAACAAAACGTCTTGCCGACTGTATTCAAAATCAAACTACCTCCTCGCATCGATGGGGCAGAATCCGAAGTGCTAGAGTTGAAAGGCTGCGTCCACAGCTGCCTTCTTGGGTGCGAACGGTGCTGGAAAAACTCGTTTAGAGAGTTAGCTTGACAAGCAGCTCGGAAATCTGAGCACGTTCATTCATGCCCGGCGAAGCATCGACATGCCAGATCGGTACGCCATTCCTTTCGGCACGATTAGCCGCTGATTGCTGAAGCTGTTCATGGCGCTTCATGCACGAGTTTTGATCAATTCGTCTATGGTCAATTAAATTCCAGAAGCAAGATTTTTGCTGCCGGAAACGACAACTGGTGAGCCAGCCGACTGGAGAATTTCGGACTTGATGGCATTGACGAAGTAGCGTCCAAGCCAGCGCCGCGGCATATTGCGTAGAATGAAGTTGCGAATGCCAAATGCCATCGGGGTGGCCGGGATGAAGACCTTGGCCATCTTTACGCTGCGGCCTTGAAGGCGCTTGATCGATGGACGAAGACGGGCCTCGTGGTGCAGGAGTGCTTCGTCGAGCGAATGCTTTTTCAGTTCATTTCCAAGTATTGCGGCGGACGTCAGAGCCATGCCAGCGCCCTGCCCAGATATCAATGTCAGGCAATGGGCGGAATCTCCCATCAACAAGACCCGGCCCGCGGACCACTTAGGCATGGAAACCATTGTCAGATCGTCGAGCAGCAGAGCTTCGTTCGCATCGCGCGCGACCCTGGTCATGGAAGAGACGGTCTCATGACTTGTCTTGGCGATCGCTTCCACGAGATCCCACTTCTTATCGAGCGGAACCAGACCAGTTTCATCGCTCTTCCAGATGTGCAACGCAGCGAGGCGGCCGGCTTCGAGCGTGTAGTATTCGGTCATGCGTCCGGGTTCGGCATAGGAGACGAAATCCATTCCCAGATGCAAGGTGTCGTCGAGGTCATAGGCAGCGAAACGGTAGCCCAGGGGCACGAAAAATTTTTCATCCGGCCCGAACACTTCACGACGTACGAACGAGCGCAGACCGTCGGCGCCGATCACAAGATCGCCTGTAAGGGTCTCGCCGTCTGACAGCGTAACGCTTGCCTCGTCAGGCCCTGGAGAGACGCTGCTCACCGCGCAGCCAAACCGGATTTCGGTGTCGTCTTTCACGCCCTCGTATAGTGCCTGGACGAGATCGGTCCGCCGCAGCGCCAGGAACGGTAAGTCGTCGAGAAACTCCCGGTATTTCAACCTCATCAACTCGCGCCCTTTGCGGTCGCGATAGACGTTCTCGTCAATTAGGCGAGATTTCGACTCCAGTTGCTCCATGAGGCCCATCTGCCCGGCAACCTCAAGGCCTGGGCCGGACAGTCCCATCATGTAGCCGCCTGAGCGCAAATCATTAGCGCGTTCAAGCACGACACATGACCATCCGGCGCGGTGCAGCCACCAAGCGGCAGAGAGGCCTGCTACGCCAGCTCCGATGATGACGGCCCGTTTCGTTCTCATTGATCTAATCCCTCTTGATCTGACCGATCCCCGCTGAAGGGTCTAATTGCGAAGATTGCTCCGGCCAGCAGACAGAGGCCGCTCGCGAGACCAAAGCACATCGCGTAACCGAGTTCCTGCGCAACGCTGGCTCCGCTGAAACCGGCGAACGCAGCGATCAGTGCATCGGCGGATTGGAAGAGCGTAAAATCAACGCCTGCCTGCTTGAGTGACGACAAGCCCATCAGGAGCGAGTAAAGGGCAACAAACGTGGCCGCCATCAATGCCGTTTTGGCTAGTCCGAGCGATGCCAATACACTGAACGGCGACGGCCCGTAATGCGCGGCAATTGCGAGTCCCGCTAGTACGATTGCCTGCAGCGCAACGAACAGCGCGAGGCTCTTCCAGGAGCCAAGGTAGCGCACCCCTAAGCCTCCGACGGCCGTACCGAACAGGCCGACGGCGATCCCGCCAATGCCATTGAGAATGCCGATCGTCCCGATATCGACGCCTTGGTCGACAAGAAAAGGCCCAACCAGACCTTGAGCAAGCCGGGGACCAATCTGGACAAGTACGACGACGATCAGTCCGAACCAGACGGCACGCCGGTTGAGGGCAAATCGCAGGCTGGGCCGATGCTGATCGCGCGTCTTGGCGGGTTTAGGTGTCGGTTCGGCAGTCGCGGCAAATGGCACCGTCAGGAGGATGAGAAGCGCGAAGAGGAAGACGATTCCTGGAAGCCATCCCCATTGTCCAACAAGGTACAGGAATAATCCGCCGCCGATGGCCATACCCGTATAGCCACCACCAATCTGGGCTGTATTTCCCCAGCCACGATCCTTTGGCGAAAGCTGCTCAATCGCGAAGGCATCGCAGCCAATGTCAACGCTCGCGGAGGCGACTGCAACCAAGATCAAGGCTGCAAAGAACAAGGCAGAGCCATCCGCCCCTGTTAGCGCAAGAACAATCAAGCCGGCGGCGGCGATCGTTTGTCCGAACAAGACCACATGATGCGTTCGTCTGTTTCCCGCCGTGGGAAGACGATATCGCTCAACAGCCGGGGCCCAAAGGAACTTGATAGCCCATGGAACCATCAAGAAAGAAACGAGGCCTATCGTATCGAGCGCCACGCCGTTGGCTCGCATCAACGTCGGGACTGCGATGAACGTCAGTCCGCCAACAACTGACTGTACGATGTAAATACCGCCAATCGCAGACAGCACCTGCCAAAGGGCAAGTGCCGAGGTGCGATTGCGGCCTGTGGCAGCTGCTGGGGACCAAGACGTCTCGACGCCCATAATCTTCAGAAGTCCATCTTGAGCTTAGCGCCGACCACACGTCCTTCGCCAATGGTGCTTAGGATCGTTGTTCCCTGAGCGTAGCTATAGGTGCGAAAGGCTTCGTCGGTGAGATTATTGCCAAACACCGTCAGTTTGGCTTCATCTGCGACGCCGATTTCCAATGCGGCATCGAATAGAAAGTAGCCTTCTTGAGACAGGGTATTGGCTTCGTTGAAATAGGTCTCGCCGGTGTAGGACATGCTGCCCTGCAGGGCGACCGGGCCAGGAAAGTAGTTCTGTTCAAAGACGTAGCGGGCTTGGAGTGATCCAGTGAGATCAGGGGCATAAGGCAGGCGATTGCCGTCATAGTTCACGCCTGCGTCGGTGAAGTCTTCGAAGATCGAACGCCCATAGGTGATGTTGCCTGCAAACGAGAGCTGACGGGTCGCCTGCCAGTTCGCTTCAGCTTCGACACCTGTGCTTGAAGTTTCTGCTGCGTTTTGGATGACCTGGAATGGCACGATACCGACGTAGATCTGCTTGTCGGTCGCATTGATCCGGTAGCCTGCAAGGGAGTAAGAAAAATCACCGCCAGCAAGGCTACCGCGCATCCCGACTTCGTAATTAATGGCATTTTCCGGATCGTAGGGCGCCTGGTCTGCAGCGCTTGTTACGGCATGATTGAAGCCGCCGGGCTTGTAGCCCTTTGCGACCTGACCATAGATCCGAAGGTTCGGCGCGACCTGGAAACCGACTGCTGCCTTTGGCTGCAAACTTGTGAAATCTGCGGAGTTCTCAAACCCATAAGGTACATAGAAAGGCGGGAAATTCAGGTTCTGCCGATAGTCGATCTCAGCTTTGTCGTAGGCGTAGCGCAGTCCTGCGGTCAAATCGATAACAGGCGACACGTGCCAGGTTGCTTCGCCGAATACGGCCGCCGTTTGAGTATCGACATTGTTTACCGCGCTTAGATAAACGGTTTCGCGGGTAAACTCGTCGGACTGCAAATAAACGCCCAGCACACCATCCAGGCGTTCGCCGTCAAAAGCGAGCCGTAGTTCTTCGGACCATGTTCGTTTGCTTTCTGGAAAATCGTAGCCAGAAACCTGGCGCGCCATATCCAGATCCTGGAATGCGGTCGTGCTCGAGAGTGTGAAATTGTCGAACCGGTAATTCCAAGCCAATGCGGATGTTGTCGTCTTGCGATCGAGTTGGCCAGATGGGCCTTGCAGGAAGCTGTGATAGGCTCTCTCTTTGATCAGGTCGTCGAAGAGGTAGACTTCCTCGCCGGTCTCCGTTTGGTCATGGGCGATTTGGAACGTTGCGTCGAACGGCCCGCCGGTTGGCGCATAGCGTAAACGCAAGCTGCCGTTTTTGAACTTGCCTTCATCGATTCCATCAGTGCCCGTATCGACATCGTCGATCTGCCCGAAATCTCTGGCGAGACGACCGGTCAGGTCGACATAAAAAGTACCTGGGACTACTGCAGCAGTGGCAGCAATGTCGAGGCTGGCTTTCTTGTTTGTTCCGGTCGCCTCGACGGATGCGGTCGTGGTTTCGGGACGCTTTGTAATGATGTTCAAAACACCCGCATAAGCGTTGCGGCCGTAGAGCGTTCCTTGCGGTCCTCGCAGAAACTCCACGCGCTCGACGTTGATGAGGTCTTGCGTCAAGAAAGCTTCACTCTGGGGGACGCCGTCCACGTAAACCTGAACGGATGGACTGTAAAAGTCCGTCGAGGAAACTCCCCGAACAGTGAAGGATGAATAGGCGCGGTTGCCGCGTGTGCGGATCACAAGGCCCGGGAACACCTTTTCGAGCTCGGCTACCTTGGTGACGCCTGCTTGACTGATCTGCTCTCCCGTTCTCACGGAAACACTTGCATCGATCTTGCCGAGTTCCTGCTCTCGCTTGTTTGCCGTAATGACAATACCTTCAAGCGAAATCGTTTCCTGGGCCCCCTGCGCCATAGACGCTATTGGCGTCATAGCCAAGCTCAGTGTGCCAATGGTTACGGCCAAGAGGCCAGTTCCGAAGATGTCTTTATCGTTTTGAATGCTCAACTCAGCCTCCGCGCGATCGCCACGCAAGAGGTGGTTGACCGCATACCTTCCATATTGTTTACAAAACGAGTAAAGTTTTCAGGCGCCGCGTGCTATCGGTATGCGGGCGGCTTTTTTGGGAATCGGTGCGCCTAAGACATTCAATCGGTGGCTGTGACATGGACGGCACATATCACGATACGATTTCTCACCCTGCGACCCAGTGGCTCGGCGAGGAACGCGAAGTTTGCGATGGTATCCGGGCGCGAACGCGTGTCGAGCAACTTGGTGCAGACATCACTGTTGCAGTGGTGGAGGCTCAGACGACGAAGGACGTCGTGTACGGCGAACAGGGACCGCCGACCGTATGCATTGCGGTCTACCTTACAGGTCGGGGGCGGGCTTCACTTGAAACCTCCGATGCAATCGAAATCCTGCCGGGCACCGTGGTGTTGTTCATGAGCGACAAGCCTATCGGGGGGCAACATTGGCACGATGGGGGCCAGAAGCTGAGCGTCGTTGACGTGCGCTTTCGGCGTGAGCTTTTCGATCGTGTCGGTGGCGTCACCGCGGCGCGGCTTTCGCAAGAGCTCTATAGCGGGCCAAGCATACCCGAGAAGGGAGCCTTGCTCAGCGCGTTCCAAGGCTCCGCCAAATTGATCGAGATTGTTCGGGAGATCCGTAACTGCAGCATTGGTGCACCGCCGACGCGCGAACTCTACCTCACCGCCAAGTCACTTGAGCTGTTGGCTACGACGCTTTCGGATATCAGCGCAGCCGCCAGCGAAACAATCTCATTGTCGGCTGAAGACCGGCGCAAGATAGCGCTGGCGCGCGAGCTGCTGGAGACCAGATATGAAGAATCCTGGAGAATTCGCACGCTGGCTTCCGTAGTCGGACTTAGCGAAAAGAAATTGAAAGCGGGCTTTCGGGAAACGATCGGTAACTCCGTTCATGCTTATTTGCTGGAAGTGCGCATCAATGCTGCGTGCGCACTGCTGTCAGAAGGCCGGTCCGTCACTGAAGTTGCGCTGTCTTCCGGATTCGGAAATTTAAGCCACTTCACCACCATGTTCCGCAAGCTGCGCGGAATGACACCCAGCGAATATAGAAAACGGGCGCAACAGTCTTGAGGTTTGCAGCAACACCTAGTGTTGGCTAGCCCGCGAAGTCGCAGCTTGGCATTGGGCCGTGCCGCGAGAATTGCTTCGCTTGAATATTCAACGTCCAGCTCAGAAGAGCTTTGCCAGTTCTACGCGACTGACCTCGCCAATCAATTCCGTTTGCTGGAAATGGCGCAGAGATTGCCGCAAAAAAGCTTTGCGTCGAACTGTATTTGCCGGTCGCGTTGCTATCAGAATGCCGAGCGACATGTCTGCATTGGGTCAGCCTTGTCGATTTGGTAGCGCGCCGGGCACGGACGGTCTCCCCTTGAAAGCGGCCAGTTGGGCGGACGAAAGGTAATACGTCAGCAGCACCACCGATCGCGTCGGTTGGCTTTCAAATCAGTTGAGTCTCTGGTGGGCCAATAACAGACATTACGAGAGTGAGATAAACGATCTTGGCCAACACATTTTAAGGAAACGCAGTGTGATGCGAAGCTCGTCTAGGATGAAAAGCTAAGCGCTTGAGAAAAATCAAAGATCAAAGCAATTAAGATCGCCAAGCTTCGCCAATAGGTCAACACAGATAAGAAGTTGAACAATGAAGCGGATTTAGTGGCATCGGTCTTGTATGCGTTCGCGGGTTCTTTTGCCCTGGCGGACGAAAAGCCGTCTGCGGATGAAATTGCCAAGATCAAAGATACGCTCGCGGGCTGGGGATGCGAAGGTGGCAAGTAGGAAAAGGGAATCTGAAGCATCGGGCGTTTACGAGATCGACGATGCCAGATGCAAAGATGGCAATGAATATGATTTTAAGCTCGATGGGAACTTCGTGCTGCGCTCGATGCCCCGCGATTGATCGGTATTTGGTCTCGGCTATGAACTCAGAATACGGGCAAGTTAGCCGCTTCAGTCTAGCGATACTAAGGCCCACATGAAACTCAAAGCAGAGCGGCGGCGCGTGGCTCTTCTCTCGCTAACGCCGCTTATCGACGTCGTGTTTATTGTGCTCGTCTTCTTTCTCCTTACGAGCAAGATCCGGCCTTTCTCCGACTCAGAGGTGCAGTTAGCGCGGGCGCTGGGAGAGCCTGTCGCGAGCGCCATTCCACACTCGGTTATTGTGCATGCCGATGGTCGACGGTTTGTCCGAGGCATTGAACGCAGCGCTCATGATTTGCTGGTGTTGTTCGCTGATTGGGCCGGTGATGGCGTAAAACGGATTACGATCGTTGCTGATGGATCTTTGGCGGCGAGGAGCCTGGTGAAGACGGTAACGCTTGCTAATTCAACAGGGATTCCCAAGGTCAGGATCCTTACGCGCAAGCCCGACTGACTGCCCGGCCTGCAACATCACTTGCTGCCAGTTTCCCTATAGAAAGAAATCTTCAGAGCTGGTTTTGCAATAGCATGTGCGGGCATTGCCGACCGAGCAATACCCCGAGCGCCTAAAGGCGCCGTCAGCGTAAAACCGAGCCATGGGCAGTTCAATTGGATCGCAAGACTTCGTTTGTTGCCTTGCCAGGCAAGAGGTCGACGGTTTTAAACTCGAAGGCAATTTGATGCGATGAAAGCAGCGGGGGGCAGCTTCTTCATTGGTGGTGATGGCAAAAGTTCCTGATGAATGCTCCTATTTGGGAAGCCTCGCCCACATGCACCAACGTACAGTTTCTGCAACCCAATGCGAATGCATAGATCAGCCGACTTCTTGAATTGATAGCGTCGCGTCGATTTTTCGACAATGCGGTGTTTGGCAAAGGCTGATGACTCCCTCGTTGCGCGCATTCTTCGCTGTCGGTGCTATTGCTGCGATCTCGGTTTTCGTGCTGGCTGCTGCCGTCACGTTCTGGGCCTTCTCGCTTGCCGAGCAAAAGCTGGATCGTACGGTTCGCTCTTACGACCAACTTGCGCTGGCAACGAGTATCGAGGCTGAAATCGGCCGGCTTCTCATCGCAGAAGTGAACGGGATCGTCGATCCCCGTTCGCCACCGCTGTTGCAGGTTGCCCCTGCCGGGATTGAGAACGCCGTTGATGAACTGATCCGGAAGATCAGTCAGGAAATCGCTGCCGGTGTCGACGAAGCCGACCGTTCCAAAGAGCGAGAGGAGTTCAAGTCGGCCTATGCCATACGTGCTCTATTTGCCAGCATGCAGCACGGCATCGACCGCCAGCGAGCTCTGGTAAGCCGGCTCGATTCCGGTAATGCTGTCCGGTCCTTTATGAGCAGCGTGATTGCGGTTGACTACCGGCATCTTAACCGCATTGTGAGCGAGGTGACGGCGGACGAGCGCAACGAAGTGCGTGAGCGGTTGGAAGAGATGTCCGTCTTTCGCGTTCGGCTGATGGCTGCGTCTGCGGTGATGCTGACGGCAATGTCTTTTGTCGCTCTCATCGCGGCCTATTCCGCCTATCGCATGCTTATGCGACCGCTTGCCAATCTCGGTCGCGGATCGGAAGCCTTGGGCAAGGGGGACCTTTCCCATCGTATTAGCGAATACGGCCCACCTGAACTGGCGCGTCTGGCGCGCCGCTTCAATGACATGGCTGAGCGGCTTGCGCGGCAGCAACATCAACTTCAGCAAACCAACGACGCTTTAGAACTAACGGTTGAAGAGCGAACCAAGGAGCTAGAAGACAAGGCCTCACGTCTTGCGGAGATCGACAGGTCGCGTCGATTGTTTTTCGCGAAGATTGGGCACGAGTTGCGGACGCCGCTGACGGTCTTGATTGGTGAGGCAGATTTAGCATTGAAGCGGAAAGAGGCGGCCGTCGAGGAGTACCGCCAAGCGCTTTCGTACATCGCCGCAAGCGGAGATTACCTCAAGCGTCGCATCGTCGATCTCATGGCGCTTGCGCGCTCGGACGACGGCCAGATGCAACTGACCCGCGAGCCCGTCAATCTGGCCGCCTTAGTCAAAGAGTTGCACGCGATTGCCGAGTCATACGCCCGGTTCAGCGAAGTCGATCTCGATGTCAATTTGGCGGCCAACGATGCAATTTGCACAGGAGATCGCGAGTGGTTGCGGCAAGGCTTGCTTGCTGTCGTCGACAACGCCATCAAGTTTTCTGCGGCCGGAGGGACCGTTCGAATACAGTTCGCCTCCTCAAGTCACGGAGGAACGGCATCGATCTGGGTTGACGATCAAGGGCCAGGGGTGCCTGAGGAAGATTTGGCAAGGCTGTTTGATCCTTACTTTCAATCTGAAGCGGGGCGCACCCGATCGGGTACTGGACTTGGTCTGGCGGTGGCCAAATGGGTTGCAGAACAGCACGGAGGCGATGTCCTTGCCGAGAACCTTGATCCGAACGGTTTGAGGGTGCGTATGGAGCTGCCGCTAGCGCCATGAAGATCCTGATCGTAGAAGACGATACCGGCATTGGGCGTTTCTTGAGGAACGGCCTGCTCGCAAATGGGCTAGAGGTTGATTGGTTGCCGTCTGGTGCTTTGGTGAAACAGCGGCTTGCTTCTGGCGAATATGCTGCGGTTGTCCTCGATTTGATGCTGCCGGACGCCGATGGTTTTGCTTTGAGCCAGGAGATCCGCGCTGCGGGAATCACGACGCCGATCTGCATCCTGACTGCGCGCGACAGTTTGGAAGACAAGCTTGAAGGCTTTCGCGCAGGTGCAGATGATTATCTCACTAAACCGTTTTCAATCGACGAACTGATCGCCAGACTCCGGGCAATGATGCGCCGTGATGCTGGTACGCTTAGCCCTCCCTTGATTCAGCTTGGTAACGTTACAATCGATCTGCTGGCTCACGAGGTGCGCGTGGGTGCAGATGCGGTCGATTTTACGCCGCGTGAGTTCAGCGTGTTGCTGTTTCTTGCCCGACATTCTGGCCAGGTTGTCTCTCGCGAACGCATTCTGCAGGCGGCTTGGGGCATGGACGCGGATGTGACTCTCAATACGGTGGACGTTTACATCGGGTATCTGCGGCGCAAACTCAAAGTAAAAGGCATCGAGGGAACAATCGCGACGGTACGCGGGATCGGCTTCAAATTCTCCTGATTGTTAGACCATTTCATCGCAGTGCCCCTAGTCGCTTGTTCCGTCAACTTTTTCTCAAGCACGAAAGTACAGGTCTTTATAAGTCTTTTCTCAGACTTCTCTCAGGACGTTCTCATAGTTGCAACATTATGACTCTGCCTCAGGGCGATACAGCCCTGTGAAGCCAAAGCCTCTTTCATGAAATGGGGCGGCCAAGCCAGGAGCAGTCATGAGAGTCTGGACAATGCCTATCATCCGGGAAACCGAGATCGGTCTCGAGGTCACGAGTTATCTACCCGCCGAGATCGAGATCGCCTGATCGGCAAGAAGACCGTGATTTTCAAATAAATCGAAAACTGAGTGTTGGGAGAACAACGCATGCAAGGAAACAACTCATTGCGGTTGTGGGCCGGTGTTTCGGCTGTCGCGATCGTCGCTGTTGCAGCCGCGATAATGGCGCCTGCGGCCATCGCCGAGGAAGTCAAGACATCAAAGTCTGTCGAGTGGGAAGACATTCTCAATGACGAAAAGACGACCGGGGACGTCGTGCATTGGGGCATGGGCATTCGCAATCATCGCTACAGCGAGCTCACCCAGGTCAACGATTCCAATGTCAAGAACATGAAAGCGGTTTGGTCGTTTTCGTTCGGTGATGAAAAGCAGCGTGGCCAGGAAACGCAAGCGCTGGTGCATGACGGCGTCATCTATGTGACGGCCTCTTACTCGCGGGCATTCGCGCTCGATGCGAAGACCGGCAAAAAACTCTGGAGCTATCAGGCACGTCTGCCCGACGACATCCGGCCGTGCTGCGATGTCGTGAACCGTGGCGGCGCACTCTACAAAAACCTGTTCTTTATGGGCACGCTCGATGCGGGAATGGTCGCTCTCGATAAGAACACGGGGAAGGTCGTCTGGAAAGAGAAGTTCGGCGATCACACGGCCGGCTATACAATGACCGGCGCTCCTTCGATCGTGAAGGACCAGAAAACCGGCAAGGTGCTTCTTATTCACGGCTCTTCCGGCGACGAATTCGGTGTCGTCGGACAGCTTTTCGCACGCGACCCGATGACCGGCGAAGAGATCTGGATGCGGCCGTTCGTCGAGGGACACATGGGCCGACTCAATGGCGAGGCGTCTTCGCACACCGGAGATCCGAAAGCTCCTTCCTGGCCGAACAAAAAGGATGGAAGCAAGCGTGAAGCTTGGAACCACGGCGGCGGTGCCCCTTGGCAGACAGCCACGTTCGACGTCAAGACCAACACGATCGTCGTCGGAACCGGCAACCCTGCTCCGTGGAATACCTGGTACCGCTCCGGGCTTGACGGAAACTGGAAAGACTACGACAGCCTCTACACGTCAGGCCAGGCTTACCTCGAGCCCTCTACAGGCGAAATGGTCGGCTTCTTCCAGCATACACCGAACGACGCGTGGGATTTTTCGGGCAACAACCCGATCACGCTCTTCGACATGAAGCAGCCTGACGGCTCCGTCGTTCGCGCTGGCGCCCATGCCGACCGCAACGGCTATTTCTTCGTCACCAAGCTCGACGAACTGACCAAGCGCGACGGCAAGATCTCGAAGCAGGCCGGAGGCGCCTTCGGTATCTATCCGTTCGTACCAGATATCTCCTGGGCAACGGGTTGGGATCTCAAGACCGGCCGGCCGATGGAAGTTGCAGGGCAGCGCCCGCCGCCGCCGGCTGAAGGTGAGAAGAAGGGCGAGTCCATCAAGGTCACCCCTAACTTCCTCGGCGGCACCAACTGGATGCCGATGGCCTACAGCCAGGAGACCGGTCTGTTCTACATTCCGGCGAACCACTGGACCGAGGACTACTGGACCGAAAACGTCACCTACAAGAAGGGTGCTGCCTATCTCGGTCAGGGCTTCCGCATCAAGCGTCAGTTCGACACCCATGTCGGTGCTCTGACGGCAATCGATCCGGCCACAGGTAAGATCGTCTGGACGCACAAGGAGGCGATGCCGCTTTGGGCTGGAGCTCTTGTCACAAAGGGCAACCTTGTGTTCACCGGAACCTCGGACGGATACGTCAAGGCGTTCAACGCCAAGACGGGCGAAGAACTCTGGAAGTTCCAGACCGGTTCGGGCGTCGTTTCCCAGCCTGTAACTTGGGAAATGGACGGCAAGCAGTACATCGGCATCTCGTCAGGCTACGGCGGAGCGGTTCCGTTGTGGGGCGGCGACATGGCAGACATGACCAAGCAGGTCAGCCAGGGCGGCTCGTTCTGGGTCTTTGGTCTCCCAAAAGAACTCGCTTCAGCAAACTAACGTCCATGAATTGCGGTCCTAGCTCCTCATGCTAGGGGCGTTCCCAGACGGTCGCCGTTTCGCAACCTATTGCGGCGGCCGTCAAACTTGAAGGGCCAGAGTCCTCCATCGGACAACTCATCCGGAGCTAAAGATATGCCGAAACTTTCAGCCGGTTTTTCGAATTCCCGATGCGGTTTGCGCGCTGGCGTTCGCTGGCCCCTTTTTGCGGTAGTTCTCGCGGCACTCTCGCCCGCAACTGCTCTCGCCTACGAAGAAATCAAGAATGTCGAGCCGAGGCCCGATCCATGGATCGTGAACGGTTGCGAAATCAAACCTGAGACGGTTTGCCGTCACGCCGATTTGCGTCACGCGGATCTCGAAAAGGCCGATCTTAGTCGAGCCGACCTGCGGGGGGCCAACCTCGCGCGTGCCAAGTTGCGGCATGCGAATTTGAAGGGCGCAAACCTTTCGGGGGCGAACCTGGACGGCGCGGATCTTGTGATCGGCTTTCTGCATGGCGCGAAGTTCATCGAAGCATCGCTGCGCGGCGCCAATCTCTCTTTCAGTCGGGCTATCGGTGCGGATTTTACGGGCGCCGACTTGACTGCAGCCAATCTTGAGATGGTGCGCGCCAACAAGGCTAACTTCGAGTGTGCGCTGCTCAACAACGCCGACCTCCAGGAAACCAAACTCTACAATTCAAACCTCGCTTATGCCGTCCTTGATGGCGCCAAGCTTCGCTTCACGATTTTTCAGGATGCCGTCATGGACGGCTGCCACGGCTGCCCGATGGATTGGCAAAAGGGGGAGTCAGCCTGGGAAATCGAAGCCAAGGACAGGGGAAGCACCGACCTGAAGAAATGAAGCACATGTGGCTCCGATGTCTGCCTCTCCTGACCGGCTTGTTCGCCTTCGCTGCCGTTGCTGTTGAAGCGATGGATGGTTCCGCCAGCCGTTCCGAACGCGACATCGTCGATGCTCTCCAGAAGTGTCGGGCAATTTCGGATCGGGACAATCGGTTGTCCTGTTTCGACGAGGTGGCTTCGAAGAACGCCCCACCGGTCTACTCAGGGAAGCTCGGGTTCAAGACCGCGCCTTTTGAACTGCTACGACCCCACGTTCTTCGTTATCGGAGCGAAGGTGTGATCTTTGTCCTCTATCTCCTCGATGAAAAGGGAAGCGTCGTTCAGAACCTTCATATCGGAGGAGGAGGTGAAGATAACTATCTGATCGAAAAACCTGGCACTTATTCGCTTCAGATCGATGGCAGCGCGGCCTGGAAGATTTGGATTGAACCTGGGCCGGTTGAACCGGCTTCCAAAGCAAACATCAAGGAGAAAAGATGAAGAGGTTTCTTGCAGGATTCTCCGCCACGGGGGGCTATCTACTCGCAATCGCTATCGCGTGTGCACACGGCGATGGGGCTCCGCAACCGGTGGACACCACCGGCCTTCCGGAACTGGGCGAGGAATGGCGCACGCAAAACCCCTACCGAGGCAATGACTTGGCCATCAAGATTGGTGCTTCAGGATACAATTCCAACTGTGCCCGTTGTCATGGCCTTGAGGTCAAGTCGGGTGGGCTAGCTCCAGATCTGCGGTATCTGGAAGAAGATGCCGACGGCGACGCCTGGTTTCTCAATCGGATTCGCCGTGGCGCCCACGTGAATGGCGTAACTAAAATGCCGAAATTCGAAGGCCTGCTGAGCCAGGAAGCAATGTGGGCCATTCGTGCATATATCGACTCTCGACCAGAAGACTAACGCAAGAGACTTGTCATGCGGTCCTTGTTTAGAATGACGATTTCGCTCCTCTTGTTCTTAGCCGCGGCGATTGTCGCGCTCGGTTTACTGGTTCCTTCTGGTGGCGCTGTCCATGTCGTCGTTGCCTTCGGAATTATTGGCGCGATCCTGCTCCATATCGTGGGGGCGTTCTGGCATCAATTTACCAAGAAGGGACAGACGTTCGTTCGGATGCTTGGACGGACCGGCCAAGTTCGCGGCGAGGCAATTTGATGCGCGCCGTTCTTTTATTTTGCGGAGCCGCTGTTTTTTGTGCAGTCGGAATGAGTGCGAGAGCCGAACTGAAGGATTATCAGGTCGGCCGCCTGATTGTGTTCAAGTCCGATTGCCAGATCATCGGCTTGACGCGAACCGAGGAGAAAGACGGCTCTTGGACGTACCTGGGCACGTGCAGCAACGAGACTTTTTATCCGGACGGAATTCGCGTCACTTGTCCGGATCCGGGCAGCAACGATGAGCGGTCGTGTGTCATCCACACCAAGGCCAAAAAGTTCGAAAGCCTGGAGCTGTTAAGGCCGAGATCTGACACGGCCGAATAACCGCGACCTCAACCGGACGTCATCCAATTGAGGCCCGGTCACGTCGCAATAGCAGATGTGTTTCTGTAGGGTGGTTCGCAAAGGTTGATGTCGGAGTGGGTCAGTTGCGAAGCCGGCACTGCTCACCGGCACGTCGGCTCAGCTCCTCGCTACTGACATCGACGGCACTGACTTCTGATTTCGCTCTTTACAAGAATTCGGCCCACGCAGGGCTGAGGTCAGCGTTGGGTCAATTGCCGACTGAATCCTTAAGAGGCTAACGACTAATGGCCGCCGAAAAGCTCGGGTGGCCAAGTGAGTTTTTCTGCTCGCTGGAATGCTGGCCGAGCAGCTATTCGATCATTGTAGTCTCGTAGCGCCCTG
Source organism: Filomicrobium sp. (assembly GCA_017792465.1). GTDB lineage: Bacteria > Pseudomonadota > Alphaproteobacteria > Rhizobiales > Hyphomicrobiaceae > Filomicrobium. Next base: position 3,573,303 of record CP051234.1, read on the forward strand.
TTGTCAGGGAGTAAGTCGTTGAACAGCGCCATTGTTACCACGGACCCGACGGCGACATCGGCTGCTGTAAAATTATCGCCTAACAACCAGCGGCGGCGTCCCAGGGCCTGTTCAAGAATGCCAACGACATCGTGCACACTACCCCATGTCGTCTCCGTGAGAGGCTTTTGAAGGTTGGAGGCATAAACGGCGATCGCAGGGTCGATGACAGATGTCGAATAGGTTAGCCACTTCAAATATGGCCCACGATCCGGCGACTCGATCTCCGGTGCGATAGACCCATATCCAAAACGATCTGCTAGATATGCGCAGATGGCAGGCCGCTCCGAGACGATTACGCCATCGACTGAGACTGCTGGCACCTGACCGGATGGATTGATAGCGAGATAGGCTGGCTCTTTATGCTTCAACTCACGTATGTCGACGTCCACGACATCGTATTGGAGTCCGAGTTCCTCCAAAATCCAATATCCGGCAAGTGAGCGCGAGGCTTTAGACGCGTAGAGTATAATGTGGGCCACTTCCTTCTCCCGTCACCAGATTAGATATTTGGCTATCGTTCCAGCGTTATTCAAAGAGCGCAGTCAATCTAGTGAGCATGCTTCTAAACATCGATTTCGCTAGTGGTCGGGTGGCGTCCATGACTGAACGTGCAGAGAAGGTAACTGAAGCCGTGATTTCCTCCCATGGACAGATTGGGATCGTGCCGACAGGATAATTGGGAAAGTTCCTTTCGACGAAACCCAAGCTTCCTACTGTGCCCACGACAATTGTACACTCGAGAACGCCACTTAGCGGCCCGTCAACCGGCAATGAATGCGATTAAGTCCATGCTGGAACATCTCTTCAACAACAAATGGCTAGCCGGAGCGATCTGTGGATTCGCGGTACTTCTGGGACTGGCTGGCTGTTGGGTCACACGCAGTGCAGCAGATCCGCGCCAGGACCTGCTCCAAGGAAACTACGCTGCTGCTATTGCAAAGTATGAGCGCGCAGCAAAGGAGGGAGATCCAGGTGCACAAAACACCCTCGGCAACATCTACTATCTTGGTCTCGGTGTAACGCGCGATTACGAGGAAGCCGCACGGTGGTATCTTCGCGCAGCCAAAAGCGGCAATGGCCCCTCGCTTGTCAACCTGGGGATTCTCCATCGTCACGGACTTGGCGTCGAAAAAGATATTCTGAAGGCTTTTGCTTGTTTTCTGCTTGCAGAGAGGGCCGGAATAAAGAAAGCAAAAACTCACATGAAATTCCTCACGGGCATGAATTACATTACAGGCCACATGGTGGAAGCGGCGAGGGAAAACTACAGAGAACTGCCCAACTTGATCAAGAACATCAAGATCGGCGCAGCATCAAAGCAGCATCAATAATCGACACTGTCAGACCCATCGTCCCGACAACTGGTCTCCACCGTTGGTGTGGAAGGAGCAATTGGTGGGTTAAGAAAATCGCGGACTAACTTAAAATAAGTATTGCCCCAAAAAAACGGGCCGGCACTGGAAACGCCTTAATGACGGAACTCACAAATAAGATCTCAAACCTTCTGGGACGTGCAGCGGCACGACGGCAAATCAGTCGTGCCAAGCGTATCCCCAACACAACAGACTACATCTATCTCCAGACCTGGCTTATTATAGCGATCTTTTGCGCTTTTGCGGCTTGGGTCGCCTTTGACAACCACATATTCCATATCATGGTCGAGACGGACAAAAGCCATTTGTCTCTGGTGACCATCATAGTCTTCTTGGCCGCAAGCGCACACGCAGCCTGGCACATTGCTGCTGCTGCAAAACGCATCAAAGCAGCATACTGCTATCTGGACGGCAACTCGGATGAGAGCTTTGAGCCAAGTGACGTCCCTCCATCGGCACGGACCTCGGTGAATTTGAATGAAAGCGGCCCAACCTTCATTGGAAACTTTTTACGCGATGTCAGCGACTCCCATGCGCTTTCGCGCAGTAAGAAGCAAGATCGTCCCGACAGCCATGTACTGGAGATATACGCTGATCAGTTGCGCTCTCCGGTCGAGATCGGCTGGTTCATCGTCGACCTGTTGGTCCGGTTAGGATTGCTTGGCACCATTGTTGGTTTCATTTTGATCCTGCGAACGCTGGTCGATGGTCCTTTGCCCCGCGCTGACGAGATTCAATCCCTTTTAATATCAATGAGCGGCGGCATGGGTACTGCCCTGTTCACAACCTTAGCTGGGCTGACGACCGCAACGTTGCTTGGCCTGCAATATATGGTTCTGGGCCGCAGTGTGGAAACGTTGATCGCATCGCTCATCCGCATTAACGAACGAACGGAAGCTGACCAGTAGAGAGCCAATGTTCCATGCCAATTAAAATAGGCTCGAGAAACAGCAATCTTAGGCAAAACCCTTCCGACCCTTTTACCGATCTTCTTTTCAACATTTTGATCGGATTCATGCTGCTGTTTTTCATTGCCATTGTCTTTCTCAACCCAGAAAAGAAAAAAGGCAAAATCGACCTTGATGCCGAATATGTGATTTCGGTGTCCTGGCCCGACAACAATCCTGACGACATCGACACCTGGATTGAAGATCCTCTGGGAAACGTAACCTGGTTTCGAAACCGCGAAGCCGGGCTCGTTCATCTCGATCGAGATGACCGTGGTATGCTGTACGACACATTGATGATTAACGGCAAGCAGGTCGCTAACCCCCTCAACCAGGAGATTACAACCATACGCAAATTGGTGCCGGGCGAATATACGGTCAACCTGCATTACTTCGCCAGCGAGACGCAAAAGCCGGTGGTCGTCAAAGTGAAACTGGCGAAGGTGAACCCGGTTTACACAGTGTTTTATTACGCGGACGTCCAAATGAATCGCAAAGGTGACGAAAAGACAGCCGTTCGGTTCACGTTGGCAAGCGACGGCAGCGTAAGAAGTATCAACCAACTGCAAAAGAAACTCGTAACAACAAACTAGCAGCAGACCCGACAGGCACAAAAAGCCGTGAGAATAATAACCAGACTGGGAGGATGGTTGTAAGATGTCGAGCTTAGGACCAGCAGGTTTGAATATGGCCTATGTCGTTCTAGCGACATTTCTTCTGTGCCTTCATTTATACGCGAACTGGAAATGGTGGGCCAAGGCAGGAGCGACATTAGCTGTCGCCATTTTCTATTTCGTCACCTACTTTTCTATTCCTCAGATGCTTGGATGGCCCGCTGGTGATGGTTTGCCAGAAAAATTCCGGCTCATTGCTTACCACGTCAAAGACAACAAGAGCATCTATCTCTGGGCGAGAACGATACAAAGCGGCACAGTGCAATCGAAGCCCCGTGCTTATGTCCTGCCCTATACAGAATCGCTTCGCAAAGCAGTCGCGGACGCAGGTCAAAGAATGAAAACAGGCCTTACGATTATCGGAGAAGTCGACGAGGCAAAAAGAAGCCTGCAGCCCAAAAATGCAGCAACAATTACGCGACGAACCGAAGAGCTGAACATAACCTTTCAGGATGCCCCTAATGCCAACAACTTGACCAAGGACTGAACTGGTCCGCGACGAGAAATCGGTCAAGCACTGGCTTGCTTAGGGGGGAGAAGAAACAGATGCAGACTATAGGATTTACGGGATTAGTCGTTGCTTTTGGCGCACTGGCGGTGCTGCTGCTAAGCGTTTGCTTGTATTCCACTTGGCAGTGGTGGATAAAAGCGGCTGCAACACTCGGCCTCCTATTATTGTATGTTACCGCCTATCTCTCCATGCCACCTTTATTGGGGTGGCCCACCAACCACGATTTGCCCAAGCAATTCCGATTGATCGCGTTTAGTGTCGAGGAAAATGAAGGCGTATACATCTGGGCAAACGATCTAAGCAAGGGCGTCCAGATAGGAACGCCGCGCGCTTACGTATTTCCCTATAACAAGCTTCTGCATGAGGACATCGAAATTGCCGGGGCAAAACTCAGGCGCGGCATCAACATAATCGGCGAAATCAGCACGATAGAGCCGTCTTCCTCACCGCAATCAACGGACAAAAAAACAGGACACAAGATTGCCCATACCGTGACTCTCCTGGAGGCTCCAGAGGCTCTGATCCCGAAGTAACGTCTGCAGCCAGCGACGAATTCTCACTTGCCGCTTTCGGTTGTCCGCATTTGCAGATGCCAATTGTAGCGAATTTCGGGCTTCAGCTTAATGACAGCAGTGGGGCGAGCGAAACGTGAAACGTCAGCGGCACCACCGATCACGTCGGTTCGAGGCTGGATGCGGTGAGGCTCTGGTGGGGCCAATAGGGTCAGTGGCTGATTGAGCACAAGGGCAAGGCGCTTGATGTCTGCTTTCGAGATCCGACTGCAGAAGCTTGAGTGACGGTTAAAACGGCGGAGCCACAACAGCACGTCATGAGACGCCTGAGGTGTTTGCCGGTCTGCACGTTCCCTGGATTTGTTTCCGTCGCACTATGAGAGGCACCTTGGCGCTTACTCATAGACGTCGCAGTCTGCTTTCAAGAAATTGGCCCTATGGCGGTCTTCAGGTGCTGTCTGCTGGAGCGCGGTGGCAGTTTGTTGGCGTGCAAATCCGTTGGCACCGATGTCGATAAATGGAGCTTGCCCATCCTCTAGTGTCCTGCGCCAAAGTAACACGCGAAAGCGGTCTGGCTTAAAATAGCCACGATTTCGGATGATTTCCGGATATTATAACATCCGGGAGATCGCCATCGTTGCCATGAGGCCCATACCGCTGACCCTGCTGACCGGGTTTTTAGGCTCGGGCAAGACCAGCCTTGTGAACGCGCTGCTCAAAGAGCCGCGGTTTGCAGGTACGGCTGTGCTCATCAACGAGCTTGGAGAAGTCTCGATCGATCACGACCTTGTTGCCGAAATCGATGGAGATCTCGTTTCGACCACGACGGGATGTCTCTGTTGTTCGGCAACGAGCGACGTCAAGCAGGCCTTATTTGATCTATGGGCCCGCCGCAAAGCTCGCGAGATCCCCCCATTCTACCGCGTCGTCATTGAGACCACCGGGCTTGTTGATCCAGCACCTGTTGTCGCCAACCTCATTGGCCCTTCGACGGTCAATCTTATCGACCGCAACATCACAACACAGTACGCGCTGGCGCACGTTGTGAGCTTGATCGACGTGCTACACGGCGAAACAACACTGGATCGGCATTTCGAAGCGCTGAAGCAACTCGCACTCGCTGATCTCATTGTATTCACCAAGTCTGATCTGGCTAGTGATCCTGTCAGTCAGGCGGATATCGAACGATTGCGCAGCAAAGCGCTCGAGCTAAACCCTTCAGCTAGGGTGTTTGACCGCCACGCCGATTGGCAAGCGATTGTAGACCGGCTGCTCAACCCGACGACCTATGACTTGCGAACCTTGGGCGAGGACGCCATCGCCTGGCTTGCCGCAGAGCAGGTTCTCTCACATGAACACGCAGACGGCTCGAAACCTGACCCGAACCGGCACGCTGGCGGGATAACCAGCCATGTGATCGTCATCGACGAGCCAGTGCAACCGATGGCCTTTTACCTTTTCCTGGAGGCGCTGAAGCTGAGCGCCGGGACCAACCTCTTGCGCATGAAGGGGATGTTCAAGCTGGCCGACGATCCCGGACGGCCCGTTATCGCCCACGGCGTCCAGCATCAGATCCACAAGATCGACAAGCTTCCGGCATGGCCGAGCACAGATAGGCGGACGCGCATCGTTTTGATCGGATGCAATCTCAACGTAGAGGCGATGCGCGCAGTGCTTACGCCCAGGAGTGCGAAGTCTCGAACCCCTGGGCCCCCAAAAGGCCGACCCGCAGCGAGTATCCGCTGAGAACTCATGCCAAAGATCCCATCAATCTGATCGACACTTCCAATGGAGCGCAAGACATGATCAGCAACCAGATCCCGGTGACCGTGCTGACCGGCTACCTCGGAGCCGGAAAGACAACCCTGCTCAATCGTCTCCTCACCGAGCGCCATGGCAAACGCTATGCCGTCATCGTCAACGAGTTCGGGGAAATCGGAATCGACAACGATCTCGTCGTTGATGTCGACGAGGAGGTTTTCGAAATGAATAACGGCTGCATCTGCTGCACTGTGCGCGGTGACCTCATCCGTATCATCGGAGGCCTCATGAAGCGCAAGGATGGGTTCGACGCAGTCGTCATCGAAACGACCGGCCTCGCCGATCCTGGTCCCGTGATCCAGACGTTCTTTGTCGACGATGAAGTGCGGGCCCGCACTGCACTTGATGCTGTGGTGACCGTTGTCGATGCCAAGCATCTCTTAGGTCAGCTCTCCGGCAGTCACGAGGCCGTGGAACAGATCGCCTTCGCTGACGTCATTCTGCTCAACAAGATCGACCTTGTTGGAGAGGGCGAACTCGCTGATGTCGAAGCGAAAATCAGAGCCATCAACCCTTACGCCAAACTGTTCAGAACCGAACGCAGCCAGATCGCCATCGATGAGGTGGTCGGGCGCGGTGCCTTTGAACTCGACCGCATTTTGTCGCTTGAACCGGAATTCCTTAGTGGTGGGCACCATCATCATCACAGCGACGTTGCCTCTGTGTCGCTCAAACTCGACAAGCCGCTCGACTCGCAGAAGTTCTTCAGCTGGATGCAGGGTCTCATCGAGGTGAAGGGTGTCGATATTTTGCGCATGAAAGGCATCCTGAGCATGAAGGACGATGACGATCGATACGTGATCCAAGGCGTTCACATGCTGATCGAAGGTGATCACCAGCGGCCATGGCAGAAGGGTGAACAGCGTGAGAGCCGGCTTGTCTTCATTGGGCGCAATTTAGACGCCGACCTGCTGCGCAATGGCTTCGCAAACTGCGTCGCGCAATGATGACCCGGACGAAGCCCAAGCAGAGTTTCCCGCAATGGGATTTTGAGCTCGATGCGCCAATCTCCGTGGTGGCGTTCGGGCCTGATGCCGCAATGTTTGCACTCGGAGATGGCACGATCCGCCTCCTGAGAGCAGGTGAGAGTAAATACGAATCCGCTGCGGCGCATAGCGGCGCTATTCTTTGCGGGGCGCTGGACACGAATGGAAACGGCATATTGACAGGGGGCGGCGATGGTCGGCTCGTGCACACCCTAGCCGATGGACAGTGCAATCTCGTGGCCTCCACTGGAGGGCGTTGGGTTGAACACGTTGCAGTGCATCCGAAAGGAGCGCTTAGCTGGTCGCACGGACGCACAGTTGAATTAGCTTTCGCCACTCAAGAAAGTCGCTTCGAATTCGATTTGACATCCTCGTGTGGTGGTCTTGCTTATGAACCGAACGCAGAGCGATTGGCCGCCGCGCACTACGGCGGCGTGGTTTTGTTGGGCCTTGAAGATGGGCAGCTCACACACGACCAACTCGAATGGAAGGGTTCGCACATTGCGGTATCCTGGAGCCCCGACACGCGGTTCCTTGTCAGCGCGATGCAAGAAGCAGCGCTGCATGTCTGGCGGCTGTCGGACAAGCGTGACTTGCACATGGCCGGATATCCGGCCAAGCCACGACACTTGGCTTGGCTCGCAGACGGTTTGCGACTGGCGACGAGCGGTGGTCCAGGTGCTCTCACTTGGCGTTTCGACGGCGAGGCGGGGCCGGAAGGCCACGTGGCAGAACTGTTGGGTCAGAGGGATGAACTCGCGACAGCCATTGCCTGGCACCCGGTCTCTCCAGTTCTCGCAGTCGGCTTTCGAGATGGGCTTGTTTCCTTGGTTGAGCCGGGATCTGACCGTGCGCCAATTATTCGCGTGCCCGACGGCGATATGATCACGGGGCTTGCCTGGAAGCCAGATGGCCGCGTGCTAGCTTGGGGCACAGAAAAGGGGAGTGCGGCCCTGATCGACCTCAGCAAGGTGGAAACATGAGCGAGCAGACAAAAAGCAATCCATTTGCGCCGCGCCCCCGCGGTGGTTATCCGGAGGCCCTGAAGCAAATTAGGAGCTGGGTCCGGGACGTAATTCCGCTTGATCCCGAAGATACCATCTCCGTCACGGAGCTTGCCTGCGCCGAACCGGGATGCCCACCTAAGGAAACGGTTATTGTCATCATGCACAGCAGCGGTCTGTGGGAGAAGATGCGAATTCACAATGCTATGCCAGACGTGTCCGAGATGGACATTTTGTATGCCTCTCGCAAGACGGAAACAGTCACGCCAAAGTCGGGATGAGGGGAATGACTGTCGCTTCGGCCGCAACGAGTGAAAACAGCCCATCTAGCACGACAAGTGATATGCGACGGCGCTGTCTGTTGATGCGCTGCGTTCTAACGGTCGCCTTGCTTGGCGTGATTCAGATATTCGCGAAGCCCGCCCTTGCTGCTGAAATGCTCGACAGCAGCTCCGTCTATGTCGTCAAGGCGATTGCCACGCCGGTAGGCGACAACAATATCCATCATCCGCAGCGCGCCATGATCTCCTCGATCGATGCGATGTGGCGATGGATTATGATGCAGCAGGCAAACCTCAATCGGGCGCTGACCGCGGCTGTTCGCGGTTTGAAGCAGCAACCTGCACAGGGTTCAATTCTGCTCGTCGCGATCGCCTTCGCCTACGGGGTCTTGCATGCTGCAGGACCGGGTCACGGTAAGGCGGTGATTGCATCCTATGTGCTCGCGAATGGGACCACGGTGCGAAGGGGCGTCGCGCTGTCATTCCTTGCCGCTGCGTTTCAAGCTCTTGCTGCATTAGCCTTGGTTGGCGTTCTCGTACTGCTGATGGGGCAGTCGGCGCGCTCGGCTCTATCGCTGGAGCGTTGGCTTGAAGTCGCAAGCTGGGGGCTGATCGTTCTGGTTGGGGCATGGCTGCTTTGGCGTCAATTGGCTCCGATGCTGGGGCATTCAACGCGCAAGGAGCACGGGGATGATTGTACCTGTTGCGAGCGCCACCTCCCGCCGGCGCAAATACTGAATGGCGAATGGTCCTGGCCCCGCGCAGTTGCCATCGCTATCTCTGTCGGGATCCGCCCGTGCACTGGTGCCATCCTGCTTCTCGCATTCGCGATAGGGCAGGGATTATTCTGGGCGGGTGTGCTAGGCACTCTGGCCATGGCATTCGGAACTGCGCTCACCGTCTCCGCGCTGGCGCTCATGGCTGTCTACGCGCGGCACTGGAGCATTGCGCTATGGGGGCAGGGTAGCCGTTTGGGGGGCTGTGTTGCCCGCGCCTCTACGGTGCTTGCTGCGGTCCTCGTCATCGCAATCGGTGCAGCTGGAATGCATGCGGCGTTAACGGCCCCGCGCATCCCCGACTTCATGCTCGGGCCACGGAGTTGATTGAAGGTCTCGTGAGAAGGTGATCTCGCTTCATTTCACGAACGCTGCGGCGGCCATTTATTTGCATATTCAGAAATCCTTCGTCGTAGTCGACTAACTCGATTTTGAATTGGGACAGGCGTCTTGAAAATCTGCGGTCTCAGTGTGGCAATTGCCGAGCACTGAGACCGCCTTCGCATCACCCCACGGGGAAGGGTGATGGTTCCTCTACGACCCCACCAGTGCACCGGCCATCAGCTCGGAGTTGTGGCGCATCATGTTGATGTAGTTTGCGGCCGGGCCGCCCTCCTTCGACAACGCGTCGGAAAATAGCTCTCCACCGACCTTCACTCCAGTCTCGCGGGCGATCTGCTCTATGAGACGAGGATCAGAGATATTCTCGACGAAGAGTGCGCGCACGCCGTCCTTGCGAATCTGGTTGATGAGTTGGGCGACGTCTTCGGCGGAGGCTTCACTTTGTGTCGAGAAGCCGACGGGTGCGAGAATGGAAACGCCGTAGGCGTCAGCAAAATATCTGAATGCGTCGTGTGAGGTGATAATCTTCCGCTTGTCGGCGGAGACGGCATTGAGGCGTCTGCGGATATCGACGTCGAGCGCTTCGAGTTTACCAGCGTAGTTGGCAGCATTGCGGGTATAGGTGTCACAATTTGCAGCGTCGACCTTGCACAACCCCTCCTTCACGTTTTTTACGTAAACGATGACGTTCTTGACGTTCTGCCAAGCGTGTGGGTCAAGATCGCCATGGTGGTGCCCGGCCTCTTTGCCTTCGTCGTCATGCCTTTCGTGTTCCTCGTGCGCCTCCTTATGGTCGGAGTCTTCCTCATGCTCATCGCTCTTAAGAGCCTTTATCCCGGCAGACGCAGTGATGACCGGGCCCTTGTAGCCGGACGTTTGGATGAGCCGGTCAATCCACCCCTCAAAGCCGAGCCCGTTAACGAACACGACCGCCGCCTTGGCGATGCCGGCCGCGTCGGCGGGTGTCGGCTGGTAGACGTGAGCGTCGCCGCCAGGACCGACGATGGCCTTGATCGCGACCCGATCACCTCCGACTTGGCCGACGACATCGCCCAAAATTGAGAACGATGCGACGACGGGCAGCTTCTCGGCGGCTTGCACCGGGTAAGCGAGGCTGGATACGGCAATGGCGAGTGCAAGGCTCGCTGTCCGAATTTTGTTCATGACGACCTCCGTTGGAATGTTGAAACGTCAAGCCTCGCGTTGAAGCTGCGGCAAGATCAACCACAGCATGCCGCTCACGGGATCGACGATCAGCGAGACGAGATAAGGCACGCTCGCGGATAGGGTGATCGCCGGGCCCGATGCCGCGGCGAGATGATTGGAAAACAACGTCACATCGACGGATGCCGCCGCGCTGGCGTTTCGAGCGCCGTTGCAGACTGAGGTCATGGAGACCCACCGCCGACCGGGGCCGACTGGAAGAAGCAAGTTCGCGCACCTGTATGGCAAGCCGGTCCAGTCTGATCGACAAACAGCAACAGCGTATCGCCGTCGCAGTCGAGCCGGCAGCCAACGAGACGCTGCACGTGCCCGGACGTCTCGCCTTTGCGCCAAAAAGCCTGCCGTGATCGCGACCAGTAGCAAACGCGACCTGTTGCCAGCGTCTCGCCCAGCGATTGCCTGTTCATCCAAGCGAGCATGAGGACTTCTCCTGTATCGTGCTGCTGGGCAATCACTGGAACCAGGCCTTTAGCGTTGAAGGAAACGGCGTCGAGCAGGGCCTCCGTGTCGCCGAACGACTCTTCCATGTGCTAGCTCCTCTGATCGCCGTCGGCTTGGTTATTGCGGCAGGCGCGACACTTGCCTCGCAATTCGAAGGTAACCGAGGCAACGGAGAACTCGGTCTCTTCGGCCCAGGTGCTGATGCCGGCTGTTACAACAGGTTGTTTGATTTCTTCGACGTGCCCGCAGTCATCGCAGATGGCAAACGCGGGCTTGCCACGTTCGCAGCAGTGCCCGTGTCGACAAGCAATGTAGGCGTTGAGAGTTTCGAGCCTGTGGGCGTGGCCGAGTGCTGTCAGCCGATTGAGCGTCCGATAGATGGTCGGTGGAGCGGAGATGCCCTTATCACGCAGCTGCGCGATGAGTTCATAAGCGGTACGCGGAAGCGGCTCGGCCCGCAGCGCTGCAAGCACAATCTCCTCCTTGGCACTTAATGCAACAGTTGCTTGGCGGCGGCTGGGCATAGCGTTCTCATGACCTCTTGACGGATGTTATAACATCCGAAATTGTGTGGTCAATATGCGAAACTGGGAGACTGCATGGGTGGCAAACTGTTAGGCCAGCTCGACTCGGCGATCCGCGATGCTTTGACGAGCAGCCTGTCTGCTCGCTCAGCACATCCAATCGATCGAATGAGTCAGAAGAGTCGCTTTTTGCTGCCTAAATACGGTTGGGTCATTAAACCGGACGGCAACAAGATTTTTCGAACAGGGGGAAGACGATGCTGACTAAGCTCGAGGGTGGAACGATCTATGACCCAGTCCAGGGTCTCGATGGAGTGGCCGGAGATGTCTTCATCCGTGACGGCTTTATCGTTCCCGATCCGGGGCCCGGCGCACGGTTCGATGCCGTCTACGACCTGTCGGGTCAGATCGTTTTGGCAGGCGGCGTCGACATCCACAGCCACATCGCAGGCGGCAACGTCAATACGGCTAGGATGCTGTTGCCTGAGCAGTTTGCGCGCGCCGTCGGCGAGGGTGAAATGCTGCCCGTCGACAGGTGCAGTTTCACAGCGCAGGAGATCGGAGCGCTGTATGCCCGAATGGGTTACACGACCGTGGTCGAGCCGGCGGTTCTACCTTGCGGTGCCCGCACGGCTCACATGGATATGTCGAGTATTCCGGTCATCGACAAGGCGGCACTTGCCATTCTGGGCAACGACGACTTCCTGCTGAGACTTCTCCAGTCCGGCGCCTCGCAGACTATGATTAACGACTACGCGGCTTGGATGCTTGGCGCGACGCGGGCGCTGGGTCTCAAATGTATTAATGCTGGCGGTGTCGCGGCCCATAAAGCCAATGTTTCATCCTTCGACCTCGACGATGTCGTACCGTTCTACGGCGTCTCATCGCGTCAGATCCTTCAGGCTCTTCATCGCGCCACGGTCGCTCTCGGCCTCGGACACCCGCTTCACGTCCATTGCAACAATCTGGGTCTTCCCGGCAGCGTCGAGACGGCGCTTGCAACGATGGAAGCGGCTGAAGGCGCGCCGATGCATCTCGCGCATGTCCAGTTTTATGGCTACGGGACAGAGGGGCCTCACCAGTTCTCATCTGCTTCCGCCAAAATACTCGAAGGCCTGAAGCGGCATCCCAACATCACGATCGACGTCGGTCAGGTCCTTTTCGGTCAAACCGTTACGATCTCGGGCGACGTCGTCGCGCAATTCTCGCACCGGTCGTCGGCCAATCCGAAGAAGTGGGCGATCTGGCATGGTGAATGCGAAGGCGGCGGTGGTGTTGTTCCCTACCAATACCGCTCAAAGAGCTTCATAAACGCTCTACAGTGGTGCATTGGTCTCGAACTGTTCTTGCTCGCCGACGATCCCTGGCGTGTGTTCTTCACAACGGACCATCCCAATGGGGCGCCATTCACACGCTATCCAGAACTGATCCGACTATTGATGGACCGTGACTACCGAACAGCATGCCTCGACACACTGCATCCGGAAGCGCGCACCATGTCACTATTGCCGTCGATTACGCGGGAATTCAGCCTGTATGAAATCGCGATTATGACACGCGCAGCTCCAGCGCGTCTTCTTGGGTTGCCAGATCGCGGGACGTTGAAAGCCGGCTCCAAGGCTGACATAGCCGTCTACACGCCTTCTGCTGATGCCGCTTCGATGTTTACGGCTTGCCGAATGCTGTTCAAGGACGGCCGGCTTGTGGTGGATGATGGCAGACTCGTTCCCAGCATGCCCGGTTCCACATTGATGTGCACGCCCGAGCACGACAAACGGATCGTGCCGCAGATCGCAAGGCATCTGGCAACCTACTCAACGGTTTCGATCGAGAACTATTCTGTTGGTGAGAGCGAGATCGTCAATCCCGTCGTTGTTGCAACGGCTGCGTAGGGCGCTCGGCATGTAAGCCGTGACCAATGCCATCAGGTCGACGTTCTGACCTCGCGCAACAAACCGGACTTCTCAGTCGGGTGTGATGGCCTGGACAATGCGGCAGTTCGAAATCGTGCCGCCGCCGCGGCAGGATCGAGATATTTTCCGAAGCTCGTTGGCCAGATTGGTCAAATCGGCGATCTTGGCTTCGACATCGGCAAGGTGGCTTGCGGTGATCTTGTCTACCTTGTCGCAGGGGTGTCCAACGTCCGACGTAAGAGTGAGGAGCTCCCGGATCTGGTCGAGTGAAAAGCCTAACGCTCGACATCGCCGAATGAATCGAAGGCGCTCGACGTGGGCTGTGTCGTAGGTACGGTAGTTTGTTTCCGTGCGCTCTGGTTCTGGCAGTAGACCGATCTTCTCATAGTATCGAATTGTCACAACTTTGGTGTCAGCCTCGAATGCGAGATCTCCAATTTTCAGTCGATTAACAGCCATGGCTTGACCCTATAGGAACTATAGACTCCATTCTGCATCAGAACCCAAAACGATGCGAGTCTCTGCCCTTGCCTTGTTGTGAAAACACTGCCTGCTCATCAAATTTTCCCGGCGCCAGTCGCTACCGATCGGTGCTATGGATCGTGCTCGGCATCAACATGGCGATGTTCCTTGTCGAGATGATTGCCGGCCTTGCGGCGGGATCTGCTTCGCTGCAAGCTGATGCGCTCGACTTCTTCGCCGATGCTGCGAACTATGGGATAAGCCTTCTTGTTCTCGGGCTGAGCCTTCGCTGGCGGGCGCGTGCTGCGCTCATCAAGGGGATGTCAATGGGGGCGTTCGGCCTTTGGGTCGCAGGTACAGTTGTCTGGCACGCTTTGCATGGGACCGTTCCGTCGTGGGCCACGATAGGAGTGGTGGGGATCGCGGCCCTGCTAGCTAATACAGCTTGTCTGGCAATGCTCTATGCTTGGCGTGAGGGCGACGCAAATATGCGATCAGTTTGGATCTGCTCCCGGAATGATGTGCTTGCCAACGTCGCCGTTTTAGCAGCTGCTCTCGGAGTTTTTGGGACCGGCACTGGTTGGCCTGATATCATTGTGGCCACCGTCATGTCAGGCCTCGCTTTGCACGGCGCAACAATCGTGGTCCGGCAGTCGTTCGGCGAACTCAGGCGCGCCGATGAGAATGTCGCGTTCCCAGCTTCAAGCTAAGCCAGCGTAATCGCATTCACGTCAACCTTTTTAGCAGGCGACGACCAACAAACCGCCGGTCCCGATGCAGTCAGATTCCTAGGAAGTCAGCCCAATCCGGCGTCATTGGGATATGACTTAAATCTGGCCGTGGTTATCGCAAAATCACCATGTGGAATATGAAGGTGCCCTTTGACTAGACAGCAAACATTATCGGCGTGTGGAACGGCTTCATGTCCGCAGCCAGTCCCGTGGACCTGTCCAGGCTCATGACCGTCACAGCGATGGTCGGGCGTACAGATGTCTGGATTGCCATCGCTCACTTCGATCAGATCCTCGCCGACGTGGTTCTCACGCAGATGATGTTAAGTGTCCTTCATGCAGGTCATCAACACGCTCCCGTGCTTGATGGCCGTATGGACACAGGTTGGACCGTGCTTGTGTGGGTGGTTGGCATGTTTCGGATTCGAGTATGTGGCCATTGTCCAACTCCCTAAATAGACCGCCTCCTTTTACAATCAGCCTAGTCAGATACATCCACCCTATTTGGATGGCTCTGAAGATCTGCCGCCCCGTCAAACTCAAGATTGCTTTAGCGTGGCGGCCAGCCGCCGACGAGCATCGCTGCAGCAAGACCTCGGCTCGTTGCTAGAGCGCTCCACGCAACTACCGTTGTCGTTCGGACCTCGTATGTGTGCGGAGCGCAAGTCGCGTTAGCTCCGGTTCGGGAGTTGCTTCTCGACAGCCTTGCTGACGCCCGCGAGATCATCGCGGCCCGTCGCGCACTTTTTGCACAGGCACGCAGCCCGTTGCGCCTCCGGCGGGATGCTATCGAGCACGCCGGGTAACAGTTTTTCGGAAAAGCACCAGCAAGTTTTCGAGCCCGCCCGCAATCCGCATTCATTCTCATTGCCGCAAAGTGGACAGCGATCGGGGTCAACACCTTCTACCATTCATAATCCTTTCGCTGTCCTTTCGAGTCAGTGCGCGCGTGCGTCGATACCACGCTCGAAAGCTTCAAGGCGCCAAACAACGGAGTTCTGACTGGCGCTTGCATCGGGTGAGCCGAATGTTACGAGTCGGAAGCAGGTTGACGATCTTGGCAAGCAGTCCACTCCTTGATGATATGCGTTAATGCGTCAAGCCCGTCGGTTAATGCTGCCGGTCCGGGTTGCAGGATGAGCGGTGACTTGATCTCGAACATACAGCCGTTGCGAACAGCGGGAATTGCACCGAACCCCGGCCGCGCCGCAAACCGCTCAGGACGGAATTTCTTGCCGCACCATGAGCCGATGACAATGTCGGGCCGTGCGTCGATGACCGCCTCGGCCGTGACAATACGCTCTCTCGCCGATGGGCGATGGCTGATATCGGCGAAGACATCGAGTCCACCTGCGACTTCGATAAGTTCCGAGACCCAGCCTATGCCGGAGATCATCGGATCATCCCACTCCTCGAAGTAGATGCGCGGGGGAGAACAAAGAAGCTGCGTGCTTTCTCGCACATGTTCGATCCTTTGCCGCAATTCGTTAGCGAGATGGGCGCCTGACTGAGGCGCGCCGACCAGCGCTGAAACCGTACTGATCATGTCAAGGATGCCTGCGATACTGCGCTGATTGAAAGCGTGCACCTCGACGCCCGAGCGGATCAGTCCGGCAACGATTTCGGCCTGCAAATCCGAGAAGGTCAAAACAAGATCCGGATTGAGCTCAAGGATCTTGGGGAGGTCGGCACTGATGAAGGCAGAGACGCGCGGCTTCTCGCGGCGAACCTGCGGAGGGCGCACGGCATAACCCGACACCCCGACGATGCGATCCTGCTCACCGAGTAGGTAGAGCGTCTCCACGGTCTCCTCGGTGAGACAGACGATCCGTTGCGCAGGAAATGCCATGTGTTTCCGTCCGGTCAGGTTCGTGCGGATGTCGCAACGCAGCAGTTCTGCACAGTTTGATCACAGGGCATCCACATTGCCGGCACCACATCTTGCGGCGAGCAGCCGAATCGCAGCGATATGTAGGTGTCGTGGTTCTCGGAGTGTGACACGCTTCGAGCTAAGAGGGAACTCGGTGCACCCACAAGGGTAATTCCGAGGCTGCCCCCGCAACTGTAAGCGGCGAGCTGTCGTCTAATTCATGTCACTGAAGCATGATCGCTTCGGGAAGACTGGACGAATGCTTTGACCCGCAAGCCAGGAGACCTGCCCCGACATCGATGAAACGTCCTCGGGCGGGGTGTCCCGGTGGTCGCTTGCAGATGCGCGGGCGCAATCGCTCACGTCTCCCAGCATGCAACCGCTCGGCCCATGCCCCCAGCATCAACAAGGGGTCATGCCGTTGTCTCTTACTCTTGAAGCGCGCGAAGCCACACTCGGCCAAGAAGCCGGGGAAAATCCTTCATCCTTTGCGCCTAGCCAAACAAGTTCCCCCTCCTTTCAGGTCATCCGTCGCAATGGCTCGGTCAGCCCTTTCGATCATTCCAAGATCGCGATCGCGCTCACCAAGGCCTTTCTCGCGGTCGAAGGCGGACGCGCTGCTGGCTCGCGCCGAGTCCACGACATTGTCGAAGATTTGACCGAACAAATCGTGATGGCACTGACGCGCCGCGCAGAAAGCGGTCGGACATTCCATGTCGAGGATGTGCAGGACCAGGTCGAATTGGCCCTGATGCGGGGTGAACATCACAAGGTTGCGCGCGCTTACGTTCTCTACCGGGACAAACAGGCCACCGAGCGGCAAGCAAAGTCGGCGGCAGCCAGTCTTGAAGCAGAACGCCAAGCGCTTAATGTGAAGCTGCCTGACGGGACTTTGGTTGCTCTTGATGATGCACGACTAGTCTCTGTCGTTGAGGAGGCGTGCGCGGGCCTCAAGGATGTCGCGGTCGAACCGATACTCGCTGAAACTCGACGCAATCTGTACGACGGGATCACGCGCGACGAACTTTCACTTGCTCCGATTATGTCAGCGCGGACGATGATCGAGACGGAGCCGAATTACGCTTTTGTAAGTGCGCGCCTCCTCCTCGACCGCCTCCGGACAGAAGCGCTCACGTTTGTCCATGGCCACCCCAAAAGTGCCACGCAAGCGCAGATGGAGACGGGCTATGCCGACTATTTTCCCGCTTTCATTGCATCGGGCATCACCCACGGTCTGCTGGATGATGAGTTAGCGCGATTCGATCTACCAAGACTCGCCGCGGCGTTGAAACCAGAGCAGGACATGCAATTCCAGTTCCTCGGCTTGCAGACGCTCTACGACCGCTACTTCATACACAAGGACGGCAAGCGCTTTGAATTGCCACAAGCATTCTTCATGCGCGTGGCGATGGGACTGGCGGTGCGCGAAATTGACCGGGAAGCACGTGCGATTGAGTTCTACGAACTTCTGTCATCCTTCGACTTCATGTGCTCCACTCCCACCCTATTCAATGCCGGCACTCAGCGTCCGCAGCTGTCGTCCTGCTTCCTCACGACAGTTCCCGACAACCTCGACGGAATCTTCAAATCCATCAAAGACAACGCGCTGCTGTCGAAATATGCTGGCGGTCTTGGCAATGACTGGACGCCCGTGCGGGCGCTTGGCTCGCAGATCAAAGGCACCAACGGGCAGAGCCAGGGCATCGTACCGTTCTTGAAAGTGGCGAACGACACGGCGATTGCCGTCAACCAAGGTGGCAAGCGCAAGGGCGCCGTTTGTGCCTACCTGGAGACCTGGCACATCGATATGGAGGAGTTCCTCGACCTTCGAAAAAACACTGGAGACGATCGCCGTCGTACCCACGACATGAACACGGCTGCCTGGGTGCCCGATCTTTTCATGCAGCGCGTCCACGAAGATGGAGATTGGACGCTCTTTTCGCCCGACGAAGTGCCCGACCTGCATGATCTGTACGGTCCAGCGTTCGCCGAGCGCTACGCTTACTACGAAGCCAAGGCAGAACGCATGGAGATGCGCATCGCCAAGCGGGTGCGCGCTGTCGACCTATGGCGGCGAATGCTGACCATGCTGTTTGAGACAGGCCATCCCTGGATCACCTTCAAGGACCCCTGCAACATCCGCTCACCGCAACAGCACTGCGGCGTTGTGCACTCCTCGAACCTGTGCACTGAAATCACGCTCAACACTTCGGAAAATGAGGTTGCCGTCTGCAACCTGGGTTCCGTCAATCTTGCTGCACACGTCAACGAAAACGGCCTCGACAGGGCACGTCTGGCAAAAACGGTGTCGATTGCCATGCGCATTCTGGACAACGTTATCGACATCAACTTCTACACGATCCCTGAAGCGCGCCACTCGAATTTGCGCCATCGCCCTGTCGGCCTGGGTCTGATGGGTTACCAGGACGCCCTGCACACGATGCGCATCCCCGTCGGCTCCGACGAAGCGGTCGCCTTCGCTGACGCCAGCATGGAAGCGATCAGTTACGAGGCGATTTCTGCATCTGTTGACCTCGCCGAGGAGCGCGGACGCTATGCCTCCTTCGATGGGTCGCTGTGGAGCCGTGGTATATTGCCAATAGACTCGATCAAGCTCTTGGACGAACACCGCGGCGACGACCTGCGGCTGGACAATTCGGCAACGCTTGAGTGGGACACTTTGCGCCAGCGCGTGATGAGCATTGGCATGCGCAATTCCAACGTCATGGCCATCGCACCAACAGCGACAATCTCCAATATCGTCGGCGTTGCTCAATCAATCGAGCCGACGTTCCGCAACCTCTACGTCAAAGCCAACATGTCCGGCGACTTCACAGTGGTGAACCCTTATCTGGTCCGCGATCTCAAGGCGCGCGGGCTTTGGGACGAAGTGATGATCTCGGATCTCAAATACTTCGATGGTTCGTTGGGCTCCATCGACCGCGTGCCCGACGACTTGAAGGCGCTCTATGCGACGGCCTTTGAGATCGACGCTCATTGGCTTGTCGATGCAGCGGCGCGACGGCAGAAGTGGATCGACCAAGCGCAGTCGCTCAACCTCTACCTCGCGGCACCCAATGGAAGGAAGCTTGATACACTTTACCGCCTAGCATGGGAGCGGGGTCTGAAGACCACGTATTACCTCAGGACGCAATCGGCGACGCACGTTGAGAAATCTACGCTCAAAGGTACGGACGGTAAGCTAAATGCGGTCTCCGCGACCGGCATGCTGTCGGCGCCCGCTGAGTCAGCGCCGCAATCCGGCCCCGCATGCGGGATCGATGATCCGACCTGCGAAGCCTGCCAGTAACGCAAGACATTTAAGGAGAAGAAACTATGCTCGACTGGTCTGAACCAGCCGCTCCCGCACGCGCGCCGAATGCTGCAAATCATCCGTCCAAACTGCCTGCCGTACCACCCGATGCGACAGGACTCGGCGAGATCGACCGAGGTGCGGCCCGCGTCTCAGTCGACGACAAGGCGATGATCAATTGCCGTGCCGATGTGAACCAGCTCCTGCCACTCAAGTACAAGTGGGCCTGGGAGAAGTATCTGGCCGGATGCAACAACCATTGGATGCCGACGGAAGTCTCGATGCAGGCCGACATCGCTTTGTGGAAGTCGCACGACGGGCTGACCGAAGACGAGCGCCACGCCATCAAGCGCAATCTCGGCTTCTTCGCAGCCTCCGAGTCACTCGTCGCAAACAACATCGTGCTTGCCATCTATCGACATCTGACCAACCCGGAATGCCGTCAGTACCTCTTGCGGCAGGCCTTTGAGGAAGCTGTCCACACACACACCTTCCAGTATATCGTTGAAAGTCTCGGCCTCGACGAGGGCGAGTTGTTCAACATGTACCGGGAAGTGCCCTCAATCACCGACAAGGCGGCTTGGGCGCTGAAGTACACGCAAAGCCTCGATGATCCGACCTTCGAGACCGGCACGCCTGAGAACGACCAGTCCTTCCTGCGCGATCTCGTCGCCTTCTATGTCGTGTTCGAGGGTATGTGGTTCTATACCGGCTTCGCGCAGATTCTGTCGCTGGGGCGACGCAACAAGATGGTCGGCATTGCCGAGCAATACCAATACATCCTGCGCGACGAGTCGATCCATTTGAACTTCGGCATTGACGTCATCAACCAGATCAAGGCCGAAAATCCGCATCTTTGGACCAAGGCATTCCAGGATGAGGTGCGCGCAATGCTTAAAGAGGCGGCCGAACTCGAAGCCGCCTACGGCCGCGACACAATGCCGAGAGGCTTTCTGGGGCTGAACGCGGCGCTGTGTGAACAATACATGCACTTCATCGCCAACCGCCGATGCGCCCAGCTTGGCCTCGCTCCGGTGTTCAAGGAGACGGACAACCCGTTCCCGTGGATGTCGGAAGCGATGGACCTCAAGAAGGAGAAGAACTTCTTCGAAACCCGCGTCATCGAGTACCAAAACGGCGGTGCGTTGAGTTGGGATTGATGGCAAATGCTTTGGACAGGGGATCGACAGTACGTCCCCTGTCTCTTATCAATGAGGCTCCCACCCTCTAGAATCTGGCGCTCTCTGTCGAGGATGACAGCCCGCGGTATCGCCTCCCCAGAAAGCCATCAGACTCGGCAAGTCACGGCATGGGGCGCCCAAATGGCAGTAACGATGTTGGTCCTTGGTGGGAAGCGTTGTGGAGTTTACAAGCGCTAATGCCCAAACGCGTTGTTTTGGTCACCGGTACTCTCGCTGAGCCTCGCGTGCAGCGCGTCGCCGACGAGGTCGCCGGAGAAGACCTTGATCCGATCGTCGCCAATATCGGCGTCAAGGTCGCAGCCTTGATGACGACCGAGATCGTCGAACGCCGTTTGCGAGTACCTGAGGACGCCGATCGCGTTGTGATGCCCGGCCGTTTCCGCGGCGATCTGGAACGGTTGTCGGACTTCTTTGGTACGCGCTTCGAGCGTGGTCCCGATGAAGTCGCCGATCTGTCGGCGTACCTGGGCAAAGCCAAGCGGGCTGTCGATCTGTCCCAGCACAACGTGACGATCTTCGCCGAGATTGTCGATGCCACATTAATGACGCCAGAAGAGATCGTGGCGCGTTCGCGGATGCTCAGGGCCGAAGGGGCAGACGTCATCGATCTTGGGTGTCTGCCCGACAGTCCGTTCCCGCATCTTGAAGCCGCAATCAAGGCTCTGCATGCCGATGGCGCGAAGGTCAGCGTCGATTCTTTCAATTCAGAAGAGCTTTCCCGCGCAACCAGGGCTGGCGCCGATTACCTCCTCAGCCTCTCTGAAAAAAACATCGCCATTGTCGACGAGGGACCCGCAACGCCGATCCTCGTTTCCGCAGGCGCGGCTGATCTTGACTCGCTCGAACGGACGATCGATCTGATGATTGCGAGGGACCGCCCCTACTATGCCGATCCAATCCTCGATCCAATCCACTACGGTTTTGCTGCGTCTGTCGCCCGATATGTCGAACTGCGTCGGCGCCGGCCCGATGCACCCATCCTGATGGGCATCGGCAATGTCACCGAACTCACCGACGCCGACACGACCGGCATCAACGCTCTGCTGATGGGGCTCTGCTCGGAACTCGACATCACGGCGGTGCTGGCGGTGCAGGTCAGTCCACACTGCAGAACCGCGATCCGTGAATTCGACCGCGCACGACGGGAGTATTTCGCGGCGAAACAGGAGCAGTCCCTGCCGCAAGGCTTCGGTGAAGGCCTGATGGCGTTGCGCGACCGCAAGGGCTTTGCTGCGACGCCGGCCGAAATCGAGACACTCGCCGCACAGATCAAGGACCCCAACTACCGTATCGAGGTCTCCAACGACGGCATCCACATCTACAATCGCGGCGGGCATCACGTTTCGCAGGATCCGTTTGAGCTGTTTCCGCACCTGGATACGCGCACCGATCCGGCTCACGCCTTCTACCTCGGGGTGGAGACGGCGCGCGCCGAGATCGCCTTCAGGCTCGGCAAGCGCTACGCTCAGGATGAGCCACTACCCTTCGGAGTGATCGCTGAGACGCGCGGTTCCGCCGACGAGGCGCACCTGATGAAGTTCAAGGAGGCCGGCACGACACTCGCCAAAGACACAAGGGGTGAGGCCAAGGTTCAGACCGGCAAGGACGAGCCGGAGTAGCTTCGATGTCTACATCGGGCGCCTCATGAGCTTTTCGTCGAAGGCCGAAGGGATAGCCTTTCAACGCTGTCCGATTTCTATTCCCCGTGGCAGGATCACAATGCCATTCTCGTCGGCGACTACGAAATCGCCGGGCTCTACCACGACACCGGCGATCTCAATCGCAATTCCCGTCGTGCCCTCGCCTCTGCGCGTTGACCGTCTCGGGGTTACGCAAAGCGCCTTGATGCCGATATCGAGCGTGGCCAATACGCCGGCGTCGCGTACGCAGCCGTAGACAATCAACCCAGCCCAGCCATTCGCTACTGCACCACCGGCGATGAGATCGCCGACGAGCGCGCACCTTGTGCTGCCGCCCCCATCAACGATGAGCACGCGACCCTCGCCGGGCGTAGCGAGCAGTTCCTTGATGCGCGAGTTATCCTCAAAGCATTTCACGGTCGCTGCCAAACCGCTGAATTGCAGGCGCCCGCCGAAGTCTCGGAATACTGGCTCCGGGATCCGCACGGTCTCGCCATGCTCGTCACTCAGATCGCAGGTCGACAGCGTCATAGCGTCTTCTCCAGCTTGGGACATACGGCTCAAAAATTTGCAACATTCGCAAACTCAGCGAGTGGCGTTCGCAAATTAGCACATTTTCAGGTGTTTATTGCCTCAACTCTTTGCGGATAATGCAAATAATTCAGCTTAGCAAGCAAGAACATCCGGCGCGTTCGCAGCGAGTGAGCCGGCATTACGCCAGGAGATGAGCGCATGTCGATTCTCGAATTCAGCGTCCTTTATCAACCTTTCAATGGCCCTGATTTCGAGGACTACGCTGCAACTGCGCGCGAGCCATCATGCCCCCTCACGCTGAAGCCAAATTGTGCCCAGCAGAGGGATTCGTCCAACGTTCTTGTCGCGCTGAATGCGCCGTCCCGAACCCGGCAGAAGGGCCTGAGGCGATGACGGCAATGCGCGTGAGCGAGATCCGTTTTGAAGGGAGCGCATTCCTCGATCCGGGCATGCAATGTGGTGCCCTTGCGGGCTCCTCCGCTTTCGATCTCATGCGGAAGGCTGCCGAAGTTTCTGCAGCGTCGCATGCCGGGGGCAGCGTTACCCAATGCGGGGCCGGGCGCGTTGATTTTTTCAGACCAGTTGCCGTCGGCCAGGAGGTCGAACTCCTCACCAGGGTTGAGCCGATTGGCCGCTTCGGTCTTGCCGTGACGGTCGACGTGATCGCCGTTTCGTCCGGTGGTCACTGTGGCGACCTCGTCATGCGCGGCCAGTTCGAACTGTCCGCCATTAACAGCGATGGCCGCGCAAGGCCCCTCGTGGATGGGGCCTCCGCCGTCCAAGCAATACTCCAAATGCGAAGCAGTTGAGAAAGGTATCACATGGCAACTTCGGCAAATCTCGGGTTTCCACGCATCGGACTTCGCCGCGAATTGAAGCGCGCAACGGAAGCCTACTGGAAAAATGAAATCGGCTATATGGAACTGAGAAAGGTCGGCGCCGAGCTGCGCGCCCGCCACTGGCGGTTGCAGAAGGAGGCCGGGATCAAGGTCATTCCCTCGAACGATTTCTCCTACTACGACCAGGTCCTCGACACGACTGCAATGCTGGGAGCCGTGCCGCCGCGCTTTTCAACAGATCAGCCATCATCTCCCTGTCCCGCCCATCGTAGCGAGGGGAGTGCTTACGCCATCATGGCCGACGTCGCGGAGACAGCTACCAGCGGCGACCAAGTCGATTTCGAGACCTACTTCGCCATGGCACGTGGATCGAAATCGGCGCCAGCGATGGAGATGACCAAGTGGTTCGACACCAACTATCACTATATCGTCCCTGAGTTGGCAAAGGATCAGACCTTCAAGCTGACGTCGCGCAAGGTGGTCGATGAATTCAAAGAGGCAAAGGCGCTCGGAATCGTCACGCGCCCAGTGCTGATCGGGCCCATCACCTACTTGATGCTCGGCAAGGCCAAGGGGGCGGAATTCGATACGCTCTCGCTTCTTGACCGTGTCCTGCCTGTCTATTCCGAGGTCCTTGCCGAATTGAAAGCGGCCGGAGCCGAATGGGTGCAGATCGACGAGCCGGTTCTCGCACTCGATCTTACAGATGCTCAAAAAGACAGCCTCCGGCGCGCATATTCCGAACTTTCGCCTGCCGCACCGAAGATCATGCTGGCAAGCTATTTCGGCCCCTATCTCGATAATCTCGATTTCGCCGCTTCGCTTCCCGTAGCAGGCCACCATGCCGACCTCGTGCGCGCCGCAGAAGAGCTGGATCGCGTACTCAAGGTGCTGCCTGCAAACCGTGTGCTCTCACTCGGCGTCATCGATGGCCGCAATATCTGGCGAGCCGATCTCGGCAAGACCTGGAAGCTCGTTGAAAAGGCGCTCGCATCGCGTGCTCCACAGATGATACAGATCGCGCCTTCCTGCTCACTGCTCCACACGCCTGTCGATCTCGATGCCGAGCAGAAACTCGATCAGGAACTCAAGAACTGGATGGCGTTCTCGAAGCAGAAGCTCGCAGAGGTTGCCACTCTTGCCGCTGTCGCAAAGCAGGGTTGGGAAAGCGCCAGTGAAGCTTTCCGGGCAAGCGACGAGGCGGCACGAAGCCGGTCAACGTCGCCCCGGATCCACAATCCTGAAGTCATCAAACGGGCCGCGACGATCAGCGAAACCGATCTACAGCGAAAAAGCGAATTCGAGGCGCGGCGCAGAAAGCAGCAGGGCGTCCTCGCCTTGCCTCAGTTCCCGACAACGACCATCGGCTCGTTTCCGCAAACCGCCGAAGTGCGTCAAGCGAGAGCCGCCCATCGCAAGAGCGATCTCGATGACGCTGCCTACGAGGCTTTCCTGAAGACGGAAACCGAGGCGGCCGTTCGCGTCCAGGAAGAACTTGGCATCGATGTGCTCGTGCACGGCGAGTTCGAGCGCAACGACATGGTCGAATACTTCGGCGAAAAACTCGGCGGCTTCGCCTTCACACAGAACGGCTGGGTGCAGTCCTACGGGTCGCGCTACGTCAAGCCGCCGGTGATCTTCGGAGACGTGGCCCGTCCCGCACCGATGACCGTAAAATGGTCGGCCTATGCGCAATCACTGACAACGAAGCCCATGAAGGGCATGCTGACTGGTCCCGTGACAATCCTGCAGTGGTCATTCGTTCGGGACGACCAGCCGCGCTCGGAAACCTGCAAGCAGATCGCTCTCGCGATCAGAGACGAGGTGGCCGACCTCGAAAAGGCCGGCATCAAGATCATACAAATCGACGAGCCAGCCCTCCGCGAAGGCCTACCCCTGCGGACTGCCGATTGGGATGCTTATTTGAAATGGGCCGTTGATTGGTTCCGCCTCGCTGCCTCCCCGGTAAGAGACGAGACCCAGATTCACACCCACATGTGCTATTCGGAGTTCAACGATATCATGCCGTCGATCGCGGCCATGGATGCCGACGTCATCTCGATCGAGACTTCCCGCTCAGACATGGAGCTGCTCCAAGTCTTCGGCGACTTCCATTACCCCAACGAGATTGGCCCCGGTGTCTGGGATATCCACTCGCCCCGCGTACCTTCCGAAGCCGAGTTCAATAAACTCCTGACTAAGGCATCAGCCGTCATCCCGTCTGATCGTTTGTGGGTCAACCCCGACTGCGGCCTCAAGACGCGTCGATGGGAGGAGGTTAAGCCCGCGCTGGCAAACATGGTCGAATCGGCAAAACAGCTGCGCGCGGCGCGGGAAGCTGCGGAATGAGCGAGGCGACAGGCCCGGTGCCGATGGAAACCCAACTGGTCAACATCGTCTTTCCAGGCGACACCAACCACCACGGCACGTTGTTCGGCGGCATCGGGCTCGCCTTCATGGATAAGGTGGCGTTCATTGCCGCCTCCCGTCACTCGTATGTCGATTTCGTCACCGCGTCCTGCGAACACGTCGACTTCCAGGAACCTGCCTATGTCGGCGATATCGTCGAGTTCACCGGTCGCGTCGTTCGGGTCGGACGACGCTCGCTGACGGCGCACGTCGAAATGACGGCGGAAGCGCCGCTCACCGGACAGCGGCGCCAGTGCGGGCGGGGCGTCTTCAACATGGTGTCGGTTGGAGAGGTGGCGCGCGAGCCTGGCTTTGCTTTGCCGCCGCTTACTCCTGCGCCTAAGCCCTTCAGTGGACAGCCCTTGCGAATGGTTGAGCTGGTCATGCCCGGGCACACGAGCCACTATGGAAGTCTCTATGGTGGCCACGCGCTCGCGACAATGGCCAAGGCGGCCTTCGTCGCCGCGACGCGCCTGAGCCGGAAGACGATGGTTCTCATCTCGTCACAACGTGTGGACTTCGAGAGCCAGATCCAAGTCGGCGAGGTCATCGAGGTTGTCCCACAGGTAGCGAAGGTCGGGCGAAGTTCGATTACGGTCGACGTCGAACTGTTGGCCGAAAACCTCAGGTCCGGCGACCGGCGTTCGTGCGGTCACGGCACATATGTGATGGTGGCGGTTGACGCGAAACACCATGCCACGGACGCCACCACAGCCTCTGCCTGAGCTGGCCAGTTCTCCCCGCTTCATCTGGCGGAGTAAGGTGAGAACACACTGCGGTTTTCGTCGACGGCGATCGGTCGGCCGAGAAGCGGGAAGGCGCGTTGCGGACATGCCGGGCGCTCGCACACTTTGCATCCGGCGCCGATTGGCGTCGCGGCCCCCGGGTCGTCGAGAGCAAGACCCTTCGAGTAGACAAGCCGTGATGCATGCTGGACATCGCAGCCAAGCCCGATGGCGAATGTCTTGCCGGGCTCGCCATAGCCTCCGCCGGCCCGGTGCACCGTGCGCGCGATCCAAAGATAGGTCCGGCCGTCGGGCATTTGCGCGAGCTGCGTGAGGATTCGTCCCGGCTGCGCAAACGCCTCGTAGACATTCCACAGTGGGCACGCACCGCCAACGCGCGAGAAGTGGAAGTTGGTCGCCGACTGCCGCTTCGAGATGTTGCCAGCGCGGTCCACTCTGATGAAGAAGAACGGTACGCCGAGCGAGCCCGGACGCTGGAGCGAACTGAGCCTATGGCAGACCGTCTCGAAGCCCACGCCAAAGCGGCGCCCTAGCCGCTTGATGTCGTAGCGCTCTGTCTCCGCTGCCTCTAGGAACGCACCATACGGCATCAGCAGCGCTCCGGCGAAGTACGCGGCAAGACCGATCCTGGCAAGTGCCAAGGTCTCCGCAACATTCTCGGACGCCTCGTTGGCAAGCGAATCTATGAGGTCACTTTGCTCTAGAAGCGCAAGCTGCGTGGCGATCTGGAACGCCCGTTGGCCATCGCTGAGCCGGCGCGAGACATAAAGCACGCCTTCGCCAGGGACGAAGCGCCGCTGACCGTCGTCTTCCGTGACGACCACTCGGATCGAGTGCTGAGCTTCGACATGGTGCGCAAGTCGTTCCGCGACCGCGCCCGGCCTTGGCCCCAGTCTTGAGGCGAGCGTTTCGGCGGCCTCGTCGAGATTGTCGAAATAATTGTGATGGGCGTAGAAAAAGTCGCGCACCTGTTCATAGGGCATTAGCGACGCCGTGGTCGGAACACCGCCGGATCCAAGGCCCAGTTCAGCAGCCATGGCATCGGCCCGCTCCCGAACGTGCCGCCATCGCTGGTTGAGCGCCACAACCGCGCGACCGACGGCCGGCATTGATGCAGCTATCTCTTTCAACTCGGCCACGCTGATGGTCTCGCTGTTGAGAGGATCGTTGAAGACCTCTCGCAGGTCCGCCACCAGCCGCCCCTCCTCACCGTCCGAGAACAGCTGAACGTCGACGCCGAAGATCTCGTTGATCTTCAAAAGCACAGGCACGGTCAACGGGCGCTGGTTTTTCTCCAGCTGATTGAGATAGCTGGCGGACAGCCCAAGAGATTGGGCGAGTGCGATCTGGGTCAGACCGCGCTCTTCTCTGAGCCGTTTGAGTTGAACTCCTACGAACGTCTTCTTCATCCACGCCCCGCATTTGCAAAGTTTGCAAATTCTTCTTTAGCTTCTCGCAAAGCTTTGCTTTTTCAGTCCTATCGGTGCTCTGCTCCAGCAAATATTGTGAAATTCGACATCAATTGCAAGCGGTCTCACGTGGTGTGCGGCTGCTTCGTTTTGCGCGAGATCAGGAGGGCCAACCATGGTTCAACGCAAGAGCTACGCCGAACTCACAACAGAACTGAGAGCGCGCTTCCCGTCCGGCATCGCGCCGGCAGGCATCGACTTAGACGACATCGTGCAGCTCAAGCTGCAGAACACCTTTGACACCCATCTCGACATCGCGCGGGCCATGGCGAAGGTCATGCGCGAGGACATGGCGGCCTACGACGCCGATCCCTCCCGATTCACTCAGTCGCTCGGCTGCTGGTCGGGATTCCACGCTCAGCAGATGGTGAAGTCGGTCAAGCGCCGGAGCGGCACCGCACGCGGTTGCTACGTCTACTTCTCCGGCTGGATGGTTGCTGGCATGCGCAATCGCTTCGGCCATCTGCCCGACCAGTCAATGCACGAGAAGACCGCCGTGGTCGACCTAATTCAGGAGATCTACGTTTCGCTTCGACAGGCTGACGAAGTCGCGATGAACGACCTCTTCAAAAACCTGAAAGCTGCGCGCGCATCGGGCGACAAAGCTGCCGAAAAGGCTGCCATCGCGGCAATCGACGGCTTCGAAACGCACGTCGTGCCGATCATCGCGGATATCGACGCCGGCTTCGGCAACGAGCATGCGACGTATCTCCTCGCCAAGGAAATGATCAAGGCCGGCGCATGCTGTTTGCAACTCGAGAACCAGGTCTCGGACGCAAAGCAATGCGGTCATCAGGACGGCAAGGTGACCGTGCCGCGCGAGGATTTCATCGAAAAGCTGCGCGCCTGCCGCCTCGCGTTTGAGGAACTCGGCGTTTCCGCTGGAGTCATAGTTGCCCGCACCGACAGCCTCGGCGCAGGCCTCACTCAAAAGATCCCCGTCAGCCAGCGTCCTGGCGACCACGCGGCCGAGTACAACAAGTGGCTCGCAACCGAGCCAGTGACCGCTGCCGCTCCGCTTCTCGAAGGCGAACTGGGCATCGTTCTCGACGGCAATCTCGTCCGTCCGGTCCGCCTATCAAACGGACTGTTCCAATTCCAAGAGGGATCCGGACGTGAGCGCGTCATCGAGGACTGTGTCGCCGTTCTGTCTGAGGTTGCCGCTGACCTGCTTTGGGTCGAGACTGACACGCCCGATGTCAAGATCATCGGTGCGATGGTTGCCGAGATCCGCAAGTCGGTGCCGGATGCCAAGCTGACCTATAACAACTCCCCCTCATTTAATTGGACGCTCAACCTGCGCAAGCAGGTGCGCGAAGACTGGATCGCGCAAGGCCGGATCAAAGCCGGTGACTATCCTGACGGCGTGGCGCTCATGTCGGCGAAGTTTGATACCGATCCGATCGGCGTCGAGGCTGACGACCGCCTGCGGAGGTTCCAGGACGATCTGGCGCGCGAGGCCGGCGTCTTCCACAACCTCATCACCCTGCCGACGTTCCACCTCACCGCGAAGAGCATGGACGAGTTGTCCAGCGACTACTTCGGCGAGGACAGAATGCTGGCTTACGTCAATACCGTGCAGCGTGAGGAAATCCGCCGCGGCATCTCGGCGGTCAAGCACCAGCACGAGGTCGGTTCCGATCTCGGAGACGCCTTCAAAGAGATGGTTGCGGGCGAACGTGCACTGAAGGCCGGTGGCCACGCGAACACGATGAATCAGTTTGAGGCAGCCGAGTAGGGCTAGGTGTCAATCGTCGAGAATGGGCGGGCGCTGATTTTGGCACGCATGTGCCTGGAGCCCGCCTGATCGGCAACGCCAGCAAGAGGCCTGCTGCCGGACCTTGAGTTGAAATGCTCCGGGCAACCGAAAACCCGCAAGACATCAGCAATGCCAACAAAAGGAGCTTTCGATGGGTGAATTCAAGAGAATTGAGAAGCATGACCTGCCCGAGCGCGAGCGTATTATCAATCGAATGGCCGACGCGGTTCACAGGATGAACGAAGCGATAGCCAAGGCGGTCGATACCGGCATTACCGTCGAACTTGTCCGCGTTTCCCGTCATCACTGCGGCAGCGGCAACTGGGGCGATCAGATGGTGCCGATGATCCGCGAGCCAGCCGACAAGCAGGAAACGACTTGAGACGCGAAACGCAACGAGCATTGCGTCAGGGCCAACCGGAATACCAAGCCCCGTGCAGGTGCGATGGCAAGTTGGATCGAACATGTAAGCTGAGCTGCTCGGAGTACGGCTCTCTTAGCTTCTCCATGATCGACGATAGCGCGTCCGCAGAAACCTTTCGTCAACGAGGTCCGTCGCTCCGAAACGTTGCAGCTGTTATGCGAACTGTTCAATCGCTTCAATCTGCGGACACGGCACGATCAGGCCGGGGCAAATTGAGATGCGATGGATCGTTGGTCGCCCGTCGAACTTGCCTTCCCTGTTCGATAGATCAACGGCCAAACGCTGCTCTTCCCTTACTGGCCCACCAGAGACTCACCGTGCCCAGCCTCGAACCGACGCGATCGGTGGTGCTGCTGAAGTTTCACGTTGCATTCGCCCCCACTGCCCGCTTTCGACGGTAGACCGTCCGTTCCCGTCCCGCTACCGAATCGTGCCTGTTGATCCTGACCGACGTTTTGTTGCGAAGCAGCGGAGTTTCCGGCATTGCGGGTATCGCGTTGCCGTTCCTGATCCGTACCCCCGAGCGGTCGGTATCAGGGCTGATGCGCGCGATCGGTCAGAGGCTTCGAAGCCCGCCCCTGACCCAAAACACGATTGCAATGGGGCTCTTTGTGAAAACCATCGGCAGGGTGGCATAGGGTTCGAGTCTTTTGAGAAAATAGACTTCGACCTACTGGCTGAGCATAAACCCGCTCCCAGTGCGAAATTTGAGATGAGGTATCCGAGAACTGCGAACATCAGGATGGGCGGACGTCAGAATTCGTGCACTCCGATCTCCAACAGAGTTGCCGCTCATTTCACTCATCTGGCGTTGATACAGTTAGGACGTTTTTTCAACGACCGAAAAAATTTAGAATCCATGAAACCCTGGAGCGACGGATTCGTATCTACAGTAGGTTCGGTGACAAACATCTGTTCTGGCACCTGCCCAACGATGTTGAGAAGAATTGGAGTTAAACAATGAAGATGGGAAACACAATCCTCGGAATAGTGGCTGCTGCGCTCACAGCAACAGCAGTGAACGCAGGCCACCACTTGTCTGTGGAGGGCAGCGATCAGGATGTTTCGGGCGGCAGTGTGAAAGCAACGAAGGTGATGGCACAAGCTGACGGTTGGCTCGTGATCCATCGTACTGACGACAACATGAAGCCGGGCCCGGTTATCGGTCACGCGGCGCTCAAAAAAGGTGAAAATTTGGATGTCGTTGCCAAGCTGGATGAGCCTGTCGAATCCGGCCAGAAGCTGATGCTCATGCTACATGGCGAAGAAGGCGGCAAAGAGAAGGGCGTTTTCGAATACACTCTGGGTTCGAAACTTGACGGACCAGTGAAGGAAGACGGCAAGCTCATTATGGCGGTTATTACGGCCAAATAAGCCATAGGACGCCGAAGCGTCGAAGTCGGCCGCAAGCGTCTCTGCGGCCGACTTCTGCAGATCACCGGTTTTGTCTGACGCAATGTGGAGTGTGCAGACTCTCGTATCGCCTTCAATGCTTGCGGCAACAGTCACCGCTCCCTGATGGAGGCGTCTCAAACTGGCCCTCAGCGAAAACCAGAACCAAACAGGTCGCTGGGTATACTTGGACAATTCTGTCGGACCCCGATTCTGCATGAAGTATTGCGGTGCATCACTCGCTGATCCAAGCGTGCGCTTCGATACAACACATCTGTTGAGCACCAGCACTTCTTCCGCAACGGGTCATGTGTGGACGGCGCGGTTTTGCAAAGTTGGATGGGTGCTGTCATGTGTCCGACCTGTTGGTGCGGTGCTTATGACCGCTGGCCATAATGCTTTCCGCGAACGGGCTCCCAAATCGTTCTCACGCATTCATTGATGCGTTGACCCAGTCGGGCTCTGCCTTTCCTCGGACAACCGGTGCTGCAATATCGGCTGGCTTCCCCTCCCAAATCTTATGTGCTCTCCGATCGAAGTTGGTCGACAGACCGCCAGCTGCATCAGATCGCGATAACGTTCACCACGCGCCATCAAAGCCGAGGCCATGCGCGCGATTTTGATGGAACAGGAAGGAGGCGTGCCGACGGCTGAGGTTTGCCGCAAGCACGGCAACAGCCCGGCGAGCTTTTACAAGTACAAGGCCAAGTTCGGCGGCATAGAGGTTTCCGACGCCAGGAAGCTGCGGGCCCTTGAAGACGAGAACGCCCGGTTGAAAAAGCCGGTGGCCGATCTCTCGCTGGACAATGCGATGCTGAAGGATGTCAATTCGCGAAAGTGGTCACGCCGATGGCCAAGCGGCAGGCGGTGGCGCATCTCATGACCTCTCACGAGGTTTCCGAGCGCCGCGCCGGTAGCGTCCTGCAAGCCGACCGCTCGACGGTTCGGTATCGCTCGCGTCGTGCCAGCGAACGGCGTCGTGTCTTGTCGTAGACGCGCTTTCAGTACAATGGCTGCCGGCGTTTGCTGATCCTGCTGCGCCGCGACGGTGTCGACATGAACCATAAACGCTTTCGACGCCTCTACCGGGAAGAAGGTTTGCAGGTGAGGAAGCGTCATGTTGGAAACATGCTTTCAGCATGGCGGACGCGAGCGTGCGCTTGGCACCCGGGCGCCGATGGAGCTGCCAACCGGACCGAATGTCCGCTGGTCTATGGCCTTTGTGTTCGACAGCTTCACCGATGGCCGCCGGTTTCCGGTTGTCTGCAGTTGTCGACGACTCCACGCGCGAATGCTTGGGCCTCGTCGCTGACGCCTCGATTTCGGGCCGCCGAGTTGCCCGTGAACTCGTTCACATCATCGCAGAACGCAACGCAAGACCCCAGACCTGTGTTTCTGACAACGGGACGGAGTTCACCAGCATGGCAATCCTGAAATGGACGCAGGCGACCGGTGTGGGTTGGCGCTATATCCAGCCGGGCAAGCCGCAACAGAACGCCTTCGTTGAGAGCTTCAACGGGCGGCTCCGCGACGAGTGCCTCAACGAGACGGCCTTCTCATCGCTCTCAGAAGCCAGATCGCTGCTCGCGGATTGGCAGCAGGATTACAACCACGTGCGACCCCATTCAGCGCTCGCCAACCAGACACCGGAGGCATTTCGAACGAAGCATTTCGCCCTTGCCCGACAGGCTTGGCAGAGGCAGGATCTCAACCCAGGACTCTCACTCTGATTGGATGGAAGTCGGGGATCAGGTCACGTCCAGTGAGCCGCAGATGATCATCGATCGCCAATCGAGTTTGTTCAGTCAGTTCAAACCTGACTGGTCGGCCGATCTTCTTCTGCCGTATCGTTGCGCTGTCCCGGGCCGTAGCCGCTCGGTGCGACGTCCTCGACTAGAATAGCAACGACATCACAGCCGCGTAACTTGCTGTCGATCGCGAGGTTGAAGAGAGCAAGATCCTTCCTTGTCATCGATTTGAAGTTTGGTCCCGATTGATCCTTACGGACTGCAAGGTCGGAGTTCACGAATGAGATCAATCAATAGGCGCAAACCCGTCGGGACGTGGTGGCGGCTTGAATAATAAATGTGGTAGCCACCTCCCATCGACGCCCAATCCCCCAAGACGCGCTCCAGTGCGCCGCTCTCAAGGTGCTGTTTAAAGACTGGCTCAGCGCCATAGATAATTCCAACTCCGTTGAGGCCGAGACCAATGGCAACGTGGCTTGTGTCCACCGTGACCTTACCCGGTGTCACAATTTCAATGGCCTCGTTCTCGCGCTCGAATTCCCACTGATAGATTTGGTCGTTCCCGAGTCGAATGCGAACACAACGATGGTTGCGCAGGTCCTCGGGGTGCTGCGGTCTGCCAAAACGTTCCAGATACGCCGGCGATGCCGCCGCGATCCATCGGATATCGCTTGATAGCCGCTGAGCGATCATATCCTCTGGAACTGTGCCGCCGTGCCGGATGCCAGCGTCGAAACCGCTGTCGACAATATCGATGAGCCGGTTGTCGACACTGATATCGATCTCGACGTCCGGATAACGCTCAACGAAGACCGGCAGCACAGGCTCAAGCAGTTGGGTCGCAGCATCTTCAAAGACGTTGATCCTGACACGGCCAGCAGGCGCGTCGCGGTGGCGATTGAGCGTTTCGACTGCCTGCTCGATCTCCTGAATTGGGGCTTGGATCGTCGCTTGGAGTTCTTCCCCAGCAGCCGTCAAAGTGACGCTTCGTGTTGTCCGGTTGAATAATCTCACGCCGAGCCGCTCTTCGAGCCCGCTAATTGCGTGACTGACCGCAGAAGCGCTGACGCCGAGTTCGATCGCCGCACGGCGAAAACTGCGATGCTTCGCAATCGCCAGAAAATACGCAAAATCACCAAGGTCGGAGCGGCTTAGATGCATAGAGTTCCCTTCATCCGTTGCAGCGGGGCAAAATGCGAGGAATCGGATAAGCTATTGTAATGCCCATAAAAATTCAGTCGGATCCACCAAGCCCGATGGGCCTCAGCGCCCCATTTCTTAGTCCGAGAACTTCAATCTCGATAGTATATTGATGAATTTTACTCATTAGTTCATGCGCATTTGACCGCCTAATGCTGATCCCAAGCAGGACCCAAATGCTTGAGCAAGGCGTTCGGCTAAGCGGCAGCAATGTACCGAAACTCGCCTCTCGTCGGCATCCGACAGTGCAGGGCTACGACTCTGCGCTCTATTCGTATTTCCGATTGCCGCTTCTACGCGAGGAGAAATCAAAGCGATGGAAATCGTTCGCAATGGCGCGAAACCCTCCGCCAAAGGCCCGGCCGATTGGTTTACCGGCGATGTTCGGATCGACTCGATGTTCAAATGGCAGGATCCAGCGCGTGTCACCGGTGCGATTGTGACATTCGAACCTGGAGCTCGGACCGCTTGGCACACCCATCCGCTAGGCCAGACATTCATCGTGACTTCTGGTTCCGGGTGGGTCCAGGTTGCCGGAGAGCCCCGCGAAGATATCCGCCCTGGAGACATCGTCTGGTTCCCACCGGGCGAGAAACATTGGCATGGCGCGACCGACACGACGGCCATGACGCATATTGCGGTTCAAGAAGCGCTCGATGGTGAGAACGTTACCTGGATGGAGCACGTCTCAGACGCCGATTACGTGAACGACGCAAGGCAATAGCTGGCGAGACTCCGCAAATCCAACCAACAGGCATCGCCAAAGCGGACAATGCTTGAAGCATTGTGCGGCTCGAAAACCCGTTGGCGTGAACAGCAGATCGCATCGAAGCAAGAGGAGAGAGCATGACCAACTTCACGGTGAACGGTAAACCGCATAGCTTCGATGGCGATCCTGATATGCCGCTGCTTTGGTATTTGCGCGATATCGCCGGCATGACCGGCACCAAGTTCGGTTGCGGCCAAGCGCTTTGCGGAGCCTGCACAGTTCATTTGGATGGTGCTGCTACGCGGTCTTGTGTGATGCGGATCGGTGATATCGACGGCCAAGAGGTGACGACCATCGAAGGATTGTCACCGGATGGCTCGCACCCCGTCCAAGTGGCCTGGCGCGAACTGAACGTCGCCCAATGCGGCTATTGCCAAGTCGGTCAGATCATGCAGGCGGCCGCCTTGCTGAACGAGGTCCCCAACCCAAGCGACGAAGACATCGACGCAGCCATGACCGGCAACATCTGTCGCTGCGGAACTTATCCGCGCATTCGTAACGCAATCAAGCAGGCGGCGGGAGGCGCAAAATAATGGCATCAGATTACACACCGACAAACGTAAGCCGCCGAGCCGTTGTCCTGGGTTTGGCAGCAGGCTCTTTTGTGCTGAGCGTTCCACTGAGCCGTCTTGCTCGTGCCGACGAAGAAAAAAATGGAAAGAAAAAATACGGCGGAGAGGCGATGAGCGGCGGCCTCAAGGACGATCCGCGCATCTTCCTTTCAATTGCCGACGACGGAACTGTCACTCTGCTTTGTAACAGAGCCGAGATGGGACAGGGCGTTCGGACAAGTTGGGCGATGGTCGTCGCCGATGAACTCGAGGCCGACTTGGCTCGCCTCACGGTCAATCAGGCCCCCGGCAACGAGACCAAGTTCGGCAACCAAAATACGGACGGCTCGCGCAGCATGCGCCATCACTTCGTTCCCTTGCGCCGAATTGGCGCTTCCGCACGCAAGATGTTGGAAGAAGCCGCCGCCGCAGAGTGGGGCGTCGCGCCTGAAGAAGTTCGCGCTAGAGAACACGAGGTCGTTCACCAGCCCAGTGGTCGGCGTCTTGGTTATGGCGCGCTGGCGAAAGCTGCGGGCGCCAGAGACGTTCCAGCTCACGACGCGCTCTCATTCAAGACGCCCGATCAGTTCCGCTATATCGGCAAGAGCGATGTCCGGCTTGTCGACAACATGGGCATTACGACCGGGACAGCGAAGTTCGGCATCGATGCGCAAATCGACGGCATGTTGTTCGCTGTCGTCGCTCGCCCTCCGGTCTACGGTGGCAAGGTCAAGAGCTTCGATGCGACGGAGGCAAAAAAGGTTCCTGGTGTCATCAAGATCGTTGAGATCAAGTCGCCTGATATTCCCTCTGGCTTCTTGCCGCTCGGTGGTATTGCAGTCGTCGCAGAGAATACATACGCCGCCATCAAAGGCCGGTCGCTTCTCAAGATCCAATGGAATGACGGCCCGAACGCGAGCTACGATTCCAAAACCTACCGGCAGACCCTGGAGACGGCCGCCAGCAAGCCTGGAAAAGTCGTTCGCAGCGAAGGTGATTTGGATAGCGGTTTTGCTGCAGCCGACAAACGCGTAGAAGCCACATATTACATTCCGCACCTCGCCCAGGCTCCGATGGAGCCACCAACGGCGACAGCGCGCGTGACGAAGGACGGATGCGAGGTCTGGTGCAGCGTACAAAACCCCGAAGCAATCAGGAAAGATCTCTCCAAGCGTTTCGGGCTGCCGATTGAAAAGGTAATCGTCAATTGTCTACTTCTCGGCGGCGGTTTCGGTCGCAAGTCCAAGCCTGATTTCGCCAGTGAAGCAGCGATCCTTTCGCATGCCATGGAGGGGCGTCCGGTCAAGCTGACCTTCACGCGGGAAGACGACATTCACCATAGCTACTTCAACACGGTATCGGTCGAACACCTTGAGGGTGGCCTCGATGCGGAAGGTAAGCCGACCGCCTGGCTGCACAGAACCGTAGCCCCGACGATCTCGGCCTTGTTTGGTCCCGACCCCAAGCACGAGAGCCCCACCGAACTTGGCATGGGAGCCGTCGATGTCCCGTTTGCCATTCCAAATTTGCTCATTGAAAACCCGGAAGCGACTGCCCATACGCGGGTCGGTTGGTTCAGGTCCGTTTTCAATATTCCGCATGCCTTCGCGATTCAGAGTTTTGTAGGCGAATTGGCGGCCGCAGTTGGTCGAGACCAAAAAGAATTCTTGCTTGAGATCATCGGACCGGACCGCAAGATCAACGCCAAAGATCTGTCTGATACGTGGATCTATGGCGAAAACCCGGAGAAATATCCTTACGACACGGGACGCTTGAAAGGCGTCATCAACAAAGTGGCAAGTGAAGCGGGATGGGGCCGCAAACTGGCCGAAGGGCATGGCCTTGGGATCGCCGCCCACCGGAGCTTCGTCAGCTACACTGCGGTCGTGATCGAGGCAGCCGTTAGCCCGGAAGGTGATCTAACGATCCCGCGCGTCGACATCGCAATCGACTGCGGTGCCGTCGTTAATCCGGAACGTGTCCGCTCCCAATTGGAAGGAGCTGTGATCCAGGGCGTCAGTTTGGCAACCATCAGCGAGATCAGCTTCAAAAACGGACGTGCCGAGCAATCGAACTTCGATGGATACGAAGTCACTCGGATCGATGCCTCGCCGAAAGAGATCCATACGCACTTGGTCAGCCCGACGGGTTATGATCTACCGCTTGGCGGCGTGGGCGAACCCGGCGTGCCACCAGTTGCCCCCGCTCTGACGAATGCGATCTTTGCAGCGACCGGCAAGCGCATCCGCTCACTGCCGATCCGCGACCAATTGGCGAATACCGTCTAACCGGCAAAGACGAAGACATCTCAGTCTTAGAGATTTCATCTCGGCCACCGCTGTAACGGTGGCCAGGCGTGGATTCACTTGTCTTTCTCGAATGGAGCTATGCATGAAATTCATCGCCACAGGCGGCGGCCTATTCGCTGTTTTCGCCGCCTTTCCAGCGCTTGCCGAAAGCACGCAGATCTCGCGAAACGTATCACGCGGGTCATTCGTTGGTCCGCAGAAATTTTTCACAGGGACAGCAATTGTCGATCGCCTGTTTGAAGCGCACGAGCACACGCCCACCACCGGTGGCGGAGTAACGTTTGCGCCAGGCGCGCGCTCGGCCTGGCATACGCACCCGGCTGCCCAGCACCTGATCGTCATCACCGCTGGGGCTACCAGCACTTCCGCTATTCTTCGGTCGACGTGTTCCCCAAGCTGATGTTCAGGTCGCCTCACTGCTGTTAATTACGCGTGCTTGCCGGCGCACGGGGTTGACCTTCAGTCCTTGAGACGGTCAACTACTGTACAGATTATCGGCTCGCTGACTACATTTCTAAAACCGACTACGACGGGGAATTTCACCATGCCCGCCGCTTCCCTCCTTCGCCTCAGTGCCATCCTTCTCTCGCTCCTTATAGTTTCGCCGGTTGCGGCGCACGATCCAAGTGCCCTCTCCGACATGGTCGAGAAGGCAGTCTCGGGCGTCGTCTCGGTTTCGGCGAGCAAAGTTGCGCAAGACGGCAGTAAAACTCGACCGCAATTACCGGAAGGCTCCCCGTTTAAGAAGTTCTTCGATCAGTTTCCCAAAAAGAACGTGCCGACCGACGGCTCTCGGCCGCTCAAGGGCACCGGTTCAGGTTTCATCATCGATGCGGCGGGCCTTGTGGCAACCAATAGCCACGTCGTCGCTGATGCCGACGCCGTAACGGTGATGCTGGCCGACGGGACCAAGTTGACAGCCGAGATCGTCGGGCAAGACCCGAAAACGGATATCGCCGTCCTGCGCGTGAAACCCCCAAAGCCGCTGACCGCTCTGGCGTTCGGCGATTCTTCCAAATTGCGGTTGGCCGAACAGGTGATCGCGATCGGCCAGCCATTCGGCCTTAGCGCAAGCGTCTCCTCGGGGATTGTTTCGGGCTTAAATCGCAACATCGGCTCCGGCCCCTATGACGACTTCATCCAAACCGACGCCGCCATCAACAGGGGTAATGCCGGCGGCCCCCTCCTCAATCTCGCGGGCGAGGTTGTCGGCATGAACACGACAACCTTCTCACCGTCGGGCGGGTCCGTGGGCATCGGTTTTGCCATTCCATCCAGTCTGGTCTCGGACATCGTCGACAAGCTTTTGAAGAGTGGCGAGGTCAGGCGGGGCTGGCTCGGCGTTCAAATTCAGCCAATCACGAATGAACTGGCCGAGTCATTGCAGTTGAGCGATACGTCGGGGGCCCTGGTTGCACGCGCCGTGGCGGACGGGCCTGCGGCAAGTTTTGGGATAAAGCAGGGTGACGTGATCATCGAGGTGAATGGGGTGAAGATTCCTTCGCCTCGGGATCTGTCGCGGGCCATTGCAGATCTGCCGGTCGGGGAGCGCGCGACCGTCGTCGTCTTGCGCAATGGCAAGCGCAAGACGATGTCGATCGTGCTGGGAGAACTGCCAACCAGCGCAACGAAAAAATCAGACAGTGCTACCGGACAGGCTCAACCGGCAGAAAAGAGCGTCGACCGGCTCACCAAAGATACTGTCAAAGACCTGGAAAAACTCGACTAGCTTGAAAACTTCAATGACACGCTTAGCTCTACTTTCATTGTTCATCGTCCTGATTGCCGCCAACGCTTCGGTGTCGGCGGACACGCCCACTAAGCAGGATGACACCGTCACCCAAGCCGAAATTGCTTTTTGGAACAGCATAAAGGACACGAAGGAAGCTTCTGAATTCGAGGCCTATCTGAAAGCCTTTCCAAATGGCCAATTCGCAGCACTTGCAAAACTGCGTTTGAAGAAGCTGAAGGTTGGGACAAGGCCGACTTCGCCCCAGCGCAAGGGTATGCCAAAATCACCCGTGGAGCTTGTTGAGGAAAAGGCTAATGCCGGCAACCTAGAAGCCATGACCGCGTTGGCTGACAGCTACCGTTGGGGCAATAACGGCGTGGAAAAAGACCTCCGGAAATCGTTAGCCTGGAGACTTAAGGCTGCCGAAACCGGGGATGTGGAGGCTCTCTATAAAGCCGGCGAGTTCTATGTCTATGGTCTCTATGAACTTGAGAAAAAACGAGACTGGCGCACTGCTGTCAAATGGTATCAGCGTGCTGCCGACAAAG
Organism: Filomicrobium sp.; assembly: GCA_017792465.1. GTDB lineage: Bacteria > Pseudomonadota > Alphaproteobacteria > Rhizobiales > Hyphomicrobiaceae > Filomicrobium. Next base: position 3,614,321 of record CP051234.1, read on the forward strand.
GTCACTCGCGCGCCATGCGCGGCGTTGCTCACGCGTATCTCCATGGCCTTGGCGTCTCAAAGAACATCGAAACCGCCGTTCGATGGCATAAGAAAGCCGCTGACCTCGGCGATATCGATTCAATGTGGATCCTCGGCCTCATGAACGAGCAGGGAGAAGAGATTCCAAAAGACCTGGCAGCGAGTTTTGAATGGTATCGCAAAGCCGTCGACGGTGGGAACTTGCATGCCTTTTTTTCTCTGGGCGCAATGTACGAGTCGGGCGCCGGCGCTCCCAAAGATCCGCAACAGGCTGCTTATTATTTCTTTCGCGGCTTCGCGACACCGATGCGGGGTCATTTCGATCAATACTTCGATCGCGCTTTGAAGTGGTCATTGGCAACGCGGAAAGCGCTTCAACAGCGTTTGGCTGACGCCGGGCTTTACCAAGGCACCATCGATGGCAAACTTGGCCGAGGCACCAAGCGCGCCCTGAAAGACCTGCCATTGAATATGAGAGGCAAGACTTTGCACGAGGCGAAACCCGCAGCGCCAACGACCAAGCCCTCGCCCGGTCAACAAAGCATTCAGGATCTTGAAAAACTCGATTGAAGCAGAGGCCGGTCTATGCCGCCGCGCCATTGGTTGACACTGTTCGGTGCGGTGAGCGTCGCGCGCGTCTGCTGCTCAAATAGCATTCGATCAAGTCGTGCGTCTTTTTGGAAGTCCGTGCTTTAACAGCCTCGTCCTAGGATTTCGCCCTTGCAATTGCCTCGGCGATAGGTCGGCCCGCCTCCGCCACGCTGCAGCCCCTTCATACCCCGCTGCAATTGTTGGATACCCTGCATCACCTTCGCAGCTGCATTCGGGTCATATTGCGGAGCGCGTTGGCGCGGATAGCAACGCTTGCCCTTCAAGTAATAGCCGTTCGGGCAGGAGTATTTCGTTCCGCCTCCGCCGCCTTTGCCTCTGGTATGGCACCGGCCGTTTTTCACATAGGTTCCCTTATTGCAATAATGGCAGGTGTAGCTTCCATCCTTCTTGAAGACCGTCTTCACGTATTGCCGGCCGTACTGTCGGCGGCACCCGCTTCTTGCTGCGGCGCGCCGCCCCTTTTCGGATTGCTCGCAAGTATAGCTTCCGTCTGCCTTGATCTTGCCCGCATACATACCGGGAATGGACTTGTTGTTATCGCGGCACCAGGCATCGGCCGTCTTCTTCGTTGGAATGCAGAAATAGTTGCCGACTTTGTCGACTGGCCCAGCAAAGTATCCTTTTCCACCACGTCGAAGGCAGTCGGCGTTGGCGGATTGCTTGAAACACTGGCCCCAGGTCTCGGTTATGCGGTCGTAGAGTTGATCGAGATAAGGATTGGTCGAGCCTTCGAGCTGCTTCTTCACCCGGGTCATCTCATCCAGGTTGCATTTCTCGATTGCCCGCTGACCGGCATTGCCAAGCTCTTGAATATGAGCAACGCGTTTCAAGTTGCTGTTGACACGCCCCTCGATATTCTTGCACGTCCGCCCGCCAGCCTTTTGAGCCCGCGCGAGCGCCTGCCGGAACAGACTTGCGGCTGACTGCATATCGCCTTTGCGGAAAGCCTCTTTGGCGTCGGAATATTTTGTCGCGATGGGCTTGGCGCGAACCATGCGATTGCGCAGAGCTGCAAGACGCACATTCTTGGCACCTTCCAAAAGATCGGTCTGGCGCTTGATTGTGGCCGGCTCGCAAGACGTGAGCGCCTGTTTGATATTTTCGACAACCGCAATGACCTTGCCGATCTTGTTTGCATTGTTGCGGGCGCGCTCTTTGAGTGAGCCGCAAGCGGATGACTCGGGTGCGGCTTCCATGTCCGACAGCACCAACTGCAGGCTTTCGCGGGCATCTTTGATCCGCCCTTCCTGGAACTTGCTCGAAGCGCCATCAACGCGTTTGGAGAGCGCCGCGCACAGGGCCGACTGTTTGCTGGGCCTCTGCGCCTCGGTTACTTCCTGGTTTGACGTCGAGTTATCAGGCGGAGCGTACTGACGGACGGTCTTCGTCGGTTCGCATTCGGTGCCTTGACGCTCTTTGAATGTTTCTTGTCCGATGAAGCCTTCATCCAAGCCACCATCGGATTTTTCGGCAACATTTTGGCGGCACTGGCGCTTTGGTTCCGGCTCCTGGCATGCAATCTCGGCTGCCGATTTCGGGCATGGAATTTTCTTCTTGATCGTGATGTCGGAGCGGTCATTGCGGCCGGCGATGACGGATTTGATCTCAGCGCTGGTTTTGCAATGCTCAGACCAACAGGAACTGTAGATCGCCGAAGGCCTGCCGCATAAAACGTAGATATGTCTTGGCTCGCTTGAGGCGGCGTTTTCACAGACCGGCTTTTCAGATTCGGTAGATGGGCCTTTCGCGGTGCCGGGGGATTTCTTCTTAATTTCCGTTGCGCACTGTCTGGCTTTCTGCTGGCTGACCTTGGCTTCGTATTGGATGCGATTGAGCGCCATCAGATCGGCAGCCAATGATGCCGTCCAGTCCTCGCGCTGGCTTTGCATCTCCTCTGCGATTTTGCGCTGGCGTGCCTCGCCTTGTGAGTATGTATTGAAGCCAAGATCGACGCATCCTTTCCAGACCTTCGACGACGCGTTGCTGCATCGATTGCGCGCTTCGGTCACTCTGTTCCAGCGCGACAAATTTTTTGCAATCGCGAACTCGGCGGCTGCGCGGCTCAATTTATGCTTGCCACTATTCTGAATGAGCTTGGCCGACCAATCGGCCCTACCAAATGCCGTCAATACTTCGTCGGACGAAAGAGGCTTCAGAGTTCTCGCCTGATCCGCCAGCTTGGTACAAAAGTCACTGAACTTCGCGAAGGCTTCTTTGGCAAGGCCATTGGATTGCGGGCGGTGCACCACGCTATCTTGAAAATCGGAATTGGCGCTCGTGACGGAATACGTCACTGCTTGCATCAGCTTATGCAGGTCGGTGATCTTCTTGATGTGTTCGGTAGCCGCCTGCTTATGCGTTTCGGATCCATTGCCGTTCTTCGCCATCAGGCAGACTTGGTCGGCACGATTTGCAGCGATGCGATAGGCCTGCATCAAAGCACCTTGTGCAGCTTTCAAATCCGATTTGAGTCTTTCTTTCTTGCGATGATCAGATTGAAAGGCGTCATCGGCGGCGATCTGCATCGCTCTATAAGCGTTGTCGATATTCTCGCTCATGGCAACGAGCGAGCCGTCGGGCCCCAACGCGGCAGACACGGCTTTGCAGGCAGGCAGCGTCGCTTCAGTTTCCGAAATCGCCTTATCGAGTTCTTTGAGCGCCCAATCGGTTGGATCGACTTTTTCCGGTGCTGCCTTGAGCGGCTCCGGCTCTGATGATTTCGCAATAGCCTCGCGCGTGATCGGAGCGGCATCGACTTCGGGTTCGGATTTGGTTTCGTTTGCCGCAAGTTCCGGCTGCTCACTTGCTGGGACCAGTTCAATCATGTCCGCGATCGGCAAGTCGCTTTCGATATGCCGGCACACGTCCAAGACCGACGACCAGCTTTTCGGCCTCAGAATATTGCGGCGCGCGGCCCATTTGAACTTCGTGCACCTGTGCTCGCGCCAGCGTTGCTCGGCAACATCGGCCCCTTCCAGCCAATCGGCAAATCGATCGAGCGCTTTCTTCTGGCGACCGATACAACTCTCGTCGCGCGGCTTTTCGTCTTCCGGGTCGCCGGTGAGGACCTTTTCGACATGCCGCGTCGCGAACGAATTGCCAAGGCAGGCCAGGCTCCAGCCGCCGAACAGCATCGCCGCGGGTGGATTCAATTCGGTAATGATGAAGACCCCCAAGGAGCCCGCGATTTCGCGGCGCAGCTTTTCGATTTTTTTCGCCAGGGCTTGCGCTTCGGCTTCCGGCGTCTTGGGATCGATCGCCTTGTCGATCATGGCGTGGAGATCTTTGAGCTGGGCGACAGCCGTGATGACCTCGACGGTGGAAGCTGCGTCGCCGATCTTCTCCAGTCCCTTCATGACGGCCCCCAGGCCGTTGCGGACTTTGGCCAGTCGGCTGGCGTCGGCGAGCTTGGCTGCATCGGCAGCTTCGTCTGCAAAACTGGCAAATCTCGGTGGAGGGCGCTTGTAGAGATCAGGCAGGGGCGAATCTTTGGTAAAGCGCGGTCCGCGCCGCAAGTGACCATCGGGGTGCATTTCGAGGATGACTTCACCCTTCTTCCAGTGCCCTTCCGCTAGATCGACGTGGAAGTCTTTGGCGTCTTTGTAACGCTGACGATATCCGGGTGTGCCGGGTTCAGCGCCTTCAAGGACGTCGCCGACGTAATTGGCCTCGGCACCGTGCTGACCAGGCGCACCGCTGCGCGACCAATAATCCGGTCCGTCTGCATCGCCGTTCCAGGCGCGCTTGAACTTATCCAGGAAAGATTTCGGCTCGGCCTTGTCCACGCCCATCCATTTGCGCTTGAGATCGTCATAGCGCGTGCCGGGCGGAATGAGCTCTCCGGTTTTTGCGTCCTTGAAGTAGACCGCATCGATGTCGCCGGCGAAAGGCTTCAGCTCAATGGAGCCGTCGGCGTTCTTCACCTTTGCCAGAACCTTGCCGTCGGCGACCTCGATCAGGCCCTGTTTCTTGAGCTTCTCAACACTGGCGCGGTTTTTTGCATATTTCTCGATGCGCTCTTTGTGGCGCTTCTTGACCTTCTTCCAAAGGTCGTCGGGCACATTGTTGCTATGCTTGGCATTCAGTTCCGACTTGATCTGTTCCAGCGACTTTTGCGGAGTGAAAAAGCCGACGAGGCCGACGTCTTCGGGTTTCGCGCCCAGGATGACGTCGATGTCGTTGATCGTCTTTGACTTGATATGCACGGGCTTGGGCACAGCCTTGCCATCGCGGATGTGACGCATGGAATCCACGTTGGTGCCGCGCGCACCAATGATGATGCCTTCTTTCTTGGCAAGCTCGGCCATGTCATCGACCTGGTAGCCGGTATAGCCGGTGCCTTCTAAACGGTTACGGTCGACGAGAGCGCCCGAGGGCAATTCCTTCACATAGTTTTCCGGATCGGTAGAGATGTTCGGGATCGGCTGATTTTTCTGATCGACGCCTCTGTTTTTCTCCTTGGCCTTGGCGATCAGCTGATCGAGAGCGTCTTGAAGCAGGACTTTGGGGGCGCTTTGCGCCGATACGTCGAGACAGGATACGCCGATCATCGCGCCGATCAGGACCACGTTTGCAAAAAATGTTTTCAATGCCCGTGCGTTCAACATCGTCTCAACATTCCAAAATCAAATATCGATCAAGTCTGCATCTTTGACGCAAAGCCACGTCCTTTAATCGAGCTTTTCCAAAGCCAGCGCGCCTTCGTCGGGTTTGGCGACCGCTCTGGCCTTTTGGGTCAGTAGCTTTTTATGGGCTGAGGATAACTTGCCTTGCAGCTCAAACGTCGGGTTACCCGAAACCTGCAAGCCTTGGTCATTCTCGAACGCGCGAATGGCACTGCGCGCCTTCTGGCCGATCTTGCCGTCTATTGGACCTGGATCGTAGCCGAGCGCCGCCAGCAGGCGCTGAATTTCTGCTGGATCTTCGGGCGACGCTCCGAGCTTTTTGAGCTCCTTTTTCGCCGGAGCATCTCCGAGTGCGGCGGCTTTGCGGAAATATTGGATGGCTTTCGATCGATCCTTCGAAACGGGGTTGCCACGCTTGTACCATTCGCCGAGGTAGCGCCAGGCGACCGGGTGCCCCTTGTTGCCGGCAATCGTGAGCTGCCTGACCGCCATCGCAACGTCGCGTTTCACACCGACGCCGTTTACGTAGGCTATGCCTAAGTTGATAATCGCTTCGGGGCGGCCAGCCTCTGCCGCCAGCTTGGTGAGGCGAAAAAATTCCTTGTGGTCTTTCGGCGCGCCATTCTTACCTTCAAATACCAGGGCAAGGTTCGCGATCGACGCGACGTCATTGCTTTTTTCGATCGCGCGGCGGTACCATTTGATCGCGCCTTCGAAATCCCTGGGATGCCCAGGGGCGAACGCCAAGACGTTGCCGAGTTGTTGCATGCACCGCACGTCGTCCAGTTCGGCACCTTTGCGAAACCACTTGCCTGCGGTGACGACGTCTCTTTTATCGACGGGCAACCATGATTGATAATGTAGACCAAGCGAGGAACAGGCTTTCGGTAGGCCATTTTCGCAGGCCCGCTCATACCACTTGAGGGAGCGCGTAATGTCTTTTTGGAAGACATCGCCGGCGTAGAGCAAACGCGCCAAGAGTTCCATGGCCGCCGCGTTACCTGAACTGGCGGCTTCGAACGTATCGCGGCCCAACGCGCCAATCTTGAATTCGACGACTTCATCAGTCCCGATGCGCCGGCGCGTGATTTTCAGAGGATCTCCGGGCCGCTTGCTTCGCGTGATCGAGACCATGTGGGCGTGGTTGTTGATGAGATGCTCATCGATCTGCAGGATCAAATCACCGGCCTTAAAGCCGGCACGCGTCGCCGGACCGTATTTGGGATCGACCGAGACTTTCGCGCCGCGCGGCTCGGCGAGTCCGTATTTCGACAGTTCGTCTTGTTGCACGGACTGAATGGACAGGCCAAGAAATCCGACATCCTCTGCCTTGAGTGGTGGCATTTCTTCCACGACCATGGCGAGACTGTTTTCGTCGGGCGTATTTTGAAGCTCTTTCAGCCTAGTCCGTGCAGCGCCCGCGAACTTGCCAGTCGGATAAGCGCGCAGATAGGCCTTCAATTCATCGGGGTCGCCGCTATTTTGGACGCTCTGCCAAAACGTTCGTTCCGCTTGGCTTGTTTCCGCGTCGGCGTCGGGTGAAATTGCGAACAGTGGGCAGAGGGCAACAGCAGAAAATGCGAGTTTAAGAAAAGCTTTCGTCATAGCGTTCTCTCTACTCCAGAGGCTCTAAATCGTTGGCTGGATATTGCTTGGGCGGGAGCTTCTTCGTTGTGCCGTGGGCGCCAATCACTTGTGTCGCTTTCGCTCCCTTGAAAAGAGAACTGCGCTAATTCATCTGGTCATTACAATTGTGCAGCTCGCATTGAGCTGGCGTGTCTTCGATCTTAGGGCGACTACGGCCTAATTTCCAGCCCTCGCTGATTTCGTGGTTCACACAAACGCTAAGACTTCTGTCAGTGGCTTGTTCACGCAGCATGAATGTCAGCAAGTGGACCCATCGCGTCTGTCGATGTTCGGATACCGGACTCTGCGATTTGATAACCTCAAAGCAACATGGCGTCACACTTGGAACCATTTTCCGAGAAAGAGCATGGGCCTCAACCAGTCGAAATCGCTGATCACTGGAAGAGTATTATGAAGATTTCCCGACCTGCGGCCCGGAAGCTTCACAGCCTGACACCCAGCCACTAGTCTTTCGGAAATTTTCGTCGAAAAGTAGCGCTATAGATCAGTAGCTTACACGTGAAGTGACGAACGACGATACCGGCGCGCGGGCATAGCAGATGGTGGAGAACGACTCTGTTGAGCCGGCTTGGCGATTGCACACACGATGCCAGCCGCCACCAAATCCCATAGCGTTCGCGGCACGCTCATCGAATACCGCCCGCGGGTTCTTTCCCTGGAGCCTTTCCGACGCCGGCCCACACCGCGCGCCGCCCACATCACCATCGAGCCGGCATCCGAAACGCTTCTCAAAAGCTTAAGAACCCCAAACTCCGACAAGCGGGACAACAAAGAGGGTGGTCAAATTTACCAAGTTCACTCTCATCATGAGTCCCGGGAATTTTGAAGAAGGTCTCGAGGAAAATTTGCGGCCAAGTGGTCGATCAGGGCTCTCACCGCTATCGGTAATCCGCGTCTTGTCGTGAAGACGAGATGGACGATCCCCTGCTGGCCAAACCATTCTGGCAAGACTTGGACCAACTGGCCGCGTTCGATCTCATTGAGGCAGACATGCCAGGGAAGGAGCGCAACTCCGAGGCCGGTAGTCGCCGCGTCGCGCACTGCGACCATGTCCGCGCAACCGAGCCTTGGTTGATGAAAATGAGAAGCCTGCCTGCCGTCGCGGGTTTCCAGCGCCCATTCAGCTTCTTGATCTTCATCGCGGGTTGCAAGTGTCGGATGCCGGGCGAGGTCGGCAAGGTCCCGCAGCCGGTTTGCCAGCGCTGGGCTCGCGACAAGGATCCGGGTTGTTCGGCCTAGGCTGCGCATAGTGAGTTCGGCATCGCTTGTGAGTGCTGTGCGCACGCGCAAGGCGAGATCGATCCTTTCGCCGATAAGGTCGACGGGCCGGTCGGTTGCAACCAGTTGCAATTGAACCTTGGAGTGCAGCTGGAGAAAGCTGAAAACCAAACCCGAGACGACCTCAACCATGCCCGTCGGACAGCTGAAGCGTATGAGGCCATGCGGCTCGGATTGCGCATGGGTAACCAGCGCCTCGGCCTGTTCGGCCTCCAACTGGATCGCCTTGCAGCGCTCATAGAATGCTTGGCCGATTTCAGTGACGCGAAAGCGGCGGCTCGACCGCTCGATCAGGCGGAGGCCTAGCCGCTCTTCCAACCGTGCGATGCGACGGCTCAGCTTGGACTTGGGCTCGCGCAGAGCGCGCCCGGCCGCCGCGAAACCGCCGTGGCGCACGACTTCGGCGAAATAGGCAAAATCGTTCAGATCAATTTTCATCGTTCTATTTAAAGAACGATAGTGTCCGTTTTTGCCGACTACAAGCTAATTCGTTGCAAGTTTATCTCTTTTGCAGGGAGCAAGATGGTCTTGCCGCCGAACAATGGAGAGAGGCTATGAGCAAGTTCACCAACAAGGTCGTCGTGATTACCGGTGGCACCAGCGGCATCGGACTGGCCACGGCCAAGGCGTTCGCAAATGAAGGTGCGGCCGTGTACATCACCGGACGGCGCCAGGAGGTTCTAGACGAGGCCGTGGAGGCGATCGGCTGCAATGTCACCGGCGTTCGCGGCGACACGTCCAACCTCGCCGACCTCGATCGGCTCTATGACACCGTCCAGCAAAAGCATTCGCAGATCGACGTGCTCTTCGCCAATGCCGGCGGCGGCACATTCGCTCCGCTCGGTGCGATCACCGAAGAGCATTACCATTCCACGTTCGATACTAATGTGAAAGGCGTGCTGTTCACGGTGCAAAAGGCCTTGCCGGTTCTACGCGATGACGCGTCGATCATCCTCACTTCATCGACGACCGGCACCGCAGGCACGGCGAATTTCAGCGTCTATTCCGCCAGCAAGGCAGCCGTACGCAACTTCGCCCGAAGCTGGATCCTTGACCTGAAAGATCGCGGCATCCGGGTGAATGTCCTCAGCCCCGGTCTGACAGATACGGCCGGAGTCGATGAGTTGTTCGGCGGCGGCGATCAGGCGGAAGAAGTGAAGAAGAACTTTGTCAGCAACATCCCTTCCGGCCGGATCGGCAAGCCCGAAGAGACTGCCGCTGCCGTGCTGTTCCTCGCCTCGGAGGAATCTTCTTACGTCAATGGCGTCGAGTTGTTTGTCGACGGCGGCATGAACCAGGTTTGATGGCACACGGAGACACAAAATGAAAATCGGAATCATTGGCACCGGAGCTGTTGGGAAGACGCTTGCGACCAAGCTGGCAGAAAGAGGTTACCCGGTGCTTGTTGCCAACAGTCGCGGACCGGCAGCCGTCGCGGACAGCCTTGGAGCTTCCATAGCGGATGTGATACCGAGTTCGACTTCGGAGGTTCTCGGCTGTGACATCGTCATCCTGTCGGTTCCGTGGACCAAGGTTCCGGATGTGCTGAGTTCCGGCGGACCAAAGGACGGCCGGATACTTGTCGACGCGACGAACATCTTCCTGACCTATCCTCCCAATGCCCGTCTCGACGACCTGAAAGGCGACTCAGGCAGCGAGATCGTCGCGCGGCTGGCGCCGGAGGCCCGTGTGGTGAAAGCATTCAATACGCTTCCTATCGCCGCGATGTTTGCTCCACTTCCCAAGGGGACAAAGCGCGTGCTCTTCGTCGCCGGGGACGATGCATCCGCCGTCGCGCCAGTTGCCGCACTCATCGCGGATCTTGGGCTCCATCCCGTAACACTGGTCTCGCTCCCACACGCCGGTCGGCAGATGGAACTCGGCGGACCTCTGTCCGCCCTTGAGTTACTGACACCCGCCGAAGAGGCAGCATGATCATGTCACGGGGATCACCGAACTCTATGTGCTACGCGACCCCGAACCGTTGCCTGTAGTCGCTGGGTGACAGGCCGGAAATTCGTCGAAAGACTTTTCGGAAAGCGGCGGGGTCTGCATAGCCGACCGACCAGGCAATCCGGTCGACTGGCGAGTTGGTCAACTCCAGCGCCTCCCGGGCCTTCGCCACCCGGACCTGCTGAAGGTACTCGATAGGGCGAAACCCCGTCGCCTTTGCGAACCGTCGCAGGAAGGTTCGCTCACCCAGTCCGGCAAGTGCCGCAAGATCGCCAATGCTCTTTGCCTCGTCGGGCTGAGCATGTAACCGGTGCTGCGCCCGACGAACAGCCTCGTCGCCATGATCAAAGCGCGGTAGAAACTGTGCGAACGGCTTCTGGCTGGACCGCGGCGGATCGATGAGCAGAAAGCGCGCGGTGGCCAACATGACGCTTTGGCCGATCAGGCGCTCCACCAGTGTGAGACCGAGATCGGTCCACGCCAGGATACCACCCGCCGTCATAATGTCTCCGTCGTCAAGGATCATGCGCGCTTCGGCCAACTCTACGTCGGGGAACCGGTCAGCAAGTTGCGAAGCAAAAGCCCAATGCGTGGTTGCCCTTCGCCCGTCAATCAAACCGGTTTCGGCGAGGACGAAGGCGCCGGCGCAAACTGAAGCCAACGTGCTGCCGTCTTGATGGCGTTCCTTCATCCAGGCTGCTGCGGTGGGCATCGGGCGCATGCGTTCCGGCATGACAATGCTGGGTGGAGCGATCACGTGGGTCAATCGATGCTCTTTTCCAGGATGGCTGTCCCAGGTGCAGGTGACCGTTCCGGCGTCCTCAGATGCGGTCCAATGCGTGACCCGAATGAAGGGCGATGTCTCGGTGTCGGTTCCCAGTTTTGCCCACTCGCCAGCGATGCGGAACAAATCCGTCAGCCCGTAAATCGCAGCCAATTGGCAATCGGGATAGATCAGCAAGCCGATTTGTCCGGCTGGGGAAGCCTTCTGGGCCATTTGTCAAAATTGCCTCGCATAATGTCGGAAACGCCAATTCCGATTTCACCACGCAAGCCGCATCTTCGTCCACATAAGAACAGCAATCGCCGACCGGAAAGGTCGGATGCGGCGGCATCAGATCCAAGTTCGAGCCACCGCGCACCACTCAACACCATCGGCGCCGCGATCGCGGCCCTGGCTCCGGCGCTGAATTCCGGAGCGGTCAACACAAACGAAGGAGACACAACAATGGCTACTGTCACCACCACCGACGGCTTCAACATCTTCTACAAGGTTTGGGGTCCCAAGGACGCACAGCCGATCGTCTTTCACCATGGCTGGCCGCTCAGCGGCGACGATTGGGACGCCCAGATGCTGTTTTTCGTCTCAAAGGGATATCGAGTTATTGCCCATGATCGGCGCGGTCACGGCCGGTCCGATCAAGTCAGCGATGGCCACGACATGGATCACTACGCCGCCGACGTCGCGGCGCTGGTTCGGGAGCTGGACCTGAAGAATGCGATCCACATTGGCCATTCTACAGGCGGTGGTGAAGTTGCCCGGTATGTTGCGCGAGCCGAGCCGGGACGCGTTGCCAAGGCCGTTTTGATCGGTGCGGTGCCCCCGATCATGGTCAAGACTACTGCCAATCCCGACGGTATCCCGCTGGAGGTTTTTGACGAGTTTCGCGCGGCGCTTGCCGCCAACCGGGCGCAGTTCTACCTCGACGTTCCGTCAGGGCCTTTCTACGGCTTCAACCGTCCAGGTGCCGAAATCAGCGAAGGCTTGATCCGGAACTGGTGGAGGCAGGGAATGGCCGGTGGCGCGAAGGCGCACTACGAAGGCATCAAGGCGTTTTCCGAAACCGACTTCACCGACGACTTGAAGAGCATGACCGTCCCGACACTTCTCCTGCACGGCGAGGACGATCAGATCGTGCCGATCGGGAATTCGGCGCACAAGGCGATCAAGCTCCTTCCCAATGGCAAGCTGAAGACCTACCCGAATTTATCGCACGGTCTTTTTGCGACCCATCCTGAACTGATCAATGCCGAGTTGCTGGAATTCATTGAGAGTTGATTGAGGATTGGTGCCGGGTCATTTTTGATCCGGCACCATGTTGTTCATCGATCTGCAATTCGAATTCAATTCTCATCGATTATTGTGTGTCGTGACTGCCGGCGCCGATCCTGCAATTGCAATAAATTCGCCGCATAAGTCTTCATCGAAAGAACTTCGCTGCGGCCCCATGAACCTGCACGGCTCATCAAACGGTCGGGACAGTACCGCCATCTATCACGAAGTCGGCACCATTGATCGAGGCCGCCCGATCCGATGCAAGGAAGGCTATAAGGTTGGCTACTTCCTCCGGTCTCGACGGACGACCGATGGGAATCCCGCCAAGAGAATCCATGATGATCTTCTTGCCGCCTTCGAGATCGACGCCGGCATTGCTGGCAAGCCTTTCGGCAAGCTTTATCGCAGCCTCGGTTTCTATCCAGCCGGGTGAAACGCGCATCACGCGCACGCCTTTCGGTGAAACCTCCTTCGAAAGGCTCTTGCTGTAGGTGGACAGTGCCGCCTTGGCAGCTGCGTAGGCTGTGGTTGCCTCAGGTAATGGCAAGATATGCTGGATCGACGAAACATGGATGATCACGCCGCGACCCCGTTCAACCATCGCTGGAAGCAGCGCGCGGTCAAGACGAACGGCGGGCATGAGATTGAGAGCAAACTCCTTTTCCCACTGCTCGTCTCCGAGAGCTTCAAAGCCGCCGCCAGGCGAGGACGATCCGCCGAGCATATGAATGAGGATGTCGATGGTTCCCAGTCGTTCGCTTGCCGCTGCGGCAACGACTTCGCATCCCTCCGCCGTCGTTAAATCGGCCGCTACGAACATATCTTCAGGCATTCCCGCAGGTCGCGATCGGGCGGTGGTCAGAACGCGAGCGCCGAGTTCTTGAAAGAGCGCAACGGTCGCGGCGCCAGCGCCGCGCGTCCCGGATGTGATGAGTGCATTGCTACCGTGCAACTGGAGAAAGTCACTCATGAGCCGATCTCCAGGACTGCGATCCGGTCGCCCGTAAGCGTGAATGCGAAATTCAGGACAGCCGGGCTGCCTGGAAAGTTCCCTGTCACCTTAGCCCGAACAGTCGTCACTCCATTTTGCTGTGCGAACTTAAGGGGCTTGGCCGCGTGCTGATACTCCGCTTTGGCAGCGCTCCACCAGGAGCTGATCGCAACGTGTCCCTGATGGACCTGGCCTTCATCCTTAACCACGGCGTCCGGCGCGAAGGCATCGACCGGTGCCCGGCCGCCCTCGTCTTGGTCGGCGTCGAAGAAGGTTTGGATTGGTTGCGGAAGCCTCATGATTTCACCTTTGTTGCTACTTTGCTCCGACCAATATGACCGTAGACAGGTGTTCATATAATAAGGATAATTCAACATGTGGTGTTGCGGAAAACAGAACAATGAATGGACCTGGCATCAGTGATCTCGACGCGGTGATCGCGATAGCGAGAGAGCGCTCGTTCCGAGGTGCGGCGACCGCGCTCGGTATGTCGACTTCGGCGATCAGCAACGCTGTCGCCAAGCTGGAGGCAACTCTTGGCGTGCGGCTCTTCAATCGGACGACACGCAGCGTTTCCCTCACCGACGCTGGGCGTTCCTTCATCGAACGCGTCGGTCCGGCATTGCTCGACATTCACGCGGCGATGGACGGCGCCCGGTCGCAGCAATCGAAGCCGTTAGGCGCGCTGCGCATCAACGCATTCGCGGCAGCGGCACGAGAGATCATCTCCCCGCTGGTTCTCGAATTCATACGTCGCTACCCCGAAGTCCACGTCGATTTGGTGACCGAAGGCAGATTGGTCGACATCGTGGCCGATGGCTTCGATGTCGGCATCCGACGTGCGGATCTTGTTCCAGCCGATATGATCGCGGTCCCACTTGGCCGGCCACAGCGCCCTATCGCCATTGGCTCGCCCGCTTACTTCAAGGAGCATGGTAAGCCGCGCATGCCCCCTGACCTACTCAAGCACAACTGCATTCGGGTTCGGCTGCCGAATGGCGCACTCTTGCGGTGGCATTTTGAGAAGCAGGGTCGAACGGTCCAGATCGAGGTGAAAGGCCAGCTTACTCTTGATGAGGCAAGCCTTGTTCGCACTGCCGTTCTGGAAGGTGTAGGCGTCGGCTTCATGTTCGAGCAGGATTTGCAGAAAGACCTCGCGGCAGGTCGCCTCGTCCAAGTGCTGAAGGACTGGACCCCCGCTCTCCCGGACCTATGTCTCTACTATGCGAACCGGCGCAATCCGTCAGCGGCGCTTAAAGCGTTCGTTGGTCTAGCGCGTGAGATCGGTGTTAAGCGTTAGACCGCGAACATCGTGCACCGTTAGCATTTGAGTGCGTCATGACAGGTTTGCAGATGACCGCCGGGTCAACCGATCGACCTTCGAATATGCCTTCTTTCGCCCGCTGTTTGGGTGCCGCGGCCTTCCTGCGGCCAATACGGCAGAAGAAAACCGGCCGACCGGCCGACCGGTCAGGTTTGAATTGACCGAGCCCGCATTGATTTCGAGAAATGAACTCATTGTGTGGTGACTGTGAAGCGCCGCTGCGTATGAGCTGTATCGAAATTTGGAGTCAACAAAATGTTCGATCCAGTCATCACACTTGCAATCGTCACTCTTCTTGTCGCCGGCGGCAGCATCTATCTCAGTCCCATGGCGCGGGAAGCTGGGTCTTTTTACCGTGGACTTTCCGAAGAGGGGACGGCGCCGAGCGTCCTGGCGCTGACATTCTCACAGGTCACGACTTGGATATTTGCGCGTTCCATCATGAATGCGTGCATTCTGGGCTATTTCTACGGCGTCGCTGGAGCTCTCGCTTATGCCGTTTATTACCTGTCGTTTCTGACTGGGGCCTGGATCGTTTCCGGATTGCGGTTCCGGCACGGCTTCGACAGCGTGCAGGACTTTCTTTTCGCCCGCTTTGGGATTGCCGGAACGTCAACGTATAATTTGGTGGTCGCGCTGCGGCTGGTTTCGGAAGTTTTCGCCAATCTGCTCGTCATCGGCTTGATCTTCGGCGGCGCGGGCTCCGGCAGCTATGTCGCCGCCATCATTCTCGTCGGAGCGGTGACGTTTGGCTACGCGGCGGTTGGGGGGCTCAATGCCTCTATCCGTACAGATGTGTTTCAAATGTCGATCTTTCTCGTCGTCATGGCAGTGTTGCTGGCAGTTGCCGTTGGCGCAGGCACGTTCGATATCCGTCAAATCGCGAGCGCTTGGCCGGAAACGACCAATCCCGGCTGGGTCCTGCTTGTCGTCGCGTTCCTGCAGGTCTGGAGCTATCCATTACATGATCCGGTGATGATGGATCGCGGTTTCGTCGCTGACCGTAAGACGACCATGTCGAGCTTCTATCATGCTGCCTGGATATCATTTGCCTGCATCATGGCATTCGGCCTATTGGGCGTGTGGGCCGGACTCAACAAGCTCGACGGCGAAACTTTCATACCGACCTTGTCGCGCCTGATTGGCGAGTGGCCGACACTGCTCTTCAACATCGCACTCGTCATTTCGTGCATGTCGACGCTCGACTCCACGTTCTCAAGCACGGCCAAGCTCGCGGTCGTCGACATGCGTCTGGCTCAGCCGACCGTCTGGAATGGACGCATTGCCATGGCCTGTTTCCTGGCCGCTGGCATCGCGATGGTTTTCCTCGGCTCCAAAGACCTTTTCAACGCCGTCGCCGTTTCGGGGACTGCCTCGATGTTTCTTGCTCCGGTCGTCTTCTTCTCAATCTGGATGGGTCGCACGGACGTACCGGTGTGGAGCTATCTGGTGTCGTTTTTTGCCGCGATTGCGGCGGCATCGATCTACTTCACCGACACCGCCGGATACAGTTCGTTCGTGGCGGACTTGACGGGATTGCAGCACAAGTACAGCCAACTATTGGTTCTGTGCATTGGCACTCTCATCATCGGATGCGGGGCGTTCATTGTCGGGATAGCAATCCGGGCGCGTCGCGAAATCGCGGGCTTGACCTGATTGGTGTTGGCTTATCAGGATTCAAATTCCGATTAGTCCCATGCGCTTGCTGTTGCCGGCCTATTTACGTACACCAATGGCCCGTCGGTGCCCGCCCTTGAATCGCAGCTAGCGCCGTCCGCATCGGTCATGGCAATGGCTTGACGCAAGAATTCTGCTCTCTATTTGGATGGGTAAGTTCGATAGCAAACCGAGAGGTGAAAAATGAAACTCAGTGCACGCAACATGCTCAACGGCACCGTCAAGGAAATCAAGAAAGGCGCCGTTGCTGCTCAAGTCAAAATCGACATTGGCGGTGGCAATGTCATTACGTCGACCGTGACCGTCGATGCGGTCGAAGAACTTGGCCTCGAAGTCGGAAAGCCGGTCAAGACGATCATCAAGGCAAGCGAAGTGATTTTGGGCGTTGATTAAGCATCGTTACTGAGCAGCGGGTCACGATGCGCCGAAGTCCGGGGCACATATCTTCTGGCCCGACTGCAGCGTCTCTATGTCGACCGAGACGCCATAGACCTTCCTGAGGCGGTCCGGGCTTAGGACGACTTCGGGGGCACCAGAGGCAATGAGTTTTCCGTCAGAGAGCAATGCAACCCGGTCGGCAATCGCAAAAGCGTGGTCTGGGTCGTGGGTCGACAGCACGATCCCCAGTCCCTCTGACGCAAGCCTCGCCACTTCCTTCAGAACCAAAACCTGGTTGCCAAAATCAAGGCTTGCTGTGGGTTCGTCCATTACGATCGTCGGGGCGGCTTGAGCGAGCGCGCGAGCGATCAATGCGAGTTGCCGCTGGCCGCCGCTGATGCGGGTGTATTCGGAATTCGCCAAATCGCGGATGCCGAGCCGTGTCAAAGCCTCAAGAGCCTTATCGCAATCCCCGGTGTTGGGAGCGGCAAAGAGCCCGAGATGTGCTGTCCGCCCCATTACGACCATGTCGAGGACCGTGTACGGAAACTGAGCGGAGTGGGCTTGCGGAACATAGGCAACGGATCGGGCGAGTTCTGGTCGCGATAGTTGTCCGAGCGGCTTCCCGCCGATACAGACTTCACCGCCTTGAGGCCTAATGAGGCCGAGCAATGTTTTGAATAGCGTGGTCTTGCCTGATCCGTTGGGGCCGAGCAGGCATAGCACCTCGCCGGATGCGACCTGCAGACTGATCTGCTCCCCAACTGTATGACCGGGATAGCCGATTGTCAGATCGCGTGCTTCGACTTGCGGTGCCTGGATCACGACCATCCCTCCCGGCCGCGTGCCAAAAGCCAGAGGAAGAACGGCGCGCCGATGATGGCGGTCAAGACGCCGAGCGGCACTTCGATTGGAGCGATCGTGCGTGCCAACGTATCGACGAGTAGAAGATAACTGCCACCCATCAACATTGAGGCTGGTAACATCCGGTCGAAATTCGGGCCAACCAGCATGCGTGCCAGATGAGGGATTACGAGGCCGACCCAGCCCACGACTCCCGCAATGGCTACAACACTCGCTGTCATCAAGGTCGCAGCTATGATGACGAGCAAGCGGAGCTTGCCTGAGTCGACGCCAAGGGCGTTGGCCTCTTCGTCGCCGAGCGACAGCACGTTGATCCGCCATCGCAGAAGGAAGAGCGGGACAAGGGCGAGGATGACGAGCGGAGCGGAAGAATAGATATCGTCCGAGCGAATGCTCGACAGACTCCCAAGCAGCCAGAATACGATTGCGGGCAGCTGATCGTAGGGATCGGCCAGGACTTTCAGAAGTGAGATCACCGCTCCTGCTAGCGAACCGACCACAACGCCGGCGAGGACGAGAACGAGAGTCGGCTCTCTTCCGCGTACGAGGTTTCCGATGAAATACACGATGGCAACGGTCAACATGCCGAATGCGAAGGCTGACAGTTGGATGAGCGACACTGGAAGCGATAGAAAGATACCCAACACAGCGCCAAGGCCGGCGCCTGTCGAAACGCCGAGAATGTCGGGGGAAACGAGCGGATTCCGGAAGAGCCCTTGGTAAGCAGCGCCTGCTGCCGCAAGGGCGGCGCCGACCAGAACCGCAGCACAAATCCGCGGGAGTCGGACCGAGAACAGAACGGTATCGACTTGACTTTGTGACGTTCCGCCAAAGATGAAGCGCCAAAACGCATCGCCGGCTTCATTGATCGTAATGGAATAGGCGCCGACCGATGCGGCCCAAATGACAAGAACGCTAAGCAAAGCCACCAGAGCGCCGAGGGGGCCAAGGCGCTGCCAATGGGCTTTGCTTGCTAACTGTGTCAGGGGGCGCGTCCCTTGGACCATTCTAGAAGCTGCTCCAATTCTGCCTGCGTGAGATCTACATGGTAAAAGATCTTATAGAACTCGCGCACTTTTTCGGCGAAATCACCCTTAAAGCTTTCCGGATAGAAGAGTCGCGCAAGCCATTTCAGCCCGATGATGCGGTTGAGTGACGGAGGGCGGTCGATCCAGCCGAATGGGGCTGTCGGAGATAGAAAGACCCGGCGTTTTTTTACCGCGTCGATGTTGGCCCACAACGGATCGTCAAAGACCTTGGCGTAGAAGTTGCGGTCCCAGGTGATGATAGTGTCAGGGTTGGCGACAATTATTTGCTCGATGGACGCCCTAACGATGCCGCGCTGGCCCGGCGCATCGGCGACGTTGATGCCGCCGGCGCGTTCGATGATCTCGGTGTTGATGGATCCGCGCACGCCGGTTTCAAGGCCGTCGGGGCCCCGGGCCAAGTAGACGCGAGGGCGGTTCTCTTGCGGAACATTTGCGAGAGCATCATCAATCTCGGAAAATGTATCTTCGACGTAGCGGGCGAGCTTTTCACCCCGCTCGGCAAGGCCCAACGTCGTTCCCAAAAGCCGCAACGCTTTGGCCGTATTCTCAAAGCGGCCGTCGATTAAAATATAGGGGATACCGGTTTGCTTCTGTACGGCATCTGCAAGTGAAGCATATGTTTCGCGCACCGAGCCGAAATCGAGGATCAGGTCCGGATTTACTTTGAGGACAACTTCCAGATTGGCTGTGCCGCCGCGCCCGGTAAGGCGGCCGAGCACCGGCAGACTACGATAGGGGGCAGCGATGTAGGGCAGTTCGTCCGCGTAAGGGGCGCGTGGCCAGCCCGTTAAGGTGTCTGGTGCCAGCATGTAGAGGAGAATGGACGCTGGCGGACCAGCTGCGAACACTTTTGTGATTCTGTCGGGGATATTGACCTTACGTCCCGCGGAATCGGTGACGGTGGCCGCAAGCAAGGGCGCAACACCGATGAGGAGGGTCATAATGGCAATCAGTAATCGAGGCATCGCGCTGCTTCCGCGTCCCATTGAACTCTGCCGACTGAATTAGGCTGGTCCGCCTCGGGCTGCAAGCTATTCCCGCGTCTCGCTTGTGGTTTCGAGACCATAGCCGCTCAATATGCCTTGCCTCTTAGGGCCTAGAATAGAGTTGGTCAGTTTGGACGCGGCGGGCACTTGCGAAAGATATCAAGAACGTCCGGGCAATCCACAAAACGGACATCTATGTTCAAACGAAAAACTTGTCATTTGACAGGTTATGGCGATCTGGTTCGCGGTATTAGAGTAATCTCCCGTTATGGGTATCCGCGAACTTGGACCCCGGAATTCAGCTGCAGAGTTCTACAGCAGGACAATGTCGTCATTGAATACGATCCGCTCGACATTAACGAGGACATTTCGTCCATCATTGCCAACGGTGTCGGTGACGATGACAACGCCGGATTGGCCGTTTGCAATGGTGTAGTCGTCGCGCGAACCGAAGAATCTTACCGTGTCAAACTGGGCGCCGCCGTCGATGCGGTCGTTGCCCCGCTCGTCGAAAATCGTATCCCGACCGTTGCCGCCGAAAATACGGTCGTTGCCGGTTCCGCCGAACAGGCGATCGTTACCTGAGCCGCCGTAGACGCGGTCGGCGCCAGCGTCGCCACGGACAACGTCATTGCCGCCACCGCCATCAAGCAAGTCGTTGCCAGGACCGCCGAAAATTCTATCGTTGCCGGTGCCGCCGCGCAGGACGTCGTTGCCCAGCCCGCCGGACATCAGATCGTCGCCGATCCCACCCAGCAGCCGGTCGTCACCATCGCCGTCGCGCAAGATGTCGTTGCCGCTACCGCCGATGAGGAGGTCGTTGCCCTCTTCACCCAGAAGCCGGTCATTGCCCTCTCCCCCGCGGACGATGTCGTCGCCGTCTCCGCCAGCCACGATATCGTCACCGCCTCCTCCAAAGAAGGTTTCGTCGCCGTCGGTTCCGACTAGAGTCTCAGGATCATCGGTTCCGACCTGGACATCCTCGACGAGATCGTTGACGTCGATAAGCAGTGATTGGACGGCGCTGAGACCGCCATCGTCGGTCACTGAAATGGTGACCTGGTGGCTCGTTTGAGATTCGTAATCGAGGCTTGCGCTGTCGGCGACGATCAATTCGCTGCCTGAAATGGCAAAGCGACCGTTGGCGTCATCTGTCAGCAGATAGGTGAACGTCATGCTCGGATCGACGTCGGTCGCGTTGAGCTGTGCGACAACAGTGCCAACGGCAGCGTTTTCATCGACGCTGGCGGAAGCGGGCAGCACGAGTTGGGGCGGATCGTTGACGGGCGCGACCGAGACTGTCCGGGTCTGGCCGGTGAGGCTGCCGCCGTTGCCGTCGGAGACGTCGTAGGACAGTGTTAGGGTGCCGTTGAAGTTCTGCGCCGGGGTGACGGTGAAGGTACCGTCCATGTTGTCGACGACGGAGCCGCTGCTGGAGGTAAGGTTCGCCACCGACAGCGTATCGCCTTCCGGATCGGAGAAGCCCTGCAGCAGATCGGACGCGTTGACGATGAAGGCCACGTCTTCGGTGGCGCCTGCCAGGGTTGCCATCGGCGTTCCCGTCGGGTCGTCGTTGACGGGCGCGACCGAGACTGTCCGCGTCTGGCCGGTGAGGCTGCCGCCGTTGCCGTCCGAGACGTCATAGGTCAGTGTCAGGGTGCCGTTGAAGTTGGTGGCCGGGGTGACGGTGAAGGTGCCGTCCGTGTTGTCGACGACCGAGCCGCTGCTGGACGTGAGGTTCGCGACCGACAGCGTATCGCCTTCCGGATCGGAGAAGCCTTGCAGCAGGTCGGATGCGTTGACGGTGAAGGCCACGTCTTCTGTGGCGCCTGCCAGGGTAGCCGTTGGCGCACCCGTCGGGTCGTCGTTGACGGGGGCGACCGAAACCGTCCGGGTCTGGCCGGTGAGGCTGCCGCCGCTGCCGTCGGAGACATCGTAGGTCAGCGTTAGGGTGCCGTTGAAGTTGGTGGCTGGCGTGACGGTGAAGGTGCCGTCCATGTTGTCGACGACCGAACCGCTGCTGGAGGTGAGGTTCGTCACCGACAGCGTATCGCCTTCCGGGTCGGAGAAGCCTTGCAGCAAGTCCGACGCGTTGACGGTGAAGGCGACGTCTTCGGTGGCGCCGGCCAGGGTCGCCGTTGGCGCACCCGTCGGGTCGTCGTTGACGGGGGCGACCGCGACTGTCCGGGTCTGGCCGGCGAGGCTGCCGCCGTTGCCGTCCGAGACGTCGTAGGTCAGCGTCAGCGTGCCGTTGAAATTGGTGGCTGGGGTGACGGTGAAGGTGCCGTCCATGTTGTCGACGACCGAGCCGCTGCTGGACGTGAGGTTCGCCACCGACAGCGTATCGCCTTCGGGATCGGAGAAGCCCTGCAGCAGATCGGACGCGTTGACGGTGAAGGCGACGTCTTCTGAGGCGCCGGCCAGGGTCGCCGTCGGCGCACCCGTCGGATCGTCGTTGACGGGGGCGACCGCGACTGTCCGCGTCTGGCCGGTGAGGCTGCCGCCGTTGCCGTCGGAGACGTCATAGGTCAGTGTCAGCGTGCCGTTAAAGTTCTGCGCGGGTGTGACGGTGAAGGTGCCGTCCATGTTGTCGACGACGGAGCCGCTGCTGGACGTGAGGTTCGCCACCGACAGCGTGTCGCCTTCGGGATCGGAGAAGCCCTGCAGCAGATCGGACGCGTTGACGGTGAAGGCGACGTCTTCGGTGGCGCCTGGCAGGATCGCCGTCGGTGCTCCCGTCGGTTCGTCGTTAACTGGGGCGACCGCGACTGTCCGGGTCTGGCCGGCGAGGCTGCCGCCGTTGCCGTCCGAGACGTCGTAGGTCAGCGTCAGCGTGCCGTTGAAATTGGTGGCTGGGGTGACGGTGAAGGTGCCGTCCATGTTGTCGACGACGGAGCCGCTGCTGGACGTGAGGTTCGCCACCGACAGCGTATCGCCCTCGGGGTCGGAGAAGCCCTGCAGCAGATCGGACGCGTTGACGGTGAAGGCGACGTCCTCGGTGGCTCCGGCCAGGGTCGCTGTTGGCGCACCCGTCGGGTCGTCGTTGACGGGCGCGACCGAGACTGTCCGGGTCTGGCCGGTGAGGCTGCCGCCGTTGCCGTCGGAGACGTCGTAGGACAGTGTTAGGGTGCCGTTGAAGTTCTGCGCCGGGGTGACGGTGAAGGTACCGTCCATGTTGTCGACGACGGAGCCGCTGCTGGAGGTAAGGTTCGCCACCGACAGCGTATCGCCTTCCGGATCGGAGAAGCCCTGCAGCAGATCGGACGCGTTGACGATGAAGGCGACGTCTTCGGTAGCGCCGGCCAGCGTTGCCGTCGGCGCACCCGTCGGGTCATCGTTGACGGGGGCGATGTCGATGGTTGCGGTGTCGGTTGCGGTGTTGCCACCATCGTTGACCTGGAGCGTAAGTGTCGTCGAAGCGCCTGGCGCATCGGAGCTGTTGAAATACGCAATCGTGCTCGTCGGATCGGTGTTCAGCAGCGCGTTGATCTGCGCGATGGCTCCCGTCAGGATCACCGATGCGCTCCCGCTACCGGAAACGCCTGCGTCGCTGGTCCCCGCCGTGACGGTGAGAGTGCCCTCACCGACGCTGATCGTGACTGTCAGGTTGTCACCGTCAGGATCGCCGACCGATAGCCCGGTATTCTTGAGATCGAGGCTCGTCTGTTCGGTGGCGGCGAAGCTCGTGGGCGTGATCGTTGCCTCGGGGGCAACGTTGATGGTTGGCGGGAACGCCGGGTCGAAGTTGTCGGCGGTGAAGGCCGTTGCGGTGGTGTTCTGCAGGATCAGGACGGTGGCGTAATTCGCTCCGTTCGTCGAGCCATCCCTGTCGACCTGCAGCAGTGTGTCGGTGCCGTCCTGCACCAGCCGCAGATAGCCCGAGCCGAACGGATTGGTGCCGCTGTAGCCGGTGAGATTGCCCAGAAAGTCGCCGATTGAAATTATGTCGCCACCCGCACCTGCGGCGAAGTCGGTGATGATGGCCTGTGGGCCATAACTGGCGGCATTGGCAGCGTAGAAGCCGTCGACACTGGAACTTCCAAACCGAATGGTATCGCTGTCGGCTCCCAGCGTCACCGTAGCGGTATCGCCACTGCTAGAGTTCTTGCGCAAAAATATTGTGTCGCTGCCCGACCCGGCATCGACGGTATCGGCGCGGTTGTTGCCGACGCTATAGATTGTATCATTTCCGGCGCCGCCAATTAGCGTCTCGAAGGGTTGGGACGACGATGTCGAATTTGACGCTCGTATGGTATCGTTGCCGTCGCCACCGTCGATCGTGCCGCCGCCGCCGCCGCTGTCGATATAATCGTCGCCATCCTCGCCGTACAGGTTGTCGGCGCCGGACTCGCCGTAGATATTATCGTTCTCCGTGCCGCCGTAGATGGTATCGTCGCCGAACCCGCCATAAAGACCATCGGCCCCTTCCCGGCCATAGATCGTGTCGCTGCCGGAATCTCCTCTTACGACGTCGTTGCCAGCCAGCGCATCGATGATGTCGTCGCCAAGCGTCCCATCGATCTGCGTTGCATTCCGGTCATCACCCGACGTGCCCGTGATCGTCTGGCCGGGTGGGTTGCTGCCGTCGGTCGGCCAGGCCGGATCGAAGTTGTCGGCGGTGAAGGCTGTTGCGGTGGTGTTCTGCAGGATCAGGACGGTGGCGTAATTCGCTCCGTTCGTCGAGCCATCCCTGTCGACCTGCAGCAGTGTGTCGGTGCCATCCTGCACCAGCCGCAGATAGCCCGAGCCGAACGGATTGGTGCCGCTGTAGCCGGTGAGGTTGCCCAGAAAGTCGCCGATTGAAATTATGTCGCCACCCGCACCTGCGGCGAAGTCGGTGATGATGGCCTGTGGGCCATAACTGGCGGCATTGGCAGCGTAGAAGCCGTCGACACTGGAACTTCCAAACCGAATGGTATCGCTGTCGGCTCCCAGCGTCACCGTAGCGGTATCGCCACTGCTAGAGTTCTTGCGCAAAAATATTGTGTCGCTGCCCGACCCGGCATCGACGGTATCGGCGCGGTTGTTGCCGACGCTATAGATTGTATCATTTCCGGCGCCGCCAATTAGCGTCTCGAAGGGTTGGGACGACGATGTCGAATTTGACGCTCGTATGGTATCGTTGCCGTCGCCACCGTCGATCGTGCCGCCGCCGCCGCCGCTGTCGATATAATCGTCGCCATCCTCGCCGTACAGGTTGTCGGCGCCGGACTCGCCGTAGATATTATCGTTCTCCGTGCCGCCGTAGATGGTATCGTCGCCGAACCCGCCATATAGAACGTCGGCCCCTTCCTGGCCATAAATCGTGTCGCTGCCGGAATCTCCTCTTACGACGTCGTTGCCAGCCAGCGCATCGATGATGTCGTCGCCAAGCGTCCCATCGATCTGCGTTGCATTCCGGTCATCACCCGACGTGCCCGTGATCGTCTGGCCGGGTGGGTTGCTGCCGTCGGTCGGCCAGGCCGGATCGAAGTTGTCGGCGGTGAAGGCTGTTGCGGTGGTGTTCTGCAGGATCAGGACGGTGGCGTAATTCGCTCCGTTCGTCGAGCCATCCCTGTCGACCTGCAGCAGTGTGTCGGTGCCATCCTGCACCAGCCGCAGATAGCCCGAGCCGAACGGATTGGTGCCGCTGTAGCCGGTGAGATTGCCCAGAAAGTCGCCGATTGAAATTATGTCGCCACCCGCACCTGCGGCGAAGTCGGTGATGATGGCCTGTGGGCCATAACTGGCGGCATTGGCAGCGTAGAAGCCGTCGACACTGGAACTTCCAAACCGAATGGTATCGCTGTCGGCTCCCAGCGTCACCGTAGCGGTATCGCCACTGCTAGAGTTCTTGCGCAAAAATATTGTGTCGCTGCCCGACCCGGCATCGACGGTATCGGCGCGGTTGTTGCCGACGCTATAGATTGTATCATTTCCGGCGCCGCCAATTAGCGTCTCGAAGGGTTGGGACGACGATGTCGAATTTGACGCTCGTATGGTATCGTTGCCGTCGCCACCGTCGATCGTGCCGCCGCCGCCGCCGCTGTCGATATAATCGTCGCCATCCTCGCCGTACAGGTTGTCGGCGCCGGACTCGCCGTAGATATTATCGTTCTCCGTGCCGCCGTAGATGGTATCGTCGCCGAACCCGCCATATAGAACGTCGGCCCCTTCCTGGCCATAAATCGTGTCGCTGCCGGCATCGCCGAGGACCGTGTCGTTGCCCGCCAGCGCATCGATGATGTCGTCGCCGATCGTCCCATCGATCTGCGTCGCATTCCGGTCATCACCTGACGTGCCCGTGATCTCGTTGGCGTCCGTCACTTGTATGGTGATGACTTCTGAATAGGTGTTGGTGGTCGAATCCGTGACCTGGACGGTCAGATTGTAAGTTGGCGTCGTCTCGAAATCGAGAACCGCGCCTTCCTTGAGACGGATGGTGTCGCCGACGATTTCGAAGAGCGCCGATGCCGGCATGTCGGTGAGCGCGTAGGTGAACGTGTCACCGTTGTCCGCATCCACGGCCGACAAGGTGGCGACCAACGCGCCCGGACCTGCCGATTCACTGATGCTTCCGCCGGTGACCAGAATGTCAGTTGGTGATGCCATATCCCTCAGAAGCTCCAATAACGATTTTGCTGGAAAAAGAATTGCGCTCTCCGTCGGCCTCGTTGCCGAGGGGCCAGGAGACATTGAACTGCGCGAAGGCAAGTTCGGGTTGGTCGCCGTCAAATCGCGCTAAATCATCGCCGCAACCTGCAGTTGGATTTTTGCTGCGAGTTTGGCTGCAGTCGGCACAGGTGCCGTTGCGCTGATGGTTTGATGGAAGCCTGTCGGGCTGGCTGTCGGAAAAATGGCCTGTCGCGTCGCTATGCGAAACCGTATCGCCCGCCGCTACGGCCTTGTAGTCCGCGCGGCCGCCCCCCGCATCGGCCTGGAGAATGAGCCTGCCGGGAGTCGTAATGTTACCGAAATCGATTATCGAAGGAACCGCTGACATTACGCACACCGAAACTAACAACTACAAAAATTACGCTCGTGCGCCGGCGGCTGATGCCGGCGAAAATTCGCAAAGCTCAGTTGATTCCTGGCGTGCAGACAGTTAGGTGCCCAATCGTCCAAAAATATTCGTATGGCGACCGGCATTTTCAGTGCGCATCGCTTGCCTGCTTCAGAACCCCCAGAGCCCTGTATTATCTAAACTATAACTCAATCGTGTGTCGGCGGATCATTCAAGAGAAAAATGCATCGACCGACCGAGAGCCCAACCTACTTTCCGGAAACGCGCCGTAGATGAGTGATCCACAAGACAAAGCTCCGATGTTTTCTTTAGAGTATTCAGAAAAACATTCTCCACATCACCCAAATGGGGGATTGAAGAATGTTCTCGAACTCGTGAATGGCGCTGAGCCTCCCCCAACAAAGTGGTCCGAATTCGAGTTATGGATTTGATCCCGAGGAGGATGTGGATATGGGCAAGAGGCGCAGGCCTGAAGAAGATCGTTGCGCAGCTGCGTCAGGTCACGGTGGGCACAAGCCATATTGCGATAACCTCGCGCGGCCCCTAACGCGGTGACCTGAAGAGCTGATATTTGTTTGGGTCGCAAGAAGCATGTTGACGCGATTTGCGCTTCAATTCGTGCCTCATCGTATTTGTTCCGGCTTGGCATTGGCAGGTTTGACAGGTCATTCCGAAATCAAGCGCATGGCTGCCGATTTGGTTGCACGCAGATGCTTTGCGTCAGCGGCCGTCCGTGCCATTACGCGTAATCCAATCACGAGGGCGAGCAACGATTGCGCGGTTGGGGCTGGGGCGACACTGAGCGGAATTGTCCCTTGCTTTTGACCCTTGATAATCATCTTTTTGAAAAAGGCTTCGAAATCTTTGAGAGCGGCTGCGACGAGTTCGCGAACATCCTCGTCGTGGTTGGGCAATTCCAACGCGGTGTTGACAAGTAGGCAGCCTTTGCACTCGGAATCCGCGACGCTTTCCTTTATCAATCGATCGAACAGTTTCGCAATTGCTTTCGGAGGGGCTTCTAGCGCTTCAAGCGATTGCAACCGCTTCTGGCGAAGTTCAGCATCGAATTTTTTGAAAGCGGCTTTGAAGAGTTCCTTCTTGCTGCCGAAGGCATTGTAAAGGCTGCCCTTGTTGATCTGCATCGCTTCCAGCAGATCGGTCATTGAGGTTGCGTCATAGCCTTTGCGCCAGAATACGACCATGGCGCGATCGACAGCCTCGTCGAGATCGAATGTCTTTTCCCACGGCATCTGCGCGGCGCTTCCTCCAAGCTGAATCACGATAAATTTAGCGCTATTTGACCGAGTGTTCAAGAAAGCGCCTTGCTCCGGTTTCTGCGCGGTAACGCTCTCATTTTTGGATCACGCAAAAATCTTGACCGATTGGTATATAAGGGCTAGCCGTATTTATACCAAGTGGTCAAAACCCGAAGAATTTTGGCGTAGCAAGGATGTGGCGCTCAGTTGGTCTGGGCCGGAAAATCTGGAGTGAATTTCATGATCGACCTTTACACGTGGGCGACGCCGAACGGTTGGAAGGCCTCTATCGCGCTGGAAGAGCTTGGCCTTCCCTACAAGGTCGTTCCCATCGACCTTTCGACAGGTGCTCAAAAAGCGCCGGAATTCACGGCGCTCAACCCGAATGGGCGCATTCCCGCAATCGTCGACCATGACAACGAGGACTTTGTCGTCTTTGAATCCGGTGCGATCCTTGTGTACCTCGCCGAAAAGACAGGGCGGTTGATGCCGACATCCGCCAAGGGTCGGTCGGAAGTTTTGCAGTGGCTCATGTTTCAAATGGGTGGGCTCGGGCCGATGCAGGGTCAGGCACACGTCTTTATTCGCTATTTCCCGGAAAAGATTCCCGCAGCGATCGAACGCTACAAGAATGAGACGAGGCGGCTCTATGGGGTGCTCGACAAGCGGCTTGCCGATCATGAGTTTCTCTCGGGCGACTATTCGATAGCCGATATTGCGCACTGGAGCTGGGCGCGCATTCACAACTGGGCGGACATCGACGGGAGCGAATTTCCAAACATGATGCGCTGGATCGATCAGATCGCCAAGCGCCCTGCCGCCCAACGCGGCGTCGATGTGCCAATGCCGACAAATTACAATCAACCGGACGCCGCGGATCAGGACTTCGTCGCCGGAACCTCCTCGATGGTAACGCGATAACTATTTGCTCTCCGTGCCAGCAATGATTTTAGACGGCCGTTTCCTCCTTCTCCCAACGATACCAATCCCAAGAAGTGAAATGAGGTAATTCGCGATGAAGCTGTATGACTTTTCGGGCGCTCCAAATCCTCGACGCGTCCGCATCTTTCTTGCCGAAAAGGGTGTCGACGTAGAGACCGTTCAGGTCAACATCTTCGAAAAAGAAAACCTTTCTCCTGAATTCGAGGCCGTCAACCCGCGCCGCATTATTCCAAGCCTTGTTCTTGATGATGGCACGGTGATAGACGAGTCGCTGGCGATTTGCCGGTACTTCGAGGCAGCCTTCCCAGAGCCGGCGCTATTCGGTGCGACGGCGAAGGAGCAGGGCCTTGTCGAATCCTGGGCACGCCGAATTGAACAGGATGGGATCACTCAAGCGGCCTATGTGATCCGTAACGAAAATCCCAGGTTCGAAGATCGAGCTGTAGCCGGTTTGACCGATTGCCCGCAGATCCCAGAGTTGACTGAGCGCGGGCGCAAAGGTTTGTCGGCGTTTTACGTCAGATTGAACGATCAGCTCGCGAAATCGCAGTACATCGCCGGAGACAACTATTCGGTCGCCGACATCACGGCCATGTGCGCGGTCGATTTTGGCGATTTTGTCGGCGTTGAAGTGCCTTCCCATTTGGCAGCGCTGGCAAATTGGCGGGAGCGCATGGCTGCCCGGGAAAGCTCCAAAGCGTGAAGCTTGCAGGGTGTGCCAACGGAGCAGTGGAAAAGCTGGCTTGTCGGTCTTGGCAATTTTAGAGGCAGCTCAACAGCACCAATGCAGGCAATTCATTTCGACTTGCTTGTGAATGCTTGGGCACCAAGGTCATCGCATCCAGTGACAAACCAAGTCGAGCACAGAATTGGGCCCGCCCGACCACAGGAGAAGCTATGATCGGAAGTTTTAAGTTGTTCTGCGGTGTGGTCGGCATGTTGTTGCTGACGTCTTCTACTCTTGCTGCTCAACCCTTAGACGACGCCAAAAGACGTCAACTGGCCGAGGACCTTGTTGCCGAATTCTGGGAACGCGTCTGGTCTCCACAATCTGATTTAAGCGCAATCGATGATCTCGTCGTCGAGGACTTCGTGCTGACCAGTGCAGGTAGAAAAGTAATTGGACGGGAGGCGTTTACGGTTTGGGTCAAGAATTTTCAGGGCAAAGCGAAGGGCGTAAAACTCAAAGCGTTCGAAACATTTTCCAATTTCGATGCGTCACGGGTGACATCGCGCTGGCAAGCGAAAGGCTTCAATAATGGCGTGCTCGGATTGGAGCCGGATGGACGAGCCATCTCGTTTACGGGAATCGCCATTTGGGAGATCCGCTGGACGCCCGATGGGCCGAGGTTGGCCCAAAACTGGGTCGAGCGAAGTGCTTGGGAACTTTACCAGCAGCTCAAGAAGAGCGATGGCGAGTGACAAGTTTTTCCAAGCCAGCTTGATGTTTGAAGGAAAATTGCAATGGCCCGCGACACGATACTCTTTGACATTAATGAAACGGTCCTCGATTTGAGCGCGCTGCGCGCCAAATTCGAGGTTGCCTTTTCTGAGCCGTACGCAGCCCAGACCTGGTTCGCCATGCTGCTCCATAATTCCACGGTCTGCGCGCTGACCGGCGTAAAAACCGGATTTGCCGCACTGGCGGGGGCCATGCTTGATGCATTTGCAGCGCGACGCGGTGTTGTGCTAACTGGCGTCCAACGCGACGAAATACTGAGCACATTCGCCAACCTGCGACCCTATGCCGACGTCGAGCCATCGCTCAGGCGTTTGCAGCATGCCGGATATCGGACCGTTGCCTTCACAAACTCATCGTCGGATCTCGTAGGCCGCCAGATTTCAAATGCCGGACTGACAGAACGCCTCGATGAGATCATTTCGGTTGAAGAAGTCGGAAGCTTCAAACCCGATCCCAAAGTATACGCGTACGCAGCGGACAGGCTGAAGCGGCCGACAAGCGAACTCCGGTTAATCGCAACACACGATTGGGACACCCACGGTGCGATGGCTGCCGGACTCCTCGCTGGGTATATTGATCGGTCGGGCGCGCCCTATCACCCGCTGTTCCGCCGCCCCGATCTGATCGAAAACGATATGATCCTGCTCGTTGAAAAAATCATCTCTAGCGACAGCAATTTGGCTTGAACTCGCAAGGGTTGTGTCCAGGAACCAAAGGGCATCAGTGCTCAGGCCAAGTTCCGTCCGATCAAACCGTAAAGCCCCACCCCTATTAGCGGATATTGATTGTGACAGCTTCCGGTCGATTTCGCTGTTTTTTGGAGCGCGCTGGCCAAGTTCGGTCTGGCGTCGAAAGTAGCGAGTCTGCCGAATGAAGGGAGAAACGTCAGCAGTGCCTCCGCTCGTGTCGTTATGAGACCGGATGCGGTTCTTCTCTGGAGGGCCAATGACTGCCATGGTCGCAACGCCAAAAATTCGTTGACGATTGACTGCTCCTTGCGGGGGTGCGGACGATTTCGGACGATAGGGAACGGACAGTTCACGCGATATTGGTTCCGGTTAGCGGGACATTAATTGACCCATCGCTTTTCACAAGTCCTGCCGATTCAATATTTGAGATCAACACCTCAGACGTGTCCGAGATGTGCCGCGTCAGGATCTCTACCGCCAATTCCACATTGCGCGCTATGGCTGCTTCCGCCATGTCGTGGTGATCGCTCGCAACTCCGGCGAGGTAGGCGCGCCGCGGCACCGCGAGCACACGATAGCGATCGTAGCGTTGATAGAGGAGCTGACAGAACTCCGTGAATACGGATGCCGTCATGAGGCCCAGCAAGGTAAAATGAAAACGTCGGTGGCTTTCTTCCCAGTTGCGGTCGAGCGGTCTGGAATCGCCGACCTTGTGCAAATTGATCCGCAGTTCGTTGACGCTGCGCTCGATTGCAGATTCCCAATCTCTGTCGCCATTGTGAATGGCACGTTCCAAAAGCATCGGCTCGATCAGAAGACGAGTCGTGATCAAATCATCCAGGTCGCGTCGCGACATTGGGCAGACACGAAATCCGCGCCCGATTTCACGCACGGCGAGCCCTTCGCCGACAAGGCACGAAAGAGCTTCGCGCAGCGGACTCGAGCCGTAGGGATATCGCTCAGTCAGGAATACAGTCGAAAGCTTTTGTCCCGGTCGAAGAGCGAGAGACAGGATATCTGACCTCACGATCGTGAGGACGTCGTCACTCGTCGTCGCGTCCGTGGTGGCGTCCTGGCTTGCTTTGGTCATGCTGGCACTATGGCTGGAGGTTTATGCCGACAACAATAGGCGACTTATTATTAAGCGCACCCGATTGATTTCTAGGCAAGGCCGAAGATTTTCGACAAAAACGCCTACTTTCCTGCCAGATGAACAATTTGGTTGCTACATAGGCGGCCCTGAACACGTCCTCTCGAATTAATTCAGCGATTCCATTTAGTTACGCGATGGCATGCGGCTTGCGATGAGGTCCGTCAAGCATTGGATTGCTCGCAAGGAGAATGAGTTTTGAGCAACGAAGGTTTCGCAACGGGTCTCAGTCTTCGAACAGACGACATCTTAAGTCGCTGTACGTCGTGCGGAGACTGTTTTGAGGCCTGTCCGATGACGTCTCCTGCGGGAATAGATGCGGCGGACCCGACCGAGGTGGTAAACGGTGTGCTCGGCCTCATTAGCGGCGGCGCTAGCACTCAAACTGCGGATCGTTGGGCAACCGTGTGTTCGGGCAGCGGTGCCTGTATTCCGGCATGCAAAGAGGGGATCAATCCCCGCTTCATGCTGTCGCTTGCAAAGCTCGCACTGGCGCGACGGGCACCGGCAAAAACGCAGCGCAGTAAGGGGCATGCCTCTTATCGGGCGATGACGCGCGGTGTTCACGTGTTGTCGCGCGTTCAACTGAATAAGGAAGAGCTGGCACGGTTCGAAAGGACGGAACCCCAACCGAGCGAAAAGCCGGACATCGTCTTTTATACCGGATGCAATCTCCTCAAGACTCCGCACATCGCATTTTTGTGCTTCGATATTCTCGAACGCATCGGCATTTCCTATGCCGTCATGGGAGGCCCCGCGGATTGTTGCGGCGTGCTCCAGTATCGCACAGGTGACGTCGAGGCCGCCGGCAAGCTCGGGTATCGCACCACCAGCAGGTTCGCAAAGCATGGAGCAGCGAAAGTTCTGTCGTGGTGTCCGACCTGCCAAGTGCAAATTGGAGAAAACGTGCTGCCCGGACGCCGCGAAGAGGCAGCCGACGGGCAGTCGTTTGAATTCGAAGCGTTTGTCGTTTTCCTCGCCGACAACATCGACCGCCTGACGCCGCATTTGACAAAGCCTGTGAAGAAGCGCGTCGGGTTACATGAACATCCCGGTATCGCTGGCGCAGGGGCAGCAGCCGAACGCCTTCTCAGGGCCGTTCCTGGACTTGAATTTGTCGACCTGGAACAGCCGAAGGTCGGCTGGATGTGCAATACGCTCCAGCCCTTGCCCGACTACAAGCGTTCGCTGCACGCCGACCTGCTTGAAGCAGCCGAAGCTGCCAACGTCACGACGCTCGCTGGCGTCTATCACGCTTGTCACCGCGATATGTGCACCCATGAGCGCGATTGGCCATTTGAGGTCGTCAACTTCATGGAGCTGATCGGCGAGAGCATGGGCATCCACTACGAGGATCATTTCAAGCGACTGAAGATCCTTCAGGATGTCGACGTCATCCTGTCCGATGTCGCGCCGCTCGCTCTCGAAAATGGTCTGCGCATGGATGAGGTTCGAACCGTTCTGCTGAACGCGTTGCTTTCCGAGCAACCGCTTCCGCTGCGCGGGCAACCTCTCGAATGACCCGAAGATCATAACGCACTCAATATTCAGGAGGCACAGGATGAAGAAAAGGAACTCGCTGATCGGGTTGGTGGCCGACGTCCCGGGGAAGTCCGCGTCGCAGTAGTACGTCGGTCTGGTTGTTTGGTTTGAGTGGCCCGGTGAGACCGCGGTCCGAAGTGTTTCTGGAGGGAGACTTGCGCATGAAGATTTATGCAAATACGGCAATTGCCGCAGCGATGTTTGCGGGCATGATGTTCGGCCTATCCGGCCCGGCATCGGCATACCCTGATAAGCCTGTCACTTTGGTTGTCGGTTTCGGACCCGGCGGGCCTTCCGGCATCGCAGCTCGTTTCATGCAGAAACGGTTCAAGGACGAGACCGGTCAGGAACTGATCATCATTAACAAGCCGGGCGCCGGTGGTGCTAAGGCGTGGTCTCAGATTACCCAGGATCCCCCCGATGGTTATCACCTCACTTTGTTAAATTTCCCTCATACCATTCTGCAGCCGATCGCCCGTGGCGCGAACGCCGGTTACTCCGACAAAGATATCCAACCGGTCCTCTATTACACCTCTGTGCCTCAAGTCATCGCGGTGCGCGCGGAAAGCCCGATCAAGACCTTCGAAGAGCTGTTGGCGGCGATTAAGAAAAGCCCCGGCAAGATAACCTTTGCTGGAACAGGGATTGGCGGCTCCAACCACTCCGCATTCTACAAGTTTGCAAAGGCTGCCGATATCAAAGCGGCGTACGTGCCTTTCAAAGACACCTCTTCGACGATTGCCGGTTTGAAAAGCGGTGCGGTGGATGCCGCCTGGACCTTCACCACGCAAGGCGTCAAGGATGGTGACTCGATCCGCATGCTCGCCATTGCTGCGGAGGAGCGGATGCCGCTGTTTCCGGATCTGCCGACCTTGAAAGAACTGGGCTATCCTGTTGTCGACAAGGCTTGGTGGAGCATCGGCGTTCCCCCAGGGACACCGGACGACATGCGAAAGAAGGTGGCGGCCGCATTCTCGAAAGTGGTGAACAATCCTGATGTCGCTAGCGACATGAACAAAGGCGGCTATGTGCCGATGCTCGTCACGTTCCCCGAAAGCGTTGCGTTCTACGATGACCTCAAAAAGGACTACACGCCGGTGGGCGAGGCGTTGGCGAAATCAAAGAAATGACGGTTCCTTCCACACGATGACGCAAAGCACTGTCAGGGCGGGCGTGGAGCCTGGCCTGACTTGCGAATAGGAAGTTCGGAAAGCACGGGCAAATGGAATTCTTGACGCATGCTGCAGCGGCTTTCACGCTGGTGAATGTTGCTGTTGCGATTACCGGGCTGCTCATCGGGATCGTGCTTGGCGCGCTTCCCGGACTGAGCTCCACGTTCTCCTGCGCCGTCATGCTGCCGGTGACATTCACCATGGCTCCTGTCACCGCCCTGATTTTCCTCGGGACCGTCTATATGGGCTCGACCTATGGCGGGGCCTTTGCCGCGATCCTCGTGAATACGCCGGGAACCCCACAATCCATATCGACGACGTTCGACGGCTTCCCAATGGCCCAACGCGGTG
The DNA here is from genome assembly GCA_017792465.1 of Filomicrobium sp. Taxonomy (GTDB): domain Bacteria; phylum Pseudomonadota; class Alphaproteobacteria; order Rhizobiales; family Hyphomicrobiaceae; genus Filomicrobium. The sequence goes on from CP051234.1 coordinate 3,649,348, forward strand.
AAGGCGGAATGGCGCTCTCGATAGCCTGCATTTCGTCTGTCGTCGGCGGGCTGATTGGGATCTTTGCATTCCTGTGGCTTGCGCCACCTCTGGCAAAAATTGCGCTTTTGTTTGGGCCGGCGGAATACTTCTGGCTCGCCTTATTCGGTCTGACCATTATTGCTTCTCTCAGCGAGGGCAATCTTCTGAAGGGGCTGATCAGCGGCTTCCTTGGCCTCTTGCTTTCGCAGATCGGGATATCGGTCGTGAGCGGCGATGCGCGCTTCACGTATGAAACAACAGCCCTCATTGGCGGCATTCCAATCATCCCCGCGACCATCGGGCTGTTGTGTCTTCCCGTCGTCATTGATCTCATGGCCGATTCCGGACATCATCTCGAAGCCCCCAAGGACTCAGGCGATAGTCAGATCCGTCCTGCAACGCAAGCCGTGTGGCGCCAGAAATTCAATCTCCTGCGCAGTTCGGTCATCGGCACGGTCATTGGAATTATTCCGGCTGCCGGCGGAGCTGTGGCTAGCCTTGTGGCTTACGCAGAAGCTCAGCGGGCAGCGCCGAAAGCGGAACAGTACGGCAAGGGCGCGCCGGGCGGAATTGTTGCCTCCGAGTCGGCGAATAACGCGACGGTTGGAAGCGGTCTCGTCCCCACCTTCGTCCTTGGTATTCCGGGCACGCCGACTGACGCGGTGATCCTGGGGGCCATGCTCGTTCACGGTGTTCAAATCGGGCCGAAGCTGTTCACCGAGCATGGCGACGTTGTCTACACCTTCGTCGCCGGCATGTTGTTTGCGACTGTGATGATGCTGCCGATCGGATTGCTGCTTGGCCGCTACATCTATTTCGTCGTCGTCAAGACACCCAAGACATTCCTTGTGCCCATGGTCGCGCTCATGACGCTGATTGGCGCGTTTGCCATCCAGAACAATTACCACGACGTCGTTTTGATGCTTTGCCTTGGGGTTGCGGGATGGCTGCTCTCGCGGTTTGGCTTTCCGACGCCGCCAATCGTGCTGGGGCTTTTGCTTGGTCCGATCGCAGAGCAGGGTTTTGCCCAGTCGGTCATGATTGGGGAGGCCAAAGGCGACATTTTCGGCATGTTCTTTGGCAACACAGTATCGCAGATCCTCGTCGCTACGATTGTTGCAGCGGTCGCTCTGCCGCCCCTCGTACGCTCTTATTCGGCCAGTTATCACAGAGTGGTTCCCGATGCGGCAGAATGAACCCTCAAAGGCAAACGGCAATCCAGCTGGGACGATGAAGTGGAACGACCGGCACACGAACACCGTCGCGGGCATTCTGTTTGCGTTGCTTGGTGCTTACGTCATCTGGGAAGCTCAGCGTTTTGGCCAATATGGAGCGGTGACACCTGTTTTCGTCGGAGTCGGGCTGATCGTTTTGTCCGCAGCGCTGATCATCACCAGTTTTGTCATTCCAAGCTTAATCCCGGCAATTCAATCGCCGGAAGGTTCGCTCAGGAAACGCGGCATCCTGGTCTTGTTGATGATCGTTTGGGTTGCCGTTTTGCCTTTTGCTGGCTTCCTTCTGTCGTCAGTCGTCGCGTTCGGATTGATCACATCTACCGTTCCCCTTCATGAGCGCTGGACCGTGCGCGGCATCGTTCTCCATGCCGTTGGCGCGGTCTGCGTCACGTTCGCATTCTGGTTTATTTTGACGACCTATCTCAACGTTCCGCTGCCGAAGGCGAGCTTCCTATGAGCGGACGTTTTTATAACAACTGGGAATTCAGGTTTGCAGACCTTGCCAAGGCAGAATGGAGGGTACTTTCCATGTTAGAAATCATCCGGCACATGGTTGCCGACGGACCCAAGACCGTCGGTCCTTTTCATCATGCTGTGAGTGCTGGTGATTTTCATTTCATCACGGGTCAGATGCCGACATCGCCCGACGATCCGACCAAAGTTGTTGCTGGTGGAATTGAGGAGCAGACCCGCCGTGTGATGGACAACCTCGCACTGGTTTTGAAAGGTATTGGCTCCGGCTTCGACCGGGTGGTCTTCGCGCGCGTTTATCTCGTCAATTTCCAGGACTTCGCCAAAATGAACTCGGTCTATGAGACCTACTTCGCTGAGGGTGGATTACCCTCGCGCACTTGCATCGGCGTCACGGGATTGGCCGTCGGCGCACTTGTCGAGGTCGACCTCATCGCGGCCAAGTGAGCTGTTCCGTTTCGCCGACAGTTCGAGCATGCATAGAAGCCGGCGAGGATCCTCGGCGTAGAGGATGAAAAATCTATATTCAGTAAGGCTGTTATCTGCGTCGCGTCGACGGGAAGCATCGGCTCCGGTTGGTCGAGGCGTCACTCGTCGAGCCATCAGCTAAGTCGTTCATACTGCCTCACGACATTTGATTGGCGACACCCCCCAAAAATATTGGCGGAATCCGGATGGAACGGCGTAGCGGCTGCCGGAGTTAGTCCGGCTGAGAACACACCGCGTTATGTCGCATGGTGTTGATTGTTGAGACTGCCCGTTAAAACCACGATCAAAGCGTGTCCGAACGGAAGGTCCGAGACGTCTGACTTGAGAGGATCACAACATGACCGTGGTGCTTGCCACCGTGTGCCGAGATGGAGTGGTGCTCGGCTCGGACTCCCAGATTACTGACAAGGGGCGAGGCATGACGTACCCCGCCGAGAAGCTCCACCCACTCGGCGAGTTGGCGGCTTGGGGCGGGAGTGGCGCTCGATCGGTGCTGGCGGATGTCGAACGCTGTTTCAACGATCACAGCGCGGAGATTCTGGAGTCTCCCGAAATCGGCCGGGCGCTGCAGAAGCAGGTCCTCCCGATCCTCCGCCATCACTACGAAACGTTCATTCCTAACGTGCCGGGTGACGAAGGCGGCGGGACACCGTCGGCCTACGTCATGGCTGCCGGATGGAGAGATGGCGAGCCTTGGATCGTGGAAATCACGCCCTCGGGGATGATCGGGCACTACGCCGATATCGGTTTTCATGCAATCGGCAGCGGAGCGCCAATGGCCCAACAGGCCGGCACGCTCATGTCCCACTTCCATTTTGCTGAGCGGTCATTGCGCTTCGGTTGCGCGGCGGTGCTGCGGGTTCTGCAAGCACTTGATCTCACCTCTGCCAGCGTCGGCAAGCCGTTTAGTCTGTGTCGCATCGACGCCGACGGTGCCAACCACCTTAGCAACGACGAAATTGCGCAGGTCGGCGACGACGTGCGTCGATGGGAGGATGCCGAGCAAGCCGCAATCGCTGAGATCTTTGATTAACGGCGCTATGCGCACGGACTTTGCCGCTGACCTAAGCCGCGACTTCCATCTAATCAGAGTGTGAGTCCTTGGTTGAGGCCCTGCCTTTGCCAAGCCTGTCGGGCAAGGGCGAAATGCTTCGTTCGTGATGCCTCCGGTGTCTGGTTGGCAAGAAAATCTTGACCGACTGACGTGATAACATTCTGCTTTCGAAGAGAGCCTTCACCCCTCGCTCTGTTGGGAATTGCGAACGGCCTGCTCGTCCAGGAAGCGCGCGATAAGATCTCCGGTCTGCCTAATGTGCTGAGCTAGAAGGGCACTGGCTGCTTCTTCATTGCGCAGTGCGCACGCTGCCAGGATTGTGCGATGCTCACGTTCGGCGGTCGAGCGATAATCAGAGTTCGTGATCAGGACGCGAATATAGCGTTCCGTCTGGTTACTAATCTGGCGAATGAGTTGATTGAGCTTGGGTCGATTTGCAGGCTCGTACAGCAATGCGTGGAACGCCCAGTTCAGTTCTCCCCATCGGTCAATCGAAGTTGTCAGCTCCGCTTCGTCCAAGATCTGAGTCGCCTCCGCGATCGTGGCGTCGCTCATGTGCGGAACGGCCAATAAAACTGCCCGGCATTCCAGCACCGCTCGGATATCGAGTATTTCGTCCGCTTCTTCGGATTCGAGGCGTGTAACGGCGAAGCCCCGGTTGGCCTCCACCGAAACCAGACCCTCCGCCACCAGCCGCAGCAAAGCCTCGCGCACCGGTATTTTGCTTACGCCCAGCGATGCCGCCAGCTTGTCTTGTCTCAGCGGCTTTCCAGGACCGAGGCTTCCGTCCAGAATTGCGTCGCGCAAATCTGCGAGGACGTCAGTTGGCCGTGACCGTTTTGGAGGCGTCTTGCTCATGTTTGTAGCGCCGCCCTATGAGTTCTCATCGTTTGCACCACCCTATCGCGAACCACATTATCGTATACTATCTTCATTCCAAGCCTTCCTCACGATGCCCAATTAAATCATAATATACTGATTTTACGAATATAAATTTATGAATGCTGAGCTCCAGCTTTGATATTGGAATTTATAGTATACGAACTGGCATGAACTCTGCAGAATTAACACCAACACCATTCGCAATGAAGGGCCGTTAGATGATTACCGCCATCGTTCTTTATCCGCTGCCTCCGCAGATCTCCAAGCAAGATTGCGAAGCGCATTTTCACATGATCGCGCCAGGCTTCAGAGAAGTGAAGGGGCTGCTTAGCAAGCACTTCATCTGGAACGTCGAAGGGAAGATTGCTGGCGGCGTTTACCAGTGGACCAGCCTGCGTGAGGCAAAAGACTTTTACAGCGGGCCTTGGCTTGAGGGCATCGTCGAGCGCTACGGCGAAGAGCCCAGCATTGAGTACTTCGAAGTTTTCGCCAAGACCGACAATCAGGCCGAGACAGTGGAGAAGTTCAATTCGGTGCCGGCCGAAGGAGCTAGCTAGCCCGTTGCGCACTGCTTCCCTGGGGGGGAAGTGCCAAGGAAGAAACTCTGCAAATCTGGATAAACAGCTTTCAAGGGAGCGATGGCTCATGAAGTTGAACCGTAGGAAATTCATCAAATCGGGAACACTTGCTGCCGGCGCCGCGACCGTCGCAGCAGCCGGTATCTCTTCTCCGGCCATCGCCCAAGGCAAGCAGGAATGGCGCATGGTCACGTCCTGGCCACGCGGTCTTCCCGGACTTGGCACGGGCGCCGATCTTCTCGCCAAGCGCATTACTGAAATGACCGAGGGCCGCCTTTCGATCAAAGTTTTCGCTGCGGGTGAGCTTGTTCCAGGGCTTCAGACTTGGGAAGCCGTCCAGAATGGCACTGCCGACATGGGCCACGACACTCCAGGCTTCCATCTTGGCAAGCACCGGGCCTTTGCATACTTCTTCGGCCCTCCGTTCGGCATGTCCTATTCCGAGCATGTTGCCTGGCTCGATCACGGTGGCGGACAGGAGCTTTGGGATGAGCTCTCAGCCCAGTTCGGTCTTGTCAGTTTTGCGATTGGCAACATCGGAACGCCGTCGTTTGGATGGTTCAAGAAAGAGATCAATACGCCCGAGGACTTCAAAGGCCTGAAGATGCGTATGCCGGGCATTGGTACTGAGATGATCCGGCGACTTGGTGCCGTACCAACTCTTATGCCCCCGGGTGATCTGTTCCCGGCGCTGCAGGCGGGAACGCTTGATGCTACTGACTTCACTGGCCCCGCCAATGACATGGCGCTAGGGTTCCATCAGGTCTGTAAGTATCTCTATTGGCCGGGCGTCCAGAAACCCGGTGCGGTTCAGCAGGTCATCATCAGCAAGGCCAAGTACGATGCCCTTCCAACGGACATTCAGATGATCGTCAAGGTGGCATGTCAGGCAGCCCACCAGGATATGCTGGCCGAATACAACTGGATCAACGCAAAGGCCGCAAAGGCACTCAAGGAACAGCATGACGTGAAGTTCCTCACGCTCTCCGATGAGCTGTTGATAGCACTCGGCAACACAGCAGGTGAACTGCTGGTCGAAGAGCGCGGCAAACTCGATCCGTTGGGTCAGAAGATATGGGATGCCTATTTCAAAGCACGCGCCGATTTGATGGGCTTGACCGACGGAGCGGATCGCGCCCTCTACAATGCGCGGAAACTTCCCTTCAAGTATCCAACCTAGGTTGGCGTCAAGATGGCCAGCGCCTCGATGACAGCAGTGCAGACAGTAGCTGACCGCCTCGATGCCTTTACATCAGGTGTCGGGCGGGTGGTTGCCTATCTGATGCTGATGACGGTTTTGATCTGCTTCACCAATGTGTGCCTGAGGTACGCGTTCGGCATTGGGCTGGTCTGGCTCCAGGAATCTTTTGTCTGGAGCCATACTCTGGCGATCATGCTGGGTTCCAGCTTTGCTCTGCTTCGCGGCGGCTTTGTCAGGGTTGATACTTTCTACAACCGAATGGGACACCGTGGACAGGCGATGGTCGACCTTTTTGGAACGTTAGCCTTCATGGGGCCATTCCTATGGATGATGGCCTACTACGGTTGGCCTTTCTTTTATTCTTCCTGGCAAATGGGTGAGCGCTCCGCCTATCAGACCGGGCTCGGGGCACTTTACCTCCTCAAGGGGTCGCTCCTTGTCTTCGTTCTGCTTGTCGGACTCCAAGGGGTGGCCATTGCCTTGAGAAGTCTTCTCACCATTGTCACCGGCATCGATCACAGCGCATCTGCGCGACAAGTGCAGGACGTGACCTAGACATGGACACTCTGGTGACCGGAGAAATTCTAGCGGTCAGTCTTTTTGGCGGCGTGATGGTCGCGTTGATGCTTGGTTATCCGATTGCATTCACGCTTCCCGGTGCTGCCCTTTTGTTCGCACTTGTGGGATGGCTGCTTGGCGCGTTCGACCCCACCTACTTCAACGCTTTGCCTTTGCGCTATTGGGGTGTGGTCACAAACGAGGTGCTGATCGCGGTGCCGCTGTTCGTGTTCATGGGAGTCATGCTTGAACGCTCTCAGCTCGCCGAAAGTCTCCTGAACACAATGGGCGAACTGTTCGGCCGCATGCGTGGCGGGCTTGGGATCTCCACTGTGCTCGTCGCCACCTTGCTCGGCGCATCAACCGGCATTGTCGGAGCCACCGTTGTGACAATGGGCTTGATCAGCCTGCCTGCCATGCTCGATGCGAACTACAATAAGCGTTTGGCAAGTGGACTGATCTGTGCGTCCGGCTCGCTCGGCCAAATCGTGCCTCCATCGACATTGCTCGTCTTTCTCGCCGTGATACTCCAAAGTTCGTACAGTCAGGCCCAACTGGCGATGGGAAATTTTACGCCCGCCACCTTGTCCGTTGGTGACTTGTTTGCAGGCGCGTTTATTCCCAGCCTTATTCTGGCTGGTTCATATGCGGCATGGGTTATTCTCAATGCGATGTTCAGGCCGGAGTCCGCACCGGCCTTGCGGATTGCCCCCGAAGCGCGGCGTAGTTTGGCCCGGAGGGTGATCGTCGCGCTCCTGCCGCCGCTTCTGCTCATCGTGGCAGTGCTCGGTTCGATCATCTCTGGCATTGCGACACCTACGGAGTCGGCGTCGGTCGGCGCTGTGGGTGCAATCCTGCTGACTCTGATCAAACTCATATCGGAACACGTCGCGGAGAAACGAGAGAAAGACGCGGCGAGTAATTTCCAGTTCAATTTCTGGATTGGCGTATTGGCAGCTTATCTTGTGCTGTCATTCATCGCTGGTGGAATGGGCGTTTTGATGTTGACCATGGCCCTGCTCGTATCAGGGCTGGCGATAACTCTATCGCGCGCCAGTTTGAGGCAGAAGTTCGTCAAGATTCTTGATGAGGTTTGTCAGTCGAGCCTTGTCATCACAGCGATGGTGTTCGTGATCTTCCTGGGTGCCAGCGTCTTTTCCGTCGTCTTTACACGGCTAGGGGGCGAGGCCTTGGCGACTGAATTCCTATCCTCGATGCCCGGTGGTGTTAACGGTGCGCTGTTGACGGTCATGGCCGTCATGTTCGTACTTGGTTTCTTTCTCGACCCCTTTGAGATCGTTTTCGTCGTCGTGCCGATCGTCAGTCCCGTATTGTTTGCAATGAACGTCGATCCAGTTTGGTTCGCTGTGCTTGTTGGCATGAATCTACAGACGAGCTACCTCACCCCGCCGTTCGGGTTCTCGTTATTCTTCTTGCGCGGCGTCGCGCCCGACAGCGTGACAACCATTGACATCTACCGCGGTATTCTGCCCTTCGTTGCAATTCAGTTGCTGTGTATCGGTCTCGTCTGGGCCTTTCCAACGCTGACTACATATTTACCGAAGCTGATCTACGGATAGGAACGAACTTCTATTGGGACGAACAAGGACCAAGTAAGCTGAAGGGGCGCAGGTGTTCCTGCAACCTGTTACGAAGCGAGCAACGGTCTCATGCTTCGTGTCGCCTTCAAGTCGCCGTACGGCGAAGCCTACCCGTCATTTTCAGGCCATCGCGCATGTTAAGTCCAAGCAAGGTGATGTTGGCGGCTCCTGCCAAAAGTTCCAACGCCTGAACTAAATAGAATGCGGTGTCGAACGAGGCTGAATTGGCTTTGAACGATAGGTAGAGCGCCGACGGAATGAGAATGAGCAGGCCATTGGCAGCGACCAGAGGCATGCGCTTGACTTTCCCGTTGATGCGGCCACCGCGATGCCCTTTGGCCAGCGCAAAGCCTGTTCCGCCCGCAATCGCGATCGCGGGAATCAGCAGCAGGAAGCCCCATGGGATAGCGGTCTTCACTGCAACGATGGCCGACTGCGAGCCCAGCAGTTCGCTGAAGGCCGTCGAGAGCCAGAATGTGGCAATCGTCAGAATGGCCAACGCGCCCGCGACCGGATGAATGTACCTGATCACCAGAGCCTCCCGTCATTCATTCGCGTCATGCAACGCAAATCCCTGGCACCGCGACCTTCTGGAAGAGATGCGGCGCAGCTACCGCCGATGAGGGATATGCCGAGAGACGCGATTGGAACTCCGGGTGGCTGAAAGCGGTGCGGAACGCGGCCGTCGATTCCCATACGGCATAGTTGAGATAGGCGCAGCTACCGCCGATAGCTCGATGGAGCTGCGTGGAGATGAAGCCCGGTTGCTGCTTCATGAACTCGGCGTCATGCTCCCACGCAGCGAGGAGCGCCTGCTCATCAGCCTGATCGAACGTGAACAGGTTGATGAGGACCACTGGGCTGGCATCGGTCGCCAGTTGCTGCTCGATGGGGAAGGCCTGATCCAAGGGGCGGAGCACAGACATGACAAACTAACCTCAATTCGGTATCATGATGTCAATACGATGCCAGAATTGACAACATGATGTCAACACGCAGCTATGGAGCTTTTGAAATCAGATGATGCGAACGGCTTCCGGTGATGCCTTGACGGGCTTGTTGCTCGATTTATTCAGGCTCAACAGTCTCTTAGTGACAGCGGGTGATCGTCTCGTCGCCCCTCTTGGGCTGACGAGCGCACGCTGGCAGGTTTTGGGCGCGATCGTAGCGGCAGAGCGCCCGCAGCCCGTAGCTTGGCTCGCGCGCGATCTGGGTGCCAACCGGCAAAATGTGCAGCGGATCACCAATGATCTGGAACGCGAAGGGCTCGTGACTTTCGCACCGAACCCACATCACAAAAGGGCACAACTCGTCATTCTGACCGACAAGGGCAAACAGTCTTTCAAGGCGGCGATGGATCTGCAGGCACCGTGGGTGGACGACCTTGCGAACGGGATTGCGGTCAAGGATTTGAAGACCGTTCATCGCGTAATACGGATGTTACGCGAAAAGCTTGAAGGCGATGAGGACGCCGACGAGCGATAATCGACGGTGGGCCCTCGATCGGTTAGAGGTCGAAAGCGGGTCAAAGATCGACAGGGAAATGAGTGCTCGACAACGGCAGATTTGGATCATTCAGGCCGGTTCGGCACTGCTCTGGATACGACAGCTTGCTCCCCAGAAGCAGCCAGTTGGGCGAGCGAAAGGTGGAACGTCAGCAATACCACCGATCGCGTCGTTATGGAGCCGTTGGCAGTGTGTCTCTGACGGGCCGATAGCAGCTCTAGCGAACTGGACACTAATCGGAACGCTGTCTCCAAAGACGATATTTCGTGTTCGAACCGGGCACCTATTTGATAGCAAGCTGCAATGTGACGCCAAACATGCCCATGCGCTCGCTGTTTCTTGCGAGAACCCCTCCACATGCTTCAGCAATGTCTGCGGCGATTGACAAACCGAGCCCCGTGCCGTCGGGCGAGTTGTCTAGCCGTCGGCCACGCTGCAACATCTCTTCGAACCGCTTTTCCGGAATTCCTGGACCATCATCGTAAATGGTGACGAACGCCACCTGACCTTTGCGTGTCGCGCTGATGACGACCGCGCTCGTAGCATGCCGGCCAGCGTTTTCCGCCAGGGCTCCGAGTGCTTCGGAAAGATCATCTGGATGAATACGGGCGCAAAGGTTACTGGGCACGTCAATCGACCAGGATAGCTCGCGCTGCCTGGTCGCCTTCTCCAGAACGCGTACCACTCGTGCCGCGACATCGCCCACATTCGCTTGCACTGCCGAACCGTCCGTTACCATGCGCGCCCGGATCAGCTGGCGATCGACATGCCGTTGCATCAAATGGGTCGCATATTCGAGATCTGTCGCGATGGCTGTCTCTCCTGCCGCCTTCAGCTTGCCGATCCCGCCGACAATGACCTGAAGTGGCGTTTTAAGGCCATGAGCCAGATCGCCGGCACGTGCCTTCGCCAACACAAGCTGTCGCTCGCGTCCGTCGAGAAGGGTATCTATCTCCTGGGCCAGAGGTCGTACCTCGGAAGGAAAATCAGACCCCAATCGTTTCGCGAACCCGGAACGGATTTGTTCGACCCGCAAGCGTATTGACGACAACGGTTTCAATCCCAAGCCCACTTGCAACCAAGTGGCTGCCAACAACAGGACGCCAAGAGCGATTAGGAAGGGTGCCAGGGCACCGGCAAATCGCCAAACTGCGCTATTGACCTGCGCCTTGTCTAAAGCGACTGCGAACAATACCTCGGAGCGGCCGAGGCGCTGTGGCATCTCAACCTTCTTTTGTATGAGATAGAGTGTCTGACCGTGCGGACCACTGATCGCATGATGGTGAGACTGCGCGTTTCTTGATGCCTCCGGCGGTAAATCGAGCACGACATCCCACAGCGAGCGTGAGCGTTCGATCTTTCCATCTGCAAACATGACCTGCCAATACAAGCCTGACAGCGGGGTTTCGAAGCGCGAGTCATCGGGGGCTCCTTTGACGGTGAGAGTACCATCGGAGGCGCGCTCAACGTTGGCGATGAGGCGGTCTAAGTGACCCTCAAGTTCGCGGTCAATCCAATCAGTGACATGACGCTCAAACAGAGCCGTCAGTACGAAGGCTGCAATCAAAAGCGCTGTTGAAATGAAGATGACCGCACCGAAAAGGAGCCTTGTTCGCAGCGAAGTCATTGTGGGTCTCTGTCTGTAATCGTGTAGCCATGCCCGCGGCGGGTCTCGATCAAACCTGGGCCGAGCTTCTTGCGCAATCGCGCAATCACCGCCTCAAGTGCATTGGCTTCGCGCTCCTGTCCCTCTCCGTGGAGGTGGTCGAGAAGTTCGCCAGCAGGAACGACCCGCCCCTTATGGTGCGCGAGAAATGCGATCAGGCGGTATTCCAGTGGTGTCAGCGGCACGTGCGTGCCACGCATGTAAACGCGTATGAGGCGTGTATCGATGCGAAGGTCTCCGGCTTCTATGAACGGGCTTGCAAGTCCGACGGAGCGGCGAACCAAGGCCCTGGCGCGAGCGAGCAATTCCTCCATCTGAAATGGCTTGACCAGATAGTCGTCCGCGCCGGCATCAATCCCTTCAACGCGTTCAGGCCATGCACCCCGCGCGGTGAGTATGAGGACGGGAAACTGGCGCCCCGCTGTTCGCCACTTCTTTAATACAGCGAGGCCGTCAATTTTTGGTAAGCCAAGATCCAAGACCACGAGGTCATAAGACTCTGTGTCGCCTAAGAACCAGGCTTCCTCACCGTCTCTAGCGATGTCGGAGACGAACCCGGCCACTTCGAGCGCTTGGGTGATATCGGCGGCGATGCGGTGATCGTCTTCAACGACAAGCACGCGCATCAGTCGTCGTCCTCAATGCTGAGGATACGTCCGGTCGCTGCATCTACTTCGACTTCCTGAACGCGGCCGCCAGATCTCAAGATCTTTATCTCGTAAACTATGCGACCATCCTCATACTCAAGTTCGGTTCCGAGCAATTTACCCGGCACTTTCTGCTTGACGTTGCCGAGCACCTTCGCCAGCCCAAGAATTTTTCCTTCCTCGACGAGCCGGAGCGCGGCCTCGTGGCCGATGTCATCTGCCAGCGCTTCAGTCGCCACCGGCAATACGCCCGCCATGAGCGGTAAGCAGAGCCGCAGGATCAATCTTCGCAAGCGTGAATCCTTTCTCATGAATATCGCCAGAGATTCTGGCCCCAAGATGCTGACAAATTGCTGACAGGACTAGTCAGGTGGCAAGCAGGCGAGGTCTGTCAGGGTGCCATGGTCAACAACGATGCGCATTCCAGCGCGCGACAAATTAGGAGAATTACACTTATGAAAAGCTACCGCACCCTCGCGATTGCCGGCGCCGTTTCTACCCTCATCTTTGCGGCAGCCTCCGCCTCGGCCGGCTCCAATCGGCTGAACGTGCCAGCCAGCGAGTGGCTTTCGCATGCCGAAGTAATCGCAAAATTGTCGGCCCAAGGGTATACCGTCCGAGAGATCGAAGCCGATGACGGTGTCTACGAGGTGGAGATGACAGACAAGAACGGCGTTCGAATCGAGAGCCATGTTCATCCGGCTACGGGCAAAATCTTGCACGGCTACGACGACTAAGCCGCAGCGCGCGTCACTTGTCAAAGCAGAACAAGAGACAAGGAGCGGAATCGTCAAGCTTTCCTTGTCTCTTGTTGTTTCCAGCAGTACCGATCAGGACGATCAATTTGGCCGCGTGGGAATGTACTCCTCGCCGGCGTCATTCCGATCCTGCAGGCGGCTTTGAAGCAGTTCTCCGCTTTTCTCCAGAATCGGATAGGCAACGGAAGCGATGTGCGCGGCGATCCGTTTTAGGTCTCGTGCAATGTCAATGTGAAGAGCGCTCGTTTCAACGCTCTCAGTCCGCCTTTCGCGCAACCGCTGCAAGTGATTGTTGAGAACCGCTTTCTCGAGGCCGCGCATGTGCTCCTTCTGTTCGATCAATTGGCGCGCGGAACTCAGATCGCCAGCCAAAAAGACCCGTGCCGCTAGCTGAAGGTCGTTCATCAAGCTCCGATGCATTGCCTCGATGTCCTGACGGCCTTCTGGCGAAAACTTAAGGCGGTATTTGATCTTCTTGGAGGCGATCTCGCGCAGGCTCTTGTCCAAGATATCGCCGACATGTTCGAGATTGATGCAGAACAAGAGAACCTCTCGACAACGTCTCTCATCGGGTTCGTTCAGCTTGTCTCTGCTGATGGCGGTGAGGTGCAGCTTTACTGCCGTGTGCAACTGATCGAGCGCATCATCCATCTTCGATAATTCAGCAAGAAGCTTGCGATCGTCGCTTTCCAATGCCCTGATAAAGTTGTTCAGCATCACTTCGACCATGTCCACCATGCGAAGAACCTCGCGTGATGCATTCGTGAGCGCGACAGGTGCCGGTGGAGAACTCGATTTGGTAATGTAGCGTGGATTTCCCGGACCATTGGGTACGGGGCCAGAAGGAAGTATCCGCGAGCAAATTTTCGCCAAAGGATCGAGAAGGCCAATGAACAAGGCTGCCAACGCAAGATTGAAGAGCGTGTGAAAGTTCGCTAACTGCCGTGCTGGGTTCGCGTCGAGTGCGGCCATGGCTTGAGCGACTGGATTCAGCAATGGGATGGCGAGAAGGCAACCTGTCCCCCGAATGATGAGGTTGCCAAGTGCGAGTCGTTTCGCAGGTATGTTCGTTCCGGCCGCCAAATACTGCGGTATGACATTCCCAAGGTTGGCGCCGAGTACCATTGCAAGCGCGGCTTCCGGTGTGACTATGTGCTGCGAGGCAAGCGTCATGACCAGCAGCACGACGGCGACACTTGAATAGGCTAACCATGTGAACAAGGCAGCGATCGCGACATCAAGCATCGGATCACCCGAAATCAACGCAAAGAGCTCACGCAATGCGTTGGTCTTCTCGACTGGCTCTATTGTGGCAACGATGAGCTGCAAGGCCAGGAGGACTAGGCCGACGCCGATGCTGACACGGCCTAAATCACGCGATCGCGTTTTGCCGCCCCTTTTGAAGGCCACAAGACCAAGTAGGATGAAGATTGGCGCGATAGCGCTCACATCGAAGGTGAGCACTTGAACAATTAAAGTGGTGCCCACATTGGCACCAAGTGTGACCGCCAAGGCTGTTGCAAGTGTCATGAAGCCAGCAGCGATGAAGCTTGTCGACATCAGTGCCGTCGCCGTGCTGCTTTGAAGGACGGCTGTAATTCCGAGACCGGCGAAAAATGCCTTCCATACGTTGCCAAAACCGGTCGCCAAGAAGTGCCTCAAGCTGCCGCCGAACGCCCTTATGACACCGCTGTGCACCATATGAATTCCCCACAGCAGCAACGCGACGAAGCCTGCGAGGTGCAATAAGACTGTCGTGGATGACATTAGCGTACTCCCTTTCGGAGTATCCAGTGATGGCCAAGCTTAAACCAATTCACCAGCCTGCCGAGATACATCACGTAGAACGGCTTGGAGCTGGCGCGAGTTGCAGCATCTGGAAAAAAGTCAATCAACAGTCTCATGACAGGTGGCAAAGGTGAGCCCGGCGTCAATCTGGAACGCCAGGCCCTTGCTTCAATCACCTCAGTTTCTCAAGCCTTCCAATACCTCGACAAGCGGGTTGCCGGTCGAACCGGTTGGCGGCTTGATCCCCAAGTATGTCGTGATTGTTGACGCCATGTCCTCAGGAGCGACTTCTCTATCGACGATCTTGTGCTGAATTTTATGTCCGGCGAATAGGATCGGCACATACGTATCCATGGTGTAAGGCGTCCCATGCATCGCAGCGAACTCGTCAGGTTTCGGATAGAGGTACCAGCCCACATCCTGGACAAAGAGCACGTTACCTGATCGCGTGGGGTGGAATGCGCGTTGCAACTTGGCATGCATGGGTTCGTAGGTAACGTTGCCTTTCAATAAGTCCGTCCGTGTGGCAGCAAACCGAACGCCTGGAACCTTTAGAATTTCCTCTCTCAAGGCGGCTTCTACAGTCTCGATTTCGAGCCCAGCTCGCTTCACGGCTTCCGGGTCAAGATACAGACTTGGATTCCAGAAGACCATCACAAGGTCTTCTGGAATCTTGAAACGCGCCTTCAAGCCCGCATTCACAGTTGCAATGAAATCATTCGGACGGTGCCTGCCTGCGTCCAAACCGGAGTGGGCCGCGCGCTCAGGTACCGAGTCGACGCCGTGATCAGCGGACAGTGCAATCAGCACGTTATCCAGGCCGTATTTCCCGTCCAAGAAACTGAAGAAGTCAGCGAGCGTCCGGTCTAAACGCAGAAGGTTGTCTTCGGCCTCCAGGCTGTCAGGGCCAAAGGCATGGCCAATATAGTCGGTCACCGAGAAGCTGACGGCAAGGACGTCGGTCGTCGGGCCACTGCCGAGTTTTTCCTGGTTCACGAGTTCCTTGACGAATGCCAGAGTGAGTTCGTCTCCCATCGGGGCAAAGCGCAGTCCGGCGTTGAATGCTTTTGCATCGTCATTGCCGAGGGCGTGCGGGAACGTCCGTCCGAGCTTCTTGTAAGATTTCTCCCACGGTTCATCATCGCGATCAGCAAAGATATATGTCGATGGATCGTGAAGGAGCTCCCATTTCTTGTCCTTGTAGGCAGCAGCATGACCTGCCTTGTTCCAGGCGCTCACCCAAGCTGGATACTCCGACGCATAGTAGGTGCTGGTGACGAACTGGCCGGAGCTCGATGAGTACCAATAAGCCTTACCCAGATGGCCACCCGGCAAGATCGCGCCGCGATCCTTGATTGAAACGGAGAAGACGCGCGACTGGCCACCCGAAGCGAGCACCACCTCGTCGCCGAAGCTTGAAGAGGTCAAATTGCGAGGTGACACTCCCTGATGAGCCTTGGGATCTTTACCGATGAGATTATGGCGATCGTCTTCGACACAGTAGATTTGCTTGCCCGTTGCAAAATCATGCCAGTCGTTGCCGGCAAAACCATGCTGCAAGGCATTTCCCCCCGTCGCAAGGCTGGCATGGCCGACAGCAGTAAAGGTTGTCGAATGGCGATAGTTTGCGTTCGTGTAAGCTGTACCTTTTTCCAAAAGGTATTTGAAACCGCCCTCACCAAAACGGTCTTTGAAGCGCCATGGCATGTCACCGCGGAGTTGAT
Source organism: Filomicrobium sp. (assembly GCA_017792465.1). Lineage (GTDB taxonomy): Bacteria > Pseudomonadota > Alphaproteobacteria > Rhizobiales > Hyphomicrobiaceae > Filomicrobium. The sequence goes on from CP051234.1 coordinate 3,665,527, forward strand.
CAACGGTGATGAATACGACGAGCTTTGGTTGATCGGCGCGAACTCCGACTGCTGCGAATGGCAGCAGCAGTAAGGCCAGGAATGCGCACAAAGCGTGCAGACGGACTGGCATCGTTTCCTCCATTTTCTTGTATTTTTGTTTCTTTTCGACCGGCTTATTGGCGTTTCGAGCAAACCGCCGAAGATCTTGCAGCGGCTCCGGGATCTAACTTTCCCAGATATCCACTGCTCATCGGTTCGTGCCGCAACGATCGGTCGCGGTGTCTACTCGTTGGCCACTTTCGCAGGAGGCATGCTTTCAGTTCGAAACCCGCATTGTCCAACTGGCATACGGCATAGGCCGATCGGCATACGGTTTGGGCTTCGGATATATCAAAAGAGATATTCTCAAAATTTTTACTTGGCCCAATTCACCGGTCCATTGGATGGGCTTGCGCGTGAGTTGAAGAAGGATGTGCGGGGAGGGTGAATTGATGACGATGTTCCATTCGGCAAGGATGCTGCGCCCATCCCAGGAGGATCGTGGCCCAATCTTCGCAATGCAGCATGCTTTTTATGTGCAAACGGAAGCCAGCAGGCTTACGCTCGCTGATGCTCGTGCGCAAGAAAAGCAAACTTCTGAGGCCTGACTAACCTGAATGCCAGTCATTTGGATTGCATTCAGCTTGCCGGAAGGTCCAGGGGCCCAGACACTATGAAAATTCTCATTGCCGACGATCATCCTCTCTACCGCGAGGCTCTCGCATCCGTGTTGGATGGGCTTGGGCCCGGTGTCCAGATTTATCAAGCCGAAACCTTCGATGAGGTGATTGAATGTGTTTCGGACCGGACCGTCGATCTCGATCTCATTTTACTAGATCTCTACATGGGTGCCGGTGACTGGGGATCGGTGATCGAGCAACTGCGCGAACGGCGTCCCGACACACCGATCATTGTCATTTCGGGCTCCGACTCCCGCGAAGATGCCGAGCGCGCCATGAACGCAGGCTCATTCGGTTACATTCCGAAATCGATGAAAAAAGACGAAATGCTGAGTGCCATTAGGCTGATTGTCAGTGGGGGCGTCTGCGTCCAGCCGCGGGACCTGAAACCTGCAGGAGGTCCGTCCGGCGCTACAGCTACAAGGACCAATGACGCTGACAGTCCCATTGCACAGCTCACGAGTAGGCAGCGTGAAGTATTGGCCGAGTTGGTGGCAGGTCGGTCAAATAAGCTCATCGCGCGCTCCCTCGGGATGGCGGAGGGGACTGTTAAGCTGCATGTCGCAGCAATTCTAAAGTGTTTCGGGACATCGAACAGAACTCAAGCCGCCATCCTGGCTCATCGGTTTATCGCGTCACAAGATCGTTCGGACATCGAGTGAGTGAGGTAGCCAGTCACAAAGCAGCCTGGAAAACGTTCGTCCGCCCTATGAGGGGCCGTTGCTCGCTCCAAGGATGCGTGCCTTCGATCAATGATATGAGGGTCGAGCCGAAGTTGACGATGAGTCCCATGCCAATTCAAGGAACTGGAACGACCCGAAGCGCTGCCGGCGGCGCTATGCGGCTGCTCCAGCGTGCACAGAACTTGGCTCTGTTCTTCTGTTTGATGTTTTCTTTGCTGCTGGGCGGAGTCGTAGCTGCAGCGGAAGGTACTGCTCAGCCAGAGTATCGATTTGGTGTCACACCATGGCAGCATGGCCAGTCGGATGATGATATCCGCGCGCATTACAAGCCGTTGCTCGAATGGCTTGGGAAGAAGGTGGGAGCCAAGTTCATTATCGTCGGCGCGAGTGGCTATGGCGAAACCATTGATCTGCTCGCAAACGAGTCGATCGATCTTGCAGCGATATCACCGGTACCATTCGTCCTCGCACAGCAGAGAAATCCTCGCGTGACAATGCTTGCAACTGAGCTGAGCTGGGATTTTGGCAATAGGAAAAAGAGCCCGTCATACGATGGCTTCATCATCGCGCGCGCAGACCGGAACGACATAACGGGGCTCGAGTCACTGCGTAACGCGCGGTTCGGCTTTGTACGGAAGCAATCGACCAGTGGATACGTCTATCCGGTTGCCTACTTCATCCGCAACGGCCTCAACTACCAGACCTTTTTTAGCAGGATTTATTTCCTCGGAAGTCAACCACGGGTCACCGATGCCGTTGCCAGCGGCAGCATCGATGCGGGCACGACCTGGGATTACAATCTAAAGCAGGCGATAGACAAGCACGGCGCTGTTTTCAAGATCGTTGCGAAGACGGGCACGATTCCGAATCTTGGCATTGCCGCCAATAGTGCGGTGCCATTGGAGATGCAGAAAAAGATTCGCAATGCTCTGCTCGAAGCCAAAAAAGAACTGTTCCGAGGGCTCCCGGCGGTCGGCTACGTGGTCAAGGAGGAATCCTATTACGACCCTGTCCGCGAGGTTGTTCAGCTCGTTTCCGGTGCATCTGGAATGAAAGGTGAAGGGAGGTAGTCCTTAGAATGCTCCATCCCCCATTGGAAGCTGCACATTCAGCGCGAAGTGAGGCGTCTAGCGGATTTGCTGCACTGGGCCGACCGGTTTTCGGGCTGACTTCAAAAGTCCTCGCTCCCATAACTGTCCTGACCCTACTCGCGGCAGTATTAGCCGGACTGATCCTGCGCGAGGAGTACAACAGCTACCAGACAAATTTATCGCAGAAGAAGTCTGAGTTCGCCTGGCATGTGCGCACCCTCTATGAAAGCAACCGCTCCAAACTCCTAGACGTTGCGGAGTTGCTCGCAAAAAACACCAATGTGCAAAACGGGCTTCTGATCGGAGACCAGGACACCCCACTGAACATCATCATGGGCTTTCTTGGCCATTCCAATATTGAAATCATCAATCTCTACGATCTTGATGGCCGCGCGTTCGCCCGAGCACAGTCGCCGAGCTATTTTGGTGATTACGATGAGCTGGCGCCGCTTGTCAGAGAAAGCGTCGGGTCTTCGAGGGATAATACTCCCAAGGTGATCTCGGGCATTGTTTCTTACAAGGGCAAACTGGCGTTGGTTGCCATGCGCATCACTGAAGGCGTGAGTGGCGCGACGGGAGTCGTTGCTGTTGGCCAGTTCGTCTCGGAAAGATTTCTCGAATCTTTTGTCCCAGCAAACCACACCAGAATCGCACTCACCCAGAACGGCGGAACGGTTCCTTCAATTGATTTCGGCGGCACCCCCAACGCAGCCAGTAGCATCGTCATTGTCGAGGAGCGCGAAATCAACGGAGACAACGTTTACAAAATCGAATTGCAGACCGATGACCCTGCACTCTTCAGCCCCTTCTGGGGTGCGCGTGCCAGCATCCTCTTGATCGCGGCGCTTGCCGCTATTGGATCTGTGATCGTAACCTTCATCTTCATGTTCGTTACGGTCGTTAAACCGGTGAGGCATTTGATTGCGGTGGCGGAGCAGCAAGTTTCGGGGGATCTAACCGCGCGGGTGGGTCTTCGTAGCCGGGATGAGCTGGGGCGACTTGGCGACATCCTCAATCTCCTCACTGGAAACCTCAAAGCTACTCTTGAAAATCAGGATCGGATCAATGAGCAACTCGAAGCCCGCGTAAAGCAGCGGACAGGAGAGCTGCAGTGCGAGCTCAGTGAGCGCGAAAATGCACAATCGGCTCTTGTTCGTGCCAAGGAAGAAGCTGAAGCAGCGAATGCGTCGAAGTCACGTTTCCTTGCTGCTGCCAGTCATGACCTGCGCCAGCCTGTGCATGCGATGACGCTCTTTGTCTCGAATCTCTCGCAACAGGTCGAAACGCCCAAGGCAAAGCGGACCGTTGCGAATATCAACGCGTGTGTTGAGTCGCTTTGCGAAATGTTCGAAAAGATCCTCGACGTTTCAAAATTGGCGTCCGGGGTGATCCAGCCGCAGATTGAAGAATTTCCGATCGACCGCTTGCTCAGCCGGCTGCAGAGGGAGTTCGAAGGGCTCGCTACAGACAAGGGCATTGAACTGCAAACTGTTCGATCCAGCCTCATTCTCAGAAGCGATCCCACTTTGCTTTATCGCATTCTTTGTAATTTCGTCTCGAATGCGTTGAAGAATACGAAACAGGGCAGAGTTCTGATTGGCTGCCGCCGCCGCGAGCAATCGGTTGAGATCCAGATCTGGGATACTGGAGTGGGCATCCCTCAATCGGAAATCGTCCACGTGTTTGAAGAATTCTATCGGGGGGCCAGTAGGGTCAGGCAGAAGAATGGCGGCGGATTTGGAGCAGGACTAGGTCTGGGCCTATCGATCGTGGAGCACACCGCCAAGCTTCTAAATCATAGCCTTGACGTCTCCTCGACACCCAACAAGCATACCAGGTTTTCCATTCGTCTTCCGCGCGCCAGCTCTACCGCCACCAAACCACTGGAGAATAACCATGGCGACCTGAGTCTTGATGTTGCGGGTCATCGGATACTCGTTGTTGATGACGACATCCTTGCGTTGCGGGCTGTTCAGTCGACTTTGGAAGATTGGGGATGCATTGTTGATGCGGCGCAGTCACCGGAAGAAGCATTCGCAATTCTCGCTAATAACGAGCCGCCAGTGGTTCTGGTCGTCGATTACCTGCTGCAGAAAGGCGAGACGGGTCTCAATCTTCTGAGCATGGTGGAAGCGAGACTTGGTCTGAGGCTTCCCGCAATTGTGCTCTCAGGAGTGTCCAGTCGGCTCCTGGAGCAAGAGGCGGAACGTGGCGGTCACACGCTCCTATACAAGCCAGCGCAACCTGCGCGTCTAAGACAGGCGCTTGCGCAAGCCGTCGCGGTCAGTACCGTCGGCGCTAGCAGAAGGCTAGACGTCGGCATTGGCGACTGAAATGTGCTGCGGTTTTGCAGGCGATCTGCAGGCATGCGAAATTGCGCCTTGGGCAATGTTAGTTGGCAAGTCCCGCATTAGTCCAAATAGATTCGATCCGATTACACCCATGGCTGTCGCATACTTCTGCTAGTGCCAACTTGCTGGTAGATAATTTTCGAGTAGCGATCGGCTTAGGTTCGTTGCTTGAACCTTAAAATCAAACCCGTGATGGCTTTTTCGCAGAGCAGTTTAAGAGCGTTGCTCGCGACGCCAAATTGATGGCGAGCAGCCGTAAAAGCGCCGAAATGCTGCAGAGAATTTGCTTGGATTCGAATAGCCAACCAGAAATGCGACCTCTGTGATTGAGGTGCCGGAGTGCAATAACTGTTTCGCACGTTCCATTCTGCGAAGGGTCAAATATTCATAAGGTGCAAAACCGGTCGATGCTCGAAACGATCGGGTGAAGCTTCTGACGTCCTGGCCGCATTCTATCGCCAACTCGTTTGTTCTAATATCGCAGTTCAGCCTACTTTCGATGAGGTCTTGTACCTTCTTGAGGTGAGCCTTGGAAAGTGGTCGGGCCGGCCGGACGTCAGCTCCTCCTCCGTTCAATCTATATTCGGACAGACGCTTTAGAATTAGAGCGAGCCCGTGGTCGAAGAAGGCTGACGTCAGTCCATGAACTTCCGCGTCGCGCCACATGGCAGTCATAACAGCGGACACAAGCGGGTCACGATGCAGCTTGTGCGAAATCGGCTCCAACTGCTGAAGCGAAATGCCGTCGCCGAATTGAGACAGATGTCCGGGCTTTATCAATATCGCAAGTGCCTGAAGGCGGGGCCAAAAGCCCTCCGCTTCCGTATGTGGCAAAGTGAGACCGTATGATCCTGGTCGTATAATTCCGTCCAGTCGCATCCCATCCGCGCTGTCTCTATAGATCCTGCCGACATGTGAGGTGCAAAGTTGGAGCCTCAAGAAGGGTTCTTTGTCGTACGAACCTTCGTAAGCGTCGAAGTTCGAGTGAGCGAGAAAAACTGAAGCATCGCGGTTCTTGAGGCTGAGCAGCGGCGTTGCCCCAAACTGTGACATTCGCTGTCGAAACTTCTGTTGTTGTCTGCCCCACATCTCATTATTCATCGCGCGTTACCTTATCAGTCCTTCGGCGCCGGCTAGTCCACATTTTTGGTCGAAAAGTAGCCGCTTCCAACAACGTCCAAGCGTCGATTCTGTTGTCTTTCATGCAACACTTATCCATTGTCTACCAATATCGTCAAGAATATCCCGGTTTTGGAGCACTCCGCCCGCTCATGGAGCGGCGTGAACACCTCACAAACATGCAATCTGTGCAAAACACGTTTGAGATCGCGTTGACGCGTGGTCCCTGTTCTGCCGGCAAGCATGGCAGCAATCGCAATTGCAGCATGGATCTCAACACGTGGAGACGTGTCGGTTGGCGTTTTGGTGAGGGTTTTGGGAATGAAAGTTCGACTACTTCCTTGGATGATCATTACGGGTGTCATGGGCGCTGTAGTGTCGCCGGTCTCTGCACAGGAGGGTGGTTCTGGCGATACCGTTGTATTGGAAGGCATCATCGTAACGGGTGAGCTTATTGACAGACCACTCGCGAAGACAGGTACTAGTGCAGTCGTCCTGACAGAAAATGATCTGGAAGAGCGTCCGGGACTTGATAGCGTCACCGATGTGCTTGAACAGACCCCTAACCTTAACGTCCTGGCTGGATCAGCCTTTGCCCCGACAGTGCGCGGCGTTGACGGCACGGGACCCACATTCGCTTTGTTCGCCTATTTCGCAGGAACCAGGCCGCGTTTGAACTACCAAATCGACGGGCGCACAATCAACTACACCGAACTTATCGATGGTGACACTGGCATTTGGGATGTCGATCGCGTTGAGGTCTTGCGTGGACCACAAAGCACGATCACCGGCCGCAATTCCATTGCTGGCACGGTCATTATAGAAACCAAAGATCCAACTTTCGAACCGGAAGTCGCCGCACAAGTTGCAGGCGGCAACTACGATCGTCGCCGTGTTTCCCTCATGGCGAACACCCCCATTATTAGTGATTTGATGGCGGTAAGATTTACGGCTGATTGGGTCGGCTATTCTTCGGCGGTCAACTTTCAACCGTTTCTCGATGTCGACGATCCTGCCGAAAAAACATACCTCAATCTGCGCGGAAAGGCACTCATCACGCCAAACATCGGCAAGGATACCAAGTTACTGCTCAGCGTGAATCACAATAGAAACTCAAGGCCGAATTCAGAGAGGGTTGCGCCGCCCTTCGAGGATCGCATTGCATCTTTCGCCCAGCAACCTGTTCACACAACGACCACCACGAGCTTTGGCAGCGAGTTCTCGACAGCGCTCAGTGACACGGTCACGCTTGGGGTCAATTCCACATATTCCGATTTCAACCTGGAACGGAATGCCGTGCCTCAGGCTGGTCCAGCGACAATCGATACGCGGGAGTTCGTGGTCGAGCCGAAAGTCAGCTACAAAGATACTGCGGGATATTCTGCCGTTGCTGGAATCTATGTCCTCAATATAAGGCAGGACGAACTCATAAATGTCGTTGTCGATAACAATTTCGATGATCAAACCGACACCGTTGCAGCCTATGCCGAAGGGATTATCCCGCTAGGCAGCCAGTTTGAATTCCTGATCGGTGGTCGTTACGAACGCGAAAATCGTTCTCGCGTTGGCGGGGATGCGGGGCCATTTGTTGACGTCAACTATAACAAGACCTTTGAGGCCTTCATGCCGAAGGCCGCACTTACCTGGCATCAAACAGATACGGTGAGCTGGGGCGTACAGGTCGCTCGCGGCTTCAATGCAGGCGGAGCCGGGGTTGCATTTGGCCCATTTTTATTTCCCGTCGAGCCCTACGAATACGATGAAGAATATGTATGGAACTACGAAATTTTTGGACGCCAGTCATTTGCGGGTGGGCGGGTCCGCACGACGCAGAATGTTTTCTATTCTGAATATGAGGACATGCAGTTACCTTTTGAAATAGACCCGACCGATGCAAACCCGTTCGATATCCTGATACGTAATTTCGAGGAAGTGAGAACCTATGGCGCGGAGTTCGGTGTAACGGCGCAAGTGACCGAACGGCTTATGTTGTTTGGCAATCTAGGTCTGCTGCAAACAGAAATCGTCAAGAGTTCGGAATCATCAGCTCTTGAGGGTAACAAGCTCCAAAGAGCGCCGAATGTCACTGCCAATATCGGTGTGGTTTGGAAAGATGGCAACTGGCGCGCGGGTGCGTCAGCTCGCTATTCGGATTCCTATTACTCTGACATCGACAATCGTCCGCGCGGCAAGGTCGATCCGTATGTGATCGCCGACGCGGAGTTAGCTTACGACTTCGGCGGAGCTGAGATATTCGGGTCGGTGAAGAATATCTTCGATCACGATCAGAACATTGCGCTCTTTGCCAATGGAGCGAACCCGGCTCTCGACGCGGCTATACGGCAACAGCCTCGAACATTCTGGGTTGGCATCAAGGTGCGAAACTAAAGATCAGCTAATCGAGCCAACGTTCCAGGCCGTTCCATCTTGCAGTGAGCTGGACACAACAATCGATCACAAGGTCCAAAGCTTTCACGGCTCCAATAGCACGCAGTGCGCACAATACGAATGACATTTGTTTCGGCTCGCAGTACGTGGGCCGAAACGGTCGTTTCAGAAAACCCATGCCGGCCAACCGGGCCGATTTTTTCGTAAGAGGCTTACATGCGTTGGCGGGTCCTTTCTGTAATCGCGGCAATTTACGCAGTCCAGTTCAGCCCGGCGATCTTTGTCTTTATGACGCTGCCGATCATCATGCGCCAGGAAGGTCATTCAGCAACGACCATCGGGCTGGTGCAATTGGTCGGCATTCCCTACGTCTTTAAATTTCTTTGGGCCCCGTTGATCGATAAGTACCGACTGTGGCGCGATCGGTATAAGTCCTGGATCGTCGTGCTCTCGGCCATCCACGTGGGTAGCCTCGTTGTCCTGGCTTGGCTGGATCCTTCAGGCTCGATTACTCCACTTTTTATAGTCCTATTCATCGCGATACTCGCGGTGAGCACGCAGGACATTGCTGTCGACGCACTAACAATCTCGCTCTTGCGGCCTGAAGAGCGGACCATGGGGGCTAGTTTCCAGAACTTTGGCATGTACCTGGGTGCAGTGGTTGGAGGGTTTGGGTTTCTAAATATTTACGGCATGGTGGGTTGGACCGCCGCCCTTCTAATGCAGGCTGCTTTGTTCGCAACGCCGCTCCTGGCCTTGCTCCTCGTCGCGGAACCGACGCGCGCGCGCGGACTGCCCCCAGTGAACCTCCGCAACGTCTTACGCTTCTTCACGCAGCCTGGGATTACTCCTTGGCTTGCAATCCTGGGCACCATGCGCCTGCCTCTCATCATGACAACGCTACCTGTGCGATTGATGTTGGTCGATCAGGGCATGTCGACGGAAGAAATCGCTCTTTGGGTCGGCCTATTTGCGATGTGTGCGGCGGGCGGCGTCTCGCTCTTCCTCAGTCCTTTGATGCGGAAACTGGCAAGGGTTCAGGCAATCTATCTGGTCGGGTCGGTCAACGTTGCCGTTTTGGCCGCGATCTGTCTTCTCGCAATACTCCGACCGAATGAAATCCATTTTGCGATCGTCATGGCTTGGGCAGCTGTGGCACTTACCGATGTCGTCTTGTTCCGTGGCGCGATGGATAAAGTCCGGCCTGAACTGCCTGGCTTCGATTTCTCAGTTCAGGTTGCAATATTGACGCTTCTACCGATCCTGACCAATCCCATCACCGGCCTCGCAATCGATACCCAGGGCCACATGCCGGTATTCTTTGCTGCACTCGTTCTTGCTCTTTTACCCCTCGCAATCCTTCACATCTGGATAGTCCCATCGCGCGCGTCTGCTGTGGAACCCAATGGTGAGGCGGTGATTTCAACTGCAACGGTTTCTACCAAAAATGCATTTGCCCTTCTGGAAAAATGTGACGTTGAATTTACCGAACACGGCGTGAATTGTAGTCGGCCGAAGCAGAATTTCCTTTTGATAGAGGAAATGGGCTGCAAGGTGGAGATGAAGGCTGTCAATGATAGTCTTGATATTCGCATCGAAACTCCGACCGAAAATTTCATGACTTTCATACGAGACGAGATTGTCGAACACTTGGGAGAAATCGACCCTAAAGCGGTCGAACATCTGCGATGGTCTGGTGGTATTAAAGTCGGTGAGCTGCCTTCTAATTTCCGAATATTGAGGGCCTCTCGGAGACAGGAGATCTTCCCCGGCTTAATCCGCGTGACATTGTCCGGCATCGACGTCGAAGCGCTAACGCGCGATGGCATTCACATCAAGATAATGATGCCGGAGGTGCGCGGCCGTTCGCCGGTCTGGCCGGTGATCGGAGAGAATGGCGGCATCTCCTGGCCACAGGGCGACGATAAGCTCCACGCCCGTTTCGTTACGATCCGGAAGATTCGCCTCGATGAAAGAGAAATTGACGTCGACGTTGCTCATCATGACGGCGGACTTATTTCCAACTGGGCAGTGCTGGAGGGCGATCATCAGGAGGTCGGTGTTATGGGCCCCGGGGGTGACCTGAAACTGCCCGGAACCGAGAATGTCGTCCTTGCCGCTGATTACACCGGCTTGCCTGCCATTGCGCGGCTTATTGAAAACACCGCGGGAGAAATTTCGGGTCACTTATTTGCTGCCGCTCCGTCCATAGAGGCGCTCGTCGACTACCTTCCGCCATCAGGCCTCAAGGTCACTGCAGTGGACCCAGATGTCTTTTCCGACAAGATCGCCGAGATGATCCGAAATTGTACGGATAGCACCGTGTCGTATGCCTGGTTTGCCGGCGAATTCAGTGCGGCCCAGGCCGCACGTTCGGTTTTCAAAAATGAATTCGGTTTGGCGCGAGACCAGCAGCTCAGCGTTGCTTATTGGAGGAAGGGTGAGCCCGGGCACAGTTCTCGTTCAGCGTAATACGATAGCATTTTTGATCGCCAAGACATCGCAAGGAAGATGTGACTGAGCGTTGTCGCACAACATCCCCTGTCGCCGAATGCGGACGTTGGTTTGCAGACTTTTCGGAACATCAATGTTGTCTGCTTGGGGTCAACCTGAGACGTCAAGATAAGCGCTCGGCATGCCCGGCCGTGCCTCGAGAACGGACATCGCTGCCGCCGACGGCCGGATCTCACCTGATAACGCACATTTTCCAGCATCCATCTGAAGTCAGCATGGGGGCCACCAGCGGTCGTCGGGATGATGCAAAGTTCAGTTTTCCGACAGCGCAAACGCGAATTGTTCGCAATCGCGGCGCCTGTGGCAGGCAGGACACTTTCTGATTTTTATCAGTCGTGTGGGAGCTTTGCACAAAGGTTTTGCTATTGCCGCTGATTGTTCGGTGTGGACATATCGAGGGATGGTTGGATTTTGGCACAATGCGAAACGGCACAGGAAATGGCATCGCCAAGTGGCGGCGATTGCTGTCGTTGCGCTATTGCTGCGTGCATTCGTGCCCACTGGCTATATGTTCAGCGTCGACGTGGATACCAGCGGTGCAGAGCATCTGACGGTCGTCATCTGTACCGGGCAAGGCAGCAAAACCGTCAGCCTCGATGTTGGTACGTCAGATGGTGAAAGGCAGCCGTCTCAGGGGGACTCGCCAGACGGCAGTTCCGGTTCATCCTGCCCGTTTTCTTTGAGCGTTCACGCTACGCCGCTGCTCGCCGGCATCGCTTCCGACTGGCCGTTTACCGTACTGATGGGCCGGATTGTCATTCCGACACCGCGCCTCTTACTAGCCCGCGTCCCTGTGGGGCCCGCCGTTGGCTCCCGGGCTCCGCCCACACTCTCCTAAATCGCTGCACGACTTTGAGTTGGCCAGACTGATGCTGCGGCAACCGTCTGGTCCTGCGTCCGATCCAGGAGAGTTCCTTCAATGTCCCATTTACAGCCCCGCACTGCGCGTGCGGTCCACTTCGCATTGCTGATCGCGTCCGGGCTTCCGCTCATCGCGCCGGCTAAAGCGGTCGCGCAATCTTCAACGCCGTTGCCGCCGATTTATATCGATGGCGCCAGCGGATCTCCACCACCAGAGGGGGGAGGAGCGCCGCCATCTGCCGCAACCGAACCTGAGCAGGCTCTGCGTACACTCCCTGCAGCATCAGCCGCGGCAGCAGCCGCGAAGCTGGAGCTCAAAAATACCACCGGTAGTGCGCTCAATCTCACACCACGCGAAACACCAGCAACGGTGGAAATCGTCTCCCAAAAGGACATCGAGGAGCGGGGCGCGCGTGGACTGGTCGATGTCATGCGCTTGGTGCCAGGCGTCGTCGTCAGCAACAATCCTGGTGAAGTTGGGACAACGGTGACCCGCGGTTTCCAGAAGGCAACCGGCTATTCGGTGGACGGATCGCGTGTCGCTGATCCGGTGTTCCTGCCGAGAGACTTCAGTTCGTTTCATTTCGACCGGGTGGAAGTCCTCAAGGGGCCCGCGTCGGTCGTATCCGGCACAAGCGGACTAGCCGGTTCGTTCAACATCGTGACCAAGCAGGCCACTACCGAGCGCACGTTCGGTGAGGCCATGATCAGTTACGGAAGCTTTGGGACGCTGGAAACTGGCGTTGGTTTTAATGCCGCCATCAGTCCTCAAGCCGCCGTACGCTCGACGCTGACGTTCTCGAATTCAGACGGCTACATCGACGACACCCCGTCTGAGAAATACGGCATCACCAGTAATGTCTTGCTGAAGCCGACCGACGATCTGAAAATCACGGCGTCGATCGATTACTTCAAGGACGACTTGTCGCCCTATTACGGCACGCCCCTGATCCAGAGGAGCGTCGCGCGCGATCCGACCGACGTCGTATCGAGTTCCGACGGTCTCGTGCTCGATAAAGGCAATCGCTACAAGAACTACGACTTCCTGGATTCGATCATGACTTCGGAGAGCGTCTGGCTGCGCGGAGCGGCCGACTATCGTCTTTCCGAGCAATGGAAGATCAGGAACGAGATCAGCTACTACACAGCAGACCGGCTCTGGCGCGGCTCCGACTATTATTCCTACACTACTGACACATCGTCATCCACGCCGATGCCTGCGATCTATCGCGGGATCACTCTTATCTCGCACGATCACGAGTTCTGGTCTGACCGGCTAACGGCGAGTTTCGACGGCGTGGTGGGTGGACTGAGAAATCGCTTTACGGCAGGCGTTGAATATTTGGAGACGAGTTTCGGCACCAATCGCCATTTCGGAGATGCTCCGCTCGTCGACATATTCAACCCAGACCGGGGAACTTATCCCGCAGAGACTATTCCGCCATTCTATTCTCTCACCTACCAGACGTCATCTCACGTCACCAAGGCGGCCTTTGCGGAGCATGCTATCAACCTCACCCCAAACTGGCTTGTGGCAGCCGGTATCCGCCGCGAGACGATCGAGCTTGAACGCAGCGTTCTCAACAAGACGACAGGCAACACTGAAGTTTTCGGCAACGATTTGAGCAGCACGACTTGGCGCGTCGGTTCGACTTACGAGGTGGTCCCCGGCACGACGATCTATGGTCAGTACGCCACGGCGGTCACGCCCGTTTCAGCACTCTTGCTTGCGAGTTTTTCAAACTCGCAGTTTGACCTGACGACCGGCAATTCAGTGGAGTTTGGCGTCAAGTCGACTATGTTTGGTGGTCGCGCGACCACGACGGCCTCGATCTACCAGATCGAGCAGGACAACGTCGTCACGCGTGACCCTTCGGACCCAACGGTTTCTATCCAAGGTGGCAGTCAGAGGTCCCGCGGCATCGAACTCGAAACCGCGGTGTCTCTGACAGACCGGTGGCATCTCAGTCTCTCGGGCACACTTATCGACGCGGAATTCACCGAACTTTTCAATCGCTCCGGCGAGAGCCTGGCGGGCAATCGCCCAGTCAATGCGGTGCCGTGGGCATGGCACGCCATGATGACTTACCGCCTCGAAGCTTTGCCCGTGACCATTGGGGCGCAGCTCACCGGAACTGGTCCGTTCTATACGAGTACCGCCAACCTTTACGAGGCTGAAGCGCGGACGGTCTTGGACGCCTGGGTCTCGTTCGATGTCGGACAAGGTACTCTGCGGGTTCGCGGGCGCAACCTGACGGATGAGTTTTACGTCGAAGGGGCCGACTACAGCGAAACGTCGCTCTACGTTGCGCCGCCGCGCAGCTTCGACGTGAGCTACAGCATCAAATGGTAATCGGCTCAATGGCGGCCTGCCGAAGTGCGGGCCGCCGCCATCAGATCGGGAAGGTTACGGCACAATGAGCGAAACGCACATGGCGCTCTATCGCACTGTCTGGCGCTGGCATTTCTATGCCGGTATCTTCGTGGCACCGTTCTTGTTTATTCTCGCCGTTAGCGGAGCGATCTATCTGTTCAACGACGAGATCAACGACGCACTGCACGCAGACAAACGCTTCGCCGTGTCCTCAGGCGCGCACCAGCCGCTGAGCAAGATTGCCGCCGGCGCACTTGAGGGATTTCCCGGCGGTAAAGTTACCCGCATCGACTCTCCGACGCACGAGGGGCGTACCTATCAGGTGTTCGTGACACCTTCGGCCGGCGAGCCAGTGCGGGTGTTCGTCGATCCTGCATCAGCCAAGGCGCAAGGATCGTACATCTACAAGTGGACCCTGATCGGATTATCGGATCGACTGCACGGTTCGCTGATGATGGGCGACGTTGGTGACGCTATCGTCGAGATCGCAGCGTGTTGGGGGCTGATCCTTGTCGTCACCGGCCTCTACCTTTGGTGGCCGCGCGGGAGCGTGCGCCTGAGACAGGCCGTGCTTCCGAAGCTCAATGCGCAAGGGCGACCGTTCTGGAAGTCCCTGCATGCCACGACTGGCTTCTGGTCTGCGTTCCTCGTCATTTTTCTCATTATATCCGGACTACCGTGGGCGACTGTTTGGGGCGGCATGATCCGCCAAGTGACTGAAGCAGCCGGTATCGGCTACCCGGCAAGCGTCCGTTCCCATGGTGCTCCCGTCAGTGCTTCGCTCAAGGTGAAAGATGTCGCCAACGGCGCAGCACCTTGGACCGTGGAAACCATGCCGGCACCGCTATCTGATCCTCATGCCGGGCATTCCACGGGAAGCGTCAGTTCGGCGCAGTCCGCCGGTGTAGCGATCGATCTCGATCAGGTGGCAGCTGTTATTGCAGCCAAAGGGATGGTCGCCCCCTACCGGCTGGCCTTTCCGGCGGATGCGTCAGGTGTCTACTCAGCCTATACGTACCCCGATCAACCCGAGGGTCAGCGTTCCCTCTACATCGACCAGTACAGTGGAAATGTCATTCGCGATGTCGCCTTCAAGGACTATGGCATTGCGGCCAAGGCCATCGAACTCGGCGTGCAACTGCATATGGGGAACTATTTCGGCTGGCTGAACCAGGTCGTGATGCTCCTTCCGTGCATCGGCATCGTCGTACTGTCGATTACAGGGCCATATATGTGGTGGCAAAGACGGCCGAAAGGCAAGCTGGGTGCGCCAGCGACAACAGAGCCAACGACGTTGCGTACCTTTGCACTGATGACGCTTGCCATGGCAGCGATCTTCCCGCTCGCCGGAGCTTCGCTCATGATCGTGGGAGCGATTGACGCGCTGGTTGCAATGCTTGTGGGACGATGGGGTGCTCAACGCGTCTGAGCCGCTGCCGCGCCACGGGTAAAGATCAGTGCTCTGACCTGAGGCCGGAAACAATTCGCGTGTTGTTGCGCACAAAGTCGCACGTCGGTTTGGTTTTCAGCTTCCTGTCAGGTGAAGGTGCGAGGCCGCCAATCGAACATGCCGGAATAGCCCGGCACAGCGATTGGAGGGTGCATAGATATGGCAGCAATCAATGCTCGCACGAGCCGCCGCAATTCCTGCTCGATGTTGGACACGCGATCGGCTTGTGTGGAAGCCGCAAACGTCGTGCGCAATCTACTTGAGAATGCCCTTCTGCATGGCGTGCCGTAGAAGTCGACGCAAGCCTGGACGCTCGCGGCGGGCGGGAGGATTTACGACAACTGGTGGGAGGTGCTCGACCGTGAAGAGCCGCAAGGAACGAACCCGGCTTATCCGTCGACCGGCAAGCGCAAAGGCGCTACAACCTGGCGCTGTGTTGAGTGCCACGGGTGGGATTATAAGGGCAAGGACGGTCTATACGGCGAGGGCGAACGCTACACTGGCGTCAAGGGGATCCAGGCGGCGACGCGTATGCCGTCGGAGGCCATCTCAAAACTTATGCGGTCGGGCCCACACAATTACACCTCCGAGATGATCCGCGACGAAGAGCTCGACTGGCTCGCCGCATTTATCCGCGAGGGTCAGCACGATACCGACCTCGTCATCCATCCTGCCACCGACACCGCGAAAGGCGATGCGGAACGCGGTGCTGCGATCTTCCAGACCGTGTGCGCGACCTGCCACGGCTTTGATGATCGCCTGCTCGACTGGGGTGAGCCGGGTGACCTTGGTTCTGTTGGGACCGAAGCACGGCAGCTGCCAGCCGAGGTGCTGCACAAGATCCGCAATGCCCATCCAGGCGCTGCCATGGTAAACCTGCGGGCCTTCCCGCTGCAAGACGCCGTCGACGTATTGACCTACGCGCAAACTCTACCGGCGGAGTAGGTCGGTCCAGGCTCGTGAATTTCGTGAGGGTGGCAATATGCGTCTTGCCGTCGCTCCGATCACTCGACCAGACACCTATTCGACTGTGTCTCTAATCCCTGCGTGAGGACACGTTGATGGATGGGCAAGCTGGGACCTGCCTCAGCGTCGAAACCGACAACGATGTCGCAGGTGCCGGCAATTCAGGTGGCTTTCAGTTTCGCGTGGCATGCGCTTTGGCAGCTTAAGTTGTTGTCGCCTTCAGGAGGGCACGCGAATGCTGCGCAAGTTGCTTTTTTCGTCGGTCGGCTTCATTGCCCTTTTGGGGGTCGCAGTCCTCAACGGCTTGGTTCTTGTCAGCCACTTCAACCAGCTGATCGACGAAGGCCTGCCGCTTGAGCGGGTCGTGTTCGAAGGGGCTGTTCGGCGACTGCGGCCGGTGTTGATGACCGCCAGCATCGCGGCGTTCGGCCTTGTCCCGCTGCTGTTTGCCAGCGGGCCCGGGTCGGAAATCCAGAAGCCGCTGGCCATCGTCGTCATCGGTGGGCTTGTCACATCGACGGCGCTCACCTTGTTCCTGCTTCCCATTTTATTTCGCCGCTTCGGCGTCACGCGCAAAGGCGTCACGGCGATGAGTTCTTGGGACTTGCGATTCGCGCTGCCTTGGCGAGGTCAGCGGCGGCTTTGTCGAGTTCGCCCATGGCTTGGAATGCCGAGGCTCGCAATCGCAATGCTTTGGCGTTCTCGGGGTCTAAAGAGAGAACGCTGGTGAAATCCTTGATGGCCTTTTGGTATTGCTGGCGTTTTCCAAACATGAAGCCGCGGTTGAAAAGCGCATAGGTGTTTTGCGGCTCAAGCCTTAGAGCGGCATCGAAGTCGGCTTTGGCGGCATCGAACCGGCTAAGGGCGGTTTTCGCGTTGCCGCGGTTTGCATAGGCCATCGTAAAATCCGGATTTCTCGTGAGCGCCAGGGTGTAGTCTTCAATAGCGGCTTCAAAGTCGCGCATCCGGAAGTGGGTGTTGGCGCGAAAGTAAAATGGCAGCGATTCTTGCGGACGAAGCAGAATGGCAAACGCGTAATCTGCAATCGCCTGTTCGAGATCGCCAGACTGATAATGTTTCAGTCCCATGCGCACATGAAACTGTGAATGCTCAAGCTTGCTTGCGATCTTCCTGTGTTTGGTTGCCCGCCCCTCGTCTGGGATTTCGTTTGCCAGCACCGCCGAACACCAACAAGCGACATAGCCGGTAAGCCACATCACGAGAGTGGAGCTCGCCAGGATGGAACCAACGCTTGATTGCACGTGTCACTCCTTTCTTGAGGCAACGCCGAAGGCGTCGGCGCTGCGCCGGTGAAAGACTGGCGCGAACGGTGCGCCTTCAAAAATCGGTCCGTTCCGCCGAGCGCTCACGGTTACTCTTTTACAAAGCGCGCCTGGATCGTGTGGCCGTGAGCATCCTTTCCTGACAAAGCGATTTTTGCCCCTTTCGGGAGGGCGGCATCGAGCTTGGCGGAGAGCTTGTCGCCATCAATGGCGAGCGGTAGAATTTTCGTTCCGTCGTCGGTTTGAACAATCGCTTTGAATGAGCCGCCGGTGAGCACCATAGGTTTGTGGTCCTCGCTGAGGTGGAACACGATCGCCGTGCCGTCGGAGACCATTTCCACGCCATGGTGGCCCTCAACTTCAACGTATTGACCGCCGTGGACTGCGCCCTGGTCGTGTTTGTCTTCCGCTTTGGCAGGGATGGCACTTGCGACGAGGAGTGGGATGAGAGCAACTGCTGCGAGTGAGTTGGTTTTCATGGGTTGGTCCTTTGTCGTTTCAGGGTTGGCTTAGAAGGCTTCTGTTGGTGCCGCACTGCTTTGTGGCGCGGCGTCTCTTTCGTTGACGATCCGCTCAAGTGGTTTGCGTCCGAACTTCCAAAAAAGAAGGGGCGTTAACACAGCGTCGATGAGGGTGGCCGATACGAGGCCGCCGAAGATGGTTACGGCCAGCGGGTAAAGGATCTCGCGACCCGGCTCGTCACCGGCAGCAATGAGCGGCACAAGCGCAAGACCTGCGGAGACCGCTGTCATGAGAACCGGTGTCATGCGTTCCAGGCTGCCTCGGAGGATGAGGGGCCGCCCGAAGGTCTCGCCTTCGTAGAGCGCAAGATTGATGTAATGGCTGACCTTGAGGATCCCGTTCCGGGCTGAAATTCCCGCGAGTGTGATGAAGCCAATCAGGCTGGCGACCGAGAACGGTAATCCGGCGATCCATAACGCGGACACACTGCCAATGAGAGCGAGCGGGATATTCGTGAGCACGATGAGCGCGAGTATGGCTGAGCCATAGCGGCTGTAGAGCACCATGAAGATCAGCGCCAACGAAATCAGGGATAGCAAACCGATCGTGCGGGTGGCTTCTTCCTGGGCCTGGAATTGCCCTTCCAGCCGCACGACATAGCCGGGCGGCAGTTCGGCGGTGTCAATGATGCTGCGGATGTCAGCGATGATCGCTGCCATGTCTCTGATGCCGTCGCCGTTTGCCGAAACGATGATCCGGCGCTGTTGGTTTTCCCGCAGAATCTGGTTTGGCCCTTCGGCTTCCTTGATTGTTGCAAGCCTTTTTAACGGCAAGTAGCCATCGGGCGTCGCGACAAGGGCTTCGCCCAGTCCTGCTGTCGAGCGGTCTTGATCGTCAAGCCGCATGACAACGTCGAAGCGCCGGTTACCTTCGATGATTTGCGACACGGTCCGCCCATTCGTCAGGTCTGCGAGCGTGGCGGTCAGAGCAGGCGGCGTGATGCCATAAAGGGCTGCCCTGTCGTAATCCGGAACCACTTGCAGCTGTGGAATGAGGACCTGCTTTTCGACTTGGAGATCGACGACACCGGAGACTGTCTGAAGGCGTGTTTGCATGTCGGCTGCAAGCGTGCGCAAGCGATCCAAGTCTTCGCCAAAGATCTTGAGGGCGATCTGAGCGCGCACACCGGACAGCATATGATCCAGACGGTGGGCGATCGGTTGTCCGATCCCGATCGCTGCCGGCAGCATCGAGAGTTTTTCTCGAATGGCCGCGTAGACGTCTTCGCGAGACTTGCCGGTCTCCTTGAGGTCGATATCGAGTTCGGAGACGTGGACGCCTTCGGCATGTTCATCGAGTTCCGCGCGTCCGGTGCGGCGGCCAACACTTTCGACGTCGTCGATGTCCATGATCAAGCGTTCGGCAATGCGTCCGAGCCGGTCGGACTCCGCCAGCGAAATTCCAGGGTTGTAGACGACTGAAACGAGGATGGTTCCTTCGTTAAAGGCTGGAAGGAACGCGCGCGGCAATTGCATTGCGAGCACGCCGGCGAGAATCACACCGATCGAGATTGCAGCTGCGACCGGTCGCCAATGATCCAGGCTCCAATTCAAAAGCCCTCGATAGCCGCCTTTCAAGGCCCGCACGACGGCTGTATCCTCTTCGGGCTTTTTCGGCACTTTCAAAAGGTAGAAGCAAAGGGCCGGTGTGAGCGTGACCGAGGTGATGAGACTGGCGAGAATTGAGACAATGTAGGCAAGCCCGAGTGGGCGGAAGAGCTGACCTTCCAGGCCGCCCATCGCGAACAACGGGATGAACACCAAGATGATGATCGCCGTCGCATAAACGATGCTGGAGCGGACCTCGTGCGAGGCGTTGAGCACAACCAGGAGCTTGTCGCGGGGGTGCCGCGCCTCGGCGTTGAGCCTGAGCCGGCGCAAGACGTTCTCGACTCCGACAACGGCGTCGTCGACTAATTCGCCAATGGCAATCGCAATTCCGCCGAGCGTCATCGTGTTGATCGACAGCCCAAAGGCGTAGAAAACCAACACCGTGATGAAAATCGACATCGGGATGGCGGTTAGCGAGATGAAGGTTGCGCGCCAATTCATCAGGAACAAGATGAGGATGAAGGCAACGACGACGGCCGCTTCGACGAGGACGCTTTTTACGTTCGCGATTGATGTCTCGATGAATGTTGCCTGGCGGAACTGAATACGATCTGCGGTCACGCCATCGGGCAAGGTGCGCTGGATCTTCGCCAGTTGGGCCTCAATCTCGTTGGTGACTGTGACTGTGTCGGCCTGCGGTTGTTTTTGCACTCCGATAATGACCGCGGGCTCGCCCATGAAACCGGCGTCGCCGCGCTTGACCCTGGGGGCGAAATTCACTTTGGCGACCTGGCGTAACAGGATGGGCTGGCCTTTGCGTGTGACGACCACAAGGTTCCTGAGGTCATCAAGGCGTGTGGTGCGACCGATGTTCCGGATCAAATATTCGCGTGCGTGTTGATCGATAAAACCGCCACCGGCATTGGTGCCGAATTGGGCGATCGCGGCTTCGATCATCTTTGGTGTCACATTGAGCCGCTGCATGGCGATCAGGTCCGGGCTGACCCGGTACTGGCGCACTTCGCCGCCGATCGGGATCACTTGTGCCACGCCTGACACGGTCAGGATTTGCGGGCGGATTACGAAATCCGCGATCTCACGCAAGTCCATCGCAGAGACGGTCTTGCCGTTGATGGCAATCAGCATGATCTCGCCCATGATCGACGAAATCGGTCCCATTTGCGGTTGGATGCCGGTGGGCAATTGCTCCCCGACAATCGCCAAGCGTTCCGTCACGAGCTGACGGTTGCGATAGATATCCGTGCCCCAGTCGAATTCGACATAGATGATCGACAGGCCGACGCTTGAGACCGAGCGCAGGCGAATGACGCCTGGCATGCCGTTCAGGGCAGTTTCGAGAGGATAGGTGACGAGTTGCTCGACCTCTTGCGGCGCGTAGCCGTCGGCCTCGGTCAGAAGCGTGACGGTCGGGCGGTTGAGATCGGGGAAAACGTCGACTGGAAGCCGGGGCAAAACATAGGCCCCGTAGGCCGCCAAAAGGAGAGAGGCAACGATGACGAACATGCGCTGCGACAGGCTGATGGCCACAAGTGTTTTGAACATGGATGCCCCCGTCAGCGGATCTGATTGACCAAAGCCGCGCCGCGTTCGATGATCTGATCGCCAGCTTGAAGCCCGCCTGTCACGTGGACCCGATCGACATCGATGGCGTCGAAGCGCACCGGCTTGGGCTGGTAGCGTTCCGGTTCGAGACGCTTGAACACAACCATCTGCCCATTCGGGGCCTGTGCGATCGCGGACCGCGGAACGATCAGTCCTTTGATCGGTGCGCCGGTCTCGACGAGCACCTTGATCGGGCTGCCGATGTGCAGGGTTTTGTCCGGGTTCTCGATTTTGAATTGGAAGCGCACGGCTTGCTGCTGGAGTGCGCGGCTGCGGCCGACGAAGTCCAGTGTGTATTGCTCGCCGTCATCGTTGCGCGCCTCGACCTTAGTGCCTTCGACCGAGATGCCAGGATCATAGGAAATCGCTTCGACCCAGAGGCTTGAGGGATCGAGGATGTGGAGAATGGTTCGTCCGCTTTCGACGACTTGTCCGGAAACGGCTTGCACCTCGGCGATTACGCCATCGACTGGTGCGGTTAGAGCTTCGGGAGCGTTGCGCGCGTTCTTGAGTTCCGCATACCGCTTCTCAAGCCCTTCGAGTTCGATCTTCAGGTCTTCGAGGTTTGCGCGGCTCGCGACATCGCGATCGACGAGGCGTTGTTGACGTCGGATTCGGGCGTTGATGAGCGTGATCTGCTGGCGTAAGTCGCCGGCTGTTTGGCGAACGTCGCTGGCGTCGATCGGAGCGAAAGCGGGTTCGACATAGGCGAGTATTTCGCCGGCCTTGACCTTGCGCCCAAGCGTTGGCAGCCCTCCATCCGTCGGTTTTATGCGTCCGCCGATGGTGCTTTGGACTAGCCCCGCCCTATTGGGATCTGCGATCACGCGACCGATCAAGCGGGTTGTCGCGCGTGTTGTCTCGGGTTGGAGTATGCGAGAGCGAATGTTCAACAAGCGCTGGGTGGGTTTGGGCAGGAACAAAACACCATCCGACATTCGCCGGGGTGCATCGCCGGACGTTCGCGCCGAGCCGCCGCCATCGCCATGATCGTGACCCGGACCGGCCCAGGCGAAACCGGCCCCAAGGACGGCAACGAGTCCGAAAACCGCAAGGGTTACGCCCGATTTGCTGCGCATAAGCGCTCCAACGAGGAGCCCTATTATGAGCCCCAGTCCGGCTAGAAACGCCCCGTTCGAAAATTTCCGCTCGATCGCCGAAGGCAGCACGCCAGCTTGTTTCAGGGTATCGGCAATGGGCTTAGGGAGTGCGGAGTGATCCGCAGCTCCATCGCCGGCGTGATGCACCGCATGGTCGTGATCATAGTGATCGTCATGTTGATCATGGGCTTGCGCATGTGGGATCTTCAACGCCCCGACCAGGAGATCGCTGTTGCCTGCATGCGTGATCGTGGCAATCAGCTCGATCTCGCCATCACCCTTGAATGCTTGCGCTTCAACTTTGTAGGTGCCGTCGGCTGTGGGTTGCGCTTGTTCTGTTTGCCCATCGACGATCAACTCGATTGCAGCATCTCGGACCGGCTCGGTATCGGCGCGACGATCAAGGTAGAGCGTCAGCTCTCCGTCTTTCAGGATGCCGACCAGTTCATAGTCTTGCGATTCTGCATAAAATCGAGGGCTGGATGGCCCATCGGCCCGGTTCGTTTTAGCGTGATCGTGGCCATGATCATGGCCGGGACCAGCAAGCGCAGATGGCACGACGTTAGCGGCTAGCAATGCAATAGCCGCAAGCACTGCCGGCACGACCGGCAACAGGCGTAGCTTCATTTTTGAGATAACCTCTGACAGCGACGTGGAGCGCAGTCGATCGACTGCGCACGATAATCGGCTTCAGAGGGCGGTGCGTGGAGGTCTCAGCAAAGTCGCGGCAGGCAGGCCCAGTATCGGCGTGGCCGCGAAGGCTTGAAGGCGCTTAAGCGTTAAGGGGAAGCTGATCGGAGCCCCTTCCGCTTCCAGAAATGCATGACAGCAGTGGACATGACCCTCGCAGTCGTCGCACTGGCCCTGCGCGTCACCGTCATTGGTGTGAGAAGAATGGTTGTCGTCCGCCACGGAATTGCTGTCCGTGTCGGTGAACGCGTGAGTATGAATTTTTGCGGTATGGCTATGATCGCCGTGCGACTCGGCCTCATCGCCGCTGGTCTCCTGGGACAGATCGAGCCCGGAGAAAGCTGGGATATAGAAGTCGTCAGCAAGACAGACCGTCGATAAGTTCAATGAGAGCACAAACAGGAGCGCCACCACGCAACGCGCGGCCCGTGCAACTCTCAGTTTTCCCATACCTATCAGCATTCGGTTCCCGCAAAAGATACTGGGAAGAGGTAACTCATTCGCGACCGGGAAGGCAAGGGGCTGTGCTGATAGCGGTTACCTGTTCCCGTTGAAGGCGGCTCCGGTGATGGGTATTTGCAACGCATGTCCTGTGCAACTTGGGGGCACCTCGAACTGCACCGACGACCGGCTGCGAAAGCAGTTGCCATTGAAAACGAGACGCGAATGCATTATCTCCCTTTGCGAAATCAATTGTGAACTTGGCGGGTAATCCGTGATCCAGAACCCCAACATCGTCGTCTCATCTTCGCGTCAGCGGTCTGCCGTTTCTGCGGCTGAGATTTATTATCTGGAAACGTAACCGAGCCTCTCATCCGGGAGGTCCGACTGGCCTCCCTTTGCGCAAATGCTGCCCTGGTTGGTCATGTCGGACTGCCGGGGCTTTTTGTTGTTGAACCGGCTTCGGCCGAACTTTGGAGAAAGACATGCGCGAGCTTGTTTGCTTCCCAATCGCTGCCTTTGCGTTTGCCGGCGAACCCGGCACAGCGTCGATGACGTGCGCGAAGAACGCGTGGTGGCTGGAGACATAACTCCCCGGTGAAACTTCACCCGGGAGAACGACACCTCTCGGGCAAGACACAATCAAGCTCGCGAGGTCTATCGACTTCGCGAGCTTTCTTTTTGGGCCGACGGCAGGAGCCGTTTGGACCCTTCACCCCTTTGGCGCGCCAATGCCAACGGCTGGCCTGTCCGGCTTAGCTAACCGGACAGGTCGGCAGCTTCAAAAATGAAGGAGATTGAAGCATGACCGACAAACTGCATGTGAACGTCGGAACCATCGGTCACGTCGACCATGGCAAGACCACGCTGACGGCTGCCATCACGCAGGTGCAGGCGGCGCGCGTCGGAGGCACCGGTCTGGCGCTCAACCAGATCGACAATGCCAAGGAAGAAAGCGTGCGCGGAATCACGATCAACACCTCGCACGTCGAGTATGAATCCGAGACGCGCCACTATGCGCACATCGACTGTCCGGGACACGCTGACTATGTGAAAAACATGATCACGGGTGCTTCCCAGATGGACGGTGCGATCCTGCTTGTCGACGGCACGGAAGGGGCCGCCCGCCAAACGATCGAGCACATCCTGCTTGCGCGTCAGGTCGGGGTTCAAAGCATCGTCGTGTTCGTCAACAAGATGGACATGATCGCTGAAGCCGACCGAGCCGACATGAAGGAACTGATCGAGATGGAGATCGGCGCAATGCTGGCTTCGCAAGGCTACGAGGACGTTGCGTTTATTTTCGGCAGCGCTCTGCGTGCCTTGCAAGCCGCTGAGAAAGGAGATGTCGAAGGCGCCGACACTGCGTGCATCGTCGAACTGATCGAAGCATTGGACACTCGCATTGCGGACCCGGTCCGCGATTACGATAGTCCGTTCATGATGCCGATCGAAGGCGTGCACACCATCCCCGGCCGGGGGACGGTGGTCAGTGGGCGTGTCGAGCGCGGTGTCATCAAGGTGGGTGATGCCGTGGAGATCGTCGGCCTGACGAACTCCGACGATCAGCAGGTCATCGTGACCGGTACGCAGGCTTTCCGGAAGAACATTTCCGAAGCTCGCGCCGGCATGAACGTTGGCCTGCTTCTTCGAGGTTTGAAGCGCGAGGACGTTCAGCGCGGTCAAGTGCTGAGCGCCCCTGGTGTGATCAAGCCTTACTCGAAAGGCAGCGCGCAGATCTTCGTTCTGGGGAAGGACGAGGGCGGACGCCACACGCCATTTGGCAGTGGCTACCAGCCTCAGTTCTTCTTCGGTACGACGGATGTGACCGGCGTCATCACCGTTCTTGGTGAGGACGGTCTGGTTCAGCCCGGCGATCAGGCTGAGGTCGAATTCGACCTCAAGAAGCCTGTCGGCATCGAAGAAGGCATCCGCTTTGCCATCCGCGAGGGTGGCAAGACGGTGGGTGCCGGCTTTGTAAGGAGCGTCCACTCCTGAAAGGCTGAAACTGCGCAAAGTCCCCGAGCCAGGCCAGTGGTTTTTGCTGGCATTGGCTCGGGGATCTTTTGGTAGTCCGGCGAAATCAAGTTTTCGGGTCGACAATTGAGTTGAGAGAGGGGGCTCCAGCCCGACTGACAGTCGGTCATCCACCGAACTCAAACGGACCGACCACCTCGGATCCGTGGAGGTGCGCCTTACTAATAGAGGCCGTATTCATGAAACGCGGATTGGCCGCAAATGGGATCAACCCGCCGGTCGCTCCCGCGCAGATCCTTGACGGGAAGGGGCATAGCCGGTCGCTTTGGATGTAGACAAAGCTGCAGTGGTAGGCCGGTTAAGGTGGACACCTAGGGTACGCCGAATCGCAGTTTCGAATTTCCTTATCCGCCGATCTTCAAATCGCAGCTTTGCATCGCTAGTTTGGCGTGGATTCGGTTATTAGCGTTTCTGGCTTTATCGATTGGCCGTCACGCAATCTCAGGGGGTGGGAAACGACATGCGAGACTTCGCTCAAAGGCTGCATCGGATCGGGCTGTGTCCGGCTCTGGCCGTAGGGATTTGTGTTGCGATTGCCGGTGGCCTTTCATCCTCCGCGTTGGCGCAAGCAAAAGAACCAAGCTTCCCATCTGTAATCAAGCCAGAAGGGACAGGTTCGCAGCGAGGTAATTTGAGTGGGGCGAACGGCCACGAAGAAAACGTGCGCAAACTGCCCAAGGGAGAACAACTTGTTCGCGACTTCGAGGCTATGGAACTCGCGATCAAAGCCTATGACAAGGTGCTCCCCACCAAGACCTATGTCTTCGGTTCCGACCACCAGCGAAAATTGCTGAAGCCGTCAAGCGGACATGAGCATTCGTTGATAAAGTCAACCCGGCAAATGATCCTCGACCAATATGCCCACCGGCCAGTTTACGACTGGCAGGTTCTGGAAAGCAGCGCTCCGGTTGCCGTTGGCTGCAAGCTTGCCGGAGAGGTGACCACACCAGATGTTTCAGCGGAAGCCTGGCAAGGGTTTTCAGCGACAACATACGTCAACCATACGTCAAAACAGATTGTCGTGGCGATAGCCGGGACTGACATCCTGAGCCTCAGCGATTTGAACAACGACCGGCTGGCGCTGATGCACTCAAAGCCGCCGCACTTCGACGCGGCATGTGCGTATTTCCAGGATGTGATCAAGCGATACGAGGCAAAATTCGATCAGTATGAATTCTCTTGTACGGGACATAGCTTGGGCGGTGGAGCGTGCAGCTACGCGGCAGCGATGCTGGGACGACCTGCTGTTACGCTCAATCCAATCGGCAACAAGTGGCAGCCTGTCGGATCAAACGCGCCGCGCGCGGCTATCAGGCACTACATCGACCCCGATGACCTGGCCTACAATGTCTTCAAAACGATCCAGCTGCCGCCGGTCGGGACAATCTACTGGATCAAGGCGCCTCCCAAAGAGAGCACTTTCTTCGACGGGCTGCTCCAAATCTATCGTATTTTCAAACCGGAGACGACGTTGCAGCGCTTCAGCAAAGCCCACCAGTCACACTCTGCTTCAAACGCACTCGATCGCCTTGGCAACATCGCGAAAATTCAGAGGTTACAGTAGCGTGCTGTTGGGCGCGGCGCTCGGCAAGTGGAAGTCGTATTCGTGGTCTAATCGATCCTGAGTTGAAGGAAGTATTCCGGGACTTATTACTCCGGCGGCCTTCCTTATGGTCGTCTGTAACGGTCAGCTGTCGCTTAAACCGAGATCGGTGTCGTGCTTCCTGCAACAGAAGATCCATCAACCAGTCTTACTTTTTTCGAGCATCCCACAGACGCTTGAAGCGGGTATCCAGCCGAGACAACTGTTTGTCCAGACCGTCGAGTTCGGCGAAGCCCGAAAACCTGCCGGGCTTGCCTTCTTCGTACCACGCGGACATTTCCAATTTGAGAGTGTTACGCCGTTCCACCGTCTTTTGGATTTCCTTCTGCGTCGTCGCTAGCCGGCCTTCGCCGATATCTGCAATGGCGTAGCGAACGCCTCCGGAAAACAACCGGGTGCCACCGCCCTCTGCAGCGATTTGTTCGGCCTTCGCGACGTTGACGACTTGAACTCCCGCGAGAAAATCGACGCCGAATTCGCTCCATTGCTCCAGCCATGGCGTCGATGGTCCCATCAAGACCGTGACGGCGTCGTGAGACAATTCGCAAAGACGGTGGAAGGTTTTGTTGATGAGCGAGGTCGCGGTAATGAAGACCCAGTCGGCCTGAGGAAGAACAAATTCCGCGGCCGGATCTGGCAGGTCGGATCCGGCTGGTTGCCGCTCCAAAACCGTTACATCGAGATCGTGCAGGACCTCATCAAGACCAGGATAGCGTCCGACAACTGCGATGCGCTGACCTGAAAGACGCGGCTTGAAATGTTCGAACACCGCCAGATTCCCCGGCCCATCGGCATCGATCGGCACGGCATTTCGCATGAGCGCGTTGTCGGAGCCGTTGATGATAGCGTTGCATGCGGCAAGGCCGACGGTGGCTTCGAATGGATCCCAGGATTGCAGCCAATCCGCCAGCGCGCTTGCCGGTTGACCTGCAACGGTCCCTGGCCATTGCAGGACTCTCGAACGCGTGCCAGGGCTCATGGCAAACCCGAGGCCTTGCGTCGTTCGGCAAGTCGTCCAAGTCAGCCCGATGCACAAGCGTTCAATAATGTCATCACAGTCGGTTGCCGCCTGGCTCACTAATTCATACGGCGCCGATGTCGCATTGGACAACGCCATTAGCGCTCCGCCTGTCGCTGGAGCTCCAACCCACCCTTCAACATGATCCAATCGTGCAGGTCACAGAGCATGAAGTGACGGTTGGCCGGATCGCTCAAGTGCGCGACCGTCACCGGGTCCTTGTGATGGTAACGTTGGGCGGAAATCCGAAACGGTTCGGGCAACGAAAGGTTGAATTGGGATGGCTTGATCAACAAGCGGATCACCTGTTCAAACAACAAGGCGTAACGGTCGTCGTCGGGTTCGGCGTAGATCGAGCCGAGATCCTTGCCGTAGGATTGGAACAGGTGAAAGTAGTCCTTATGGTCCGGTAGATTTGTGCTCATAATTCACGCTCCGACATCTCTCCGCGATCTTGAAGGTGTGCATAAGGCGGTTCGGTCATAAGGCGACTGTCCTCGAAGGCTGCGCCGACCGTGAAGTGATAAAGCGTTTGCCATGGGGCGGTGTCTGGAGCGCCAAATCCCAGAAGCTCATGCACGACGTCATCGAAAAAGCAGCCGATTCCCGTTCCGCGCAGGCCGCTCGCTTCAGCCTCAAGGTACAAAACCTGTCCGATGAGGCCGCATTCCCAATACAAGCGGCGATAAGCCCATGGACCGTCGGTTTCCAACACATTCTGAAAGTCTGCGATCATGCCAAGGCTGAACGCGCCGCGTCCGCCGATGCCCTGGTAACAGCAAATCTGCGAAGCCAGCTTCCGCACGTTTTGTGACGATCCGATGCGATAAAGCGGCAATTCGCAATCGCCTGCGGGCCGGATCAGCTGTGCGACAGCACCGCAACTTTCAAGGAAGGCTTCCCAGCGGTCGGGACACCGGTTCACGAGGTAAAGGCCGGGGTCGAGGCCTTCGACGGAATGCACGAAAAGGAAAAGGTTGATTGCTGGCGCATACGGCAGGCCGTCAATGGGTCCGCTCCTATTCTGTGGCAGAATTCGCGCGAGGAGGCGCTCGAAATCACGGCGCGAAATTCCAGTCTGTCCATCCATTCGTTGTGCGCTGCGCCGCCCGCGAATGAGGGGCACAGCGTCTAAGGCAGCTGTTTCCTCGATTGCCTGTTCGGAATTGTCACGCGCCGGTTTCGAGCGTGCCGGCAGCTCTGAGTTGCGTTGCGGTGGTTTGACGACGCATGGGAGAACATCGGCAATCTGCTGCCAGGCGACGTGCTCGGCACTGAGACGGTTGGCAGTGCCGGTCCAGTCCGCCAATGCGTCGGCGACTGTGGACCATGATGGCGCAGCGGCGCCGGTTTTTGTCGCTAGAACTGCCATCAGGTCTGGGTGTTCGGCTTCAGCATCAATGAAATCAGGCGCACGATTCAAGCCGAGGCACGATGTGATTTGATCGTCGCGAATGGACCCGGCAAGTTCCACGTGCCAGCCGTTCAGGTGGGCAGCAATCCGCGCGGAGCCCAGGACATGACCAACATCGAGCTGACAATAACGATAGGCGCGCGCGCCGTACTTCCATTCCTCGCGCCAGATGATCGAGGAGAGACCGATTGCGCCGAATGTATCGGGCGCCGAACGGGAGATGCTACGCGCGACTTCAGCCGGGATGCGCGCACGCAGTTCCAGGGCATGTTCGTACGGGGCATAGTGGTAAAGCCCGGGTTCAAGCCGCCCATCTTCGCATTGCCAGAGAAGGAGGTAGGCTTCTGTGGGATGGAGGTTGCCGCTTGAAGGATTGTTGCGGAGAGACCAGCGGTCCAAGCCCGTGGACTTCCAGGCGCTCAGTCCAAATGCTAATTCGAAAAAGAGACCGATCGCGTTGAGGTCAACCTTGTCGGGAGGCGCGTTCGAAGCGTCATAGATTTCATTGTAGGTGCATTTTCCGTTGCCCTCGACAAGTGGCAAAGGGAACGACGTCGCGCCAGCGAAACGGCGAAATGGATCGGGCTGGGAGTCCCAGTCGAGGAACTCGGGACTGGGAGCGTAGCCGCTCGTGCGATGCTTGGTCGCCTCATGGTAGTCGCGCACGGCAGCCAACGCGTCCCTCATTGGCTCACCTCGCTTTGAGTTAGCGAAGCTGCCAGCAACTCTGCAAGATGGCGTGGGTCATGGTCGCTATGATTGCGAATTTGCTGGCGGCAGGAAAAGCCGTTGCAAACGATTGTTGCATCGGGGGCATTGCGCAATGCGGGCAGAAGTTCGCTTTCAGCCATCTGCAATGCGGTGTCGGCATGCTCGGTCTCCAGACCAAACGTGCCCGCCATGCCGCAACAGCCCGATTCGATCATCTGAAACTCATGGTCGGGTAGGCTCTTCAGAATTCGGCGCACCGCTTTCATCGCCCCGACGGCCTTCTGGTGGCAGTGACCGTGAACCAGGGTCTGGCTCTCTGCCATCGACCGAAGCGGCAACGACAGCCGCTTTGCCATCAGCTCCTTTGAAAGGAACTCTTCGAATAAGACGACGTGTTTGGAGAGTTGCTCGACCTCGTCGCCTAGTCCGAGCGCGCGGGCGTCATCCCGCAAGCCGAGAATACAGGAGGCTTCGAGCCCTATAATTGTGCGGCCCTGACGGATGTGCGGGCCGAGCGAATGAAGGAGCCGCTTGACCTCGTTGCGTGCGAATTCAACCAATCCTTGTGCGAGGAATGTTCGTCCGCAACACAATGGTCGGTCGGGGTCGGAAACGTCCGAGGCTGTTTCAGCCATATGCACGCGATAGCCGCCGGCCTCCAGAACGGTGGTTGCTGCTTTGGCAATGTTTGGTTCGAAGTATCGCGTGAAGGTATCGACGAACAGGACGACTTCGCGATCCGTCGGCGCCGGAGCAGTGGTCGAGGCGGGGAGAGAATGCGATGGGAATGTCTGGCGCGAGGGTTCGGGTAGCGCGCAAGCTGCAGAAATACCAAGCAAGCGCTCGCCCATCCATTGCAAAGACTTAGAGCAATTGCGCAGCCTGACCAATTGGGCCGTCAAGCGCGAATGATGAAGCCAATGCGGCAGGAAGGCGAACAATCTTGCGCGAAGTCCCAGCCCCTCGCGGGCAACTTTCTGCGCTTGATACTCAGCCTTGATCAAGGCCATATCGACATTGGCTTCGCATTCGCGTTTGCAGCCTTTACACGCCACGCACAGCGCCATCGCTTCGGCAAGCTCCGGGTCGGCCAATGCCGCTTCCGGCAAGTTGTTCGACAGCGCGGCTTTCAGCAGTCTGACGCGGCCTCCGGTCGAAAGGTTCGGGTTTTCGCTGACTTTGTAGCTCGGGCACATGACCTGCTTGCCGAGCGTTTCGCACTGTCGGGCATTGATGCAAACGGCGACGGCCTTGGCGAAATCGCCGCCGTGTTTGGGGATGTCCGCGTAGGCATCACCCAATCCGGCATCTTCGTATGCTCGCCAATCCAGGTAGGTTTCCATGCCTGCCCTTGCTGAGTTTCCAGATCGTCAACTCAATTCAATGAGCAATCGGCGTGCCACATACTCTTTGATGCAAATCTGATTGGTCGGGTCTTACTCAGGCCCGCATTTGGTGTGCGGTTCAGGCGAGTTTCCGTTGTTGGCTGGGATGCGCCCGACAACTGGCATGCAAATGGCACGTCATGCGGGCGCGCACCATGCGCAATTGGCGTTGAAAGCCAGCGATCCTTGAGGGGAAACAATTCGGAACGCCACATCGAGTTCGGTGATGTGCTGCCTTTTGTGGATGAAATCCTACAACAAGGTGTGTCGCTATACCGACAGAATTGTGCTGCGGGCCGGAATGGTGTCCGACCCGCGCCGTCGCTGCGCGCTTGAAACCTACTGCTTCGCAGGCGTCATGTCGATGACGCGGTATTGCTTGTCTCGGCCAAGCTTCAGTTTGAAATCGATATTGTCGCCAGCCTTGAAACTGCTGAGGTCAACGTGCTTGGTGACTTGAAGATCCATGGTCATCTTCGGCCAGCCGAGATCCGGCATCGGCTCATGGGTGAGATTGACCGAACCCTTGTCGGCATCAACCGAGTTCAGTACGCCGATGCCGGCAGCTTCCGTGCCGGGCTCTACGACGACAGATTTCATTTCGCCATGCCCGGCATGGTCTTGGCTCATTTCCTTATGGTCCATCGTGCCGTGGCCGGAGTGGTCCATTGTTTTTTCTTCTGCGGCTGCGGAGTTCGCGAGCAGAACTGCGGCCAGGAACGTAAAGATGTGTTTCTTCATGGTTGAAGTCTCCTTTTTGTTTTGTCGGTGAGGTTCAATCACTGGGCAAGTTCAATGCTCGGCTCCAGGCGACATGGTGCTGAGAAAAGCAGTCAACAAGAGGACGATTGCAGCGAGCCCGATTTCGAATCTGATCGAGGCTCGCAGAGTTTGTTTTGCCGATTGGGGTGAAGTCTCCAGTTTTGGTGTGAGAACGAACTTGTTGTAGCCGGCAAGGGCGAGAATCGCCGCGACGACGAAAAGCTTGGCGAGAACGATGCGCTGGTAGGGACTCGCTAGATCCAGTGTGCCGCCAGTGAGCGTGAGAAACATGATCGCTCCGGCGATTGTGAGCAGTGCAAATGCGCCAACGGCAATGCTTCCGAATCTCTCAACGGCACGTCTAGCCTCTTCATCGCTCATGGTTTGCAACGACACGGCCAATGGCCACAGCCCGGCAAACCACCAGGAAAGGGCAAGAAGATGCAAGAACAAGAAGCCAGACAACCAGGGCATTCGGCTGGCCATTGCTGCCGTATGGCCTTCGATCGCGAACGAACCGAGTGCCAGTGTCAGGCCGGCGATCGCCAGGACAGGCCAGCGCGACCAGAAAGTGGCGAGCGTGCCGATACCCAGAACGCGGACCAACGCCGCCTGCCCTTGAGGCATCTCGAAGGCTATCCAGCGCATGGCCGGATCGAGTGCGAGCGCAATGTCGCCCCCGGACATCGCCAGTTGATCGGCAAACCAGCGTAACGGCTCTGCTACGATTACGAGGCAAACACCGATCAAAATTTGCCGGCGTAATGTCGGTTTGACAGCCGCTGCAACCTGCCGATTGGTGACTGCAAACAAAATAGAACCGGCTGAAAGCGCGGTGCCCAGCAGCACTGCAAAGCGCAGAAGGACGTTCTCTATGGCGCCGTCGGCTAACATCGCAATCACGGTTTCCCGGCGACGGTGAATTTGAACTCGCCCTTCATGACGTGACCGTCAGAGCCGACACCGATCCACGCGACGTTGTAATCGCCGGGGACCAATGGCGGCACCGCGATATTGACCTGAGAAACGAACTTTGGCGGCAGCGATGATTTTGGAGAGACGGCTTCGCCTGAACCCGAGTTTGTGATTTTGAGCACAGTCAGGCGCATCTTGCCCGCGAAGTGTAACTCGATCTCAGAGAGCCCAGCAGCGACCGTCGCACCGTCCGCAGGAATGCTTTTGTTGACTTTCGTGTGGGCGTACGTGGTTTGGCCGAGGCTGGCTGCAAGCCCAAACACGAGCATGGAGGCCGCGATCAGGATTTGAATTTTCTTCATGCGCTGACTTTCTGTGTGAGTTTGCCTTGGGGAACTGCGGCGGTTGTTGGTTCGCGAAACCTCCGTCCCTCCCAGATGAGATAAACGACCGGGATGACGAAAAGTGTCAGGATCGTCGTGGACGCCATTCCGCCGAGCATGGGCAACGCGATCCGCCGCATGACGTCGGAGCCTAAGCCTTCGGTGAAGAAGATCGGCGCGAGGCCTGCAACAATCGTCAAGACCGTCATCAGCTTAGGACGGACGCGCAAAGCGGCTCCCTTGATCACCGTTTCCTGCAGTTCAGCGAACGAGCGCGGGGGATGTTCGCGAACCTGCTGGTCGATATAGAGCAGCATCACGACTGCGGTCTCGACAGCAATCCCGCCCAATGCGATGAAGCCGACGGCTACCGCGACCGACATATTGTATCCAGCAAGGTAGACCGCCCATAATCCGCCGATGAGGCCAAAGGGCAGCGACAGCATGATTATCAGCGTGCGATCGAGCTTGCCGAAATGCAGCATCAAAAGGACGAAGATGGTGAGGACGACTGCGGGGATTGCGACTGTCAGCCTTTGGCGTGCCTCAAGCATCTGCTCGAATTGGCCTGACCAGGACACGGCATAGCTAGGTGGCAGATCGATGGATTGGGCGATGGCAGCCTGCGCATCAGCGACGTAGCTCCCGATGTCGCGGTCTGCGATGTCGACGAAGACCCAGCCGGTCAGCCGCGCATTTTCCGAACGTATCAGCGGCGGTCCGTCGACGTAGGCAATCTGGGCCAGCTCCGCCAGCGGGATATGCTGACCCGCCGGCGTTGGGATAAGGATTTCGCCGACCTGATCGGTGGTTTCGCGGAACGGGCGGTCGTAGCGCAGGATGATGTTGTAGCGCTCGCGCCCCTGCACGCTTTCTGCGAGCTTTTGTCCTCCCAATGCCGTCTGGATCACCGATTGGAAGACAGCCAGATCGATGTTGCGGCGTGCGAGCTCCCGGCGGTCGGGCCGGATTTCCATGTATTTTCCGCCTTGCACGCGGTCAGCAAACGCCGAACGGGTTCCGGGAACTTCCTTTGCGGCGGCTTCGATGGCCAGCGCGATGCGTTCGATAGTCGGGAGGTCGCTACCGGAGATCTTTATACCGATCGGCGTACGGATGCCGGTCGAGATCATGTCCATGCGGATCTTGATCGGGTACCCCCATGAGTTGACGAGGCCCGGCAGCTTGGTGCGCTGGTCGAGTTCGGCAATGAGGTCCTTTTTCGTCAGGCCCGGCCGCCAGTCCTCTTGCGGCTTGAGCTTGATCCAGGTTTCGATCATCGAGATCGGTGCCGGATCAGTCGCCGTATCGGCACGGCCGAGCTTGCCGAAAACCCGGTCCACCTCCGGCACGGTGCCGATCAGTCTGTTGGTTTGCGCCAAGACCTCTTTCGCCTTGGTGATGGATACGCCCGGCAGCGTTGTCGGCATGTAGAGGAGTTCGCCCTCGTAGAGCGCCGGCATGAATTCGCTGCCTGTCTTTAAAAGTGGATAGGCAATGGAAGCAACGGCCGCAAGCGTCAGCGCAAGAATGAGCCAGCGCGTTTTCATTGCCAGCCGCAGGAGCGGCCGGTAGGCGGAAACAAAGAGCCAGTTAAGCGGGTTTTTCATCTCCTCGATGAGCCGCCCGCGCACGAGCCAGAGCATCAATACCGGAACGAGCGTCACTGACAGCAACGCCGCAAACGCCATCGCATAGGTCTTCGTAAATGCTAGCGGCGCGAACAGCCGGTAGCTTTGTCCGGTGAGCGCAAAAACGGGCAGGAACGAAACCGTGATGATGAGGAGCGAAAAAAAGAGGCCTGGGCCGACTTCCTTCGCCGCTTGAATGATTGCCGCGCGCCGCTCTTCGGGGCCGAGGCCGTCTGGCATCGTCGATAGCTTGCGATGGGCGTTTTCGACCATAACGATGGAGGCATCGACCATGGCGCCGATGGCAATGGCAATGCCGCCAAGAGACATGATGTTGGCCGTCACGCCCTGCTCGGCCATGACGATGAACGCGGCGAACACGCCAAGAGGCAAGGTGATGATCGCCACGAAGGCAGAGCGAACGTGGAGCAGGAACACGAAGCACACCAAGGCGACGACGATGCCCTCCTCGATGAGTTTCCATGTCAGATATTCGACGGCGCCGTTGATCAGCGGCGAGCGGTCGTAGACGGTAACAATTTGCACGCCTTCAGGCAGACCGGCTTGAAGAGATGCGATTTTCTTTTTGACCCCTTCGATGACGTTGAGCGCATTTTCACCGGAGCGCATGACGATAATGCCGCCAACGACTTCGCCTTCGCCGCCAAGTTCGACAACGCCACGGCGCAGTTCGGGGCCCTCAACAACGTTGGCGACATCGGTTAGCAACACCGGTGTGCCGCCCGCCGAATAGACGACGACATCCTTCAACTGCTCCAAGTTCTGGATGTATCCGGTCGAACGAATGATGAGTTCGGTTTCAGCCTGCTCGATCACCCGGCCGCCGACTTCACTTGATGCGGCTTTGACGGCTTCCCGGATGCGGGACAGCGGCACGTTGTAAGCGCGAAGCCGGTTCGGATCGACGAGAACCTGATACTCTTTGACGAAGCCCCCGACAGACGCGACTTCCGAAACCCCGTGCACGGTGGCGAGTTCGAATTTCAAGAACCAATCCTGCAGCGAGCGCAGTTGCGCCAGATCCCGTTTGCCGGTGTGATCGACGAGGGCGTATTGATAGATCCAGCCGACCCCTGTCGCGTCCGGCCCGAGTTGCGGGTTTGCGTTTGCCGGCAGCGAGCCCGAGGCCGACGACAGAGCTTCGATTACGCGGGAGCGCGCCCAATATTGATCGACGCCATCTTCGAAGATCACGTAAACGAAACTGGTGCCAAAGAGGGAGAACCCGCGGACGGCCTTGGTGCGTGGCAGCCCGAGCAGTTTCGTCGACAACGGATAGGTGACGAGGTCCTCGACAATCTGCGGCGACTGCCCGGCAAACTCGGTTCTGATGATGACTTGCGTGTCGGTCAGATCGGGAATGGCATCGAGCGGCGTCTTCTTGATCGCAAGCCAGCCCATGAGGATGAGAGCCAGCGCGCCGACGAGAACCAAAAGCTGGTTTCTCACCGACCAATCGATGACGCCAGCAACGGCTGACTTTTGGGGATCGTGCCCGGTGAAATCGTTTGCTGAATTAGACATAGCTGCGCCTCCGATGCGCGTTGGCGCGTGCTAGTGATGGTGACCTGGCATTCCGGCACCTGCGTTGGCCGGCCGCTCGGCATCGGGCTGGGCGGCATGTGGTGCTCCGGCATCGGGCGGACCCGATGCAGCAGATGCTTTCGCGGGCGATGTCTCGGGCAGTTGGATCTGGGATGAGGCTCCTTTGCCGTATGGATTGAGGGGGCGGCCTTGCGTCTGGAACCACATGCGGCCGGAGGCCTGGTCCTTGAAAACAGAGAGCTTCTTTTCTCGATAATGCTGAGGTGCACCGTCGTGAACCCATGGCTCCAATGCTGCAACAAGCTCGGCCAGCGCGGCCTGCGTTTCGCTCTCTGTCCGGCTTGCCTGGGCCTTGCGGATGGCACTCACGGCATCGTCCATGATGAAGGCGAGCTTGGTGCGCTGGAAGGCTGGCCACAACAGCGTCTTCACTTCGATGGCCGGGTCGAGAAACTTCGGCTCGATCTCATAGCCGTCGATCAGCGCCTCGTGCAGATAGAGAGCGGCATCGACGAAATGATCGACCATTGCGAACTGCGATTTATCGAGTTGGAGAAGTGATAACGGCAGTTGCAGGCGTTCGAGCTTACGGAAACTCTCTCGCAAGGCGCTTTCTGAATCGATCAGGAACTGGCCGGATACGACGATTTCGTCACCGGACTTGATCTCACCGGAGACCTCTGTCCAGCGGCCCGAGATCAGACCCGTCTTGACTGCTCGCGGCTCGAAGCGTCCGCCGCCAAGGGAAGCGACAACATAGCGTCCGGCTCCGCTCTTCAGAATGGCTTCTGAGGGAACGGCGAGGCGCTGCTGGCTGCCAACCTCGAAGGCGACGTCGGCATAGGCGCCAGGCCGAAGCTGTCCGTCTTTGTTATCGAGCACCAAGCGCACCTGCCCGGTCCGGGTTTTTGCGTCAACCGTCGGGTAAACGTATTCGACGCGCGCGACGACCGTTCGGCCTGGAATGTTCGGGAAGGTGACGCGCGCCGGCGTTCCAGGTTCGATGAAAGTGAGATCCTTTTCCGAAACGCTGACCATCAGCCAGACCTGGGAATAGTCCTGGATGCGGGTTAGCATCGTCCCGCGCTTCACATAACTGCCGGGGCGCAGTTCGATCATTGCTACGGTCCCGGTTCTATCGGCGTAGAAAGGCACGAATTCCATTTCTTTGCCGCGCTCTTCCAACTCGCCAATGGCGCGCTCCTGCATGCCGAAGGCTTTCAGCCGGGTTTTGATGGAGCTTATGCGAGTCCGGTTGGCGCCCTTCAATGCATCGAGGTAATCGCGCTGCGAGACGATGAATTCGGGCGCGTACATGGTGAAGAGCAGATCGCCTTCCTTGACCTGATCCCCAACCGCGCGGATGCGCAGATCCTCGATCCAGGCTTCGGTACGCGCCGACATTTCCGTTTGCATCCGCTCGTTCTCAGCCACCAGTCCGAAGCTGCGGATGATGCGGCCGAAACTGGTTTGTTCGGCCTTTGCGATGCGAACGCCCATGGTCTGCAGAGTCTCGGGAGCGACGACAATGGCGGTGCGCTCTTGGCCCGCGGATGAGGCATTTGAGTCGCCGCCGGTTTCGAGCTTTACGAGGTCCATTCCGCAGATTGGACACACGCCGGCTTCGTCGGCGATGTAATGGGGATGCATCGGGCACGTCCACTTGAGGTTGCCCTTTTTGCTGTCGGCTGGACTGGAGGAATTGGGCGCATCTGCCGCGTGCGCAGGACCATGGCTGCTGAGGGGCAGCAAGAGGCAGAGCAGGCCTGCCAGTATCAGGAAGTGCTTCATCTTAAGACCCATGAAGATATCGGAATTCCGCGCGCAAGCGCAGTGACGCGACCGCAATTCGCCCACTGCCGGGCGACGGTCGCTCAATCGATCTTCAAAGGGATTTAGATGCGCAGGCGGGCATTGCGCGCGACAAGGCGTGCCGCGCCACTTGCCGATGTCCAACTCTGTTCAGGTGGCCCGGTTGGCCAATAGGCCGGGATCTCTGCACGCAAGGCGTTAATCGTATCAGCGTGTAGCCCATATCGGACGGGAACGGCAACCTGCTTCGGCGGCAAATCGTTCGAAGCTAATTTTGGAACGATCTTTTGAGAAACCAGCTCAAGGCATGTGGCGATGCAGGCCGCAACCGGGTTGCCCGGGGTGTGTGCCACGCCATGGTGGGCGGGCCGGTTTGCTGTTTGCTCCGCAGTAAGATGAGCATGGTGCGGACTAGCGGGCGCTGTTGAAACCAGAGCCGGTGCGTCGAGTTTCAGCGTTGGCGCATTCGCAAAATAGCCAGCTGCAACGCTCATCCAGGCAAGGACGGCGCAGCAAACGTATCCAACGATGGATCGCGATGGCATCATGCGGGCTCGGCTTTCTCCATAGCTTGTAAACTAGATGACCCCGATGGTGCGATGGGTCAAGTGGAATTGAAGTCACAGGCGCCACGTTTACGTTACCCGACCGCGCTGCTTCTGTCAGCGAGGGCAGGGAGTGGGGCCGCTTACCGCTTCGTCGCGACTGTATTGCGGGCAGGAGATCGGAGGAGGCGGGTTTCCCCAGCTGCATCGATTGATCGTGAGGTGGGCGCCATTAATTGCAGTCATGCATCAATGTTTGATACTTATTTGCGAACCTCGTTGAACCAGAGCGCGCAGCGGTATTTGTAAGTAATCTCCTCGCCCGCCGCGATGTCGTTGAGGGCGTAAAGTTCGGCGATCCAGCCGCATGACCCACCGTCCAGAAAACGGACATGCGCGTTGGGCCGATCTGCGTGGTTACAAAGACTGGGCAGTCCCAGGACCATGAGGCCTGCCTCCTTGGAACGCGGGTGCTCGAAATAAAAATCTCCAAGCGGCTGCATGGCGTCCAAGGCCTTGGCTTGGTCTTGCGAGATGTCGACCGTGCAAGCGCGCTCGATGATTTCACCGCCTGCAATGGGGGCTGCCGCAAACAGTCCGCGACCGCGGCCGGGGGACGTGCCTGGAACGGCTTTGATGGTGCGCACGCCCCAATCCAGGATTTCTGGTCTGTCGTTCTGATTGGAAGGCTTTCCTAGAAACTCGGTCATCGTCAAAGACTCTTTACGTAGATGATCTTGTTGTCGCCGGAGCGATAGAAGTCGGGAAGCTCCGCGACCTTGCGGAAGCCGGTCCGCTTGTAGAACGCGCGCGTTGGCGCGTAGCTTTCTTGGGATGAAGTATCGACGTAGACGTGCTTGCCACCGGCCTGCCGGATCGCCTCCTCGGATTTGGCAAGAAGCTGACGGCCTATGCCGTGGCCCTGCGTATCGACGCCGACGACGATCCAATAAAGATCGAACGAGGTATCGGTCGCTGGTGTCGGACCGTAACAGGCATACCCGATAGTCCGGTCGTCCATTTGCGCGAGGATGAACTCGTAACCGGAGGCCCGGCCTTTGGCGATGCGCTCTTCGACGAGTTCGACGGCGATGCCGGTCTCGGCGGCCGTGAACTTATCGGTCGAAGCGACAAGAGTGCGGATCGCTTCGATGTCGGTTGTCGTCACCGTGTCGATGAACGTGAGGGGGACCGGTGCTCCCTTTTTGGCTTTCGTTTTTCGTTCAGAAGGTTTGCGCTGGGGCGGGCCGGCTTCGGCCATGCCGGCAGCCAGTCCGTTGAAGAAATTGCGGGCGTTGGTGCCAAGCGTACGAATGCGGTAGCCGCCTTCCTGGATGACGACCGTCGGGATGCCTGCCGCACCGATCATGTGGCCGAGCTTGACGAAGTCAGCGGCCTCGTTCGACCAGGTGCCGGTCGGATCAGCTTTGGCGGTATCGAAGCCCATCGACACGACAAGAAAGCTGGGATCGTGACGGGCGATGCGCACCAGAGCCTGGGCAACCGCGGCGCGGTGCTCTTCCGGTGAGATTTGCTCATCAAGCGCAAGGTTGACGTTGAAGCCAGCCCCGCGGCCTCGGCCCCGCTCATCGGGAAAGCCGGTGAAATAGGGATAGGCAAAACTCGGGTGGCCGTGGACGGAGACGGTCAGCACATCGTCGCGCTCATAGAAGATGTCTTGCTGGCCGTTGCCGTGGTGATAGTCGATATCGAGAATTGCGACTTTGCCCTGTCGCGAGAGGTAATGCGCGGCAATCGCCGAATTGCAAAAGTAGCAGAAGCCGCCGAATGTGCGGTGCTCTGCGTGGTGGCCGGGCGGGCGCACCAAGGCATAGGCAAGCGGCCGGCCTTTGAGGACTTCGTCGGCTGCCGTCAGCGCACAATCGACCGCGTGACGGGCGGCTGGATAAGCGTTGCGGTTGATTGGGGTGAACGTGTCGATGCACCAGTAGCCGGAAAGGACGCTACGCTCCTTGGGCTGGCGCGTGGCGTTTCGAACCGGGAACACATAAGGGTAAACCGATTTCTTTTCGGGCGCCTCCGAGCAGGCCTGCTTGATGTATTCGACGAGGCCGCCGTCGTGGACCTCCCTGATGAAGCGGTCGGGGAAGTCGCGTGCCGGCATCGCCTCGAACAAATCGGTCTTGAGGATTTCGCGCTCGATGGCCGCCACGCGGACTGGCGCCTCGACGTAGCCGCGCTCGCGGATGTGGTGGATCGAGTGGCGGTCGTTGACGATGAGCGCAATCGGCTTTTCGAGTTTCGGCTTGATGCGCTTGGGTTGCAGCTTGTCGGAGTAGCGCGGCTCGCGCAGGAAATAGCGCCCGGTCTTAACCGACGCGGTGACCTCGTCGATATAGCCCGGCGGACAGATCTCGGCATACTTGCGCTCCAGAATTGCCTGCACAATCGTCGAGAGCGATTTCGCTGAAGGGAGTTTGAATTTTCCCAGCCCGTCGAAGACCAGGTAGGGGCTATCGGTGTCGCCGTCCTTGACCGGTGTTTCGTAGGCCGTTCCCATGATTGGACGGGCGCCGTAGCGCTCATAGAACTTGAGGCGCTGGGCGTTTTGGCGGCGGATCTTTGGATCGGGACTGAGGCGCGGATCGTCCGGCAGGCATTCGTAGTAGAGCCCTTTCGCGCCAAGCTGCAGAGCTTCCTCGCGCACGACCTGATAGAGGTGCGCGCCAAGGCCACCGCCAGTGCGACCCGGGGCAGCCGAGATCGTTTCCAGGTAGGCGAAGTTCAGATCGGGCACGTTGAGCAGGATGGCAAAGGCTTTGACCTGGCCTTTGGAGTCCTCGCTTACCAGTAGCTCGGTCACGAAGCGGTACTTCAGAGGATCGGTGAGTTGCTCGGGAAGCTTGGCGACATCGGCTTCGGCCATCAGCGGGAATTGCGCGCGCATGATGGCTTGGACTTCTTCGAGTGTGGCTTCATCCGTTTTTGTACTGCTACCGCGCAGGCGGCGGATCTTGATCATCAGGCCATGACTTTCGAATTCTGGACTGCGACATCGACAATTGAGGAAATGATGTCGTCGTAGGTGAGCCCGGCTTCGGCTGCCGCGGCGGCAAAGCCGGCATCGGGGGCAAGGCAGGGGTTTGCATTGGCTTCGAGAACATAGACCTTGCCGTTGTCTCCGACCCTGAAATCGACGCGGGCATAGCCGGACAAGCCGAGGGCGTGCCAGGTGGCGAGGCTCAGTTCGCGGATTTCATCGGCGAGGTTGGGTTCCATGCGTTCAAGGCCGAAGCGGCGCACCATGTCATGATAGGAGGGGGCCGCTGCATCCCACTTGGCGGCAAAATCGACGATGGGACGTGTGCTTTCCGGGAGTCTGGAAAAGTCGATTTCGGCAATGGGAAGGACACCGGGACCAGCCCGCGTCTCGATAACCGAAACGTTGAACTCGCGCCCGGCGATATACTCTTCGGCAAAGAATCGGCCGCCGAATTCAGCTTCGCGGCGGGCGATTTCGGATTTCGCTTCGCGGCCGGTGACAACAGAGCCCTCATCCATGCCGAGCGAGCCATGCTCGTCGATGGATTTGACGATCACTGTCTCGGTGGCAGGCACCATCTCACCGGCGAACCAAAATTCCGGAGTGGTAATGCCGTCGTTGGCCAGAAGCTCCTTAGTCGAGATTTTGCTGTTGGCGACGACGTAAGCAGATCCGCTGGCGCCTGTCGTGACGAGACCAAGCTCTTCCAGTCGGATCGGAGCTTCTTCTGCTCTGGCAGCTTTTCCGCCAAGCGCCTCGACGAGGTTGAAAACTGCATAAGGTTTGCGTGCCGGCAACTGGTCGAGGGCCGTCAGGCCGGGCCGAACGGTCAGAATTTCGGTCGCAAAGCCGAGGTGCGACAACGACCGGGCCACCGCCTTAGCGGTGTCGATCGTATCCTGCTCGTCGGGGCGGTCGAGTGCCGCCCCGTGGATCACGGGCACAAAGAGAGCTGTCATTCCGCTTCATGCAACCTCGCGGACCTTGGGTGCGCAGCAGGTGCAGGCGTGCGTGACGGGCTCTTGGCCGCCAACAATTACGCCCTGACGGTGTGCAGCCGAGGCGATGATTTCGGCAATCAGGTTGTCATAGCCAAGGCCTGCCAGCTCCGCGATGATCGGGAGGTCGGAGTGCGTCGGGTGCAGCCCTGCAATCGGATTGGCCTCCAGGAAATGAGGAAGGCCGTTTGCATCCGACTTGAGATCGAGGCGAGCCGCA
Source organism: Filomicrobium sp. (assembly GCA_017792465.1). GTDB lineage: Bacteria > Pseudomonadota > Alphaproteobacteria > Rhizobiales > Hyphomicrobiaceae > Filomicrobium. Next base: position 3,709,238 of record CP051234.1, read on the forward strand.
TCACGGCAGTCAAGGGCGCGATAGGCCTGCAAAGCGATCGCGCCTGCGCGGCGCGCCTCCGCGTCGTCGGCCAGCGTGTAGACGACGGTCTCCTCGCAAGCTTCCTTGTTCTCGTAGGAGTAGACCGGATCTTCGGCACCTTCGCGCACCGTGATCTCAGCGATCCCGATAATGCGGGCAGTGTCGCCGGTGCCCAGGATGCCGACCGTGAACTCGCGGCCGGGCAGGTAGGTCTCCGCCAGCACAGGCTGAGCGAAGCGCTCGATGAGGCGGGCGGCCGACTGGCGCAGGTCGTCCTTGTTCATGACGATGGACGCGGCGTCGCATCCCTTTCCGGTGCCTTCGGCAACCGGCTTGACGAACAGCGGGTAATCAAGCGTAGCCGCATCGGCTTCTTCGGCCGAGCGCAGTTGCGCAAAGGTTGCCGTCGGCACGCCATGAGCCATGACGATCTGTTTGGCGACCGATTTATCAAGAGTTGCGGCCATCGTCAGCGGATCGGAGAACGCGTAGGGCTGCTCGAAGAGTTCGCAAACAGCCGGAACTTGGGCTTCTCGAGAACGGCCTTTTAGTCCCTCGGCGATCGAGAAGACGAGATCGAAACGCTCGCCGGCGGCAAGACGGCGAGCAAGGTTCTGGCCGCGGCCGACGCGGTCGACATCGTGGCCGAGGTGGACGAGCGCCGCTTCGATTTCGTCGATCGTGGCCGGAGAGTCGAACTCGGCGACTTCCAGTTCGGAATAGCCTGCAGCCAGATATTCTTCGCGCAGGTCATAGACAAAGCCGATACGCATGGCGTCAGCCCTCCACGAAAGCCGGAGCGGTCGGTACGGCGGAGGCCAGGGCTGCAACAGCGCCAGGCTTGCCGGAACCGACCGTTCCGCCGGGATCGTTGTAGCGGTAGACACCGCCTTCGAAGTTGCGAAGGAGGAGGTCATCGCCATCGCGCCCGACGACGTACTCAGGCAGCAGCGGGATCTTTCCGCCGCCGCCAGGGGCGTCGATGACGTACTGGGGCACGGCGTAGCCTGTCGTGTGGCCGCGCAGGCCTTCGATGATCTCGATGCCCTTGTCGACAGGGGTGCGGAACTGGGCCGAACCGGTGATCGGATCGCACTGGTAGAGGTAGTAGGGTTTTACGCGACGCATCAGGAGCCCGTGCATCACGGACTTCATCGTTTCGACGTTGTCGTTGATGCCCTTGAGGAGCACCGTCTGGCTGCCGAGCGGGATGCCAGCGTCGGCAAGCCGGGTGACGGCCTGCGTCATTTCCGGCGTCAGCTCGGAAGGATGCGTGACATGGATGCTCATCCACAGCGGATGATGCTTCCTGAGCATGCGCACCAGGGAACGCGTCACGCGCATCGGGAGCACGACCGGCACCTTCGTGCCGATGCGGATGAACTCGACATGGCGGATCGCCCGCAGGCGGCCGAGCAGGTAGTCGAGCCGGTCGTCCGACAAGGTCAGTGGGTCGCCGCCCGAGATCAGCACGTCGCGGATTTCGGTATGCGCCTCGATGTACTGGAGCGCTTTCTCCCACTGCGACTTGGAGAACGAATAGTCGCCGCCGGTCTCGCCGACCATGCGGGAACGGGTGCAATAGCGGCAGTACGTGGAGCAGAAGCCGGTCGCCAGGAATAGGACCCGGTCGGGGTAGCGGTGGACGAGGCCGGGGACGGCGGCGTCGTGGTCTTCGCCTAAGGGATCGTCGGCCTCACCGGGTGTGCGGATGTACTCCTGGCCCACCGGGATATGGGTGCGGCGCAGGCCGTCTTCCGGGTTATCCCGATCAAGAAGGCTGGCGTAGTACGGCGTAATGCCGACCGGCAGCGATCCGTTGTGGCGGACGACGGCGTCGCGCTCATCGTCTGACAGGCGGAAAATTCGCTCAAGCTCGGCAAGCGATTTGATGCGCGTGCGCAGCTGCCAGCGCCAGTCGTTCCAATCGCTGCTGGAGACTCGCGGGTAGAATTTCTTCTGGAACTGGCGGGCACCGGGGCCGACAGGGAAGCGCTCGCGGCGGGCTTCGGCGATTGGCACAACCTTGGCCGCCGGGTCCGTCGAAATGACGCCCGGTCCGCGTGGGCGAAGAGCCCGTTGGAGAATGTCGGTTTTGGTCGGGGTCGAGGACGGGCAGGCCGTCTCGATACTTGGAGGTTCCTCAATCTCGGGCGAGGTCATCTGCGTGTCGCAGGTTGTCCGCATCGGACATTTGCTCCGGTTTTTGGATAAAGGATTGCCACGCACGTCTGAGGCGGCAAACTCACCCTCATCCCCCGATTGGACCGTCGTGCGACTAGCCGCCGTTCCTGACATCCCAAACCGGGTGCGATCGCATATGCGATGTCGCGGGTGAATCGCAAGAGGAATTCTTTAGTCGGCGCAAAAAATTGTTCGGAGGTCCTGCCCGGCCGGCGGCCGGCCAGATTGTCGGCGTGTCGCTCGGATCATGTTGACGCCGGTGAGGGGTCCCCCCCCTGCCCCCTGATCGGCCAGTTCGCCCAGTCGGGGGGGACCGTTTTGAAGGCAAATGCGTCGAGAATGCGCCAGGCGGTCGCAACGGGAGAGCCATCCGAGGCCTGGGAAAGCCGGACGATCACCCGTTCAGTCCGTGACTTTGGTGTTGAGCAGGGCGGTAACGAGAGCGGGCCCGTATAGCGTTGACCCGCCAATGTCCTTCGCATAATGAAGTCGGACACAGCATGTCACCGCAGCGAGTAATTATGGAACAGCCAAGACGCCGCCCGGGAGCGGGTGCTGGAACTGCGCGGGCTCTGCACGGGCGCGAAACACAAGGCGCTGCCGTCGACCTCACCAACGCGTGCGCCGTTAGATGACTTCTCTCGATACAGCCACCGGCCTGGGCACTGCCACGAGCTCTCGCTATTTTCCGTTTATCGACGGATTGCGGTGCCTGGCCGTCTGCGCGGTGATCGCCCATCACTTCTATCCGCATCTCATGGCGAGCGGCTACCTGGGCGTTGATATCTTCTTCGTCATTTCCGGCTTCGTCATTACGCAATCGCTGCTGACGCACAAGACCTCGTCGATCGGCGGCTATTTCCTGGGGTTCTATACGCGACGGATCAAGCGTCTGGCGCCGGCGCTGGTTGTATGCGTGGCGGTCACGTGTTTACTGATTGCGTTCTTTAATCCTGAACCTCAGCGGCATATCAAGACCGGGTTATTCTCGCTCATCGGTGTCTCGAACTGGTCGCTTTATTTCGACGAACTCGACTACTGGGGACAGTCGGCGCGGTTCAATCCCTTCACGCATACCTGGTCGTTGGGCGTCGAAGAACAGTTCTATTTCCTGTTTCCCGCCGTCTTGTGGCTGACGGTCTTTATGCGCGCGTCAAAGCGTTTGGGTTTGGCGATAATCGCCATTGCCGGCGCCTGTTTCGTCTCCTTGGCGGCGTATATCTATTTCCATGAAAGCGCGCGGTCGGCGGTGCATTACCTGCCGCAGTTCCGGGTCTGGCAGCTTGGCCTTGGAGCACTCGCCGCGCTTTACGTGGCGTCTAGAGACTTCGCGCAGATCCGGGCGTTGGCCGCGGCGCCGAGCGTTCTGCTTCTTGGCGTCATCGTGCTTTGTTTGTTTGCGCCCGATAATCTTGCGCTTTGGGCGACGGTGGTCGCAACGTTTGCCACCACGCTTCTCATTTTAAAGGGCGTTGCCGGCGGCGGTGTCACGTCGATCTTGGAGCAGTCTGCGGTCCAATACATCGGGCGCATCTCGTATTCGCTCTACCTGTGGCACTGGCCGGTGATCGTCATCAGCCTTTGGACCATCGGCATCCATCTTTGGTCGCTGCCGCTGCAGCTTCTTTTGATCTTCGCGCTGGGGGCCGGCTCTTATCATTTTATCGAACGGCCGCTACGGCATGCGCCGTGGACGCCGAAGAATTTGTCGTTGCGAACCCGTCTTGCAGTTGGAGCGGTGGCGGCGGCGTTGGTGATCGTGGTCGCAGACAGCTCGTCGGCCAAGTGGCTCTATCTGGGCAGCAGCGAGCAAGGCACCGCAAAGCAGTCTGCGCCGCACGTTAGCGCGAAATACTGCCCGGGAGGCGACGCCGACGCGCAAGCGGACGGCAAGAAGAAGCGCGCCATCCGGGCCATCGGCAACTCGCATGCCTACCATATTCTGCCGGCCTTGCGACGGATCGCGGAGGACTGCAATTTCCGCCTGTTGCATACCGAGCAGAGCGATAAGATCATTTATCCGCGCGGCGTGGGTGTGGCTCCCAACAAGGTCAGAGCCGCTCTCGCCGACCTCGGGAAGGGCGACATTCTCATCGTATCGAGCCTGTTCCGGCTTCTCTACCAACAGCCCTATCTCAATTCGCGCGGCGACCATTGGAACGATCACAGCGCCGTCAAGAAGGCGAAGGGCTATGGTCTCGACAACTGGTTGAAAGAGTTCGACGACATTCTGGCGAAGACCAAGAAACGCGGGATATCCGTGGTGCTCTTTTTGCCCAACGTAACGTTCAATTCCGCGAGCACGAGCGTGCCGTTCGAGCTTTGCCTGAAAGAGTGGTTTCGTATCCCAAGCGATTCTTGCGGAGAGATGGTCGAGAGGGCCTATCTCGACGAACGATTCCCAAAGCGTTGGTATGAAGAGCTGCGGGCGCGGGAGCAGCGGTTGCAGCATTTGCACCTGTTCGATCCGATGCCGACTTATTGTCCGGGGAAAGACCGTTGCTCGCGCATCGTCGCCAATACCATTGCCTTCCGCGACACCAACCATTTAACCGAGGCCGGGGCGCTCTTGATGATCGAACCGCTCAGCCGGTTCCTATGGGAAAGTGGTTTGTTATCCGATGAGGCAAATCAGGCGTCGAACGTCGATGTTGGGACTTCCCGGCGGGCCGAAAAGTTGAACTCTGAAGCGAAGGCACCAGCTTCGGCAAAGGCAGATGATTCAGCGGCGCAGTAGCTCCGTCGATATCTCCTATCGAGCCCGGATAAAATTCCTTAGCGTCGGCGGGCGACGGATCTGAAGGATTTAACGGCCGACTCCCGGAACGTGTCGCCACGCGTCGGGCATTATGCCCGAAATGGTCGTGAACTGCTTCTCCTTGCGGTGAGCCTATGGCAGATTGCGCCAACTTGCCAGGAGAACCCCTATGCGCCTTTTGACAGCCCTCGTCTTGAGATTGATGTTTGTCGTCTTGTTCTGCCTGAGCTTGACGGTCGTCTGGATATTGCTGAGCACGCACCACAGTATCGATGCTGCGGCGACGCAATCGGCGCAGCGTGTGGAAGCGCAATTGCGCGGAATCTATTGGCAGCAGCTGTTGTGGCGCAACGGCCTCGACAGAACTTCGCTGCTGCCGATGCCGAATTGGCGGACGTTGGAAACGCAAAGCCTCATCGCTCCAGGCATCTGTGTCGCGTTCACGCCACCGGCGGGCGACAAGAGCACGATGTGCAGTCAGACCCAGTCTCTGGGTGCCGCACCACCGGAATGGTTCACACTCGGCTACAGCGCAATTTTCGGCGGTCATGCAACTCATGAAGCGTTCCTGTCGGTTCGGGAAAAGACGGTCGGCTCGATCCATACTTACGCGGATGCCGATGCCGCCATGCGCATCGCCTGGGCGCAGGTGTCATCCATCGTCGCCATTGCCAGCATGCTGGCGCTTGGGATCGGCTTCCTTGCCGCGCTGATGATCGGACAGGTGTTGCTGCCGGCGCAGACGATCATTGGTGTGCTGCACCAGCTTGAGGCGGGCAACCTGTCGCAACGCGTTCCGCCCATACGAAGTGCTGCATTCAATACGATTGCGGGTGCTGTAAACGACCTGGGCGAGAACCTGCAGCACTCGCGCGACGAGAGCCGCAGGTTGACCGCTCGGCTGTTGGAAATTCAAGAAGAGGAGCGCCGGGCGATTGCGCGGGATCTACACGACGAGTTCGGTCAATCTCTGACTGCGACATCGGCCTTGGCTGCGTTGATCGAAGCGAATGCCGCACCCGATAGAGATGAGATCGCCGCAGATGCCCGCGCCATCTCCCGCATCCAAAAAGACATGATGGAAACACTGCGATCGACCCTGGTTCGCCTCAGATCGCAAAGCATCGAGGAGGTCGGTCTGGAAGCCAACCTGCGCCAACTGGTTGCCGACTACAATACACAAAGCAGCGCGAAGGCTGTCTATCGTCTCGATATCTCGGGCGGGCTTGCGACGCTTCATCAACGTGTCTGTGTCGATCTCTACCGCATCGTTCAGGAATGCCTGACCAACGCCACGCGGCACGGTGCGCCGAATGAGGTTCGGGTGAGCGTCGCGCACATCGACAACGATGACGCGCATATTGCCTTGGTCGTCGAGGACGATGGCGGCGGCGACGTCAGGACCTTCAAGAATTCTGGCGGCTACGGCCTGCAAGGCATCCGCGAGAGGATCGCTGCACTTGGCGGATCCTTGGCGATTGGCAACGTGGCGCGCGGTGTGCGTGTCAGCGCGAAGATTCCATTGAGCGCCGTGGCACCGATCGGACCGGTTGCTGGAGCGCCCGCTTGAGTGCCGTCTCAATCCTGCTGGTGGACGATCATCCGATCGTTCGGGAGGGCTACCGCCGGTTATTGGAAAAGCAGCCGGGCTTTGTCGTTTGCGCGGAAGCGGCTGACGCCAGGACCGCCTATCAGCTTTACAAGGACAAGCGTCCCGACGTTGTGATCATGGACATGTCGCTGGAAGGCGCCAGCGGCCTCGAAGCTTTGCGCCACATTCGCGAATGGGACAAGGATGCCAGGATGCTGGTCTTCACGATGCATCATGGTGCCGCCTTCGCGTTGAAGGCCTTCGAGGCCGGGGCATCGGGGTATGTCACGAAGGGCAGTCAGCCTGGCGAGCTTATCAGAGCGGTCGAGATCGTGGCGCGCGGCGGGCGTATCGTCAGCGATGACGTCTCGCAAGCCATTGCGGCCGACACGCTGAACGGCAGCGCCAGTATCATCGATGGGCTGGGCCCGCGCGAGACGGAAATTCTAAGGCTGCTTGCCTCAGGCGTCAGCAGTGAAGAGATCGCGCAGCTCCTTAACCTCAGCCACAAAACCGTGCGCAATCATCACTACGCGATCAAAAGCAAAATCGGTGCGCGCAATGATGCCCACCTCGTCTGGCTTGCCCTCAACGCCGGGCTGCTGACCAACACTCTGCAGAATCCTCGTGACGATCAGAGCAAGGAGTGACGCGGGCATTATGCCCGGCGTTGCGCGGGCACGCTGCTCTGCCTAAGGCAGCCCGGATGCTTATCCTCTAGCGCAAAAGAGGAAAGCCCGAGGATATTTTCATGAGCCGACAATTCGATCCGCCTGGCAACATCATCTTGCTGCGAGGCGCCTGCCTGTGGCTGCTCGTCGCCTTGGTTCTGGCTTGGTGCATGGTCGGCCTGTTTCTTCAAGTTCCGCTCATTCAGAGTATCTTTTCGGGCAAGTTTTCCCGCCTTCTGCAAGGGCACATCGACTTCTTGTTGATGACGGCGCTGATCCTGGGCATTTACGCCACCAAGACGCTGCTGCCGTGGCACGTGCGCTGGGCGATGGTGATTGGCGCCTTCACGAATTCCAGCCTGTTCGTTTTGTTGGCGATCTTCCCATCCATCGACAGCCCGACGCCGCCCTCAGGTTTCTTTCCGAGCCTCTATCAGGTCTACCTCTATTCAAGCCTGATCCTGACGAGTTACGGGTTCGGCCGGGCGGCCGTTCTCATTTTGCTCTCGACCTTTCAGGAGGACGAGACAGATCCGGTCGAGCGGGTCGCGCCGGTGACAGGCGGGCATGCGTCAGGCGGTGGCAAAGTGCAGTTTCAGCGCTCCGCCATGTCGCGATACTGGTCGCCTGCGCGCCGCTTTGCGATGCGGCGATCGTTGCGCCAATATCTCACTTCGCCGACTCGCAATGATCCGCTGGTGATGTGGCTGATCTTTACCGGGCTTTCCATCTTTGCCGTCTACCTTCTCTGGTTCTACGGCTTAGCGCAGAAGGTGATCGAAGGAGACCCGACTCGCGTCTCGCTCTTGATCATCGGGCTTTACGTTGCGACCTCACTGCATTGTCTCTATCGCGCGAGGGCGTTGTCCTCTCAGGCGGTCAAAACAGATGAAGTCGCGCGCATCATTCAATCTCGCGAAGAGCGCAGCTTGCCCAATTGCGCCGTTGCAACCTATATCGGCGACCTTAAAGCGAAAGCGGGACACGAGGCCGAAGGCAAGGTCGACTCTTCGATCCTGCTCAGGGTGCTTGCCGAACGACTGCGCGGCTCCAACGATCTTGGTGCCTTTTCAAGCGACGCGTTGATGAAGCTTGGTTTGTTGGGGACGATTATCGGCTTCATCATCATGCTCGCGCCGATCGCGGATCTCGATCCGGAGAACACGGCCGCGGTCAAGACGTCGATGGGTGTGATGAGCAATGGCATGGCGATTGCCATGTACACGACGCTGACCGGGCTCGTCGCCTCGCTATTGGTCAAGCTGCAGTACCGGATCGTCGAAAAGGCGGCGTCCGGGATCTTCACCTCGGCGGTTGAATTGACCGAGGTGCACATCAAGCCGTCGCTGCAGCCGAAACTGGATGTCGCAGCATGATCGATGATTTCGCCCCGTCCTCCGAGCGCGAAGAATTCGACCCGCTGAGCGTCGTGCTTTTCAAGGCGCTGCAGGTCATCGCGTTCTTGTTCTTCATCGCCGTGATCCTGCTGACGGTCCAGCAAGACAACAAAGGCAAGGTCGAGAGCAAGGCCGAGTTCCTGATCTCGATGTCCTGGCCCGATGATCATCCAGACGACTTCGACATCTTTGTCCAGGACCCACTGTCGAATGTGGTCTGGTATCGCCGGCACGATTCCGGGTTCATGGTTCTGGAACGCGACAATCGCGGGCAAGCCAACGATTTTGTCATGATCAATGGTAAGAAGGTGCGTTCGTCGACACGGCAGGAGCTAGTTAGTCTGCGCGGTGTCGTGGCGGGCGAATACACCGTCAACGTTTATCATTTTGTGGCCCAGACTGGCGCGCCGGTTCCCGTTGACGTCACCGTCGAGAAGCTCAACCCCAAGGTCACGATTGTCGCCAAGGAGACGGTGATGATGAAGGGGGCGGGAACCGAAAAGACGGCCGTACGATTTACGCTCGATGCCGATGGCAATGTCGAAAAGATCAGCAAAACCGACCGCTCGATCCTGCAGACATTCTTCAACTCCAGCAAAGATGGGAGCCCGCTGTGAAGGAGCAGGCCAGTATTGCGCTTCTCGCTTTATCGTATGCGCTTCTCGTCGTATTGCATCTGGTGCTGTTGAACAGCCTGAACGTGCGGCGTGTGGTGAAGGGTGCGACCGTCGTATTGATGACGGCCTTTTGCGTCGGGACGTTCTTTTGGATGCAGGGCGTTTTAGGTTGGTCGGCTGCCGTTGCCGTTCCCGAGCGCTTCAAGATCGTCGCCACACGCGTCATCGAACCCGACCATCGTCGGCACCGATCCGGCGCGATCCATCTGTGGCTTGAAGAACTCGACGATCGCAATATCCCAAGCGGCATCCCGCGTGCGTATTTGTTGCCCTATTCGCCGGAACTCGCCGCCAAGGTCATGTCGGCCGACGCGGAGATCAAGAAGGGCAACGCGCAAGGCGGCAGCGCGCACAGTCTCGGTGCAAGATTGGGTGGAGAGCCCGAAGGTGCGAACGTCCGCGGTATTGCAAGCGGTTTGGGCAGCGGTGGCGATCCGTCCGGCGGCGGGGCTCTGGCTCCGTCATCGGTTGGCGGGCAGTCGAGCCAGATCAACCTGATATCTTTGCCGCCGCCTCTGTTGCCGCCGAAGGATGATCCTTGAGGCGGGTGCTAGATCGTCGGCCGGATGAATATTCATGCCTTAATCGGAGCGTCCAGGCGGTGGTGGGGAAAAGGCATCCGCAGACTGCCAAGCCTTTAGTATTCCCATTCGACGCCAATGCCGACTTTGCTCTTGCCGTCAGCACCGACTTCGCCTTTGGCTTTCAGATTTTTGGTCAGATCGTGATCGATGATGACCCGGCTGGTGCTCGCCCCCGTTCCCTGTTGGACGCCGACATAGGTCTGGTCGTTGAGATAGCTGCCAGCCGAAACGGTTGCGCCGCCGGTCTTGTCGGTTCCGATATCGAGGACGTCGACGCCAACCGAACTCTTCAGTTGATCGAGCACGCCGGGGCCGCTCGAGAGGCCGCCGATCTTGTCGACCTCGTTGGCCAATTGCGCGATCTGTAAAGGCGACAGCTTGGCAAGCGATTTGTTGAAGAGCAGTTTGGCGACGACTTCGTCTTCGGGCAGGTCCGGGACGGAGGAAAAGCCGAACGAAAGTTTCGAAAGCGGGCCAGAGACGTTGACGGTGGCGGTGACGTCGTCGGCAACGGCGGAGGCTTCGAAGTCCAGGTAGGGATCGAGGTTGCCGTTGAAAGAAATCTTGCCGCGTTTGAAATCGAGTTGGCGGCCAAGGATCGAAAGCCTTCCGCGAACGAGATCGAATCCGCCGATGGCTGCCGGTCTGAGTGATTTGCCGCTGAGTTTGAGGTTGCCGCCGAGCTGCGCATCGACGCCGCGTCCGCGAACGAAAATGCGGTCGGCGGCATCAATTCCGATGTTGAGCGATATTCCTTCGTCCTCGCCGCGGGGGCGTTTTGAACTTGTGTCCTTTTGAGCAGCGGCAGCGCGCAGATGTGGAGGGGCATTCACATGCCTTAGATCGAGTGCGGCAACAGTTCTGGGCAACTGGTTTGGCACGGTGATGTCGAGCCTCTTGATATAAATCGTTCCAGAGGCATTCAACTGCGAGACCGGACCGGCGAGCGTGAGGTTGCCGTCGACCTCGCCTGCCAGACGCTCGCTATCGTCGAATTTGAGCCCATCGATGCGCAGCGCGACTTGGGTGATCGGTTGGCCTGTCAGCACTCCATCGACGTTGCCGGATACGGTTACCGAGCCGCCCTTTGGACTGGTGCCGCGCAATCCGTCGATGACAATCCGTTCCCCTGTCAGCAGGGCGCGGCCGTTGAGGTCGTTGAGCCTCAATCCGCTGTCGGGGTCATTCACCGTCGCTGCTGCAACGTCGAGAGCTCCTGAGATTTGTGGTTTTTCCAGAGTGCCGGTGACATTGGCGTCGATGATAATTTTCCCGCCGAGCCGCGTTCCGCGCGCCGCCAGAACAGCGTTGCCAAGCGCCAATGGAATTTGGCCGGCCAATCGTTGTGCGACCTTGTTCGCTTGAGACGTGTTGCCTGCGCCAGTCACGATCAGGTTCAATCCATCCGCTCCGCTGACCGTGATCCGGTTTTGGAATTGCTTGCCAAGCAGTTCGCCCTTCAGCGCGATCTTTAGTGGTGGAAGTCCCAACTCACGGGTCTCAGAGGCGGTCGCGTCGTGCCATTGCAAGTTGGCGGTTGCAGCCGGCTTGGCGATCGCGCCCTTCAGTGCAATCGAGCCATCGATCGTGCCGCGCAGACCCAGTTCTGCCGCCAAGAGGTTTGCCAACGAGGCCGGCAGCTTGGTCAAAACGAGCTTGGCATCGGTATCCTGGCTGCCGATCTTTCCGGAAACGACTGCACGCCCGCCGGAAGCTGAAACGCCGAACTTTCGGATATTGAGGATTCCGTTGCTAATGACCAACTGGCCTGGGCCGTCGAGCTTTAGGGACACATCATCTTTCGCTAGCCGCAAGTCTTCGAGGTCGATCGAGAGGTCTGCGCCAGATTGGACGAGCCGGCCGCGAGCATGCGCCTTTGCTCCATTCACGTTGGCGTCGAAGTTTAGCTTCATGCCTTTATCGGCGGGGCGAAGTGCGAACCTAAGATCGCTTGCCGTCAGCTTGTCGCTTTCCACCTTGCCGGCGCTGACTTCGGCCTGTCCGGTCATTGCCGTCAGATAATTTTGAATTTCTCCTTGAGCCTGGAGCCGCTTGATCTTCTCCCCCGCCAACTGGCTGTGCTCGGAATGTGCGGAGAATTTCAGACGCGGATGCTCCCTAGTGCCACCGAATTCTGCGGCCGCTCGCAATGCGCCGCCAAGAGGTTCGTTCGCGAAGATGGAAAACTCGGCTAGCTTGGGCGCGCTTAGCGAGAGTTGCCCTGTAAAGGGTACCGTCACTGTCTTGCGAAGCGTGCCGGTGAGCTGCGCCGAACCGAAAGCCAGGTTCAGTTGGTCAATGGCAAAGTCACCGGACTCCGAGACTGCAAGATTGCTTGATCCTTCAAACGTGCGGCCTTCGACAGCTCCCTTGAGACTGAATTTTCCGCGGTGGTCTGTGGTCGGTCCTGCCCCCGTCAACGTAAATTCCAAATCTGTCACCGGCTTGCCTTTGAAGGCCACCTGATCTCCCATGGCCGACATCGACGTTTTGAAATTGTCCGCGTCGCCTTCGATACTGCCATCGATTTTCATCGCACCGGCGAGTGAGGAAGAAAACACCGCCAGTTCATTCAATCTGGCTTTCACGACCGCCGCAATGGCGCCCGACTGAAGTTGTCCATCAGCTCTGATTGAGAGTTTAGGGTGGGCAATGCGGACGTCAACGAGCTGCCAGTTTGTCGAGCCCGCCCATGCGACTTTGCCCCCGAACGTCGTTGTTCCGCTCAGGATTGATTTTTGACCTTGCCCGTCGCGACTTGCCTTAAGACCGGCATCGATAGCTTTGCCTTCGAGCGCGACTTCGACTGACCGGTCTTGATCGGCAAACGACGCGGTCAGAGTTGCTGACAAATTTCCGGTGAGGGTTTCCCCGGCGAGCGCCGAAAACTTGCTGAGGTCGCTTGCCACCACGTTTGCAGTCAGCTTGCCGGACCCGTGCTTCCATGCTCCTGTCCCGTCGAGTCGCACGGCTGCCGTTTGGGCTGCAATCGATTGAACCGAGAAGCTATCGAGGTCTCCGCTGCCTTTCATTGCAGCACTGACGGATGGCCCGAGAACGCTCGACAAATTCTCATCTGCCGGCGCTATCCCGAGAAGCGTGAGCTTGAGGGCGCCGTCGTCGATTCGGAAGGCGTTTCGTCCGACTGGCTCCGCTTGTTTGCCCTGGGCTGCGAGCCTGGCTTCATCGAGCTTCCCCCATGGGGTCACCAGTCCCGTGACGCTAAGATCTGCCGCGAGCGCGCGTGCGCTGTGCTGATTGGGAAGGTCGAATTTTCCGTGCAGGTTTTGGAAACTCATCGCGCTGCCGTCATCCAGCAGCAGGCTCAAGGGCTGGGTGTCTGCGCGAGCGATGCGGACGTTTCCTGAACCATAGAGATAAGATCCTTGCTCGGCGTAGCCGCCACTTGCGCTAAGTTCCAGCGTATCGCTTTTTATTTTGATGGCGCGCGCTTCGTAGGTGCGGGATGCAGTCCAAAGTCCGACAAGTGATCCGACAGTCTTTCCTTTGAAAATCGGCTGGACAGTTTTTGGAAGAAGAGATGCGAGATAGCCTTCGAAGCCGGTCGTCAGCTGGTAGGCGATAGCATCGTCGCTCTCAACGGCGTTGATGGCTGCGGCGCCGGCCACAAATGGCTTGCCCGAAGCGGAGAGCGACCACTGTGCCTGCCAAGTCTCAAGAGCACCGCGGCCGTCCAATGCGAATGCCAGGGGCGGTGCGCCGGGAAGGTCAAGCATGTTTGCCACAAGTCCGCCGGCGGGTTCGCTTGCGGACGCGCTGATTTCCAGCTGCCTTCGCTCCGGCACATAGGCAAGTGTCGCAGCCAGGTCTCCGCCTGGGCCGTCGGTCCGGATGACTTTGAGGTGCGCTGTCAGTCCCTGCTTTTGATCGACGATTTTTGCCGAACCTGCCAGCCGAAAGGACGCGGAGGTGCCCAGCACCGGTTTGCCGAGCGCGATTTCTTTGACTTCGAGCCGGTCGATCGCGACAGCAATCAAAGGCAATTCATCCGCGTCGCTGCTTTGCGTTGTGGCTTCGTCGGCGACTGGGCTGCGACGAACAGCAACTCTGTCGACAAGCAAACTGGAGACTTCCAGCCTGCCAGCAAGAAGCGCGAGCGGGTTCCAGGAAAACCGGGCATCGAGAACTTCGAGCCAGTTCCCCTCACGATCGCTGAGCGCGATCCGGTCGAACCGGCCGCTTGATAGGAGTGAACCTTCCAGCTTGCCGAACTCGACGCGTTGGTCTTTTGAAGCCGCAGCGTATTCGACAACGGAGATGAACAGGTGTTGGCCAGGAGACGTCATGATAGTCGCCGCAGTCAACGCAGCGACCGCGACGATGCCGAGCAATATTCGTGTGAACCATTTGAGAATTTTTTGCATCAGAATGCCTGGCCCAGTCCGACATAAACGGCGAACTTGCTTCGGTCATCTCGTTCGGTGAGGGGAACCGCCAAATCAAAGCGCAGTGGCCCAAGCGATGTGAAGTAGCGGATGCCGAGGCCTGCGCCCACGTAGACGGCTTCTGAAAAGTTCGGCGCCTCTGTTTCCGAGACCGATGCTACGTCGACAAAGGGGACGAGGCCGAATTGCTGCGATATGCGCCAGCGCAGTTCGGCCGATCCGGACAGGTAACTCAAGCCGCCGACAAGCTCCCCGCCCGCCAGCGGTCCAAGGCTTCGATATTCATAGCCACGCACTGTCCCGCTGCCGCCGGCAAAAAAGCGATAGCTCGCCGGTACGTCCGACAGGGCTGCGCCTGAGATACTGCCCGCCCCGATTCGGCCAGCCAGAACAAGACCTTGATCGGGGTCGAGCGGGTGATAGCCGGCGAGCGATAGATCGGTGACGAAGAAGGCATCGCCTTGGGCGACATCGATGACGGGGCTGAGGCGCCCAATGGCGTGCACACCTGTTGTCGGATCGAGTGGGCTGTCCCGGCGGTCGTATTCGATGTTGGCGGGTGTCGACAACAGCGTGTGATGCCGGGTGCCGAAGGCGTCCTCGATCCGCGACTGCTGCACATCGATTGCAATGGTGCCCGTCGTTGCTGGATTGAACTTCTGTGACACGCCGACCTTTACCTGTCCTGTGAAGGCATCATAGGGTTCGGGGTTGTCGCGCCCGACGCGGAATTCGGCAAAGAATTTGGTGTCGATGTCATAGATACCTGGTTTGGCGAAAATGGCCGATGCGTCGAACTCAAGATCCTCGAAGGCTTCCGCTCCCAATCGAGACACGCTGCCATCGACCCTGAGCGTTTCGCCTTCGCCGAAGAGGTTGCGATGCCCCCAATAGGCGCTGACTTCTGCGCCGTCGAGTGTCGAGACATAGGCTGTGCCGCCGATATAGCGTGGCTTGCGCTCGCTGACTTCGAGGGTGATGGGAATTCCGCCATTGGCATCGACCTCTGGGCCCTCGACGATGCGGACGCTTTCGATGCTTTCAAGTTTGCGCAAGCGTTCGCGAGAGTTGCGCAGGTCTTTGGGATCGAAGCTGTTGCCGGGTCTGATGGCACTTTGTTCGGCGACGGTGTGGCTGTCGAGCTCGTCAGTTCCCACAACGCTGACCCAGCCGTAGACGGCTGGCGCACCAGGATCGATTGATACGACGACGTTGACTTCCTGGCGGGCGTGATCAGCCGAAATGTCTTTTCGGGCGACTTGTGCGAACGGATATCCGCTGCTTCGCCAATCTTCGACCAGGCGATCGATGGCAGCGACGATGAGGTCGGATCGTGCCGGCTGGCCGCGAACCAGCCGATAGTTTTCCGGTGACGACGGCGGAGCATTTCGGGTGGCGTGCGTCTGGGCTAACTCGATTTCGCCGAAACGAAAAACCGGTCCGGGTGTGACGCGAACCACTACAGGAACGATGCGGCCCTCTTCGGCTTCAGAGGGTTCGCGGTCCAACGGTTGGCCATCGACCAATATCTCGATTTTCCCGCCGTACCGGGCTTCAGTGTAAAGGGCGGCTGTCAACTGGTCCTGGTCGGCCCGGGCGCGCGCCAGCAGGCTGTAGATGTCGGAGGCGCCTTTGCTTGCTTCTGTGGCAAGGAGGGAGCTTTGCGACAAGACTTGCTTGAGAGTTCCATCGTCATTGTCGACGGTAAATTCGACTGAATAGCTTATCCCAGCCGGCTTGGCGGAGCCGTTTTGCCCAAACACCAGCGCGCCGAAGCTTTCTGCCGCCACCGATGGTGCAACAGCAGAAACCCACAAGCTCAATATCAAACACAACTTTGCCAGTGATTTTTGGACTTCGGACAAAAATACGATCCAGGTTTCTTTCGTTCTGCCGCTCAGGTTTCCGTCAAGGTTGCGGCGGTTTGAGATGGTCGCTCAGGTGGCGCGTCCAGCGCGCCTGGCAAGGTAACGTTGAAAGCAATGATTCGGGTCGGAATTCGGTCCACAGCTCGGGGTTTTCGCCCCTTCAGTTGCTGATCGCGCTCATCGGTGGGTTTGCTGCTCGACTTGGCCTGTGCGAATCGCGACCTCCGCTCAAGTCAATAGGATTTTTGCCTTGTTCACGCTTTGCAAGTTCTTGAAGGCGGCAAGCTGTTGGATGATCGGTTGGGCCGGATTGGTGCGGTGTGCGCAGATCAAAAAAGACTCTGACCGAAGCGATTTTGCAATTCGCAAAGCAGGCAAAGTTTTGCGCCGCACACATTTGGAATTGGTCCGATTCGGCCAGCTTTCAAATCAAACTCTTTAGATAATATCTGCGGCATGTTAAGAGCGCAGGTATTGCTTTGAAGACGCGTCGCGAAGCGTAATCGGTGGGAGTTCTGTCTTGCTTGACAAAGGGGACCATGCGCTGGCTCGAGACGCGGTTTTATTCGCCAGCCTTCCGCCCGATCTGGCCGATGCAATTCTCCAGCGCTCATCTGTGAAGAGTTATGCTCGCGGGACAACAATATTTCTTCAGGGTGATATGCCCGACCACATCTATGTTGTGCTCGACGGCTGGGTAAAGCTTTTCCGGATAACGCCAACAGGGGCTGAAGCCGTCGTTGGTGTGTTTACTAAGGGCCGCAGTTTCGGAGAAGCGGTCGCCTTCGATGGGAGGCCGTTCCCGGTGTCGTCGGAGGCTGTCACCGATGCCCGGCTATTGCTTGTTCGGGTTGAAATTCTTGCTTCCATGATGCGAGAGCGGCCGGAAGTTGCTTTTGCGATTATTTCGTCGACGTTCCGGCATCTGCATGGGCTTGTGGCGCAGGTCGAACAGCTCAAGGCGCATACGGGCGCGCAGCGCGTTGCCGAGTTCCTGCTTGATCTGTGCAGTTGCGAAAAAGGATCGTGTACGATTACGCTGCCTTATGACAAGACGCTGATTGCCGGCAGGCTTGGGATGCAACCGCAAAGCTTATCGCGGGCCTTCAACCGGCTCGAAGCGCAGGGCGTCAAGATCAGTCACAACCAAGCGCACATTGCCGACGTCGTTACACTTCGCAAATATATGCTGGAAGATCGCAGCGCGCCGTGGCGCAAGGATGAGTAGCCTCGAGTAGCGCAACGGGCTGGTTGCGCCGGAGGCGGGGCTTCAGTCTTTTTCCGAGATGCCGGCATGAATCTGCCGTGCCAGCCAGATTGCCGGAAGTATCCCGAACAGAGCTCCAAGTGCGCCGGCAACGATAAGGCCGGTCAGGCCGAATTGTGCCAATTGCGGGATGGCAATCGCGATGAAGGCGCCGTTGATGGCGCAGGCTGGACCCATCAAGGCATAGCAGAACGCGAGCAACCATGCGGGTGTCTTGGCCGATAGCGATGATGGGCTGCGGGCCGTGGTCATTTCATACCTCCTAGCGTGCGGCGACGAAGAGCGCGAAGGCGAGGGCCAGAAACAGGCCGATCAAAAGATCGAAGGCGCGCGTCCAAAAACTTGATGTGCGCAGCTTCAGGTAGTTTTGCAGAATGAAGCGTGCTTTGGCACCGGCCAGGAGGAGAACGCCGAGGCCGACCGCATACCTCGCATTGCCCGCCATAGTTGTGAGTGTGAGGGCGGTCGTTGCAAGGCTGAAGAGCGCAAGCATGACCCAGGTGGTAACCAGACGTCTGTTTTCGGCGGAATGCAGGTTCATGCTCTTCAGCTCAACAGATAGATGATCGGGAACAACAGCACCCAGACCAGATCGACCATGTGCCAGAAGGCGACGACGGTTTCCATGTTGCGGACGCTGTCCCAAACGGCGACCAGCACCAGTAGGACAAGTCCGGCCACGACGTGGGCGGCGTGAAATCCGGTGATCAGATAATAGAACGTGAAAAAGGGACTCGTCTCGATGTCGATACCGTGGGCGGCCTTGCCCCAATATTCGGCTCCCTTGACGACAAGGAAGACGAGTCCCATTGCGAACGCGGCGGTAAGCCAACGCCGCGCCTGCATTCGTGAGCCCCTTTCGCGCGCTGCGACTGCAAGGGCCGCAAACAGTCCGCTTGTGACAAGCACGATCGTATTTGCAGCACCTGCGGTGCGATTGAGAAGGGCCTGATCGTGGGCAAATCCCGCCGGGTCGGTCAGGCGTACGCCGAGGAAGGCGATGAGAGCGGCGCCAAAGACGAGAAGTTCACTGGCGATCAGAACCCACATCATCAGGTCGCCAGGCAATTCGCCAAGGACGCCCCAGTCTTCGTCTTGCGGTTCGGAGGGTTCGATCAGTTCGTGTGGCTGCGTCATGCCCCGGTCACCAGATGCGAATAGATCCGCGGCAGGGCGGCGGTGAGTTTTTCAGGGTCGGGAATGACTGCGAAGCCGCCGCTTCCGAAAATGCGCGTGAACGATCCTTGGGCCTTGTGGTCGATGGTGATGCCGAACACCGATTGACTGCGGCGGCGGGCTTCGCGCACGGCCATGCGGGTATCTTCGATGCCGTGGCGTCCTTCGTAGTGGTCGAGATCGTTGGGCTTTCCGTCGGTGACGACCAGTAGAAGCCGCCGGGCACGAGGTCTGGAGCCAAGCGTTTTGGAAGTATGCCGGATCGCTGCGCCAAGACGTGTGTAATGTCCGGGGCGTAAGCCTGCGATGCGGGCTTCGACGTGGTGGCCCATCGGCTCGTCGAAACTCTTGCAGTTGTGAACGAACACCCGGTCGCGCCGCAAAGACGAGAAGGCGTCGATTGATGTTTCGTCACCGCAAGAGTCCAGGCCCCAGGCCAAAGCGATCAGGGCTTCGCGCTCGATATCGAGCACCTGACGGTCGTGGACGCAGCTTTCGGTCGAGCGCGAGGCATCAAGCAGGATCGAAATTGCGAGATCGCGTTCCTGGGTGCGGCTGGCTATGTAGACGCGGTCGCAATGCGTGCCGGTTGCTGCAAGATCGACGCGTGCGGAAACCGCTGCTTCGATGTCGATCTCGTCGCCATCGACCTGGCGGCTGAGGTGAACGCGCCGTGGCCGCAGCGCTTCGAACTGTTTCTTGACGCTGCGAATGCGGCGTCGCGCTTTTGCGCATTCGAGGAATGCGGGTGGCTCCTTTGCGGCTTCGGCGGGGCCGTCGAGAATGCGGCAGTAGTCGGGAAGGTAGGTTTTGGTTCGGTGGTCCCATTCCGGATAAAGGTGCTTGCCTGCGAGCTTTTCGAAATCGGTCTCTTCGGGTGAGAGGTCGAGGTGAAGGCGCAGCCGGGTTTTGGCGCGCTGGGGGACCTGGGTCAGCGAGATTTCTTCAAGGTCGTCGGCGCCTTTCTTGGCGGTGTCGTCGTCGTCATCTTCGATGCGTCGATTGAGGTTCAGGAACTCCGCCCAGGAAAAGATCGCTTCAAATTTGTGAAGGACAAGGCTGTCTTTGCGGGCGGCTTGATCGGCGCTCTTGCGCTTGGCTTTAAAGATCTGATCCTCGGCGTTTGGCGTCGCTTCGCCGTGTTCGGTGTCTTCACTTTCGCGCTCGACGCGCGCGCGGGCTTCAGGCGCGCGCAGATCCGGCCATAGCGGGACAGGCATAAAGGTCCGGTATCCGCGCGGCGCGGAGAATGCGCTGAGGTCTTGCGCATCTGAACGGATTGCGCGGGCGAGGGAGAGAGCCAATTTACTGCTGGGCGGGGGATCGCCCAACAGGTGCGCAATAGCGGCTTCGAGCGCTTCTTCGACCGGTGGCAGTGCGCGTGGCAGGCGGCCGCTTCGGGTTGCGATCGAGAGGTTTGAATAAAGATGGCGAAGGCCGGGGCATTCGCTAAGCGCCATTTGCGTCGATCTGACTGCGGCTTGCAGCGCGCGGATGTCTGCGCGCAGTGGATCGGCGTCCGGCTTGGGCGGGTGCGAATATGCGGCCGATGCGGCAAGCCACAGATAGAGTGCGGTATTGGCTTCGACGCTGGCAAAGGCATTGATCTGAGCGGGTAGGCGCAGGGCCTCGCCATCAAAGCTTGGCTGGGCCAGACGTTCTGCGGATTGGCCCAATGCGCGGCGGCGGGAAAGTCTGTGCCCGGATGCCTGAAGGGTGGCCTGCTTGATCTCAACGTCCGTGGCGCCGCCTAGTCCGCGAAAGAAGACCGCGAGCCGACCCTGCATGTCCTCAAGGCTGACGGTTGCATCCTCGAATGCAACCGGGGCATCGAGCTGGCTCGCCCAAGCGTGCCAAATCTTGCCGACGCTTTCTTCGGGTTCCCAGAGCTCGAATTCCAGTTCGTCCTTGGCGGCGCTCATGCCTTACCTCATCCGTAGACGGCTGCGACAAGGTCTTTAAGGCCTTGCTTGATGTCGGCGTCGTCGCTCAAAGGTTCGATGATCGCGGTTTCGATGGCGCGCTCGACCTTCATGCCGTTCTGGATGAGCGTTGCAGCGTAGACGACCAGGCGCGTGGAGACGCCCTCTTCGAGATCCTGGCCTTTGAGGGCGCGCAATTTGCCTGCCAGCCTGACGAGAGAGGCAACGCGATCTTTGGCGAGGCCGGTTTCGTTGGTGACGATTTCGATTTCGCGATTCTGCGGCGGGAAGTCGAATTCGACGGCCAGGAAGCGTTGGCGCGTCGAGGGTTTCAAGGTCTTGAGGATGTTCTGGTAGCCTGGGTTATAGGAGGCGACCAGCATGAAATCGGGTCCGGCTTCGAGTGTTTCGCCGGTTCGTTCGATCGGCAGAATGCGCCGGTCGTCGGTAAGCGGGTGCAAGACAACCGTGACGTCTTTTCGAGCTTCGACGACTTCATCGAGATAGCAAATGCCGCCTTCACGAACGGCGCGTGTCAACGGTCCGTCGACCCATTCGGTTTCGCCGCCCTTCAGCAAGTAGCGGCCGATGAGGTCGGCGGCGGAGAGGTCGTCGTGGCAGGCGATGGTGTAAAGCCGCCGGCCAAGGCGGGCGGCCATATGAGCGACAAAGCGTGTCTTGCCGCAGCCTGTCGGGCCTTTGAGAAGCAGCGGCATCCGGTTGCGGTAGGCTGCTTGGAAAACCTCGCACTCATCTGAGTGAGGCAGGTAGAAGGGGGCTTGAGCCCCCTTTTCAGTTTGCAATGCTGCTTGCATCTTGGGTTATTCCGCTGGAGTTGTCACTGCTGGACCGGGTGCGATAACTTCGCGGCGCGGAACAAGGATCGCGTAGAGGAAGAGCAGGGCCCCAAGGACGACGGCGACGCCGGAACCGAAGCGCATGATGTAGAAGAGTTCGAGCTGGTCTTGGACGTCCATGTAGTTTTCTCCCATGACACGCTGCAGATGCGTCTGGATGGTGCCTGCGAACGTGAGCACGAAAGTCATGAAGGCCATGCCGCCGGACATTAGCCAGAAGCTCGCCATATTGAGCACCTGGTTATAGGGGTCGCGGTTCCAGAGGATTGGGAATGCGTAGGTGAAGATGGCGAGGTTGAGGGAGACGTAGGCTCCGAAGAACGCCAAGTGGCCATGCGCGGCGGTGATCTGCGTTCCGTGGGTGTAGTAGTTGACCCCGTGCAGCGTGTGCATGAAACCCCAGACGCCGGCACCGAAGAAGGCGAGCGTCGTGGTGCCGAGAGACCATAGCAACGCGGCTTTGTTGGGGTGGTCGCGGCGGCCCTTCCAGACCATGACGAACGAGAACACCATCATCAGAAAGAATGGGATGACCTCGAGGCTTGAGAAGATCGAACCGATCCACTGCCAATAGCTTGGCGTGCCGATCCAGTAATAATGGTGGCCGGTGCCGAGGATGCCGGTGAACAGCGAGGTGGCGACGATCACGTAGAGCCACTTCTCGACGATTTCGCGGTCGACGCCTGTCAGCTTGAGCATCAGGTAGGCGAGGATTGCCGCCATCACCAATTCCCAGACGCCTTCGACCCACAGGTGGACGACGTACCACCAGTACATCTTGTCGAGCGACAGGTTGTCGGGGTTCACGAGTGCGAACAAGAAGAGCAGCGCGATGCCCCAAAGACCGATCAGCAAGACGTTGGTGATCGCTGTCTTGCGGCCGGCCAAAACGGTCATCGAGACGTTGTACAAGAAGATGAGCGCGGCGACGATGATGCCGAGCTTCACCCATAGCGGTTGTTCGAGGAACTCACGTCCGCCTTTGCCGAGGAAGAAGTTGCCGTTGAAGAGATCAAAGACATAGGTGACGACGACTCCGGCGGTGCCGAGCACGAGAATGGCCAGCTGAATGTAGGCAAGCTTTTCAGAATGGATCTCGCGTTCGGATTCCTCAGGGATGAGGAAATACGCTGCGCCAAAGAAGCCGGTCAGAAGCCAGACGATCAGCGCGTTGGTGTGCAACATGCGAACGACGTTGAAGGGGAGGATGTTGCTTAGCGTATTGGGCTCGACATAGATCCAGCCCATCAGCAGGCCGGCAGAAACTTGCACGGCAAAAAGGGCCATGGCGACCAGGAAATACACCTGGGCTATTTTTTGGGATTGGTATTTCATGAATTTTCTCCGCGCTTAATCGGGTCAACCGGCATCGTTCGGGGGCCAGTCCTGGGTGTCGGTTTTGTCAGCCCAGATGAGGAAGTTTGCGAGATCGCGGATCTCCTGGTCGGTGAGGTGGAAGCGCGGCATCTGACGGCGGCCTTCGACGCCGGACGGTTGGGCTTCGATCCAGGATTTCAGTGTTTGGAAGGCATCTTCGGGACTGTCGACGACACCCCAGCGCGTCATGACGTTGCCGACTTCCGGGGCGAAGTACGCGCCTTCTCCATGCAGCGTATGGCAGTTGATGCAGGCGTGTTTTTCCCAGACGTACTTGCCGTTGGCGACCGATTCAGTCAGCGGGGCACCGGCTGTTGATTTCGTCACGATGTAGTAATGGCTGTGCGCCGTTAACCCGATGAATATGAGGATGAAAAACAATGACCCGCCGTAAAAGATGTTGCGGGCCATCGTCTTTGTCATGACTTCGCGCATGTTTATGCCTCCTGGAAACAGGCGTTCGATGGCGGCATTGTTGTTCGCCCGGGCGCGAGGAGACTTAACGAAAGGCAAGCGTCAGGGAAAATTCGGGCTGATAGATCGGAATTCGTTCTAAAGGCCAGGGGAGCAGGGCATTTGCGGGGGAATTCGATAGGACTTTTTTCCGCTACCAGATCGTGCTCACTGCAGACCTTCAGATCCCTTCGGGAGCAGGGGGAAGCGCCGGCGTGTAGACTATTTTCTTGCGTCGATACGCGTGCCGGTCACGATGGGCGCATAGATCGCGATGAAGATGATGAAGACTGCAATCCATAGTCCGCCGGACACGAACATCACCGTGAAATAATAGTCCGGCGCGAGCGTTATCGCGATCGATCTGACAAGCGCCGCGAGTGCCATCAGAACGTAAGCGAAGGCAATCGGTCCAGCGACAACCAGTGGGCGGCCGGTATGTCCGAGTGCTGCGCGTGTCATGACGGCGAGCGTCATGCCGCCGACCGCGCCAATCGAGATGAGATGCAGCGCAGCGGTTTCGCTGATGCCGAAGCCTGCCCATGCGAATGCCAAAGCGGTATATCCGGCGACCAACATCGCGAAGCCGAGGTGCAGGCTCCATAAAATCGGTTGATCGAGGATGGCCCGCGTCCGCCAGCCGGCGAGGCGTGCCGCATTTGCGAGCGCTGCGATTAGTGCGGCGATCGCCAAGACAGGGTCTGGCGTTTCAAAAGCGACGAGAACCGCAAGCAGGATCGCGCTGGCGATGCCGACGAGATCAAAGGTGCGGTGGCTCACCGGCAATCCTGTTTCGATCCCACTGCGGGTCATGGCGTTGCGCGTGAAGCCGGGTGTGACGCGGCCGCCGAGCACGGCGATCATCGAGGCGAGCGTCAACAGGCCAAGGCGTAATCCAGCCGGCGCTGTGTCGGTGGTGAGACCGCCCCATTCGAAGTGAACCATGAGATTGCTGGCCGTAAGCATGCCGAGGAGCAGCATAAACAACATGTTTTGCGGCTTTGGGCGCTTCAAGAGGTTGGCTAGGACATTGAAGCCGAGGATCGGGACAAAGATGACGTCGACCGCCATGACCAGCAGTGCGGGGATTTCGCTCGACAGCAGCATCATCATGCGGCCGGTAAACCAGATGATTGCCAGTGTCGTCACGTAGGTCGAACGGCTGGGGGCCGAGCCTGTCCAGCTTGGTACGGCGGTCAGGAAGAACCCGGCAACGACCGCTGCGCCGTATCCGAATATCATTTCGTGGGCGTGCCATTGGCTGGGCGGCGGTGCGAAGGGAACGTAGGTGAACGCGCCGCCGGCGGCGTGGACGGCCAGCCATCCGAGCCAGATGACGATGGCCAGGATTGCGTAAATCGCCGCGGAAAGGAAGAAGACGCGGAACCCTTCGCTGAAAAGCGTGGAGATGCGTCCTGCCGGTCGTACCTGGCTCATGTGACTGCGCCTTGTGCACCAAAGATTGTTGGATCGCCGAAACGGCGAATTCTTCCTTTGCTGTCGCAACCGATGACGGCGACGTCGCCAATTGAGGACGCAAGGTCGCTGACGGTCTCATGATGCATGACGGCGAATGCGGTCGAAAGGGCGTCAGCGGTCTGGGCCGTCGTGGCGAATACGGAAATGCTTTGCCAATGTCGCGGGCTGGTGCCGGTTCGCGGGTCGATCAGGTGATGGCGCCAGGTTTTGGGATCGAAAACAAGCGAACCCGGCTCGCTTGTGGCGATGGCGACTTCGGCAACAGAAACGGCGGCTTTGGCGGCTGGAATTCCGACGGCGCGGCGCTCTTTGCCGGGCAGGCGTAACTCCCCGGCATCGATGACGACATCGATGAAGCCGCGGGAGGTGAGAATTTCTGTCACGCGATCGGCGATGCGCCCTTGAGCGATGCCGTTCAATGTTAGCGCCGAGTTTTTGGCAAGGGTGATGCCTTCCGCGGTGATCGTAATTGGGGCACCGGCGGTGGCGAGTATATCAGGTGCAACGGTCGCTTCTTTGGCGAGCGCCTGCCAGACCGGTTGAATCGTCGGATCGAAGGCGCCGCCAGTTTTCTCGCGCCAAGTGAGTGCATCTGCGACGACGTCGACGAGGTCGCGCGAGGGGGCGCTCAAGTGTCCGTCGGCGTTGAGGCGGCTCAGTTCGGATTCGCTGCGGTGCAAGGAAAATATCGCTTCGAGACGTTCGATTTCGCGTGCGACGGCGGCCAGGGCTTCGTCGGCGGCTTCGCGACCTGTTCCGTAAAGCGAGACGCGGGCTTCGCCGCCAAGTGCCGAGCCGCGCCAGACGAAAGCGGGCTTGGTGTCACCGTTGGCGACGATGGCTCCAAGGCCGCCGAGCGTTCCTGCCGCGATGGCCGAGACGAGGAATTTACGGCGCGAGATTTTCATGGCGCTTGCTCCTTTCACGAACTTAGGTCTTGGCCGTGGCTGGTGGCGGACTGGAATTGTTGGACCTGGCGGTCGAGGGGCGTCGTGCAGCGCGTCGTTGAAGGATGACGCATCGCTCGGTGTCGTTCATGATGACTTGGCATCTCAGGCACAGGACGCATTCGTTGGGATTGATACGGCCAAGCGTGTCGATCGCGCCGACGGTGCATTGTGTTTCGCAGAACCGGCATTCTCGGCCGCATTGGGGTCGCCTGTGCAGCCAATCGAACAGTTTGAGCTTGGCGGGAATGGCAAGGGCAGCGCCAAGCGGGCAGAGGTAACGGCAATAGAACCGTTCGATGAATAAGCCAGCGAGGAGGAGTGCGAGCGCGAACGCGACGAAGGGCCAGTCGCGCCAGAACGTCATCATGATGGCCGTCTTGAAGGGCTCGACTTCTGCAAGGACGAGGGCCTTTTCCATCGAATAGAACGACAGTCCTAGGATGACGACGAAGAGCGTGTATTTGACGGCCCATAGCCGTTCCTGGATTTCGAACGGAACCTCGATTTGTTTGACGCCAAGCTTCTTGGCGCCTTCGTTCAATAATTCTTGCAGAGCTCCAAACGGGCAGAGCCACCCGCAATATGCGCCGCGGCCCCAGAACAGCAGGCCGAGCGCGACAAAGGCCCAGAGTATGAAGACGACCGGTTCGATGAGGAAGGTTTCCCAGTGGAAGCCGTTGACGAGCGAATGCAGGAACGCGGTCACCTGGACGACGGAAAGCTGGCCTTTGGCGAGGATGCCCAATCCAAGAAACGTAACGAGCAAAAATCCGTAGCGGCCGTAGAGCCAGAGTTTCGGCCGGCGGACGAAAAACTCCTGGACGAAGAAGGACGCGCCGACGCAGGCAATCATTATGACGACAAAGGCGATGGTCCAGGGTTTGCGCTCCCAGGCCGAAACCCACAGTGGCTGTTCGTCGGCCAATTCCGGAGGGGTCGCGTCGGCATGGATGTAGTTCTGCGGGAGTTCATAGGGAATGGCGAGGTGGACTGCGGCGGTCTCACCGGTGGGGCGCTCGCGTTCAGCGGTGATTTCAACCCGGAATGGTTTTGCCGGATCGAACTTCGTTTGCGGGGCGATGCGAAAGACGCTGATTTCCTTGAATTTCGGCGCATCAAGCAGCGCCAGGCCGTCGATGCGAAGGTAACCATCCTTCTTGAGCTTGATCGTTGAGGAGCCCTGGATCACTTCGATCCGGTCAAAGACGCCAGTTCTCAGATAGTTCGTGCCGCGGTGTGAGTGCAGGCCGGAACTGGCGATCAGGATTGCTGCCTGGCCGGCTTCAAGAGAGCCGACGGCTTTGGTGAAGGCTTGTTGGCCTAATAAGTTCTGACCGATGGTTGGGGGATCGATCAGGGCTACCCAGGCATCGAGGAAGGTCTTGTCGGTTGCTGGAAGCGGATTAGCGAGCGGTCCGAATTTCTCCGCTGCCTGTTTGAAGGATAAGGATCCATTGGCCAGCGCGCCTTCGTCTTTCAAGGCTGCCCATGAGCGGTCTTCGAATGTGACGCGATCGATGCTTGCGCCTGTTCCGGCGACCAGGCGATGGCCGGTGGCGACCGTTCGTGCGGTTCTCAAAATCGCATCGCGGATGACGCCGGTTGATACTGTTGCGCCGGCCATGATCGGCGGCAGGTTGCGGCTGTTGGCGAAGGCGTCGACGGCATTCTTGTTGAGGTCATAGCCTGCAAATCCTTGAACGTAGCGTTCGATGTCGGCTGTTGAAATTCCAAGCGTCAGGATCGGCTCGTTGTGCTTAACGAGAACCGCTCCGGTTATTTTTGCTTGCGGTGAGATGCCGACGAGGATGTCGATTGGGCGGCCTGAATAGCCAACGGAACCAGCGATTTCCCAGGTTGAGGCAATCAAGCCGACCGAACCCGCCGATCCGATGGCTGCATAGACCGGCGGGTTGGTGCCAAGCCGCTCTATCCGTTGGACCGAACCGGCGTTGGCAAATATTTTCTTGGCGATTTCAATGTCTGGAACTGCGTGATCGATGGCATCGCGGCTGACGATCCCGCCGCGGGCGAGTGCCGTCACGGTGATGCCATCGATTGCGCTGCAGCAGAAAAATATGGCGGCGCAAACAATCGCGAACGTGGCCGAAAATGATCGGGCCTGCCGCTTGCTGCGTGTCGCTTGCATTTCAGAACTGCGCATATTTTTCGACCTCGCTCGAAGGCGAAGTCGATTTTGCGCAGCAGAAATGATCGGGCCTTCACAAAAGTCAAAGTGTGACAGGCGTGGCTGAGCCAATTTACCCGTGCCCCATAAGCACGGAGGTTTAACTGCTATGGACACTACGCCCCGAAGAACCCTGCGGTTAGCTGCTTTGATGGGCAGCGTCGCGCTTCCCTTGGCGTTCCTGGCGATGCCAGGCTACGCCCAGGAGAAACCTAAGGAGCATGCCGACGGTCCGGCTGCTGCCTATGAGCCTAGCATGACGACGCTTGGCAAGTTGAAGCTTGAAATCCCCGGCCGCAAGCCAGACGATCCTGTGATCACGCCGGCTGAATTCGACAAGGCCAAACAAATCTATTTCGAGCGCTGCGCGGGCTGTCACGGCGTTCTTCGCAAGGGCGCAACTGGCAAGCCGCTCACCACCGACATCACGCGCGAACGCGGTTACGAAGCCCTGAAGGACTTCATCACTTATGGTTCGCCGGCGGGCATGCCGAACTGGGGTACTTCGGGTGAACTGAGCGAAGCTGAAGTCGACTTGATGGCGCGCTACATCTTGATCGAGCCGCCGCAACCTCCCGAGTTCGGCATGGAGGAAATGAAGAAGACCTGGAAGGTCCTCATCCCGGTCGATCAGCGTCCTAAAAAGCCGGAAAACGACTTGAAGCGGGATAACCTCTTCTCGGTCACGCTGCGCGACACGGGCCAGATTGCGCTGATTGATGGCGGCACCAAAAAGATCGTCAAGGTGATCGACACGGGTTATGCGGTTCACATTTCCCGCATTTCTGCTTCCGGGCGCTATCTTTTCGTTATTGGGCGCGACGCCAAGCTCGACATGATCGATCTTTGGATGAAGGAGCCGTCGAAAGTTGCGACCGTCAAGATCGGTTCGGAAGCTCGCTCGGTCGAGACGTCGAAAATGAAGGGCTACGAAGACAAGTACGCGATTGCCGGATCCTATTGGCCGCCGCAGTACGTGATTATGGACGGCGATACGCTTGAGCCGCTTAAGATCAAGTCGACCCGCGGCATGATTTATGACTCTCAGGAGTTCCACCCGGAGCCTCGCGTGGCTGCAATCGTTGCCTCGCATTATCGCCCCGAATTCATCGTCAACGTGAAGGAGACAGGCAAAGTTCTCCTCGTCGATTATTCCGATATCAAGAACCTCAACACGACTGAGATCGAGGCTGAACGCTTCCTGCACGATGGTGGATTCGATTCGACGAAACGGTATTTCCTTGTTGCTGCCAACGCCCGCGGAAAGGTTGCCGTCATCGACACCAAGGAAGGCAAGTTGACGGCTGTCATCGAAACCGGCGGTCAGACGCCGCACCCAGGTCGTGGCGCAAACCTCAATCACCCGAAATACGGGCCGGTTTGGGTGACATCCCACTTGGGCGATGAAACGGTTGCGTTGATCGGCACCGATCCGGAAGGGCATCCAGATCAGGCGTGGAAGGTCGTGCAGCAGCTGGAAGCTCTTGGCGGTGGATCTTTGTTCGTCAAATCGCATCCGAAGTCCGACCACCTCTATGTCGACGCACCGCTCAATCCGGAAGCAGAAATTTCCGGTTCGGTCGCCGTCTTCAAGGTCAGCGAGCTCGGTGGGAAGGAACCGAAATACAAGGTTCTGCCAATCGCCGAATGGGCCGCCATCGGCGAAGGCCAGCCGCGTGTCGTTCAAGGCGAATATAACCAGGCCGGTGATGAAGTCTGGTTCTCTGTCTGGAACAGCAAGGACAAGACATCGGCGATCGTCGTGGTCGACGACAAGACCTTGAAGCTGAAGAGCGTGATCAAGGATCCCAAACTCATCACGCCGACGGGTAAGTTCAACGTCTTCAACACGCGTAACGACGTCTACTGACGCCGCATTGTGTGGGGGCGGGTTCTGCCGCCCCCGCACAGCCTCTCCGCTCCATTCAAAACTTCTAATCGCGATTCTGCCGGAACGGCGGCATGGGAGATAACGCCATGAAGATGCCAGGACGTGTATTCCTTGTCGGTGCCGGACCCGGCGATCCTGACCTTTTGACCATCAAGGCCCACCGGCTTATCGCGCAGGCAAATGTGATCGTCTACGACCGTCTGGTGTCGGCGGAAATCCTCGGGCTAGCTTCGCGAACCTCCCGGATGATTGCCGTCGGCAAGGAGCCGAAGAAACACACGGTCCCGCAAGAGCAAATCAACGAAATCCTGATTTGTGAAGCGCGCGCCGGCCAGATGACCGTCCGCCTTAAAGGTGGTGATCCATTCATCTTCGGGCGTGGATCAGAAGAAGCGCTGGCACTTCGGGCCGAAGGCATACCTTGTGAAGTCGTGCCGGGTATTACCGCCGCGCAAGGGTGTGCAGCAAACACCGGCGTGCCGCTAACCCACCGCGGGTTGGCGACGAGCGTTCGCTACATCACAGGCCACTGCAAGCAGGACCAAGCGCTGTGTTTCGATTGGCAAGGTCTCGCCGATCCTGAAACGACACTCGTCGTTTATATGGGGGTGGCGAACATCGAAGAGATCGCGGGCCGGCTCATCTCGGCCGGGCGCTTACCGGCGACACCCGTCCTTGCCATCAATAACGGAACGACGCGGAAAGAGCGGCGCATTGTTGCCGATCTTCATGAGATCGCCGACGCGACGCGGCGTGCGGATTTTGCCGGGCCGGTGCTGTTCATCATCGGTGAGGTCGTCTTGCTTTACGCGCAAAGCGAGATTTGTCCGGTCGTCCAGGCCGCCCTCCTGATGGAAGCCGCGGAATAGGATTTATGTTGATGCTTAGAGCGGTCGCAATCGTCCTTTTGTTTGTCCTCTGCACTGGTGGACTGAGTTGGGCTGGCGAAAAGGCGGCAGGCGATCGATCCATTTCCGCAAGCCGCGCGATCCAGTTGGAGCGTCTGGTGCGCCAGGACTGCGGGTCCTGTCACGGGATGACGCTGAAGGGCGGGCTCGGCCCGGATATTCGCGCTGAGACACTTAATGGTAAGGACGCGGAAGCCATCACGCAGATCATCCTCAATGGTGTGCCGGATACGCCGATGCCGCCGTGGCGGCCGCTCATGACGGAAGCCGAAGCCCGATGGATTGCGGACTATCTCCTTGCAGGGGGCTCAAAATGAAAACCGTCTATGCCGTTTTGCTCAGCCTGGCATTTGGGGTCGTGATCGCGGGAACCTTGCGGTCTGAAACGGCCCAGCTCAGAGGGACTGGCGATCTGGGCATTGTCATTGAGCGTGCAACAGGTTCGGTCCTGATCGTCGATACGACCGAGCATCGCGTTCTTAATCGTGTCGAAGGCCTGGGCGATCTCTCGCATGCCTCGGCGGTTTTTTCGCGCGACGAGCGGTACGCTTTCGTTTTCGGCCGCGATGGCGGGCTGACCAAGATCGACATTCTCACCGGAAGAATCGCGCGGCGCGTCGTGCAGGCTGGAAATTCCATCGGCGGCGCGATCTCGGACGATGGAACGCTGATTGCGGTCTCGAACTACGAACCCGGCGGAGTGCGCGTATTCGATACCGAGACGCTCGATGCGGTGGCGGATATCTCGGCGAAATGGGACGGGGGACTTTCGAAGACGATTGGTCTTGTGGACGCTCCAGGCCGGCGCTTCGTGTTCACGCTATGGGATGCGGGCGAAACCTGGATTGCCGATTTCTCGGCCGGAGTGCAGCCCGTCATCACGAAGCTTAAAGGCGTTGGCGATCGTCCGTACGATGCCCTCATCACGCCGGATGGCCGCCACTACATCACCGGGCTCTATGGTGAAGACGGTCTGACTGCATTCGATTTGTGGCAGGACCCGCCAAAGCCACACCGCATCTTGCGTGACTATGGGCGCGGCGAAGCTAAGCTGCCGGTCTACAAGATGCCGCATCTTGAGGGCTGGGCGCTTGCCGGGGATCGGTTCGTTCTGCCGGCGGTTGGACATCACGAGGTGCTGTTCGTCGACGCGCGGACCTTTGAGGAAGTCGCGCGGACCAAGGTGCACGGCCAGCCCGTCTTTGCCGTTGCGCGCCCCGATGGCCGGCAAGTGTGGGTCAACTTCGCCCACCCCTTGAACGATACCCTTCAAGTCATCGACACGCCGACGGGCAAGGTAATCCGCGAATGGAAGCCCGGCCCTGCCGTTCTTCACATGGAATTTGCCCCGCGCGGCCATAACGTTTGGGTCTCGGTTCGCGACGCCGGTGTCGTGCAGATCTACGACGCGCGGACCTTCGAGAAGAAGGCCGAAATCCCAGCGAAGAGCCCGAGTGGAATCTTTTTTACGGCACGCGCTCACCGGACAGGACTGTGACCTCACATGGAACGTCTGACACATCATCTTGACCAACAGCTTCTCGATAACTGGCAACGCGGCTTTCCGGTCGTCGAGAGACCGTTCAGGGCTGTTGCGGATGCCTTGGGCACAAGCGAGGACAAGGTTCTTGCCAGGCTTGTTGCGCTCAAGGCAGGAGGCGTTATCGCCCGTGTCGGTGCGGTCGTGCGCCCAAATACGCTGGGTGCCAGTACGCTGGCTGCAATCTCGGTTCCCGATCTGGAAGTCGAGGCCACGGCTGAACTTCTCGCGCGTGAAGCTGGGATCAACCACGTTTATCTGAGGGAAAACGACTGGAATATCTGGTTTGTCGCAACAGGGCCCAATCGCGCCTCCGTCGATGCGTCGCTTGCTCGGGTGGAGTTGCAAACCAATCGCAAGGTGCTCGACCTCAGGCTTGAGCGGGCTTTTCATATCGATTTGGGTTTTGCTTTGAATGGCAAAGTCGGCAACCGGCATATCGTTCCAAACGGTGGCGTTAGTACGGTCGGCTTCGTGCCGCGCGATGGCGATGCCCAACTTGTCCAGCAACTCATGGTCGGACTGCCGCTCGTTCCGCGACCGTTCCTGGAAATGAGTTACGAGCTTGAGCGCGACGAAGCCGACGTGATGCAGCGCATTCGAGAGCTTGAAAGCGCTGGCGTTCTGCCGCGCATCGGGCTCATCGTAAGGCATCGGGCCTTGGGTTGGTGTTCGAATGCGATGGTGGTCTGGGACGTCCCTGAAGGCCTCATCGATGCGGCAGGTGCCGAGTTGGCAAAACAGGATGGCATCAACCTGTGCTATCGCCGTCGGCGTCATGCGCAAGACTGGCCCTTCAATCTTTACTGCATGATCCATGCGAAATCGCGTGAAAGCGCGCTGGCCGTGCTTGAGCGCGCGTCTGCTGCTGCCGGGCTCGATCATCTGCCGCGGACGATTTTGTTTTCGTTGCGGTGCTTCAAGCAGACAGGCGCCTTGGTCGCGCCACAGCCCAAGGAGGCGGCGTGATGGCGAGGCGCAATGGTCTTGCAGTTGAACTCGATAATCTCGATCGGGCGATTCTCAATCGTCTGCAGGAGGATCTGCCGCAAGTTCCCGATCCATTTGCCAAAATCGCACCGGAGCTTGGCTGCAACCCCGATGAGATCGTTGAGCGGCTGGCGCGTTTGCGTGAAGCCAATGTGGTGACGCGTTTCGGGCCCTTCATCGATGCGGCGGCGATGGGCGGTGCGTTTTGTCTTTGCGCAATCGCCGTGCCTCAGGACCGCTTTGATGACGTTGCCGAGATCGTCAACGGCTTTCATCAGGTCGCACATAATTATGAGCGCGAGCACAAGCTCAACATGTGGTTCGTACTGGCGACCGTTTCGCTTGAAGAGATCGACGCTGTGGCTGATCGGATCGAAGCGCGGACGGGTCTCAAGGTCTTGCGCTTTCCAAAGCTTGAAGAATTCTTCATCGGTTTCAAGGTGGCGGCATGATCAAGTTGGATGCGATAGACGAAGCGATTTTGAACGCCACGCAAGCGGGGTTGCCGATCGTACGTTACCCCTATGCCGAAGTTGGCCGGCGGCTCGGACTTGAAGAAAGCGACGTCATCGCGCGCTTTCAGCGTTTGATTGCTGACGGCGTCGTGCGCCGGATTGCTGTTGCGCCGAACCATTACGCTTTGGGCATGAGCGCCAATGGCATGACCGTTTGGGATATCGCCGATGACGCCGTCAGCGAGATTGGCGCGCGCATTGGGGCGCTTGACTATGTCACGCACTGTTACCGGCGTCCGCGCGCGTTGCCGGACTGGCCCTACAACCTATTTGCGATGGTGCACGGCACGACACGCGACGAAGTCGAAGCCAAGCGGCGGCAGATCGCCAGCCTTATCGGGCCGGCCTGCCGGTCTAGCGACATCCTTTATTCAAAGCGCATCCTGAAAAAGACGGGTGTGCGTCTCACCGGCAAAGGAGACTGAGACCATGTTCCGTCTGTCTCACTATATGCAGCAGCTCATCAAACCGACGCCGCCGCGGCAGCGCAAAGGTCCGGTTCGGCCGGTGGTGATCTGGAATTTGACGCGGCGCTGCAATCTGAAGTGCCGGCATTGCTATGCGGTTGCGGCTGACCATCACTTTCCAGGCGAACTTACGAGTTCCGAAGCGATTGGCGTGCTTGATGATTTGGCGGCTTATGGCATTCCGGCATTGATCCTGTCGGGTGGAGAACCGCTTTATCGCGTCGATACGCTTGATCTTGCCAAGCGCGCAAAGGCGCATGGGCTCTATACGGCGCTGTCGACCAACGGTACGCCGATCAAAGGCGCTGTTGCCGATCAGATTGCTTCGATCGGGTTTGATTATGTCGGCATTAGCCTCGATGGCATCGGTAAAATGAATGACTGGTTTCGTGGCCAGGACGGAGCTTACAACGAAGCGCTTGAAGGCGTTCGCGAATGTAAGCGGCGCGGGGTGAAGGTCGGGCTTCGGTTCACCATGACGCGGGATAACTGCGATCAGCTACCGGACCTGCTTGATCTGGCTCGCGATGAAGGCGTCGAGAAATTCTATCTCTCGCATCTTGTTTATGCCGGTCGGGGAAACAAGCACCGTTGCGATGATACGCAATGGGACGTCACGCGCGCGGCGCTCGATTTGCTGATCGCGCGTGCGTTGGATGCGGCCGAGTCGGGGGAGGCTTTCGAGATCGTAACCGGCAACAACGACGCCGATGCGGTCTATTTCTTGCGCTGGGCGGAAGAACGGTTTCCGGCCGAGCGGGTGGCGCATCTTCGGCAGCATCTGGAAGCTTGGGGTGGCAACTCCTCAGGTCTCGGCGTTGCCAACATCGATACGCAAGGCATCGTTCATCCCGATACGTATTGGTCGGACTATTCGCTCGACAGCGTGCGCAACCGTCCGTTCAGCACGATCTGGGAGGATCTGTCCGACCCAGTGCTGGCCGGCTTGCGGCAACGACCGCGCCCGCTCAAAGGCCGCTGCGGCGCGTGTGCCTATAAGGCGGTTTGCGGTGGCAATACGCGCATTCGCGCACTGCAGTTGACCGGCGATCCGTGGGAAGCAGATCCAGCCTGCTATCTCAGCGACAGCGAGATCGGCTTGGAGGCGGCGGAGCCTTCGGCGCGCGCAACAGTTACGCCATTTCGAGGGACACGGCATGATCCTGCGCACCGCTTCGTCTAGTTTTTTGCTCTTGGTGGCGTCTCTCGTTGCAGCGTTGCCAGCTCTTGCAGCTGACGACGGGCATTCGCTTTATGCCGAGCATTGCGCGGCGTGCCATGGCGGTCAAAGGCTCGGTGGCACGGGGCCGGCTCTCATCCCCGAGACGCTCAAGAGGATGCGGGGACCGGTTGTCTCCAAGGTCATTTCCGGGGGGCGTGCGGCAACGCAGATGCCGTCGTTTTCCGGGGTTCTGTCAGAGGCCGAGATTGCAGCGCTTGCCGATTACATCAAGACGCCGCTTGCGAATAAACCGGACTGGACCGAGACGGACATCGCGGCCAGCCGGTCGATGGCTGACGACTATGAAAGCGTCGATGCTCCGAAGTTTTCCGCAGATCCCCTAAACATCTTTCTGGTAGTCGAGACCGGCGATCATCACGTGTCGGTTCTCGATGGTGATACGTTCGAGCGGCTCGATCGTTTTGCAACGCCTTTTGCCGTGCATGGCGGACCGAAATTTACGCCCAACGGTCGGTTCGTTTTCATTATGTCCCGCGATGGCTGGGTTCAGAAATACGATATCTGGGCGCTGCAGGAGGTCGGCCGGGTTCGCGCCGGGCTTAACTCCCGCAACATCGCGATATCGAAAGACGGGCGCTGGCTGGCGGTCGCGAACTATCTGCCGAACACGCTCACCATACTTTCAACGGCTGATCTTGCGGTGGAGCGAGTCTTCGATGTGACCGATAAAGGTGGGACACCTTCGCGGGTTTCTGCGGTTTATCAGGCGCCGACGCGCGACAGCTTTGTTCTGGCGCTCAAGGATGTCGCCGAAATCTGGGAAATTGCAACCGATCCGAATGCGGAACCGGTTTACGAAGGTTATGTGCACAGCCGGGAAAAGGGGATGGTGGAAGCACTGCCGTCGTCCAAGGGGCTGTTTGCGCGCCGGCGCATCGCGACGTCGGAGCCGCTCGATGATTTCTTTTTCGATCCGGACTATCGCAATCTGATCGGGGCGACGCGTGGCGGGTCGAAAGGCGTTGTTGTCAATCTCAACGTCGGGCGGGAAATCGCCCAGTTGCCGTTGCCTGGCATGCCGCATCTGGGCTCAGGGATTAGCTGGATGCGCGATGGCAAGCGGGTGATGGCGACGCCGCATCTGAAAGAAAGCAAGCTCAGCGTTATCGGTATTGATGATTGGTCGGTGGTGGGAACGATCAAAACCGAAGGGCCGGGGTTCTTCCTGCGCTCGCATGAGAACTCGCCTTACGTCTGGGCGGATGTTTTCTTCGGTCCGAACAAGGACGCCATGCATGTGATCGACAAGCAATCGCTGCAGATCGTCAAGACACTCCGGCCCGCGCCAGGCCAGACGGTCGCGCATGTGGAGTTCGACCGATACGGGAAATATGCGCTTGTCTCGGTCTGGGAGGATGATGGTGCGGTGATCGTGTTTGATGCAAAGACGCTGGAAGAAGTTCGCCGCCTGCCGATGCGCAAACCATCGGGCAAGTACAATGTGTGGAACAAGATCACGTTTTCAGATGGCACCAGCCATTGATGAAACCCGGAAATTGCGCTCCGGGTTTCAAGGTAGGACGTCTGGTCGGAAGCCTTAATATTTCTTCGGGCACCAGGATTCGGTCGCAGACTTACAGGAGACCGGGAAGGCCTTTACCATTTTTTCCGCAGTCGCCCATTCCGCCTCATCGATGCTGTTGTTGTTGTCTTCATCCATCGCTGAGAACGTTGGCAACGGGTCGATCTTGAGTTTCGGCGAGTTGGCATCCCATTCTGTGCGAGCGATCGTGCCGCTGCCATCGGTGTCGACGTTGCCGAACTTGTCGGCCCAACCGCCTGCGACGGCTGCCGTTCCTGAAAGCAACAGAACTGAAATCATTACGGCCCATTTTTTAGCCATTGCGTCTTCTCCCAAATTTGTAGTTCCTTATTTGTTGACCGTTGTCAGCAACGGTCATGTCGCCGTTTACGAGCGGCCGAACCATGGGGTCGCCTTTTGCGAAGTTTCGTCAATGGAAAGCTTTCCAAGACCATGATGGGCAGGCTTGCAAAAGAGACTGAATGGCCCCAGTGCGGCTGGTCATCCTGGCGGGGGCCGGTTTGAGGTCAGGAGAACACATTGAATAAGCCGCTGCTCTATGCGCTCGTGCTCTTGGTCTTTGCGTTCGTGCTTGGTTTCGGCGACGTGCAGTCGGTTCTCAGTTCAGAAGAAAATCGATCCGCGGCGGCACGTGGTGAGGAGCGGCGACAGCAGCCTTCGAAGTCCCAAGGAAGCACGCCTGGCAAAGAGCGTAAGGTTGAGAGGCTTCACGTCGATGCTTCGAAGGTGACCGAGATGCTTGACGAAGCCGATGTTCGCGCGTTCGTCGATAAGGCCGTACGTCTCAGTGATTACACTGCTCCCCAGGAGCTGTTACGCGTTGCCAAGCTGCATCCAGATGAGCTCCGGCGTGTTGTTTGTGGCGGGCGGCGGTGTGGCGCGGTGGCATTTTTCGATGACCGGACGCGCACGGTCTATGTCGACGAGCGGCTGGACCTCGAACGCAGTCCTGTCGCCAAGAGCTACGTCATTCACGAGGTTCTGCATTATTTCCAACTGCTGGATGGAAAGCTGACGGTCGATATGAGCTGTCAGGAGAGACTTGAACTTGAGCTCGAAGCCTACCGTATTCAAAACGAGTATCTGTCCCAGTCGGGATCACATCACGTCGTTAGCACACGGCTGCTTCGTCGAATGTGCGATCCCCTGGGACGCGGCGGGTAAATGGCAATGCCAAAAGGGCTGCGCGGCATGATCTTCCGCTTGGGCGCCGGAGTTAAAGTCGTTGCTGGCTTGAGCTCTTTCGAGACGCGCCCGCGCCGCGCCCGCCCAAGTCTGGCAGGTGCTGTGCCGCAATCTGGACGAGCTCAATGAGGCTTTGTGCGTCAAGTTTCGATTTG
This sequence comes from Filomicrobium sp., assembly GCA_017792465.1. GTDB lineage: Bacteria > Pseudomonadota > Alphaproteobacteria > Rhizobiales > Hyphomicrobiaceae > Filomicrobium. Next base: position 3,747,501 of record CP051234.1, read on the forward strand.
ATGTGTGATGCCGTGTTGGCGATGGTCTTGTAGCTGACGTTCAATGTCTGAGCGATTTCGCCATAAGGTTTACCTTCGACGATGAGCCTCAGGACGCTTAATTCACGCAACGACAGATCGCGCAGGGGATTTTCATCGTCCTGCTGATTGAGGAACGCAATCTCGGATGCGAGTTCATGGCTGATGTAGTGCCGGCCAGATCGGATCATGTCGAACGCGTCGCAAAATTCACTTTGCCAGGAGTTCTTCAACATATAACCGGTCGCTCCTAATCGGATTGCACGGTTTACGATCATCGCGTCGTCGTACATGCTGAAGACGAGCACCGGTGTTTGTTTATCGTGGGTACGAAGCCGCCGCAAAAAGGAAAGCCCGCTGATTGCGTCGGAATGAACCGCGAGATCCAGCACGATCACATCAGGGCGATGCTTCCGGTAGAGCCTGAAGCCTTCCGAAAACGTCGGTGAGAGGTGGATGTTTTCGACACCCATTTCTTTCAGAACGCGCTCACAGCCTTGGAGCACGATTGGATGATCATCGATCACAAGAACAGTCGTCATCGCCTAACCTTCGAGCGTTTGGGATAGTTCGCACGAGCGACGTCGAACAGCTTGGAGCGGTCCCAAGCGATTCCCTTGTAGATGATGTGTTGATCAAGTTGCTTTAATTTTCTTGCTTCTGAATTTTCTTAAATGGTCACCTCTTTGATTTGTCTGCGTTGCCGCCGATCGTGTGCCGCAATGACGTGAGCGCTGCTTTTTTTGTTTGTCCCAGACGCCTCAGGTTGAAGTAGTGCTGAACCAGCGTTCCGAAGCTCTGCTTATGCTCGGACCCTGCGGTCGTCGACAACAGATCATTAATCAATTGCGCCGGCGTTTCCCGTATCCCTATTTCCCTTAGCATACCTTCTAGCTGTACGGCCCGGTTGGCAATCATGCGAGGTGTTTCGTCAAATCGCGTTGCCGCTGTTGCGAGCTGGCGCTGCATTTCCGCGATTCGCTTGTCGCCGTCCTGCAAGGGGTGCCCAGCCTGGTGGCTGGCAAGCCAACGGTGCGGCTCGACCTTCGTTAAACGCGTTAGCCAGTCGCGTTCGTGGAGCGGCTTTTCACGGCGCTCAAACCGCGATGCTTCCGGGATTTTCGACGCACTGTCGTCCCCGCAAGCGCCGAGGAGGGCAGCGGCTGCAAGTATTGACAAGAAACCTAGTCCGCAACGCTGCATCGTACCGGTTCCTTCGATCCGAGCGCGTTTTGTTCAATCGACCTGAATATGACCGTCCCAACCATCCATCGGTTCCGTAACTGATCTGACGTCCGCGCAATCGTTCAATCGGAACATTTCCATTATCGAACTCAACCGCAGCGTTGGCTAGTGGCAGGGGTTGCAGGTCTTATTGCCAAGGCTTCCCGACACCATCTGCCACTACTACCAAAGACGGAACATCGTTGGCGGTGCTAACGCTGGAAATGACGGAAATCGTTGACGTTTCAAAGGGTCCTTGAACGGCCCGGTTGTCGATTTGCGTCAGGGCGGGGGTTGCCTTTTTTGGGCGAATTCGAACCGGCATCTGGTGGCGATCGAAAGGCCGAACGAACGGACCGTCCGCCCAAAAAAAAGCTTTCGCACGAAAGCACATTGTTCGGAGGAAACGCTAAATGACATCAACGATACGCAGCGCGCTGATGGCGAGCGCGTCGGCCTTGGTCGTCGCGTCGGCTCTTGCCATCGCGCCGGCCGCGCAGGCCAACGACAAGCTGGTCGAACTATCCAAGCGCAACGATACTTGGGCAATGCCGGGCAAAAACTATAGCTCGCAGAACTACAGCCCAATGAAGCAAATCAACACCGACAACGTCAAAGACCTGCGTGCGGCCTGGAGCTTCTCGACCGGTCTCTTGCATGGGCACGAAGGTACGCCTCTCGTCGTCGATGGCGTCATGTACGTCCATACGTCGTTCCCGAACAATACGTTCGCACTCGATTTGAGCGACCCAGGTAAAATCCTGTGGGAGCACAAGCCGAAGCAGGATCCTGCGGCCCGTTCGGTGGCCTGCTGCGACCTCGTTAACCGCGGCCTCGCCTATTGGCCCGGTGACGGTGAAACCCCGCCGCTCATCGTCAAGACCCAGCTCGACGGTCACGTCGTAACGCTCAACGCCAAGACTGGCGAAGAGTACTGGAAAATCGAACATCAGGACATCAAGGTCGGCCAGACTCTGACCCAGGCGCCCTACGTCATCAAGGACATGGTGCTGGTCGGTTCGTCTGGCGCGGAACTCGGTGTTCGCGGTCTGCTTGCGGCCTACGATATCAAGACTGGCGAGCAGAAATGGAAGCACTACGCCACCGGCCCCGATGACGAAGTTGGCATCGGTAAAGATTTCAACAGCGCCAACCCACACTACGGCCAGAAGGGCTTGGGCCTTTCGACCTGGGAAGGTGATGCTTGGAAGATCGGTGGCGGCACCAACTGGGGTTGGTACGCTTATGACCCAGACACCAACCTGTTCCACTACGGCTCGGGCAACCCGGCTCCTTGGAACGAGACCATGCGTCCTGGTGACAACAAGTGGACGATGACCATCTGGGGTCGTGATGCCGATACGGGTCTTGCCAAGTTCGGCTATCAGAAGACGCCGCACGATGAGTGGGACTATGCCGGCGTCAACGTCATGATGCTGTCTGAGCAGAAAGACAAAAACGGTAAGATGCGCAAGCTTCTGACCCACCCTGACCGTAACGGCATCGTCTATACGCTCGACCGTGAAAATGGCGATCTTATTTCGGCAGACAAGCTCGACGACACCGTCAACTGGGTCAACCAGGTCGATCTGAAGACCGGTCTGCCTGAACGTAACCCTGAATTCGCGACCCGCATGGACCATAAGGGCACAGAAATCTGCCCGTCGGCGATGGGGTATCACAACCAGGGTCACGACTCCTACGATCCCACGAAGGAACTGTTCTTCATGGGCATCAACCACATCTGCATGGACTGGGAGCCCTTCATGCTTCCTTACCGTGCCGGCCAGTTCTTCGTCGGTGCGACTTTGTGGATGTACCCTGGTCCGAAGGGTGACCGCCAAGGCTACGAAGGCCTCGGTCAGATCAAGGCCTACAACGCTGTTTCCGGCGGCTACAAGTGGGAAAAGATGGAGCGCTTCTCGGTTTGGGGCGGCACGCTCGCAACCGCTGGCGACCTCGTCTTCTACGGAACGCTTGATGGCTTCCTGAAAGCCCGCAACAGCGACACCGGTGAGCTTCTGTGGAAGTTCAAGATGCCTTCAGGTTCGATCGGTCACCCGATGACCTATGAGCACAACGGCACGCAGTACGTCGCGATCATGTACGGCGTCGGTGGCTGGCCTGGTGTTGGTCTCGTGTTCGACCTCAAAGATCCGACTGCCGGTTTGGGTGCTGTCGGTGCGTTCAAAAACCTCGCCAAGTACACCCAGATGGGTGGCGGTGTGATGGTCTTCTCGCTTGATGGCAAGAACCCATACTCCGATCCGATGCATGGTGAGTGGAAAGGCAGCAAGTCCTAAGCGGACTTCTCACCAGGCTTGGCCGTCGCCCGAACCGCAAATCGTGGCGGCGGCCACCTCGAATAGACTTAATTCTCAGCACATCGAGGCAAAAATCATGGATAAGGCGACTCGTTCGTCGATGTGGACCGATCTTGCTCCTCTTGCAACCGTTGCCGGCATCGCAGCATTTACCGTCACAGCCCTGATCAGCCATCGCTCGGTGGCCGAATCCAATGAGCTCAAGGTCTGCGCGGCCTCCAAAGAACTCCCTTATTCTTCTGTCACCGAAGATGGGTTTGAAAACAAGATTGCGAAAGCTGTGGCCAAGGCCATGGGCCGCAAAGCTTCGTTTGTGTGGCACGAGCGACCGTCAATTTATCTCGTTCGCGACAAACTCCTAAACAACGAATGCGATGTCGTCATCGGGCTCGATCACGGCGATCCGCGCGTCTTGACTACACAGCCCTACTATCGCGCGCCTTACGTTTTTATCCAGCGCAAGGACTCCAAGCTCAATATCAAGACTTGGCAGAGCCCGGATCTTTTTAAAGCCGACAAGATCGGCTTCGTCGATGGCACTCCGGCCGCCGCCATGATGCAGCAACTGGACCTGCATAGTGTCCACTTCAACTACATGAAGTCGTTGCTCAACTTCAAGAGCCGCCGCAACCAGTTCATCCGTGTCGATCCGGGGCGCATGGTCGGCGAGGTGGCTAGCGGCAAAGCAGATGTTTCGGTTGCCTTTGCTCCGGAGGTGGCGCGTTACGTCAAGGCCAACCCGGACCTGAAGCTGACCGTCATTCCCGACAACAACTTCAGAAGCGACGGCGAAATTGTGCGTCATCACTTCGACCAGGCTATGGGCGTGCGCAAGAACGATACGGTTCTGTTGAAAGAACTCAACATCGCAATCGAAAAAGCATGGCCTGAAATCCAGAACATTCTGGAAGCTGAGGGCATTCCGTTGCTTGAGCTGGCAAACCGGTCCTGAGCGGCATGAAGACAAACAAAGAAACCAATCTTTCAGGGAAATCGAAGGTGGGAATAAAGCAGACCAAGTCACTCGTGTTCGCGACAGCTATTGCAGCATCAATCGTCTTAGGAGTTGGCGCGGCCACCAGTGAAATCGTTCTTCGTCACACCATAACCGGAGAGGTTCTAGACCTCAGCCATTCACCTGAAGAAGGTCGAGATACGCCGGCGGTCAAGAAGTTCCTTGAGACGGGGCTCAACCCATACCTGGAAGTGAAGGCGTGCTTGCCGAAGGGAGAAGAAGCCTTTCTTGTCGCCTGCTCGGGCTGCCATGGCCACTACGCCGAAGGCAAGGTCGGGGTTGGTCTCAATGACAGCTATTGGACCTATCCCAAGAACAAGACCGACAAGGGTCTTTTCGAGACAATCTACGGCGGCGCCCAGGGGATGATGGGGCCTCACGGAAGCCATTTGGAAATCGATGAAATCCTACTGTTGATGGCTTGGATACGTCATCTCTACACCGGCGACGTGTCGGAAGCAGATTGGCTGACCGCCGACCAAAAGAAAGCATTCACTCCGTTCGATCCAAAGGCATCGGAACATAGTGGAAACAAGGGCGCGGAGGAAAAGGCCAAGGCCGAGACTTCCGCTTGCACGGTCTCCCCATCGTAGGCGAGAGCAGCGACGTCTCTTAGGCGGTCCGCTCTACGATGAGGAAAAATGACGGCAAATCCGTCGATAAGCGAAGTATGGAGGAAACGAAGATGAAAATGATTATTTCGGTCGTTGCGGCAGCAGTAGCGATGTCGTTCGCATCGGTGGCCATCGCATACGATGGAACCAACTGCAAAGCGCCTGGCAACTGCTGGGAGCCAAAGCCAGGATATCCCGCAAAGGTCAAAGGGTCGAAATACGATCCCAAGCACGATCCAAAGGAACTCAACAAGCAAACCGAAGCCATCAAGGCGATGGAAGCCCGCAACGCAGCACGGGTTGCTCACTTCAAAAAATCCGGCAAGTGGGTTTACGAAGTCAAGAAAATCCCGAACTGACCCGTTTCGGGTTGCCGGACCACGCTACGGCACACCCCGCCTTGAATTGAGGCAGGTTTGGACTCACAGGGTGAGGGTGCGGCTCCCGTCGCACCCTTCTTTTCCAGAGCTTTTGAAAGCTTCGCAGTCGTTGTTGAGCGATCGGTCGCTTGGGGTCGGTTGCCTTGTGACGTCTCAGCCTCGCGTGCTTCCAACGCAGCAACGGTTATTCATGGGATTTCAAGATATGGCTGAACGCGGGGACGCAGTTGCGGGCTCCTTGCCCTCTTCTGCGGGTTCAGATTTTGCGGAACGCGCGCGCCTCTTCGAAAGCGAGATCGAGCAAGTTGTGGTCGGCCAATCGCGGGCGATCAAGCTTTTGACGATTGCGATTATCGCCCATGGTCACGTCCTTTTGGAAGGTGATGTCGGCGTCGGCAAGACGACCCTTTTGCGGGCTGCAGCACGCGGATTGGGGGGCGCTTACGAGCGGGTCGAAGGCACCATAGATCTGATGCCGACGGACCTCATCTATCATACTTATCTTGACGAGGATGGCCGGCCACGGGTCGAGCCCGGACCGGTTCTGCGCAACGGCAGCGAACTGTCGATCTTTTTCTTCAACGAGATCAACCGGGCGCGTCCGCAAGTCCATTCTCTACTCCTGCGCCTGATGGCCGAACGCAGCGTTAGCGCCTTCAACAAGGAGTACACGCTGCCGCACATGCTGGTATTCGCCGATCGAAATAGAATCGAACGCGAAGAGACTTTTGAGTTGCCGGCGGCTGCACGAGACCGCTTCTTTATGGAGATTGGGATCAGTGCCCCGGGCGATCCTGAAACGAGCAAGGCGCTGGCGTTTGATCCACGCTACCACGACACCGATGCGCTGATCTCACAGGTGCCTGAAGGCATTCTCGATCACCTGCGGCTTCCGGAGATCTCGCGCGATATTCAACAGAGCGTCAAGGCCAGCGAAGCCATTCAATCCTATGTCGTCAATCTGTGGAAAGCCGCTCGCAATCCGGCCGCAGCCGGAATTGAAATTGACGGGGTCGATATGACCCGTCTCGTCCAGGGTGGACCGAGCCCGCGTGGCATGAGCTACCTCATCCGTGCGGCGCGTGCAGCAGCCTGGCTTGATGGCCGTGCAGCGATCATGCCGGAGGATGTGCGAGGCGTCTTTAAAGAGGTGATGGCCCACCGGATCTTCTTCCAGCCGGTCTACGAACTGCGGCGCGACATGATTGCTCCGGCGCTTTGCAAATCGCTTTTTGATTTTGTTCCAGTGCCATGATCCGAGCCGGCGACGTGTTTGAAGAAATCGAGGTGCCGCAGGATTTGCCCCATCGGTTATCCTGGCGCGTCGGTGGAGTTCGGCCGGGTGCGCATCGGGGCAAGCTGCCTGGTGGTGGCGGCGTGTTTCGCGATATCGTTCCGTTGATCGAAGGGCCGGATCCGCGGCGAATCGATATTCGCGCCAGTGTTTGCGATGCAATGGGCCGGCTTTACGTCAGGCGCTTCGAGCAGCAGTCCGCGGCGACGATCTATGCGCTTGTCGATTTGTCGGCTTCGATGGGGTTTGTCGGAGAGGCCGACCGGATGCGCACGACGGCGCAATTGGTTGCCGCGTTGGCGGCATCTTCGCGACGTATCGGCGATGCGTTCGGCGTTCTCGGATGCGCCGATGAAATTCTGGCGTCGTTCGATGTGGTCGCGACGACCTCCAGGGCCGGCGAACGGCAGCTGATTTCTGACCTGGCTGGGTATCGCGCCAGGCCACAAGCCGGTGCGGAAAGTTTACTGACCGCCGCTCAGCGCCTCGCCGGCCGGCGCAAGCTTGTGTTCGTAATTTCGGATTTCCGCTTTTCGTTGGCATTTGCCGAAGAGCTATTTGCCAATCTTGCCGCGCACGATGTGGTGCCCATTGTCCTGCGCGACAGCCGGGAAATTGAGGACCTTCCCGATTGGCGCCTGCTGCCGTTTTACGATCTCGAAACCGGTCGGGGCCGGTTGTTCTTGATGCGTCCGGCGCTGAAGCGGTCCTGGCGTAAAGCCGAAGACGAACGCTTGGCGCGGCTCAACGAACTTTCCGAAGCTTCGTTCGGCAGCAGGTCCTATGTCGTGTCATCGCAAATCGATTGGCCGGGTTTTAGCGACTACCTGATGACGGGGAGGGCTTGATGCGAGCGCTCGCTGTCTACGTACTCATGCTGCTTGCATGTCCGGGAGCAGCATACGCCAAAGCCCGCTTGATTGACGTCGAAGAGCCCAAACAATTCGGCTATTTTATCGGTGATGTCTTGGAGCGAACGGCGCTGATCGAGCTTTCCGGGGCCGATCGATTGGTGACGGCGTCACGGCCCGAACCGGGGCAGATCAAATACTGGCTGTGGTTACGAAACGTCCAAACCGAAGAGCTCTCGCGCCAGGGCCGTCGATTTCTCAAGGTGCGGCTTGCATATCAGATTTTCTATGCTCCACTGCAGCCGCAGCGTTTGACGCTTCCTTCGGTCAGCCTCTTGTTTCGCAGCGAGAGCGGAGAGACGAAAACGACGCTCCCGCCATTTACGTTTCTGGCCGCACCGCTTCGAGAACTGACGTCGCGTCAAGGCGGCGGCGAGCGCGATGAGGCGGATGAGATTCCGCGCTTGATGCCGGATGCGCAGCCTCAGCTTCGCTCGACCGCGCGGGAGCGGACGACCATGTTGCTGTCATCGATGGCCGGCGCCCTCGCATTCGGTTTGCTTTTATATCACCAGGCCTGGTGGCCATTTGGCGCGCGTCGGCGCCGTCCGTTCACCGTTGCGGCCCGCCAGATCGCCGCTTTGAAACGCTCTGCGATCACCGATCTCGATACGGATCTTCGTGGCGTCCTCAGGCCGGCTTTTCTGGCCATGCACCGCGCGCTCGATGAGACGGCAGGTCAGAGGCTGCTGGCAAACGATCAGCCGAGTTTCTTTGCTGAACATCCGGGCCTGGTATCGCGTCGCGGTGAAATCGGCCGGTTTTTCGAAGCCTCGGGCGCTTTGTTTTTTGCAGAGGATGCAAAGCGTGCGGAAGACATCATGCCGTTGCGCGACCTCGTCGCTCTCTCGGACGCTCTTGGGGTTCTGGAACGGGGGCAGTCATGATTTTCGATGTCGATCATCCTGAATGGCTGGTTCTTCTCGTCTTCGCTGCTTTGCCGATGATCACGCGCGGCTATCGGCTGCAGCCTTATCCGGCGCTCGGGCAGGAGTTGGCAGATCCGCTTTCAAGGCTCCTCGAACTCGGGCTTCGTTTCGCGGCGAGCTTTGCCATCGCAGCGCTTGTCTTGGGGCTGGCAGGCCTGCATCTTGAAGGCGGCAGTATCGAACGCACTGGAGAAGGCGCGCATATCGTCATTCTCGTCGACCGGTCGGCAAGTATGGACAACTCGTTTGCCGGTCGCCCGCCCAGTGGCGAGGAGGAATCGAAGTCCGCGACCGCCCGGCGGCTGCTAAGTGCGTTCGTCGAGACCCGCCAACATGACCATTTCGGGATCGCGGCTTTCTCGACCTCTCCCATTCACGTCTTACCGCTGACGGCCGAAAAGGACGCCGTCCTCGCCGCGATCGAAGCAATCGACCGGCCGGGTTTGGCATTTACCGATGTCGGGCGAGGTCTCGCGATGGCGGTAGGCATGCATAACGCCGATACGACGCCAGCGCCGAGGGCTATCCTGCTCGTCTCCGATGGCGCTGCGGTTATTGATCGCAAAGTACAGGACCAATTGCGCAAGGCACTGGCGCGCCAGCCTGTGAATCTCTACTGGCTGTTTCTTCGCACGCAAGGCAGCAAAGGCATTTTCTATCAACCGAAACCCGATGAAGTCGATTCGCCGGAGCGCTTGCCAGAACGACACTTGCATAAACTCTTTCAAACCCTCGGCGTCCCTTACCGCGCCTTCCAGGCCGAAAATCCTCAGGCTATTGCCGACGCTATTCGCGAGATCGACAAGCTCGAACGCCGACTGATCCGCTACACCGAAGAAATCCAGCAAACCGACCTGAGCGCTCTGGCCTATCTGCTGGCTTCCGTAGCGCTATTGGCGTTGGTTGCAGCAAAAATGCTGGAGGCACCGGCGTTGGTTGCCGATCGCTCTTCGGTGCGAGCACTGCATTGGAGCGAGGGGAGGCAGTCATGAAGTCCATGCCATCGTCGCGACCTGAGGGGTGGATGCTGCGCGGTGATCAACTTCTCTCCATCCTATTGCGTCCCCTTGTCGGCACTATGCGCAAGGCCTGGCGCGCGGTGATCGGCAATGCCTCGCTGCTTCTCGTCGCCATCGTGACTATCGCAGTTGTCGCGTTCTTCGCGGCGGCTGTTTCATACGTCGATAAGAAGAATAGTAATGACACCGTGACGGCTCTGCTCAGCGGCAAGGATTTGAATATCGACCCTCAATCGAGTGACGAGAACGTTCTGCAGGCGCGCGCCTATTTTCACCTCTACCGCGATGATGTCGAGGCAGCGCAGCCGATTGTCGACGCGGGAAGACTGCGGGCCTCTCCACCTGCCAGGGCCGCGATGCTTTACAATCTGGCGAATGCCCGGCTGCGCCAAGCCGTCAAGTTCGTCGAGAAAGGCAATCACGACAAGGCAATCGCGCTTGTGCGGCTGGCGAAGGACGAATACCGCGAAAGCCTGACGATCGATCCGGGCAATTGGAACGCCAAATATAATCTCGACTTCGCCATGCGGCTGGTGCGCGATTTCCCCGGTGGGGCTGGCGAAGAAGAAGAAGCCGAAGAGGATGCACCCAAAAAGATTTGGACCGATTTACCGGGCATTCCGCGAGGCCTGCCATGAGGTGGCTCGGGGTTTCGGATGCGCGGCGCTGGCTGATCGCTCTTGCGTTTTTTTGCTCGATCGCGACGTTCGTGGTGCCTCAGTTGGAGCTCTCGGCAAAGGTCTACGATCTGCTGGCTGTGATCGACCTGACCGGCAGCATGAACGTCGCTGACTATGGCGACAGCAACAAGCCGGTTTCACGCCTGGAAGCTTCGAAGGCGGCTTTGCGGAGGCTTGTCACCGATCTTCCGTGTGGCTCGCGTCTTGGTCTGGCGATCTTCACCGAGCGCCGCACGTTTCTTCTTGCCGCGCCTATGGAGGTCTGTGCGAATTTCGCCCCGCTCAAGAGGATGATTGCCGACATCGACTGGCGCATGGCCTGGGCCGGCGACAGCTACATCACCAAAGGTGTCCATCACGCGATCGCAGAAGCCGAGCGGCTGCATGCGAACGTCTTGTTCCTGACCGATGGGCAAGAAGCGCCCCCTTTGCATCACTCGGGAATGCCTCCGTTCGAAGGAGAGGTTGGGAAAGTCAAGGGCGTTCTCGTCGGCGTAGGTCAGTATGCCAAGTCGCCGATCCCGAAGTTCGACAGGGATGGCCGGCGCGTCGGGTTCTACGCGGTCGACGATGTTCCGCATGAAAACCGGCATGGACTTCCGCCGAAGGATTCTATGACCCGTCAGGGGTTCCATCCGCGCAATGCCCCTTGGGGTGGGGCGGCTCCCGCTGGCGATGAGCATCTGTCCGCCGTGCGCGAAAAACATCTCAAAGCGGTCGGTGCGCAGACTGGCCTGGGCTACGTCCACCTGAACAGCGCGGCATCGGTGAGAGAATTGCTTTCAGCGATTGGCGAGTCTGCAAAAGCCCGAACCGTTCAAACTGCCACCGACATACGCGGCTGGCTGGCGGGTGCCGCGATCCTCAGTCTGCTGGGCGCGTTCCTGCTTCTGCCGCTCTTCGACGGGTTCGCTCGTTGGCGCCTCAAACAACGCTCAATTCACCAAACGTAGGGAGGGAAACCATGAATCTCGCAAGATGCCTGGCGATTGGACTTTTGCTGTGTGCCGTTGGCGGGAAAGCCGTTGTCGCGCATGGGCCGACACCGAAGAAAGCGCTCGAAACGATCGAAATCGCCAAGTCGCCGAAAGAGGTCTGGGACTTGATCAAGGACTTCGATGCGATCGGTCAATGGCATCCGTCGGTCAAGTCTGTGACCGCTCAAGGCGGCAACGGGAATGGTGCAGAGCGGACGCTGACGCTTGCCAATGGCGACGTCAAAGAAAGCCTCGATGACTATCGCGCGGAAGACATGTCTTATTCGTATCGCCTCATGACGGAAAACTTTGAAGCCATGCCGGTCAGCTTTTATTCCGCGACGATCACGGTGCTGCCAACCGAAAGCGGCAGCAAGGTCGAATGGCTGTCGCGTTTTTATCGCGCGGATACGGGTAATTTCCCGCCGGAGCATTTGAACGACGAGGCGGCGATCAACGCGATGACGAAGTTCCTTCGAGACGGCCTTGAAGGGATCAAAGCCAAACTGGCGGCGGCGAAATAACGATGCGCGGTTCAAGACACAATTGGGCGTCCTCATCATTGCGTTTGCTGTGCCTCGCGCTGCCATTGGCGTTGCGCATCGCTTTGCCGGGCGTCGCCCAAGCCGAAGGTGGGCGTGAACTTTGGGTTGCTTGTCAGGACGCGGGCAAAGTTGCGACGTTGGGGGTGCAGGAATTGGATGCACCCCGCCTCGTGGATGTTCCCGCGGGGCCTGCCAATCTCATCTATTCGCAAGCGCTCGACCGCGTCATCACCGTGCATTCGGAAGCGGGCCTGTTGGCGTTGATCGATCCCAAGACCCGCGCAATCGAAAAACAGATCGACGTCGGCGGCCGGCCATTTGGCATCGCCTCCGACGCGAAAGGCCGTCTGTTTGTTGGCGACTGGAACGCTGATGTTGTTCGTGTCTACGACCCGCAGACCTTCAAACTGCTCAAAGAGATTGCGGTCGGAAAATCGCCGGCACATATCGTGTTCCTGCCGGTCGCCAAGCGGATTGTCGTTGCCAACCGGGAAAGCGGGACTGTCAGCTTCATAGATCCCGAACGGCTTGAAGTCGTTCTGGAACTGCCAAGCGGCGAAGGGTCGTTTGCGATCGGTCGCGCCGCCAACGACGATTTGATTGCAGTTGCCAACGTGCGCGACGGCACGGTGACGCTCATCCAGCCGGAACCACCGTCGCTTTATGAAAAGGTGCGGACTGGAAGTCTGCCGTATGGAGCGGCGTTTACGCCAGGGACGAAGGAGGTCTTCGTCGTGAACCAACAGTCGGGCGACGTCCGCATGATTACAACCCGCCCCATCCGTGACAAGGGATCGGTTAAGGTTGGGCGCTATCCCGAAGGAATTGCGATAACGCCAGACGGCAACCTTGCGTTTGTGGCGAATTGGGCGTCCGGCGATGTGTCGGTCATCGACGTTGCGGCCAGAAAAGAACTGCGCCGTGTCAAGGTCTGCGAGGGGCCACGTGCGCTGGCTTTGGTTCCTGCCGACAAGCTCGAATAGCAGTCTTTGTGTACCCGCGCATCGAGGAATTTGAGGATTGCGAATGGATGAAATTTCCAGTGTTTACTCGCAGCCTCTGTTTCGTCGCATGTTCGAACCGGTCTGCTTGCCGCTCGCCTCCGGCAAGACACCGCCTTCACTCTTGCTGAACAATGCTCCAGGCTCAGATGCCGCGCTCTTGCTGCTGGCTCGGCAGCGAGCCGTAATATGAACCTGACCAGCGGGTCACCTTTTCTGGAAGAAACACATAGCTTTGAATCGTAAAGACTAGGCCGTCGTCCATGATGGTCTTTTCCTCCCCGGTCAAAGCCACAGCAGGTCGGTATTCTGCGCAAACTTGCTTGCCATGGTGTTTGTTCACCGCATTTGCTGACAAGATATCATTCTCACCGCGTGCCCGTTCCTTGAGGAACTCAATCACTGACGCTTCTGAGTCGCAAAAGAACCCTTTGACTTCGACGGCGGCACCTTGACCAAAAGCAGTTCCGAAAACTGTAAGTGCGGCAACGAAAAAAGGAATTCCAGATAACGCAGGGGCGGCAGTTACCTGCCGCCTGCTAGCTCGCTGATTGGTGTCCGCGAGGGAAGGCAGCTTATTGAGGACGAATCTGGCCATCTGAACCTTTGCCGGACTTTTTCGCCGCCTCCATCTGTTCGATCTGGGCCTTCATTTTCTTTTCTATTTCGGCGCGGCGCTCTTCCGCCTTCTTCCGGCTAAGCTCGACGAATTTTTTTAGCTCAGGTTCGACAAACTCGATCTTTGCCTTTGTGCGCAGCCCCTCGGCAACGTTTTGCGCACGTTGCTGCATCAAGGATGTCATGATCTCATTGCGGACGTCTTCGAAATTTGGAACGGGCTTGTCGCGCTGTTCTTCGAGTTTGACGATGTGAAAGCCGTAATCGCTTTTGACCGGGCCCTTGACCTGGCCAGGCGTTAGGCTGAAGGCAGCTTTTTCAAGCTCAGAAACCATTCTGCCTCGGCCGAAGAAGCCCAAATCTCCGCCGCGAGTTTTGGTGCGACTATCGATTGAGTATTCCTTGGCAAGCGCTGCGAAATCGCCGCCTGCGGTCACCTTTTTTAGAACATCGACCGCTTCTGCCTGCGTCGGCAAAAGGATGTGCCGGGCCCGGACTTCCTTTTCGTCCTTCAACGATTCGACGCGCTCTTCGTAGAGGGCCTTGGCGAGCTTCTCGCTGATGGAGCCTTTGACTTCCTTTTCAAACAGCATCTCGCGGAGCGCGCGCGTGCGATAGTAGGTCATGCGTCGCTTGAAGCCGTCGGTTTCTTCGAGGTTTTTCTGTTTTGCCATCGCTGCGAAGAGGTGATTGTCGATGAGGTATTCGACAAGGAGGCGGCGGCGGGCGACCGGTGGAAGATTCGTGATGTTGCTTGTGATTTCCTTTTCGACGAAGTCGAGGTCACTGGCCCTGATCGCGATGCCGTCGACGCGAGCAAGGATTTCATCGCCTGGTGTTTGCTTGGCTGAGGGACTTGCTTCAGCTGCAGCCGGGACGTTCATACCAGCCGCTGATACGGCGCAGATCGCGCAAATCAAAGCGACCCCGGCGTACCGTGAGTTTAAGATTGCCTGCTTCAGCAAGGTTGGTTTCCTCCAGCGATACTGTTTTTGAAGTGTTGTCTTGTTGCGGCGAATGCCTTGGGCTCTCAGGGTGGACACAATAGCCGCTTGTGCCTGAGGCTCGGCGAACCTAACACGCTGAACGGGCTTGGCTTTGCCAGACTTGGCAATCAAGGTGTGCCAGGCGCGCCCACATTTCTTGCCGGTTGTTCCAGGGCTGAGAATGGATTTCGCCGATGCAGGCTCCGACCGGTGCGACCGGTGTATTTTGTCAGAGGGTGAAGCGAACCATGGCGACCTTCGACGCGGGCGCCACCTATTATTCCACGTTGATTGCTACCATCTGCAACTGTTGCGGGGAGGCGACTAGTCGGAGGGAAGTGCAGCGACCAAGGCGCGGGCAATGACGCGTTCTTCGTCGGTTGGAATGACGAGGATCGGCACCGTGCCGGCATTGATGCGCAGGGCATTCTTGGCATTTGCCGATGCGTCGACCTGAAGGCCAAGCCAATCCATGTCCTCGCAAACATTGGCCCGGATCGTTGCCGAGTTTTCGCCGATTCCACCGCAGAATACGATCGCATCGATGCCGCCGAGCACGGCTGCCATGGCACCGACCTCGCGGCGGATGCGGAATACGAAATAGTCGATGGCTTCCTTTGCAGCGGGATCGCTTGAGGCTTCAAGCTCGCGCATGTCGTTGCTCAGGCATGAAATTCCTTTGAGGCCGCTCTCCTTATAGAGGAGTGCTGTGATTTCGGCCGTGCTCATTCCTTCGTGTTCGAGGAGGTAAAGCAATACGCCGGGGTCGAGCTGACCGCAGCGGGTTCCCATCGGCAAGCCATCGAGCGCCGAAAAGCCCATGGTGGAAGCGATGCTGCGTCCGTCTTTCACCGCGCACATGGACGCGCCGTTTCCCAGGTGGGCGATGATGACCCGACCGGTTGCGATGTCCGGGGCGATGCTTTGCAGCTTGTCGGTTACGTAATCATAAGACAGGCCGTGGAAGCCGTAGCGACGCACGCCTTTGTCATAATAGGAGCGAGGGATTGCAAACGTGTCGTTCACCCACGGGTGCCCGCGGTGGAATGCGGTATCGAAGCAGGCAATTTGAACCGCATCGGGAAAAACGCGGTGTGAGGCGGCGACGGCAGCCAGGTTGTGTGGCTGGTGCAATGGGGCCAGAGGCTCAAGGGTCTTGAGTTTCGCTACGACTGTTTCGTCGATGCGCGTGGGTTCGGTGAACTCGAGTCCGCCGTGTGCGATGCGGTGGCCGACGCCGGCAATCGCGCCATCGCCTGTTGGAATGACCGCGTGGGTCATGATTTCCTGTAATGCCGCAACGTGGTCGGTTTGTCCTAGAGCGATCGTCTCGGCCTTACCATCCGCGGGACGCATGATGAGGCGTGCGGCGGCTGTGATGTTTTCGACCTGTCCGGTCACCAGAGCGCCTGGGTCGGGCGCTCTTTCGTAGACGGCGAACTTGATGGACGAAGATCCGGCGTTGAGGACGAGGAGGCGTTGGGTCGTCATCAGCGATGCATCCATGCGTCGTAGAGCGCAGCGACTGCGCAGGAGGCGAGCCGTGCGCGATCGTTGTCGGCGCGGCTTGTCAGGATGATCGGGCAACGTGCGCCAATGACGATACCGCCGGCTTCGGCGTGGGCGACGAACGTCAGCTCTTTGGCAAGCATGTTGCCGGCCTCCAGATTTGGGACAACGAGAACTTCCGCATGCCCGGCGACGAGCGACTTGATGCCTTTAGTTCGCGCGGCGTCGACGTCCATCGCATTGTCCATGGCAAGCGGTCCGTCGACGATACCGCCCTTGATCTGCCCGCGCTCGGCCATTTTGGACAGGATCGCGGCATCGAGGGTGGATGGGATTTTCGGGTTCACCGTTTCGACGGCTGACAAAATGCCGACCTTGGGCGAGTCGATCCCCAGGGCATGGGCGAGGTGAATAGCGTTCTGCGTGATGTCGACCTTTGTTTCAAGATCGGGTGCAATGTTGATGGCTGCGTCGGTGACGAGAAGCGGGTGGTCGAGGCCTGGGATGTCCATGACGAAGACGTGGCTGAGCCGGCGGGATGTGCGCAAGCCGGCATCCTTTTTGACCACCTGTGCAAGAAGCACATCGGTATGCAGATGGCCTTTCATGATGGCGCGCGCACGTCCTTCGTGGACGAGTTTTACGGCGCGTGCGGCTGCCAAAGAGTGGTCGGGCTCGTCAATGATTTCGCAATCGTGCAAATCGCGGCCGATTGCTTCGGCGGTCGCTTTGATTTTCTCGGCGCATCCAATCAGGATCGGGGTGATCAAAGTCTTCTCGGCGGCCAGGAGCGCGCCACCGAGTGCGTTTTCTTCTTCGGGCGCCACCACAGCTGTTGAGATCGGCGGCAACGGTTCGGCCACCTCGACGATGCGGTCGAAATGCACATGCGTTCGTACGGTCAGGCCGGGGACTTCTACGGAGTCGAAGAAGATTTCCTTTTCAGGCGCGACGACTTCGGCTTCGCCTTCAGCGATGCACGTTCCGTCGTCCCGTTCGACCCAGGTGTGAAAGCGCGCAATGCGTCCAGGCGCTTTTTCGGTCAGCCGGACTTTGGCCGTCAACTGGTCGCCGACGTGCGCGCGTTGCAAGAACCGCAAGGTCTGCTCGCGATAGAGTGTGCCTGGACCCGGCAGCCGGGTTCCCAACACCGCTGAGATCAGCGATCCAATCCACATCGAAGGGGCGACGGCTTCGCGCTGGCCGTCGTTGTCGCCATCGTGCTTGGGTAAATGCATCGGGTTGATGTTGCCGGACGCATTGGCGAAGACGTAGAAGTCGTCGAGGGTGCAGATACGCTGCAAATTGCTTTCCGCGCCGATCTCAAGAGCGTCCCATGGAGTGTTTTTCAGTTTTGTCATTGGGCCGCCGTCGGAATGACCTGCAGTTGCCCAAGACCGAGCAGTTGCCGCATGGTGTTGAGGGCTTCGACCGTTCTGGGTTCCATTTCTTCGGTGCTGCCGACCACGAATTCGACCATCTCGATGGCGCGCTGTCGGTCCTCGGTCGAAGGGATGAGCTTGGGTAGGGTGCTCAGGCCGACGTCACGCTCGTAGTGGGCAATCAGCGTTTGTTCGTGAATGAGTTTGGCTCGCGTGGCTGGGTCCATGTCGCGGAACGGAGTTTCGGTCGACATGAGCTGGGCGGAGCGCTCCAGACGATCGCGGCGCACGTTGGAGCGCGTATTGGCCAGCAGGACGAGCATACGAACAACGGCTTCGGCGAGCCCGCCGCGTTCCATCGCGTGCAGTGCATCGACGACGACGGGCAGGTGGCGCAGTTCTTCGGTCGATTTGCGCGCGCGTTTGGCTTGACGCGAGGCGCCGTACCATTGTCCCCAGGGACCGGCGTAGAGCGCAAAGAAGGCGCTCTCGTACCACATCGCTCGCAAGCTGGTCATGGCGTTCCAGCTTTGCTCGACAAGGTCGCCATAGAGTTTCTCGGCAGCGATGAAAGGGTTGTCCGGCGCTGCGGGCTTGCGCCGTTCCTTGACCGTCTTTGCCAGCTCGGCGACGCGCGCCATGCTGGGGTTGCGCGAGGAGAATGCGCTGCGCTTGAGGCGCACGGGATGAAGCGCCCGTGCGGTTTGCGCCATTTGTTCCGTGACGAGCGGGCGCACAAGCGGCCGCCATGTCGTATCGTAGGTTTCGGCCAATTGTTCGGAGAGGTGCGCGACCGCGGCGAAAGCCTCTTCGTCCTCGCGATCGGCAATGCTGCCAATCGCCAGAATATCCGACATCTTGCGTCTTTCGAAACTGACGGTGAAGCGCTTGTCGGCGCCGTGGCCGGCGATGTCTTCGATCTTCATTTCGTAAAGGCCGGGCGCCAGCGCTTCGATGGTTTTCAGCGTCGAGGCCATCTGCGAATGCTCTTTGCGGGCGACCGATGAGGACACGAAGATGCCGAGGTGGCCGACTTGTTCGTGGACCATGTAGATGATGCGCTGGCCGCAAATCTCGATCTCGGTCTCATCGGAGTAGGTGTCGACGATCCAATTGAGGGCCTGCTGCGGCGGGGTGATATTGTCGCCGTGCGAGGCAAACACGATGATCGGGGCGCGGATTGCCTTGAGGTCAATCGGCCGGCCGGTCTCGAGGCGGGCTTCGCCTTTGCTGAGCTTGTTGCCGACGAATAATGTCTCGACGATCCAGCGGATCTCAGCCTCTGTCATCAGATAGAAGCCGCCCCACCAGCGTTCGAAATCGAGGAACCTCTGGGCGCCGTCGTCGACGTCGTTATAAAGGTCGAAATACTTGCGGAACCAGGTGCGGCCCGGGTTCAGCATCTCGAAATTGAAGACGAGATGCGCCCCGTCGAAATTGCCGGCGCCAAGGTCAGACATCATCATCGCCGGCAGGACGCCGCCGAGCATGCCGCCGTTGTAGCGCATCAGGTCCTGGCCAATCCGGCCTGACCAGTAGGCCATCGGCGAGCCATTCAAAACGATTGGGCCGGCAAGGTCCGGGTTGGTTGCGGCGAGGATCGAGGTTGCCCATCCGCCTTGGCAGTTGCCGACAACGACCGGCTTTGGCGAATTCGGATGTAGGCGTCGGATTTCGCGCAGGAACTGGGCTTCGGCATGCGTGACGCTTGCCAGCGTTTGTCCCGGCTCCGGCATTTGTTTGAAGGCGACGAAATAGACGGGGTGGCCGTCGGCGAGCGCGACACCGACTTGGCTATCGGCTTTGAAGCCGCCAATGCCGGGCCCGTGTCCGGCGCGCGGATCGATGATCACGTAAGGCCGCTTCCACTCGAGGACCTCGACGCCTTCTGGCGGCGTAATGCGCAAGAGCATGTAGTTACATGGCCGCGCTAGCGATGCACCGTCGAGAACGACCTCGTAATCGTAGATCAGAACTGGCGGTGCACCGGCTGCCTCGTGCTCGTAGAAGATGTCGCCACGCCGACGCAGGGTGTCGAGTGTCAGAAGAGCCCGCTGGCCTGCATCTTCAAGGTATTCTTTGTAATCGTCCTGCAACCGTCCCGTCTCTTGCGACTTTTGGAATAGTCTGGTTACTCCGGCGATCGCTGCTTCGTTCTTTGTCTTGTTTGTGCTGAGTTCACGCTGGGCGTGCTCGAGATGGATCGTCGCCGACTTGCTCATGAGTTTGAGTTGCGCCTGGATGGCACTCATGAATTCGCCGTATGGCAGGTGAGAGACGTTTTTCATCAATGGGCTCCGCCCGAAAAGAGCCGGTCGCGGCTCATGAGTTAGCCGACGAGGCTGTAGCCGCCGTCGATCAAATGCACGCCGCCGGTGACATTCTTGGCTTCCTTGCTGGCGAGAAAGGCCGCGTAAGCGCCGACGTCTTCGATGGTGGCGAGGTGATGGGTTGGCGTGCGTTGTGCTGTGCGCGCAAGCAGTTCGTCGAAATGGTCGATACCGCTGGCCGCGCGCGTTTTCAGCGGCCCGGGCGAGAGCGCGTGAACCGAGATGCCTTTGGGCCCGAGTTCGGCTGCCGCGTAGCGCGTGACGGATTCAAGCGCGGCTTTGACCGGCCCCATGATGTTGTAGTGCTCGACGACCTTTTCGGCGCCATAGAAGCTGACCGTCATGCAGGTTCCGCCGTCCGGCATCAATGCCTCTGCGCGCTTTATGAGGCGGAGAAACGAATGGACCGAGATGTCCATTGCCAGAGCGAAACCTTCTGCGGAGCAATCGACGACGCGACCATGCAGATCGTCTTTGGGGCAGAACGCAATGGAATGGACGAGCGTATCAAGCGTGCCCCAGGTCGATGCGATCTCGTCAAAAAGGGCCTCGATTTGGGCTTCATCGCGGACGTCGAGGGGGGCGACGATCCTGGCGTCCAACTTGTCGGCAAGCGGCCGGACGTATTCTTCCGATTTGTCGTTGAGGTAGGTGACGGCGAGCTCTGCCCCTTGCTGGCGCAGAGCCTTGGCGCAGCCCCAGGCGACTGAATGTTCGTTTGCTATTCCGACAACCAGCGCACGCTGACCTTTCAGATCGAACATGGTTCCTCTCAATGTGCTGTGTTGCAGTGCAGCATATCTTCGCCGTGTGACAAACTCATAAATGTTTGAAGGCGGCGGTGGAGTGGATCTCGCGATGTTTGCCGCGTGGGTCAGCCCGTGCAGTGGCGACCGGCTTTGCACCGGCTCGGTTACCCCTGGGCGATATAGTGCTTGGAGAGCTGGGGTGGATATTGCGCGGCCATCGTAGGAGCTGCTGGCGGCGGACTATACTGCAGTCCGAAAGGAAGAAAATCGCTCCGAGCTGCGCTGATAGCGGCGCCACAAACGGGTTGTCCGGAATATCGATGCCTCAGGAACGGGGCGATCGCTCGGTCAGAAGCCGCGGGGCAATTCAAAGAGTTTCGAAACAAACCTAGAGCCTCGTCGGCGGCTCCGCGGACTCCTGGGAGGCGTTGATCCATTCTGTCGGGGAGCATCCCAACATGCGGCGGAATGCTGCAGAAAACTTCGCCGGATTGGCGTAGCCGACCGCCATCGCCGTATCGGTCACGGTTCGCTTGTCTTGCAGGAGTTGTTTGGCGCGCTCCATCCGCCGCAGCGTCACGTAGGAGTAAGGCGTCTGACCGGTTTCGCGTTTGAAAAGCCGCGTCAGTGTTTTCGGATCGACTTCCGCCATGGCCGCCAGCTCTCTTACGTTGAGCTCCTGATCCAGGCGCTCTTCAATGAATGTCAGAAGCGTGCGTAGCGACGGGTTGGCAATTCTAAACGTGGCGTGAGATCCGCCGCCCTCAAGCGCCAAGGTCGAGAGTCTGTGCAGCACCAGCGACAGGCCGTGCTCGAAGAACGTGGATGTTGCGCCATGCACCTCGGCCTCATGCCGAAGTGCAATCATGACCGACTGAGCGTGCGCATCATCGAACAGGCGGCTGGCAACCCTGGACAAGTCGGTACTGGAAGGCTTCTTTCCGCGGCAGGCCGGTATCGCATCGACGTCAAAACAGATCGTGAGCATCTCGAGGTCGGGCGTTCGTCCGTTTGCCGGTGGGCCTGGCAGAACCAAACCCAGCCGTCCTGGGTGCCACGTGTCGTCGAGATCCACACCATGGCCACGTCTGAAGGTTCGTCCGCCACCTGATGTGCAAAGGCCGAGAACCGCATAGGACAGAGGTTCGCCGGCCCCTTCGAAGGCGTCGAAGCGGTCATGCGACACGATGATCGAGCCGGTTACATTCGAAATGAGCAGGTTGGGGCCGCGCCCCATCGATGTGAGGCGTTTCAACATCAGTTCCCGACGATTCATCTCGTTCTGCATCCGTTTCTCCCTTTGTGGATTTGCCATGCCCCAAATGGAGTTGTTTCTATACTCATGAAGTAGAGATTGTAGTCTCTTCGCGCCGCAATGCAACGACTGGCTTTGTTCTGAGGGAGCCAGCAGCGGCCATTTTGGTCAAGGCCACGTTTGGAAGAGGCAAGTGTATGAAAACGCGTCAGGCAGTCGGAACAATCGCAGCCGTTGCGGTCGTTCTTGGCGTAGCGCCAGCTCAGGGGCAAGATGTCGTTCAGCTCCAAGGCATCGTGATTGAGGGAGAGCGCACGGAACGGTTGTTTGAAGATACCGCAACCAGCGTATTTCTAGCGACTGCTGAGGATTTGGAAACTCTCCCCGCAGTTCAATCGACGAACGACGTCCTGAAGCGTGTCCCCAATCTGTCGAGCCAGGGAAACTCGACCAATTCGGCTCCGGCTATTCGCGGCATCGATGGAACCGGTCCGAGCTCCGGCACTGACGCGTTTCTGGGCGGCACGCGCCCGCGGCTCAACTACACAGTCGATGGGCGCACGCTCTCCTTCAACGAGGCCGTCTTTATCGATGGCAGCCTCTGGGATGCTCAGCAGGTCGAAGTCTACCGTGGTCCGCAAAGTACGCTGCAGGGGCGCAATTCGATTGCCGGCGTCATTGCGGTCAAGACGGCTGACCCCACCTTCGAATGGGAAGGCAAGGCGCGGCTGATGGGAGGCAACTTCCGAAATCGCCAGTTCGCAGCTGCATTGGGTGGACCGATCGTCGAGGACATCTTGGCTGTGCGGTTCTCGGCAGAGTTTCGCGGAGATCAATCGTTCGTCGACTACGAGTCCTACGATTCAATATCCGATCCCGAAGACAGCCGCTTTTTGAACCTGCGCGGCAAGGTTCTGTTTCAGCCGACCGGAAGCAAAGACTTCCAGAGCTTGCTGACGGTCACGCACACCGACGCTTATGCACCGCAGGCGGACACAGTCGTGCGTCCGTTCGACAAAGATGTCGCTCCAGCAAACCTTGCCAGAATGCCGCGCTTTCAGACGAAGGCGACAGGTGGAATTCTTGATACCAATTGGAAGGTTGCCGACGGAGTCAAGCTATCGGCACTCGCGACCGCCACGGACATTCAAGTCGATCGGTTTGCTCCGGCAGGGCTTGGTGGCGCCGATATTGACGCAACTGAATATTCGGCCGAGCCGCGGATCAAGATCGGCGACCGCAACGATATGGTGTCAGGCTTTGCCGCAGCTTACGTTTTCAGTGCGAGCCAGGACGAAGCACTGGATTTCGGGAACGGCGGCGCCTTCACCGACGATACGCTCACGCGCGCCGTGTTTGGCGAGATCAATTTCAGGCCTACCAGAAAACTGAATTTGAACTTCGGCGCCAGATATGAGGAAGAAGATCGCGATCGCGTTGGCACACTGGCTACGCCCGGTCCGACCCTAAGCATCGACTACCACGAGACATTCAAGGCCTTCATGCCGCGGGCAACGGTGTCCTACGATCTGACCGATCAACTTACTGTCGGCACAACGGCGGCACGTGGTTACAACGCAGGTGGAGCGGGTATTCCCTTCTTCTATCCCTTCACGCATTACGAATTCGATGAGGAGACGGTCAACTCGTACGAAGGCTTCGTTCGAACCAAACTGTTTGGTGACCGCGTCAAAGTCCGCGCCAATGTCTTTTACAATGACTACACCGATCTGCAGGTCGCCTTGCAGCAGGGTGATACGGCTATCTATGTCGTTGAAAACATCGACAAGGTCACGACCTATGGTGCTGAGTTTGAAGCCAAGATCAAAGCTCACGAGCGGCTCGACTTGTTCTTCGGGCTAGGCTTGTTGAAATCCCGGATCGATGAATATAGCGGTGTCGAAACGACCCCGGCGGCTCTGGAAGGTAATGAATTGGCGCGTGCGCCTGCCTTCTCCTTGACGGGTGGCTTCGTGTTACGCCCGATCGACCGGTTGAGTGTCTCGGTCGATGGTCGCTACTCGGACACCTATTATTCCGATGCGTTCAATCGGGCGCGCGGAAAGGTCGATCCTTATTTCATCGCGAATGCAGAGATTGGTTACGAAATCGATCCGGCAGCCCGTCTGTTCGTTTCCGCGACCAACCTGTTTGACTCGCGCGATATGACCTCGATCCTCTTCTTCCAAGACCCTCCTACGACGGACGCTGGAAGCGTGACCCAACCTAGACGGATCATGGCCGGGATTGATTTCAAGTTTTGACCTCACAGGTGAAGAAAATCAGCAAGTCAGCGACGCTCGATCTGTTGAAGGTCGATGACCAGTGGTGGACTCTGTTGGCAATGGGTTCGCTTTATATCGGCTTTGGATTGGCTGGCGGCGTGATCCAAGGCGCGCTGCCTCCCATTTTGCGGGCGGCAGGCTACAGCATTGGTGATGTCGGCTGGCTGTTCGCGCTCTATCTGCCGTTCGGGCTGACTTTCCTTTGGGCGTCCTATGTCGATCGGTTTTCGATGCCGTTTCTTGGCAAGCGGACCGGTTGGATCATCGCGATGCAATCGATTGCGGCATTGGCGCTCTTTGCCGTTGCCAATGGGGAAGGTCTTTCGGCGGGGACATTGTTTGCGCTTGGACTCGTGTCGGTCGTTTTTCTCGCCACGATGGATGTCGCACTTGATGCCCTTGCAGTTGAGCAGATTTCACCGGCTTGGCGCCCAAAAGCGGCGGCGACCAAGCTCGCGGCTCTGGGAATAGGCGGCATCATCGGCGGCGGGCTTTTTGTGCCGCTCTTCGATTGGCTTGGCTGGCGCGATGCTTTCATGTTTCTCGGGTTTGCAATGTTGGTCATCGCGTTGCCGATCCTCAGCCTTGTCAAAAAAGATCGCGAAATCGAGCAGCAGAAAAGCGCGGCCGCCGCGCATGTCATCAAGGAGGCGAGACCAAGTCTTCTGAGTATGCTTCGGGATCGGCAATTGCTCTACCGTTTGCTTGTCCTGACATTCGCGTGCTGCGTCATTTTCCCGTTGGCCGGGCTGAATAGAATAATGCTGGTCGATATCGGCGTGCCGCTTGAGCGGATCGGGTGGATTGTGGGAACGCTTGGCCCCATCGCGATGATGGTGGCGGCCGTCGTTTCTGTGCCGCTCATGGAAAGATGCGGGCTGCTCAGGGCGCTTTATGTGTTCGCAGGGGTTTGCCTGATTGCGTTGTTGGCTTTGCTGGCTGGCAATATTGGGCGGATGGAATTGATCGCAATTGCGGGGGCGACAATTCTGACGGGCGCGGTGAGCGGCATGTTCGTCGCGATGGTTACCAAGATCATCGGTTGGGCAGACGGCGATCAGCCCGCGACGGACTACGCGGCCTATTACGGTATCAGTCGTATCACCAGCACGTTGGCGATGATCGCGGCGGCTCAATTCATCTCACTCATCGGGTGGCCGGCATTCTACCTCCTGGGCGCCATTTCCATACCGTTTGTGGTTCTGGTTCTTCGGAACGCTTTAACTGAGGGCGCAGCATGAGGGATATCGTCAAGCCGGAAGGATGGAGGGGAAAGTGCGTTCCAGACACGGCGTTTTTTGATCTGTCGCATTGGCCCATTGTGATGGCGCGCTTTCCCGAGCTTGCTGAAGAGAACCGAGTTGCACGTCTCTTGGATGGGTTGGACAGCATCCTCGATGAGGAACGCCCCTACGTCGTTATCTGGCAGATTGCGACCCATGACCACGACGACGAGCCGCATGAAGACGAGAAGATTTCCAACCAGTGGATTAAGCGGCGCAAGGCGGATTTAAACAAGTTTTGTCGCGGATACGTTTACGTCGTGAGTGATCCGGCGTTTCGCGAGGAATTTGAAGAGCATTTGGACGTTGTGCGTGATCGGTTGTTCGTCTTTCCAATGGAGATCGCCCAACAGCAAAGCGATGCATTCGAATTGGCGCGCAGGATGCTCGGTAAGCAAGAGGCCAATGTCTAGGAGCGCAGAGCATCAAGAAAGCCGGCTGGTTTTCCTTGAGCGGACCCTTAGTTATGGCTGTTTTTCGGGAGTTTTGACGCGTCACGGCCGGCGCGGGTTGAGACAATCACTCTGCTAGTTTCGCCGCGATCACCTGGCTTGGATTGACATGAAACAGCCGCTTGAACGCGGTCGAGAAGTTTGCAGCACTATTATAGCCGGCGATGTGGGCGGCTTGAGTGATCGTCGCTTCGCCTTGCTCCAAGAGCTTTTTGGCGTTTTCCAGCTGGCGGCGTCTGACGTAGCCAAGGAGACTCATCCCGTGATTGTTACGGATCAGTCGCCGCAAGGAGTTTTCGCTGGTGCCGATGTGTTTTGCGATGTCCGCACTTGTCACGGCTTCGCCGTTCAAGGTGTCGACGTAGTCGTCGAGCGCCTGAAGCTTTTGCAGATCCGAGGGCCGCTTGGCGCGCTTGGGGATGGCGTTGGGTTCGCGCAACAAATTGCGTATGGCCTCTTCGACCAGCACCAATGCCCGGCTCTCCATAAACAGCCGATTTGCAATCGAGGATTTCGGCGGAGCTCTTAATATCTGTTCGCAGGCCAATACAACCTCCGAACTGGGGAGCCACGTGCGGACCGCCAAGTGGCACTTCACGAATTCTTCGACTTCGTTCCAGTTGGTCCCATCGAAGTACCCTGAATCTTTGAGCCAGTCCTGAGTGAAGGACACGGTTACTTTCCGTAAATGACCGCCTTTTGTCGCCTTACGCACGAACAGGTCTTTGCGCGGTTGCGACAGCAGGACGGCAATTGGTTCCCAGGACAAACCCTTCGAGCGCGGCATCGGGATTGCCAGACCGCCGATGCTTGCGTCGACGTGACCGCTCAAGAACACCTTTACGCCGATGTGCGGAGGGCATTCCGCAGCGATTGTCGAATCCTCCAGATCGGTGGTCTCTGAGAAGTGAATATAAAGACCCTGCCGCAACTGCACGATGGCATTTCGGCCGCGCATCAGCTGGCAGTTCTCATCGCCATTGGGCAGCAGCGGATTGTAACTAAAACGGCGAGCCTGACGCCGGTAATCACTCACCGTTACGACGTCCGCTATCTCGTCATTCTTATCGTGTTTGACGGATTTCATCGCAGGCGTGTCTCTTCCGAACTGTTGTACTCGGGCAACTTTCTGGCCGTGAAGACGGTCAAGCGCACATCCTGCAAATCAGATTGGTGATCCGGCAAAAGCGCGCCCGTTGTCGGTCCGGTGTCTTCTCGTCTACCAAAAGTATACGTTGTCGGTCAACAAAATGTCTATTTCTAGCGGGTTTGCCCGATGGGGTGGATCGATGCGGGATTTGAAGAACAGGAGCGTCGTTATGCAGAGAGTCAGTCATCGACATGCAATCATGCTTGGCAGCGTCGGACAACGGTGCCTGGTTGGCGTGAGTGCAGTCGCACTCGCTGCGTTCTGGGTACCGGCGACGGCACAGGCGCAAAGCCCGCAGCAGCTGCCAGATATTTATATTGCTGGCGGTCAAGGGGGGGCTGCGCCGGCGAGCAATCAAGGCTCATCTGGCGATGGGGGCGCGGGAGGTGCCGGGGCTGGCGGAGATGGCGCGGGCGGGCCCAATGCAGAAGGGCGTGACGTAAACATCTCACGTGATGAGATAGAGCGTAGCGGAGCAACCAATGCTCAGACCCTTTTTGCAGGAGAGACTGCCGTCCGTGCGGGCGGAACAATGCCGTCGAGTACCAAAGTTTACGTTAATGGCATTGAAGAAACCAATCTCAATGTCCAAGTCGATGGCGCCCGGCAGCCGCAGCGTAGCGGGTTCCACCACAACAACAATTTCGTCGTCGATCCCGAAATTCTAGCAGGCGTTGCGGTTGATGCTGGTGTGACGGCGGCCGATGTCGGCCCTCACGCTCTCGGCGGGTCACTCCGGTACCGGACAGTTGATCCATTTGATCTATTAAAGCCCGGTCAAACATTGGGGGCTTTTGTAAAACTTTCTCACGATTTCAATTCCGAGACGTTCTCGAGATCCGGTGCTGTCTACGGACAGAAAAACGGATTCGAAGCGCTTTTCTATGGAAAATGGGCAGACGGTGACAATTACGAAGATGGTGATGGAAACGAAGTCATTGGTACCGATGTCGATTTGCAGGACTATCTAGGTAAGTTTGCCTTCGAAAGCCCAACGGGCCATCGTTTTGCCTTCAGCGGGCAGAAGACGGGGGATGAAGGCATTCGCCCGTTCCGGAATAACTACGCGGCCTCTTTCATTCCCGACCAGTTTTCTTTCCAGGAAATCGAGCGGCAGACCTATACGTTCAAGTACACGAATACGAGGCCGACCGCTTATTTCAATCCGGAGGTCTCATTCTATTACAACAAAAACTCTTGGAATCGGCCGCACCCTGATGACCCCTCTCCGTTCCCATTCCCTCTGACATGTGACCCTGGTGTTGTTTCCTTCTTTTGCGTTGCTTATGGCGACGCTCAGATCGAGTCGATCGGCGGGAAGGCGCAGAACACTTTTGAGGCTGGTCCAGGCAAGTTGACTGTCGGCGGTGATTTCTACCGCGAAGAGTCCGAGGCCGACCACAAAGGGGGAAGCCAGATCCTCGGTGAGCGGGGTCGCGACATCGGCATATTCGCTCAATACCGTGCTGAATTCTTCGATCGCCTCGATATTTCAGTTGGGAGTAGGTACGATTGGCACGAGTTCGAGGGCGCAGACGGCCAGAGTTTCGATACTTCTGGCGCCAGCCCAAACATTTCTGCGGATCTAGAGATCATCAAAGGGCTGACAGCGACTGCATCATACGGAAGGTCGTTTGGCGGCATCCCGCTGTCTGAAGTTATTCTGATACGCAACGACAATGCGCCGTTTTTTGGTGCCGGGCCATTCCGGATCATACCAAAATATAGCGCTACGCTTGAAGAGCAATTTGGCGAGCAGGTGCGGGCTGGGCTCTCGTATGAACGGTCCGGTTTTAGGGCAGAAGGCTATTACTTCCACACCACGATCCACGATGCGATTGAATCTTCTGCTGATACACAAGATCAGGTTATCGAAAACTTCGGGGACGTCGTCACCGAAGGGTATAATTTCGCGGTGAGTTACACGGCGGCCAATGCAAAAATCGCAGCCAAGTTCCAGCATACAGAAACCGAAATTGGTGGTGATCCGATCTCCACCGCCAGCTGGTACTACGGAACGCCGCAAGGCGACATCCTCACGCTTTCGGGTCACTACAGATTTGCCGAATATGGTGTGCTTCTCGGCTTTGTCTCTCAGTGGGCCTTTGACTATGACGGCTCTGCGGACGTTATTGCGGGATCTGGTGGTGACGCAAGAGCTCTTGGCGTTTTGGAGGGCTACGATGTTCACAACGTCTACGCGGAGTGGAACCCGACATTCGCTGAATCACTTACGTTGCGTCTCGATGTCTTGAACGTTTTCGATCAACAGTATGTTGATCGTGCTTCGGCATTGGTTCCAGGAAATGACCCACTCTACTCTCCAGGGCGGACAGTCATTGCTTCGGGCAAGCTGACGTACTGATCTGAGCGCGACTACCATCGGCTTGGGGGCGACTGACAATGGTTGAATTGTCGGTCGCCCAGCTTTGTTTGGAGACACCATGCGAAACTGGAATTCAATTTGGTTTTTGGCCGTCACCATTGCCGTCATGGCCGGAACTCTTTCGCCGGCCAATGCGGTGGACCTCACAGACTTGGCTGGTCGCAAGGTTACGCTTGAAAAGCCGGCGCAGCGCGTTGTTCTGGGGTCGTCGAACTATCTTGAGGCTTTGGCCATCGTCCTTCCGGAAGATCCTGTCGGTCGCATCGTCGGAGTGGCGAAAGGCCCGACCGGCAGTGATCCGGCGATCTTGAAACAGGTCAACGAAAAGTGGCCGGGCTTCCAGAAAATCCCGCAATTCGGCGGACGCGGGGCAGAGAGTGTCTCGGTCGAGAAGATCCTGACGCTCAAACCTGACGTCGCAATCTTCGGGATCGCCGATCACGGCCCCGGAGCGAAGGCAGCCGAACTTATCGGTCAGTTGCAAAAAGCCGGGATCAAAACGGTCTTTATTGATTTTCGGATGGATCCGCTGAAAAACACAGCGCGCTCCATTGAAATCCTTGGCAAAGTCTTTGGCAAGCAAGAGCGCGCCAAGGCCTTCGCCGACTACCACAATGCGGGACTGCAGCTCATCCGCGAGCGCGTGGCGAAACTCAAGACCCCGCCCCCGAAGGTGTTCTTACAGGCGCATGTCGGCCGCATGGCTTGTTGCGTTGGTATGGCGAGCGGTATGCTCGGGCCGATGGTCGGTTTAGCTGGCGGCAAGAACGTCTCGGCTGAGGTGTCGCCGGGGCCGGTGGGCCGCCATTCCATGGAATTTCTTATCAGTCAGCAAATCGATGTCTTCATTGGAACGGCCTCCGGCCAGCCTTTGGATTTTGAAAGCGGCAAAGCCATGATCGTTCTGGGCGGCGAGGTGTCTGAGGAACTGGCGCTGGCGTCTCTCAAGCGGGCAACAGCTGCGCCGGGGTTTCATGCCTTGCCCGCTTGGAAAAGAAAACGCATTCACGCCATCTGGCATAACTTTTACAATTCGCCATTCAACCTTTACGCGGCGCTGAAGTTTGCCAAGTGGATCCGGCCGGAGGCCTTTCAAGACATCGATGCCGAAGCAAAGCTCAAGGACCTCATAAAGACGTTCACGCCGTTTGAAATGCCCGGTACTTACGCCATCAGCCTTGGACCATAGATGACACCCGAACAGCTCCAAAGTCAGTATCGCGCAATCACACGCCGGCGTCGTCTCATGCTTGCCGGACTGTCGCTGCTGATGGTCGCGTCCTTTGCACTCGATCTTGCGACCGGACCTGCCGCTCTCGATTTCTCTCAGATCTTGATCGGGCTTGTTGCTCCCGATCAATTGGACCTTGGGATGCGGATCGTTCTTTGGGATGTGCGGCTGCCCGATACTTTGATGGCTCTTGCCGTCGGGGCTGCGCTAGGACTGGCCGGGACGGAGATCCAAACGATCCTCAACAACCCGCTTGCCAGCCCGTTTACGCTTGGGATCTCGTCGGCGGCGACGCTGGGTGCTGCGACGGCGATTGCACTCAATCTTGATGGTACGCTCTTTGGATATCCGCTCACCGTCCCGCTCGCTGCTTTTCTGTGCGCCGTCCTTTCGGGGTTCATGATCCTAGGCTTATCGAATGTGCTTGGGGGTAATGCGTCATCGATCGTTCTGTTTGGGATCGCGCTGTTGTTCTTCTGCGATGCCTTGACGGCGGTTCTGCAATTCGTGAGTTCGGATGAAGCGGTTCGCCAGATCGTCTTCTGGCGCCTTGGCGATCTCACGAAAGCGGGTTGGACGGAATTGACGATCGTTTCGCTGACCGTTTTCCTGATATTGCCGCTTGCCTTCCGCGCCAGTGCGGCGCTGACGATGTTGCGCGGCGGAGAAGATCTGGCCGCCGGGGTCGGGCTGCCGCTGGCGTCCGTCCGCCGCTATGCGATTTTGCGGGTGAGCGTCCTTACGGCTGTCGCCGTGGCGTTCGTTGGCGCCATCAGTTTCATTGGCCTTGTCGGCCCCCACATTGCGCGGTTGCTACTCGGCGACAATCACCGCTTCTTGATTCCTGGGGCCGCTTTGACAGGCGGGGTTCTGCTGAGCCTCGCCTCGTTCGTATCGAAGATTGCAGTCCCCGGCATCATCGTCCCTGTCGGCATTGCGACTTCGCTCATCGGCGTGCCGTTCTTTATTGCGCTGATTTTTTCGCAGAGGCGGAGAATCGCATGAGCGTACTTGGGGCGACGACAGTCTCTGCGAGTTATGGATCGCAAAAGGTTCTCGATGGCGTTGTGGTCTCGGATATTCAACCCGGCGAAATAGTCGGCGTCCTGGGGCCCAATGGGTCCGGCAAATCGACGCTGCTGCGTGCGCTGGCTTTCAAAGGCAAAGGCGGCGGCGGCAAAGTGAAGCTGGAAAGCGATGGGCCGATTGCAGAGCGCTCGGTCTACATGCCGCAATCGCTGCCCAGTCCGAGCCCCTTGCGCGCTTATGAATTGTTGGCATCGCAGGCGCGTGCATTAGGGGACAATCTCAGTGCGGCGTCGCTACACATCCAGATCTCAGATGTCCTGCGGGGCTTGGGGATTTCCGAACTTGCGATGCGGCCGATGTCGGAACTCTCCGGTGGTCAGCGACAATTGATTGGTTATGCGCTTGCCATTTCCCGCACTCCGGATCTGTTGTTTCTGGACGAACCGACGAGCGCGCTCGACATCCGCTGGCAGCTCAGATTATTCGAGAACATTCGCCGCTATGTTTCAGACAACCGTGCAGCGTGTCTTGCTGCCGTTCACGATATCGGGTTGGCCGCCCGGGCCTGCGATAAATTGCTGTTGCTTTCCAATGGTGCCGCGGTTGCGACGGGGCGTCCTGAAGACGTGTTGACTGAAGACAATCTCGCGGTCGTTTACGGTGTCCGGGCACATACTTATCAACGAAGTGACGGCGCGTTGGGGATCGAAATCCTCGGCTCCGAAAATGAATAGGGGAGGCGGAATTGCTTCAGGCGACAGCGGTCTTTGAAACCGAGAATGCTTCAAGGTATCTTCAGGCGATGTTTCGTCATTTTGCGCATAAGGTCGATGTCGCCTACGACAATGTTTCGGGCTCAGCGAAAATGCCCCATGGCGAATTGAAAATCCGTGCCGATGACAGCCTGATGTACTTCGAAGTCCAAGCTGCGACGCTGCAGGACCTATTGAAGACGCGCTATGTCGTCGACGCCCACATTGTGCGTTTTGCCTTTCGTGAGAAGCTTTTGGGTTTGAAGTGGGAAAGCGCGGAAATCGAACCCGTCAAAGGGCCGGGTGAAGAAGAGACCCAAGGCCTCGCTGCGAAGATCGTGCCGTAAGTCGACCGTAGGGCTAGCGACCGCGGCTTCGATGAGCGACTAAATGCTATCGCTCCTGGTCGACTGCGAAGCGATGAGCGATTAAGTCATCTTCTCAACTTTTCGACGATCCGGCAGCCTGCCTGTCATTGGCATTAAAAAACGAGAGCCAGCGATGACCTTGAAAGTGATTGGAGCAGGCTTCGGGCGCACCGGAACCTTGTCGCTGAAACGGGCCTTGGAAGAACTTGGGTTTGGTCCCTGTCATCACATGGCGGAGGTTTTCAAGGATCGTGCGCACCAAGTTCCATTGTGGAATGCCGCGTTATCCGGAAAGGCGGACTGGAACCGCGTCTTTGATGGGTTCGGGTCGGCGGTCGACTGGCCGAGCGCGGCCTTCTGGCGGGAACTGGCTGAGGTCTATCCGGATGCCAAAATCATCCTGACGACCCGCAATGCGGAAAACTGGTTCGACAGCATGTCACAGACGATCTTCAAGCTGATGTCGACGGCAGAAACGGCGCCCGATGACGTCAGGCCGGTTTTGGAGATGGCTGCGAACACTGTCGTTCGCAGTCTTGGGGGAGGGCTTGATCGGGGCTCTGCGATCGATTGCTTCAACGCCCATCAAGAGGCGGTTCGGAGCGAGATTCCTGCTAGCCGTCTGTTGGTGTTCGAAGCAAAAGATGGCTGGGAGCCATTGTGCAGATTTCTCGAGGTGGATGTGCCGCAGCACGACTATCCCCGAACGAACGATCGTGCAGAATTCTGGAACAAGGGCGTGAAGCCGGATGCAGATCGCAGTTGAAGCCGGCGCGCGCGCTAAGGCCGACCTTCCACTTTAAAGCAGCGCGTCGGGTGACCGTACGCTGGTTCGTTGGTCACCCCTTTCGCAATCTGTGCAGCTCAGCTGGAACACTTAGGCCTCGGGAATGGCCTTGGCTTGCTCATCCGGTTCACGGCTTTGGCTTGGTTCCTTGCGGGCCAACGAGCGGCAGACCACGTAGAATATCGGCGTGAAGACCAAGCCGAATAGCGTCACCCCAAGCATTCCTGAAAAGACGGCCGTTCCCAAAGCTTGGCGCATCTCCGCGCCGGCGCCGGTCGCAAGGACCAGTGGAACCACGCCGAGGATGAATGCCAGCGCTGTCATGAGAATTGGGCGCAGGCGGACGCGCGCGGCATGGACCGCGGCCTCCACCCGGTTCATGCCTTCGTTTTCAGCCTGCCTTGCGAATTCGACGATGAGAATGGCGTTCTTGGCGGCAAGGCCGATCAGCACGACGAGGCCGATCTGCACGAGGATGTTGTTATCGAGGCCGCGGTAGTTGACGCCGATGATCGCTGCAAGGAGACACATCGGCACGATGAGAATGACGGCAAGCGGCAACAGCCAGCTTTCATAAAGGGCGGCCAGCAGCAAGAAGACAAAAACGACGGCCAGGCCGAACGCGACGATCGCCGTATCGCCAGCCAGTTTTTGTTGAAGGGCAAGTTCCGTCCATTGAAACGAAAAGCCCTCCGGCAAGACACGGGCCGCGAGATCTTCAACGGCCTTCAAGGCTTGTCCGGTTGAGTATCCGGGGGCTGCAGAACCTTGCACCTCGGCGGCCATGTAGAGATTGTAACGTGGCTGCCGGTAAGGGCCGGTCGTGTTTTGGAGATGGGCGACCGTGCCAATCGGCACCATCGCTCCGGTGGTCGAACGTGTGCGCAGTTCGAGGATGTCTGCTGGGTCGTCGCGGTAGGGACTGTCGGCCTGGGCCGTCACGCGATAGGTGCGCCCGAGGAAGTTGAAGTCGTTCACGTAGGCCGAGCCGAGATAGATTTCCAATGTCTCAAGCAGCCGTTCCGTCGGTACGTTCAACATTTGCGCCTTCACGCGGTCGATGTCGGCGTAGATCTTCGGCGTCTTGGTGTTGTACTGGGTGAAGACGCGCGAAAGCGCGGGGTCCTGGTTGGCGGCGCCAATCAAGAGCCCGGCGGCATTTTCCAATGCGGCGACGCCTCTGTCGCGCCTGTCCTGAACGTAGAGTTTCCAACCGCCGCCGGTTCCGATGCCGCGCACCGAAGGCGGTGCAACGACGAAGATATTGGCTTCCTTGATCACCGCCAGCTTCTGAAACGCTTCAGGGATAATTGAGAAGCTCGATCGGCCGGGGCGCTCCTTGAACGGGACGAGCGGAACGAAGATGGCCCCGGCGTTTGGGGCGCTGGTGAATGTTGCGCCATCGAGACCGGCAAAGCCGACGGTATGGGCGACGCCGTCGATCTCGCGGAGGATGTCTGACGCGCGTTGGATGACGGCGTCGGTGCGCGAGAGTGCAGCACCGGGTGGCAACTGGACGACCGTAATGAGGTAGCCCTGGTCCATCACTGGGATGAAGCCTTGCGGCGTTGCCTGCAGTCGCTGCCAAGCATAGACCATCAGGCCTCCGTAGATGACCAGCATGATCAACGAGATGCTGATGAGCCCCCGGGTCAAACCGCCGTAGCCGCGGGCCAAATAGTCAAAGCCCGTATTGAACCCCTTCGCAAACATTCGGAACGGCCAGGAGATGATTCCAGAGAACCCCTTGGGCTTGGACGTGTCATGCGGTTTGAGGAGGAGCGCGCAAAGGGCTGGTGACAGCGTCAGCGAAACGATAAGCGAAATCGCTGTTGCCGTCGCGATGGTGACGGCGAACTGCCGGTAGAACTGGCCCGAGATCCCTTCGATGAAGGCCGTCGGGATGAAGACCGCAAACAGCACTGCGGAAATCCCGATGAGGGCGAGCCCGACTTCCTGCATGGTCTTGTGCGCGGCCTCGTTGGCGCTCATTCCCTCGGCCAAATATCGCTCGACGTTTTCGACAACGACGATGGCGTCATCGACGACAATGCCGATTGCGAGGACGAGGCCGAACAAGGACAGGTTGTTGAGCGAATAGCCGAGCGCGCTCAGGACCGCGAAGGTGCCGATCAATGAAATCGGGATGGCGACAATCGGAATGATCGAGGCGCGGAAGTTCTGCAGGAACAGGAGAATGACGAGGACAACCAGGATCACCGCTTCGATGATTGTCTCATAGACGGCTTCAATCGACTGTTCGATGAACTCGGTTGGATTGTAGACGACGGTGTACTCGATCCCGGATGGAAATGCCTTGGCAAGCTCCTCCATCTTCTTGATGACACGGTCGGCTGTTTCGAGGGCGTTCGAACCGGGACGCTGGAAGATACCGATTGGCAGCGCCGACTTGTCGTCGAGATAACCGATCCGCAAGATGTCCTGAGCGGCAAGTTCGACGCGCGCGATATCGCGGACACGAACGTTGCGGCCGCCCTCGCCGCGCTTGACAATGATGGCGCCGAACTCGTCGGGCTGCAGCAGCCGGCCTTGCGTCTCGACGTTGAGCTGAAAAGCGCCGGGGTCTTTGATCGGCTCCTGGTTGAGCGCTCCGGCTGCAACCTGCACGTTGTTCGACCGCAGGGCCTGGACGACTTCGCCGGCCGTCAAGTCGAAGGACGAGATCCTTTGCGGATCGAGCCAAACGCGCATCGAGTAGGCGCGCTCGCCGAAAACGGTGACCTGGCCGACTCCGGATAGGCGCGCCAATTCGTCGACGATCTGCGAACTGGCGTAGTTGGAAATGTAGAGGTTATCCCGGCTGCTGTCGGGCGAAAGAATGTGGATCACCATCATCAAATCTGGCGTCGATTTGGTGACGTTGACGCCCAAGCGGCGCACATCTTCGGGAAGTCTGGGTTCGGCAATCGCGACGCGGTTCTGCACGAGGACCTGGGCTTCGTCGAGATCGGTGCCGAGCTTGAAGGTGACCGTCAGTGACAGGCGTCCATCGCTGGTGCTTTCGGAACGCATATACAGCATGTCGCGGACGCCGTTGATCTGCTGCTCGATCGGCTGACCAACAGTCTGGGCGACGGTCTCGGCGTTGGCGCCGGGGTAGGTGGCGCTGACCTGGATCGTCGGCGGTGCGATCTCGGGATATTGCGAAACCGGCAGCGCGCCGTACGAAATTACGCCGACGATGACGATGACGATCGACAGAACCGAGGCAAGGATAGGCCGGTCGATAAAGACGTTATTGGACTTCATGAATTTTGCCTTTGGTGTCTGTCGAATTGAACGCGTGCGGTGCTGTTCAATTAGTTGCCGTCGGCTAGGCGATTGGCGTTGAAGCCGTCGGGCTTGGCTTTGATCTCGACCTTGTTGGCGCTGACGTCCTGGCCTCCCCGGACCTTTTGCATTCCGGCGACGATGATCTGGTCGTCGACGGACAGGCCGTCTTTGACAACGCGCAGCCCATCCACGATCGGGCCAATCTTGATCTTGCGGGCCGAGACCTTCTGTTTGTCGTCGACCACCATGACGATTTTCGTCGCCTGGTCGGAGAGGATCGCTGCGTCGGGAACGAGTACGGCTTCGTATTCGCCCGAGCCGATGATCCGGATGCGGCCGAACATCCCGGGCTGAAGGATGCGTCCCGGATTATCCAGGACCGCGCGTCCGCGAACCGTGCCGGTCGCTTCGCCGACCTCGTTGTCGACGAAGTCCATCTTGCCGCGATGCGGCCAGCCGTCTTCATCGGCGATGCGGATATAGACCGGGTTGGCTGCCGAGCTCGAGGAGGGGCGCATGCCTTCGGCTGATAAGCGGGTGTAATTGAGATAGGCCTGCTCAGAAACATCGAACACAAAGTGGATAGGATCGAGGGTGTTGATGGTCGTGAGCAAGGTGGTCGTCGAGCCGGTGCCGCCAGCAACGAGGTTACCGACGTCGACCTTTCGACTGGAAATACGCCCGGCGACAGGTGCTCTGATTTCCGTGAAATCGAGGTTCAGCTTTGCCGTTTCGACTTCCGCTTCGGCGACAAGAACGTTGGCTGCTTTTACATCCTTTTGCGCACGGCGATTGAAGACCTCGGCTTCGGCAACGACCTTTTTGCTCCGGAGATCTTCCCCGCGCGCCACTTCCGCATCGGCCAATTTGAGTTCGGCCTTGGCACTTTCGACACGCGCTTGGGCTGCGGCCAGTTCGGCCACGAATGGGCGAGGGTCGATCTTGAACAGGAGATCGCCTTTGTTGACGAGCTGGCCATCCTCAAAGTGGATCGACTGCAGATAACCGGAGACGCGCGCCCTCAGTTCGACATGCTGGAAGGCCTGGAAGCGGCCGGTGTATTCGTCCCATTCGCGAACCTTTTTCTTGATCGGGTTGGCGACATCGACAGGGACTTTTTGATTTGGGCCTTGAGCCATCGCCGTGTTTGCACCGAGGAATGCGAGTAGCACCAGTGCGACAGTACTCAGCGAGAAAACGCGACCGACCGTCGACGGATTGGCATTATCTTGCCGAGACAACCACCGGCGATATGTACTTTGTTTCAACACGTGCTTTCCTCGTTTGCTGCAGGACCCAAAGGAAACGCAGCACTTCTTTTCCAAGTCTTCGAATACGAGCATGGGGGATCTAATCGTCTTGCCAGCATCAAGCGAACGTCGCATTTGTGCGCAGTCGGTTTCTAGAACGTCAGCAGCTTTCGTCTGCAGCCACCTCGCGCAAAGAATGCCAACCGGACAGTCAATAGCAGACACGTCGCATTCGGCACATCAAGATTTAGTCATCTGCCTGTGCTGCAAGTGGCGTTCAGCAAACCTCGCTTCGATGTCGGTCGTGGCCGCTCTCATTTCGTTTTGCGCTTTTTAGTCGATCTCAACGGCGACCTGCAACCTTCCGGTCGTGAAGGATCAATCAGGCTTGTGCGTTCGCAATTATGGCTTTGCCCCAAGGCGCTGCACGCGCCAGAATGCTCTCCACGCAAATTGTCCCACCCAAGCTGCGCAGCTCATGCGGGAGCCGAACATGAACGATCAAACGCCGATCCAGGCGATGCAGCTCGCTCTGAGAAACCAACAGGCAAGTCTGTTCACCCGCGTCGACCCGCCCATTTCATCTAGTGGTGTGCTTTGCCGAACAATTGCCGATGCAATACAGGTGCATCTTGAGGCGCGGCTATCTGATGACAGCCTGTACGAGGCGAATTTGCGAAAAAGTCCATATTGGTTCTTCTTCCGGATTTGCAAGCACGACGCAGAGGTGGAGCTTTTCTGCGGAGCTTGTGAAGCCTCATCCTACGTGCCGATTTTGCGCGGTAAACCGAGCGCAATCTGTAGAAATTGTAGTTTTTCGAATGGCGGCTTTGCCTCGGCCGACAACCAGTTGCGCTATCTCCAAGCGGCTTACAAGGATGCGCGCAACTTTTCACAATCTCGCGAAAAATGGAGGAATGAAGCCGACAGTAGCTCCGGCACGGGATCGGGATTTTCTCTGACGAGTTGGATGCGTCCGCGACGAGAAAATAGATCCGTTCCGTTCGTCGATGCTCACCTCACATTGAAGCAGATCCGCACGGAGGCAATGTCGAAAGAATTGGCGGATGCCTTTGATCACGTTTATCCGCTCTTCGCGAGCGAATTTGCCGTTGCCGATAAGTTGAAAGAAGAAGGATACACGGCGCAGTTTTCTTCTCACGGTGCCAAGTTGGCCGACACCGGCCGGTATCGCAGATACGCCGGCGGCCCGGGCTTGGGGCGCGGTCGTTATTTTTCGGTCTGCGACGATGCGACGGGCAATGACGGCAGCACGATGCTTTGCGAACTGAGCGCGTATTGGTCTGCCAGCTGCGGTTTTGTCCCGATGCTGTTTGACTCAACAATTCAGGACATTCCTCCAGATTTGCGGCAGACGCTTGCCTCTCGAAACAGTCAGCTCGATCCCGAGGGGCCGTTGATGATCCTGGTGTTGCACAAACTTGGTCGGGATTACGACGCAAGCCGCAATAGTTTAGGCAATGCAGATTTCATAGATGCATGCAATATTACGCTTGAGACACGACAACTCTCAGGTGTCTTCGATCTTCGGCGCAAACTAGCCCAAGCGTTTATTACGGAAGTTTTGGCTGATATGGAGTCGTCCGAACGTTCGGATATCTTGCCTTCCAGCAGAACTGTCAAAAAGACCCCGGATGATTTTCTGGATGTCCTGCCAACGCTTCTTAGTCCGACAATTGGTGGGTCGACCTTCACCGATGCCATTGGATCTTGGCTCCGGTCGAACGGATGCAACGGCATCGTTTTTCCGTCCGCGCGGCGCAATGCGGTCGCCGTTGAACAGTTGGATATTGTCCGCGTGTCGACCGGCTGGAATTTTGTCGACTTCTCCGGTCGGGCGGGCAAAATCGCCAAACCCCCGTTTGGCCTCATGCCATCCTGGCTCAGCCAAGAGAAGGTCGGCGCGACGATCAGGCCGGTCTTTTCCGTTCCCTCTGATGCCGGTTTCGATTTCGCTCACGGTTTCAGTGTCGAGGGCGTCGAAGAACGCGAAAGAAGCCGTGCAAGTCGTGAACTCGATGCAGCACTCGAGGCTGTACGAACGTCCTAAGCCGTATCAGCGAAAAGGCTTCGGTAGTCGGTCGCCGGCCGACGTTCGTGCCGAGGATGTTTTTACGAATATCGCTGCGAAGGGTTTGGTGCGACCCATTCCGAAACCGATGAGCAATCGGCGTGTCACAAAGTCTCTCGCGCGGATCTGAATTGTTGGGTCGCGTGGGGGGCTGCATTTCGTGTGCGGCTCAGTGGGGCTTGCGCTGTTTGCAACTGGCAACCGCCAACTGGCACGCAATTGGCACCTCACTCCTGGACATGTCATACGCAAAAGGCGGTGAAAGCCGGGAATTTATGAGCGAAAACAATACGAAGCGCTACATTGAATTCGGCGACGTGCCGCCTTCAGTGGACGAAATCCTACAACAAGGTGTGTCGCTATACCGACAGGATCGCGCTGCGGCTGATGCTCGTTTCCAGGATGCGATTGCGCTCGATCCTACAGTCCTGCCGAGCTATCTGTGCCTTTATAAGATCTACACTTACCAGGGGCGGCTGGACGAAGCCTATCGCATCGCGCTTGCTGGGTTGGAAGAAGCCGCGCGCCAGGCCGGCTTGTCCGCCGATTGGCAGCAGTGGACGCGCGAGCAGCTTTGCAGCGCGAGCGATCAACCTTCGCGGTTTGCGCTCTACACTTTGAAAGCTCTGTCGTTCATTCACCTGAAGAGAAATGAGCTTGCCGAGAGCCGCCGGATCCTGACCAAACTCGAAGACCTGGGCCAGCTTGAAGACGTCGGTGGTAGTGTGGTCACGGATCTGGCCGATGCTCTCGAAACTTAGGTCGAATGCGTGGGGTGACTAAACCGGAGACTGCGCTTCATGGCCAAGGTGATATTCTACGAAAAGCCCGGCTGTATCGGAAACGCTCAACAAAAGAAGCTGCTGGTGAGTTCAGGCCACGAGCTTGATGTTCGTGACATGACGACCGCTCCATGGTCGCCTGAAAAGTTGCGCCGGTTTTTCGGCGATAGGCCTGTCGCAGAATGGTTCAACCTGACTTCACCGCGCGTGAAGGCCGGTGAGATCAAGCCAGATGACCTCGATGAGAATGAAGCGCTTTCCATCTTGTGTTCCGACCCGTTGCTGATCCGCCGCCCGCTGATAGAGGTCGAAGGGCGGTGTGAAGTCGGGTTCGAGCGTGAACTCATCGCCGACTGGATCGGGCTGGCTGAAAGCGATGCCGATGTCGGGGAGGGGTGCCCGTCAACCGGCGGCGCAGATTAAGGCGGGGCCAGCATCATTTCCGCGGCGGCGGCCTTTCTGCGGAAAAGAAGCGGCACCTTCTGCGATCTACCGACGCGGTCTTGCGAGTGCCTCTGCCGAATCGGACCTTAAGAGTGGGTTAACGATGTTGGGCGAAGCTGCACACATATTTGCCATGGTTATTTCGCAAATCGGAAGCTGCTTTTAGCGAATCGGCTCGCCTCACATGACGCAGAAGAAGCCCATGCTTGCTTGGAAGTCCTTGATTTGTCAGCACGTATTATTGGTGGCGCTGTTTGCTGCTGCGGCGATGAGCATCGACGTGGCCGCGGTGTCGGAGGCCAATGCCAAATCTCCCGGCACGCGATATTGCTTTCACGGTTATTGTCATCGCGTCGGGACGTTGGCGCAGACGCGGACGCTTGTGGGTTGGCGCGGCTACCTTCTGGCGTCCTATTATGACAGCTGCCGGCGAGACCGTTTGAATCCTTGCGGGTTGACGAGTTCGGGCGCCGTCTTCCGTCCCGACCTTCCTGACAATGCTGCAAGTCCGCTGCTTCCAGACGGCACCGTCATCCTTGCTTATAACCCCAAGAGCGGTGACGCTTCCGTTTTGCGGATCACCAACGCGGGGCCTTACAGCGGCAAGCGCAAGCTAGACGTTTCGCGCGCAGCTGCGGAAAAGCTCGGCTTCCGCCGGCAGGGCGTGGCGTCACTCGTTATCAGTGTGCTGCAAGCTCCGACGAGGGCCGAAGCGAGATACGTGCGTCGGCGCGTCTATCGAAAGGTTCCAGGTTACCTGGGTCGGTTCGAGTCTTTCGACGCAGCGCTGGAGACAGCGAAAGATCGTCTCGATCTGCGTGAGGACGGTGACGAATGGGCTGTTCACGAAGTGGCGACAGGTGCGCCGATGCCGGGACCGCAGCTTGCCGTCTCGCCATCGCTCGCTCGCGAGATGGTCATCCTGCGCACGCGCCCTCGTCCGGTCAGCCGTCTCTTGCCGCTTTTGCAAGGACCACGGTTGGTGAGCCGAGACAGCATCAGGGCCGCTCAGCCGTCAGTCCCCTCCATCACGGCGATGGATTTCGCTTCGGGCTTTCGGGCATATCTACAGGAGCATACCGGTCTGGCATTGGCCGATTGGTAGGCATGGCCCGAGCGCCAGCACAGCTTCCCATCATTTGGTGGGCGTGGCGCAGTGAAACCATCCGGTAGCCGAATTTACAGCGCCTTTCGTGCCCGGTGCTTGCTCAACACCAATGAACGCAGACTGTCGAATGTTCTCGCTGCAGTTTTGTGCAATTAAGCCGAAGGCTGAAGGCGTCGAGTTAGCTGGGCGATCGATATTCGCCCGGCTATTTTTTTGCATATCAAATCGCTTTTCGCTAAGCGCGGAGAATTTCTAACGGTGGCATTGCAGGGGCTCGATGAAATTCGTTTGGATCTGAATTTCCCTACGATTTCCAAATCCTATTTCGTCACAAAAGCTTCGTATAAGCTTCAGCGAAGCCGCTCAGTGCGATTGGAATCCGAATTTCTTTTTTTGCCAGGTTCTGGAAAGAAACGGTGAGCGATTTTCCGCTCTTCAAAGTTTTGAGCAATGAAGCATCGATTGCCAAACCGACGTAGCAACCCTTGGCATCGCAAGTCTGGACAGGCTCTTTCTTGGCGGGCTTTTCGTCGATCTGCAAAGATACGCCGGGCGGCAGGAACATGCCGTGAGGGAGCTGCACCATCATCGTCGGGTCCTTGGCGCCTTTCGGCAGACGTACGGTGATCCCCAGCAGGAGCTGGCCGGTCTTCTTGATTGTCAGCCGCTGAACGGCTTCGCAACTGACCTGGCCCGTCAACGATGCGCAATTGACAATCCATGGAATTTTCGGAGCTGCTGCTTTCGTGGAGGCGGCTGTTTCTTTTGGGGCTGTTTTTGATTTCTTCGCCTGGGCGAGCGCTGATTGATTGAGCCCGAAATTCGCTGAGGCCAGCAGGCAAATGCCCAAGACAATTGAAAGCTTCGGACTACGCATGGCCTTTTCTCCGTCAATGGAACGCATTTGCTGATGGCCAGTCTGTTAGTCCGCTTGCCTGTTTATTTCAACAGTTGGTGTTGAGATTTTTTCTGTTGCGGCAAAAGCACGCCCAATTCGTTGGGTCTGTCATTCTTTGCAGCTGTAATAAATCTGTATTTGAGCGGGTGTTACCTGCGAGCGTCGGCGCATTTGTTGCGCGTAAGGCGGCGTGGGGTGTTGGTATGCGTAGGTGTTTTGGTCCGCTCGATAAGGCTTTATTCACAGGGTTTTCCACGTGGATAAAGCACGGTCGTCGCGCAACTTTGGCAGCGGTCGCAGTCGCATTGCTCGCCCCCTACCAAGCCCAAGCGCAGGTCAATTCGACGTGCAGCGTTTCGGGTTCGACAGCGACCTGCTCGGACGTCCCGTCCGCCGGGATCCGCTACACGAGCGGCGTCGATACGGTTGTCGTCAACGACCCGACGCCAACCGGTTCAGCGGTCAACATCAGCAATGCGACAGTCGGCGTCTTCCTTTCTGCTGACGGAACTTCGGGCACGTCCGGGATTGCCAGCCCGACGCTTTCGACGGTGACGGTGACCAACGACAATGGGACGACCAACGACACCAGCGACGACTACGATGAGACGTTGCTCGTTGTTCAAAGTTCAGGTGCGCGTGTCCAGGACAACGCCGGCAACGATGTGCGCGTTGAAGTGCAAAATGGCGTGCAGGTTTATGTCGACGCCGTCACCGATCAGGTCATTACCGAGGCTGATCTCACAGACTTTTCGGATACC
The DNA here is from genome assembly GCA_017792465.1 of Filomicrobium sp. GTDB lineage: Bacteria > Pseudomonadota > Alphaproteobacteria > Rhizobiales > Hyphomicrobiaceae > Filomicrobium. The sequence goes on from CP051234.1 coordinate 3,791,613, forward strand.
TACGGTAACGCTTCGCTGGGTTCACCCGGCGGGGCCGTCAATCTCGACAACAACGCCGATTTGACGACAACCGGCGCGAATGGCGTCGTTGGTCAGTCCAAAGGCGGCGACGGCGGCAATGGCGGCGTCGTCAACCTATTGCTCGTGTCCTTCGGCAAGGACGGTAAGGATGCCCAAAACGGGCAGTCTGTCGTCGTGACCAATTCTGGTGACGTCACCGTCAATGGCGCAACGACCGATACCGTCGGTATCCTCGCGTTGAGCCAGGGCGGCGAAGGCGGCGATGGTGGCGGTTCGTTTGGTCTTATCGTCTCGGACGCCGGGGCCGGTGGGGATGGCGGCGATGGGGCGGCTGTTTATGTCGGCACCACGGCGTCCTCCAACATCGTGACGACAGGTGAAGCCGGGCACGGAATTTATGCCAAAAGCTCTGGCGGGGATGGTGGTCGCGGCGGTTCGGGAGCCGGTGCTGTGGCGCTCGGCAGCAAAGGCGGACAAGGCGGCGTCGGCGGGACGGTCGAGGTCGTCAATGCCGGATCGATCACGACAAGCGGCGATTATGCGCACGGTATTTATGGGTTCAGCCTGGGGGCCGGGTCGGGTTCCGGTAGCAGCAGCGCTGGGCTTGTCGCAGTCGGTGGCGGAGGTGGCGGCAACGCAGATTCCGACACCGTTACGATTTCCAACACCGGCAATATTCAGACCGGCGGCGTACAAGCCTACGCGATCTTGGCGCAATCGATTGGCGGCGGCGGCGGAGATGGCGGCTCGGCCGGCGGCATTTTTGGCTCGGTTGGCGGTTCAGGTGGCTCGGGTGGCGATGCTTCGACGGTGATCGTCTGCCAGGGCGGGACGTACAATTCGACGACGGGGCAATGCACGGGCGCAGCCAGTGGTAGCGTCGTCAAGACGACGGGTGAAAAGTCCGCGGCGATCATTGCGCAATCGATCGGTGGCGGCGGCGGCACCGGCGGCGATGCTGTTTCGGCAGGTCCGGTCGGGTCTGTTGCAGTTGGCGGCAACGGAGGCCTTGGTGGTCTGGCTGGTGAGGTTCACGTCACCGCGAATGGCACGCTGACGACGACCGGATCCGGAGAAGCCTATGGGATTCTTGCCCAGTCGATTGGTGGTGGCGGCGGCCAAGGAGGACGGGCGATTGCGGCGTCCATCGGGACCGGGGTCAGCGTTTCGGTGGCGCTTGGCGGCGATGGCGGAACCGGCAACAGCGGCGACGATGTCTACGTTGATTCGACCGCGAACATTTCCACGCTTGGCGATCGCGCGGCAGGCATTTCGGCACAATCGATCGGTGGCGGTGGCGGAGCCGGGGGGCTGTCCGTCGCCGCCACACTGAGCCAAGGCGCGTCGGCTGCGGTGAGCGTCGGCGGTTCGGGCGGGACAGGTGGCGATGGTCAAGCGGTGACGGTCAATCCGACATCCGGTTCCATCACGACATCCGGCACAAGTGCGCATGGCGTCTTCGCCCAGTCGGTCGGCGGCGGCGGCGGATCCGGCGGTCTCGCGGTGGCGGCAAGCGCCAGCATCAGCGGCAACATCAACGTCGGTCTTGGCGGGACGGGTGCGGCCGGGGGGGACGCGGGCACAGTAACGTTGAACAGCGGTGCTGAAATCGAGACCGGTGGCATCGGGGCTTACGGCCTTTACGCGCAATCTATTGGCGGCGGTGGTGGTGATGGCGGCACTTCGGTTGCCGCAGGCCTGAGCGCGACAGCTTCGATCGCCGTTGGTGTCGGCGGGACCGGCGGCGGTGGCGGGACGGGCAGCCTCGTTAATGTCGACAACGAGGGCAACGTCACAACGACTGCTGACCAGTCGACGGCGATCCTCGCTCAGTCGGTTGGCGGCGGCGGTGGTGCCGGCGGTAATGCGCTGACCTTCGCGGGGGCCGGCGGCATCGTTGCCGGTGCGGTGACCGTAGGGCTTGGTGGCGAAGGCAGCGACGGCGGCGCGGGTGGCGAGGTTCAACTCGATAACACGACCGGTGCGATCACAACGAGCGGCGCCAATTCGACCGCGCTGCTGGCACAATCCATCGGCGGCGGCGGTGGCGCCGGCGGCTTTGCGGTTGCTGGCTCTCTGGCTGTCAGTAAGGACGGCAGCATCGGCGTTTCGGTTGCACTTGGTGGCGGCGGCGGTGCGGGCGGGACGTCCGATGTGGTGACCGTCAACAACGCCGGGACGATCGTGACTGGGGCGGATTATGCCAACGGCACGATTTCGGATGGCTCGTCGGGTATCGTTGCGCAGTCGATTGCCGGTGGCGGTGGTGCTGGGGGCACGTCGGTTGCCGCGTCTCTCAGCTTCAGCAAGGGCGGCGCGGCGTCTGTTGGCGTCAGCCTCGGCGGCGATGGCGGTTCAGGCGGCATTGCAGACGCCGTCACGGTCGATAACGATGGCAGCATCACGACGCGCGGTGCGGATTCATTTGGCATCCTGGCGCAATCGGTCGGTGGTGCCGGTGGTGCGGGTGGCTTGAGCGTCGGCGCGACACTCAGCGGTTCGGGAAGCGGGTCGGGCTCGGTCAGCGTTGCGCTTGGCGGGTCCGGCGGTGCGGGGTCGGAGGGCAAGTCTGTCACCATCGACAACAGCAACACGATTTCGACCGATGGCGCGCGCGCGGTGGGCATCGCCGGGCAATCGATCGGTGGGGCCGGCGGTGCAGGCGGCACGTCGGTTGCCGGGGCTTTGAATTTTGCGAAGGGCAGCGGGATCGCTGTCGGCGTTGGTCTTGGCGGCCTCGGCGGTGACGGCGGCTCGGCCTCGCTGGTCGATATCGATAACACCGGTGCGATCACAACGGCGGGTGCAGATGCCGCCGGTATTCTCGGGCAATCGATTGGTGGGCAAGGTGGCCTTGGTGGTCTCAACGTCTCTGGCGCGATCAATGCCTCGCAAAGTGCTGGCGGATCGGTTTCTGTCGGGCTTGGCGGCGCTGGCGGCAGCGGCGGCACGTCCGGTGACGTCGATATCTTCAACTCTGGTGCGATCACCACGACGGAAGCGCGCGCGGGCGGTATCATCGCGCAGTCGATTGGCGGTGAAGGCGGACAAGGCGGCCTGTCGATCAGCTTTGCGGCCGGGATTTCAAAGGACGCCGCCGGCGCTGTTTCGGTTTCGCTCGGCGGCTCGGGCGGCGGTGGCGGAACGGCCGGTGGCGTGACTGTCACCAACTCTGGGGCGATTGCAACGTCGGGTTCATCGAATACCAATGTGGACGGCGAACGCGTCAATACCGATGCCCATGCGATCCTGGCCCAGTCGATCGGTGGGTCCGGCGGGATCGGCGGTGTGGGTGGAAGTGCGGCGATCGCGGTTGGTCAGCAGAAGAGCGGTTCAGTCTCGGTTGCCGTTGGTGGCCAAGGTGGTGACGGCGGTACGGCTGGAACGGTGTACGTCGACAACAGCGGCAACCTGTCGACGGGTGGCGACAACTCAATCGGCCTTGTCGCGCAATCGATTGGCGGTGGTGGCGGCGCGGGCGGTGCAGCGGCATCGCTGTCGTTTGCGTTCTCTCAGCAAAGCAATTCGGGTTCGGTTGGCGTTGCCGTCGGCGGCGGTGGCGGAGCCGGTGTGAGTGCCGACACCGTCGACGTTCTAAGTTCCGGCAACATCGCGACGACGGGCGAAAGCGCATTCGGCATTCTTGCCCAGTCTATTGGCGGCGATGGTGGCCAAGGCGGCTTCACAGTTGCTGCAACAGGTACGGTTTCGCGCGAAGTGAGCGGTGCGGTTGGCGTGTCGGTCGGCGGAGCTGGCGGCACTGGTGGCACGGCGGGAGACGTTAACGTCGGTGGAGTTGCCGGTCTTAGCGGCAATATTTCAACGCAGGGTGAAAACGCTTCGGCGGTTGTTGCGCAATCGATCGGTGGCGGCGGCGGCTCGGGCGGGTTCGCCGGATCGCTGACGGGGGTCATCAACCAGGGCAAGAACAAACGCACGTTGGCACTTGGCGTGACCGTTGGCGGTTTCGGTGGCGACGGCGGTGCTGCCGGGGCGGTTGATGTTTCGACGGCGTCCGATGCGGTCATTTCAACGCAGGGCGACTTCGCCTACGGGATCCTCGCGCAATCGATTGGTGGCAAGGGCGGCAATGGCGGTGGGGCGCTGGGCGCGGTCATTAATTCTGCGACTGGCGGTAACAGCTCTCTCAACGCCTCGATTACGGTTGGCGGATTTGGCGGCGATGGCGCGAAGGCGAGCACCGTCAACGTCGCGAATGCCGGGGCGATTTACACCGGCGATCCGTCGGAAGCATTTGCGGGCCAGTTTGCGCACGGCATTCTTGCGCAGTCGATCGGTGGCGACGGCGGCTCAGGCGGCTTCAGCGGATCGATCGCGTTTGCTGTCGGCGCCAGCAACCAGTCGGGCAACAATTACAACCTTTCGACGTCGGTTGGCGGCTTTGGCGGTACGGGCGCCGATGCCAGCACGGTGACGGTGAGCAACACGGGGTCTGTCGTCACTTACGGCGAACGGGCGCGCGGCATCTTTGCCCAGTCTGTCGGCGGTGGCGGCGGTGCAGGTGGCGACACCGGTCTGGGTGACGATGTCTGGGGTGAAAACTTCCTTCTCGACACTGCCGTCTCGAAGATTGCATCCGGCAACTTCAGCGAGCTCGATCTCGGAGCGGGTGGTGCTTATGCCGGCGGATATGGCGCCAACAGCCATAGTCTCGCAGCGTCGGTCGGCGGCTTTGGCGGTGCCGGCGGCGATGGCGGACTGGTCGACGTTGATAACGACGGAACGATCATCACGTTCGGTACTAAAGGTCACGCGATCTTCGCGCAGTCGGTCGGCGGTGGGGGCGGTCAGGGCGGGATCAGTACGTCGGCAACGGCAGCAGCGGCTGCGAGCAACTCCACATCCATTTCTCTCGCGGTTGGTGGCTTTGGCGGCGCGGCCGGCGATGGCGGCGATGTCGACGTCGATAACTCCGGCGATATCATCACGGTCTATCACGGCGCGTATGGTGTCTTTGCGCAATCGGTGGGTGGCGGCGGCGGCGATGGCGGAGACACGCGCGGCTTCACGTTGCAAAGAAAAGACACGTCGCTTGGCAAGAACGTCAAACCAGGCAAGCAGTTGACGGTGACTGTCGGAGGCTTCGGTGGGGCCGGCGGCGATTCCGGCGTCGTTGATGTCGACAACGACGGCAACATCCTGACTTTCGGAACGGGCTCTGTCGGCATCTTCGCACAGACCGTGGGCGGTGGTGGCGGGACCGGCGGCAACTCGTCGGTATCTAACAAGGAACTCTCGGCGCTCTTTGAAAATGACTCGACGGTCAAGAAGCAATTCCTGTCGCAGAAGTACAAGCTGGCGCTTGGCGGCTTCGGCGGTAAAGGCGGCATCGGCCGGGAAGTGACCGTCACCAACAGGGGTTCGATCACGACGGTCGGTGAGCAAGCGACGGGGATTTATGCGCAGTCGGTCGGCGGTGGCGGCGGCACCGGCGGCAAGGCCAGCACGGGCTTCTCAGGCGATCTCTCGATCGGCGGCTTTGGTGGCGTCGGCAATGACGGTGGGCAGGTTGTTATTGCCAACACCGGTGCGATTACGACGACCGACAATCTTGCCGACGGCATCTTTGCGCAGTCGGTTGGTGGCGGCGGCGGCGATGGCGGCGCGGCAGATTTCGGCGATGCGCGTTCGGCGCGCGGCGAACTCATCAAGGCGATCCGCAAGGATGGCTTCAAGGATGGGTTGAAGGGCTTTGCCAAGAAGCTGTTCTTGCCGACATTCGGGATCGGGGTCGGCGGTTTTGGCGGTGCATCGGGTGACGGCGGCGAGGTTGTCGTTTGTAACGGCGCCAATTCCGATGGTGCTGGCGGGTGTTCAGGATCGTTCAGCGGTGCAACGATTTCAACGACAGGCAACGCTTCGCACGGCATCTTCGCGCAGTCGGTCGGTGGTGGCGGCGGCGCGGGCGGCCAGGCCTATCTGACGAACGTCGGCAAGATTGGTATCGGTGGACTGGGTGGCGCAGCGGGTGACGGCGGCACGGTCACTGTTGTCAATAACGGCTCCATCTATACGCAAGGCTATGGGGCCTACGGCGTGTTTGCGCAATCCGTCGGGGGGGGCGGCGGCCTTGCCGGTGACATCACGTTCGGGATTGAGAATTTCGGTAAAGACGAGTCGAAGCTGGTGCGCGGGCTCGTGCAGTACACCGACGCCAGTCAGGTGCCGGGCATCGACCTGGATGGCGATGGGACTGTGTCATCGGCTGAGACGACGGCCTCGCAAGAGCTCTTCGGGTTTGGGACCAACGCGCTCGACGAAAGCCTGGATATCGACAGCAACGGGTTGCCGATTTCAGATGAACTCGCAGCGCAGTTCGTCGCCCTTTACGATCAGAACACCGGCGCCGACCCGATGGCCTTTTCTCCCGCCGACCCGCTCAACGGGCAGTCGACGAGCAGCCTTGATGGGGCGGTATCGGCGGCTCTTCTTGCTGCGCTCGATACGGCGGGCATCGACATGAAGGACGCGATCACCGCCGGCCTGAAGGCGGCCTATCCGGGGCTCGCGACCGAGATCGACAATCTGACGGGCAGCCAGGTTCTGGAGTTCCTGCAGAAGGCCTTCACGACCGACGGGACCTCGATCACGTTGAATACGGGTGAGGTTTTTGACCTCTTGAACGGGATCACGGGCGATGGCGGGGCGGTCAGCGTGACGACGACCGGCAACATCGTCGTGACGGGCGGGACAAGCGCCGATAGCGAGGAACGCGCCGGTTCGATTGGCATCTTCGCGCAGTCGGTCGGCGGTGGCGGCGGTATTGTCGGCAACACGGTTGAAGTGACCGAAGCGGAAATCGGCGTCGACCTCAACCTGGACGGCGATACGGATGACACATTCGATGTCTCCGATGGCTCCGCATTCGCGGGCACGGTCGGCGGCAAGGGCAAAGGCGGGACCGTTTATGTCAAGCATACCGGTTCGATCCTGTCGCCATCCTGGAACGGTTACGGCATTTTCGCGCAGAGCACCGGCGGTGATGGCGGTAGCAATATTTCGATCGACGTCGATGGCGGTACGATCCAGGGCGGCGAAAACGAAGGGGCGGCCATCCTCATCGACGGCGGCGACGCCAACACGCTGACGATCGGCGAAGACAGCTACATTTATTCGGTCAACGATCGTGCCATCATCAGCGGCGACGAAGACGAGACCGTCTCGAACTCGGGCACGGTTGTCGGGGATGTCGACTTGGGCAAGGGGACGAACTCTTTTGCCAATGAATCGACAGCGATCTTTGAATCCCGCACCACCATCGGGCTGAACGGCGGGGCATTCACAAACGCCGGGACCTTCAACGTATCGGGCTCGGGAAGCGCTGGGCGCACGCGCCTGGCGGGTAGCTTCCAGCAAACCGGAAGCGGGCAATATGTCGTCGATTTGAATTTTGGCGCTCGTTCGTCTGACGTTTTGCGCGTCACAGGAAACGCGGACCTGGCAGGCAAGGTTGTTCCGAACCTGCTGACGTTTTCTCGCAGGGCTCCTGCCGAACTCGTCCTACTATCGCTTGGCGGTCTGACCGATAGCGGCATCGACGTTCAAGATACCGCGGTGATCGATTACGGTGTCGTTTTTGACGGAAATGAATTCAAGATCGAGATCCTTGATGTCGACTTCGGTCTTGGCGGCGGCGGAGGTGGTGGCCTGACACCGAACGAGGAAGAGGTTGGCGAGTTCCTCAATACCATTGTGAACGGTGACGGCTCGGCGTCTCTTGGAGAATTCTTCGCCTACCTTGCCAATCTGCAAGATCCCTCGCTTATTCCAGATATTCTGGAGCGGCTTCACGCGGAGCCTTATGCGGCTTTGCTGACGCCGACGCTTTATTCCTCGCAGCGCTTTGGCAATGAGATGCAGAGTTGCCCGGTGGCCGGCGACGTGAGCGCCATCATCAACGAAGGCCAGTGTATCTGGGCGCGCTTCTCGGCCGGCTCGTTCGATAAGGAAGAGACCGCGGACTACAACGGTATCCAGGAGACCACGCAGCGGTTTACGGCAGGCGCACAGCTGGCGCTTTCGCCGAACTGGCGGCTTGGCGGTGCTCTCGAATTCGAACAAGCCGATTCCAACGTCAGCGATCTCTCGACGGCTGAATTGGAGCGATTCAGCTTCGGCGGTGTCCTCAAATTCCAGAAGGATGACTGGATCCTGACGGCGGCTGCCTCCGGTGGCGTCGCCACGCACGATGTCACGCGGTATCTCAACCTCACCGACATTGTTTCCTACGCCGATCAAGCGTTCGCCGATGTCGACGTGCGCTATGCGAACGTTCAGGCGCGGGCCGCGCACCTCTTCAACCTGGGCCGGGGGGCGTACATCAAGCCGATTGTCGATCTCAACGCCTTCTATCTCGATGTCGAAGATTTCAACGAAGGCGGTGTAGGGGCGCTTAACCTTCAGATCCGCAATTCGAATGAGTGGGTGTTGGCGGCCACGCCGTCCTTGGAGATTGGCGGTCAGTTCACGGCGCCTTTGACGGGGACGCAGTTCCGTCCGTATCTGCGTGGTGGGGTGTCCTTCTATAACAAGGATCTCTTGGGCGTGAACGCGACGTTCGAGGGGGCTCCTGCGAGTGCCGGGACATTCTTCTCAGGCACGGAACTCGACGATATCGTTGCCAACGTCACGGCCGGACTTGATGTTGTCGATCCGGCTCATGGCGTCGATGTCCGCCTGCGCTACGATGGCCGCTTCAGCGAGAACGTCGAAACGCACGCCGGGAGCCTGAGGGTCGGGCTGCAATTCTGATTTGCCGGCCCGAATAAGGCCCGGTCTATTGGCTGTTTATTGCGCGAATGTGGGGCCAGATGAGCATGGCATCTGATGCGGTGATCGGCATTTGGTCACCTGACTTGGGCGACACCGCCGGCAGTTGATTTTTAATGCCTTGATTGCATTGATCTGCATTGCCCTGATTGGAACGCAGGCCAATCTTGCGTTCGTTTCGGTCGGTTTTGGGGCGGTTCGGTAGGTCTTCAATGCGGGCCTGAGCTTGTCTTATCTCTAGAGTATTGAGTGCAAATAATTCGACCGCAGCAAACACCAATGTGCTTGCGCTAAATGCGCGCGCCCAAACGTGCACTAAATTGCCCCGTTGAAGCGCCTTCAAAAAATCTCTTCCACATCAATGGGTTAGTGAGCCTGCTGATTGGGCGCGGATTTTGGCACGTGCCTTGCCATTCATTGTTTAAAATTCCGACAAGTGAGGTGGCAATTCTAGGCAACTAAAATCAAAAAAATTTGTTCGGTCAGCCGATTTGGCAGCGACTTTCAAAACCGTGTCCGTTCGTTTTGCGGCTCGTTTTGAAATTCGTGCGGGTCGCAGCTGGGCAAAAGGGAGAGCACTCGTTCCGGGATTGATGTTTGAGATTAAACCGAAATGCGAGGTGGCGAACATGACTGATCAAGCTGTCATTGTAGATTCCCCTAAAGAGGGGAATCTTTTCGATGCATTGAATTTGCTTATTGGACCAATACTGTTTTTTGTGGCCATCAGTCTGCCCGTTTTCGGGCCACCGCAAGCCCGCATCGGTTTCGGAATACTGTTCTGGATGGTCTATTGGTGGGTCACGACACCTGTCGATATCAAGATTACCTGCCTCGTCCCCTTAATCGTCGTCGCCTTTTATCCCTACATGCCGATTCAGAAAGTCATGGAAGCGTATGTCCATAAGCATGCGTTTCTGATCATCGGCGCTTCGATGGTCACGGCAGCCTGGGCACGCTGGGGGTTCGCCAAACGGCTTTCGCTGATGTTCTTGTCGCGCGCCGGGAACAGCGTGCAGGTGCAGACCGTCAGTTGGTTCATCTTCTGTGCGCTCCTAAGTTTCGTCATGGGCAACACGCCGGTTGGCGCGGTATTGGCGCCGATTGCGACAGCTGCTTTGGCGTATTCCGGCTTCAAGACATTCGAGGACCGCTACAGCAGTGCAGCGGCGTCGAATGTGTTGATTGCCATTGCCTGGGGCGCTTCGATCGGCGGGATGGCGACGCCATTGGGCGGCGGTCAGGCCGTCGTCACGTTAGGTCTTTTCGAAAAGTACATCGGCCACGAGATATTTTTTACCGACTGGGCCGCGCGCATGGTTCCGATCTCGCTGCTGATTGTCGGCACGACGGCGGCTTATATGTACTACTTCATGAAGCCTGAGGTCGAAACGTTCGAAGGCAACAAGGACTATTACAAGTCCGAATTGAAAAATATGGGTCCGATCAGCTTCGAAGAGATCGTTATCTGTGTCGGGTTCTTGTTGATCATGCTGCTGGCAATCACGCGGCCACTATATGTCGACATGATCAAGGGGCCATATTTCAAATGGCTGCATTTCTCGCCGTTGTTCTTTATCTTCGCCTGCCTGTTATTCGTGATCCCGTCGCGTAGTAGCAAGGGCGAAACGATTTTGAGCGGCAAGACGATGGCCGAGCATTTCCCGATTGCCATTGTCTTTATCTGGCCTGCTGCTGTGGCGCTCGGCCGGATTTTGAACAAGACCGGCGCGAGCGATGTGTTCGCAGGCTGGCTGCAGCCTTATCTAAGCTCAGGCGATGCGACAGCCATTGCGGCGGTTGGGTTCGGTGCGACCGCACTTTCGCAGATGACGTCCGATACGGCAGCTGCCGGTGTGATGATCCCGCTTGTCATCGAAGCGTTCAAGGATTGGCACGGGCTCGAATATGGCTCGGTTGCGTTTATCTGGATTGCGGGGGCTGCGCTCAGTTGGAGTTTTGCGGTCGCCTCGGCAACCGGCGCGCAAGGCATTGTGGCTGGTTACGGTGCGAACCTGGGGCGGATGTTCCTGTTCGGACTTGGTGCGGCCGCGCTCTCGCTGGCGGTGACTCTCATCTACTTCATCATCGCGGTTGGGGTGCTGCAGCTCGACTTCTACATCCTTCCACCAAGTTAGGTTCGGGTGCGGCCTAGCGAAGGAGCGGCGCAGGGGGTGTTTGCGCCGCTCCACCTTTCCTGGATTTGCAGCCAGGCAGATCAAAAAATTCAACCTGAATTGAAACCACTCACAGGAGGAGTTGCCGGTGAGCGAAGGAAAAGCGTCTCAGACTTTCAAGCTTTGGGTGTTCTCGGATGCGCACGTTGCAACGGACAAGGCGGTGGCCGATGCGATCCGCAATGGAATGGAGTTCGTTCCGCCGGTTGGCTACCCTGAAAGCCTGGCCAACGCACTGAGGCAGTCTGAAAAAGGGGGCAAGCTTGGAGGGCCGGCGTTTGATTGGGACATCGCGCTTGACCTGGGCGACAACGCTGGCCTTTGGGACATTCCCGACGACAGCCAAGGCGTTGAGGTCGTCCGGCAGTATTCGGTTCTTGAGAAACACAAGCGCGAAGATATCTATCCGATTGCCGGCAACCATGACGCTTCGCCGGGAACGACGTCCGCCGACGGCGGCCTGCCGGACAACTGGTGGTTCAGAAAATATGTCGACCCGATGGGCGAGTTCCAGGAGTTTTCCAAGGTCGATGCGTCCAAGCGTCCGTATCCCGCGGAAGGCACGTGGGAGCGCTATACCTTCAAAGTCGGCAATGTCCGTTTCTTGATGATGAGCGACCGCAACGATCTGCCTTATCCGGTCGGTCGGCGCGAGACGGGTGGTGGATCACCGGCAGGCGCCGTCACGCGCGACACGTTCCAATGGTGGAAGGACCTCGTCGAAGCCGATCCCGATGAAATCAAGATCAGCTGTCACCACCACATGCTGCGTGAAACAACGGTTGCTTCAGGCGACTTCGAAGGTGTCTCGCAATATCCTGATGGCACCTATCGGCATGGGCGGTATCATGGTGTCGATGGGGTCCCCGAGGGGGCTTCCTACCTCTACTTCCTCGAAGACGAGCCTAAGGCGCAGGCCTTTGAGCACTATCTGGAAGAACATCCCGGTGCCGTCGATATCTGGCTTGGCGGGCACACACACACGCATCCCGACGACCTGAAAGGCGGACGCAGTCACATCGAGAAGAAGTGGAGCACCAATTTCGTCAACTGCGCTCAGCTTTCGAAATTCCATTCATTCGTGACATGCCCGCCTATGAGCCGCTACTTTACGTTTGCCGTCGGTTCGCCGCTTGTGCGCGTGCAGTGCTATTTGCATGACGACAGCCATGCTCCGGAAGGCTGGTATGCTCCTGGGGAACGGGTGCTGGAACTCGGCAAGCCCTTCGAACTCTGAAGTCGTGCGGCGGGGCCGTTTTCTACTGCAATCTGGATGGAAGAATACGCCTCAGCGAGCTTCATCTAGCTTAGGTTCTGATCTGGCTAATGCACCAGCGCCTCGCGATAAAACTTTGTCCGGCCCCGGTGATTTTTTACCAAGGGCCGGAACAATTTTTGCATTGCAGCATTTATTCCTGAAAGATTGTCCCGATGTGGGTTCATGGCGCCACATCAGTCGATGCGCTCGGCATTTTTCAAGGAATTCACAATGAAACCCGCTTCTGATTTGGAAGGCTCTGATCCAGGACTGCCGCTTACGTTGATCAGCACCAGCGATGTCGACGACATCGTCGCTTCACAACTGCCGCCTGAAGAAAAAATTACCGAGTTGATCAAGATGAGGGATCGTCTCGCAAAGGCTGGACCCGATACTGAAACTACCAATCGCGATGTCCTTGCAAGCCTAAATCAAGCGTTGGAGTTGTTGGTCGCTGACCGCTATCTCCTGTGACCTGTGCCTTTCCACTGACCGACGAGCAAAGCTTCCGCTTGCGCTCGCAAGCGTTCGGATAGGTGTGTATCGGTGGTCGGTTTCGATTGCCTGTCAGCGCTTTGCGGAACCGGTTTGGCACCTGCGAGTTTGGGTATCGTTGTCGTGAAAAGCGACTGAAGTTTTGCTATGGAGGCTGAAATGGGCAACTCGTTGCCAAACATCAATTCAGCGATGGCAGAAGATATCAAATCGATCGGTGGTATTTCGGACCAGGTTGCCAATGCGATCGTCGACTACATTGCCGACAATTCACCACTTGATAGTTTGGCCACGCTCGAAGACGTGCAGGGCGTCGGTCCAGCAACCATCCGCAAGATCCGTGGCTCTTTCAGCGTCTCAGAACTAAGCCCGGGCAAGCCGGCTCAGGTTCAGCCCTCAGAGGATGAGCCCACTGAAGCTGACGAAAATTTTGCGCGCCAGGACGACATCTCGCGGAACGTTTTCGAAGAAATGATCATCTGGCAATCAGAGCTGGCGCTTTTTGCGACGCGCGAAGCTCTCAATGTACGCACGCCAATACAAGCGCTTGCTCTGCAGCAGGAATTGGCCCGGCAATACTTCGAACTGGCGACCCGCATGATGCGTGGCGCATCATCAGGTTTCTGGGCGGTTCGCTAAATCTGCATCCGCCGCGTTGATTTCCGCTTGTCCGTTGGTCAATCGGGCCTGTTGACGCCCGACTTGGCTTCAGCGCGTTTTGCCACCATTGGTCGAGTTTTATTTGTTCTCAGTGCTCAGCCGGTATCCAAGGCCGCGGACTGTTTCGATGCTGATGTCTTTTTTGGCGAGCTTTTTGCGCAAACGATGGACGTAAAGCTCAATCGCTTTTGGATTGGCGTCCTCATCCAGTGAAAATACCCGCGACGCAATTGTCGCCTTTTCGACAGCAGCGCCGCGTGAGCGAATGAGGACCTGCAGGACAGTTCGTTCCCGTGGTGTCAGTTCGAGTTGTTCATCCTCGTACCAGACTTCGCCGCTTGCGATGTTCATCTGTAGCGGTCCGAATACAGCCGTTTGCGATTTCTCAAATCCTGACGTCTGGTTTTCCTGAATTGCGGCCCGGTTGATCCGCAGCTTGAACTCCGAAGGCCGGATCGGCAGCATGACAAAGTCGCTTGCGCCGCAATCCATTGCCGTGGCGATTTTGTCGACGCTGTCCTGGCTTGCGCAGGCGATGACCTGGGGGGCCATCCGGTTTGAGGAAAAGCGTGTCAGCTCTTTGAGGTCGCCGGTCGCGACAGCATCCAGTTCGATAATCGTAACGTCGTAGTTATTCGTTTCGATCAACTCTTCAGCTTCTGCCAGTGAAACAGCGTGGTCGATCGATAACACCATGCTTCTGAGCAGGCCTGAAATCTCAGAGCTGCGTTGGCTGGTCTCGTTGATGTGAAGAATACGCATAAAAATTCATTGCCGCCCGCGACCTTCATGTCATGCCGCGCCGGATTTTCTCCCCTCATGCTCCGCAGCAACTTTATGGGGCACTTACATGACCCTTTCTTGAAATTCGGCAGTGGTTCTTTGGCCACGCGAATGAAAGCGCACTGAAAGCTTGTCCACATATTTTCCCCAGCGAGGTCGAGCCATGGTTGTCAGCCACGGGGCTTCAAATGTGTGGGGCAATCGGGAGCTGGAAAGCCAGACTTGCCTTTGTAACTGGAATTGGGGGTAGCTTGGAATGAGCTTTCGTTTTGTAGGTCTTGCCGCGTTAATGGCAAGCGTTGCGTTCTCCTCGAACGCTTTTGCAGCGGATCTCGGCGGCGATTGCTGCGCAGATCTCGAAGAGCGCGTTGCGGAACTGGAAGCAACGACCGCTCGTAAGGGTAACCGTAAGGTCTCCTTGAAGATTTACGGTCAGGTCAACACTGGCGTGATGTTCTGGGACAATGGCCAAGAGAGCAACACGTACGTCGTCGACAACGACATTTCTTCGACCCGCTTCGGCTTCAAAGGCAAAGCAAAAATCACGTCCGAGTGGTCTGCTGGCTTCAAGATCGAAATCGAAGCGCAGTCGGCTGCGTCGAACGAAGTCGACGAAGATACCGATGACAGCTCCGCCATCAACCTGCGCAAGGCCGAATGGTATTTGAAGTCGAAGAGACTGGGTCAGGTTTCTGTCGGCCAGGGCAGCTTCTCGAACGACGGCACGGCGACGGTTGACCTTTCGGGTACGAACGTCATCGCTCAGTTCGACGACTTGAAGTTCGGTGAGAAAATCGATCCTCGCAAGCCAGGCTCCGGCGGTCGTGGCGACTACGACGACTACACCCGTGGTGGCAGCTTCGAATTCAACCGTGGCAACCGCGTCCGCTACGATTCTCCAACATTCGCTGGCTTCAAGGCTTCGGCGGCCTGGGGTGAAGACGACGCTTGGGATATCGCTCTGCGCTATGCCGGTGAATTCGGTGATGTTCGCCTGGCCGGTGCCGTTGGCTACGGTGTCTCCACGGACGCTTCGAGCCTTTCGAACGACAACTCCTGTGCGGCTCCTGGCCGTGGCGGCGTTTGCGACGAGAACCAGGTTGTTACGGGCTCTGTCTCCATGATCCACGCTCCGACGGGTTTGTTCGTCACGGCGGCTGGTGCATGGCGTGAATTCGACAACATCGAAGCTCTCGGCGAGTACGACGAAGAAAACACCTACTGGGCCGTCCGCGCTGGTATTTCCAAGAAGTTCTACGCTCTCGGCAAGACTGCATTCTACGGTGAGTATCAACGTACCGAGAACGACAATTTCCGCGGCACGCTGGGTCTCGACTCGGAAGTCGACATCTACGGCGCTGGTGTCGTTCAGAAGATCGATGCTGCTGCCATGGAACTGTACCTGGGCTATCGTCACGTCGAAGTTGATGACAACGATCCGGCCAATGACTTCAACGATCTCGATGTCGTCATGAGCGGTGCACGCATCAAGTTCTAAGGTGTTTCTCTACGACTTTCTGGGCACCTCGGACAAATCCCCCGAACAGGACTTCTCCGTTGCCTAGTCGGATAGGCCGGTCGAGACACAACCTCGACCGGCCTATTTTTTTATTTGAGAACCTTTTGGTCGGAAATCGGGACCGTCTAAACGTTCTTGTAGGCCGCCATGAACATCCGCACCGCACTTTCAACGACGCGGGCGACTTGTTCCTTCGCCGGGGGCCCGGCGTAGTTGAACAACATCGGCTTGAAGTTCAACGAGGCGCAGGAATCGATGAACTGCGCGGCAGAGACTTCGGTGTCGTGCGGAACGAGGAGGCCGGCTGCAATCTTGTCATCGAGGTAGGCTTTGAGGCTGGTGATGGCGTGCATAGGGCCGGCTTGATAGAACTGGGTGCCGAGTTCCGGCATGCGATCGGCGATGGCGATCACGGTTCGCAAGGATGAGAGACCTTCGGGGCGGCAAAGGAAGCAAACGAAATCCTGGCCGAGGCGTCGCAATTCCGTTTCGATATCGGCATCGGCGTTGAGAGAAAAGATGCGCTCGGCCTGCTGACGCCGCTGCTCCTCGATGATCGTTTCGAAGAGTTCTTCCTTGCTTTTGAAATAGACGTAGAGCGTCCCCTTCGACACGGCGGCTGTGCGCGCGATCGTTCCCATGCTCGCGGCGTCGAAGCCATGCTCCAGGAACACCTGGCTGGCGCCATCCAGAATCTGCCGACGCTTGTCGGATTCGGGCCGGGTCTCTTGATCTGGGGTCTGTTTTGTTTTTGTCGACATCGTTGCCGCTTCAAGAAGTGTGCGCTTCGGTTTGGTCTTTTTCGACGGCCGGAATTGTCGGCCTAAAGCCTGAAATACAACTCACACCAGTTGGCGCTCGCGATCCATCACAAACTTATGACTGAACCGTTCGGTCATTGACATACTTACTAGAGCAGTCTAAGTCAAGGCAAATTGACTGAACCGTTCGGTCAATATTTTTGAGATTGCCTGGATTTGGGGATCAGGAGGCATTTATGTTCGAGGAAGAACGGATAGATGAAGCGGGCGATTTTGGCCGCGACGACGATGTCGAGACCCAGCCGAACCGCCGCAGCGAGGCGCCTGCTAAGCCCACGGAAGTCGACGAGGCACAGGCTGCCGCGCCTGATGATGCGCCCGGCAACGAGACGGAAGGTCCTTCCGCCATTGGCCGCCCACGCCGCGGCTTGCGGCTCGCCATTGCTTTAGGCCTGCTGCTCGCGCTCGGCGCTGGCGGTGCCTACGGTTATTATTGGTGGACAGTTGGCAGCTACCTAGTTTCGACCGATGACGCCTACGTCGGCAGCCATGGTGCGGTTCTGTCTCCGAAGGTCTCCGGCTACATCTCCGAAATCGACGTTTCCGATAACGCCCGGCTCAAGCCCGGCGAAGTTTTTGCGCGCATCGATGATGGCGATTATCGGCTGGCGGTTCAAAGTGCGCGCGATCAGGTCGCGAGCCAGAAGGCGATGATCGCGCGGATCGGCCAACAGATCTTGGCACAAGGTGCGTCGGTTGATCAGGCCAAGGCGCAGCTTACCTCGGCCGAGGCAAGTGCAACGCGGGCGGAGCTCGAACTGAAGCGTCAGCAGGATCTGGAATCGCGAGACTTTGCCAGCCGCCAGAAGCTGGAGCAGGCGCGCGCCGATGCGCAGCAGGCCAAAGCGGCGGTTCAGTCGGCGCAGGCGGGAATTGAATCGGCAAACGCGAAGGTCGAGGTTCTGAAAGCGCAGCAGGAAGAAGCCAAGCGGACGCTTGCGATGTATCAGACGCAGCTGGCGAAGGCCGAGCGGGACCTAACATTCACGGTTATCCGAGCGCCGTTCGAGGGTGTTGTTGGCAACCGCGCTATTCAGGTCGGCGACTACGTCCAGCCCGCGCAGCGCCTGGCGACGCTGGTTCCGCTCAATACCGTTTATGTCGATGCGAACTTCAAGGAAACGCAGTTGGCGGGCTTGAAGACCGGTCAGCCGGTGACTGTCAGCGTCGATGCCCTGCCCGGCAAGGATATCGAGGGCTGGGTTGAGAGTATCGCGCCGGCGTCCGGTTCGGTTTTCTCCCTCCTTCCCCCAGATAACGCAACCGGCAACTTCACCAAGATCGTGCAGAGATTGCCCGTGCGCATCGCGCTGCCGGCTGACGTGACCGAACAGTCGCTTCTGCGTCCGGGGATGTCGGTCATCGCAACGGTCAATACGAAGAAGGGCGCACGCGCACCGGTGCAGGCCACCAGCAAATTGAAGGTGCGCGCCGACGTCCAGGAAGCAAAGCAGTAAACTCATGAGCGCGTCAGCAACAGCGACGATTGGCGGTGGGAGCGGTTCGGTTGGCGGCTCGTCGGCAAGTGACGACCGCATCGATCCGCATCGGCTTTTTACGTTCATCGCCATGGTGTTTGGGATGTTCATGGCGATCCTGGATATTCAGATCGTCTCAGCGTCGTTGTCCGAAATCCAGGCCGGGCTTGCTGCTTCCGCCAATGAAATCACCTGGGTGCAGACGGCTTATCTCATCGCCGAAGTAGTGATGATCCCGCTGTCGGGTTATTTGTCCCGGGCGCTAGGTACACGCATTCTGTTTGCGATCTCGGCGGGCGGATTTACGTTTGCCAGTCTGATGTGCGGGCTCTCCACTTCGATCAACGAGATGATCATCTGGCGGGTCATTCAGGGCTTTATCGGCGGCGGAATGATCCCGACGGTGTTTGCGACGGCCTACATTATTTTCCCGCGATCCAAAATGAACGTCATCACTCCGGTGATCGGGTTGGTTGCGACGCTGGCGCCGACAATCGGTCCGACGGTTGGCGGGTATTTGACGAACATGCTGTCGTGGCACTGGCTGTTTTTTGTGAACGTGGTGCCGGGTATTTTTGTGACGGCGGCGGCGCTCATCCTGATTGATTTCGATGAGCCGGATTTCTCATTGTTCCAGGATTTCGACTGGGTGGGTTTGCTGACCATGGCCGGTTTTCTGGGTGCGCTCGAATACGTGCTGGAAGAAGGGCCGCGCAACGACTGGTTCGGCGATGATGCCGTGCTTGCCATGGCGTGGGTATCCGGCTTGTCGGCGATTGCGTTCTTTGCCCGGGCGCTGACGGCGCGCCAGCCCATCGTTGATTTGCGCGCGTTTTCCGATCGTAACTTCGCGATCGGAAGCATGTTCTCGTTCGTGTTGGGCATCGGGCTTTACGGCCTGACGTATCTTTATCCGGTCTACCTGGGGCAGATCCGCGGCTATGACGCGCTGATGATCGGCGAGACGATGTTTGTTTCGGGACTGGCGATGTTCCTGACCGCTCCGATTGCCGGGCGTCTGTCCTCCAAGGTCGATTCACGTTTCATTCTGATGGCCGGGTTCATTTCGTTTGCGATCGGCACGTATTGGATGACCTATTTGACCAAGGACTGGGATTTCTGGGAGCTGTTCTGGCCGCAGATCTTCCGTGGCGTCGGGCTGATGATGGCGATCATTCCGATCAACAACATCTCGCTTGGGACGCTGCCGCCGGAGCGGCTGAAGAACGCTTCGGGGTTGTTCAACCTGACGAGAAATCTCGGCGGAGCGGTCGGCCTTGCGGCTCTGACGACCGTTTTGAACGACCGGACCGACCTGCATCTGGCGCGCCTGCACGAGTCGATCACGGCCGCACGCCGGCCGGCTGTCGAGACGCTCGACATGCTGACAAAGCATTTTTCGTCGTTTGGCAGTGACGCCAAGCTGATGGCGCTGAAGCAGCTTAACGGGATCGTGCACCGTCAGGGCGAGGTGATGGGATTTGCCGACGTTTTTCTCATGCTGACGTGGCTGTTCCTGGCGCTGGCCCTCTTGGCGGTTGTGATGAAGAGGCCGAGTGGTCTTGGAGTTTCGGGCGGGCACTAGAGCATTCTCGCGATGCGCGCGTTGGCCCATGGTGGTGCCGGCAAAGGCTCGCGTTGAAATCTCTATTTGCGCTTCGATTTCGGATGCAGGTGCGAAGCCTTGCCGAGGCGTTCGGCGAGAAAATCGATCGTCGCGCGCACCTTGGCGGGCGGCCTGCGGTCTGAGGGGTAGACGGCGAAGATGCCGTTGAGCTCCATCGTCGGGTGATCGAGCTTCAACACTTGCAGGTTGCCGGCCTCGATTTCGCGCGAGACGAGGAAATAGGGCTGATAAACGATGCCTAGTCCCGCGACCGCGCTTTCAAGGATAACCTCGCCGTTGTTGGCTTTGAGAGGCCCGCTGATTGCGACCTGGGTTTTCCCGTCCTTGCCGAAAGACCAGCGATTGACGCCTGCGGATCGCGAGAGCGTGTAGCCCAGGCAGCTGTGATTGGCGAGGTCGGCGACCTTCTTGGGGCGGCCGTGGGCTTCCAGATAGGATGGTGCTGCGCAAACGAACATCGGGCAGGGTGCCAAGCGGCGGGCGACTAATGTTGAATCGTTCAGCGAGCCGATTCGGATGATGAGATCCCAGCCTTCTTCGACCGGGTCGATGAAGCGATCGTTCAGTCCGAGATCGATGCTCAGTTCAGGATGCAATTTGGCGAGGTCCGGTAACAGCGGTCCGATCTCTTTGATGCCGAACGAAACCGGCGCATTGAGCCGCAGAACGCCGCGGACTTCGACGGCATCGCGCGAGACTTTCTCATCGGCTTCTTCGATTTCGGCCAGGATGCGCTCGGCCGATTCCAGATAGTTGCGCCCGGCTTCGGTCAACGACAGACGCCGAGTCGTCCGGTGCAGCAGCTTTGTCCCCAGGCGCTGTTCGAGGGCTGCCATGTGCTTGGTCGCCATGGTCTGCGACATCCCGAGCGCGCGGGCCGCCGCAGACAAGCTGCCGAGCGCTGCCACACGGGCGAAGACCTGCATGCTGGTGATGCGATCGAGCATGATATCCACCTCACACTATTGGTGTGAAGTAATATCGTATTTTTGCGTATTATCAAACCCATATTGCGGGGGCACATTGGCACCAACAGCTTATTCGATGGAGACCGCAATGACTGATACTCGCTCTGCTTCTTATGCCGCGCTGCTCTTGCGCGTCAGCCTCGGCGTCATGTTCCTGGCGCACGGGCTCGTCTTGAAGGTGATGACTTTCACGGTTGCCGGCACGGTCGGCTACTTCGAAAGCATCGGCTATCCGGCGATCGTCGCCTATCTCGTCATGCTTGGGGAAATTGGCGGTGGCATCGCGCTGATCCTCGGGGCCTATACCCGGACGATCTCTTTGCTTCTGGTGCCATTGATGATCGGAGCCACACTGCAACACGTCGGCAACGGATGGGTGTTCTCCGCTCCTAACGGTGGATGGGAATTCCCTGTTTTCTGGACCGTGACTCTCCTGGTGCAGGCCCTGCTCGGAGCCGGAGCGTATGCCTGGCAGCCCTCGCTTTTGGCCAGGGCCGGCGGCCGCAGCCTTGCGAAGGCTCTTTAGAAACGCAATCGCGCGAATGACGTGAGGCTGCACATGTCACACAACAGAAAATCGGAAGGGATTGAGCCGCAGCTTACGCCGCGGCCGATCCATCCTGAAACGCGCATCGGCCATGTTCATTTGAAGGTTGCCGATCTCGATCGTGCATTGGCGTTCTATTGCGGCGTTTTGGGCTTTCAATTGCAACAGCGGTACGGCGCCCAGGCAGCCTTTGTCGCTGCGGGTGGCTATCATCACCACATTGGTCTCAATACCTGGCAAAGCAAAGGAGGATCGCCGCCGCCCCCAGGGACGACCGGGCTCTTCCATGTGGCGATCCTGTATCCCACCCGAAGTGAGTTGGCCGATGCCTTGAAACGTCTCATTGAAGCCGGTGTGGAACTCGATGGGGCCAGTGATCACGGCGTCAGCCAGGCGCTTTATCTACGCGACCCAGATGGCAACGGCGTCGAACTTTACTGGGATCGCGATGAGGCGGACTGGCCCCGTACTGGCGACGGTGAGATTGCGATGGATACGCGCCCGCTCGATCTTGAAGAACTTCTGCGGGCGGCCAACTGAAGGCACTCTCGAATTCAAAAATCGAAAAGGAGAACGTCATGAGCACCAAAAATATTGCTGTCGTCGTTGGCAGTCTTCGCCGCGACAGCCTCAACCGGAAATTTGCGCAGGCCTTGGCCAAACTGGCACCGGCGGATTTCAAACTTGAGATCATCGAAATCGGTGATCTGCCGCTTTACAACCAGGATGATGATGACAGTCCCGCTCCGTCGGTGCAGCGTCTTCGCGGTGAGATCAAGGTTGCCGACGGCGTGATCTTTCTGACACCCGAATACAACCGGTCCATTTCCGGCGTGTTGAAGAACGCCATTGATCATGCGTCGCGGCCCTATGGGCAAAGCGCGTGGGCTGGCAAACCGGCAGGCGTACTCGGGGTCACGATCGGCACGATGGGGACGGCGTTGGCGCAACAGCATTTGCGGACGATACTGGCCCATCTGGATATGCCGACGCTCGGCCAACCGGAAGCCTTCATCCAAGCCAAGGATGGTCTTTTCGACGAGAATGGTGGGATCGGCGAAGCAAGCCGCGATTTCGTCCAGGGATGGATGGATAAATACGTCGCTTGGGTCAGACAGCTCTCGGCGTAAAACGATCGAGACCTCATACCGGCCGGTGTGAGGTCTTTTTTTGTGTGGCGAGAGAAGCGCTGAGGTCCGGCAGTTTTTTGCCGCCTTGACGGCGGGGCGCATTCGACTTGAAATCATGCACAGCATGAGAGGTTCAGGTCATGGGTATGCAAAGCCAGCAGGCAAATTCTGAAATCGAAGTGGTGACAGCTTGGGCCCAATCAACGGAGCTAGCCCCTGTCCATGTTGATTGCGCGACAGCCGTGATGCTGAAAATTCTAGACGGCAAGTGCAAGATGAACGAGGCCGAAAAGGTCACGATGGAAATCCTCTACGATGCCGTCAAGGATCGCTCCGGACAATTGCTTGAATCCGGGGTCCACGACCTCATCGCTACGGCACGTTCGCAGCCGACGACCGATCTCCTTGAAGAAGTCTATGAGCATCGGCTCCTTGCCGAGACCGCCATCTCCCGACCGGTCATGAAAGGCTTCAAACGCATGCTGCGGGAGGAAGGCGTCCTGCCGGCGAAATAGGCGTCCCGTTGCAGGATCGACACCAATGGAATGGTGGCTTTCTGATTGGCGATAGACCGTGGGATTGTTGTCGGCTCTGTGTTGCGAAGCTTGCAAATTGTCGGAAAGGCGCGTGGGCCAAAGTTGCCTGGTTTCCCCTAGGTTATTGATTTTTCTCTAATTCTCCGTTTGGCATCCAAGTTGCTCAGTGCTGATTTTGAACTCTGAGTGAAGCCTGGGAGCCGCCTGCAATGTTGTTTGACACCTACAAGAATGAAGAACGGATCTGGTTGACCACCATCGGTGCGAAAACGAGTTCAGGAAAATATGCCTTTCGTGGCGACCTTATCGTCAAGCAGGGTACGATGAATGAGGCGGCTAACAAGCGCAATCCGCCGGAAGCCATCATCAAGGAAGGGGTCATCCTGGCCGAGGATGACAAGCTGCTGATGGTTGTTGGCAACTTTGCCAGCGTGACGGAGCTGCCCGAATTCATCGAACGTTTCACCCCGGATCTGGCCGATGACTGCCGGCCGGTCTTCTACATCGATAACTTGAAAGAGAACGCCGTCGTCGACATCGATGGACGTCCTTACACCCTCATCTCTTTCAGCTCCGGTATGATCTGGAATGAGCTTCTGGAGCTTTGCTACATTGAGAAAGCCGATCTCAAGGGACAGAAGACGGAAGACAAGGTTGAAACGGTTTATGAAGCGCTGAAATCCTTCAAGCCCAAGTTCCCTCAGGCGACGCTTGAAGAGGTCATCGCGAACCGCACCGAGAACAAGCGCGAAGCTTGGGGCGCTGTTTGATCAATCAAGAGGCCGGGCGGGCGATGATGCCAACGCTGCCAGCTCGGCCTCTCTTCTTTAGGTCTGGGGGGCGTCCGTATGGGCGACGGGTTGAGTTGCCCGGTTGCCGTAGCCGATGAGCGCAAGCTTGCGGCACAGGACGTAGAACACGGGTGTGAAGATCAACCCGAAGAACGTCACGCCAAGCATGCCGGAGAAGACCGCGACACCGAGGGCCTGGCGCATTTCGGCGCCCGCGCCTTCGGCCATCACCAGCGGGACGACGCCGAGGATGAAGGCGAAGGACGTCATCAGGATCGGGCGCAAGCGAAGGCGGCTCGCTTCGACGGCGGCTTCCCAACGATTGCGGCCTTGTGTTTCCAATTCGCGGGCGAATTCGACGATCAGGATTGCGTTCTTGGCAGCCAGGCCGACGAGCACGACAAAGCCGATCTGCGTGAGGATGTTGTTGTCCATGCCGGCCAGGGCAACGCCGCAGATCGATGACAAGAGACACATCGGAACGATGAGAATAATCGACAGCGGCAACGTCCAGCTTTCGTACTGGGCAGCAAGCAGCAGGAATACGAAGACAACCGCTAGAAGGAACGCGAGGATGGCTGTGTTCCCGGTTGATTTCTGCTGGTAGGCGATTTCGGTCCATTCATAGCCAAAGCCTTCGGGCAGGACCTCGTCGGCCAAGCGTTCCATCGTCGCCAGGGCTTCGCCGGAGCTGAACCCCGGAGCAGCGCCGCCGATGACGGCTGCGGCCGGATAAAGATTATAGCGCGGCACGCGCGAGGGGCCAGCGATGGACTTGATCGTCGCGATAGAGCCAAGCGGAACCATGTGCCCGTCGGTGCTGCGCAGTTTAAGGCGTAGTGCATCGTCCGGGCTCAAGCGATAAGGCGCGTCGGCCTGAGCGGTGACGCGGAACGTGCGCCCGAGATAGTTGAACTCGTTGACAAAGGCCGAGCCAATGAAGACTTCGAGTGCTTCGAATACGCGGGCGACCGGGACGTTCAAGCGCTCGGCCTGCTCGCGGTTGATGTCGAGATAGATTTGCGGCGTGTCGGTATCGAAGAAGGTGAAGACCGATGCCGTGGCCGGGTTTTCCGGCGAGTTTGCAGCGTGGGCGATTGCGCGAGCTGCATCCTTGAGCGCATTGAGGCCGCGGCCGCCGCGATCCTGGATCATCATGCGGAAGCCGCCGGCGTTGCCGATGCCGCGGACAGGCGGCGGCTTGATGACGATCGCGGCAGCGCCTTTGATGGAACCCATGGCGGCGCGCATGTCCTGGGTTATCTTTTCAAGCGTGATGCCTTTCTTGTCCCGTTCCTCGAAGGGTTCCAGCACGGGGAAGATCGCCGCGGCGTTCGACGCGTTGGCGCGGGTGGCGCCGGAGAAGCCTGAAAAGCCGACCGTGTTTTTGACGCCTTTGATCGCCAACAGCTTGTTGGTTGCAGTGCTGACGACCTTGTCGGTTTCTGACAACGCGGCGCCGGGTGGCAATTGCAGTGAGACGATCAGGTAACCCTGGTCTTGGGCCGGGATGAAGCCGGTCGGCACCTGGGTAAAGACCCAGCCTGCAAAGCCCATCAGTCCAGCGTAAACAACAAGCATGAAGACCGGCATGCGCACCAGCTTGCCGACAAGCCAGGCGTAGGCATCCGAAACCCAATCCAGAACGGTATTGAAGCCGGCGAAGAAATAGCGCATCGGGTTTTTATACAACTTGACCGGTTCGTCGGATTGATGGGCGTGGCTCTTCATCAGGATGGCGGCCATGGCTGGCGACAACGTCAGCGAGACGGCGACAGAGATCATCGTCGCGACGGCAACGGTGATGCCGAAGGCCTGATAGAACTTTCCTGAGATGCCGCCGAGAAATGTCGTCGGCAGGAAGACGGCAACGAGCACGAGCCCCATGGCGACGAGCGCGGAGCCGACCTCGTCCATGGATTTTCGGGCAGCCTCGATCGGCGACAGGCCGGCGCGCATGTTGCGCTCCATGTTTTCGACCACGACGATGGCGTCGTCGACGACGATCCCAATTGCAAGCACGAGGCCGAAGAGCGTCAGGTTGTTCAGCGAATACCCTAAGCCCGCCATGACGGCGAACGTACCGATCAGCGAGACGGGTATGGCGATGATCGGTATGATTGCCGCACGCCATGTCTGCAGGAACGCGATAATGACGATGACGACCAGGAAGACGGCTTCATAGACCGTATGCTGGACGGCAATGACGGACTCTTCGATGAATTGCGTGGGGTTGTAGACGATGTCGTATTTGAGGCCGGGCGGGAACTCGCGCGACAGCTCCTTCATCTCGCCAATGATGGCTTTTGCCGTGTCGAGTGCGTTGGTGCCGGGGCGCTGGTAGACTGGGACGGCAACGGCTGGATTCTTGCCGAGATATCCGCGCGTCACATAATCCTGTGCGCCAATCTCGATGCGTGCGACGTCGCGCAATCTGACGATGCGGCCATCCTCGCCCGACTTCACGATCACTTTCCCGAACTCTTCAGGAGCGCGCAGGCGGCCTTGCGTCTGGACGGAATATTCGAAGTAGTTCTGCTTGGGTTGCGGCGACTGGTTGAGCGTGCCGCTGGCGACCTGCACGTTCTGGGCGCGCAACGACGTCAGGATATCGCCGGCGGTGAGCCCATAGGACTGGATCAGATCGGGATCGAGCCAGATGCGCATGGCGTATTCGGAGGCGCCAAAAAGGCGCACGGCGCCGACGCCATCAATGCGGCTGATCCGGTCGCGGATATTGAGGACCGCGTAGTTGCCGATATAGGTCTGATCGTACGTGCCGTCGGGCGAGAAGAGATTGATGACGAGCATCAAGTCAGGCGTATTCTTCTGCGTCGTGACGCCGACACGACGCACTTCTTCAGGCAGGCGCGGTTCGGCAATCGCGACGCGGTTTTGCACGAGGACCTGGGCCGTCTCCAGATCGGTGCCGAGATCGAATGTGATGGTCAGCGTCATGCGGCCATCAGACGTTGACTGCGAGAACATGTAGAGCATGCCCTCGACGCCGTTGATTTCCTGCTCGATCGGCGTCGCGACGGTGGCGGCAACGGTTTCGGCATTGGCGCCGGGATAGGTTGCGGTGACCTGGATCGTCGGTGGAGCGACCTGTGGGTATTGTTCGACAGGCAGCGTGAAGTAGGCGATGCCGCCGACGATCATGGTGATGATCGACAAGACGGTGGCAAAGATCGGCCGGTCGATGAAAAACCTTGCGATGCTCATCTGATTTCGCCCGTCTGTGTTCTGATCGGCGTCGTCGAGGTGCGCGCCTTGGTCGATTGCGCTTCACTCTTCATTGCGGCGATGCTTGGAAATGTGCTCGGGTCGGGCATGGCTTTGAGTTCCTGCCACGTCAGTGTCGTCTCTTTGGGCGCGACGGTCTGACCGACCTGGCGAATGCGCTGGAT
Source organism: Filomicrobium sp. (assembly GCA_017792465.1). Taxonomy (GTDB): domain Bacteria; phylum Pseudomonadota; class Alphaproteobacteria; order Rhizobiales; family Hyphomicrobiaceae; genus Filomicrobium. The sequence goes on from CP051234.1 coordinate 3,818,624, forward strand.
GCCATCGACCACGATGCGCTCGGTTCCATCGAGCCCCTCTTCGATAATGACGAGGCCGTTGTCGAGCATGGATGAGGGCTTGATGTATTTTCGTTCCGCTTTGCCCTCGTCGTTGACGACGTAGACGTACTTGCGATCCTGATCGGTGTTGATGACCTTCTCCGGCAGCAGCGTCGCTTCAAAATTCGAACGGCCCATCAAGCGGGCGCGGCCGAACAGGCCTGGATAGATCAGCGTCGTCTTGTTTTCGACGAGGGCGCGGGCGCGAATTGTGCCGGTTCCGGAATCGACGATGTTATCGACGAAATTCATGCGCCCTCGATGCTCGAAGCGCGTTTCGTCCAGAAGCTTGATGGCGATTGGGTTTGGCGCGTGATCGCTGCTCGGCCTCTCGCCCTTGCGGTCCAGCCGGAGATATTTCAGCAGTGAGGCTTGCGAGCCTTCAAACTCGAAATAGATCGGATCAACCGAAACGATGCGCGTCAGGATGGTGTCGTTTTCGCGGACAAGGTTTCCGACGTCGATGAAGTCATTGCTGATTTTGCCGCTGATCGGAGCTGTTACCTTGGTGAAGCCGAGATTGAGTTTGGCAACATTCAAGGCAGCTTGGGCGGTTTCCAATTCCTTGAGGCGGCGGTCGTATTCTTCTTCCGAAATGACCTGCCTCTCGCGCAGACTGTCCGCACGGCTATACGAGCGCTTTGCGGCGTCGAATTGGGCTCGAGACCGCTGTACCTCGAACTCGAACGAGCGCGGGTCAATGGCGTAAAGGACGTCGCCTTTTTTGACGAACTGACCGTCCTTGAACTTCTTTTCCTGCAGATAACCGGTCACGCGGGCGCGCACGTCGACGCGCTGCACGGCTTGGAAGCGACCGGTGAAGTCTTCCCATTCGGTGATGCGATGCTTCAAAGGCTTGGCCACATCCACTTCGGGCGGGGCCGGAGCTGCGATGGCTTGCTTTTCCTCACGGCAGGCTGCGAGCGTGAACGGCAAAAGCAGCAGGATGAGCCAAATTCGGTCTCTCATAAATGACATTCCAATTGCGTGGATGAGCTGCCGGTCATTGTTGGGTCCGGTCGTTGGGGAACGCGTGAAGAGCTGAGTTGGGACGGGTCGGCGCGGTGAAACGGCAACTCTGGTCCGGCAAGATAGTGCTTTAGAGCCAAGCGGCAGAAGGAAACGTAAGAAAGCGCTCGGGGTTGGCCGCGCGCCCATATTCCGGCGATTTGGGCGCTTTGCCCTGAGAAAGATTGGGCCGAGCGATTAGGTGACTTTGCAGATCGGAAAATATGTCGTTTGATTTTTCATATTAGAGGGTGTTTTTTTGATGTGTTTATATTGGAGATTCATGAATGAGGCGCGACGAGCTGGGCGATCTGCAGGTTTTTCTGGCAGTCTGCGAAGAACGCAGCTTCACCCGGGCAGCAGCGCGACTGGGCACTTCGCAGTCGGCACTGAGCTATACGGTCAAGCGGCTTGAGGAGCGCTTGGGGCTTCGGCTCTTAACGCGCACGACCCGAAATGTATCGCCGACCGAAGTGGGCGAACAGCTGGCGGCGACGTTGCGCCCGGCCTTCGACGACATCGAAACGCATCTCGACAGCTTGAACGTTTTTCGCGAGAAACCCGCCGGCACTATTCGGATTACGTCGAGCCGCATTGCGGCACGCGACATCCTTTATCCGAAGGTTGCGCAATTGATGGCGGAATATCCCGACATCAAAATCGAGATTTCGCTCGATCAACGGCTGACGGACATTGTCGCGGAGCGGTTCGATGCTGGTGTGCGTCTGGGCGAGCGCGTCGAGAAGGACATGATTGCCGTTCCCATCGGTCCGGAAATGCGGTTGGCTGTGGCGGGCTCGCCCGATTACATCAAGCGATATGGTCAGCCTAAATCACCACACGAGTTGACGGATCACCGGTGCATCAACATGCGCTTGCCGACGCTTGGCGGATTGTACGTCTGGGAGTTCGAGAAGAAGGGGAGGCCGATCAATGTTCGGGTGGACGGTCAATTTATTTGCGATGATCCGGAGATGGTCATCGAAGCCGCGCGTGACGGTCTTGGACTGTGCTGCATGCCCTACAGTCATATCGAGGCGTTGATCGAGCGCGGAGAATTGGTTTCCGTTCTGGAGGACTGGCTGCCGCCGTTTCCGGGATATCACCTCTACTATCCGAGCCGCCGTCAGACTTCGCCGGCGTTCGCCCTCCTGCTGAAAGCGCTTCGGTATCGGGCTAAGCGTTGAGGCGGCGGGTTTTGGTTATCGAGGCTGAGCCAGCAAAAAAGGCGGCGTCTCAGACGCCGCCTTTATTAGTTTGTCGTTGAGGCAGGCTGCAGGAAGCGAAGGTCCTGCAGTCTCCTATCAGACCAGTTCGAAACGGTCGGCGTTCATCACCTTGTTCCAGGCTGCCACGAAGTCAGACACGAACTTGTCCTTCGCGTCCTCCTGGGCGTAGACCTCGGAAAAGGCGCGCAGCTGCGAGTTCGATCCGAACACCAGGTCGACCCGGGTGCCCGTCCATTTGACGTCGCCGGTCTTGCGGCAGCGGCCTTCGAACACGTCTTGCGCGTCGGACGTCGCTTTCCACACGGTATCCATGTCGAGGACGTTGACGAAGAAGTCGTTGGTCAGCTTGCCGGGCTCTTTGGTGAACACGCCATGCTTGGAGCCGCCAGCGTTGGCGCCCAACACGCGGAGGCCCCCGATCAGCGCCGTCATTTCCGGACCCGTCAAGGTCAAAAGCTGAGCCTTGTCGACGAGCATCTCTTCGGAAGAGACCGTGTAAGCCTGCTTCTGATAGTTGCGGAAGCCATCGGCTTCGGGCTCGAGGACGGTGAAGGATTCAACGTCCGTCTGGTCGTCGGTTGCGTCCGTGCGGCCTGGCGAGAACGGGACAGTCACGGCATGTCCGGCGTACTTGGCGGCTTTCTCGACGGCTGCGCAGCCACCCAGAACGATGAGGTCGGCCAGCGAGACTTTCTTGCCGCCAGAGGCAGCGCCGTTGAACTCCGACTGGATTTTCTCAAGTGCTGCCAGCACCTTTGCGAGCTGGGCCGGATCGTTGGCTTCCCAGTCCTTTTGCGGAGCCAAGCGGATACGCGCGCCGTTTGCGCCACCGCGCTTGTCGGACCCGCGGAACGTCGAGGCCGAAGCCCAGGCGGTCGAGACGAGTTCTGCGGTCGACAGGCCTGATGCCAGGATCTTGCCTTTCAGCGCAGCCACGTCGGCGTCGTCGATCAGCGGATGATCGACGGCTGGGACAGGGTCCTGCCAGATCAGATCTTCGGCTGGGACTTCCGGCCCGAGGTAGCGGACTTTCGGCCCCATGTCGCGGTGGGTCAGCTTGAACCAGGCGCGTGCGAAGGCGTCGGCGAATTCGTCTGGGTTGGCATGGAAGTGACGCGAGATCTTTTCGTAGTCGGGATCCATGCGCATGGCCATGTCGGCCGTCGACATCATGATCGGAACTTTCTTGGAAGGGTCCTCGGCGTCAGGGGCCATGTCCTCTTCCTTGAGCCCTTTCGGTGTCCACTGATAGGCGCCGGCGGGGCTCTGAGTCAGTTCCCATTCGTATCCGAACAGAACATCGAAATAGCCCATGTCCCACTGCGTGGGGTTGGAAGTCCAGGCGCCTTCGAGACCCGAGGTGATGGTGTCACGGCCCTTGCCGCTTTTCCAATTGGACAGCCAGCCAAAACCCATTGCTTCGAGCGGCGCGGCTTCGGGTTCCGGGCCGAGCTGGTCGGCAGGACCGGCGCCGTGGGTTTTGCCGAAGGTATGGCCACCAGCTGTGAGTGCCACGGTCTCGTAGTCGTTCATCGCCATGCGGTCGAACGTCTCGCGGATGTCGTGTGCGGAGGCCAGCGGATCGGGTTTGCCGTCTGGGCCTTCAGGGTTGACGTAGATGAGACCCATCTGCACGGCGGCGAGCGGGTTTTCCAGTTCGCGGTCACCGGAATAGCGTGCGAGTTCGTGGTCGCTCTTGGCGAGCCATTCGTTTTCGGAGCCCCAGTAAATGTCTTCTTCGGGTTCCCAGATGTCTTCGCGGCCGCCGCCATAGCCGAAGGTCTTTCCGCCCATGGATTCAATGGCGACGTTGCCGGCCAGGATCATCAGGTCGGCCCAGGAGATCTTGTTGCCGTATTTCTGTTTGATCGGCCAAAGCAGACGGCGTGCCTTGTCGAGGTTGCCGTTATCGGGCCAGCTATTCACAGGTGCAAAGCGCTGGTTGCCCGAGCCGCCACCGCCGCGACCGTCGGCCGTGCGATAGGTGCCGGCGCTGTGCCAGGCCATCCGGATGAAGAGCCCGCCGTAGTGACCATAGTCGGCCGGCCACCATTCCTGGCTGTCGGTCATCAATGCTGTCAAATCGGCCTTAACGGCCTTGAGGTCGAGCGTCTTGAACGCCTCGGCGTAGTTGAATGCGCCACCTAGCGGATTACCGGCCGGCGGGTTCTGATGCAGGATCTTCAGGTTGAGCTGGTTTGGCCACCAATCGCGGTTCGACCTTGCCCCGAATGTTGCGTTGGCAGGGATGCCGTGCATCGGGCACTTGCTGATTTCGTTCATATCGACTCCTGATCGCAGAGCGTTACGCGCCTAAGTGAATCTGTAAGTTCGAGTACCCAACGAGGGGCATAAGTGGAAGTTATTATATATTATCCAATCAATCACTTTTCTTGATCTTTGGCTACTTTCTGACTTTTGCCAAATCAACGCGGTCCAAGCTGGGCTGGCATTCTGCATTGGGACGGAATTATCGACGGTTTTTCTGCCCCCAGCTGGGGGCAGCTTTTAGGCCCGGGAAAACTCGGTTGGCGAAGCAAACAAGGCCTGCGCTTGACCCAAATTCAGAGGCTCAGTTTCGCAATGATCGTCAGCTCCGTTTCAGTCTGCCGCGTTGAAGTTCTCCACAGCTAATCGTTGAAGGTTCGCAATCTCTCAGTTGCCTGTCATTAGGGTTCGGCTAATATGGATCTCAACAACTTGAGCCGCCGGTTTCCGGTCCTGTGTGAAGCGCTTTAGCTCCGCGATTTGGTACGTCGGCACCCTCTCCCCTTACAATTTGGTGAACTGCGCGAGCCGCAAGATCTCGCTGTCTGCGCGGTGCAATTTTTGTGTCTGGAGTCGTTTGCGTCATGTCATGCATCAATAGAAATGCAACTGCAGGAAAAGCAGGCTCTCAGCTGGAGCGTTTTATGATTGAACCGGAGCATCTCGACATTCTGTTGCTCGAAGATGAGCCTGCGGACGTTCGGTTGATCGAAAGAACGCTGCGTGAAGTTCAAGGTTTTAGCACAGATCTGGTCGTTGCCGATACGGTCGAAACGGCTCTTCAACATTTGCGCGATCGGCACTTCGATGTGGCTCTGGTCGATTTCTTTGTCGATTCAGATTGCGGTCCTGAAATCGTCCCGGAACTGATTGCTCAAAATCCAATGTGTGCGCCAATTCTGCTGACCGGTCACCTGACGCCGGAAACCCATCATCACGCAATCTTGAATGGGGCCATCGCGAGCCTCAGCAAGATGAAGCTCGATCCCTGGCAGCTGGAAGTGACGATGCGTCATGCGATCATTCAGCGGTATCGTATGTGCAAAGGGCTGAATGGCGAGAGCCAGGAGCAGGCAAACCCCAACCTTCAGCCGACGATCTACAGGCATATTCAAACCGCACTCGGGGATTTGATGTCTGCAGCGGAAGCTTTCGAACAGGGTCTGGCAAGCGGGAGCGATGCGGTTGCGGTCCGGTCCGCTCGGGATATTCGCTTTATCGCAGATGACCTGAAGAGCTTCTTTGCGGACAGCCTTGCTCTTAGCGGCGCCGACGCCACGGCGGACGATCCGCCTTTTGACGATGCAGGCTGTGATCTGCAGTCGGTTCTCCTAGACGTTTCCAAGTTTCTTGCGCCCAGTTGCAGAGAATTCAAGCAGAGCCTGGAGATCGAGTTAGCTGAGAGCCCGTTGATGGTCGACATTCCCGCGTGCGTCTTGCGGCGGGCTCTGACCGATTTTGTCGTCGGCTGCATGTCGATTTCAGGCGATCGAGGTCGGACGTCAGTTTCGGCTGAGAGCGTGAACGATCTCGTGGTCGTAAGCATTCGATCGCAGATTTCTCCGGGTGTCGCCACGGACGGGAGCGCAGTTGTCGAGTTCAACCGACTGACTGCAAGTGCGTTGGCCCTGCTTGATCCATTCGGTGTCGAGTTAAGCGAAGCGTCTGACATCGGCGATGATGCTTCGGGGTCTGCTTTCCAGCTACGCTTTGCAGCACGAGATGACGGACGGCATGCCTCTGACGGGGGCGTCGCTTCGGTGGCATGTGGTTGTTCGAGTGCGGTTGGGAAGCAACCGCATAGAGATACCGAACCCGCTATTTAATTGGAGGCAGTCCAAGGAATGTCCGCTTGGTTCTTGCGGCGGGCCTGTCTGCGGGCGGAATGAGAAAAGTTCGAAGGTTGTTGCGTAGCGTTTGTATGAGTTGGTTCAGTCGTAAGCGTTGTTGCGTTGAGTTGGTTTGGAAGTGTTTGTAACGCGTAGCCAGGAGAAGGTTTCGTCATGATTTCACCAGTCGAACCCCCCAAGATTTCGCTGGTAGATCATGGCGAAGCTCAAGGAAAAAAAGAGCGGCCTGTGCAGGCCCACAGCATAGGCCAATAGGGAGGAACCTTGTTACGTCGTACTTGCACGAAAGCTAAATTGCGCCTGGTCGATTGATTTTCGACAGCTGCGAACAATCCAAAGCCCCCTCTCGTTCGCAGTCATCTTGGTGGTCTATTCGGTCCCTCTCAAGAGATCACCAAGTTCAATGGCGCATCCTCTGCGGCCCACCTTATGCCCCCGCAATACAGGTGGGCCGCAGCCTCACGGATGAACACTTCTCGTGTCCTTGCGGAAGCGCCCAAATCGCTTGATCATGAAAACCGTCCGCCGGGTGTGTTGGCACCGAAATAGGCGGCTTGAAATCTTTCCCGACAGGACTTGTCCTACGTTTGTGAAGCCCGTTGAGCATATGGCTCTTTGTGCAAATGGCTGCGGCTCGCTAGCCCCCCGCCGTTCAGCGAGCCGCAGCTGATTGACGGTCGCTGGCGTTTGAAGGCAGACCGCCTGTTCCGGCGAGCGCAATGGAGTGCGATCTCGTCGGTGGTTCGAATTTTTTCGGTGCCTTAAGCACCGGCCTTTTTCATGTGTGGCAACACGTTTGAAGCGATAGGCCTGACGGCTAGGTCGGAACTCCGACACGCGTCATTTGCGTGATGACGTTTTGCAGCTTTTTCTCAACGTGCTGCGCATATCGCGCGGCTCGGATCGTTGAGGCGAGAAGGGTGGGCGAAATGTCGGCTTTATCGATAAGCCCGACAGCTCCTGCTTTGAGCGCGTTATTTTGAACGTCTGCTTCTTTGAGACCGGTCACGAGGATGGGGATGATCTCACTGTCCCGGCCGCCGATCTCCTGCAGAAAACGGACACCCGATTCCAAACCCAGATCGTAATCGATGAAGGCGACGTCGACTTGTCCCTCCGAGCAAGCCAAGCGGGCTTCCTCGATGGTTTTGGCGCGCTTGACCGACGCACTGAATACATCAACCCGATTAAGCGCCCGACGCAGCGCATCGAAGTCCGCATAACTGTCATCTAGGATGAGTATATTCAGTCGGCTGGCTGCTTCTTCATCGACCGATGAAGGAGAGTCTTGGGCGCCGTCAAAGTGATTTAATTGATTTATCATGATCCCCCCCAGGGGTCCTCAGAGTACACCAAGTGCCTACCGCTGAGCTAGAGGAGTGAATCAACAAATGTCGCAGGAGCGCAAGTAATACATTATTGCTAACTGTGGAAGAGGAGGGTGGACGATAAACAATATATAAATTGTTTAAGCATTATTAGCGCCGATAAAAAAAGCGTGAGAAAACAAGCGCAAAAGACCGAGCAGAATGCTCCCCCTCGGTTTCTCCCAAAAAGTATCAACTGAGATGGAGCTATTCGTAGGCGCGTGTCGCTCTCGCCATGGAGCGTGTCTTTGCTGAAATTTCGCGGATCGTTCTGCTGAGTTCCAGGAGCTCTTTGGTATGAGCGTGAGGATGGTGGTTCGATGTTTGGCGTTCGCGCTTTAGACGCTGGAGCCGGCCAAAGACTTCTTCCCATTGCAATTCGACAATGCGTTCATCACACAAAGACTCGTGCTCGTGCATGATCCCACGAACTCCACTAATCGTTGAGCTATCCAGTTTGTAGTTATTAGTTTCTAGTTAGAAGACACTACGATGAGAGAGGGCTCATTTGCCATAGTCCATACGGCTGCATCAAGCAGAAATTCCGAAAAAAAATGTGCATATTGCGGCGGCGAAATCGACGTTGAATTTGCTCTTCAGTCTCGGCGTAATTTAAAGAGACGACAACCTTTGGTTATCAAAATCTGAATTTTCTGGTCAGAAATTAGTTGCGGTGCTAGCGTTTATGCTCCACCGCGGCAATTCTGCCTGCTCTCATTTCCAATAGCTCTCAATTCAAATGGCAAGACCGTCTTCGAAGGCGAAACCCAAGAGCACGAAGAAAAGTTCTGGGCGAGCTGCTCCCAGTAAGAGGCGCCGGAAGAGCGCACCTGCGGCTGATCTTCGGATTGTTGCCATTGGCGCATCAGCTGGCGGGCTTGAGCCGATCGAGCAGTTCTTCGACGCCAACCCGCCGCGCGGCGGAGGGTTGTGTTATGTGATCGTCCAGCATCTCTCGCCCGACTTCAAAAGCATGATGCCCGAATTGCTGAGCCGACATTCCACGCTCAAAATTCGACGGGTCGAAAATGGCATGCGGATCGAGCCCGACGTTATCTATCTCAATCCGCCTCGCTCCTCGATTGAGATTGAAGGGGATACCTTCAAGCTGCACAGTGAGGCTGATCCGCGGGAATTCAATCTTCCAATCAACAGCTTCTTTGAATCGCTGGCCAAGCATGCGGGGCCGCGGGCGATCTCGATCGTGATGTCAGGCACTGGCTCGGATGGAACGATCGGTTCGCAGGCGGTGGCGGCGACCGGCGGCACGGTCATGGCCCAGGATCCGATCACGGCGCGGTTCGAGAGTATGCCGAGATCGGTCGTAGAGAACGTGACGGGGAGCCTTTTTGCGTCGCCCGCGCAACTCGCCAGATTGGTTGAACGCGTCATTGGCGGGGAAGTGATCGAAACGCTTCCCGACCAAGTCAACGTGAACTTGAGTGCGCCGGAACGAGAGATTATCCGGCAGCTTCAATCTCGGTTCGGGCTGGATTTCGGGTACTACAAGACAACGACGGTCGGTCGGCGTATCAAGCGGCGCTCGCAGTTGGCCAAACATGACACCCTGGCCCAATATGCGATCGCGCTGGCACACGATCCGGAAGAGCTTGAGGCGCTCTATATCGATTTGCTGATCGGTGTCACCGCGTTTTTCCGAGACAAAGCCGCCTTCGAAATCCTCGGTGCCAAGGTCATTTCGGAACTTGGGACGCGGATGGCGAAGGGCAGTGAAGTCCGGGTGTGGGTTCCAGGTTGTGCGAGTGGAGAAGAAGTCTACTCGATCGCGATTCTTTTGGCTGAACGGGCGCGTATTGTCGGCTGCGAGACGAAACTGCGGATTTTCGCCACCGATATTCACCCACGCTCATTGCAGGTTGCCAGCCGCGGCGTTTATTCGACTGCCAGTCTGCAAACTGTTCCAGCTGAGCTGCAAGAGCGATATTTCCAGCCGTTGGGGGATCAATGGCAGCTCAAGAAGAGCATTCGAGAAGCGGTTGTCTTTTCAAAGCACAATCTGATCAGGGATCCGCCGTTCACGCGGATGGACCTTGTGAGTTGCCGCAATCTTCTGATCTATTTCGATGACGAGGCGCAGCGAAAAGCGATCGCGATGTTTCACTTTTCGCTTCGTCAAGGCGGCACGCTTTTTCTGGGCCCGAGCGAGGCGCTGGGTGAACTTTCTGACGAGTTCGACACTATCGATTCACGCTGGCGCCTTTTCCGCAAACGCCGGAATGTCCGGCTCGTGGAAGCAACACGCCTGCTGCCATTGTCGTCCGGCTCGCACTATGAGGTGGACGACAGCAAAGGTGGCGGCGGGCAACCTCCACACCTGACGACGGCTGCGGGCCTGCAACGGCAATCGATCTACCGGGTTTACGATGCCGTCCTTTCCAAGATCGTCGGAACGTGTCTGTTGGTTGCCAGCAACGGTGACGTGCAGCACGTATTCGGTGATGCGGGGCGGTTTCTGACTTTCAGAAGCGGACAGTTTTCTCGTCATTTGAGTGATCTGATCGATAGCCAGCTCAGGCTCACGGTGAATGCCGGTTTCGACCGTATTGCCAAGCACGACGAGGAGGATTTCAGTCGTTTCGTTGCCTTCAAGCGCGAGGAGCATGATCATGAAATCATGGTCAACGTCACCATCAGTCGTGTCGATCCCGGTGGGCCAACGTCAGACAGACCGGTTCTGATTACCTTTACTGAAGTCAAGCCGAATCAGAACACCGAAGATGTGGAAGTGGAAGCCGGGCCGGCGCACTCCTCGGATTTGCTGGTCAAGCGGATTGGCGAGCTTGAACGCGATCTCAGGTTCTCCGAAGAGACGTTGCAGACAACGATCGAGGAGTTGGAGACCTCGAACGAAGAGCTGCAGGCGACCAACGAGGAACTGCAGGCGACCAACGAAGAAATGATGGCGGCGAACGAAGAGCTGCAGACCGTCAACGAGGAACTGCATGCGGTCAACGAGGAGCTCTATACCGTCAGTTCCGAGCACCAGACCAAGATCACCGAGCTGACAAGCCTGACGGGTGACCTCGACAACCTGCTCGCGAGCACCAATATCGGCGTGTTGTTCCTGGATGCGCAGCTCCAGATACGCCGCGTTACGCCGGCCGTTTCCGACGCCTTCAATATTCTGGAGCGCGACATCGGTCGACCGATCGAGCATGTGACGTCCAGGTTCGAGTTCCCGGATTTTGTCGAGACCGTCAGGCGTGTCATTGAAAGTGGCAGCGTCGTGGAACGAAACGTCCAGGTCGAGGGCCGGGATTTTCAGCTTCGCGTTCTACCCTATCTCAAGGAAGATGCGATCGATGGCGCTGTCATGACGTTCGTCGACATCAGCGAAATCGCAAGGGCCAACAGGAGTTTGGCGCAGTTTGCCGATATCGTCAGCCACGATCTCAGAGCGCCTTTGCGCGCCATCCGCAATGCTGGCCAGTGGATCATTGAGGATTTGCGCGATGATCCGGGGCCGGAAATCAAAGAGCACGTGTCGATGCTGGTCGAGCATACCGAGCGTCTTGATCGGATGTTATCGGATCTGCGCGAATTTTCGCACATGCAAGGCGCTGTCGGTCGCACGGAAGTCGTTGACGTTAAAGCGGAACTGGAAGAAATCGGCCGGCTCTACAATCCCGAACTTCTCAATCTTGAGCTTGATCCCGGACTGCCTGAATTGGAGACGACGCGCACCGCTTTGCGGCTCGTCTTCCAGAATATTATCGACAATGCGGTGAAGCATACCGACCGCAAGCCGGTGCAGGTGAAGATTGTCTCCGATATTGAGCATGGAGTTTCGCAATTCACGATCAGTGATGATGGACCGGGTATCCACCCGCGCCATCACGAGCGCGTTTTCCTACCATTCAGGAAGCTCAAGGCAGACGGGGCTGCCGGGAGTGGGATTGGACTGGCTCTGGTGAAGAAAGCCATTACCGATCGCGGCGGCACGATCGAAATCATCTCGGATCCGGCCGAAGGTCGTGGCACGGTCTTCCGGTTTACCTGGCCAGGCTAGAACGGCGAATTATTTTGTTTCCGATTCAGATTCTGATTGTTCTTGTGTTCTGGTCAGGCGGTCTACGAGGCGGCTTAGTTCATTGATATCGACGGGCTTTTGCAGAACGTGCTTGACGCCGATGTTGGTTAGAAATTCACGCTTAGCCTTGCCGCTGATGTCGTTGAAGTATCCAGATACCGCGATTACGGAGGCTGAAGACAAGTGTATTCTGGCCATGCCGCTTACGACGATTCCACCGGACTTCGGCATGATGACGTCGGTGATCACGACGTCGTAAGGTGATTGGGTCAGCTTCTCTATTGCGGCTGATCCGTCGTTGACAACGGTGACCTCGTGACCATCGGTTTGCAGCGCACGGCGCCAAGCATCTGCTAAATCCTGGTTGTCGTCGGCAATCAGCACGGAGGCCATCCAAACACTCTCCTTGTTCTATTTCTTCGCGTTGATGACTTGATGGAGGGTCGCCGCGATTTTTTCGTATTCGAGAGGCTTTTTGAGTATCGGACCGGGAAGTCCTTCTTCCATGCCTTCCAGTTGGTTTGAGAAGCCTGTGAAGAGTATAACGCGAAGATGTGGATAGCTGTCCATCAGCTCAGAAGCCAACTTTATTCCATCCTCATGATCGGCAAGCGAAATATCGCATAGTATGATGTCGATCGGTAGTCCAGATTGCAGCGCGGCGAACGCTTCTTCGCTGTTGTGTGCCCCAACGGCCTGGTGGCCAAGCGACTGGAGCAGGCGGGTTGTGGACGGCAGCACATCGGCATCGTCGTCAATGACTAGAATTCCCAAGGTGCGGTCGGTGTCAAAGGCCTGCGGGTTGGACTGAGTCTGCTGTTCTGTCGTGGCTTCATCGGTGTTCGCGCGCGGGAGCAGAATTGTAACCGTCGTTCCTTCGTTCGGTGTGCTGGCGATCGCCAGGTGGCCGTTGGCCCGGTCGACGAAGGCTGACACGATGGACAAACCCAGGCCGGTGCCGGCCCCTGCCGGTTTTGTTGTGAAAAACGGTTGGGTCGCGTCTTCAGACGTTTGATGATCCATGCCACAACCGTTGTCTCTGACGCTCAGCTCGACGAAATCGCCTTTTGCGCCGGAAGGAGGCTCAGCCAGATCGGATTCGGCGTAGTTGACGCTGCGCGCCTTAATTTCGATGCGTCCAGTGGCTCGTTCGCCAATTGCGTCGCGGGCGTTGGCAACAAGGTTGAGCAGAGTCGCTTCAAGTTCAGCGATATCACATTGGATCGCCAGATCCTCCTCGCTGTCTTCGATGACGATCTCGGTACTGGATGGCACGGCGAGCTTGATCAATTGTCGGAGGTCGCGCGTCATATCCCAGATTCTCGTCGTGGAGATGCGCGATTGCTGGAGCCTTGTGAACGTCAAAAGGCGTCGGGTTAGTTCGGCGCCGCGGCGGGTGGCCTTCAAGGCACCGTCCAAACATTCCGATACTGCGGGCTTATCGAACGGCCCCTGGCGTTCGATAAGCTGCAGGTTGGCAAGTATGGCCGAGAGGATGTTGTTGAAATCATGTGCTATGCCGCTCGTCATACGGCCGATGGCATCGATGCGCTGGGCGTGCGCCAGTTGATCGCGAACCTTTTGCTCCTGGCTGACATCGCGGATTGATGCGCAGACAATCTGTGGCCCATCTCCGTGCGAAATTGGTCCAAGGTTGGCTTCGATTGGGAATTCAGTGCCATCGGCGCGCAAGCCCATGACTTCGCGGGTCGAACTGCCCATTCTCTGTTGAAGGGCGTCTTTGGCATAGTCCTGTCGTGCCGTTACGTGATCCATGCGGAATCGTTTCGGCATTAGATTTTCGACCTGCATGCCTTGCAGTTTGTCGTTTGCGTAGCCGAAAATGTCTGCGGCCCGTTGGTTGGAGCGTGTAATTCGCCCGTTGCAGTCGACCATGACAATCGCGTCGGGGCCGTGTTCGAACAGAGTTTGAATTTCGGCGAGTGCGCGCTCATTGGCCGCCAATGCCCGTCGCAGTTTATCGTTGGTGGCAGCCAGTTCGGTGGGCGAGGGCCAGGTGACGACTTGCGAGGCAATCGGCCAGAACGCGATGGCTGTCGCCGCCGACACGCCTGCTGTTGCCAATTTGACGAGGCCATGAGCTCCGTAAAACGGGAACCACATTGTGATTAGGCCCATCAGATGGGTTAAGCCGCACAATGAGATGAAGGCGGCAAACAGCCAAATGACCCAACGATGTTCGAGATCCTTGCGCTGGCTGGAAATGCTGTAAAGGGAGATGGAAATAGCGAAGTATGCAGCCGCGATGAGGCCGTCTGAAATAGCGTGTAAGGCGACGAGATCGGGTCGCCATAAAAGGCAATAGCCATGAGGCACGAACGACGCCGCGCCGAATATATATTCCAAAAACGACACTTAGCACCTCGTCCTGTTGGTGTCTTGGCAAGATAGTGTAGCCAGCAGGACGGCTGCATTGGAATAATTTTGATTGGCTGCTAAGTCTTGAAAGTTACGGCACCGCAATAGTGTCGTAGCATCCGAACGCTTTCGTCGAGTGCAATTCCTGCTGCGTCTTTGACGATATAGCCTGCGACACAGTTTGAATACGCGCGACGGATGTCGGTTTCCAAGTCGGACGTGGATACGACGAACACAACCGTGTCCTGGAGGTTGGGGTCGTGGCGGATTTCTTCGATCAGCTCATGGCCGGTCATGCCGGGCATGTTGATATCGGTTAGCAGGAGGATCGGTCGAGATATCGTCGCCGATTTGGTTTTGCGCAGGAACGCCAGAGCTGCGTCCGCGTTCTCGAAAACCTCTATCTGATTGGGCAGTTCATGCTTTTTTGCAAGGCGCTTGAAATGCCTGACGTCCATAGCTTCGTCTTCGACGAGCGCGATCAGTGGACGTTCCATTGTTGCCATGTGTCACCGGTACTCAATTCTCGACACCGAGAGTTCTAACATCCCTTGCTCTCGTGAAACAATTCAACTCGTCTCAAGAATTCTGCAATTCTTTCAATCAATGAAATGTCGGGAAATTGGCCTCTCGGCAGGTGACGCCAGTTTGTACGACGGCGCGATCGGACCTGTGATCGGCGGGATGCTTAGCCCGAATTTATCAAGAACAGAAGGCCAGCGGAAGCAGCGCTTTCGGCCCAGGTCCCACATCGTTCAGTGTGGGATTGCGTTCGGCTGACTACGGGTTTGGGCATTGCGTGGAGCAATACAAGCTGCCCGTCACTTGGCGCAAATCCGCGATGAGCCAGTAAAAACAAGGTCGAAATTGATCAACGACAGAAGTGCGCGCCAGCGATCGGAATATGAGGCGACCTCAATCGAGGCTGAGCGTCAGCCGGGCCCCGGTGCGCAGTTCCCACATGTCGTCAGTTTCGATGCGCGATGGCGTGCCATCTGTCGGGCTGGCGTTTGAGAACACGCCATAAGCGACGGTGGAGAAGTAGTCGGCTTCTGCGAAGGTCTCAAACCGGGTTGATGGCGTGATGACGAACTTCAGCGACGCCCCGAGCGAGCCGCGGAAGCCGACGCCCGACGCATCGTCGGTGACGCTTGCAGCAAATGGATCCGGGTTGGTGGGGCTTTGCGAATATGAGCGGAAATGGCCGTCTGAGTCATAGCCATAGAAACCGACGCCAGCGCGGCCGACGATGGCCATGCCTGAGTTAAACCAATATTCGGGCTCGATGGCGACGATCACGCCGACCATCCGATTGTCGACGTCGGCATTGCGGTAGGCGGTGCAGCAGTTGGTGACCGCGGTATCGGTATCCTCGTCCATGAAGCGCAAGAACGGCTGGAAAACCCAGGTCACGTTGGTCTGTGGGTCAAGTGCGACATCGCGCTCGAAACGTAGGCCACCCTCGTAAGTGCGCCGTTCGACGGTGGTTTTGCCGTAACGTCCGCCGACGACGTTGACCCCGCCATCGACTGTTTTCAGCGTCAGATCGCTGGAGGGAGGTACGGAAGAAGAGACGCTATCTTCGGTTCTGCCAAAAAGCAGGTAGCCTTCGATCCGCGTGAATTGGAAGAGCATGGGCTGCTGGCTGGCGTAGCCGATCATGCTGCCGGTAAACCAGCCGGTTTCGGGGGACACCATCGCCTCGCCAATCGGTCCGCCAAGTGGGCGAACGCCATGACCGTTGATGTCTTCCAGGCTCTGAAAGAGGAAGCCGCCTTCGCTTCCGACAATAATTCCTTGGGTGACTGGCGCCGTGCCCATATCGGCCTGCGCTGTTGTCGAAGCCAGCGCAACTGCGCCGCAAGCCATGAGAATGCCAGTAAACCGCCCTAAGCGCATTGCCTTAACCCCGTTCGATCCGCTGCGTGTTTTTTTGCCGTACTTGGTCGTCGTGCGAATCATTTGCCTTCAATTCAAAGAATAAGGTGACACGAACCTGTCGTGAGCAATGATTCGCTGGTTGCAAGCAAGATCTTTTCGGGACTATTGGCACGAACGACACGAAATCCCGCCAAATCCTGGAACCATCCACTGCGGGGTGTGGAAAACTTTGTTTTTGCCGTGAGAACGCGAGGCCTGAAAATGGATCCAGATTCTTCAGCAAATTCTATTTCGGGAATGATTTTGCTGCGCGCGCACTTGCCGAGCCACGCATTGGTGGCGCGTTTTGCGGCGGTGTGGATCTTTAAAGGGGGGCGTTTCAATCAGCCTACAACGATGCCGGTCGGGAACGGTTGCGCCGTATGCAATTGCATGAACAGGCGCTGTTCCGGGATGCGGTTGCCGCAGCTCGCCATCGCTTCAGAAAGTTTTCCGGCGCGCGCCCTCCCCTGCCGGGCTATTTGTTGGACAGGGTAACCGCGCGCCGAGATCGTTTGAGTTAGGCCTGCATGATGTCCGGGTTCACCGTGATATCGATCTGGCCGATCAGCGCGGCGGCGTCGCTGTCGGAGTCCTGCAGTGCGAGATCGAAACTCATATCGACCGAGCTGCCTTGGTCCACTGTTTCGACGGAGAATTCGCTGACCGAGAATTTACCGTCACTGCTGTATCTGGAGCCGGACCCGCCGTTGAGGATTTCCAGGCGGTCGTAACCGTTTGCGGTCTTGGTTAAGACCGAATAGCCCTCCAGAAGGTTGTCGATTTCCACAGTTCCGGCGAGGGGACCGCCAGTTCGGAAATCAACAGAGATGAAACCGAAGTTCGTATCGCCTGTAGCGGTGCCAATGAGATTACCCATGGCATTGAAGATTTGAACCTCGGTGATCGCCACGCGGGGGTCGTTATTGAAGTTATGCATGCCGCCTGGTGCCGACGAGTTAATCGGCGATTGGTTGGGACCGCCTTCGCCGGCGTCGTATGCAGCCAAGATAATTTCGGCAGTTGAACCTTGAGCGACCTGGTCAATCGTGAACTTGAACCCGTTCACAGTCTCATGGTCGTTGATCGTGAAACCGTTGTTGCTTGGGCCGCCGCCGTTACCATGGAAGGTGAAGTCACCGAAGTCGATGCGTAGACCTTCATCGGGGTTGGCGATGTCAATGAATTGGCCGCCAACGCCGACATCATCGTTGTCGCTGTTGATGGAGTCTTCATTGATCGGGGTGAACAGCAGCTCAAGACTGGTGCCGGACTCCCCGATGATGGCAAACGGCGGGTTGCCGGGCTGGCCATCGTTGAGGTTCGTAAACGTCACCCCTGCGCCGGTGTCGATCGGTTCGAAGATCTTGACGGTATATTTGTCGTTCGATTGGTTCAGATCGCCGTCGAGGTTCAAGGTGACCGAGAAGATCCTGGTGCCGCCCATCATGGGATTGCCGGTCCAGCCTTCTACCACCGTGTCATTGTTTGACACGTAAAGGATGATCGGATCGCCATCTGAAGTTAGCTCGACGGTCTGCCCATCGATTTCGCCGGTTGCGTGGGTGACACCGCTGACGACATTGGCGAATGTCAGTGTGCCGGGCTGATCTGCGCCGACGTTATCGTCGATGTTGCCGTCGGTATCGAGGGCTGCCATCGCTATCGCGTAGCTGGAGTTCGCCAGCGATGTTGAATATGGATTGATGGCGATCGGAAGGTCATCATCGACGGAGAGGTTGATCGTCCCCATCGCGGGCATGACGTCGTCAGCATCACGAACTTCATAGTTGAGGGTGAAGTCGAGATTGTCCTCAGTGCCTGATGATGGGTGATCCAAGTTTGTCAGCAGCGTCACGAAGTAGGCGCCAGTGGTGGTGTTGACCGTGACGTTGAAGACGTCTTTCGTACCGTCGTTTGCGGTTAAAATGCTACCGTCCATGTTGGGGGTGAAGGTGTATCCGGCAGGACCCGAACCGCCCGTCAGCTTGATGGACCCGGCACCGTCGGGACCGAAGTCATGAGGAAGGGTGCCCGAAACGTTTTGTGGTGCATCGTCTCCTGCGGCGTTGTCCATATTGCCGGCGGGCAGGTCGTCTTCGTCGATGACGACGTCGATTGTGCCAGCCGTTGCGGTTGTTTCCAAATCGAGGTCGAGCTTGATTTGAGTCGTTGCCGTGTCGCCGTCGCCATCCTTGATGGAGACATCAAAGATGAACTCGATCGGGTTCATCATGACAGGGTCGACCGTACCGATTTGCGAGATGACGTAGTTGCCGCTCGCTGGATCCAGCGTCACCTTCAAAATCGCGTCAGTCCCCTGCTTGACGATGAGATCGGCGCCGGAGAGCTCATAGGTGAAGCCAGCCGGAGCTCCCGTTACCAGCAGGGCTGCCATTTCGCCGTTCCCATCTGCGCCATAGTCGGCGACGATGGTTCCGGCTGCCAGTTGGCCCGAAACCGTCGAGACGAGAGTGCTTGAAAGTTGGTTCAAGTCGGTGACGATAACCGCGTTGTCTTCGGCGGGCGTAACACCATTGTAGGCGATTGGGTTGAGGTCTGTTGCCGAAATCCCGGTCCCCATGCCCAGAGCAAGCGACACGATGTCGTTTGCATCGAGGAAGCTTTCCCAAGCCACTTCTTCGCCGCTGTCAATGCCGGTTGAATTCGGATTCGGATCACCATCCGACAGGAAGTATGAAACGTTCTGGCCACCGACGATCTTACCCGCATCAGCAAATGCCGATTGGGCCTCTGCGAGGGCATCATCGAAATTGGTGCTGCCTCCAGGTCCGCCGAGTGTTGTATTGATCAACGTCTTTGCGGCATCAGCCGTTGTCCAGACTGGTCCAAGCTCCTGGCCGCTGCTGTTGAAGCTGATGATACGCACCATGACGTCGCCGAGCGCATCGTACTGATCGATTAGGTCAACCATCGCCAACTTCGCCGCGTCAAGGCGGTTCAGCATGCCTATCCCTGAGGGATCATTCATGCTGCCAGAGTTGTCGATGATCAACATCAGGTTGGTTGAGATTGATCCGGCTGTTGCCGTTTCTTCTGCGCAGCCGCCGACCGGGATATCGTCGTCGATGACGGCTTGGAAAGAGGTTGTCGCTTCTTCCATGCAGTCATCGGTGATGGTCACGCCGACGTTGAAGGTCAGGTCGTCTTCGTAACCTGGATTGCTGCCATGGTGTTCGACGGCTTGTTCGAGGCTCAGTTCGTAATCGAAGCCGGTTGCCGTCAGGTTGGTGACGGCGATGGTGAAGACCACATCCATCGGATCGGTGCCATAACCGGTTAACGTGTTGGACATGGCGTCCCAGGTGGTGGTGATGGCCGTGCCGTCGAGCTTGGTGAAGTTGGGGGCGGCATCAAGAACGACGGTTGCCGTCGTCGCACCTGCGCTCAGCGTATAGGCGATCGAACCGGTCGGGACCGGCATTGCGAGGTCACCGTTCGCGCTGTCGTTGTTGCCGATCATCGGCAGATCGTCTTCATCCACGGACACGTTCGTCGGTGCGGTGTCAACGACGATGTCGCTGCCCGTGACAGTGATCGTGAAGGTAGATTCGACGAGGTCGCCCTCGCTGTCTGTGATGTAGTATTGGAAAGTTTCGACCAGCGTTTCGCCAATATCTAGATCGGCTGCAGCCGTTGCGTTCTGGTACGTGAACAAACCGCCGTTAACGCGGGTGAGCGTTCCGCCCATGTCGCCTGTTCCGGCGATGCCTGCGCCGCCGACCATGTCGGCGCCAAAATCGTTATTGTAGAGAGACCCGAAATCGATGTCGTAGCCGTCCTTGGCATCGCATTCGGTGATCGATGCGAAATCCGGGAATGGCGTTGGAGCCGGGATGTCGTCATCGATCAGGGCCTGGAACGAGGTCGTCGCTTCTTCGTTGCAGTCGTCGGTGATGGTGACATTGACGTCGAACGTCAAATCATCTTCGAAGCCCAGGTCGGTGCCCAAGTGTTTGACGGCCTGGGAGAGCGATAATTCGTAATCGAAGCCGGTTGCCGTCAGATTGGTGACGGCAATGGTGAAGACGACGTCCATCGGGCTCGTGCCATAACCCGTCAACGTGTTGGTCATGGCGTCCCAGACGGCGGTGATGGCTGTGCCGTCGAGTTTGGTGAAGGTTGGCGTTGCCGCAAGAACGACGGTTGCCGTCGTTGCGCCTGCGCTCAGCGTGTAGGCGATTGAGCCCGTCGGGACCGGCGTCAGGAGATCGCCGTCCGCGTTGTCGCCAACGCCTTTTGGCAGGTCGTCTTCGTCGACCGAGACGTCGGTCGGTGCCGTGTCGATGACGATATCCGTGCCGGAGGTCGTTACCGAAAATGTGGCCTGCGATGAATCGTTGTCGCCATCGTAGATCGTATAGGTAAAGGTCTCATAAAGAGAGTCGCCGATGTCGAGGTCGGCGGCGGCCGTCGTGTTGGTGTAGGTGATGTTGCCCATCATATCGATGGTCACCGTACCGCCCATGTCGCCCGTCGGGCTGACGACGATCGCCGGATTGCCCTGCTCGTCGGATCCGAACGTGTCGTTGGCCAGAAGGTCTGAGATGTTGCCGATGACAACGCCAGTGTTGGTGTCGCATTCGCCGACAGAGGCGAAGTCGTCGTCATCGTTGGCCATCAGGCCGTCGTCTTCGAACTTGATGACGCCGTTGAGGCTGACGTAGGCGACGTCGGTGTCGCCGACGCTATCACCGTCTGTGACGGTAAGCTTGACCTGGATGAGGTCGTCGGCGAGGACGGCGGGAGAGGTCGCTTCGTCGTGGTCCATCGGGTCGTCGTGGTAGACGGCGCGGAACTGGGTCAGCTTAGTCGTGCCCGTGTCGACGTCGATCTCCAGGCGGAAGGAGACCGGCCCCATGGCTCCACCGACGCGGCCCTCGATGGTGTAATCGTCGACTGCGTAAAGCAGGATGCTCGTCATGGAGCCGTGGTCGTCGAGGCCACTATCACTGCCGTCTCCCATGGCGAGGAGAAGTTCAAATTTTTTCGAACCCATGGCGGCGGGGCCATCGGCGCCGAACGTGGAGGCGTCGTCGAAAAGCTGAGCTGCCGTGAGCGTCGACATGCCCAGATCGCCGCCTGGCGCATCGGTCTCGTTCATGTCGGCGGCGACGCCGTCGGTTTCGTCGACGAGCAGCATGGCGCCGGGTTTGAGGGTCAGCGCGGCGGTCGGAACATCATCCTTGACGGAGATATCGATGGTGTCGCTGGCGTGGCTGCCGTCTTCGTCTTCGAGTTCGACCGATACGCTTTCAAAGACAAAGTCCTTGTCTTGGGTCGTGTGATCCAGCGTGTTGTCGGTCAACTCGAACTTATACTCGATGACGTACGTGTCGAAGGCCGTCTTCGTCAGCCCGGTGATGGTGATTTGACCGTACTGGGTATTGATTGGCGTGCCGATGATGCCGGGGACGGCGCCATTTCCGTCGATGACGGTGACGCCAGCGATCTTGAGGAACTTGAACCCGTCGCGTGCCGTCACTTCAAACGAGTTCGGTGAGGTCAGAAGTTTGTCGTCCGGATTGGACCCGTCGGGAAGGTTTTCCTCACAGACCAAATGGTTGGCGCCTTGCACGCCGAGACCATTGATCTCGACATCGTCGTCGGTGCCGAAGATCTTGATCCGGAGCGCCGAAAATTTCTTGAGAAAGCCGTTGGTGACTTTGTAACGGAAGACTTCACGCAGCATTTCGCCTTCGCTCAGGCCTTGGACGGCGGCAAAAGCATTCGGGCGCTGTTTTTCGCCATAGAGCTTGTATTTGTAGACGCCGTTTTTGCGCAAGACGAGGGCGCCGAACTTCCCGTAATAGATCCCCGGTTTATCGACCTTGAGATGTACACCGACATCGGCTCGGTCGGCGAATTTGCCAAATGGAGCGCCGTTATGGGGGATCGTCTTGAAGACGTTGCCCATCGCCATTTCCGGGCCATCTTCTTTGACCCAGTTTGAGTCGACCTTAGTAAAGATTTTTTTGAAGAGCGGATTCCGCTCGCACAGTTCCTTGAACGTCAGCCTGCGAACCATTTGACAACACCTTCGCGCGGGGGAGGAGACAACTGAAAGCCCGGCCGCCAGTGGCTGATCGTTTCTGCGAATGAGTGTGGAAACTCGTGCTTCTTCAAGCCGCTGTGCGGCCGCGCGAATACCGCGACCTAAAACAGGGCTAGCATTTATCGCTTGTTAAGATTGGGGTAAGCGTCTGTTTAGCTTAACGAGAAATATTGATTATCGACCGGTTTCTGGGCCGCATTTTTCGGGGGCTTTCCACTTAAATTCAGAAGGCTTCACAGCTGAATATTTGGCTGATTTTATGCTCTATTCTTCAGCGCGATTTGAATAGATTTTTGCTCTTAACCCAGATGCAAGTTGCGCGGCATTGCGCGCTTCTGTTTCGATTTGGGACAAGGCAATTTCGAACCATGATTAACACAGAGCCGCTGCAACCCATGGCTTAGCTGCGAGCGCAGATTTCGATGAGCGCTTTGAGGGTATTCATGTTGCGGGCGGTGCCTTCTCTCGCAGCGGGGATTTTCAATTTCGACCGTCCCATCCCGCTGGGGTAGAAGACATAGATCTCGCGTTTGCCGAGGTGCAATTGTTCGTCACTCTCGCCGGTTGAGCTTTCGATGGCGTCGCCTGCCGGGGGCTTGTCCAGAAAGATCGCATAAGTGTGTTTTGGGTTTGCGGTCGGGAATGGATTGGCGGCTAGAACTGCGGCCATTTCTTTTGCGGTTCTGACAATGACGGCAACAGGCTTGCCTGCATATTTGAGAAGTCTCTTCTCCAGTTCCTTCTTGACCGACCCCGCACTCTTCGAAGTTGAAAATACGACGTTGCCGCTTGCGATATAGGTTGTCGCGTCGGTGAAGCCCGCGTCAGCGCACATGGCGCGCAATTCGGACATGGGAAGCTTACCGGTTCCGCCAACGTTTACGGCTCTGAGCAATGCGACGTATATGGTCATCCGTCCAATCCATAGCGTTGCAGGGCGGGCCGTTTCTGCCTGTTATGGTAGCGTATGCGCGTTTCGATTGCCCTATTATTTGGCGGGGCAAAAATTTGGTCGGAAGTTTTTGTCAGCTGCTGCTGTTCGTGCCATGCTCCGTTCTAAGAAAATCGATCGAAATTCATAGCAGGAGCAAGCCCCGTGGCAACGAGCGTCGCACAGGAAGGGCCGAAGCCGGGAATGTCTCTTACAACAAAGATCGTGATCGGGATGGTCGCGGGGCTTGTTGTCGGCATTCTCTTCAACGCGCTGAAAATCCCGTTCATTGACCAGCATATCGTCGGCGGTCTGTTCGCCATGATCGGCAAGATGTTCGTCAACGCCTTGAAAATGCTGGTCGTGCCGCTCGTGATATTTTCGTTGATCTGCGGTGTGACCGGCATTGGCGACATTCGCCTGCTCGGGCGCGTGGGCGGCAAATCCTTCGTGCTCTACCTGAGTACGACGGCGATTGCGATCTCGGTTGCCATTTTGCTGGCGCTGATTGTCGGGCCCGGCAAGGGGTTCGAAATGGAAGGCGTCAATGTGACGGGCGTGTCCGGCAAAGAAGCGCCAAGTGTCTGGGATGTCTTCGCCGGGATTGTGCCAACCAACCCCATTGCAGCGTTCGCGAATGGCGAAATGCTGCAGATCATCTTTTACGTGATCCTGGTTGGGATCGCGGCGCTGATGTTGGGAGACAAGTCGCACGGCTTTGTTGAGGCGTGCGAATATATGAACGAGCTCATGATGAAAGTCGTTGAGATCGTCATGGCGTTTGCGCCTTATGGCGTGTTTTGTCTCATTGCGAAGACGTTCGCCGAACAGGGTATTGAGCTCTTCATCCCGGTGCTTGCCTATGTCTTCACGCTCGTCAGTGCGCTGCTGTTGCACCTTTTCGTGACGTTGATGGTCATGTTGAAGGTATTTACCGGGCTCGACCCGATCATGTTCCTGCGCAAGATCCGTCCAGCGCAGATCTTCGCTTTCTCGACGGCCAGTTCGAACGCGACCATTCCGGTGACGTTCCGGTGTGTGACACAAAGGATGGGGGTGGACAACTCGGTTGCTTCCTTCACCGTTCCTTTCGGCGCAACGATCAACATGGACGGCACCGCCATCATGCAGGGCGTGGCGACGGTTTTCCTGGCCAATGTCTATGGGATCGAATTGGGGCTCGTCGGCTATGTGACGGTGATCGGCATGGCAGTGCTCGCGTCAATCGGTACCGCCGGCGTACCCGGTGTCGGGCTCGTCATGTTGACGATGGTGCTCGGGCAGGTCGGACTTCCCATCGAAGGGATCGCGCTGATCCTGGGCGTCGATCGGCTGATGGATATGATCCGCACGGTGGTCAACATTTCCGGCGACGCGGTTGTGACGACGATTGTCGCCAAGACGGAAGGTCAGGTGGACCTCGCTGTCTACCAAGATCCCGAGGCCGGGACGCAGCACGAGGGTGAGCTTGATATCGACGAAGGCGCCGAAGAGCGGCTTGCCAAGATCGTGCATCACGAAAAAGCCGATTAAATCCGGCTGCGTGAGAAGTCCAACTCGGCGGGTCGATGTTCGTGCCGTTCCGGTTGTGAGCTTGGATTGGTGTTTGGGCGTTGGCCGTCAGGAGGCTTCGTCACGGTAGCGTGTGACGTCTTCGGCCAGGCAATATCCGGCACCGTGGATGGTCTTGATCAGCTTAGGTTGGGCTGGGTCGGTTTCGAGCTTCTTGCGCAAGCGCATGATGTGAACGTCGACGGCGCGATCGCTGACGCAGGCTGATGGCCCGCGGGCCAGATCGAGCAGGCGGTCACGGGTCAGGACCGTGCGCGGCTGCTCGACGAAAGCACGCAGCATATCGAATTCGGTGCTGGTCAGGCCGGGATCGGCGTCGGTCTCGTGATGGAAGACCGTGCGGGTTGCCATATTCATGATCCAATCCCCGAATTGCAGGATCGTCTGGCCGGGTTCGGCCTGATGGCGCGCGAGGGCTTCACGTTTGGTTCGCCTCAGCACCGTGCGGATGCGCGCGACCAGTTCGCGTGGTTCGAAGGGCTTGGTGACATAGTCGTCGGCGCCAAACTCCAGGCCGAGGATCTTGTCGTAGGTTTCATTGCGGATCGACAGGACGATGACGGGAATGTCGGAGTCGCGCCGCAGTTCGCGCGTCAGGTCGAAGCCATCGGCATCAGGCAATCCGACATCCAGGACGCACAGATCAACCTGGTTGGAAGCGAGCACCTCCCGCATTTCGCGTCCGCTGGCGGCACAAAGCGGTTCGAAGCCTTGCGATCCCAGATAGCGTTCCAGCAGCGAAGTGATTTGGGGATCGTCATCGACGACCAAGATGCGCGGGTTCATGCGAAGTCCACTTTTTTGTGTCCCAACGCTTTTTACCGGATGGCGCAGGCCGAGCCAATGCGTCTTTGTTGGAGGGCAGGGACCGGTGTCGTCGTATGGCGTGTTAATCTTGATATATAGAGGGACGTCGTCAAGAGCGACCGATGGTATTGTCGATTTATGGACGCTGAAACTCCGCGCCAGCCCCCGCACTCCGCGGATGGGCGCCGGACACCGGTCAGGTTGCTGATTTCCGGTGCGGCTGCAGCGTTGCTTTTGGCCTCGACTGTTCTGACCGGCCTTTATCTCGGTCTTGAGACGCAAGAGCGCTTCCAGCATATCGAGCAGAACTGGCGTACCTATGCCACCGAGGCGGATCAGCGCGGCGAGCTTCTAAGCCGGCTGCGCAGCTACCTTGGGTATGGTGGGATCATCCACGATTTCAAGAATTACGTCCTGCGCCAGGACGACATCTATCTGGAGCGGCTCGAAACGCGATTTGCCGATTTCCGTTCGACGCTTGCAGAATATCGCAGCACCAGTCCGAGCGCGACTGAGCTTGGATACCTGACCGCCATCGAAGCGACCTTTGATGAGTACCAGAGGAAACTCGCGATCGCGATAAAGGCGGCCAAAGAAGGCTGGGACAGGGCTCATACGGACAGTCTGGTCAAGGTCGATGACACCCAGGCGCTTGCGGCTTTGACGGCGCTTGATCAGTTCTGGCAGGCGAAGCGTCGGGAGAGCACCGAGGCGATTGCGCGGTCGGTCCTTGAAGGCCGGTCATTGGTGATGATCGGCTTCTGGTTTCTGGCCGGCCTGCTGATCGTCGCCCTCATCCTGTTTGCCATGTTCTATGCGCTGCAGGACGAGTTGCGCCAAACCATCTGGCAGCTTTCAGAGGAGCTTGCCGAGCGCAAGGCTGCCGAGCACGAGGCAACCAAATTTCTGCGCGCTGCCGAGCAAAGCCCGTCGACGATCATGATCACCGATACGAAGGGGCATATCGAGTACGTCAATCTCAAGTTCACAGAGCTGACCGGCTATGAGCTTGATGAAGTCATCGGGCACACACCACAGCTTTTGCAATCGGGGGAAACGCCGCCGGAGACCTATCAGGACCTGCGCAACAAATTGAGTGCATGCGAAGAGTGGCGCGGAAACTTTCGCAATTTGCGCAAAGACGGAACGACCTATTGGCAAAGTACGGCGATCTTTCCCTTGCGCGATGAGACCGGTCAGGTGACGCATCTGATCGGTGTCGGGGAGGATCTGACCGAACGGCAGAAGGCGCAGGATCAGATCCGCAAGGCGCAAAAGCTGGAGGCTGTCGGCCTGCTCGCCAGTGGGGTCGCGCACGACTTCAACAACATCCTGACGACGATTATCGGCAATGCGCATTTGGCGCTTGTGGATCAGAAGTCGGGCGAAGGTTCGCGTCAGGAAGTCGAGCAGATCGATATCGCCGCCAGGCGGGGGCGCAATCTGGTGGCACAGTTGCTGGCCATTGCCCGGCGGCAGCCCGGCAAGCCGCTGGCAGTCAATGTCGCCGATATTGTTGATGAAGTCTCGCGATTGATGCGCGCCTCCATCTTGCGGAATATTTCGCTCAAAGGGCTGGTTTCCAACGATGATCTTGCAGTCTTTGTCGACCCGACGCGGCTGCATCAAGTGCTGATGAACCTGTGTGCGAATGCGGCCGAAGCGATGGGGGCGGATGGCGGATCGATCACGATTAGCGCTGAGCCGGCAATTTCCCAAGTGGGTGCCGGAGAGATCGTGTGCATCACGGTCAGCGATACCGGACCAGGCATCTCTGCAGAAAACATCGACAAGATTTTTGAACCCTTCTTCACGACGAAGGCGGCGGGCAAGGGAACGGGGCTTGGCCTTGCCGTTGTTAAAGGACTGGTCGCCGAGATGAAAGGCGAGATCAGCGTCAAGAGCGAGCCTGGCCAAGGTACGACGTTCGAAATCCAACTGCTGCAGTGTCAGCCTGTTACGCGTTCGAGCGTCGTTTCACAACGTGTCGTCGGCGGGCAGGAGCGGATACTGCTCGTCGATGACGAAGCCGAAGTGGTCGAGACGTTGCGCAAGCTGCTTGAGCATTCGGGCTATTCGGTTGAGGCTTTCACCGATCCGTTGGCGGCTGTCTCTATGTTTGAGACAGAACCTGAACGTTACGATCTTGTGATGACGGACTTCGTGATGCCGGACATGAACGGGCAGGAGGTTGCAATTGCCGTGCGCGCGGCCCATGTCAGTTGCCCGATCCTGATCTGCACCGCTTATCAGCCCGCGACTCTCGATTTGAATGCGCTGCAGCCCATCAGTCTCATCGAAAAGCCGGTGGATCCGGTGAGGCTCGATCGCGATATTCGCAAACTTTTATCTGCGAAGTCTGTTGCTTCGGCGGCGCCGTAACAACTTTTCATATCTGCTCATATTTCGTCACGCCTTATCACAAATCTTCATGGCATTTGGCGGCCTTCGAAATGGCTGCGTTACATCGCTTGCCTAGGATGACTTGCCGATCTTCGTTAACCGAGCCGATGGGTTCGCTTTGCGCGCGGAAGGACAGGCCACTGGCGTGTGCGGGCAGGCAGGAAACCGGCTTTTTGAGATCCTGGGGAAACTACAATGAGATCGTGGTCGTTTATCCTTGCCTTTGTTCTCGCCGTCTGCGGAAGCGCGTCCGCATTTGCCGCTGAGGATGCGAAGAAAACCGAAGAAGCCAAGTTCGAGAAGGTTTCCAAGGAACTCGCAGCCAAGAAGGGCTGCTTGAGCTGCCATGACGGGATCAAAGAGATCCGCGAAGAAGGCAGTGAGATGCTCAGCCAGATCAAGGCCTTCGGTGAGAACGCCGGTGATCCGAATGGCTGCGTGACCTGCCACGGCGGCAACCCCAAGGCGACGACCAAGAGTGAAGCGCATTCCGGTTCGCCCAAAGAACTGATGGAAGCCGACGGGCCGCAGACCTTCTATCCCGATCCGGGCAGTATCTGGATTGCCAAGAACACCTGCGGTCAGTGCCACGACGGTTACGCGGAGCGGCTGCAGAAGGCTTTGATGAATACCGAAGCCGGTAAGATTCAGGGCAACCTGCATACCTGGGGCGTCAAGGAAGTCCAGAACTACAAGGTTCCGTGGGGCAACTATGACGTCAAAGACGAAGACGGGCTTACGCCAGACGTCGGTACGGACGACTACAAGAAATACATGACGGCGATGATTGCCGAGCATCCCGATCAGTTCCCGACCGAGTTGAAACAGATCCCGTTGCCGAGTGTTGATGAGATCGAAAAGGATCCCAAGCTTGCTGGTTTCACCTATCAGCGTCAGCAATGTCAGCGCTGCCATACGGCGGTGAAGGGGCGTGAAAAGCGCGGTGACTATCGCGGCATGGGCTGTTCATCGTGCCACATCCTTTATGGCAACGAAGGCATCTACGAGGGCAACGACCCGACGATTTCGAAAAGCCAGAAAGGTCACATGCTGACGCACCGAATTCACGGTACGCGCAAAGCCGGCAACGGCATCCCGGTCGAGACCTGCAACTCGTGCCACAACCGCGGCAAGCGCATCGGCGTCACCTATCAGGGTCTGATGGAATTCCCTTACGGTAGCCCGTATAATGCAAAGGGCGAGAAGCAGCCCAAGCTGCATACCAAGAAGTATCTCTTCATCTCCGATGACTTGCACCATCAGATCCAAAGTCGGCCGGAGAATCCGAAGGGTGGCATGCTCTGCCAGGACTGCCACACCACCGTCGACATGCATGGCGATGGCAACATCTTCGGCACGACGCTGGCTCAGGTCGAAATCGAATGTCAGGACTGCCACGGGACGACGAATAAATATCCCTGGGAGTTGCCGCTCGGGTTCTCTGAGGAGTTCGGCAAGAAGTTGCCGCAGACGGCGCGTGGCCTGACCGATGAACTTCTCGAACAGACCGAGCTATTTGCCACCACCTACGAGAAGAAGGACGGCTACCTGAAGACCGCGCGCGGCAACCCGTTCGGCAACGTCGTGAAAGATGGCGACAATGTCATCATGCATTCGGCAACCGGCAACGATTTCAAAGTGCCGCTGTTGAAGTCGCTGGCTGAGACCGACACCTGGAAGAGCCCGGACGCCAAGGTCGCCATGAGCAGCGTCGACAAGCACAACGACAATCTGGAGTGCTATGCTTGCCACGCGTCCTGGGTTCCGCAGTGCTACGGCTGCCACGTCAAGGTCGACTACTCCAACGACAAGGACGGTAAGCCGAAGATGGATGCTGACTGGATCGCCGGAGGCAGCAAGATCTTCAAGAACGGTCAGACGGCGGAATCGCCTCTGGGTACGCACGGCATCAAGAGCCCGGGCAAGGTTTCTGAGACGCGCTCCTATCTTCGCTGGGAAGATCCGGTTCTCGGGATCAACGGTGAAGGCCGCGTCACGCCGCTGATGCCAGGCTGTCAGGTTGTTTGGACCGTGATCGATCGCAAGGGCAAGACCATTGCGCTCAACCAGATCGCTGTGTCTGAAGACGAGCAGGCCGAGCTTGGTCAGACGCGGACGCCGCTTGGCATCGACATGGCTCCGGTTCAGCCGCACTCCGCACAGCGCAAAGCGCGCACCTGCGAAAGCTGCCACAACGATCCGAAAGCCATGGGCTACGGCATCGGCGGCGGCGTCTTCCAGACCCGTTATGTCGAAGATATCGTCGAAGACCTGATTGATCAGAAGACCGGCAAGCCCATTCCGAAGAACTATCAGGTCCAGATTCCAAAGATCGAAGCGCTCGACTTCGATTGGTCGGTGATCGTCAAGGACGGTCAGCAGGTGCAGACGGTTGGCACGCACTGGCCGCTGTCCAAGGCGCTGCCCAAGGAAGTTCGCGATGGCATGAAGCGGACGGGACTGTGCATGGGTTGCCACCAGGAGATGACCAACAAGGAGCTTTGGGACACCGTTGCGACCAAGGGCATCCTGAACGACGCCCAGCACATCGAACTGATGAACAAGATGATCAAAGCTTACGCGGCGAGCCTCAAGAAGAAGTAGGGCGTAAGCCCTGCTTCTTCCTTTTTCATCAGGAACGACGCTTGTCGTGCCAAGGCATCCATTCAATTGGGATTATGTCACATGAAGTTTGATCGTTGGTTTTTTGCCGGAGTGGGTTTGTTTCTGAGCTGTGCGGTTGTCGATTCACAGCTAGCCAGCGCCGGCTCAGGCAGCGGCTCGGATGCGGATGTTTCAGCGTTGCGCCGCTACTATGACTCGAAGGTCAATGGCGGCAAGCCGCTCGCGCAAACGCCGATCCCGAACTATTCGAAGGCGCATGGCAAGGGCGATCCCCATTCTGCACTTGGGCCTGAGAAACTTGTCAAAGTGGCCTTGCAGCACATCAGCGAAGGCCGCCAGGAACAGGCCCTGCTGACGCTGACGAGCGGTTTGGAAAAGTTTCCCGAAGCCACCAGGCTGATGGGCGTGCGCGGCGTTCTTTATCTGCAGGCCGGCAAGGTCGCTGAGGCGTTAAAGGATTTCGAAGCCGCTCTGGCGATCACGCCTGATGATGTTTTGCTGCTCGTCAATCGTGCGCAGGCTTATCGCCAATTCGGCCGTCGCGACGAAGCGCTGGCAGACCTTAACAAGGTGATCGGACTGAAGCCGGATTTTGTCGCGGCGCTTTTCAATCGTGGCGCGATCTATCTCAAGGGAGCGAAGTTCGAGGAGGCGCGCAAGGATTTCGAAAAGTGCGTGGCGATCGATCCGCATGCGGCTGCGCCTCGCTTCAATCTGGCGATGGCGCTTGATGGTCTGGGCCGCCGCCCGGATGCCATCAGCGAGATGGAACAGTTCACCAAGGCCACTGACAAGGATACCTGGCGGGACATCGGCGAAAAGCAGCTCGTTTCTTGGAAGAAGACAGCGCAGGCTGAAACCGCTGGCGCAACCGATGCCAACGCCGAGAAAAAAGCAACGCCATGAAGGGGACATCCGTTTTGAGGATTGCCCTTCTGGGTGTGTCGGGGGCGCTGGCGATGATCGTTGCGCCATTGCTGGCGCTCGCGACACCTTCTGCCCAGCCGACGCAAGACGAAGCCGCAGCGCCTGCGCTAGAGAAGGTTCAGGACTTCGGCGCACTGCTTGATGAAGCCGGCCTCGTTCTAGAGCGAGGCGATGACTATGACGACGTGGCCGTTCCGCAAACGCCGCTCTACGGGTTCGAGAAGGCGCTCAAGCATCGCCAGTTGCCGCTTAAGATCTACTTTGCTGTGCGTCCGCTGGCGCGCATGAAGATCGAATATGAGGACCCGCACAGCAACGCGCCGAACCCGGATCATATCTTTCCGATGGTTTTCCAATCGCTGATCGGGCGGCTTGCCAAAAGCGGATCGAGCCCGAGCCGCGTTTACCGTGCGCAAAAGGCCAAGCAGCTCTTCAATGCCGATTGGGCGGCGGCGGCGATGTTCGATACCGAGGCGGACCTCAACTCGGGTTTTGGCTCGGCTCTCCTCATTGCCATTCACAAGAGCAAGCTGGCGGACGCCTATTACTTGTTCGTGTTCGATGATCCCAAGCCGCTGAAGCCGGCCATCGATGCTGCGATCGGCGCGTTGCGCTTTTCCAAATAACGATCCACAAATGCAAACCAACCGCGCAGGACGCGGACTTACCCTTGGAAATCAAAAAAGGGATGGTTTGAGCATGGCAGAACGTAGTCAAATTCATGTGTGCATCAAAGGTCGTGTGCAAGGGGTGGGCTATCGGGCCTGGACCCAGCAGCGCGCAATTGAACTGAACTTGACGGGCTGGGTGCGCAACCGCAGCGATGGGTCGGTTGAAGCCCTGTTCGAGGGAGAGCCTGAACGTGTCGGTGAAATACTGGAAGACTGCAAGAGCGGGCCGCGTCATGCGCAGGTGACGTCGGTTGAACTGCTGGGCGAAGGGGGCGATCGCCACGATAGGTTTGTGGTCCTGCCGACCACGTGAGCGGACCGAGTTGGTGGGGCTTATTGGAAGCGAATTTTGCTCCTCCCGGCGATGATGCAGACGGTGAAACCGGTCACTCTTTTTTTCTCCCGTTTCGGCCGCGCTGTTCCTAAGGGAACAGTTTCAAATCCCATGCTCGATATGGTTGTCACCCAGGAAATAGCAGACAAGTAATTTCGGTTTCAGCTTTTCATCTGGGGAAGTGGCTTATGCAAAAAGCACTTGTCGTGATCGGCATTGCTGTTGCTCAGCTCGTGTTCGGAGTGCCGGCATTCGCAGGGCTCAATAGCGACTTGGCGAAGTGTGCGAAGGCGACCGGGATATCGGGAGCGCATGCTTGCACCCGGGTTCTTAATAGCGGCCGACTGCGGCGCTCTCATTATTACATCGCTTACTACAATCGCGGCTGGGCGCATCGCAACGCCGGCAAACTCGATCGCGCGCTTTCCGACTTTGGCAAGTCGCTGAAATATAATTCGCGCTATGCCGATACGTACTACAGCCGCTCGGTCGTGCAGTTCGAGCGCGGGAGGCGTGACGCGGCGTTCGATAATCTGGATCGCTACATCAAATTGAAGGGCAAGTCCTGGCAGGCGCATTATAAGCGTGCGCTGATGTTGCGGCGGTTGGGTAAGGCGGAGCGCGCTTTGGTGAGCGTCAACAAGGCCATCGAGATGAAGCCGGACAAAAAGACGCCCGCCTATCTCAAAGCGATGCTTTTGTCGGATCTTGGGCGGCATGACGAGGGTCTCGATCTCGTCGGCGGAAAGGCGGATCAGGACTGCAAAGGCGTGCAGAAGTGCTACAGCCGGGCGATCATTCTGGATCGTAAAGGGCGTTATGACGAGGCGCTCAGTACGCTCGATGCAACGCTCAAGAGTGATAAGCATCTTGCGGCTGCCGAACTGCAGCGCGGCCGGGTTTTGGAGAACCTTGGGCGTCGCACGGATGCGATGGATGCTTACAAGAAATCGAGCCGCGTCAAGGCTGATGCAGTGGAGGAACTTCTCTCGCAGGTCGAAGCCCGCGACCGTTTGGCAAAGCTTGAAGCTTCCGATGGAATTCCGGTTGCGAAGTCCGAAATCGAGCGCGACTGCCGTTTGTTTGTTCCGACAAGCAATACTACGATTGCCGTTCCGTGCGCGAATTGATGGTGGTCGGTTTAAGGCTGCGGCTTGCGGCCTGACACGCCGTCAGTTGCGTGCGGACGTTCTGCGCGGCGCACCCGGATCAATTTCGAACACGACAGACGTCGGCAAATGCAGTAAAGTGCATGGCTATTCGTGAAGGGAAGGCTGTTCGGTGGGCTAGCGAGAAAGGATTGCGGTCTCATGTATACAGCTCGACATATCATCGACATCAAAGGCCATGACGTCTGGGCCGTCTCGCCGCATCACACCGTCTATCAGGCTATCGCGACGATGGCCGACAAGGATGTCGGATCGTTGCTCGTGCTCGATGGCAGGAAGCTGATCGGTATTATTACCGAGCGGCATTACGCTCGAAATATTGTGCTCAAGGGCAAGGCCTCGCCGAGCACGCTGGTCAGCGAAATTATGACCCGGAAGGTTGTGTGCGCGCGGCCGGAATATACGGTCGATCGCTGCATGGATCTGATGACGCGGCATTGCGTGCGTCATTTGCCGGTGCTTGAGAAGGGGCGCGTGATCGGCGTGATTTCGATCGGCGATCTGGTCAAGAGCATTATCGAGGATCAGAACTTCATTATCTCCGCACTGGAGAACTTCATCGCCGGAGAGACGCGGGTTCATTGAGCGCGGGGTTTGCTGCTGCGGTGACGCCTAGCGCTTCTGTCTGACCGGTTGTTTTCTGGCTGGTTTGCTGGCGGGCTTTTTGACCGGCTTTGCGAGCTTGAGGGCGTCGCGGAGAACCTGATTGTGATCGAAAGCCAGCGGCAGCTTGAGTGGGTTGGTGACCCACTCAGCAGTTGCCGCATCATCGCCGGCAATTGGTTTTGCGCCCCTGATCCGCGTTAGAAAGACGACCGAGCAGGTATGCCGGCGTGGATCGCGCTTGGGGTCGGAGTAGACGCCGACGAGCTGCAATTTGCCGGCCTTCAGACCGGTTTCCTCCATCAATTCGCGCCGGCAGGCATCTTCGACACTCTCGCCTTGGTCGACGAAACCTCCGGGTAGCGCATAAGAGCCTTTGAACGGCTGATTTTTTCGTTGGATGAGGACGACGCGCCCGGTGCTGTCGATGACGACACAGTCGGTGGCGAGGAGGGGTGTTTTGGGTGGCGGCATGGGCGGGTGTTTCGGTCGGTGAATGACTTTTCGGGTGCTCGATGTTAACCGCTATTTTGTGGGCGTGGAAGTTCGAGCGCTGTCGGCATGTCGCTTTGCGGGGCTTGTAAACTTTTCGAATTCAGAACGCCAATGGTCTTGGCTCACTGCCATGTCAGTTCCCGGTGTAACAATCGACATCCTGCGCGCATATTAGGTTGCCTCGAATCTCAGCTTCAAGCGGAGCATTTCATGGAAACCGGCGATCGGCTGCGCGTCTTTATCTCGTACTCGCGAAAAGATGGCGACTTTGCACTGCGGCTGCACGGGCTCTTAAAGGCTGCGGGCTTCGATGCCTATCTGGATGTGCACGACATTGCCGCCGGTGAGGATTGGCGGGCGCGGTTGAGCGGTCTTATCGAGGCGGCGGATTGCGTCGTTTTTATTTTGTCGCCTGACAGTTTGGCGTCGCAAACCTGCGCCTGGGAAGTCGAGCGGACAGAGGAGTTGGCCAAGCGGTTATTGCCTGTCGTCTATCGCGAAGCCGGTTCTATCGAAATTCCGGGCGCTCTTGCCAAGCGTAATTTTGTCTTCATGCGGAGTCAGGCAGAAGAGGAGGCCTCGCTAGAAGCTCTTTGTGCTGCCATCGCTGTCGATGTTGAGTGGCTGCGGCGTCATACGCGTTACGGGGAACGTGCGCTTGAATGGGATCGTGCTTCCCGCGCCTCACGCCTGCTGCTACGTGGCGACGATATTCGCATAGCCGAAGCGTGGCGCGATGCAAGGCCCTCGGCTGCGGAGATTACCGAACTTCAAAGTGTGTATGTGACCGACAGCCGACGCGCGTCGACGCGGCGGCAGCGCGGTTGGATTTTCGGATCAAGCATCATTGCGACCGGTGCTATCGGTCTGGCGACTTTTGCGGTTGTCAAAAGCATCGAGGCACAGACGAAAGAGCGCGCGGCGACCGAGGAGCGCAACCGCGCGCTGATGACGGAATCACGTTTTTTGGCCGACGCTTCGCAAAAGCGCCGCGAGGCAGGCGACGCAGCGGGCGCAGTCGAATTGGCTCTGTGGGGGCTGCCGAAGACTCCTGCGGCGCCGGATGCGCGTCCGCTTTCGCTAGAGGCAAGGCGTGCGCTTTACGACGGTCTGCTGACGCTGCGTGAGACGGCGGCGCTGACAGGGCACCAGAAAACGGTTGGGCACGTCGCTTTCTCACCCGATGGACAGCATGTCCTGACAGCGTCGCAAGACGGATTTGCAGCGTTGTGGCGCGTCGACGGTGGTCGTGAAGCGTCTTTTGGAGATCATCGTGGAGCTCTCCATCGCGCTTTGTTTGTCGGCGACGGGTCTAAGGTTTTGACGACGGCTGAGGGTGGCCTTGCGGCGCTTTGGCGGGCTGACGGAAAGCTTATTGTTCAGCTGCAAGGGGATGACGGTGCGTTGGCCCCTTATGTCGCCGCATCGCGCGATGGCCGTTGGATTGCGACCGGCGGGGCGAGCGGACAAGTCCGTATCTGGTCGTCCGATGGGCAATTGAAGCAAACGCTTGTCGGGCATGAGAAGTCGATTGGAGGACTGGAATTTGCGCCGGACGGGGCCATCCTGGCGAGCGGTTCGAGTGACGGGACGATCAAGCTTTGGTCGCTGGCAGACGGAGAGTGGACTTCCGCCGCCACACTCAGCGACTTGGGTTCCACCGCGAACCACATCGCTTTCAACGCGACCGGGGATCTGCTTGCCGCCGCCGATCTTAGCGATAACATTGCGATTTGGCGGCGCTCGGCAGGCGAAGGCTGGCGTCTCGTCAAGACAGTGAAGGCGCATGCCAGTGGATCATTGCTGTCGGGTGCGTTGGCGCTCGGCTGGCATCCGTCGCAAGAAATTATTTTGTCAGCTGGCTATGACGACGTCGCGCAGCTTTGGAATGCTGACGGGACATTGCTCAGGACGTTGCGCGGCCATACCGGCGATGTCGTTGCTGCTGAGTTCAGTCCCGATGGGCGCATTGTTCTGACGGCGTCGCGTGATGGTTCGGCGATGATTTGGGATATGTCCGGCCGGCGGTTGTTGACGCTGGGCGGGGGAGACGTGCCGCTCGAAGATGCTGGCTTTAGCCCGGATGGGAAGTCCGTGGCCCTCGCGCGAGATGATGGAGCGGTTCGGCTGTTTTCGCTTCTGCCTCGCGGCGTGGCGCGTCTGTCAGGAGGTGCCGGCCCGCTTCGAAAGGTCGAATTCTCGCCGGAAGGCAGAACGTTGGCGATTGCTGGCAACGATGCTTCGGCACGTGTTTGGCAACGCGAAGATCCATCTGCCGGTGAGGCAGCGCAAACGCTTTTCGACCAGACCGGCCAATGGGTCGTCCAACCGCTGCTTGCTGCGCATCAACCCGGCAACGTGTTTTTCAAAGGCGCCGCTGCGCTTGCCGTCTCGCCGGATGGACAGCAAGTACTGACCGGAGGCTTCGATGGAATAACGAAGATTCACGACATCAAAACGCAAAGCGCGCAGGATCTAACCGGGCATTCGAACAGTATTGTTTCGGCGGCATTCGCTCCAACGGGTGATGTGGCGGCGACGGCATCCCGCGATGGCACGGTCCGGCTTTGGCGAAACGGACTGTCGGATGCGACGTCAGGATGGAGCCTGGCCTCGGAGATCAAGCTCGGTAGCACGTCGGCCCGGGAAGTTGTCTTCATGCCTGATGGTCTGGGCCTCGTAACGCTCGCCCAGGACAAATTTCTTGATCCTTCGGCCTCGGTGATCGAAGTTTGGAAGTTTAGCCCTGGCGATATGTCTGTGACGCGAAGTGCGCGCATTGCGATCGAGGCGCGCGGGGCGATGGATATCGATCTTGATCCTCCAGGAAAGCGGATCGGCGTTGCCAGAATGGATGGGTCGATCGAGGTCTATGAGTTGTCGGGAAGGCTGGTTGCCAGGTCGCAGAGAGCTCATGGCGGACAGCCCGTCCTCAAAGTTGTTTTCTCAAAGGACGCCGATATTTTCGCAAGTGTTGCCGGTGATGCGGTCGCGCGGATCTGGCGTATCGATGCCGGCGAGGTGCAGGGGGGCCACTCGCTCAATCGTATTACCGAGCTTATTGGTCATCAAAGTGGCGGACTTCTGCAAGGTGGCATTCAGTCAGGAATTGCCGATATCGATTTCGCTCAGGATAACCGGATGATTGCCACTGCGGGTCGCGACGGTACCGTGAAGGTCTGGACGATGGACGGCAGTGTTTTGGGTGTCCTGAGAGGTGGCGGAACGGCGGAAGATGTGACTTTCAACGCTAAAGGTTCTTTGATTGCGACGGCGTGGAGTGATGGCTTCGCGCGCGTTTTTCCCGCTCCGCCGCCGATCGCGGGTTTGCTCTCTTCGGGGCGTCAAGTTGTCGAGCGGTTGCGACCGCTTTCGGCGATCGATCGCTGCCTTGTCTTTCTGCAGACCTCGCCTTGCGATCAGAGTTTTCGCAACGCAGAGGAGGCACGCGCTGCTGGCGACTATGCGGCGGCCGCGCAACATATGGTTTCCAGGATTGCAGCCGCCGAGCGTTTGACGCCCGCTGCGCGAGCGGTCCTTGCCACGGATTATGGGGTGCTGGCTTTCGATTATCTCTTTGCGCGCGAATTCGCAAAAGCCGAAGCGGCTGCGCGGCAGGGACTGACCTACAACCCAGATGCTCATTGGATCGCGGGGAACCTGGCGCATGCGGCGTTGCTGCAAGGGCAGGTCAAAGAGGCAAAGGCGATTTACATGCAGAATGCTGGGCGCCAGCTCGAAATCGGGATGCGCTGGGAAAGTGCGGTCGCCGACGATTTCGCAAAACTGACTGCAGCGGGGATCAAGCGGCCTGAGTTTCGCGACGTCTTGCAAGAGCTGGGCGTCTTCAAAGCGAATGCTTCAGGTGGCGACGAGACAAACTAGCGACTGACTCATTAACGGGCGGCCATTCTAGACGTTTGACCGGTCAGTCCTACCGCCGATGTCCCTGAGAATTTCTGCGGCGGCGTTGGATATCTTCGCCCTAGCTTCCGCACGGAACGACGACGGTCGCAGCAGCCGAAGGGATGTAGCGACGGCAATCCTGCGCGACTTCAAGCTCGGCTCGTCCGGTGCGTTTCACTAGTTTCTTGGAGACTGGTCGGGAGACTTTGGAGTTCGAGCCTTTGAGGCCGTTGGCGCGATGGTCGAGTTCGTTGAGGCGCCGTTGGGCGTAGTCCTGCGAAGTCTCCCGATCGAGCGTCGGTCCGCCATTCTTCAAGGACATTCGATAGGCCCGCTTGGCCTCTTCTTTTTCTCCGCGGCCGTCGAGGATTAGTCCGCGCAACGCGTAGGCGGCTGGAAACAGACTGCTCCGGTTCAAGGCTTTCTTGAGGTCAGCCATTGCGTTTTGGGTTGCGCCTCGCTGGTTGGCGACGACGGCGCGGACGTAGAAGCTGACGGGATCGCTGCGACGGGATGCAACGAGGCTTTCGGCTTCCTTGACGGCTTCGGTCAAGCGGCCAACATCGAGAAGGACGAGAGCATAAAGCGGTTTGAGGTCGCGCTCGAAGGGTTTCAGCTCGATGGCCTTGAGCAGCGGTTTCAAGGCTTGATCGGGTTTACCCATCTGTCTGAAGACGAGCGCGCGCTGGAAATAACCGTTCCAGTCCTTGGGTTGGTGAATGACGTAGATGTCGAGATCTTCCAATGCGCCTTGAAGGTCGCGCTGCTCGCGTTTCAGCATGCCTCTACTCAGATAGAGGTTGGCGAAGTCACGGTCGACGCGTTCGGCGGCGTTGAAATCGGCGAGCGATTTGTCGAGCTCTCCGCCGCGGCGATAGTACCAGCCGCGATTGTAATAGGCCATGAAGCGGTCAGCGGGTTTGGTCGTTGGATTTCTGATGATGCGCGTGCAGGCCGCTTCAGCATTTTTTCTGACTGTGATGCCGCAGGTGATCCTGTCGGAAGGAGACGCGTGGGCCGTCAGCGCGGTTGCGGCGATTGACAGGAACGTCAATC
Organism: Filomicrobium sp.; assembly: GCA_017792465.1. Lineage (GTDB taxonomy): Bacteria > Pseudomonadota > Alphaproteobacteria > Rhizobiales > Hyphomicrobiaceae > Filomicrobium. The sequence continues at coordinate 3,858,331 of CP051234.1, forward strand.
CAATTCGCGAGAGTGAGCGCTGCATCTTATCGGTCCTTGTCCCTTGGCTGGTGATGCCGCAGGCCATCGGCAATCTGTCGTGAGGGCGGCGGGGCGCTGTGACGCGCTGCCTGTATCGATTGGATCGCGAAGCCTGTTTGCTGTTTCGCAAAATGTAACGGGATTTGATGTCCGGCGGCGTTCCCACAGGAACAGCCAGGCGTTCGAAAATGCGTGGTGCAGGAATTAAGGAGAGAGGTGGTTCGAGGCTCGTGAGGCTGAGGAGCCTAGCGGCCGAAGAACTTTTGCAGACGCGAGCGGAAGGCCGCCTTTTCAGTTGGATTGGGAAGCTGCTCTTCCAGGAATTCGATCAACTCCGTGACGGAAGACGCCGTCTTTGCCATGCGGTTCACCATGACCTTGGCGACTGGCCCTGCGTAGACGGCCAGCGCTTCGGCGACCTGTGCGATTTCGCTTTCGGCTATTTGGGCCGGAGCCGGTTTGGCGACTGGTGGTGCGGGTGTTTTAGGCTTGGGGGTCGGCTTCGGCTCGGGTGGGGGAGCGGCCACAGGCGGAGGCGGTTCTGTCTTGGGCGGTGGAGGCGAGACCGGTGGTGCTTTCTCCGTCTGTGGAGCGGGTGGAGATGCCGGCGGCGACTGAGGTGGAGTTTGCACCTCCTGGGTCGGGATGGGATCGGCCTGTGTTGCTTCAGTGTCCTCCTCGGTCGGCGTTCCAAAGCGCGCAACGGATATCGCCTCCTGAAGGCTGACGCGCGGCGCGGACTTTGGCGGTTCGGGTTCCGGTTGTACGGGCGCTTTCGGCGCATCCAGCTTTTTTCCAACGAGATGCATCGTACTGTCGAGAGCAGGGCGTTTTGGCGCTCCAAGATCGGTGTCGGACAGACGTTCGGCGGCGTGAACGGCATAGGTGGTGATTCGGCGTGGGATATTCTTGAGGCGCGGGACGCCGCGCTCTTCGAACGTCGCCTGAATTCTGGCGGAGACAGAGTCGACGACGGTTCCGGAGATCAATATCCCGCCAGGGTCGGCGAGGCTTTCCAATCTCGCGGCGATGTTGAGGGTTTCGCCGAAGGGTAGATCGCCTTCAAACAGGACGTCGCCGACGTGAATGCCGATGCGCAGTTTCATGCCGCCGAGATTGGTTTCCTGGCCGAGGCGTTCCTGGATGGCGAGCGCGCATTGAACGGCGTCGACGGCGCTTTCGAATAACGCAAACAGGCCATCTCCCGGCATGCCGATCAGCTTGCCATCGTGCCGGTCGAGTTCTTCCTGGCCGATTTTCAGGACGGTCGACAGGTTGCCGAAGGCGCGCGTCTCGTTGACGGAAACGCGTCCGCTGAAGTTGGCGATGTCGGCGGCAAAGGCGGCGCGCAAGCGGCGCTTGCGTTTGGGTTGGGTCTCGGCGGTGTTATCGTCGATGGGCGGCGACATGCTGACGTTCAATCATTCAATTTCGGACGGTTTGCCGAAAGAAATTTCTCCCGGTCGGCGTCATTGGTGATGCGCCGTGCAATGTGGTCGTAAAAATCGGCTATTCCTATTGCTGACTTGGCTTCGCGGTCGACGATCAATCGCGCCATCGGGCCGATGAGCGGCAGGAGTGCTTCGGCGGCCTTATGGCGTTCGGCATCCGATATGATTGCGCTCATTTGTGCCCCGGTGACGCCTCTGTCTGTTTCCAGCCACGCCTGGGCGGCTTTGCGAAAGCGTTCGGCTTGTGTCTCGCCAGGGATCTGGCTGGCGAGTTGGCTGACGAGCTTGTCGGGATCGGTTGCGCTTTTGGCTTCGCGTGAGACGACGACGCGTGCGATCGGGCCGATCTCGCGGGCCAGCGTCGATTCCAAGCCTTGAAGCGTCGCAGGCGCCAGTCGATCCGCCATGGTCTGGCTTAGGTCGCTGCGGGAGGTTTCGTTTGCACCTTGTGCCGGGCGCACCGCGAGGCCGGTCAGATCCACTCTGGCAACCGGGGCGGACGGCGTTGCGTTGAAGGACGCTTCGAGCCCGCTGATGAAGGCTTCGGCGTTCGCGAAGCGGTCGGTTGGGTTGCGGGCCAGCGCTTTTCGCATCAGCGCGTCGATTTCGGGCTGCAATTCGGGCCGTAGCTGGGTGACAGGAACCGGGTCCTCGTTTAGCAGCTTGTGCATGAGGCTCGGGATGTCGTTGGCCGGAAACGGTTTGGCGCCGGTCAGCAGCTGATAGAGGATGATCGCGGCGGCGAACAAGTCCGAGCGGCCATCGACTTCGCGGCCCAGAAACTGTTCCGGCGACATGTAATTGGGCGTGCCGACGGCCCCACCGCCGCCGTCGCGGGTCAGGCTGAGATTTTCGAAACGGGCGACGCCAAAGTCGGTGACCTTGATCGAGGTTGCGGCCGGGCACAGGATGTTGGCGGGTTTGACGTCGCGATGGATGACGCTGTTTTCGTGCGCGTGGCCCAAAGCTGAGAGCAACTGAACCATGACTTCGCAGACCTGCGGAAGCGGAAGCAGGGTGCCGGAGCGCGTGACATTTTCGAGCGTACCGGCTTCGACGAACTCCATGATGATGTAAGGGGAGTGGTCCTGCTCGACGTAATCGAACACGGTGACGATGTTAGGGTGCTGACAACGCCCGGCCGAGCGCGCTTCGCTGGCGAAGCGGGCCAGAAGGGCGGCCTGGTCCTGAACCTCGGCAAGGACTTCCTTGCGCAGCGATTTGATTGCAACCGGCCGGCAGATCTGCGGGTCGAAGCCCTTATAGATCACGCCGATCGCGCCGCGTCCGATGATGCCATCGATGCGATATTTGCCGACATGCTCCGGGGCGGCGTCGGATTGGGCTGCCGCAGGGTTGTCGGAATTTTCGGCGCTCATTGGCTACCATCCTCAACTTGGCAGGCCCAGATTGCCGGCGCGGACAATCCGCACCGGCGAGGCTCAAGGCTTGCTCTTAAGATTCCAGCATTTTCATTGCGTTGTCGAGACTGCGGCGCATTCGGTTGAACGATTGCGATAGCGAGGCAATCTCGTCGGAGCCTGGATGCTCATACTCAGGCTGTGAACTGTCGCCCATGCTGACCTGCTCGGCGATGTGTGCCATCTTGATGACCGGGGAGACGACCATCCAGCGCAAGAGAACGTTGATCAGGATGAGCAAGACGAGGAAGATCGCGCTCATGGAGCCGATCAACAACTTCAGGTTCTGCCAGGTCTGCTCTTCTGCAACCTTCAAAGGCACCGAGAAGATTTGCGCGCCGACGATTTCGTCGAGCTGCCAGCCGAATCCGTTCTTGTCGCCGTAAAGCGCGACCATCGAGGCGGGCGCGCGATCCGGCGTCGAGTGGCACGAGAGGCAGCTTTCGGCTTTGATTTGCAGGGGGAAGGCAACGGTATACTGGGGGCCGTCCTTGCCGTCGCGGACCTTGACAACTTCTTTCAGCGAGGTGTTGTCGCGCAATTGGTCAATCAGTTCCTTTTCCCAGTCGGAGGCCAGGTCCGAGGGGTTGGTCGGGTTAAGGACCGCCTCCTTGTAGTAGAAGTCGGGGAAATGATCGCGGAAGTTGCTGAAGGCGGTCTGGGCTGAGAACGAGGGCACGGTCTGTGGCAGGAACTGCACGTCAGACATGTCGCTCAACAGCGGGCGGACTTCTTCGGACGTATAGCGCCTGACGGCCAGGGCCTGTGCGCGCAAGACGCCGATCTGCGCATGCAGCTGCTCAAGTGCGTTTTCCTTGGAGACCTGATAGAACACCGCCGAAGAGGCAATCAGGCCGATGATAAAGCAAAGTGCTAAGATTAGATTGAACTTCAGCCTCAGTCCCATGGACGATCCCTCTTCTTCGTCTTAAACATGGCCATGCCTCGAATTGAGGTGGCACTTTTACTGTAAACTTTCATATCCAGGCAGTTAAGATGACAGCTCGCAAATCATTTCGGTTTAATTTTCTTCTGTCGGGTTTGTGCACGCTGCGCTGTTTCCCAGGGATCAATCGTCAAATCAAAGGTGCGGCTCTTCGCGTCGGCCCTGTTTTACTGTCGGTTCTGGCCCTCGGGTTTGCCATTAGCGCGCCGGCTGTTGCTGCTGCCGATCGAGTTGCGCTGGTGCTTGGCGTTGAAGACTACTCAAGCTACGCGAAATCTGCGATCAACGGCCAGACGCTCGAAAAAATCGGCAATGCCCTGAAAGAGAAGGGCTTCGAAGTTGAGGTTGCGTCCAACGTCAACAATGCTAACTCTCGCGCTATGCTGCGGGAGTTCGCCGGTAAAGCCGACGGGGCGCGCGTGGCGATCGTCGTCCTGGCCGGGCATGGTGTGGCTTCGGCGGGGCGGGCGTATCTGCTGCCGTCGAACTCGAAAATCCGCCGGGCCAGCGACCTGCTTTCGCGTGGGGTTTCGGTTTCGAGCGTTGCGCAAATCGCGGCGAAGGCGAAGCATGGGGCTGTTTTCTTTTTCGCGACGGTCGCGGATATTCCATCGACCCTGCAGAGCATCTCCCCGCGTCCCTCGATCAAGACGGTGCCGCATGACAATGTCATCGTCGTCTTCTCGACCTCCGACAAAATTCCAGTTTCTCGTGTGGGAAGCGTCTCGCGGCAGGCGGCGCTTGATTTCGCAGATGCTGCAACTGACACCCCGCTGACGCTTGAGACACTCGTTGGGGCTGGGTCGGCTGGCGATGTCGGCAAGGTCGTCGGTACGGTCGCGGATGTGGATCTCACCAAGGCTCCGGAGCCGGCTGCTCCGCCGCAAACCGCGCAGAACGATCTACAGACGGAGCAGGAGACCGCTGCCCGCGAGGAGGCCGAGCGGCGCGCGCGCGAAGCCGAACAGCGCGCCCGCGAAGCTGAGGCCAGGGCGAAGGAAGCAGAAGAGCGGGCTCGCCTGGAAGCTGAAAAGGCGGAAGAGGCGCGGAACGAGGCAGAAGCGAACCAAGTTGCAAATCAAGTCGAGGAGCCGCCGAAGCCTGCTGCCGAGCCGGAACCGGCGAATGTCGAAGCGCTGAAGCTCGTCGAAGCCTTGCTTGGGCGTTCGAAAAAGAAAGATCTGCAGCGTGAGCTGGCAAAGCGTGGGTTCTACAAGGGGCCGATCGATGCGATCTTCGGGGATCTGACACGTCAGGGGATCCGGGATTTCCAATCGGATGCCGGGGCGGCGGTGACGGGCTATCTGACGCCCGAGCAGATTCAGAAGCTCATCGAAGGCTGAAAAAAGAAACGGCGCCTGTTTGGCGCCGTTTGAGTTTCTGTGCGCGCAAGCGTTGGAGCGGGATGCACAGGGGAACCTTTGAATACTTCTGTCGCCGGGTGATCAGTGACCCGGGACGATCGGGGCGGGCAGCCCGGCCATTCTGACATTGACACAGGCGGGTTTTCCGGACGCGATCGCACGTTCGATGGCGCCGTTGAGCTCGCTTAGTTCGGTGACGAATTCGCCATGTCCGCCAAGTCCCGCGACGGCCAAGTCGTAGCGGGCTTCTGACAGCATGCAGCCAACGAGGCGTTCGGGTCCGTACTCGCGAAGCTGGATTTGATGCTCGGCGTTCCAGCAGGCGTCATTGCCGATGACGAGGACGAATGGCAGTTTTTCGCGGGCTGCCGTCTCGAACTCGGCGAATTGGAAACCGACGGTGCCATCGCCCATCATCGCGAAGATGGTGGAGTTCGGCCGCGCGTATTTGGCGCCGAGGGCATAGGGTAGACAACCGCCGATTGCACCGGCGGGGCCGTTGATCACGCGTTCCTTGGCCGAGAGCACGGCCTGGGACCATTGGCCGAACTCGCCGCCATCGCAAATCAACAGCGGTTCGTCGGCATTCTCGATCGCGCTCTTGACGGCTTCGCACAGCGCGAGGGGCGAGATCGACCCTTCAGGCACGCTCTGGGCGCTGGCGAAATCGCGCGATGCGGTCAGTTCGGTGACCTTGGCGAGCCAGGTCTTGCGATCTGCCGAGGCGGTATGCATATGAGCGCTCAGAAGCGCGCGGGCATACGCGGTGGCGTTGCCGTCAAACAGGTGCTGCAGGCGATCTGCAAGGTTCAAGTTGGCCTGCGTGCGTGCTTCGGGCTCGGGGTCGACGACGATCCACTTGCAGCTTGGCGCGAAGTTCTGCGGCTTGCCAAAGCCGAGCGTGAAGTCGACTCGCTTGCCAAGATTAACGATCAGATCGGCTTCGGCGAAGACCTTCGGCAGGCTGCCAAGCGAAGGGTCTTTCAGCCCGCGCGGGCTTTCAAGCGCCAGGACGGGCACTTGGGCGGCGTCCTGCAATTCGTTCAACAGCGTTCCGGAGCGGGTCTTGTTCAGCGCTGGTCCGGTGATGATGACCGGTGTATGCGCGGATGCCAGTGCCGCAACGACAGTTTCGATATCCTCGGATTTCGGCGCGGCTGGCGCGTTGTCGTTGGCGCTGGCCACCTGACTGTCGGATGCCGTGGCCTGGGCATTCAGTACGTCGAACGGTAACGCCAGGTGGACCGGGCCGGGGCGCCCCGATTTGGCAATTTCGATCGCCTGCTGGACGTCGGCTGCCATATCGTCGGCTGACATGATCCGCTTGGAAAATTTCGTGAACGGGCTTGAGGCTGCAACCTGATCGAATTCCTGGAATGCGCCATGTCCGTCCTGGGCGACGGGAGAGTCTCCAGACAGGAACAGCACCGGAGTTTCAGAGCTCCAGGCTGTGAACAACGGTGCCAGCGCGTTGCCGAAGCCGGGGGCGGCCGTGACGAGTGCGACGCCGAGTTCGCCGGTCAATTGCGCGTAGGCGTCGGCCATGAAGACGGTTGAAGCTTCGTGGCGCGTGTGGGTGATCTTGATGTCGCTATCGATTGAGGCATCGTAGACCGGCATGATCTGGTTGCCGGACAGTGAGAAGAGATGCCTGACGCCCGATTGCGCCAGGGTCTTGATCAATACGTCTGCGCCTCGCATGGATCATTTTCCTTCTATGGGTCTTGCGGGCGCCGAGCGCCGTCGCAAATGGCTTGCGCCTCAGCGGAAGAGGTAGATGGGGCTCGTCCAGGCTTTGTGTCCGTCGACCTGCGTCACCCGAACGTAGATGGGTGTGTCGCCTTTGGCCGCAACAGGCACCGTCATGCTATGGGTCATGCGTGTTGTCTCAGGGGCTTCGGGGAGTCGATAGACTTTCAATTTCCGGTCCAGCCCGCCAGCTTCGAAAACGGTTTCTTCCAAACCGATGTCCGAGATCTTGAGGGTAGGTGAGACGTGCGGTGTTTCGATTTTCATTTCGCCGCTTGAGGCATCGTCGAGCCAAAGATCGATGCCGCAGGTGTTGCCGGTTGTGACGGCTTTCCAGCCAATCGCATCGGCGGCTTCACGCTTGATTCCGCGATCGAGATTCCAGTTGTTGAACATGGCCGATTTCTGGATGCGGTTGTCTTTCACGGACAGTTCGCCATCCCAAACGGTGGTGCGGGCGCGGCCACGATACTCGGCCCCTTCCATGGTGACGCGGACACGCTTGCCGAGGTCGTCTTTCGCGTAAGGCCGGATGGTTTCGATGAGCTCGCGACCTGTGAAGATGTCGAGGCGCTCGATTGGCGCTGAGCCGACGACCTCAACATTCAATTCGACGCTTGCGTCTTTGACCCGGGCGATGTCGCCCATGATCAGACGATTGGTTTCGACTGCGCCGCCGACATCCATGTTGTTCTTGTCGGGGAACATTTCCGCGGCGGTCGGTGTCGTGACGCTGACGTCAAGCAACATGCGGTTGCCGGTTGTGCCGTAGTGATGGCGCCGGCGCATGCTGTCGAAGATCGCGTCGCGGTCGAGGGTAGGCGCGAGGAAGCAGGTGAGGCCACCTTGGCTGCCAAAGAAGCTGGCGCCGGGATAGGACGCGCCGGGGCGCCCTTTGTGGCCGTCGGAGTTGGCAACGATGCCGACGCGGTAGCCTTTATCGAAGGCGTCCCAGACGATCCATTCAAAGGTGCCCCAGTCGGAGTGGACTTCGACGGCGGATTCCATCAGTTCATCGTGCGCGTAGGTGATATCGGCGTAGCGACCGCCGACGTGGGCCATGACGACACAATCCTTGCCGCGCAATTTGTCGAAGAGTTCGGCCGCCGTGTGAGCGTCGCTCTCCTCGTCAACCATGTCGGTGGGGTCGGCAATTTGCGCGTGGCTGGAGCGGTGGATGGTTTCGCCTTCGTGGCGGTAGTGCACGTTGCGGTCGCCGCCGACAGCGGTGTTGGCCGACCACTCGTAGCCGGGGATGCAAACGAATTTGCCGGGTTCGTCGAGTTCGGCGGTGAGTTTGTTCAGGTCCTTCCAGAAGGAGCCGGTGATCTGGAAGTCGTTGCCCTGGTGCCCCATGACGTCGAGGAATGCCCGATCGCGGCCGAAAAGCATGTAGTCGCGCGCGTCGTTGGTGCCGAGGGTTTCGTTGGACTGGCCGTGGGTGTCGCCCCAGAAGTGGACCAGCTGCTCTTCCGTTTCGTCGGCAATGGCGCGGATCGGGTTGGAGCGGCAGAGTTCCTTACCGCTTCCGTCAGATACGATGACGATGGCGTCGCCGGGTTCCTTCATCGTCAGGCCGTCGACCATTTGTGCAAACTTGCCGGGTTCGCAGGTCACTGTTTCGGGCAGGCCATCGATGATCGCTGGCTGGGCTGTGAGCTTGAGGGTGCCGTTCAGCTTGTCGGTTGGGTTGCCCCAGGCGTCGTTGGCCTTGATGCCGAGCTTGAAGGGCGATCCGGTGCGGATCATCGAAGGGGCAACCGCGAGCCATTCGCTACCCGGACCCGGGACAATTGAGATCTTCGGACTGACCGGCAGGGCGACATAATCGTAGGTGGCGATGACGTCGGTGAAGACGCGGAACTCGAATTCCTTTTCGCAGAAGGTCTGCATGCGAATGCCGGGCGAGCCTTGGCGGCGGTCGCCGAAGCGGATCGTGATCGTATCGCCGGGTTTGAGGAAGTGCTTCATGATGCCGATATACAAGGATCGACTCCACGGGCGGATGTTGCGCTTGAATTCCCAGCGGCATTCGAGCTTTGCGCCGTTGGATGCTTCTACCGTGGTGTAGCCAGGGGCTTGCGGATCGTCGAACTGGACGGGTCCGAAGTCGGTGGCGAAGCGGAAGCCGATCTTGATGGAGCCGGTATCGTCAATTCCGAACGGTCCGGCGGTATAGACGAGCGTGAAGCTTTGGTAGGAACCTGCTTCCACGGGGCCGTTCGGTTCTAGTGTTGCGCTCCCCATCAGTTCGGGGCGGTAGTCGGAATAAGGCACGATCAGTCATCCTTGCGGGTGGATTTTAAAACAACGGAATAGCGCGGGGCCGAACCCGTTCAGGTCTGCTCAGAATTTTGAGTGTCCTATCCGGTGGCCCGGCGCGTAGTCATTCCATGAGCTGGTCTTTCAGCGCTTTTGCTTCTGCTCGCTGTTGGAGACCGGTGCGAACCAGGGCGACAATGGTCAATGCCGTTGCGCCCCAGAAGAACCAGGTGATCCAGCTTCTGAACAAAATCGCGCCGTCGCCATTCGACATGAGCATCGCCTGCCGGAAATTGTCTTCCAGCAGAGGTCCGAGAATGAAAGCGATGAGGAATGGCGCTGCGGGGATGTCGAAACGCATCATGAAGTAGCCAAGCCATCCCATGGCGAACATGACGATGATGTCGAAGACGTTGTTATTGACCGCGTAGACGCCATAGACGCAGAGGATCAAGACGCTGGGCAGCAGTACGGAGCGTGGAACGTCAACGATGTACCGGAAAATCCGGATCGCGAAAGAGCCGACAATCAGCAGGAGCACCGAACTCAGGATCAGACCGATGAAGAGCGCGTAGATGATGTTGGCGTTGGCGACGAACATCATTGGTCCGGGTTGGAGGCCGTGGACCATGAAGGCGCCGATCACGATGGCGGTGATGACATCGCCGGGGACGCCCAACGCCAGCAGCGGTATCAACGTCGCGCCGCAGACGCCGTTATTGCCGGCTTCCGAGGCGGCCACGCCTTCGATCTCTCCCTTGCCGAAATTTTTCTTATTTGGAGAACGCCGGCGGGCTTCGCTGTAAGACAGGAACGCAGCGGGTGCTGCGCCGATGCCGGGAATGCTGCCGAGGATGACGCCGATGAAGCTGCCTCGGATGATGGACCGGAAGCAGCGGCGGTATTCGGCGAATGTCACGTGTTGCTCGCCGAGCGAACGCACGGTGCCGTCGCCTGTGCGCGGTTGCCAGACGTAGGCAAGGATTTCTGGCAGGGCGAACAGCCCGATGAGTACGGCGATGAAATTGAGGCCGCCCATCAGGTTGGCATCGTTGAAGTTGAACCGATTGGTTCCGTAAACCAGGTCGAGCCCGACGGTTGCCAGCAGCAGTCCGAAGCTGGCCGACAAGAGGCCTTTGATCAAGCTGTCGGAGGAGACGCCGGCGATGATCGACAAGGAGAACAAGATCAGCGTGAAGAATTCCGGCGGTCCGAAGCTCAGAGCGAACGAGGCCAGCCAGCCAGCGAACAAGATGAGCGACAAGTTGGATATGACGTCGGCCGTGCAAGATGCATAAAGCGCCATGCCGAGGGCTTTGCCGGCCTGGCCTTTGTCGGCCATCGGGTAGCCATCGAGGATGGTGGCGCTTGAGGCCGGCGTGCCCGGCGTCTTGATCAAAATGGCGGGAATAGAGCCGCCGAAGATCCCGCCTTTATAGACCCCCAGCAGCAGCAGAATGCCGGTGATCGGTTGCAGCGCGAAGGTGAAGGGAAGTGTCAGGGCGACTGCCATCGTGGCAGACATTCCCGGGATGGCTCCGGCGATGACGCCGATAGCTACGCCCGCAAACAGTGCGGCGAAGCTTTCCAAGTTGGCGACAAGCGGCCAAGCGTTGGCGATGTTTTCGAAAAGGTTCATGGCAGCGTAATGAACCTTCCTTGTGGGACCGAGACGCCTGCAACATGGTTGAAGAAGGCGTAAAGGACGAGTGGGAGAGCGATTGCGACGATGAGGGCCGTTACCGGTTTTGGCGTCTTGACGAGAAGCGCAATCGCGATGAAGGCGATCATGGAGCTCCACACCATTCCCAGAACGGGAATTGCCACGATCAAGGCAACCATGACGATCGCGATGCCGAGGAGGCGGAGCCAGGGATAGCTTGGATCTTCGAATTCAACACCAGTGGACGTGGATTCTTCGAAGGATGTGGGAGCGACTGTGCCGAAAATTCGGCTGATTGTCAGCACGGCGCCGAGAATCAGGATGAGGTAGGCGACGATGTCCGGCCAGAAGCGTGGCGAAAGGACAATTTTGGGCACGTTGCTGGGCGTCGAGACGTAGTCGGGGATGGCGAAGATCAAAAGCATGATGCCGAAGAGCATTGTGCCGATTCCAAGCCAAACATCTGAATGTCGGAAATTCATGGGCGGTGCGCGGCCTTGTTCGCCTCCTACGCTGCGTTCAAGTTCGCGCGGGATGAGGCTTTGCCTGTCTATAGTGTGAAGGAAGAAAGGCGGACGGCACCTGCCGCCCGCCTCTTCGAGGCTAAAGAGAATGTCAGCCTTCAATCCGCATTCCGAGATCGTCAACCAGCTTGCGGAACACATTGTACTGGTTGTCGATGAATTCTTTCGACTCGGCGGGGTCCATCAACCGGATCACGGAACCGCGCGTCGTCATCTTGTCGAGGAAGCCCTTGTCGGTTGTCGCCTTGGCGAGCCATTCCTTCCATTTGGTCTTCACTTCTTCAGGAATGCCTTTGGGACCGGCGATGCCAGACCAGCCGACGAGCTGGTTCAGATTCGGCTTGCCAAGGTCGTTGGCGGTCGGGCAGTCGAATCCGGGGACGGGATCCTTGGTGGTGACCATCAGCGGGCGCAGCTGCTTGTTGGCGACAAAGCTCGCCAGAGCCGAAGAGTTGGTGCAGATGAACGTTGCCGTGCCGGACAAGACGGCCGTCGCAGCAGCTCCGCCGCCCTTCAGCGGGATATGGACAAGTTCTTCGACCGGGTTCTCGATGCCGAACTCGCGCATGGCCATCGCGCCGGCGATGTGGAGCAGAGAACCGACGCCCGAAGAGCTGTAGCTGATGGATTTCGGTTTTGCCTTGATGCGCGAGACAAGGTCTTCCATCGACTTGATGTCAGAATTCGCGGCAACGGCGCAGGCGACGGGGTTGATTTCATAGACGCCGACGAAATCGAATTCTTCAAGCTTGTATGGAAGCGTTGCTTTCATCGCCGGGTTGACGGTGTGCGAACCGACACGTGCGATCATCATGGTGTAGCCGTCAGGATCCGCATTGCGGACGGTGACCGTGCCCGTTGCACCACCGGCACCGGTGCGGTTAACCGTCAGGACTGGCTGTGGGACGAGCTTGCCGAGCGGAACAGCGAGCGTGCGTCCGGAAATGTCGGTTGCGCCGCCTGGGCCGTATGGGATGACGACCGTGATCGGGCGTTCTGGGTATTCGGCATGAGCAGCTGTCGTGAGTGCTGCTGACGCTCCCATTGCGAGCGTCATGGCCGCCAAGGCGGCGCCGTTCAAACGTGATTTGAGCAGTCTACGCATTAGTTTCCTCCTGTGCCCCGTTTGGGCTTTTTGCGTTTCAGCTTTTTTTCCACCCCTTCTTTTGGGGGTGATAAATCCATATCGAGATGAATGACGTCGCTACGGTACAGCGCATCGGCGACGTAGAGAACGCTACCTTCGCTATCGGTTATTGATCTTCGAACTCTTGCAATCGGATTGGCAAGAGGTATGTCGAGATGTTTAGCAGTTTCTGTGTCCGCAGCGTCAATATCAATCGTCTGCTTAACGCGATCAATATCGATATCCTTCATTGAGGCGAGCACTGGGATCACGGTCTGCATTCGAAACTGCTTGGGTGATCTAAGGTAAATTTCTGCGGAGAGGTAGAATTCGATCACGCAGAAAGGTTCGTCGTTAGAGTAGTGGACGCGTTTGACATATTTATAGGCACTCAGCGCCCGGCCATCGTTTTCATGCAGCTTCGGCATACGGTCTGAAGCTTCGACGAGCATGACGCGCACGTCGAGCTTGTCCAGCATGCCGACAAGCGACGTCCAGTCGGTCGGCAGGCGCAGCCATTGCAAATCGCGCGGATGGTTTTGAACGATGGTTCCGAAGCCTTGGCGTCTTAGCACCAGACCTTCTGCTTCCAACAGGCTTAACGCCTGACGCATTGTCTGGGCGGCGACTCCGAAGCGGTCCGCCAAAAGATTTATCGCCGGCAGCTTGGCCCCAACAGGCCAGGTCCCCGTCTCGATCTCATGGCGCAAAGACGCAGCGATCTGCGTGTATAGCGGAATGGCACTTCTTCTGAGGTTGGCCAACCGTGAAGCTCCTTGCTTGGCTTCTGTCTTGAAAATAAAGTCATATATAAATACAGATGTCTAGTGGTATGTGTCGGTTATCTTACATAAGACTCACCACGAAGGCAGTTGCGGGAGGTTGCAAAGGGCATGATGGACAGCGTGGTAATCAAACGCCTTGAAGCCTTTGTATTCCGTCACCCCATCGGGGTTCCCGTCGCGACATCGTTCGGCGTTATGCACAATCGTCCGGCCGTTTTCGTGAGAATCGAAGACGCAGACGGCGCGTTTGGCTGGGGTGAGATTTTTGCCAACTGGCCGGCGGCCGGCGCGGAGCACAGAGCGCGTCTGCTTGAACTTGATATCGCGGATCTGGTGCTCGGCGTGCGCTTCAATGCGCCAGGTGAATTGTTTTCAAAGCTCGAAGAAGAAACGCAGATCAGAGCAATCCAATGCGGCGAACTCGGGCCATTTCGCCAAGTTATCGCCGGTCTTGATACGGCCATGTGGGATCTTTTTGCACGACGTGCCGAGCTTCCTCTGCGGCGCTTGCTCGACGAACAGGCGCCAGACAGCGTACCCGTCTACGCCAGCGGTATTGCGATCCATCGGGCGAAAGGCGACGTGCCAGAATCGCGCTCAAAAGGATTTCGTGCGTTCAAGGTCAAGGTTGGCTTTGATTTGCAAGATGATGTGGCGGGCGTTCGCGAGATCGCCAACGCTCTTGAAGACGGCGAAGAGTTGTTTTGCGATGCCAATCAGGCGTGGGGGACTGGCTGCGCCACTTATTTTGTCGACCGTTTGAAAGACGTTTCGATTGGCTGGCTTGAAGAGCCACTGCGCGTCGACGCGCCGGATGCGGATTGGAAGCAACTGGCTGACGCTACATCCATCCCGCTTGCTGGCGGCGAAAACATCGCGACGGTCGCAGATTTTGCAGGCGCAATTGAGAGCGGGTTTTTGCAGGTTGTGCAACCCGACGTTGCCAAATGGGGCGGTTTGACCGGCTGTAAGGAAGTGGCGTCGAAAGTGTTGAACGCCGGCCGCAGGTATTGTCCGCATTTCCTGGGGGGCGGTCTGGGCCTCCTGGCATCGGCGCATTTGCTGGCCGCGGTTGGCGGCGATGGGTTGCTGGAAGTCGACGTCAATCCCAATCCGTTGCGCGATGCATTTTTACCGCCCGGCGGCGGGTTCAACGAATCCAAATTTTCAATGTCGGAGGCGGCGGGGCTCGGGGTCGAGCGATTGCCCGAAGAGATCCTTCCGTTGAAGACGCTGGAAATAGAACGACACGTTTAAGGGTAGGAAGCGAGCAAGATTTGAGGCAGGACCATCAATGAAACTATCACCTCATGAAGAAGCGATGCTGGCCGGCGAAATGGGCGCGGCGCGAAAGTGGGCCGTCGAGCACCAGCTTCAGATCGGGCGCATGTTTGACGCCGAAGACATGGTCGTCGTCAGTCAGGCGCACATGATGGCGGATCCGGAATCGCTGGGTGAGGCGGGCGTCTCGTTTTTTGAGAAGTTTGCCGAGTTGCCCGCGGACGAGCGCCGCGTTGCCATCCCGCTTTTGACCGATCCTCGCGGTGTTGATCTGTCCTACTACGACAAGCTTGGTCAGACCGAAGAGATGGCCAATCTCGAGCGCCGGTTCGTTGCCGCGTGCTTGAAGATGAGCGTCATGATGACGGACACGTGCATCAACTATCAGACGATCATGCCGCCGGTTTATGGTGACCATGTCGCTTTCGGCGATACGGGCGTCGTGATTTACGCAAATAGCGTCTGCGGGGCGCGTTCCAATTTCGAAGGCGGACCGTCAGCCCTGGCAGCGGCCTTGACCGGGCGGACGCCGCGCTACGGTTTGCATCTTGATCGCAACCGGCAGGCGACGCGCCGCTATCGTGTCGACTTCAAGCTTGAAGGTCTGACTGAATGGGGTGTGTTGGGCGCCGTTATCGGGCGCAAGGCCGGATCTTATTGGGAAGTGCCGGTGATCGAGGGCATCGAGCAGGTGCCGACCTCCGATGAGATCAAGCACATGGGCGCGGCGATGGCGAGCTACGGTTCAACGCCGCTGTTCCACATGGTCGGCATTACGCCGGAATGCCAGAGCCTGGTCGACGTTGGCGGCGACAAACTCGATTGCGAAGTCGTGAGCCGGGCCGACTTCGACACCTTGAAGAAGCCGTTCGGTGCCAAAGGCGAGAAAGTCGACGTCGTGGTTTTTGCCGCACCGCAATTGTCGCTTGTCGAAATGCAACAGGTCGCGGATTTGTGCCGCGGCAAGCAGCGCAATTCGGGGACGTCGTTGATTGTGTGTACGTCGCCGAGCGTGGTCGCGGATGCCAAGCGGCTCGGTTTCATCTCCGACATCGAGAACTTTGGCGGCAAGGTTCTGGAGGGCACCTGCTTTTATCAGCAGTATGCGCGCGAGGTCGGTGAAGCGAACGGCTGGAAGCGCCTCCTTTCGAACTCGACAAAGATCGTCAACATTCTGGGCGGGTACGGCTATCAGCCGGCTCTGGCTTCGATGGAAGATTGCATCGCCTCGGCGATCCAAGGGGAGGTCGTCTGATGGAACAGGTTTTGAAATGTCATGTCGGCATCGGTGGCGTCGTCGAAGGCGAGGCGCTGGTTGCGACGGATAACTTTTCGGCGCGCTATGACTTGAACCGCATCAAGGGCGTTTTCTCACGACCCGATCATGCATTGGCGGGGCAGTCCTATAAGGATAAGATCCTCGTGTTCAATACGGCCAAGGGCGGCGTTGCAAGCGCCTGGATGCTGCATGAAATGGTTTCACGCGGAATTGCGCCGCGGGCAATTCTTTTCAACACCGCCAATACGATCCTCGCGCAGGGGGCGGCACTCGCCAACATGGCCATGTGCGACCGCTTCGAAGATGGCGATGTGACGGCGCTTATCAAGAGCGGTCAGCAATTGATCGTCGACCCTGTGAAGGGTCAGGTGACGATCAAAGGATAAGTCAGAAATCAACGTGGCAGGGTAGCCGGATTGCCGGCTGCCGCCTGGCTGCGATTGCGACAGTGAAATCGAGAGACATGGTGTTATCGTTGTCATCCAGGGAGCCGAGCGCTTAAGTGGAAAACATAAACCGTAAACTCAAGGTCAGGGTCTGGCGTGGAACGCAAGGAGACGGCACTTTCAGCACTTATGAAGTGCCGGCCCAGGAAAGCCAGACGATCCTCGATGTCGTGACCTGGATCCAGCAGTACGCTGAGCCGACGCTCGCCTACCGGTTTGCGTGCCGGGTCGGGATGTGTGGCTCGTGTGCGATGAACGTCAATGGCATCCCGCGCTGGACTTGCCGCACGCACGTTCAGAAAGTGTTGGAGGACGGGGAGCTCGAAATCGCGCCGTTGCGCAATCTGCCGGTGGTCAAGGATCTCGTCACCGACATGAGTGAGTTCTTCGACAAATGGGTCGGGGCCGAGGGAAGGTTTCACCCTTCGGCGACGCGCGATGATGAGATTGCCGCGATCTCGCCGGCCGATCCCAAGCGCGCCAATGCCAACGCGGCGATTGAGTGCATCAATTGCGCGGTTTGCTATTCGGCTTGCGATACCATTGCGCAGAACCCAGCCTACTTCGGACCGGCCGCGCTTAACCGGGCGTGGACGCTGCAAAACGACGAGCGCGATACGGCTTTCAAGTCGCGGCTTGAGACGATTTCGGGCCGCGGCGGCTGTACGAATTGCCACTCGCACCAAAGCTGCATGACCTATTGCCCCAACGAACTCAACCCGACCGAGTCGATTGCGGGGCTCAAGCGCATGACGACGCGGTCGTTCTTGTTTGGAGGAAGGTGAGGAGATGATTGGAGCGCGGCTCTATCTATTACAGCGCTTGAGCGCCTTGGTCATGGCACCGCTTGTTCTAGGTCATCTGGCGACGATGATCTACGCGGTGCAGAACGGCCTGAGTGCAGTCGAAATTCTCTCACGAACGCAAGGCAGCATCTTGTGGGGTTTGTTCTACGGTCTGTTCGTCATTGCGGTTTCCATCCACGCGGCCATCGGCTTGCGGATTGTTCTGTTCGAATGGGGTGTGTTGCCGGTCCGCCGGCTTGATCTTTTTACCTGGGGTGCTGGCCTGTTGTTGTTCTTTTTGGGAGCCCGCGCGATCGTCGCGGTGGTGATGTGATGATGCGGTATCGCAAAGGTGACGACTTGCGGATCGCGTCGTTGATCCACCGGTTTTCGGGCGTCGTGCTGGCGGTCTTCCTGCCCGTCCACTTCTACGTCCTGGGCCTAGCGCTGTCGGATGCGGCGCAGCTCGACGGTTTCCTCAAGTGGACCGATCTGGCCATCGTGAAGATCGCCGAAGCCGGTCTGGTGCTCTTATTGGCGCTGCATATGTTCGGTGGCCTGCGGCTGCTGGCCATCGAGTTTCTGCCCTGGTCTCCCCGACAGAAGACATTTGCGGCAGCGGCGATCGCGATTTCGTTCTTCGTGTCGGCCAGTTTCTTCTTAAGCGCGGTGTAGGAAAAATGTTCGAACGACACGATACCGACGTTCTCATTATCGGGGCTGGCGGCGCGGGGCTGTTTTCAGCGCTGCATGCCAAGAAGGCGGCTCCCGATCTGAAGGTGACGATTGCCGTCAAGGGCCTCCTGGGCAAGTGCGGTTGCACGCGCATGGTGCAGGGGGGCTACAACGTGGCTCTTGGCAAAGGCGACTCGGTTGAGCGCCACTTCATGGATACGATCATCGGCGGCAAGTGGTTGCCGCATCAAGCGATGGCCTGGCGTCTTTGCGAGCAAGCCGTTGTGCGTGTGCGCGAGTTGGAAAACGAGATCGGCTGCTTCTTCGACCGGATGCCGGATGGCTCGCTGCATCAAAAAGCGTTTGCCGGTCAGACCTACGACCGCACTGTTCACAAGGGCGATTTGACCGGCATCGAGATCATCAATCGTCTGATGGAGCAGGTGCTCTCGCGCGATGTTGAGAAGCTTGAAGAGCACCGGGCGCTGGCGTTCATCAAGTCAAAATCCGGCGATGAGCTGGCGGGTGTCTTGTTCGTCGATATGCGCCGCGGCGTCTTTCGTTTTGTGCGCGCCAAATCGGTTTTGATGGCAACCGGCGGCGGGCCGACGATGTACCGCTATCATACGCCGTCGGGCGACAAGTCGATGGACGGGCTTGCCATGGCTTCGCGCCTTGGCTTGCCGCTTCGAGACATGGAGATGGTGCAGTTCCATCCGACCGGGCTTTTGGGCGGCGAGGGCACGCGCATGACCGGAACGGTTCTCGAAGAAGGCTTGCGTGGAGCCGGCGGACATCTGCTAGATGGCAACGGCCGCCGCTTCATGTTCGACTACGACGAAAAAGGCGAGCGGGCCACGCGCGATATCGTCAGCCGGGCGATCTACGATGAAATGCGCAAAGGCCATACCACGCCAAACGGCGGCGTTTATATCGCCATGAGCCATCTGGGTCCGGAAGACGTGCGTAAGCGCTTCAAGGGCATGGTGAAGCGCTGTGCGGATTGCGGTTTCGATCTGGCCGGTGGTCGCGTCGAAGTTGTGCCGACGGCGCATTACCTGATGGGCGGTGTGATTTGCGATCCGGATACGCGCACGGAAATACCGGGTCTGCATGTGGCTGGCGAAGATGCAGGCGGTGCGCATGGTTCGAACCGTCTGGGCGGTAACGGTGTCGCCAACTCAACCGTGTACGGCGGCATATCCGGCGACGTGATGGCTGCCGACGTGACGGCGCGCGGCGATCAATCACTCAGCGGTTTGCGCGATCCCGATGAAGACGCCATCAAGTTCGAAATCGACCGGGCGCTCCATCCCTTCATGAAAAAGCCGGGCGATGTGCATGCCTTGCGGCGTCAGCTCATGGACCTGATGTGGGATGACGTTGGTGTGATGCGGACCAGTGAAGGTTTGCAGCGCGGCATGGATCGCCTCAAGGATGTTCGGGCGGAGCTTCTCGAAACAGGGTTGGCCGATAGCGAAACGCGCTACAACATGACCTGGCATGATTGGCTCAACCTGCGCAGCTTGGTCGAGATGTCGCAAGTGATCGCTTCGGCTGGGATGTGGCGGGAAAACTCCCGCGGCGCCCACTTCCGGGAGGACTTCCCCGACAGTGGCGATCTTGAAAGTTCATATTTCACGGTGGCGCGGTTCGATGAGACCGGCGACCTCGCAATCTCCCGGGAGCCGGTCGACTTTTCGATCGTCAAGCCCGGTGAAACCCTTTTGAAGGACGAGCCGGAGACGCTCGTTGGCCAAAGCAATTAGGAGACGGCCATGATCCCACTCGACATCCTGGAAAAGACGGCTGTCACCTTAATGGAAAAGGCGGCCATCGAAATTCCGGAAGACTATTTGGAAGGCTTGAAGAAGGCTGCAGACGTTGAAGACGGCGACCTGTCGTCGTTCGTTTTGCAGGCGATGCTGGAGAATTACGAAGCCGCCAAGGAAGACCGGCGCGCGATGTGCGGCGATACCGGATGTCCGCGCTGGTACGTTAAAATGGGCAACGAAGCGCAGGTCGAAGGCGGGCCGGTTGCTTTGGAGACCTCTCTGCGCCGGGCGACGGCACAGGCGACCAACGGCGTGCCGCTGCGGCCGAACCGGGTGCATCCTTTATGGCGGACGGACCACGACAACAATGTCGGCATCAATGCGCCGGAGATCGAGTTTGCGTTCGAGCCCGAAGGCGATTGGGTGGAGCTGACGACGGTGCACAAGGGCGGGTTGTTCGGCACTGATTATCGCATGCTGTTTCCCTCAGACGGCATCGAAGGGATCAAGCGGTTCTACCTCGACAGTCTGGTTGCCTTCGGCAAGCGCGGTTTGTCCTGCCAGCCGGCGATCATCGGTATTGGGCTTGGTGGTTCGAAAGACACCTGCATGGTGCTGGGTAAGCGCGCGGCTTGTCTTCGCACGGTCGGCGACCGCAACCCCGATCCGCGCATTGCTGAGCTTGAGATGGAGTTCAAGGAACTCGGCAACTCGATCGGCATGGGTGCGATGGGATTTGTCGGCAAGTCGATGGTGATCGATTGCCATATCGAGGTCGGTTATTGCCACACGGGCGGAATGCAGATGAGTGTTCACGCCTTCTGCCTGTCGTCGCGGCGCGCATGCGCGCGGATCTATGGTGACGGACGGGTGGAGTTCCGCACCGATCCACAATGGTTTACGCCTTATCAACGCCGGGAGACGGTCGAATGGCCAGCAACGCAAGCTTCAAAAAAGTCCGCCTGAAGACAGAGCCTTCGCCTGAAGATTTGAAGGCATTGGAGCTGGGTGACGTCGTTTATCTCGACGGCACGGTTTATACAGCGCGCGAGGGTGTTTACCGGCGCGCCGTCGAAGAGCACATCCCGCTACCGCTGGAGTTGCCGGCAATGAGCGGGGCTAATTTTCATTGTTCTCCGGCGGCGACGATCAGGCCGGATGGCACCTTCAATATGGGGGCGGTGACGGCGACCGCATCGTTCCGCTTCTCGAAATGGATCGGTGAGTGGCTCGATCTGTCAGGCGCCAAGCTCATTCTGGGCAAAGGCGGAATGAGTTCGGAAGACTACAAGAAACACTTCGTGCCGCATGGCGCGATTTACCTGACGACGGTTGGCTATGGCACGGGCGCGTTGCTCGGGCGTGGGGTCAAGTCGGTCAAGGACGTGTTCTGGCGCGATGAACTTGGATTGGCACAGGCGATGTGGCTGATCGAGGTTGAAAACTTCGGGCCGTTCATCGTCGAGAGCGACACACAGGGCAATAGCCTCTTCGAACGTGAGAACGCCAAGATATCGGCTGGGCTGTCGAAAGCCTATGAAGGAACGAAACCTGCCGTATTGAAGCGTTTCGGCGAGACTGACGATCGTAGTGACGAGCTGATTTAGGCGAGGCGATCAAGGCGCTGCGATGATGGTATCGCGCGCTCGGGTTGACACCTGTTAGAGGAATAAGATGCTCAAGCTTTATTATGCTCCTGGGACTGTTGCGCTGGCTGTTCACATCGCGCTGGAAGAAACCGATGCCGTTTACGAAGCGCATCGGCTGAATTTTCCTGAAGGCGAGCAAAGGACGCCCGCGTATCTTGAGGTCAATCCCAAGGGCCGTGTGCCGGCGCTGGTGACGCGGCGCGGAATTCTCACCGAGACGCCGGCGATCCTTGCCTACATCGCGCAGGCCTATCCGATTGCGGAACTGGCGCCGACCGATGTGTTTGATTTTGCCGTCGCGCAGGCGTTCACGAATTATCTCAGCTCAACCGTCCACGTTGCACATGCGCACCGGATGCGCGGCGTCCGCTGGGCGGATGAAGAATCATCGTTAGAGGACATGAAGCGCAAGGTTCCCGAAACGATGGGAGCGGCCGTCGACTTGATCGAGAACGGAATGCTGAAGGGCCCCTGGGTGATGGGCGAGCAGTTCACGGTCTGCGACCCTTACCTTTATACGATTTCGCGCTGGCTCGATGGTGACGGCGTACCCGCCGACCGGCACCCGAAGGTTCGCGATCATATGAAACGGATGGAAGCGCGGCCGTCGGTCAAGGCGGCTCTTGAAGAGCAAGGTCTGAAGCCCCTGACCTAACGGCTATTTGGAAGTTGGAAGAGGGGGCTTGAGCCCCCTCAACCTTTGACGTTCAGGACCTGACGCAGGTGGTGGACCACCTCGATCAGGTCGGTCTGGGCCGCGATCACGGACGAGATGTCCTTATAAGCCGCCGGGCTTTCGTCGATCACGTCCCTGTCTTTGCGGCACTCGATGCCTTCGGTTGCCGCGCGGTGGTCCTTCAAGGTGATGCGCTGCTTGGCTTCGGTTCGAGACATCGCCCGGCCGGCGCCGTGCGAGCACGAACAGAAGCTGTCGGCGTTGCCCTTGCCCCGGACGATGAACGAGCCGGTTCCCATCGATCCCGGGATGATGCCGAGATCTCCAGATTGAGCGCGGACAGCGCCTTTACGCGTCACCCAGACCTTTTCACCGAAATGGGTTTCTTCGGTTGCATAGTTATGGTGGCAATTGACCGCCATATCGCCGATCTGGAATTTCGGCAGATGCTTGCGAAGAACCCGAAGGACGGCGTCCATCATCGCCTGCCGGTTCTCCCATGCGTAGTCCTGCGCCCAATTGAGGGCGAAGACATAGTCATCGAAGTGTTCGGTCCCCTCGTTCAAATAAGCGAGGTTCTCGTCGGGCAGGTTCGAGATGTGGTGGCGCATATCCTTCTTGGCCATCTCGATGAAGTAGCGGCCGATCACGTTGCCCGGACCGCGAGAGCCCGAGTGCAACATCACCCACAAAGCGTCGTTTTCATCGATGCAAAGCTCGATGAAGTGGTTGCCTGTGCCAAGCGATCCGAGCTGATGCACCGGGGTCTTGTGCGAGATGCGCGGGTGGCGCTCGACAATCTGCCGGTAGCGTTCTTCCAGATCGCGCCAGCGGGTCGAAACCGAATCCGGCACCGTTTCCCAGCCACCTTTGCGCGCCCGGCCCTGGACCGAAACAAACCCGTGCGGAACCGCGCGTTCGATGTCGGCGCGGATCTTGGCGAGGTTGTCGGGCAGGACGCTGGCGTTGAGGGTCAGCTTCCAGGCCATCATTCCGCAACCGATGTCGACGCCGACGGCCGCAGGGATGATGGCGCTCTTGGTCGGGATCACCGAGCCAACAGTGGCACCCATTCCCCAATGGCAGTCGGGCATGGCGGCGACGTGCTTATGGATGATCGGCAGCTTGGCGACGTTCTCCATCTGCTTGATGGCGACGTCTTCGATCTTCACATTTTTGGTCCACATCTTGAGCGGCGCGCCGCCTTCGACGTGAATAAGATTGAACCCGGCCATCGGGTCTCTCCATGACTTGGGCTGCGATGCTTGAGGGGACGGGTCGGCCCCCTTAAGCTCTTTCGCAGTGTACGGTCTCGTTCCACATCAGGCTAATGCAAGCCGATGCGTCTCGACGTACTTAATTTATCGATCAAGGATGGATTGCTTGATGAGGAAACAATGAATAGTGCGCGGCAAGGCTCGCCGCCAGACATTGCGCCTGCGTGAAGCAATTCGTCCCAATTGTCGGGGTGCGCTTCAGCAGGCCAGCGATTTATCGGCTAGCGGGTGCGAAAGCGGCTTTGGCGAATGTCTGTTCCATTGTGAGCCGCAGGTGGGGCGCTGGCAGAGGGATTTCAAGGCAGGGATGAAGAAAAAATCTGCCGGGTTA
This sequence comes from Filomicrobium sp., assembly GCA_017792465.1. Taxonomy (GTDB): domain Bacteria; phylum Pseudomonadota; class Alphaproteobacteria; order Rhizobiales; family Hyphomicrobiaceae; genus Filomicrobium. The sequence goes on from CP051234.1 coordinate 3,881,817, forward strand.
TCAAATTTGCCGAAACGAAACGGCGCGCAAGGCGTTTTGCAATTCACGCCGAACCTTGGCAATTCAGCTGAGGTGCCTATGTGTGAAAATGTAACCGGTTAGCTGTTGGGCTGTCGTTTCTTCCCGAGCGGACGCCTATACTGGCCGCATATTTGAATTGCGAACGGGCCTTATCTCATGGCTGCCGACGTCTTTGGTTGGGATCTCACAAAACGGCTTGCCGAGCGCTGGGCGCAGTTCATGGCTCAGCGCGATGAAGCCGTTGGCGAAGACGTTGTGGCGCAAAACGCGATTGCGGCAGCTCCGACAGTTTGGTTGCTTGGCAAGGTGCAGTCTGGCAAGTCGTCGATTGTCCGCGCGATCACGGGCCGCGATGATGCCGAGATCGGTTCAGGTTTCCGGCCGTGCACCAAGACGGCTGAGATTTTCGACTTTCCCGCCGAAGCGCCGCTTATTCGTTTTCTCGACACGCGCGGTCTCGGTGAAGCTCGATACGATCCCAGCGAAGACCTCGAGATGGCGCGCGATAAGGCGCAGCTCATTATCGTGACAATGCGTGCGCTCGATCAGCAGCAGGACGAACTGATTGATGTGTTGAAGACTGTCCGGCGCGCGCATCCCGACTGGCCGATTGTCGTCGCCCAGACGTGTCTGCACGACGGTTACGGGCATGGACAGGGGCACATCGAGCCTTATCCGTTTGCCGCTTCTGCCGACAATGGCGATCTGCTCGAAGCCGGAGTGCCTGAAGACCTCGTCCGCAGCATGGAGCGGCAGCGCAGCCTATTCGATCAGGTGCCGGGGCGCGGGCCGATCCGATTTGTGCCGATCGACTTCACGCAAGACGGTGACGGATTTGAACCGCGCGACTACGGTCTCGATGCGCTGATGGCCGCTCTTGTCGAAGCTGCACCCGAAGGTCTCGCCGTGACCTTGCAGGATTTGCGCAATACCGACGCCAGTTCGTTGTCGCAACGCGTTCGCCCGACCATCCTTGGTTATGCGGGTGCGGCGGCGGCTTGCGATGTGGTTCCGGTGGCAGGTGCGATTGCGGTTCCAGGCGTGCAGGCGAAACTTTTGCATTCGCTGGCCAATGCTTATGGCGTTGAATGGGACCGGCGCATGCTGGGCGAATTCGCCGGATGCCTTGGGGCCGGTGTCGTGGCACGGCTTGCGGCGACGTTCGGCATTCGTCAGCTTGCCAAGCTCATTCCCGTGTATGGTCAGACGGCCGGGGCCGCGATGGCGGCGGCGACCAGTTTTGCGACAACCTATGCACTGGGGACGGCAGGTTGTTATTTCCTCGCCAAGCGCAAACTGGGTGAAAGCGATCCGGAAGGCGTTGCGCGGGCTTACAAGGATGCGCTCGAGGCGGCGTTCGTCATCGCGCGCGAAAAAGGTTTCGGCACGGCTGCAAAGTCAGGCGAAGAAGACCGTTCCGAACGGTCGACAAGCGAAGGGACGGGGCATGCGCCGCAACAATCTTGAGGCCTATATCGGTGGGCTGTCGATTGTGGCGGCGGTCGCCATACCGCTGTTGGCGCTTGTGCCTTTCGGCTGGTACTGGCTCTGGCAGAACGGCTATTCGTTCTACTGGCTTGGCGGAGCGTTCGTCGTATCTGTGGTGGCGTTTGGTCTTCGTTTTTGGGCGATCCGCGGCCTTCGCAAACGGCTTGCGGAGCAACGGGTGGCGCGTTCGGCGGTTTCCGACGAATTGGCGGATGAGGCAGGCGTTGAGTTCGTTTCGCCACGCGAGGAGGCTGCCCGCAAGGCCGTCGATGAACTTGCCGATGCGTCAGATCCAAAAGTTCTAACAAGCCGCGACGATCTCATTTCGCTCGGCGTTTCGACGATCGAAACGGTCGCGCGGCATATGCGGCCCGGCCATGATAACCCGACCTGGGATTTCACAGCGCCCGAAGCGCTGACACTGATCGAGCGCGTCAGCCAAAACCTGCGGGTTGTTTTTCAAGACAAAGTTCCTTTGGGTGACCAGTTGACGGTCGGTCAGGTGTTGCGGGTCTACAAGTGGCGCTCGATGATCGGGGTGGCTGAAAAAGCCTACGATCTCTGGCGCATCATTCGCATGGTCAATCCGGTTGCCGGAGCGGCGCAGGAAATTCGCGAGCGGCTTTCAAAAACTGCGATTGAAGGCTTGCGGGAAGAACTCGCCAAGAGGCTCGTTGCAGCATACGTCCGCGAAGTTGGCCGCGCGGCCATCGATCTATATAGCGGCCGGCTCAGAGTCTCAGAGGAAGACCTGGCTGGCTATGTCAGTGCGGAGACGGCGGCTGACCGTAAGGCGGCGGGGAAAGACGAGAAGCTACTTTCAGAGCCGCTACGTATTTTGCTGGCCGGGCAGACGAGTGCGGGAAAATCGAGTCTCATCAATGCGCTCGCATCTGATGTGAAGGCCGCGGTCGATGCGCTGCCCGCAACCAAAGAGTTTCGCGGGTATGAAATCCAATCGGGCGATTTGCCGCCCGTGATGCTGGTCGACAGCCCTGGCGTGACCGGATCGGATGATTTCAAAAAATTGGCCGAGAAGGCCTCGCAATCCGATCTGGTGATTTGGGTGGCGGCGGCCAACAGAGCAGATCGGGGTCTCGATTTTCAGGCGCTGTCTGCCATGCGAGAAGAGTTTAAAGAGAACCCTCGCCGGCGCGCACCGAAAACCCTTCTGGTATTAACGCATATCGACCGCTTGCGTCCGGCGGCTGAGTGGGACCCGCCTTATGATCTGAGCGAAGATAGCCGGGAGAAAGTCACCTCAATTCGCGATGCCGTTGTTGCTGCGGGCGAAGACCTGGGCTTCAAAGAAGAGGAAATTGTCCCGGTCTCGCTCGTCGATGCGGCGCATCCCTACAATATCGATGCGGTGTGGCTGCAACTCGCAGCTATTCTGCCGGAAGCCAAGAGCGCGCAGCTTCTACGCTGCCTGGAGCGCGCGCAAAAAGGTGTAAAGATCTGGAAAGTTCTTCAGCAGACACTTGCAGCAGGCAAATTGTCGGCCGGACTTTTGTGGGGCAAGAAGGCGTAGTTGCAAGGGCTGGCGTGACTGAAAATCCCATATACATCTTGGGGTGTGTTTCGTTTCCAACACTGCGATAGCCAGCCGGTAGGTCTAGATGGTACAGAAACTGACTTGCGTCTGTCATTGAGCTCGCCAATAGGTCCATGATCAAGAGAATCTCAAATGCCGAAGCCTGGGAAGGCCTCGCGGATTGCCGGAGTTGCGCGATCCGCAATTCGGTTCTCTTTTCGGGGCTGCAGGAGAGCGACTTCGACTCAATTCACAGGCCGATTGACCAGGTGGTCTTTCAGACCGGCGCTGAGATCTACTCCCAGGATGATCCCGCATCCTCGATCATGACGATCCGCTCGGGCCTCGTGAAGCTGACGCAGTATCTTCCCGATGGCACGCAGCGCATCGTCAGGCTTCTTTGCAATACCGATATCGTCGGCCTAGAGGCGATGGTCGCGCCGAACTACGAACACTCTGCGATTGCGCTGCATGAGACGCACATCTGCCGGATACCAGTTGAGACCGTTCGGGATTTATCGCGCAGCCGCGTTTCGCTTTACGATGATCTGATGCGCCGCTGGCATCGTGCGCTTAGCGATGCCGACAGATGGATCACCGAATTTGGGACGGGTCCAGCCGAAGCGCGGGTCGCCCGGCTTCTTATCTGGCTCAGTGAGCGCAATCATGGAGATCATTGCGAGTTGTTCGGCCGGGAAGATCTGGGCGCGCTGCTCGGGCTGACGACGGAGACCGTCAGCCGCAAGATGGCGAACTTCAAGCGGCAAGGCGTGATCCAGGAATTCGGCCAGAACAAATTCCGCTGCGATCTGCAAAAACTGCGCGCCATGGTCGACTAGTCTGCTGCCGCGGACTTCTCCGCAATCTGTCAATCATTGCCTTTTTTGGTCTGCAGGTTCCAGGTGCCGGCGGAGCGATTGCTTATTCGCAATGATCGGCCTTCCAAATCACTGCTAACTGGCGCTGACGTGACCCTTGCGTGATTTCGCAGAGATTTGCGGTGCCGGTCCGACAAGGCCACGTCGCGCAGCCGTACTTGGCCGGTCCTTTGGGCCGGCCTTTTTTCTTGCGCTATTTGCCGGGAGACGCCCGGCTTATCGGATTGGATCTGGCTGCTGAGAGGAATTTCGCTTCGATCTTATGCGCAGTTCGCCCCAATTCATGAAACTGTATGCTAGAGGCTCTAAGAGCTTGATATTTTGTGCGGTTGTGCCGCCCGCCAGAAGCGGAAGCGTCGATTGATCTTTTTGAGGGGCAAAAGAGCATGAGTGAGAAGCCTGCAGATCAGGAGCTGGGGACGATCCATCTGAGCCGCGAGGAGCCGAGCGCGCTTGATGTCGTGCCGCCGGCTCACATTGCGCATCTGGTCGAGAACGTCGGCGTCAAGAAAGCCGCGATGCCGCTCGTCCCGATGTTGACGCTGGGAATTCTGGCAGGCGCCTTCATCGCATTCGGCGGGATGTTCTACACGCTCGTCATCACCGGGAGTGAACTTGGATTGGGTCCGACGAAGTTGCTCGGCGGGTTGGCGTTCAGTCTTGGGTTGATCCTGGTGATTGTCGGCGGCGCTGAGCTTTTCACCGGCAATAGCCTCATCGTCATGGCCTGGGCGGACGGCAAGGTTTCGCTTGCCGGGCTGTTGCGCAACTGGGGAATTGTCTACCTGGGCAATCTGATAGGGGCGCTGGGGGCGGTCGTTCTCGTCTATTATTCGGGTTCGCTATCGGCGGGCAACGGTGCGGTTGCAGAGACGGCAAGGTCGATTGCCGAAGGTAAAGTGGCACTTGGGTTCGGGCAGGCATTTGTGCGCGGAGTTCTATGCAACACGCTTGTTTGTCTTGCCGTGTGGATGTGTTTTGCGGCGCATTCGGTTTCCGGCAAGGTGTCGGCGATCATCTTCCCGATTACCGCGTTTGTTGCGCTGGGCTTCGAGCACTCGATTGCCAACATGTATCTCATCCCGATCGGTGCATTGCAGCCTGGCAGTACAATTGGCATTGCTGAGATGTTCGGTAACCTCATTCCGGTGACGCTGGGGAATATCGTTGGCGGCGGCATCCTGGTGGCGGCTGTCTACTGGCTCGTTTATCTGAGGAAATGGGAAGAAAGCGCATCGCGATAGGGGGGCTCGTCCGCTTGGCGCGTTGCGATTTTTCCGTTTGAGGCCTTGCGCGCCACAATCGCTTCCTACATCTGCGCTCAACGACTGCACCTGAGAAAGGCGCCGCGCCATGCAGATTGCCGAAAAATCGTTTGATTTGGCGAGTGCCGACTACAAGCGCGACCCTCGCGATACATTGGCTAGAATTCGCGAAGGCGGCGATGTCGTTCCGATCCGCTTGCCGTTCGTCGGCGATACCTTGCTTGTGGTTTCGCACGCAGGCGTGAACGAGCTCCTCAAAAATTCCAAGCGCTTCGTTCAGCAGCCCAAAAACGCCGGGGCCAAGCAGCGGATCGGTATTCAGTGGTGGATGCCAAGGACGGTGCAGGCGCTTGGCGATAGCATGATCGGCCAGGACGATCCGGAGCATCGCCGCTTGCGCGGTCTCGTCGACCAGGCCTTTACGCGGCGTGGCGTCGAAGGGTTGCGCGATCGGGTCGGTGAAATCACCGACCGACTTCTCGACCGGATGGAGCGCGAGCGCAACGTCGATCTCGTCGATGCCTTTGCGCGACGATTGCCGTTGATCGTGATCGCTGAACTTCTCGGGTTGCCTGAAAGCGATAACGACCGTTTGCAGTTGTGGACCAAGGGACTCATCAACGGCACTTCGTTTCTTGCAATTGCGATGGCGATGCCGCGGCTGTTGTTCATGAGCGGGTATCTCCGAAAACAGATCGATGCGGCGCGAAAAGCTCCGCGGCCCGGTCTTCTTCGCGAACTCATCGCTGCGGAAGCCGGCGGCCAACGGCTCAACGATCAAGAGCTTCTGGCGATGGTGTTCTTGTTGTTTTTCGCGGGCCACGAGACGACCACGCATACGTTGAGCGTCGGCACGTTGACGCTTTTGAAGCATCCCGAATTGCGCGATCGGCTGATCGCTCATCCCGAGCGTTGGCCGGTCGCCGTCGAGGAGCTTTTGCGCTGGTGCTCGACGGTTGAGTTCTCCAAGCCGCGCTATGTGGCCGAGGGTGGTGATTTCCTCGGGACTGAATTGGAGCGTGGGCAAACAATCTTCGCCGGGATCTCGGCGGCCAATTACGATCCGCTTGTCTTCAACGAACCTGGACGGTTCGACATCGCACGCAACCCCAATCCTCATCTGGCGTTTGGGACGGGCGTGCATTTCTGCCTCGGCCACCAGCTTGCGCGGCTTGAGCTCAGTGTCGCGTTCGAAAAGCTATTTGCGCGTTTCCCCAACCTTAGACTCGGTGTGGCGGAAGATAAGCTGCGCTGGAAGACCAACCTTGGCGTGCGCGGCCTGTTGAACATGCCGGTGGTGCTGAGCTGAGCGGGCCGCATTCACTTCCGGAGCGGCCGCAGCCTTGAAACCATTGCGGCGCGCGTTGGTGGCTTGCAGGCCAACATTTTGAATTGGCGGGCCTTGACAGTCGGGCTGGAACCGCCAATATCAGTAATGTAAAAGTTATTTACATTCACATCTGGCGCCAGCCAGAGTCTTTAACCAAAGCTAGAGGGGTTGAGATGTCAGACGTCGTCGAACGGCTTGACGATTGGGGTCTTCCGGCCTGGATCACCTTGATGGTGCTGGGCTTTGTCATCTTCTGGCCAGTCGGTCTTGCCGTTCTGGCTTATCTGATCTGGAGTGGAAGAATGGGATGTGGTGCCAAGCGCCGGTTTGGCCGGTGGGGACGCAATTGGAAAGACCATTGCGGTGGAGAGAAATCCTTCGCATCGGGCTCAAAGAGCCGGAGCGGCAATGCGGCCTTTGATGAGTATCGCGAAGAAACGTTGCGCCGGCTCGAAGACGAGGAGCGCGAGTTCCAGAGCTTTTTGGAGCGGCTGCGTTTTGCAAAAGACAGGGCTGAGTTCGATCAATTCATGAGCGAGCGCAAGTCGCAAGCATCGCAAGCTGGTCCGCAAAGTGGCAGCAACGGGGGTCCGGGCGATCTTTCTGGTGGTGCAGTTCCGCCGACCGCGTGACGCGCGGACTTTGAAAAAATGAAACCCTACCCTTTTCCCCTTGGGTACGTGGTGTTGAAACACAAAAGGGCTGGCACGTTCGCCAGCCCTTTTTTCGTTTGGGAGATTTGGAGCACGCTCGTGTGGCCTGCTCATATTCCAGGACGCGATCTGCCTCCTAGAGTTTCTTTGAGATCGAGAAGATGCCTCTCAAGTCACCTTCCTTGAAACCCGTTGCCTTATCTTCAGGGTAGAGTTCGTCGATGCGGGCTTTGAGCTCGGGAGCGATATTTTCCCCGTGACAGCGCAAGCACATTTTCTGCGTCGGGATCGCCTTGGAGAAGCGGAAGACTTTGCCGCCGTCGACTTCGACGATTTCAGCCTTCTTCATCGTCTTTGCGTCCTTGCCGGCGGCGATGTCGGCGACGAACTGCTGAAGGACTTTAAGTTCGTAGTCATCAGGTGCGTTTTCGGGGTTACGTACTTTGAGTGCGGTTCGCTTGATCGTCAGACCGGATGTTTTCGAGTGGGTTTCGGCGATCGATGGCGCGACGGTTTTGCAGACGTTCAAAGCATTCGCCGGGCCGCCCGATTTCATGGCGTCCTGCAAATGCTTCTTGAGTTCGCCCGCAAAGCCTTTGATGGCGGCGACCGATTGTTTGGATAGAGCGCCGACGGTGTTCTCGGCTGGTTTTTCCTCGGCAAGCACGGGGCTTGCGAGAAACAGGCCGGTGACAACTGCGGCAAGTGCGATGGATTTTGAATTGGCCATGAATAACGGTCTCCAGGCAGGCAGGGAAGGGCGCTGCGGTCAGGCGCTGCAAAGATCCTCCTGGAAAGAGGCGAGATGCGGGCCGACCTCGTGTCCTTGGCCGTAGGTCGCGGACGGCTTCAGGGCATAGCAAATCGCGTCGAAAAACGAATTGTCGAAAATCAATGGTGCGGGCGGGGCCGCTTACTTCGACTTGAAGGTATCGCTATAGCGTTCGCGCAGTTCTTTTTTCTGGATCTTGCCCATCTTGTTGCGCGGCAAGGTGTCGACGAAATAGACCTCCTTGGGCACCTTGAATTTGGCAAGTTCGCCGGTGAGGCGGGACTGGATATCCTTGGCGGAGAGGTCGTTGCCGGCTGGCGTCTTGACGACAACGGCGGTGACGCCTTCGCCGAAATCGGGATGCGGGACGCCGATGACGGCGCATTCGGCGACGCCGGTGATTTCGTCGATACAACCTTCGACTTCAGCGGGGTAGACGTTGAAGCCGCCGGTGATGATGAGGTCCTTGTCGCGGCCGACGATGCGGACGTAGCCCTGTTCGTCGATGAGGCCGAGGTCGCCGGTGATGAAGAAGCCATCGGCGCGGAATTCGGACGCCGTTTTCTCGGGCATGCGCCAGTAGCCCTTGAAGACGTTGGGGCCTTTGACCTCGATGACGCCGATGTCGCCGGTTTCTTTCAGTTCACCCGTTTCAGGATCGGCGATGCGCACGGACACACCAGGCAGTGGGAAGCCGACCGTGCCGGCACGACGCGCGCCGTCGTAGGGGTTGGAGGTGATCATGTTGGTTTCGGTCATGCCATAGCGTTCGAGAATGGCGTGGCCGGTGCGCTCTTCGAATTCGCGGTGGGTCGTGGCCGATAGCGGTGCGGAACCCGACACGAAGAGCCGCATGTGAGTGACGAGATCCTTGGTGAATTTGTCGGAGCCCAGGAGGCGTGTGTAGAAGGTGGGAACGCCCATCATCGTCGTCGCGTTTGGTAGTGCGGCGAGTGCGGCGTCGAGATCGAACTTGGGATGGAACAGCATCGATCCGCCGGTCAGCAAAATCGTGTTGGTTGCAACGAAGAGACCGTGCGTGTGGAAGATCGGCAGGGCGTGATAAAGCACGTCTGCGTCGGTGAAGCGCCACGTCTCCGCCAAGGCTTCGGCATTCGACAAGAGATTGAGATGCGTGATCATCGCACCTTTCGAGCGGCCAGTTGTGCCCGAGGTGTAGAGGATGCCTGCCAGATCGTCGGGGGCGCGTGCGATGTCGGTGAAGTCTTCGGAGGCTGCGTTGGCTTTTTCGACCAGCGAGCCAGCGCCATCGTCGAGTGTCTCGACGTGCTCGATGCCGCAGCCTTTTGCGATGTCGCGGACGGAAGCTTCGCGTTCCGGCGTGCAGACGACGACGCGGGGTTCGGCATCGCCGACGAAGTAGGCGACTTCCTTTTCGGTATAGCCGGTGTTGAGCGGCAGGAAGACGCCGCCGGCACGTAGGCAGCCCAGATAGACAAACAGAGCATCGACGCTTTTTTCGACCTGCGAGGCGACGCGGTCGCCGGGTTCAAGGCCAAGGCTGATGAGCGCGTTGGCGTATTGGGCTGAGCGCTTCAGCATATCGCCGTAGGTGATGACCTTGCCGTCCGGGGTGCGGATGAAAGGTGCTTGGGGATCGCGAATGCGGCTTGAGATTGCTGCAAACAGCGTGTTCTCGGATGTGTTCGTCATCTTCAATCACCAATCATCGGCACCAATCATCGGCAATGCGATTTGTGCCTGCACATTAGACAGCCGGTCCCATCAAGTAGTCAGGGAGCCAGGTTGCGATTTCTGGAAACAGGCACAGAAGTAAGATGCCCACCACCATACACAGCATGAATGGCAGCGCGCCTTTCAAGATGGTCGAAAGGTGGATGTCGGGCGCAATGCCGTTGATCACGTAAAGGTTCAAGCCAACCGGTGGCGTGATCAAACCGATTTCCATGTTGATCGTGAAAACGACCGCGAACCAATAAGGATCGAAGCCGGCCTGGGTCACGATCGGCAAAAGAATCGGTGCCGTCATCAAAATCACAGCGACCGGCGGAAGGAAGAACCCTGCGACCAAAAGAAACACGTTGATGGCCAGCATCAGGACCCATTTGTTCAGGCCGGCGCCGGCGATCGCCTCGGCGGCCGTCTGGGTGATGTAGAACGAGGACAGCATCTGCGAGAAGAGCGCCGAGCAGGCGATGATCATGAGGATCATCACGCTCTCGTTCATCGAGGTCGAAAGCATGGTCCAGAGCTTGGAGGGCTGCCAGATCCGGTAGATCAGGATGGCCAGCAAGACGCATCCGGCAGCACCGACACCGGCAGCTTCCGATGGCGTGGCAACGCCCCCATAAAGCACCCAAAGAACGCCGGCGATGATCGCCAGGAATGGGATGACGCGGGGCAGGATTTCAAAGCGCTGGCTCCAAGTATAATTGGTGACTTCCGAGAACTTGTAGCCGGAGCGCCAGGCCGTATAGAGCGACCAGGTCATGAACAGGACCGTCAGCATCAAGCCCGGCAGCAGGCCGGCAAGGAACAGGCGGCCGATCGAAGTCTCGGTGGCGATGCCGTAGACGATCATGGTGATCGACGGTGGGATCAGGATGCCGAGTGTGCCGCCGGCTGCGATGGCGCCGGTTGCCAAGCCGTCCGGATAGCCGCGCTTGCGCATCTCGGGGATGCCCATTTTGCCGATGGCGGCACACGTCGCAGGCGAGGAGCCAGATAGCGCGGCAAAGATCGAGCAGGCGCCGATGTTGGAAATGATAAGGCCGCCGGGGACCTTGTTGAGCCAGCGATCAAGCGCCTCGTAAAGATCTTTGCCTGCCGGGGAGGCGGCAACGGCGGCGCCCATGACGATGAACATGGGAATCGACAGCAGCGTGAATTCGGCCAATCCGCCGAAGAAATTCTCGGCCAATGACGAGAGCCCGAGGAGGCCCTTGCCGACGACCAGGAATGCGATTGCAGTAATCGCCAACGTGAAGGCGACGGGAACGCCGATGGTGAGCAGAACGAACACCATCAAGCCGATGAGAAGACCTGTCGTACCTGGACCCATGATCAATGCCCTCCTGAACGCGGTTCGTCTTGACCGCTTATTGTTTTCAGAATGCAGGCCAGGCACTGCAGGGCCAGGAGCCCGAAGCCGATTGGCATAGATGAATAGGGAATCCAGATTGAGAACTCGTAGATCGAGTCGGTGGTCCAGCCACCCTCATAGGCCTCCAGGGTGAGCTCAAGTCCCTCCCAGAACATAATGAGCGCAAAGATCATGACGACCAGATCGGCCAGGATCCTCATGATGCGCTGGGCTCCCGGATCGGCGTACGAGGTCACCAGTTCGACGGCGACGTGGCCGCGTTGTTTCATGACCCAGGGGCTACCCAAAAGTGTCGCGGCGACGAGCGAAAAGGTTACGACTTCGGTTTGCCAAGCTGCCGATTGTTGCAGGGCATAGCGGATGACGACCATCTGACAGACGATGGCAATTGCGACCGCGATCAAAAAGGCTGCGACGACACCGGCGACATATGACAGCCGCTCGATAAGCGACACCATGAGCGAATGGCCTCCTTGGGCCGAATGGACTTGTTCTCGAAAACTCGCCTGTCGGCGGGCTTTCGCGTTTGCGGGAGAGGTGATCTTGATTGTGGCAGATCAGAAAGAATAACGCGCTGCAGGAAGCCCGCAGCGCGTTATCTTCGTGTCAGGGTTATTTGACGGCCAATGCTTTGGCGATCAGCTCCTTGCCACCCTTCACCTTTTCCGAGAAGGCTTTGTAGGACGTCTTGTCGGCGATGGCCTTCCAAGCGTCAGCTTGTTCTTCGGTCATTTCGACGACTTCAACGCCGGCCTTCTTGAACGTATCAACCATTGTCTGGTCGAGACCGGCAGCTTTCTCGGCGAACCAGTCTTCAGCCTTCTGGCCGGCAGCCATGATGGCTTTCTTCTGTTCGTCGTTGAGCTTGTCGAAGCTCGCCTTCGACATCAGGATCGGCTCATACATGAACCACAGAGCATGGGCGCCAGGCGCGGTCAGGCATTTGACCTGCTCGTAGATGCGGTAGGAGACGAACGAGCCGGAGGACGTGTTGGCGCCGTCGAGTACACCTTGCTGAAGTGCGGTGTAGATTTCCGACGATGGCATCGACTGGATCGATGCGCCTGCGCCCTGAAGCATGCGGTTGAAGGCTTTACCTGCAGCGCGGAAGACCTGGCCTTTGACGTCTTCTGGGGCCTGGACGCATTTCTTGCTCGAGGCAAAGCCGCCGGCAAGCCAAGCATCCGAAATAACGATGACGTTCTCATCGTTGATGATTTTCTTGATGTCGGCCATGAAATCGGAATCGTTCATGCGCTTGGCGTGGTCGTGGTTTTTCACCAATCCCGGCATCAGCGTCGCGTCGAATTCGCCATGGCGGTTTGCGGCGTAGGCGAGCGGGAATGCCGAAATGTCGAGTTCGCCGGTGGTCAGCGGAGCCCACTGTTCTTTCGGCTTGTAGAGCGTTTTGCCAGGAAAGACCTTGACCTTCACGCCAACGCCGGCCTTGTCCATTTCGTCAGCGATGATCTGCACCATTTCATGGCGCACGTCTTTTGTGTTCCACTGGTGAGACGCGCGGAGCTCGATGTCAGCAGCGCCTGCTGCAGAAGCACCAAAACACAGGGCCGTTAGTGATGCAGCGCAAAATAATGCACGGATCTTCATTGTTTCCTCCGATTGTATATTATCAGCGGGTTATAAAGCTTCCCGCCACTTTGGGCAGTCTTGATTGAAATTGTATACACGTCAAGTTTGCTGAGGTCGGATTCGTTGGTTGAAACACCTAATTTTCGCGCGAAAGGATCGTGCCCCACATGCCAACCAAGCATGCATTACAGCTGGCGCAAGTTTTGGAAGATGAGATTGCATCGGGTATTTTGCAGCCTGAAACGCGATTGGAAGAGCTGACGCTGGCGGAACGTTTTGGTGTTTCGCGGACGCCTGTTCGAGAGGCGCTGCATATTCTTTCGGCTTCCGGCGTCATTGTATTGCGGCCGCGTCGCGGGGCTGTCGTCGCCTCCTTGAGCCTGGAGGAGCTTCTGGAACGGTTCGAGGTGATGGCGGAAATGGAAGCCATCTGCAGCAGGCTTTCGGCTCAGCGGATGACGCCGGCCGAGCGGGAACTCCTCAGAGAGCAGCATCGCGTTTGCGGCGAAGTTGGAGCGTCTGGCGACATCAACAGCTATTATGATGAGAACGCCAAATATCATGGCTTGATCTGCAAAGGCGCGCACAACGCCTATTTGTCGGCGGAAGTCGAGCGATTGCGCCGTCGTCTGCAACCGTATCGGCGCTTGCAGCTGAGGGTCGAGGGTCGGATCGAGGCGTCTTATAGCGAGCATACCTCGGTGACGGATGCGATCCTGGCAGGTGACAGTGAAGCCGCCAGCGAAGCCATGCGCCAGCATGTCTGCGTGCAAGCGGATCGGTTTGGCGATTGGCTGTCGACGATGCAGCCGCACGCGCCGGTAAAGGCAAAAGTCTGATCGCTATCAGCTGCTATTTAATGTCTGAGTATATCGACGCCGGGCTTCGATCGATCTGTTGAGCGTTGAGGCCTGTTCGGTACGTGTGTCCAGACTGTGAGACTCGGGTATTTTTCCCAACATTCATGCCGCTTTTTGAACTCTAAAGATTGTGGAGGTCACGGCTGCCACCTTTCATTGCAGAAACTTGACGAAGATTGAGTGGAGATGCGGGTTCTTCTCATTGACTTCGATTTCGCACTGGCGCCATTCTAGTTCCAAAGTGGAATGTACAATTCCCAATTAGTGGCGTTGCCAAACGTACGGTGGGGTTCATCTGGCACGCTGTTGGAGGAAATGATCAGCGCTTGAGGGGAGCGTTGTGAATGGAGGAGACCATGAAGAGTTTATTCATGGCTGTGGCGGCAGCAGCGTTCTTGGCTTTTTGGTCGCATAATGTCCGTTCTGAAACCGTGATCGATGCCGTTGGCGCCACTTCCGGCGCTGTGGTTGGAGTTCCTTACTCAAGGTGAACGGTCTACGGCGTTGACGCCGGCGGAGATGCCTTTTAGCTCAATGAGTGTCGAGCAACTTTGGGCAGATCGCGTCGGATGCCAGCATCCCGTACAGAATTTCAAGATAAATGGCGGTTTTGGATCGATCGCGGAGGCACGTTTACCGACGTTGTCGGGATCGATCCTAACGGCCGGTTTCACGCACAAAAGGTGCTTTCGGAAAACCCGGGAGCCTATGACGACGCCGCACTCGAAGGCATCCGCAGGTTGCTGGGGATTGCGAGCGGCGCACCTTTGCCCCCTGAGCGGATTGCTCACGTCAAGATGGGCACGACGGTTGCCACCAATGCTCTTCTGGAGCGTAAGGGTGAGCCGACCGTTCTGGTTATTACCGCTGGTCTCGAAGATCATCTCGAAATTGGCTATCAAGCCCGGCCGGATATCTTTGCCCGACATATCATCAAACCTGAGATGCTGTATCAGCGGGTCGTGCCGACGAAAGAACGGGTGCGCGTCGATGGCTTTGTCGAAAATCCGCTAGATATTGAGGCGCTCGAGCGGGATCTGAAGGCTGCCTTCGACGACGGCATCCGTTCGGCTGCGATCGTCTTCATGCATGCCTATGTTTTCCCCGAGCACGAGGCGGTTGCCGCCCGCATTGCGCGGGCGATCGGATATGAGCAGATTTCGGTCAGCCACGAGGTTTCGCCGCTCATCAAGTTTGTCGCGCGTGGAGACACGACGGTTGCGGACGCTTACCTGTCGCCGATCTTGCGGCGCTATGTGGAGCGCGTCGCAGGTGCGGTGGGGAGTACCCCGAACGATCAAGGAGATGCGGACCCGGCTGGGAGCGAAGCGCAACACGTTCCACGGCTGATGTTCATGGCGTCCTCGGGTGGCCTGAAGGCGGCCGATCTCTTCCAGGGCCGCGATGCAATTCTGTCCGGTCCTGCCGGTGGCATCGTCGGCATGGCGGAAACGGCCAAACGCGCCGGGTTTGAGAAAGTCATCGGATTCGATATGGGCGGCACGTCGACGGATGTGGCGCATTTCGCCGGCGAGTTCGAGCGCTCGTTCGAGACCGAGGTTGCCGGCGTCCGCATGCGGGCACCGATGCTGCAAATCCATACGGTTGCAGCTGGCGGCGGATCGGTTCTGAATTTTGATGGACAACGCTTCAAGGTTGGGCCGGAAAGTGCAGGCGCCAATCCGGGGCCGAAATGTTATCGACGCGGCGGTCCGCTGACGGTCACTGATGCCAACGTCATGCTCGGCAAACTGTCGGCGGATCTGTTTCCGGAAATTTTCGGTCCCGACCAAAACGAGCCGCTCGATGCCGATGCGGTTCGCGCCGCCTTCGAAGAGCTGGCGCAACAAATCGGAGATGGGCGCAGCGCGGAAGACGTCGCTGACGGGTTCGTACGCATTGCGGTCGAAAGCATGGCCAATGCCGTCAAAAAGATTTCGGTTGAGCGCGGGCACGATGTCACCGAATACGCGCTTAATTGTTTTGGCGCTGCTGGAGGTCAGCATGCCTGTTTGATCGCCGATTGCCTTGGCATCGATGTGGTGTTGATCCATCCCTTATCAGGGTTGCTGTCAGCATTCGGAATGGGGTTGGCGAAGCTTCGGGCAAGTCGCGAGCAGTCGCTCGAAATCGCGCTCGATGAACACGCGATGGAAAAGCTGGAATCTATCTCCTGGCGGCTTGGCGAGGATGTCACCGACGAGTTGCTCGATGAAGGTGCTGAATACGACGACATCGAGATCCGGTCGTTCGCGCATATCCGCTATGCGGGTTCGGAGACGGCGTTTGCCGTTGAGGTGTCGGAGCCGGGCTTCATGCGTCGGGATTTCGAGATCGAACACAAGCGGCGGTTTGGTTTTCTTTCACCTGAAAAGCAGGTGCTAATTGCGGCTGTCGAGGTCGAGGCGCTCGCGCGCGGGTTTGAAGTCGGCGAAGAGGTGGCGCCGCAGGGGGCGGTGCTATCTGGCTCAGATGAATTGGCTACAGGACATGGCGACGGCGCTCAGCCGCAAGGTGAGGCGTCGCGGTTTTATTCGCAAGGTCAATGGCGGGAGGCGAAGACCTACAAGCGGTCTGCGTTGAAGCCTGGTCAAAGAATAGATGGGCCTGCGCGAGTGATCGAGCCGCATCAGACGGTGATCGTCGAAGCGGGCTGGTCGCTTGAAGTGACGCCGCGTGACGATCTTGTTCTGCATCGCGTGTTATCGCGCGGCAAGGAGCGTCACGGAACCCAGCTCGACCCGGTGCTGCTGGAAGTCTTCAATAATCTCTTCATGGCGGTTGCCGAGCAGATGGGCGAAGCGCTGCGGCTGACGGCGCAATCGGTGAACATCAAAGAGCGGCTTGATTTTTCCTGCGCGCTCTTCGGACCGGACGGCAGTCTGGTGGCGAATGCGCCGCATGTGCCGGTGCATCTTGGTTCGATGGACGCTGCGATCGAAACCGTGATCCGTGAACGCTTGTCGGAAATGCGTCCCGGTGACGTTTACGTTCTCAACGCGCCTTACAACGGCGGAACGCATCTTCCCGACGTGACGGTCGTGACGCCGGTGTTCGATGACGCAGGACAAGAGATCATGTTCTATGTGGCAAGCCGCGGCCACCACGAAGATATCGGCGGCTTGTCTCCAGGCTCGATGACACCGCGTGCGACGAGCATCGAGGAAGAGGGCGTTCTGATCGATTGCTTTAAGCTCGTCGACGCGGGCGAGTTTCGCGAAGATGCGATCCGGGCGCTGCTTGCAGAAGCCAAGTATCCCGCGCGCCAGCCCGACAAGAACATCGCCGATCTCAAAGCGCAGGTTGCCGCCAATGCGCGCGGTGCCGAAGAGATCGGCAAGATGATCGCGCATTTCGGCCGCGATGTCGTGACGGCCTATATGGGATACGTGCAGGACAACGCCGAAGAAAGCGTGCGGCGCTTGATTGCTCGCCTTGAAGATGGCGAAGCGGTGATGACGACCGACAGCGGGGCGCAGGTTCGCGTGAAGGTGTCGGTCGACCGCGCGAGCCGATCGGCGGTCATCGATTTTGCCGGAACGTCTCAAGCGCGGCTGGACAATTTCAACGCTCCCGAACCGGTGACACGGGCGGCTGTGCTTTACACCTTCCGAGTGATGACCGGCGAACCTATTCCGCTCAATGCCGGGTGTCTGAGGCCGCTCGAAATCCGTGTGCCCGATGGCTCGATGCTGAAGCCGAAATATCCGGCCGCCGTCGTTGCCGGAAACGTCGAAACCAGCCAGGTTGTGACGAACGCGTTGTTTGCGGCGCTCAAGGGCATGGGCACATCGCAAGGCACGATGAATAACCTCACGTTCGGCAATTCGAAACTGCAGTACTACGAAACGATTTGCTCGGGTGCGCCGGCTGGTCCTGATTTCGACGGCGTCGCGGCGGTGCAGGTTCATATGACGAACACGCGGCTGACCGATCCCGAAATTCTGGAGCTTCGCTACCCGGTTGTGCTCGATCGGTTTTCAATCGCACGTGATTCGGGCGGTCGGGGCAAACATCTGGCCGGCGATGGAGCGTGTCGCCAGATCAGGTTCCTTGAACCGATGCAACTTGCGATTCTTTCAGGCTATCGGCTGGAACGGCCTGCCGGTGTCAATGGTGGCGAGCCGGGGCGTTGTGGACGCAACACAGTTGTCCGTGCTGATGGTGCCCGGGAGCACCTGCAAGGTTGCGACGAAGTGGAATTGCGGCCCGGAGACAGTGTGATCATAGAGACGCCGACAGGTGGAGGATTTGGGGCTTTGGGCAAAGATTGAGCAGTAAAATGCCTCTATCTCATAGCCTCTATGGCCTGTGTGGTGTTTTGGTCTCAGTCTGAGATAAACGCCATAAGTCCTGCTGTTAACGTGTATTTTCTCTATTCTTCTTGGCTCACCATTTTATCTGGTTCACTCTTGGTTTACCTGAGTCAGCTTCAGTCATTGGGTCAGTGAGGCTCTTTGGACGATGACGTCCGCGCACTTGTCAGACTGCTCTTGAATTGAAGAGCGATCGTCCATGCCCAGCCATCGAAGCGAGGCCGCCTTTTGTTTAACTTGCGACCGATCTTCTCAGTGCTTGGCTTGCTGCTGTGTACCATTGCATCAGCAATGATCCTGCCGGCGCTTGTCGACTTCGCCGATGGCGACAGAGATTGGGTGATCTTCTTTGCCTCGTCGGTCGCGACGTTCTTCATCGGCGGGTTGCTGATTCTGTCCGCGTACGACGATCAACCCGCCGAGTTGACCGTCAAAGACAGCTTCCTTTTGACGACGACCTCCTGGGTCATCATCACTGCGTTTGCCGCGATGCCGTTCATTGGCGTCGGCCTCAATTATACCGATGCCTATTTTGAGGCGATGTCCGGCCTGACGACGACGGGCGCGACCGTCTTGACGAAGCTCGATCAATTGCCGCGCGGGATCTTGTTGTGGCGGGCCATTCTGCAAGGGCTTGGCGGGCTTGGGATCATCGTGACCGCAATTCTCATTCTGCCTTTCTTGAGGGTTGGTGGAATGCAGCTCTTTCAGACGGAGCACTCCGACCGCTCGGAGAAGGTTCTGCCGTCTGCGATCGAACTAACGACGGCCATCGCTCTCGTTTACATTTTGCTGATCATCCTGTGCGTTTTGACCTACGCGTCGCTTGGCATGACGGCGTTCGATGCGATCTGCCATAGCCTGACGACGGTCGCGACGGGCGGGTTTTCGACGCACGACGAGAGCATGGGCTTTTTCAAGTCGGCAGCGATTGAGTGGGCCTGCATCGTCTTCATGATCTTGGGCGCATTGCCGTTTGTCGTTTACATCAAGGCGTGGCGCGGCCGGCCGAGTGCGCTTCTCGAAGACGCCCAAACGCGCGGACTGATCGGGTTTCTCGTCGGGGTGAGTTTGATCGTTGCATTTTGGTTGACGGCGGCGCGCGAGATGGAATTTCACGACGCGTTGCGGTACGCGACGTTCAACGTCACGTCCATCGTCACAACGACCGGTTTTGCCAGCACCGACTACACACAATGGGGACCCTTCGCGGTTGGGCTGTTTTTCCTTTTGATGTTTGTTGGCGGCTGCGCGGGGTCGACAACGGGCGGCATTAAGATCTACCGCTTGCAGGTGACGGGGCTATTGATCCGTAGCCATATCGTGCACCTGATGAGCCCGAACCGGGTCGTGACGCTTGTCTATAACGGCAAGAGACTGCCCGCCGACGTGCCGTTCTCCGTCGTTGCGTTTCTGGCGATCTACATGTCGACGGTCGGGCTTTTCACCGTCGTTCTCTCAGCGCTCGGCCTCGATTTGGTGACGTCGCTTTCAGCTTCTGCGCAGGCGGTCGGGAACGTCGGGCCAGGGCTTGGCGATATTGTCGGTCCCTCCGGCAATTATTCGGGGCTGCCGGGGCTCGCGAAATGGATCTTATCGTTCGCGATGATGATGGGGCGGCTCGAACTCTTCACCGTTCTTGTGCTGCTGCGGATCGAATTCTGGCGCAGCTGATGGGCAGCCTTCTTGTGGGACCTTAACCGGACTACCCGGGGGCAATTGGCGATCTGTCAGCGCCAGCCGTAGAGCCAGTCGTAGCGCGCCATGAGCTGTTTGGGCGGAGCAAGTCTCAACGTCATGTTGCGGGCGAGGCTCATCGGCTGAGACATGTGATAAATCTCGCCGTTGCGTTTGGAAGCGTTTTGCACCGTCGTCGCTCTTGGCAGACGCGCCCGGCTATAAGCTTCGAGTGCGCTTTCGATCTCGGACTGAGAAGCAA
This sequence comes from Filomicrobium sp., assembly GCA_017792465.1. GTDB lineage: Bacteria > Pseudomonadota > Alphaproteobacteria > Rhizobiales > Hyphomicrobiaceae > Filomicrobium. The sequence continues at coordinate 3,901,548 of CP051234.1, forward strand.
GTTCTTTTGCCAGCACGTGCGCGTCTTCAAGCGCCAGGACGGCGCCTTGCGCGAAGAACGGCAGGATGGGATGAGCGGCGTCGCCCAACAAAACGATGCGGCCGTTTCTCCATGTGCGGAATGCCGGCGTTCCAAAGAGCGCCCATTTGCGCCAATCGGATGATGCTGAAATGAGTTGGCGAACGGGGTTTGCGAAACCGGCGACGGCGCTTAGGACCCATTCGGGTTCGACTTGCGTGGCCCAGCCTTCATCCGGTGTCGTGGTGTTGCGGATCACGACGATTGCGAGTTCGCGGCCTTGGCGGACGGGGTAGTGCACGACGTGGCCTTCGGGTGCCAGCCAAATAGCGACATCGTCCTTTGGGATGCCGTCGGGCACTTCGCTTCGCGCGATGACGGTTCGGGCTGCACTCTTGCCAGTGTATTTGAGCTCGCCTGCATCGAAGAGTTTTTGTCTCAGCGTTGAGCGTAGCCCGTCGGCTGCAACCAGCAGATTGCCGGTGCCGACAAGCTGGCCGTCGGAGAAGATCTCGATGCCGTCAGCGGTTGTTTTAGCGTCGGTGATTGCGACGCCGAGCTGCAAAGTAATCGATGGATGCTGCTCAGCTTTTTCGCGCAGCGCTTTGTGCAGGTCGATGCGGTGCAGGACCCAATAGGGAGCTCCGTGGCGGTCGGCCAGCCAGGGACCAAGCGGCATAGCGTTGAGCCTTGAGCCGGACCGGCCTTCGAAGACCTGCAGCGCTTCGGGGATCGCGACGTGTTCGCGTAGCGCGTCTGCAACCCCGAGATCCTGCAATATGCGGGTACCGTTGGGGCCGATCTGGATGCCGGCGCCTTCTTCGCTTGGGTCTTTTCGCTTTTCGAAGACCCGGACCTTGGCGCCGGTTGCAGCGATTGCAAGGGCGGCGGCAAGTCCGCCTATCCCGCAGCCGGAGATCAGAACCTCACGGCCAGATTTCCTGGCGCCCTGCATCGGCTCGTGAGATGGGGCAGAGCCTTTGTGGTCGTCGGACACGCTGAATTCAGCCCGCGGTTTCATCCTCAAGCTTTACAACCGCACCTGGCGGGTCGCTTTCGTCGGCGGCGAGGTCCTTGTCGTAGACGTAGAGCGTCGAGCAATATGGGCAAAGGATCTGGTCGTCGGCGCCCATATCGAGATAGACGTGCGGGTGGTCATAGGGCGCGCGCGCTCCCATGCACTGAAATTCCTTGACGCCGACCATAATTTTTTCGACGCCTGCGTCATTGGCAAGATGGGGGATGGTGCTCGCGGCCATAATGCTCTCTTCGTAATCGGATCAGATGGTTGGGACGATAGCCGGGTGGGCGCGGAAATGGTAGAGCCCTTTCGCCACATGACTCGAGGCTGGGGCCTAGGACCATGACTTGAGGCGGGTTTGGGGCTGAGACGCGAACTGGTCCCTGCCGTGCTCGATGCATTCATTTAACGCCTGGAGGACAAACAAAAAATGCCGACTTTCGACTCCGACGGCGTAGAACTCGCCTATATCGATGAACCCGCTGTGGAGCCTGCCCGCGATGCGTTGCCTGTGCTGTTGATCCACGGGTTTGCTTCTCACATCGCCATGAACTGGGTTTCGACCGGTTGGGTCAGCACCCTGACGAAAGCTGGTTATCGCGTCATTGCGATCGACAACCGCGGCCATGGCAACAGCGCCAAGCTGCACGATCCGGCCGATTACGGTGGACCTATCATGGCGGAGGACGCACGGCGGCTGTTGGATCATCTGGGTATCGCGCAGGCCCATGTGATTGGGTACTCGATGGGCGCGCGCATTACGGCGTTCCTCGCCCTGGCTCACCCTGAGCGCGTTCGCAGCGCCGTCTTTGGGGGGCTCGGCTTCAACATGGTGCGCGGCATGGCCGGGACCGGCCCGATCGCACACGCGCTCGAGGCACCATCGATTGACGACGTCGTCAATCCGACGGCAAGAACCTTCCGCGCCTTCGCCGAACAGACCAAGAGCGACCTGAAGGCCTTGGCCGCCTGTATCCGCTCGTCGCGTGATCCGATCAGCCGGGACGATGTTGGGCGGATTTCTTGTCCGGTGCTGGTTGCTGTTGGTAGCGATGACGTCATTGCCGGTCCAGCCGACGATCTGGCGGCACTGATCCCGACAGGGACAGCCCTGACGCTGACCAACAAGGATCACATGAAGGCTGTCGGCGATGCCGGCTTCAAAGAGGGCGTTCTGGAATTTCTGGAAAAGAACGGCTGACCAACCGGTGCGAGGCGGAACGGTGATCGCGACTTGAGAATCGGGAGCCCCGCTGAACGACAGGGAAAGGCTGCGAATCTGGACGCGGGGGCGTCAAAAGCGGCCTAGCCTTGCCAAAACCAGCGGGGCTTTACACGATCACTACGCACATACTCTGCCGGTGGTCGTTCACCTGAATGGCAAATGTCTGATCTTGAGGCATCGATCCCGCACGCACTCAACGCGAGACTAACAACTTACGCATACTCTCGGCTCGCGATGCCTAAACGCACGCACTACCTAGCGGATTTCAGATCTTCATTTGCCGTCTCAGCCGCACTTAACAACCGCGCCGACAAGTGAGAAATTAACATAGCAAGCTGTTCAGAGTCTCGGAGTTTCCTGATTCGCAAGGGGCGGCCTGTGGATAACCTCTAAAATCTAGCGAACATATGACCGCACGACGAACGGTGGGGTTGAGCGCCTTTACTAGGGTGGCTGCCGGTGTCGTTTCGCAGCAGGTCTAACGCTGCCTCATCGGCGAAAACGCCCGATTGAAGAGCCCGAATTCATCTCATTTCGTCCATGACATTGCCCGGAAAAGGCCCTGTGCGGAGCAAATCGCTCCGGCACAATCGGGCTTTCACGCGTCGTTTTCCAGTTGTTGCCGGGCGTCTTTCCGGTCCGTGGAATCGAATTGAATTGATGAGGGAAATTCTTGATTTGTTCACCATGTTTTCAGACTCGCAGGCCTAAACTGCGGTCATGAGTAGTGTCCGCGTTTCCCGATTTCGAGCCTTGTTGTGCGTCCTTGCTGCGGCAGGTGTTGCGAGCTGTGCTGGCGGACCCTCACCTTTTTCAGGACAGAAAGCGGCTTGGCGCGATACCAGCGAGCGGGCTTGTTTGACCTCCGGTCTTGTTACGCGGAACCCCTTCGTCACGCCGATTTCGGCGCTTGGCGGCCCGGAGGTTTGCGGGGCGATACAACCCTTCAAGATGAGGGCGGCAGATTATGGCCGCGTCGAGCTTCGTCCAGCGGCGGTTTTGCGCTGTCCGATGGTGAATAGCGTCGACGAGTGGGTGCGCACCGCGATTGCGCCTTTGGCCGTGCGGTATCTGGGGTCACCGGTCACGCGGATCCAGGTTGCGGCGTCCTACTCCTGCCGGACGCGCAACGGTATCCCCGGCGCCAAGCTCTCCGAGCACGGTCTTGCCAATGCGCTCGACATCTCTTCATTTCTGCTGGCCGATGGCCGCAAGATCACTATCCGGCGCGGATGGCGCGGGAACAGCCAGGAGCGATCGTTCCTTCGGGCCGTGCATAGTAGTGCTTGCAAACGGTTCACCACCGTCCTGGGGCCGGAAGCCGACAAATACCACTTCGATCATTTCCACGTCGATTTGGCCCGCCACAACAAGGCCGGCACTTACCGTGTTTGCCGCTAACGGGATATCGCGTCGATTGAGCTATGCCATTTGCTCCGCTGATCGGCTAAAACCTCTGGCATGACTTGGCATAAGGACGGACAGCGCGGCCGCAAGGGCTACCATCATGGGAACCTGCGGGAAGCTTTGGTCGAGGCGGCGCTCAAACTCATCAGCGAAAAGGGCCCTGGCGGGCTGACCTTTGCGGATGCCGCGCGCGCTGCAGGGGTGAGCGCGGCTGCGCCCTACCGCCATTTCCGCGACCGCGATGAGCTGATGGCGAATGTTGCGCTGAAAGGCTTTGAGCGCTTCGGTGCGGTTCTCTCTAAAGCCTGGGCGGATGGCACGCCCGATGTTTTTACCGCGCTCAATGCGCTGGGGCGGGCCTACCTTGGATTCGCGCGCGACGAACCGGCGATGTTTGCAGCGATGTTTGAATCGGGCCTTGTGCTCTCGGAGCATTCGGAAGTTGCGGCGGCTGCAGATCTGGCGTTCGATGTCTTATTGTCGGCGTGCGAAGCGCTTGCGCAGGCTGCGCCATTGGAGAAGCGACCGCCGGCCAGGATGATGGCGCTGCACATCTGGTCGCTCAGCCATGGGATTGCATCATTGTTCAGTCGTGGTGATGCAGCGCGGCGGGCCATTCCGATGCCGCCGGAAGATCTGCTCGAAGCCGGAGTGCTGGTTTATCTGGATGGCTTAGGCGTGCGCGGTTGAGGGGTTTTTCAGACCTTGAGCTGGCTGAGGGCGCTCGTCAGGGCCGGAGCGGTTCTGATCGTGCCGATCTTCAAACCGCGCCAGCTTTTTTGAATCGTGCGATGCATGAGGTCGCGGGCTTCCGGGATCAGCCGCTCGACGATTGCCATGGCCGTACCGGCAGAGGCGCGCGTCGTGCCGTCGTCGATCTTCACGGCGAAACCGATCCCCAGTTTCGGGAAGCCACCGCAATAGACGCCTTCGGCCCCGGTCTTGATGAAAATGCGTCCGGGGAAATGCCCCATAGCGATGCTATCGGCGCGTCCGGGACCGGCGACGAGTTCGGGTTCCTTCCAGCAGGCGTTCATGATGCGCTGGTAGGCCTCGGCATGCGGAGCCGCCTTGCCGGTTCCGGTGACGAGGCTCGCGAAGATCGTCGCCATGGTTTCAAGCGGCATCGCCCAGTTCGGCAGCGAGCAGCCGTCAAGGCCCATGACGTTGGAGCCAAGCTCGAGACCTGAAAGCTCGCAGAGAATTTCATGCACGCGCTTCTGCATCGGGTGGTCGGCCTGCCAGTAGCCTTCGATTGGCTGACCGAGGTGGCGCGCGGTCGCGAGCATGCCGGCGTGTTTGCCAGAGCAGTTGTTATGCAGTTGGTTGGCATCGCCGCCGGAGCGCCAGAGGTCCTTAGCGGCCTTTGCACCGAGTGGCGGGTGGATGCCGCAGCCAAGATCGTGCTCGCTCAACCCGGCGGCCGTCAGCATGTGCTCGGCGACGGTGGTGTGCCGCTTGGTTCCGGTGTGAGATGCGCAAGCCAGGGCGATTTCGGTGTCTTGGTAGCCGTAGGCATCGGCGGCGCCGGATTCAATCAGCGGCAGGGCCTGCAACGATTTGATTGCAGAACGCGGGTAAACGGCATGAGACGTGTCGCCGATCGCCAAAAGCAAGCCGGACGTGGCGCTGACGATAGCGACCGAGCCGGTGTGGAAACTTTCGACTAGCGGTCCGCGCGTTGCTTCGATGAGGACTGGGTTGCTCATGACTGCCTCGAAGGGGCTCTTTGATCGTGGGTCGGGTTGATTATGGCCCCGTTTCCTGCACCCTGCCTACCCCGGCGTGGATGTCAAACGCTTTGGCCAGTTTGCCGCTATTGAGCCGGGGATCGTGGCGCTTGAGGATTATCTTGCGATCCGCGCTGCGGCTGGCCTTTTGGGGGCTCTCACGTCTTGGAGACTCTCACGTTCGGCAGCTCGTCAGTTAAGTTCGGAAAGTTCGGCTTTGAAATCAGCCAGTGTGCGCTTCAGATAGGTCGTCAGCCGACTGCGGTAGCGCCAGGGCTTGGCGCGTGCGGGAAGGCGGCTCAGCCAATGCGAGTTGGGACCGTGACCAGAGCCGTGTTGGCGGGCCAGATTAATCGTCCGCGGCAAGTGCTTTTGTTCGAGCACTGCGATGCATGCCTCAATTTCGCGCAATGTCGCAAAGACCAGGCGCAGGCCATTAAACTCGACGTTGAATAGTGCATAGCCTTTGCCGACAATCCGGGGCTGTCCGAAATTCTCCAATTGTCTTGGCGCCATGGCTTGTGGCGCAGCCGGGTCTGCCGCCTGATGGACCCAATAGGTCATCGGCGATCGCGTCGGCTGGCTGACGTATTCGATCCAGCTTTTTCTCATGACATCGTCTGCCGGACGTTGGGGCTGCAGAACAATTTGACGGCGGCCTACTACTGCTGGTCGATTTCGGAGACGTCGATCAGGATCGGGGCATGATGATGCACGGTATGGGCTGGCAACGCCGTGCCGCGCACGAGCAGGGTCTTGCCGACGAAGCCCTTCAGTGTGCCTTGGATCGCATCGTCGCTTGAGAAGATATGGATCTTGTCGGTGCTCTCGACGCGTTCGTCGGGGTCTTCGGCCGAGAGGCAGGCCGGAGCCGGCAGAAGCAGGATGTAGGCGCTTTCGGGGCGATCCGCTGCGTCTTTGAATTGGCCCAGAGCCAAGCGGCCTTCTGCGATTTGATCGGCGACGTTGGCTTTCATGCAGTTGTCGGCGTAAGCCGGGCCGGTGGCGAGCGACACCAAGGCGAGGCTCAAGGCGTAGATCAGATTTTTCATGGCGGTATCATTTGCAAGTTTGCAGATAGACGTCGGTTCAGCAATTCGATTTGATCAGGGCGCGGGCATTGGCTTTCAACTTCTCGCCTTGCAAGAGTTTCAATGCGACCTTGCCGTCGTGGCAGTTGAGCTTGCGGTCGGTGTTTGCAACGGCGCGCAGGGCATGGAAGAAGCCGACGATCTCGTTTTGCGCTTGGGCGTTGTTGATGAGGCGCGTGCACGCTGCGACGATCACCTTGTTGTCGACCTTGCCGGAGCCGGCCGTGCAGATCTGATAGTCCTGCTCGAACGTCTTGTAGGCTTGCGCGGGTGCTGCCAGTGCTATTGCTGCGATGGCTGCCAGCAGCGGGGTTGCGATTTTCACTTTTCGTCTCCTTGCGAGGGTTGGGGGTAAAATCATTTGCTCAAGACCCCGAGTAGCGGGCCGAGGATGAGAAACGCGCTGGAAGCGATGATCCAGACCGAGGCGAATGTCTTGAGCCAGAGAGGGCCGAGCCAGACAGCGAACAGCCGGGCGATAAAGCCGCCGATCATGGCGCCGGGGATTGCCATCAGCGCGATCGGCCAGACGATGTTGCCGTTGACGAGGTGATAGCCGACGCCGCTGATGACGCTGATCACCGAGACAATGACGGCGATGGCGATGGCAGATGGTGTCGGGAATTTTCTGAAGATGAGATAGACGGCAACCAACTCTCCGACACCGACGGAAAAGAACGCGGTGATGACGCCACCGATCGCTCCAAGGCCGAGGAGCCAATAGGTGTCGGTCAGTTCGGGGCGGAATCGGTAGGGCTTCACTTTCTGATAGGCCCAGGTGAAGACGAGCAGCACGATGCCGAGGATCAGCGAGAACCACTTGAAGGCCGTCAGCAAAACGCTGCCGTCGACCGATCCGAAGAAGGCCCACTGGGTGAGGAGCAGTGCGGGGATCGTCGTCAGAAGGATCGTGAAGACGATGTGCAGGAAGCTTAAGCCATCGATGCGTCCGCCCGGCGGGTTGTCGCTGGCATAAAAGCGCCAGACCCATGAGACGGCACCGACCGACATGCCGAAGCACTGGATAAGGAAGCTGATGCCGACCGTCGACACAGGATCGACGCTGATGTCCATCGGGATGACGCCCATCTCGGCGGCCCCGCTCAGCGAGTTGAACGCAGGTACGAAGACAACGCCGCCGCCCGTACCGGTGGAGTTGGCGATCACGGCGCCGAAAATGCCGATCGGCAGGAAGACCCAGACGTGCTGGAAGAAGCGGAAGATTTCGCTGGCGTGCATCTGGAAGAGGACGACAAGCAGCACCAGCAGGCCCGCCAGATAGACGGTCGCAAACCGTTTGATATTCGCCTGCAGCTTTGTGGGAGCGTGCGCTTCAGAGGCTCCGTTTATTGTGGCGTGCGCCATCGTGTTACCTGCAAATGAGTTTGCGACCAGCCAAAGATGCCGTCAAAGCCTGCCCAATTCGCCGCCTTTGAAGCGCCAGTGGACGAGGAAGATCTGGACGCCTGCCAGGAGCGCCACAAACGATGGGATGAAGACCAGCGTGAAATGGAACAGCGCTGTTGAGGTTTCGATGCGGTCGACGAGTAAAGCGTCGAGAAGGCCGGCGTTCATGAGGCCGACTGTGATGCCGAATTCCAGAATCGTGAAGAAGAACTGGAATGCGAACGGCCAGTCGTTGTCCCAGCGGAAGCGCTGGATCTGCATATAGACCGGATCGAGGACGAGGCCGACGACGGTCATGGCTGTGATGAAAACGAACGGGTCCCAAAAGCGGCCGATCTCGAGCAGATCGAGATACAACGAAACGCATGCCGTGATCGGCAGTGCCAGGAAGATGTAGAGCAAGATGCGCGTCTGGAAGCGTCCCATGAGTGTCGGTGTCATCGTTAAAAAAAACTCCAGGCAGACTGAAACGTGTGATCGAGATGGCAGCATCTGCTGCGAAGTCGTTGAATGTTTAGGGCGTCTCGTTGCGGCACCATTTGATCCACTGGGAAGCCGAGCGAAACGGACCGAGCTGTTTCAAAGTAGGTGCGCGCTGGGCAGCCAAACCGGCAACGGATCGTAGCGCGGCGTATTGCAACCCGAGAAAGCTGTCGACGGCGGCGTAAGGGCCGTTCAACGCCATGACGCCTGAAACGTAAACGCGGCCCGACTGATTGCGCATGCCTTCGACTTCGAAGTCGTTGGTGACCTTGAGGCCGCTGAGGCGCTGCTCGGGAGAGCGTCCGCTGATGTTGTTGCGCTCGAGTTTGTAGGTGGAAATGATGTCTCTCAGCACCGGGTTGGCTTCCAGATCGGCGACGAGGCCGGTGCAGTCGACGATATAGTCGGCGTCGAGGCGGACTTCCTCCTTGAAGCCTTGGCTTGATTCCAGCTTGGTTTCGATGCGACCGTCTTTCAATTCGATGCCCTCGACTTCACCGAAGAACGGCCGATACCAGCCGTCTTTTTTGCCTTCGGTGATCATGGCGTCCCAGTCGGCGCGGTCGGCCGTTGTCGTTCCGCCCCACATTTGCATCAGCTCGGCTCGGCGGGCGGGATCGGCTTGTTCAAGCAAGACGCGCAGCGAGCCGCCCCAGCAGGATTTCGGCCAGTTGAAGGGTTGGTATTCGATGTCGTGTTCGGCGTGGCGCTGGGCGAGGTCGAATTTGCGGCCTTCCACAATGCGCGAGCGCATGATGTGCAGGACCTTGATGTCTTTGTTTTTGGCGCGGGCTTCCCACAGGCGTTGCAGGATGCGCGAGGCGACGATGCCGCGGCCGCGGATCAGGACGATGCCGCCGTTCTTTTCGAGCTTGTCGTAGATCTCGTCATGCTGCTCGTAGGCGTTGATGACGCGGTCGGATTTCGGGTGCTCGCGTTTGAAGTCCTGCAGGTCGTCGAGATAGCGGGAGGCGGGATAGCCCATGGCGATATGCAGGTGCTTGCCGACGAGGATCTTGTTGCGCGGTCCGCTGCGTGCATGTCCGGCGGGGACGCGATAGGCGACGGCAAAGCGGCCATCGGTCGTCTTGCGGATTTTGACGATGCGCCCGGCGACCCAGATGTCGGACCAGCCAATACGCTTAGCTTCGGCCTCGATCGATTCAAAAACATCGCCGGCGCGCGGCGTGTAGCTCTCGGCAATGGCCGGTTCACCGAACACCTGGAAGATGTATTTGAGGCCGCCAAGCTTGCCGTTCTTGAGGTCGACCCACGTTTCGCGGCTGGCGTAGCCGGGGAAGCCCCAGATGTTGTCGGGTGTCGAAATCGAGTTGGAGCGAAGGCGCTCGCGGCGCGGGATCTGCGAGTTTAGACACAACCGTTCGTATTTGGCTTGCGGTTCAGGGTCGACGCCAATGGCGCGGATATTGGCTGCGGGCACGCCAAAAACGCGCAAGTGGTCGACCCAGATGAAGCTGCCGAGGCCGCCGCCAAGTGCCAGATAATCGACTTCCTCGACGGGAAGGCCAGAGCCTTTGAGCGCGCCGACATCGACGGTCGGGCTATCGAACTGGGGTGGTGGGAAAGCGCCGCCCGTCGGCGGAATCTTGACGGAGGTTCTTGAGGCTTCGCCGTCCTTGCGGGTGGCTTCAATTGAGTAGCTGCCGATGGTGACGATTGAACCACTGGGCCAAACCGCGCGTGTGATTTCTTCGCCGTCGAGACGTGTGCCGTTGGCGCTTTCGGCATCCTTGATGACGATATCCTCGCCATCGATGGTGATTTCGGCGTGGACGCGGGAGACGGCCTGGTCGGGTACGACGACATCGCAGGACTGCGTGCGCCCGAGGGTGAATGGTCCGCTGCCTTCCAGATTGATCGTGTGCCGGTTCGAAGAGCTGTTGCTATCGGTCGGGTAGATAACGAGTTCTAATTTCATCTGGTCGGCAAACTCCAATAGACCGGTTCAATATCCCGACACGGAAGATCACTCGAGGGATTATTTCAGCATTTGCATTGGCCGGGTGGACGGTCTGTTACGAAAGGAACAGATCAAGGAGGGGTAACGCGGGTGAAGCTGCCCGATGCCGCCAGATAATAACCGCACCAGCTGCAGTTCTCTTCGAAGGGAAGGTCATTCAAAAGGTGGCATTCGGGATTTCCGCAGACGATCTTTTCCTTGCCGCGCATCAGCACTTCAATGCGGTAGTTATCGATGGCGATGACGTCGCCGGGGGAGGCCTGGGCGGGCAACGTGACGGTTCGGTTGTTGATGCGGATATTGGCAGATTTGACGCCAGCGGGCTGTGAGATGTTGAGGCGGCTGCCGTTGGAATTGAGGAGTGCAAGCGGTTCGTCGTCGGTTGCTGCAGGCTTTAGAGCGTAGGCGCCGCCTTCGTTGACGACGACGCAGCTTTCATCCGCATCGAGCGACAATTCGCTGATCGGTGCCAGGCTTGCTTTCGTCATCTTGAGCGCCAGCGCATGCGATTCGAGCAGCGTGATTTCGTATTGTTCGATCTCGATGACGTCGCCTGGCTGCAAACGGCGCTTGTCATTCTTGATGCGTTCGCCCGCGACCTTGGAGCCATTGGAACTGGTATCGACGTAATAGAGCCCGTCGGCTGCTTGTTCGATATGTCCGTGAATTCGCGAAATAGTTTCGCGGTCAGGTGCCAGTTTGATGGCGCTCGCGCTTTGCGGAAATTTTCCGAATTCAACTGGCATCGAGACGGCTTGGGTCTGCCGGTCGCCGCTCTTGCGGTCATGAATTTCGAGTTTGATCCGCTCACTCATGGAATGATCCCCGCGCGCATTGTCGGCATAAGACTGATCTGGCATCAGAGCTTCTGCAATGTTTTTGCAATCCCATGGCTAAATGGCAAACGGAATTGAGGTTTGGGCCGGAACAATGTTGCGATCCAAATTTAACTTACACAAATCGGTTCGCGCGATGTGCTTGTTGGGGACTGTACGCCGCCGAACATAGGGTTACTGTGCTTTGGAAGTTGACGTTGGCTTGGAACCTGCAGTGTGCTGAGATGTCGTCGCTTTAGATTTCCTGTCTGGACTATTTTCCTCAAGTGGGAATTTGGATACAAGTTGCGGCGACAACGGATGGTGGCGGTGCGGAGTATTGCTTCGCGGCGCATGCGATAAGCGGGATTAAGTAGCGAATATGGATAACAGGCAGCCTCTTGAGACCGGGACTATCGTTGGGGGCGATTACCGGATTGAGAAGGTTCTTGGAGCCGGTGGGTTCGGGATTACCTATCTGGCCAGAGACGAAAAGCTCGACGCGAAAGTGGCGCTGAAAGAGTACTTCCCGGCTTCGCTCGCCTACCGCGAAGATGGCGCGACCATACAACCGATGCAGAGCCAGGGTGGCGCCGATTATGCCTGGGGGCTGGAGCGGTTTCTTGCCGAAGCGCAGACACTGGCGCGGTTGAGGCATCCCAACATCGTTCGCGTGTCGCGCTACTTCAAGGAAAACGAAACCGCCTACATGGTGCTCGGTTTCGTCGAGGGCGAGGATTACGAAGCGTGGTTGCGCAAGCTTGCGCGCGCGCCGACGCAGGACGAGCTTGATGCGCTTGTCGGGCCGGTTCTCGATGCACTGGAGACCGTGCATGCTGCCGATCTCGTGCACCGGGATATCAAACCGCAGAACATCTTCATCCGCTCGGACGACCACCTGCCGATCATTCTCGATTTTGGCGCCGCACGGCAGGCGCTGGGTGAACATTCGCGGGCGACGGCGGCGTTTGTGTCGCCGGGCTATTCGCCATCTGAGTCGCATCTCAACGACCCTTCCGAACAGGGGCCTTGGACCGACATCTATTCCTTTGCCGCGACGCTTTACCGGGCGCTCGTCGGCCGCTCGCCGGCGCAGGTCCTCTCCCGTGTCTCACGCGACAGCTATGTTCCGCTGGGTCAGCAGTTGCCAAATCCGGGCGACTACCGCGCGCCGTTCCTGGCAGCCATCGATGAGGCTCTGAGCGTCCGACGAGAAGACCGTCCGCAGTCGATCGCCGACTGGCGCAAGAAGCTGTTTGCCGATCCCAATGATGTGCCGACCGTCGTCTCGATCCCTGAGAAAACCAAAGTGGTTTCTTCCGGGGACAAGACGGTTGTCGTCAATAATGATGCGCCGACGCGCGTCTCGGCTTCGGCTGAAGAAGCGACGGCGACACGCATCGAGTCGCGGGCGCGCGGGCGCGGTCCGCATTCCGGGCCGGCGTCGCAAGGCAGCAAGCTGCAACGGTGGGCTCTTGCGGCGGGCGGGATTGCGATTGCCGTGATCGGTCTCATGAATATCTACCGCAGCTTCGACACCTCTCAACCGTCGCCGGGGGTGCAACCGACGCCTGCGATACAGCCAGCTCCACAACCGTCGACGCAGCCGAACGTGCAACCGTCGCAGCAACCAGCACAACAACAGACTCCGGCGCCTCAGCCCCTCGAAGAGATGGGAACGCCGCCACCCGCGCAGCAATCCTCGTCTGATACGCTCTTCGCGCGAGACCCGTCCTTGCGGCGTTTGGCGACGTCGTCGTGGCATAGCAGCGGTTTGCAGAATGGGTTCTGGACGGCGGTGACGTCCGGGTCGAATGGGACGGGTTTTTATCTGCGTTGCCGCGGGACGGATGGCGTGCGCCGCGACAGCAACGTCGAGCTTGAATTTATTCCGACAGGTAATCAGCCGCTCGTCGGCAACCAGGAAGTTCGCGCCCAGATCGGCAATTACAGCACGAATGCCATTTTGAATTTCACGTCCGCCAACGGGTTTTCGCAAGGCAGCGTAACGGTGAGCGAGACGGAGCAGGATGCCGGGCAATTCCTCAACTTCCTGCATCAGGCGTTCCTGGGCAATCAGCTCGTCTTGACGATCCCGAGCATCAACTATCAGGAAACGTTCAATCTCAACGGGGCGGAAGAGGCGCTCAACGTTTGCTTCGGTGCGGACGTTGCGCAGCCGTGGCGGTCCTATGTGCCGGCCAGCAATGTCGCGGGCGGCGAGGTTCGCAACGCAAACGGGTCGATCCTGCTAGTCCGTTGTGACAAGACGCCTGCAACGCGCGGCAACACTGTCATAGCGTTCTCGACGCCGTTTAACGGCAACGTTGCGCCGAACCTTTATGACGTGACCGTCAACGTGAGCGGCAATTCGTTTAACGGTAGTTTCCAGCTGGCCTCCAAGGGCGACAGTCTCGGCGGCGTGCTCTATCACGTTGTCAGCGACGCAAATACGCGCCAACAAGTCAATCAGTTCCTGGAGCTGATGCGTCGGAACAATCAGATCACGCTGAGCAGCAGCAATCCGGCGTTCAACCAAAGCTTTTCGCTGAGCGGGTCACGTGCGGTGTTGAGCGCGTGTGACGGGCTTTAGATTGCCGGTTGGCCCGGGCGATTGGAGCGAGTGAGGGGCGATGGCTGACACGAAGAAGTCCGCTCGCGAGAACAATGGATCTGCGGCAGCGGTGAGCGGCGGAGACGATGCGCTACCGGCTACGGTGGTTGATGTCGTACACGGCGGCGGTGCGCCGGTTCCTGCTGCGGGGCAGCCTGTTGCGGCTCTGCCCATCGGGGCGATGCTGCAGGATGAGTATCAGGTCGCATCGGTCTTTTCCGCTGATAGTTCCAGTATCGTTTATCAGGCGGAAGATCTGCACCTCGGCATACCCGTCAGCATCAAGGAGTTCGTGCCGGAAAACGTTGCCGGGCGAAACGCGGATGGTTCGCTCGTTCTAAGCGAAGCGGGTCGCTCGGATGGCGAGCGCGCAAGCATCGACCGTTTCATTCGCGAGGCGCGGGCGCTCGTGCGCTTTCATCACCCGAACGTGGTGCGCGCACACCGCATTATCGAATGCAACAACACCGCCTACATCGTCATGGATTTCGAGCGTGCGGCAACGCTTGAAGCTTGGCTGAAAGGGCTCGGCCGACTGCCAACGCAAGGTGAGCTTGACCGTATCACCGGGCGGTTGCTGGAGGCGCTGGGCGTCGTTCATTCCGCCGGTGTCATCCATCGCGATATTTGTCCTCAAAATATCCTCATCCGGTCGGATCTCTCGCCTGTTCTTTCGGGGTTCGGGCACGCTGCGATCTCGGATGTGGGAAAGGGGGGTGCGGCGACGGTGATGGTGCATGCTTCGGATTTTCTGGCGCCCGAGATCGCGGCGGAAGACGAAGCTTCGGCGTCTTTCGGGTCCGATCTCTACGGGCTTGCGGCGACGTTATATTTCGCGATGAGCGGAAAGCTTCCGCCCGGTGGGGCTGGCCGTCTTGTCAACGATACGCTGGTTCCGGTAGGCGAGATTGCCAGCGACGCCTACCGCGCGAGTTTTGTTCAAGCAATCGACGCGTCATTATCGGTGAAGCCGGAGGTTCGGCCCAAAGATGTCGAGGCGTGGCTTGAGATCGATACGCCGGTTGATCCAGCGTTGGCGCCTGTAGGTCAGAAGGAAGGCGGGCCGCAGGGGGAGCGGAGGAAACGGCTCGCTGGGGCGCAGGCTGGCGATGGGCGTTCGGAAAGCGATACGCAAAGCACAACGGCTGGATCGACACAGCGCCTTGCCAGTCAGTTCTTAACGTCGCTCGATGAACTGCCGGATCCAGTGACTTACGCAGCGCTTATTCTCAGGCGCATCCATCTGCCGATCGCGATCGTTTTGGCGTTCTTAGGCGTCTCGCTTTACGGATCGGGATGGAGCTTCAAGTTTGCCGCAATTCTGCAGGTGGCAGCGATCGTGTTCTTCTGGGTTGGCGGCTGGCTCGAACTGCAGCAGTTTCGTTCCGATCTTCCGTTTCTCAAGGCCAGCGCGATTGAGCCGAGGGCCTCGCACGTCACGGCCAAAGTGACGCTGATGGGGGCATGCATCCTGGGGCTGCTCGCCTTGGCGCCGGTCGTGGCCGACGCTTTGTCGCCACCGGCTCAGGGCAATTCGGTGATGGCGCTGTCGTTCATCATCGGCGTGCCGGCGGTCAGCTTGTTCGTCGTGGCGACGGCTTTGACAGGCATCACCGGCGTTGCGCGCTGGGTCTTTGCCGTCGTTAATATCATCGCACTCCTCTTCTGTGTCGTGATCTTTGCGCTCTATCTCTACGTTCTGCTGGTGCAGCACAGCGGTGCGCTCGAAGAAGGACCGCTGGCCAGCACCTATCTGTTTCTCCTGGCTCCGCTGGCAACCGCCTCGCTTTGTTTTTTCACAATGCTGGCGCGCCGCAGGGCCGTGCGCGAGCGGCAACAAAAATTAGCTTGAGGGGGCTGTCGATGCTGCGCGACGTTAGCCTTGTCAGAACTCTTGCGGCGTTTAGGTCGGGCAGATCCGTTATCGTATCGTCTTGGCAGAAACCATTTTCGAACCTTGGCCTGCAAAATCCATGATCAGAATTGTTGATACGACCGCAAAAGCCACCCCGGTCTATTTCGAATTGTCGGAGGGGGGCAGCGTCGTCGTTGGCCGCGACAGCAGCTGCGATGTGGTCGTGGGGGCGGACAACGTTTCTCGCCGACACGCGGAGATCGTTCTGCATCGCGGCCAGTTGAAGGTTCGCGACCTTAACAGCAGCAACGGCACGACGCTCGACGGCAAACCGGTGACGGAGGCGGACTGGCCTGACGGTCAGGTGCTGGAGGTGGGCTCGGCGCGGTTCGTGCGCGAGAGCGACCTTGCCGATCAAAAGACGATCGCGACGGCTCCACGAGCGGAGGAAGGCGCGTCTGGTGCCGACGCACGCCGCGATGCTTCGGCAGGAGCGGGCTCCAGCGACACCTCGCGGAAATCGAGTTCATTCATCGGGCGACACTGGCGCGGTGAGTACGGCCTGATCCGGACGTTGATCGTCAACGTCTTGATTTTGGGTCTCATTTACCTCGTGTTGTCGATCAATGCGGTCACGTCGCTTGCTGGAGATTTATCGCCCAACGGTCGGCGCATTCTCATCAGCATCGAGACGCTGGTAACGCTGATCTTCGTCACCTGGCAGCAGGTCGGGCTGGTGCGCTCGATCCTCAAATCGAAAGCGCGTGGCGTTCCTGGTTTTGCGCGGGCCGTTGCTTGGATTTTTTCGCCGTTGCCGCTGCTCATTGGGTTCATTGCGGTTCTGGGCTGGATCGGCGCGATTGTCCGGCTCTCCGAGGTCGACAGCCCGACCGGTTCTGATGGCGCACCGATTTACCGGCTGGGCGTACAGGACAACGTTTTTGTCTTTGACGGGGTGGTCGTCTGGCCGATCGTCGATGATTTTCGCACGCAGTTGGCCGCCAACCCGCAGGTGTCGACGCTGATCCTGCGCAGTCCGGGTGGCGATGTAATCGCGGCGCGGCGGGTCAACGATATGCTGCGGCAGCGGAACATGACGACGGTGGTGATCGATGCTTGTCATAGTGCCTGCACGATTCTGTATGCGGCCGGCGCGCGTCGGGCGGCTAACAGCAACGCACAGATCGGTTTTCATGCGACGTCGATTATTTTGATGGACGAGATGATGACGCGGATCATGAACGCGCTCACCCTGCGTAATGACCGGCAGAATGCGAACTATTATTTGGCCGCCGGTTTCGATGCGCAATTCGTGGAGCGGGCCGTCAGTACGCCGAGCTCGGATCTCTTAGTCCTGCCGCCATCTGAATTGCAGCGTCTCGGCGTCGTTACGCAAATTTTGCCGCAGCAATAGCTATTGCTCGGGGGGGGGCTCGCCGCCGGCTGGCACGCGTTTGCAGTTGTTTTGTTTATGAGATTGGCTGGGGCGGGAGGGTTCGAACCTCCGAATGGCGGTACCAAAAACCGCTGCCTTACCACTTGGCTACGCCCCAATGCGGAGACGCGTGATACCTGCCTTTGCGGAGGCTTGCAAGGCCTCAAAGCAGGACTTTCAGACCTCATTTGTCGCAAGAGGCGAAAATTCCGCATCGGTGCGGTCATTTGGGCTGCGACGACAGCATTTTCAACACAATGCCGCGCCGCCAACGCGTCTCTGCCAGGTTCCCGGGAGAAGAGCGCGATGACGGCGCGGTTTGGCTGCGTCGTTGGCCTGTTAGTCCTGCCGAACCAGTTTCAGGTCCGGCAGGGGAACGGGCCTTATTCTGCTGGTTCTGCAACACCGCTCGATTTGAGGCTTGCCGGGAGCAACACTGCGATCACGATGAATGCGACGCCGAGTACAAGGCCGATGGCTTCGCCTGGCACACCTTCCAGGAGGGCTGGATATTTCGTGCCTGCAATCGTTCCCAGCGTCGCCTTGCCGCCCGCGATGTGGTCGAGAACGCCGGTCGTTTTCACCCAGGCATAGGAGCCCATGTAGGCAGCCGCGCCGAGGAGACCGCCAATGACAAAGACGAGGCCATCCCAGCGGCCGGTTGCTGCAGCCGTTAAGCCGGTGCCGGGGCAGTAGCCGGCGACCGCGAAGCCGGTGCCGAGCAGAAGGCCGCCGATGAAGACGCCGATATAGGCGGTCTTGACCGACAGGTGTCCGGGGTCAACGAGGCCGGTCATCAGGCCGCCGAAGGTCAGGACGGAGGCGATACCGATCCCGGCGAGGATCGTTTTCATCAGGTGCAGGTTCGACAGGTTGAGCATCTTGATGATGTAACCCGGGTTGGTTGCGCCGATGCGGTCGAGAACGAAGCCGAATGCGCCGCCGATCAACAGTGCAAGAAGAATGTGTTGCATGGCTTCAGGCCTCCTTGCGGAATAAGAAGAGTGCGATGGGGATACCGGCCAGGAAGGCGCCGGCGGCGAAGATGTAACCGGAGACGGCCGTCTGCATCATGCCGCTCATCATGTGCCCGGACGTGCAGCCGCCTGCGAGGCGCGCGCCGTAGAGGACGAGAAAGCCGGCGATGAATGCTGCGATGTAGCGCTTGGCAACTGAGTTCCCGAAATTCGCTCTCCAGATTTCCGGCATGTTACGTTCAGAGGCCGGCACACCGCCGCGCAGTGCTGCAGAGAGCCCAGCTCCGAGCATCATCGCGATGACGAAGACGAACGAATAGTTGAGCGGGTTGGCGACGTTCTTGGCGTACTTGCCGCCGCTTTTATTCAGATAGGCGTTGGGGCTTTCGTAGCCGCTCTTGGCGGTTTCTGATTGGACGACGACGTCAGGGCTGGCCGCGTCCCAAAGGATGCCGTCGAGGATTACAAACTGCGTTGAGACGCCGATCGGTTTGATGAGCAGTACGGCCGCGAAGAAGACTATACCGAGCGCCAAACCGCCGGTCTTCCAGTTCAATGGCATGAGATTTCCTCCTCATGATTAAATATTCGAATTTGTGAATATATTGTTGGCCGCCGGCTGTAAATGACTTGTGTCAATTTTGTTAGGAGCCGCCGTGGGCGCAGGCTCTTGGACGGCTTAAGACGCCCTTTGTTGCGCAGGCCCGGAGCGTCGCCATCGCATTCGTGTGAAGAGCGGGTGCGTCATGCAGAAGGGCCTGCTGCCGGGCCGAATTTCCGGCATCGATCAGAGTTCGGTGACTTCTTAGCCGCAACCGACAAGCGGGCTTTGCCGGGCTTGATCGGGATCAAAGCGAACCCTCATTAGCGGGCCTGATATCGGGGTAACCGATTCTAAATTTTGGGGGGAAGCATGCTCGACACCCAGAAGATCGCCGCTGCTGCAGTGGCGCGTGAGCCTTTTCCTTATTTCACCGTCAGCAATGTTTTGTCTGCCGAGCACCTGCAGAAGGTTCGCGAGAGTTTTCCAGCAATCGACAAAGCTGGTGTCTTTCCCCTTGATGAGCTGGGCTACGGCGGAGCGTTTGCCGAACTTATCGACGATATCAAGTCGAGCGAGCTCGAAGAGGTCATGTCTCAGCAGTTCGGCGTCGACCTTTCCGACAAGCCGCTGATGATTACGGTGCGTGGTCAGTGCGCGCGCCGGGACGGACGGATCCATACCGATTCCAAAGACAAGATCGTCACCTGTCTTTTGTATCTCAACGATCCTTGGGCCGAGGATGGCGGCCGGCTGCGGCTGCTGCGCAACGGCAAGGATCTCGATGACGTGATCGCCGAGGTGCCGCCCGATGGAGGGACGCTTGTTGCGTTCCGGCGCACGGACAATTCCTGGCACGGACACAAGCCGTTCGAGGGGCAGCGCCGCTACATTATGTTCAACTGGGTGCAGTCGAAAGCCACTCTGCAAAAGAACATTTGGCGACACACGATTTCTTCCAAGCTCAAGCGGCTCGGTTTGCCGTTTTGAGGGGCGGCCTGAGCCCGGTGCCCTCACACCAGCCGGGCTCAGGCCGGGATTTTTCAGATACGGGGAAACGCGCCGCTGAGACCGGGTGTCCAGCGGCAGATGATTGGAGGGACGATGGACCAGATGACGCCGCCCGGCGAAATAGCTGATACCTTCATGAGTTCGCTCACTAACGCCGACCATCGGCGCGAGCCGTTCGACTACTGGCTGTTGGACAACATGCTGCCGCGCGAGACGCTAAAGGCTTTGCAGGAAATTCCGGTCATTGCGCCACAGGATGCCGTCTTCGACGGCCGCCGGGAAACCAACAACGTGACGCGCGTCTATTTCAATAAGGGGGCGCAAGCGCAGCATGAGGTCGTGCGCAAAATGGCTGACGCGTTCCGTCATGCGCAGACGGTGCAGGCGATCGAGAAAGCCACCGGAACGGATCTGTCGTCGGGTCAGTTGCGCATCGAATACTGTGTCGATACCGATGGCTTTTGGCTTGAGCCGCACACCGACATCTCGGTGAAGCTCTTCACCATGCTGATCTATCTGTCGGAAGATCCCAATCTCGCCGATGCCGGGACCGACATCTACGACGCTAGCCCCGAGCACACCTATGTTGGGTCGGCGCCTTATGCCGCTAACGCCGGTCTGATCTTCATTCCCGGCCAGGACACCTGGCACGGCTTCCGCCAGCGTCCGATCAAGGGCATCCGCACGTCGCTGATCATCAATTTCGTGACCCCGGATTGGCGCGACACCTGGGAGCTTTGCTGACCTTCAGCAAAGCACCGTCTGGGGGCTGAAGGAGCGGGGTGTTCAGCGGTCCCGCCTTTGCCTCAGCGAGCCTACTTGCAGGCCAAGGGTCGGTCGGCTATAGATCGGGGCTTCGCAACGGCCTGGACGCGTTTTCGGGCTTTTTGCATCGGTCGGGCGGAGCGTAGCGCAGCCTGGTAGCGCACTTGCTTCGGGAGCAAGGGGTCGGGAGTTCGAATCTCCCCGCTCCGACCATATTTTTGGCGCTTCGGATGCCCACCGCTTCGCGGCATCCGCGCTCTGACTATCCTCCGAAGCCCTTCGGTTGCCCACTGCGCAACCGGGCCCTGACGATTCTCCGTCCAGGTCGCAAACGGCTCTTTGGGGGCTGATCTGCAGCCGGACCATATGTGCCGTGCAACCTGAATATTCAGTATTTCGTCATCCCCGGCTTGGCCGGGGATCCGGCAAGGGCGCTGCATGGCATCACAGCTACGTTTTACTATTAGCTTGGATAGATCCCTGCCGTCATGGCGAAGCCATGCTTCGCATGGACGCGGGGATGACGTCATAAGAACTGGAACGATCATGACTTCTTTTGCGCCATCGTCCGTTAACGCTGCGCAAGCCGTGTCGGGTGCGCCTCTTACACCCGGCGCCGTATAATTCTCCGCTCAGGTCGTAATTGGACTGCCAAACCAAAAGATGCGCCGCTCCACCGGATTTCCTCGATCGGGTAGCTGAGCGCCGCTGCGATATGCTAGAGTTCAACCGGATTACAGCTCTTTCACTTGATGCAATTGCCGATAACGCGCATTTGATCGTGCGGAACTTATTGTGGCCTTGGTCAACGAGGTTCAGTCCCGGCAGAAATGCTCGACTTTTGCTTGGCGATGCCGATTGTTCGCCTTAATTTCCGGGCGTTAACTTGGGTCTCAGCCCATAAGCGATTTATAGTTAGCAATGTCTTGGAACGCGCTCATCACGCGGCTTGGTTTTGGCAAACCGGCTGCATCGGAAAACTCTGCCAAAGCTAAAGGCGGGCGGGGCGCGTTCTCGTGGCTTAATCCGTTCGGCTGGCTGAAGCCGAGACCGCCCAGCAAACAGCTGGCATTTACCATCGCGTTCGTCGGTCTGGCCGCCAAGATGGCGAAGGCCGACGGCGTTGCGGTCGAGGTCGAGTCGCAGGCGTTCGAGCGCTGCTTTTACGTGCCGCCGGAAGAGCGCGCGAACGTCGATCGGGTTTACCGGCTGGCGGCGCAGGATGTCGCCGGTTACGAGATTTACGCTCAGCGGATCGCGAAGCTGCTGGCCGATGAGCCCGCACTTTTGCGCGACGTCTTTGATTGCTTGTTCAACATCGCGGCGGCCGATGGCGTGTTGCACGAAGGCGAGGAAGCGTTCCTGGAGACGGTCGCGGCAACTTTCGGCTTCGAAGAGGGTTATTACCGGCAGGTGCGCTCGATCTTCGTTCGCGACCCGACAAGCCCGTATGAAATTCTCGGTGTCTCGCCAAACGTCAGCGACGAAGATCTCAAGGAGCGGCGCATGGAGCTTGTGCGCGAAAACCATCCCGACCGGTTGGCGGCCCAGGGCGTGCCGGAAGAGTTTCTGGTGATGGCCGACCGCAAGCTCGCCGCCATCAACGCCGCCTACGATACCATTCAGAAGGAGCGCAGCTTGAGGTCTCGGGAGAAAGCGAGTGGTTAACATTTCGCCGCGACGCAACGAGGCCGCGGGAAGTGCGCCACTGATGCTTGAGCCTGACAGCCGGCTTGTCGGCCGCATTCATCCTTCACCCAATTTCGAGGCCCGCAGGGATGATCTGAAGCCATCGATCCTGCTGTTGCACTACACCGGTATGTCGTCTTGCGAGAAGGCCATCGACTGGCTGTCGCGTCCGGAAGCGAAGGTGTCGAGCCACTATGTCATTGATGAAGATGGGGCCGTAACGCAGATGGTGCCGGAGCGCGAGCGCGCGTGGCATGCAGGCGCCTCGAAGTGGCGCGGGGTGACCGATGTCAATTCCATGTCGGTCGGGATCGAGATCCACAACCCTGGCCACGGTGAGGACTACCGGGACTTTCCCGATGCGCAGATGCAGGCCGTGACGGACCTGTCGCGCGAGATCGTTGCGCGCTGGGGAATCACGCCGGAAAACGTGCTCGGGCATTCCGATGTCGCGCCGGGCCGTAAGATCGATCCGGGAGAGCGGTTCGATTGGAAAGGTCTGTCGGAGGCGGGCGTCGGTCGCTGGGTTGAGCCGGTTCCGCCCGGGCCGGTGATCGGATCGCATTCGCGGCAGGCGCGCGCCGAAGACATCGCTTATGTGCGGCGGTTGCTGGCGAGCTATGGGTATGGCATCGCGCAGGACGGGCCGTGGGGCGAACATGACCGAAAGGTGCTCGGCGCATTCCAATTGCACTTCCGCCCGCAGCGTTTCGATGGCGTGATTGATCATTCAACGGTCGCGACGCTGGAACGGCTGATCGCGGCGAGTGATCTCGGGGTAACCTCCTAACTAACTCCCACTTGACCAGGCCACCCGAATTCCCCTTATAGAAGTCACACCAGTCGGCCGGACGGCTGCTGCCGGTGGAGGGGCTTTGTGGTCCAACCCCATCGGTGGAGGAAAGTCCGGGCTCCATGGAGACACGGTGGCGGCTAACGGCCGCCGGGGGCGACCCCAGGGAAAGTGCCACAGAAAGCAAACCGCCTCATTGTCCTTCGGGCTGCGAGGTAAGGGTGAAAGGGTGCGGTAAGAGCGCACCGCGCGTCTGGTAACAGGTGCGGTCCAGGTAAACCCCACCGGGAGCAAGACCAAATAGGGGTGGCCGGATGTGCGGCGCGCTGCAAAGTGCTTCGTGACATTAAACCTGTTTCCAGGTGAGCCACCCGGGTAGGTTGCTAGAGGCGCGCAGCGATGCGCGTCCCAGATGAATGGCCGTCATCGTTATTATTGCCAACACTTCCTAAAGTCGTGTTGGGCTTTTTGGTCAACACTCGGCAGGATGTCGTTGGCGTAGTAGCGATACAGAACCCGGCTTACAGGCCGGCTGGTGTAAATTTTTTCGATCTTCGTTTCTGATGCTGCTGACCATCGCCGTTTCCGGATACCGCTCGCTCAGAGAAGTGATCCTGCCGCTCGAACGGCTCAACGTGGTGACGGGGCCGAACGGCAGCGGCAAATCCTCGCTTTATCGCTCTATTCGTCTGCTGGCATCGGTTGCGCAGGGGCGCATTGTCGGATCACTAGCGTCTGAAGGTGGGCTCAGTTCGACGCTGTGGGCGGGGCCCGAAACCATTTCGCGCGCGATGAAGCAGGGTGACGTTCCCGTCGAAGGCACGGTTCGGCGCGACCGGGTCAGCCTGAAGCTCGGGTTTGCGTCCGAAGACTTCGGCTATGTCATCGACCTCGGTTTGCCGCAGGCCGGGCGCACGGAGTTCAACCGCGATCCGGAGATTAAATCCGAGACGGTGTTTGCCGGTGAGATGGTCCGGCGCGCCAACGTCCTGGCGCAGCGCAAGGGGCCGGTCGTCACGGTGACGCGCGAGAAGGGTGAGCGCGACGTTCTCCTCAAAGACATGCCGCCGTTCGACAGCATGATGACGCACGCGTCGGATCCGCAAGGGAGCCCGGAGATCCTGGCGTTGCGCGAGCGCATGCGCGGCTGGCGGTTTTACGATCACTTCCGCACCGACGTTGAGGCGCCGGCGCGCAAGGCGCAGGTGGGCACGCGCACGCCGGTGATGGCGTCCGATGGGGCGGACGTGGCGGCCGCCTTGCAGACGATCCGCGAGATCGGCGATGCGGATGCGCTCGATCAGGCCGTCAAGGATGCGTTTCCCGGCGCTCAGGTTGATGTTGTTGTGCGCGATGGGTTGTTCTCGGTCGTCATGGGCCAGCATGGATTGCTGCGACCGCTATCGGCGGGCGAACTCTCTGATGGGACGTTGCGCTATCTGTTGCTGGTGGCAGCGCTGTTGTCGCCGCGTCCGCCGAAGCTCTTGGTCTTGAACGAGCCGGAGACGAGTCTCCATCCCGATCTTCTGGCGCCGCTCGGGCGGTTGATCGCGAAGGCATCGGAAGCCACGCAGGTGATCGTCGTCTCGCACGCCAAGCCGCTCGTCGATGAACTTCTCGGCGAAGGCGGTCAGCTCATTGCCTTGCGCAAGGAGCTTGGCGAGACGGTGGTTGATGATGTCGAGGCCCCGGCGTGGTCGTGGCCGAAGCGGGGGTGAGGGGATGGTCTACTATGTCAGAAGCGACAACATTCCCATTGGTAGTTACGATCGAATGCCTGACGATCCCATGCAGCCATGGTTTGAGACGCATTTTTTTCCGCCATTTGAGGATTGGCAATGCGAATATTTTCCCTCGCGCTACACGTTCCACCCGGCTGTTCCAAAGCCACCTGATGTTGTGGTTTTTCGTTATTGGGGCGTGTGTGAAGGGATCAAGGAAATTATAGAATCTGTTGAGCTCGGCGTTCACCAATTCATACCGTTCAAGCTAATTTATGGGCCAGAGAATGATCGTATCGAATTGCAATATTACACCCTTGCAATCGGTTGCTGGCTTGAAGCAATAAACCTAGAAAAAAGTGATGTTAAGATTTCTGAGAAATCTGATGCTACTGGAAATCCGCTGTATTGGATGAAAAAACGGAACGTACCCCTTGTCCTAAAAAAAGAAATGATCGGCGACCACCATCTCTGGGTAAATTCTCGCCGACAAACATTCTTTTCTACAGCACTGCATGATCGCTTGATCGCCGCCGACCTCGGAAGCGGCTGGAAATTCGAGAAACAGATCGTCACGTGAGGATGCGTACCCAAAAAAAATGCCGCGCTACGGGGGTGGAGCGCGGCAGAGTCTTTGGGGGAGGAAGTAAGGTCGTGCGTGACAGGTCTTCAGATTAGAAAGAGGTCGTGATCTGCGACAGAACCGTGAGGGTCGTCCAGGCTGCAGCGCCGATGATCACCAGGCCTACTGCGAAAAGCTGGGTCGCGATGATGGTGTCGTTCTGCATTGGTCTTCTCCGTGGGTTTCCGTTGCGCCGTTGAGAAGACATTAGGCAGAGGCCCGCCGGCCTGCCGTTTCGTAGGGAACATGATTGGATTTTTTCTTAGCGCCTTCGGTTGCCCACCGCCGCTTCGCGGCGGCAACCGGCGCCGTACAATTCTCCGTAGCCGGCCCGGAGGGCCGGGGAGCAAGGCGACCCGGTGCATGCCCAAAACCGGCTTGCCGAGTGTTGGCGGAGGAA
Organism: Filomicrobium sp.; assembly: GCA_017792465.1. Taxonomy (GTDB): domain Bacteria; phylum Pseudomonadota; class Alphaproteobacteria; order Rhizobiales; family Hyphomicrobiaceae; genus Filomicrobium. The sequence goes on from CP051234.1 coordinate 3,927,149, forward strand.
TGCGCCGCCCCGTCGGGGCGATCTGCGCAGTGTGCGGTGCCGTACAGTTCTCCGTGTACAAACTGCAATGACAATCACATCACGCGGGCGTTATGGAACGGCGTCGGTTGGGGCTCGTTGGACCAGCACATCCGGAGACATCGAAACTCCGGGATATGGAAAGCCAAGGAGAAACCTATGAAAAAGACACTGACGACTTTGGCCGCGGCTCTGGCTGCTGGTCTCGTATTCTCGCCGATCGCCCAGGCCAAGGACATGTACACCGACCCCGACAAATGTATTGCCGAAGTTGGCGCGCTTGATGTGAACGGGGATGGCTATGTCGATAACGACGAATATTCCGCCTATGGCCGTGTCGAGACCAATGTCGACACCGACGGTGACGGTCGGATTTCCGGTGACGAGAAGGTCGTTGCCTGTAAAGACGGTGCCATGCAGGCTCTCAAGCCTAAGAGCTAAACCGGGCATTTGAATATGACGTCTGGGTCGTGCAGCATTCGTCTGCACGGCCCTTTATTTTCGCGCCTTCGGTTGCCCACTGCGCAACCGGGCCTTGATATTTTAGTTGCGCCTTCGGATGCCCACATGGCATCCGGCGCCGTATAATTCTCCGCAAACATTGGCCTGGAAGGCCGGGGAGCCTCTTTCTCTTCCTGTCATCCCAGGGCTTGTCCCTGGGACCCATCGTGCGCCATGCACAGCGTGTAAAGGTGTCTGATGCAGCCCTGCAGCCGCTGGCCGGTGGATTGCAGATTGTTGGAAGTTTGATTTCAGAGTAGGTCCAAAGACGCTACCTGGATCCCCGCAATATATGCGGGGATGACACTTAGGTACTTCGGGTGCCGACTTGCACCCGCCCTTTGCAACCAGCTCATAGTAGCGCGCCGCTGAATTCACGGTATTTCGTCATCCCCGGCTTGGCCGGGGATCCATCCGAGCCTGCAAAAAAATTTGCTCCGCTCATTGAACCATGAACGTGGATGGATCCCCGCCTTCGCGGGGATGACGTGGTCGGGAAATGGCGGGTGGGGGATCAACCGTTAAAGCCAGCTAACCCCTTAAAAATGACCGCAGCAGTTTTTTGACCGCCTCCGGGCGTTCGTCCTGGGGGACGTGGCCGCAGCCTTTCAAGACTCTGAGGCGGGCGTTGGGGAGTGCGCGCACCAGTTTCTTGCCGGTCGCAAGCGGCACCGTCTGGTCATGCTCGCACCAGATGATGAGCGTGCGCTGGCGGACGTTAGGATATTGAGAGGTTAACCGCTCGACGTGTTTGGGTTCGATGCGGCGGGTGGTGGTGATCAGCGCGTGGCGGGCGGCGGCATCGTAAAAGGGTTCGGCGTAACCGCGGACATCTGCGAGTGTCATCTTGCTCGCCTGGCTTTCATCGAGCGACAACCACGTCGAGAGTTCCGGCGGCACGAGGGTCAGGGCGGCGTAGGGCAGGATCGGCGTCTTCATGAAGCGCACGAACGCCGTGCCGGGCTGGCGATAGGTCGGCGCGTCCATCAAGACGAGATCGCGGACGCGGCCGGGGCTCGTCTCGTTGAGGCGGATCGTGACCAGCATCGCGATCGCGCCGCCGAAGGAATGGCCGACGATGGTGAGATTGCGCAAACCGCGTTTGCGGATGAAGGCGAGGATGAGGTTGGCGTGGTCGAAGGGCGTGTAGGCCTGCGTGAACGGTTTTTCGGAGCGGCCGAAGCCTTTCATGTCGACGGCGATGACGCGGTTGGTGCGCGCCAGCGTCGGGATGATGTTGCGCCAGGTGAAGGTCGAAGCGCCAAGCCCGTGCAGGAGCAATACGGGGCGGCCGTGGCCGTATTCCTCAGCGTAGAGGCGAACGGTGCCCTGGCCCGGGGCTTGAAGGGCGATGAAATAAGATTTGTCGGGGGGGCGTTTGGCTAAAGCGGGCGTGGAGATCAGGCCCACTCCAAAACACGCAACGGCGATCAACCAAAGCCAAGCCAGTTTGGCTTTCAGACGCATCCACAACTCCACGCGGCACTATTTGCAAACACAAGGTTGGTTCCGGCTTTGCCGGAACGAGCATCACCGGCCCGCTCCCCCTGCCCGACCGCCCCAAATATGCCGCCAAGGGCGGTCGGGCAGGGGGAGCGGGTTGTTCAGCGTACGCCTGAGAAACTCTACTCTCCGGTTTAACGGGGGAATGGTTACCGCCGAGTCAACGTCTGGCCGGATTTGGGAGGGAATTACGGGTTGTGCTTCATACTTCTTGGCGCGTCGGAGCGGATGGTCCCGCAGCAACGGCGTTTGCAGCCGCTAAAGCCTAGTCGAATTCGGGCAGGTCTTCGAAGGCGCCGTCGAGATAGGTTTCGTACTTCATCCACTTTTGCGAGCTGCCTTTGTAAACCGGCTTGCGGACCTGCGCGAAGGATGCGGTTTTGACGGCGCGGGTGTTTTCATGCGGGCTCAAGCAGGCATCTTCCCAGGGCAGGCCGAGGCTTTCGATGAGGCGTCGGGTTTCGTGCTCCTGGTCGAGCGTCAGGCGGTCATAGCTCAGGTCGCAAATGCGGTCGCCGAATTCTTCCGACCAGTGTTTCATGAGGTCGACATACATTTTGAAAAACTCTGCGACGTCGGACAGGTCGTAGCAGTATTCCAATCCCTTGGACGGGAAGTAGCGTTCGAAGTTCGACCAGCAGGTGGCGGCGGGTTCGCGATAGACGTGGATGATCTTTGCTTCCGGTATCGCGGCGCAGATCAACGGCACGAAGCGGAAATTGTGCGGCATCTTATCGATGACGTATTTCGATCCGTCCGAATGGCTTGCGGCGGCTTCCAGATATTGCTGGCGGATTGTTTCCAGGTCTTCGGGCGAGGGTTGCTTCTCGTCGATGGCGATGTCGCGTCCAAATTTTTCAACGTAGCGCAGTTCTCCCGCCCCAAAGACTTCGCTATGGGCGGAGACGACCTGTTCGACGAGCGTCGTTCCCGAGCGCGGCATGCCGACGATGAAAATCGGGGTCGGTTCCTCGGTGTTTTCGACCGGCTCAAGCGCGGCGTTCTGGATGAGGGGGGCTGTGTTCTTAATTCTCTCGAAGAGTTTTGCGTCTTGCGAGATATGATAATTGCAGAGCTTTTTGCGAAGCGTGTTGCCTTCCGAGAGGCGCGCGAAGGCCTGCTCGTATTTGCCGATTGAATTGTAGATCGTGTAGAGCGCAAAGCATATGTGGCAGCGATCCTCTTCGGGCAAATCAATGCGGCTGTACTGCTCTTCGATTTGCGCGATCAGCGGATCGTCGACGGTCCATTTCTTCAACAGTGCGAGCAGGCGATACCATTCGCCGTGATCGGGGGCGACGGCCAGCGCCTTTTGGTACCAGTCGATGGCCTCGTCGATCTTGCCGCTGTGCTGCAGGGTTGCGAGGATATTGGTGTAGGCCTCGACGTAATTGGGATCGATGTCGATGGCCTTCTGATACCAGTCCACGGCCTCGTCGAAATTGCCCTGCGCTTCCAAGGTTGCGCCAATGTTATTATGGGCCTTGGAGAACTCTGGGTTGATCTTGATGATTTTGCGGTAGGCCTCGATTGCTGCGTCGAGTTCGCCGTTCTCTTTCAGGGCATTGCCGAGATTGATGAGGGCCTCGACATAGTTCGGTCTGAGGGCAAGCGCTTTGCGGCAGGCGTCGATCGATTGATCGATCTGACCAAGTTCTTTGAGCGCCTTGCCGAGATTGTTGAGGGCTTCAGGGTAGCTGGGCTTGATCTCAAGGGCTGTGCGGTAGGAGGCCATCGCCTCGTCGAACCTGCCAAGATCCATGAGGACCACGCCAAGGTTGTTATGGGCGTCGGCGAATTCCGGGCTCAGCTCGCAGGCGCGATGGAAACCTCTGGCGGCTTCTTCAAGATTGCCGAGGCCCTTGTGTGCGGCGCCAAGTAAATTCCACAGGACAAATGAGCCGGGATAACTTTGCACTAACATCGCAGCGTTTTGGGCGACGGCGGCGAACTGGCCCTGATTGTAGAGCGCGACGAGCGCGTTGACTTGTTCCTTGGGTGGGTTGAGCGAAGCCTGGGCTGCCTGCCTTAACTGGGAGAGTTTGGCCAGGGCCTGCTGAGCGCGCGCGTTTTTCGGGAAGGCTTCGAGCACACCTTTATAGAGCGAGAAGGCCTGGTCGATCTCGCCTTTGCGTTCATGCGTCTTGGCGCGGGCCAGGGCCCGGTCGACTGAGATTTTCGCCATGCTGCTCCCCCACAGGCCGTTCTTGGCCGATTCGCGCATTGCATCATAAAACCAGCGCAGGGATGCACGAAGCTTGCTTGTGGAATTTTCGCTATTCTCGTCGTTTTGGCGATTTGCGCAGGCTCGGTGCAGGCGGCGTTTTTGCCGAGGGCGAGCTTTATTGGATCACGAAGCAGCAGCGCCGGCGACGCGACGCTCTCTGGTGACGGCCGATTGAGCGGAGGCGGTCTGAGTATAAAGCTGCATATTCTCTGAAACGTCTTCGTTGGCTGCACTCAAGGCCTTGTCGGTGTAGGCGCTAGCCTTCGCGTCATTGACGATGCGTGCGCAAATTGCGCGAAGTGAGCGCCATCGGCGGAACAAGACGATCTGTTTGCCGAGAAGTTCGCGGACATAAGCGTATTGGAACGCGAGCCACGGCTCGCGCGGCAATCCTGGGCGGCGGCTGCGCCGGTCTTTGCGCCGGATCAGCCCAGCTTGCAGGGGATGGACATTTTCAACCGGCACGGCGGAGGAAAACCACAAGAGGATGATCATCAACCGGTAGATGTCGATGCCGCTGGCATGGGCGCGACGCAGGATGGTTTCCAAATGAGCGTCGGTATAAAACTGGGCCCAGGCGTTGGCGTAGGTCGCCTGCCATTGTGTGCGCGTCATCTTCGGGTGATCGGTGACGACATGCTCCAATTCGTAGCGGTTCATGTCGGCGTCCATGGCGACGCCTTTGCCGTCGAGGACCTTATGGTCTTCCGATCCCGGCAGAGGGGTCAGGATGAAGAATTCGAGGGCGTCGAGGGGCAGCTCTTCCTGAATGATCTCGATGTCGCGGGTGATCGATTCCGGCGTGTCATTGGGAAAGCCCAGGATATAACCTGCGAAGGTCATGATGCCGACGGCCTTCCAGTCGAGCAGCATCTTGCGATACTCGGTCAACTTGTTTTGGCGCTTCTTGGCCGCGATCAAGTTGTCGGGATTAATGTTTTCCAGTCCGATGAATACGCGGGTCACTCCAGCGCGCTTGGACTTCTCGATGAAATTCGGGATCCTGTGGCAAAGGGTGTCGACCTGAATCATGAAGCGGACATCAAGTCCATCGACTTCGCGAAGTTTGATGATCCGGTCGTAGATGGCTTCCCAGTCTTTGTTGCGGGCGAAGTTGTCGTCGGTAATGAAAAAGCGATCTATGCCTTGGGCGTAGTTGGCGCGCAGGATGGCTTCGACGCTGTCGGGCGTCCGGTATCGCGATTTTCGGCCCTGCACGTTGATGATCGTGCAGAATGAGCACTGGAATGGACAGCCGCGGCCAGCATCAAAGCTCGTCACATTGCCGACCGAACGCTTTACGAAGTCTGCGGCCAGAAACGGTGGCGCGCTGACCTCGCCGATGTCAGGCAGGTCCTTCATGTAGTCGTAGATGGGTTTTTCGGTTCCAGCGGCGATGTCGCCGACAAATCCGTCAAAGTGCTCTTCGGATTCTCCGGCGAAAAGCGTGATGCCAAGATCGGTCGCAGCTTTCAGATCGCCTGGCAGTTCTGGCAGCATGGAAATGCAACCGGAGACATGGAAGCCGCCGATGACAACCTTGATGCCTGCTTCGCAAAGGGGACGGGCCAGGTCCATTGCGCGAGGGAATTCGTTGGACTGGACGCCAACGAAGCCGACAAAGCCGCAGAAATCGTTGTTCTGGAAGCGGCTGATGATGGCAGCGAGATCGACGTGCTTGTTGGTTTCATCGATCGCGGTGACGACGATTTCGGTGTCGTCGCCAAGGATTTTGCGTTCGGCGGCTGAGCATGCGAGCGCGTTGACGCAGGCGAGCGAGTTCGACGGCATGGTCGAGCGCAACCACTGAATGACATAGCCGTCTTCGTCGTAATGTGAAGGCTTTATCAGCAGGATCTCGAAGCGACGTGGCCGACTGAGCGGCGTCTGCGTCATGTGGATCTCCAGGACACGGCCACGGGCCTGTCCGCGCGCGCGTCTTTTGTCAGCTGTAACAGTGTTCGCGTCGTCGGCGAAATCCCATTCGGCCAGAAACCTTTGGATTGTGGTGAGTGGTGTGGCCGATGAGGTGCTCTGCACCGAAAAACAAATGGAGAGATGCTCGAAGCCAATGGGTTGCGGGGCGCAATCAATTTCTGGTCGACAAAACAGCAGCGTCCAGCAAAGGCAGTGTGGGAGTTCGGATGGTTGGCACCCGAACTCCGGTCGTTTTGAGGTGCTATGGGCACTCCGGCAAACTAAGCAAGTTATTCTGCTCTTCGCCGTCCGGTTGTGTCGTAAGGTATTTATTGCCGTAGCGGGAGATCCTAACGACGACCCTCACTCGATCGCCATTCACTTCGACGTAGAAGTCTTCCTTATTAGGATCCTCAGTCCAGCGAATTGCTTCCTGTTGACTGAGTTTCCATCTCGACCGATCGGCATTGATACCTCCCACGTTCTGAATCCGCTCAGAAGGATCATATCGATCAAGCTTATTGATGCAGCTAACTCGGATCATTTCTATTTTCCTCATAAATATACGAGTTGGAAATGAGGAAGATGTCGACCCGTGAACTACCGATATGGTATGATTCGCTTGCTACAGCTGGTTCGAGGTTCTTCCTCGGCCCATCTACTTGGAAACCGTCGGCGCTCTGAGCGTTGGCGGTTTCTTTGTTTCAAGGACCATTAACCAATACACCATAAAGTTGATGGTTACAACTGGAGTCTGTGTAACGCTGGCGTAAAATTTAACTGCGAACCTGATGTCAAAAGTAGCGCGTTTAGAGCGATTGATCGAATATGCTGAGCGGCGGCTGGCCGATGCGGTTGAGCACGTTAGCAGTGTGCGCCAGGAGCTGGCTGAGCTACGCGCTCAGCTTGATGCTGCCAAACAAGAAGAACGGCAATTTGCGTTTGATTTCGGATCAGGATCTAGAAAGCCTTCCGAACATTGGGCGGCGATTTTGAACTACATGCTGATAAGGTCGCCCAACCCGACCGCCATTGACGAAATCATGGCTTTTGCGGAGCAAAATGACATCAGGCTCAAGCGTAGCGCTGTGAGGGTTCAATTGCATCACTATGCACAGCGTGGGCTCGTTGAGCGTGTCGGCGACGGTCTCTACTTGCCGACTGACTCGGCAAAGATCTATTGCGATTACTGATGTACCAATAGTCGCTGCCTGAAACCCTCCGAAAACCTATCGAGATTAACGCTCCTGTCGCCGATGCGGTGCGCTGGAGATGTCGCTGCAAGGCGCATGCTGCCCTGTCGCTAGGCGATTATCGGCGCCGGGCTGCGGTCCGGGCGGCGATCCCCGTATTTGACCCCGCGATTTAACGCCCGAGGGATTTGTTTGCCCTCGGCCGCAGATCTGTGCCTGCGCGGCATCTGCCCAGGAAATCAGGGCGTGTTCCCGTAAAAAATGGTTAATAATCCATTGACACCCATGAAATTCCATGTGATCCCATTAAGGCCCGTCCGCACCGGGCAAAGGGCCGTGGTTGTGGCGCCTGTCTTGAGAGAGGGCCAAGCCAGAGCGACCACCACGGTCCGCCGGCATCCTTTGGAAAGGTCCGTAACGCGTCAGGGATCGGTGTTCGGTGCGCGGGAAACAGGCCGCATGGGGCCGTTTTGGAAGTTTTGCGTCGAGGTTCGAGGTCAGCTGAAGGGGAATGGACCGGTTTGTCTCGACATACACGAACAAGATTGATGCCAAGGGGCGGGTCTCAATCCCTGCGCCATTTCGAGCTGTTCTCGAGCGGGACGCATACCCCGGCGGCATCTACTGCTACCCCTCGCTCGACGCTCCGGCGCTCGATGCTGGCGGCGAGAGACTCGCGCAGAAGATCGATGCGCTTCTCAGCAATCTGCCGGACTACTCGGACGAGCGAGACGAGCTATCAGTTGCCCTTTATGGCGACGTGCAGGTTTTGTCGATCGACGGGGACGGCCGTATCATCCTTCCTGAAGGGCTTCGCGCGCACGCCGGCCTTCAAGACAGGGTTGCTTTTGTCGGGCTTGGTGAGAAGTTTCAAATCTGGCAGCCAGAGCGCTTCGAAGAGCGCCGGGAAGCTGCGCGCGCAAAAGTTCGAGACCACCGGAAGCTGTTCAAGGATGGTCGTGAGGGCTGAACCGGCGGATTTATCCGCCAATGATTTCGCAGCGGGGGCGAAGGAGTACGGGAAGCATGCCGCGGCGCAAGCCCAGACGCGGGGTAGAGACAAGCGCCTCGGGCGGCCGGCATGTTCCCGTGCTTCTCAATCAGGTGCTGGACGTGCTGTCGCCAAAGGACGGCGAAAGCTACGTTGACGCCACCTTCGGCGCGGGCGGGTATTCGCGCGCCATTCTCGATGCCGCTCAATGCCATGTGACGGCATTCGACCGTGACCCGACGGCTATCGCGGGGGCGGCCGAGATGCTCACGCAGTATGGCGAACGCTTGCGGTTGCTGCAGTTGCCGTTCGGCGAACTCCTCAATCTCACATCTTTAGATGCGGAACCCGGTTTTGCTGGTGCCTTCGACGCGGTCGTCTTCGATCTCGGCGTTTCGTCGATGCAACTCGACGAGCCCGATCGCGGCTTCTCGTTCCAGGCCGACGGCCCCCTCGACATGCGCATGGAGAGTCTTGGTTTGCTCAACACTCGGCAAGCCGGTGTTGAAGGGGGTTCGCTCAACACTGCGCAAGCGCGTGTTGACGATGGTAGTCTCAACACTCGGCAAGCGCGTGTTGAAGATGGTCTACCCAACACTGCGCAGGCGCGTGTTGAGGGTGGTAGTCAGGAGCAGTCTTTGATCGACGGCCCGTCGCTTCAATCTCCAGGGGCGGATAGCAACCCGCCCAACATCGGCCTGCCGAATGTTGGCGCAGAACAAAACGTTGGCGCAGAGAAAAAATCCGAAGGGCTTAGCGCGGCGGATGTCGTCAATACCTTTGAAGAAGCCGATCTTGCCGACATCATCTACAGGCTTGGCGAAGAGAAGCGCTCGCGGGCCATCGCCCGGGCGATTGTCGCGCGGCGGGCCGAAGAGCCGTTTTCGCGGACGTTGGACCTCGCCAATCTGGTGCAGAAGGTCTTGGGTAAGGGGCCGCCGGGACGGCATCCGGCAACGCGGACCTTCCAGGCGCTCAGGATGTTCGTCAACGATGAATTAGGGCAGCTGGTCGGCGGGTTGGCCGGGGCTGAGCGGGCTCTGAAGCCAGGCGGGCGGCTTGTCGTCGTGACGTTCCATTCGCTCGAAGACCGCATCGTCAAGCGCTTCATCAATAGCCGCTGCGGCAAAACGGAGGGCGTTTCGCGTCACATGCCTGCGCCAAGTGCGCCCAAGCATGCTGCAAGTTTAAAAATCATTAACTCTCGATCGTTAACGTCTTCTAAAGCTGAATTGGACGCAAACCCGCGTGCCAGGTCGGCACGGTTGAGATCGGCGGTTCGCACCGATGCGGCGGCTTGGCCGCTCACTGAAGCGGAAGCCGCAGAGTTTGGTGCTCCGGTTCTGCGAGCGAAGTGAGCTTTCCGGCCGCATTGGGCGCAACGGCGGAAACCGAGGGGACGCGCGGCGATGAAAATCGTTTTAACGATTTCGGTTCTTCTGATGATTGCGAGCGCGTTTGCGCTTTATGCGGTCAACTATGAGACGCGCAATCTCGAAGCTGCGGTTACGGCTCGCGAGAAGGCGATTGAGCAGGCCGATCGGGATATTGCAATTCTAAAGGCAGAGCGGGCGCATCTGGCGCGGCCGGAACGGATTGGCAATGCCGCGCGCGCTCTGGGGATGGTGCCGGCGCAGCGCGATCAATTCACCGGATACGTCGATCCTGATCCCTTGAAGCGCGGCCGCGGCGTGATTGAAGGCCAAGGCGCCGCCCCAGCCGCCGGGGAGCGCTGATTGCCATGTCGGTCAGCATCACAATCAAGGCCGGGATCGACGATGGGGCGCTGAAGCGACCGCCGCCAAGCGTCAATCGGCAAAGCCGTTCGGAACGCTTACGAAGCGAGCGGCGTAGCGACCGACTGCGGGCTCTGATTGCGATTGGTCTGGTCGTTGCCGGTTTTCTCGCAGTCTCAGGTCAGCTCGTGCGGCTCGCATTGAATGGCCAGCATGAAGAACAGATCGCGCTCAACGCGCCGATCGCAACCGCCTTTGCGCGACCCGATATCGTCGATCGCAATGGGCGCCTTCTGGCCGGCGATGTCGTCATGCCGTCGCTGTTTGCCGATCCGGCGGTCATTCTCGATCAGAAGGAAGTTGCCACCAAGCTTTCCAAGGTGCTGCCCGGCCTCGACGCAGATTGGATCCGCCAGACGATTGCCGATCGCGGAAAGCGCTTTGTCTGGCTGCGGCGCGGGTTGTCGCCGGCGGAAGCGCAAAAGGTTCATGACCTCGGTCTGCCGGGGCTTGAATTCCGCTCCGAGTTGCGCCGCGCTTATCCGCTCGGGCGTCTGGCCGGGCATATTCTCGGCTTCGTCGACATCGACAACAAGGGGCGCGCGGGGATCGAGAAATATCTCGATGAGACGAAAGACGTCGATGCGGTCCATGGGGCATCGCTGACGGCCAAGGCGCCGCTGCAGCTGACACTCGACATGGCGGTGCAATTCGCGGTTGAAGATGAACTTGCGCACGCCATCAAGCGGTATCAAGCGAAGGCTGCCTCTGCCGTTGTTATGGATGTCCGCAACGGCAACATCCTGGCGGCCTCGTCATTGCCGGGCGTCGATCCGGTGTCTGTTGAAGAGCGTTCCGAACGCGCGCGGCTCGACCGGCTGACCCAGGGCACCTACGAATTGGGCTCGGTGTTCAAGACGATGACGGTCGCGATGGCGCTTGAGCAGGGTGAGACGCTCGACACGATCGTCGATGTGCGCCAGCCGCTCGATGTCGAATCCTATCGCATCGAAGACATGCATCCGGCTGGGCGGCCGCTCTCGATTGCCGAAGTCTTTTTGAAATCATCGAACGTCGGAGCGGGAAAGCTGGCGCTGGCGGCCGGACATGAAGCGCAAAAGGATTTCCTGGCTCGCCTTGGGCTTTTCGATGAGATGTCGACGGAAGCAGGCAGTCTTGCCAAGCCGACATTGCCGGGCATCTGGGGTGACATCGAAACCGTGACCATATCCTATGGGCATGGGATCGCGGTGACGCCGCTGCAGTTTGTTGCGGCATGCGCGCCACTCATCAATGGCGGATACCGGGTCAACCCGTCGTTTGTGGATCGTCGAGGGCGGAGCGATAAATCTTCGGTTGAGCGCAAGCAGGTGATCAGCCCGGAGACGAGCCGGCATATCCGCGAGATCATGCGCTGGAACGTGGCCGGCAAGATTGGCACAGGTTCGCATGCCGATGTGCCGGGGCTTCGTATCGGCGGGAAAACCGGGACGGCCGAGATCGCAGGTGTGGGCGGCTATCGCGAAAAAGCGGTGATCTCGTCATTCCTGTCGGCGTTTCCGATGGATGCCCCCTCCTACATCATGCTTGTCAGTCTCTATGAGCCCAAAGGGACGCCGGAGACGCACGGGCACATCACGGCCGGGCACAACGCAGCGCCGACAACGGCCCGGATCGCGGCCCGGATTGCGCCGTTATTGGGGTTCATTCCTGGCGGCGCGGGTCCTGGCGAGTAGCGCCGTCTTCTTGATTGGCGGTTTGACGCGGCGGGGTGCCCGCAATAAGAACCTGCTGGCAGCAGTACCAGGTGCGCGAATGGCGCTCTTTTTTGTCTTTGGGCTTTGAATGAAGCTTTCTCAGATTATCGACGGGATTGGTGGATTGGTTGCACTCGCGCCAGTTCCGCCTGAAGCCAATGACGTTGAAATTACCGGTATCGCTTCGGATAGCCGAGCCGTCGAGCCGGGAGCTTTGTTCGCGGCGATCCCGGGTGTTGCTGCCGATGGGGCGAAGTTTGCGCCGGCTGCGGTTGCGGCAGGTGCGGTCGCGGTGCTGGCATCTGAGACGGCTGATCTTGGAGAGATCGAGGACAAGGCCATCATCCTGAGGAGCTCCAATCCGCGGCGGGCTCTGGCGCTGATGTCGGCGATATTTTTCGGAAAGCAGCCAGCCTGTGCCGTCGCCGTTACCGGGACGAGCGGTAAGACGTCGGTGGTCGAGTTTACACGACAGATTTTTGCGAGCGCTGGAAAACAGGCCGCCTCGGTCGGAACGATCGGGATCGTCAAGCCGGATGGTGGGCGTTATGGCTCGTTGACGACGCCCGATCCTGTTTCGCTCCACAAGACATTGTCTGAGCTTGCTGACGAGGGGGTAACGCATGTCGCCTTTGAAGCCTCCTCGCACGGGCTCGATCAACATCGGCTCGATGGGGTTAAGCTGACAGCTGCGGCGTTCACAAATCTGGGGCGCGACCATCTCGATTATCACGCCGACGCCGAAGACTACCTGCAAGCCAAGCTGCGGCTCTTCCGTGAGCTTCTACAGCCGGGCCACACGGCTGTTGTCAATGCCGATGGCGCCGAGCATGCGCGCGTCGTTGAGGCCGCTAAGGAGCAAAAGCTCAAGGTGATGTCGGTCGGGAAGGCGGGCGAAGATCTCGAAGTCGTTTCGATTGCGCTCGATGGGTTTGTGCAAAAACTGCAAATTGCGATTGGCGAGCAGACCTTCGATGCGCGGCTGCCGCTCATTGGCGATTATCAGGTGGAAAATGCGCTGGTTGCCGTCGGGCTTGCCATCGCTGTCGGGATTGATCCTCAAACGGCGATGTCGGCTCTGAGCGAGTTGAAAGGCGTGCCTGGACGGCTTGAGATCATTGGCGAGGCGCGTGAGGGGTTGGTCGTCGTCGATTATGCCCATAAGCCCGAAGCGTTGTCGGCAGCCCTTTCGGGTGTCAGGCCGTTTGTGAAAGGCAAGCTTGTCTGCGTGTTCGGATGCGGCGGTGATCGTGACCGGGGCAAGCGCGCGATCATGGGCAAAATCGCCAGCGAAGAGGCCGACGAAGTGATCGTTACCGACGACAATCCGCGTAGCGAGGAGCCGGGTGCAATCCGCGCGGAGATTTTGTCGGGGGCAAGCGGTGCCAAGGAAATCGGCGACCGCGGTGAAGCCATCCGCACGGCGGTGCAGGAGATCGGTCCGGGCGACGTCATTCTGATTGCCGGCAAGGGCCACGAAACCGGGCAGATTGTCGGCGACAAGGTGCTGCCGTTCTCCGATCATGAGGTCGCGTGCGAAGCTATTGCGAAGGTGCGGGCTGATGGCTGAGGCGTTGTGGACCTGGAGCGATTTGGTCGCTGCAGCTGAGGGCGAGGCGGACGGGGCCGATCCGGGTGCAATTACCAATATTTCCATCGATAGCCGTGGAATAGGGCCGGGCGAACTCTTTGTGGCGCTGAAAGATCGCCGCGATGGCCATGACTTTGTTTCGAATGCATTCCAGGCCGGTGCAAGTGCGGCGCTCGTCAATCGCGACTACGTTCGCCAGCCGGGCGATGGCGTGTTGTTGCTGGTCGATGACACACTTGCCGGGCTGGAGCGGATCGGAATGGCTGCGCGGGCGCGGTTGTCATCTGAGGCGCGCGTAATTGCGGTCACCGGCAGCGTCGGCAAGACGACGACGAAGGAAATGCTGAGGGCTTGTCTTGCGCGGCTTGGGCCGACGCATGCGGCGGACAAATCCTTCAACAACCACTGGGGAGTGCCGCTGACGCTTTCGCGCATGCCTGCTGACACGCGTTATGGCGTCTTCGAGATCGGGATGAACCACTCCGGCGAGATCACGCCGCTGACGAAGATGGTTCGTCCTCATGTGGCAATCATCACGACGGTGGCACCGGTTCATCTTGAGCATTTTTCCGGTGTCGAAGAAATCGCGGCGGCGAAGGCAGAAATCTTTGCCGGATTGGAGCCGGGCGGCACGGCCGTTCTCAATGCCGATAACGAGCATTTCGAATTTCTTGAGCAGCAGGCCAAGGCCGTGGGCGCTACCATTTGTAGTTTCGGCGCGAGCCCTGGGCGTTCGGTGGCGCTCGAAAGCGTGCAAGAGACCGCAGCCGGATCGGAAGTGACTGTCAGGCTTAAAAATTCGGCGGGCGAAAAACTCATAACTTATGCGCTTTCGCTGCCGGGCCGGCATATCGTCATGAATTCGCTGGCCGTCGTTGGCGCGCTGCACGCGGTCGGGTCTGATCTGGAGACAGCGCTCGTCGGTCTCTCAGAAATGTCGGCGCCGCAGGGTCGTGGTGTGAGAACCGAGCTGGCATGCCCGGGTGGGTCGGTTCTCTTGATCGATGAGAGCTACAACGCCAATCCGGTTTCAATGCAGGCTGCGATAGAGCTGCTTGGATCGGTTCCGCGCGATGCCTACCCGCGCCGGATCGCTGTCATCGGCGATATGCTCGAGCTGGGCGAACATAAAAAGCGCTATCACCAGGAACTTGCCGGACCGGTTTCACAGGCTGGAGTCGATCTCGTCTTCACCGCGGGCTCAATCGCCAAGGCGCTTTATGATGCCTTGCCGGAAAACAGGCGCGGCGGCGCTGCCGAAACGGCCGGTGGTTTGGAGGCGTCGCTCCTCAGCGAACTCAAGGCGGGTGATGCAATAATGGTCAAAGGTTCGAACGGAGCGCGCACATTCGAGCTGGTTGCGGCGATCAAGCGTCAATTTGGGGATTGAACGCTGATCAATATGCTGTTCCCGCTTGCCGGGAAGGAAACAGGGCGATAACGAGAACGGCGTGGGAATTGCCAATTCTTGGCGAACTGGTCAGAGCTAATGTGGCTCAGCGGTTTGCGGTGAGGATCAGGCGAGCCATTCCCAGGGGCGCAAGAGCCAAAAATAACAGGAGCCCGGATGCTCTACGAACTGGTGAACTTTTCCGATCAGCTCGGTCCGCTGAACGTTTTCCGCTACATCACGTTTCGGACGGGGGGCGCGATTTTTACAGCACTCCTGTTCGTTTTGCTGTTCGGGCCGGGCATCATCGACCTGCTGCGCGTGCGCCAGGGCAAGGGCCAGCCGATCCGGGAAGATGGTCCGCAGAGCCATCTGGCCAAGCGCGGTACGCCGACGATGGGCGGTCTCATGATTTTGTCGGGCGTGCTCGTTTCGACGCTTCTGTGGGCCAACCTGCAGAATATGTACGTCTGGATCGTGCTGATCGTGACGCTGACCTTCGGGCTCATTGGCTTCTATGACGACTATCTGAAAGTGACGAAGCAGACGGCGTCGGGGTTTTCAGGAAGGCTGCGGCTGGGGGTTGAACTTGCGGTTGCAGGGCTTGCAACCTACGGGTTGACGCTTCTGGCCAAGCCCGATCTGGCGACGACCCTGACACTGCCGTTCTTCAAGAACCTGCTCATCGAACTTGGGCCGTTCTTCATCCTCTTAGGCATTTTCGTGATTGCCGGGGCTGGAAACGCCGTCAATCTGACCGACGGCCTCGATGGACTGGCAATTGTGCCGGTGATGATCGCGGCGGCAACGTTCGGGCTCATTGCCTACCTCTCGGGGAACTTCAAATTCGCCAACTACCTGCAGATCCATTTCATCGAGGGGACGGGGGAACTGGCCGTCGTCTGCGGTGCGCTTATTGGCGCAGGCCTTGGGTTCTTGTGGTTCAACGCGCCGCCGGCGATGATCTTCATGGGTGATACGGGCTCGCTGGCTCTGGGTGGCGCGCTGGGCTCGATCGCGGTTGCGACCAAGCACGAGATCGTTCTGGCGATTGTCGGCGGTCTTTTCGTCCTGGAAACGCTGTCGGTCATTATTCAGGTGACGTCCTACAAGCTGACCGGCAAACGCGTGTTCCGCATGGCGCCGCTGCACCACCATTACGAACAGAAGGGCTGGAAGGAATCGACGGTTGTCGTCCGGTTCTGGATCATCTCCGTCGTTTTGGCTCTGATTGGGCTGGCGACCTTGAAGCTGCGCTGATCGGCTGGACGGCTGCAGCGCGTTTTGCGCGGCAGCCGGTGGTGGTGCGGGGGGCTTATCAGTCGCTGGGGGATCGCTGAAGAATGACTTCTCAACACGTTGGCTGGCGAGGTTAAGCCAGCCTGACGGAATCGCGGTAAGCTCTAATTCATGATACGCGCGACAACCTTTGCGGGAAAACGGGTGGCGGTGTTCGGGCTCGGTGGCTCGGGCATTGCGGCTGCGCATTCGCTGGTTGCCGGTGGTGGAGAGGTCGTCACCTGGGACGACGGCGCGGCCGGGCGCGAGCGGGCGATGAGCGAAGGGCTGACGGTCGCCGACCTTCGCGATGCGGACTGGAGCGCGTTTTCCTCACTGGTTTTGGCGCCTGGCGTGCCGCTCACTCATCCAGAGCCGCATTGGACGGTCAAGCTCGCTCAGCAGCACGGCGTCGAGATCATCGGTGACATCGAGATCTTTGCGCGCGAACGCGAGGTGCATTGCCCCAATTCGGCGTTTGTCGCGATCACCGGGACGAATGGCAAGTCGACGACGACGGCGCTCATCGCTCATCTTCTGAAGCAGCTGGGTTTCGACATTCAGATGGGCGGCAATATCGGGCGGGCAATCCTGACGCTTGAGCCGCCGCAAGCTGAACGCATCCATGTCGTCGAGATGAGTTCCTACCAGATCGATCTGACGCAGACGCTGAAACCATCGGTTGGGGTGTTGTTGAATGTCACGCCCGATCACATCGACCGTCACGGGACGCTGGAGCATTATGCCGAAGTCAAGGAGCGGCTGATTTCGGGGGCTGTCGCAGCGGCGGTCGGGATCGACGATGCCTTGACGCAGGCGGTGGCGGAGCGGGTCGAAAAGGCTGATCCGAAGAAGCTTTATGCCTTCACGTCCGGCAAAGGGGCGCGGCTCGTCCCGCGCGTCTATGCGATCGGTCAGACGCTTTTTGTGCATGAGAAGGTCGGTGCCTACGCGACCAGCCAGGAGGTTGCAAACCTCGAAGGCATTGCGACTTTGCGCGGGCGTCACAATACGCAGAATGCTGCCGCTGCGCTTGCGGCGTTGAGGGCTTTGCAGGCGTTGGCCGACACGGGTGGCGCTGCTCTGGAGCCGAAGTCGGCGGCGGGCGCTGCGAGCATTTTCGAGCCGGCCAAGATCGCCCACGGGCTCGCGAGTTTTCCCGGGCTTCCGCACCGCCTGGAGCAAGTCGGCGAAGTTGGGGGGCTTCTTTTCATCAACGATTCCAAAGCAACCAATGCGGAAGCGACCGAGAAGGCGCTCGCCTCGTTCGCCGGGGACATCTACTGGATCGCCGGAGGCCGGGCCAAGTCTGGCGGGATCACTTCGCTCGAACCGCTATTCGAGCGGATCGCGACAGCCTACCTGATCGGCGAGGCGGTAGACGACTTCGCCAAGACGCTCGCGGGAAAGGTAACGGCGGTTGAGTGTGGAACGCTCGAGGTTGCGGTTGAGCGCGCTGTGAGCGATGCAAAGGCTTCCGGGGCGGCGCAGCCTGTCATTTTGTTTTCGCCCGCGTGTGCCTCGTTCGATCAGTTCCGCAATTTCGAAGAGCGCGGTGAAGCCTTTCGCCTCCTGGCGCAGGGGCATGTCGCGACGGCGGGTGAGACGAGCGGAGGTGCGGCGTGAGCATCTCCCGTTCCGACCGCAGCAAGCTGGCGGAATGGTGGTTCACCGTCGACCACGTGCTGATCGTGGCGATCGCAATTTTAATGCTGTCGGGCATCGTGCTGTCACTGGCGGCGAGCCCGGCGGTCGCGATCAAGAGGGGCCTGCCGACGTTCTTCTTTTTCGAACGGCATATCGTATTTGCGTTTGCGGGTTTTGCCACGATTATCGTCTTGTCGTTCTTTGGACCCTCGACGGTGCGGAAGTTGGCGCTGGGGTTGCTACTCGTGGCGACGGCAGCGCTCGTCTGGGTTCTGTTTGACAGCTCCGTCATTAACGGAGCGCGGCGCTGGGTTTCTCTTGCCGGGGCTTCGCTGCAGCCCTCGGAATTCGTCAAACCAGCCTTTGTCGTGATCGTTGCTTGGCTCTTGGCTGAAGCGCGCAATCGCCCGGATATGCCGGCGCTGCCTCTTGCTGCCGGGCTTGGTCTTCTTGTCTGCGGGCTTGTCGTAATGCAGCCAGATGTCGGTCAGACGGCGCTGCTTGTTGTGACCTGGGGGGCGATGTACCTGCTGGCCGGGTTGCCTTTCATCGGCGTGGCTGTTCTGGCCGGGCTGGGCGTCACCGGGATTTTTGCGGCCTATTGGGTCTTTCCGCACGTTCAAGACCGGATCGACCGGTACTTGAGCGCGTCGCTTGAAGCCAATTCGCAGGTATCTAGGGCGATCGACTCCTTCGTTCAGGGCGGATTCTTGGGGCGCGGCCCGGGCGAGGGCACGATCAAGACGCGGTTTCCGGATGCCCACACGGACTTCATCTTTTCGGTCATTGCCGAGGAATATGGCGTGATCGCCTGTCTGGCGCTGGCGTTCCTGATCGGGTTTATCGTCGTCAAGGCCATGATCTCGACGTTAAGGGAGCCGAGATTGGCGAACCGACTGGCCGTGCAGGGGCTGGCGCTCATGTTCGGCTTGCAGGCGTTCGTCAATATGGGCGTCAATGTCGGTCTGCTGCCGGCGACGGGAATGACGCTGCCCTATATCTCAGCGGGCGGGTCGTCGATCCTTGCGATTTCTGTCGGGTTCGGCATGTTGTTGGCCCTGTCGCGCCGCCGGGCGGACCTGGCCAACTACGAAACGACGCGGTTTTCGGCACGGCCGGCGGTGATGGGGGAAGTCGACGCTTTTAGCAGGCATGGGCAGAACTGATGCATAACGATAACGCGCCATGTGTGCTGCTGGCTGCGGGGGGAACGGGCGGGCATTTGTTCCCGGCTTACGCTTTGGCTGAAGAGCTCGGACGGCGTGGCTACCTCGTCGATCTGGCAACCGACATGCGCGGCGACCGCTACGGGACCGGTTTTCCAGCACGCAAAATACACCAGATCCCATCGGCGACGCTGGCTGAAAAAACACCTGTTGCGCTTGCGAAAACGGTTTGGACGCTATCGCGCGGAGTGGGCGCCGCGGTGCAGCTCTTAGGCGAAATTCGCCCGTCGGTGGTGGTTGGCTTCGGCGGCTATCCGACGTTTCCGCCGCTTCTTGCGGCCAAGCTGCGCGGCGTCAAAACGGCTTTGCATGAACAAAATGCGGTTTTGGGCCGGGCCAATAAGATGCTGGCGCCGCGCGTGGATGCCATTGCGACATCGTTCGAGACGGTCAAATATCTCGATGGAGCGCTGAGAGAAAAGGCGCATTTTACCGGCAATCCGGTGCGCGATGTGGTGATTGATTGCGCCGCCCTGCCCTATTGGTCTCCTGGGGCCACAGATGCGATCAAGCTCTTGGTTTTTGGCGGCTCACAAGGCGCGCGCTACTTCTCAGACGCCGTTCCGCCGGCCCTGACGCTGCTGCCAGAAGACATGCGCGGCCGGCTGCACGTCATCCAGCAGGCGCGCGAAGAAGACGTCGACCGCGTCAAATCGGCCTACGCCAATGCCGGGATTTTTGCTGAAGTTGCCCCGTTTTTTGCCAATCTTCCGGAGATTATGGCAAATTCGCAACTGGTTATCGGCAGGGCAGGGGCCTCGACGATCGCTGAGTTGACGGTGATCGGAAGGCCGTCAATCCTGGTTCCGCTGCCTCATGCTCTTGACAACGACCAGTTGCAGAATGCTGCCAGACTTGCCGAATCGGGTGGGGCTTGGTGTATCGAACAGAATACTCTCAGCCCGGAACGGCTGGCTGAGGAGCTTTGGAGGCTGTTTTCCACGCCGCAGCTTTTGCTCGATGCGGCACACGCGGCGAAAAGCGTTGGTAAGCCAGATGCGGTGTTGCGGCTTGCCGATCTCGTGGGAGAATTGACGGGTTAATATGGCCGGGGGGCCGGGCGGACCGGATTGGTCTGCCAGCGAATTCGTGGGGTCAGTTTTGCTAGGTGCGATTCCTTTGTAGGAATTGCAGTTCTCTTGGGTCTAGCCATAGCGCGCGAGAAACGAGGCGTTCGCGACGCAGATGGTGGGGCCAAGAAAAGTAGGTCGTGGAATCGGCGGCTACTCTTATTCGAGGGAAGAAAACTTATGGAAATGCCCACTCAGATCGGGACGTTCCACATTATAGGGATCGGCGGGATCGGCATGAGTGCGATCGCCGAAATCCTGATCGACAAGGGTTATTCCGTCCAAGGCAGCGACCAGAAAGACAGCGCTAACGTTAAGCGTCTGCGTTCCAAGGGTGTGCGGGTATTCATCGGGCACGATGCGGTCAATCTTGTTGGCGCCCGGCAGGTCGTGATCTCAAGTGCGGTCAAGAATGGCAATCCGGAATTGGAAGCGGCGCGGAAGCGCGGACTGCCGATCATCCGGCGCGCGGAGATGCTGGCTGAGCTGATGCGTCTTTATTCGACGATTTCGGTGACGGGTACGCACGGCAAGACCTCGACGACCTCCCTCATCGCGCACATGCTGACGGTGGCCGGCGTCGATCCAACGGTGATTGCCGGTGGTATCATTCAAGATTGGGGGACGAACGCGCGTCTTGGCCAGGGCCCGTGGATGGTGGTCGAAGCCGATGAGTCCGATGGCACGTTCCTGCGGCTGCCGACGCAAATCGGAATTGTGACCAACGCCGATCCGGAGCATCTGGATTACTACGGTGACGTCGAGACCATGAACGCCGCCTATGAGACTTTCATGCGCAATATCCCGTTTTATGGTTTGCTTGTTGCGTGCGTCGATCACCCCGTTGTGGCGAAGCTTGTCGCTAAACTCGATCTGCGTCGGGACGGTCGCCGCCTTTACACCTACGGGCAGGCTCAAGGGGCCGATATCCAATTGCTGGCCATGCGGGCTGAAGGCCATAGCATGGTGTTCGACATTGAGCTCAATGGTCAGGTCACCGGTGGCGCACCGCGCCGGATCGAAGGTTTGAAACTCTCGGCACCGGGCCGACACAACGTTCTCAACGCTTTGGCGGCGATTGGCGTGGCCTTGTCCATTGGGGTCAGCGACGAGGCGATCCGCAAAGCGCTCGTGACATTCTCAGGCGTGAAGCGTCGTTTCCAGCTGACGGGTCAGTGGAACGGCGTGTCGATCTACGACGATTACGGACACCACCCGGTTGAGATCGCGTCAGTGCTTGAAGCGGCGCGCGCCGGAGCGAAGGGCCGTGTGGTGGCAGTGTTCGAACCGCACCGTTACAGCCGCATCCAAAGTCTCTACAAAGAGTTCTGCCGCTGCTTTGCCAATGCCGACAGCGTCATCGTCGCGCCGCTCTATACGGCAGGTGAAGCGCCGGTTGAGGGGATCGATCAGCATTCGATCGCCGAAGGTATTCGCGCGGCCGGTCATGGATCGGTTCTCGCGATCAACGATCCGCGCGATCTCATCGGTCTCGTTCACCGGTTCGGGCGACCAGGCGACATGGTGGTCTGCCTTGGTGCCGGCACGTCGACGGAGTGGGCTAACGCGCTGCCGGAATGGCTCGGCGATGAGCCGCGCATGGCGGGGGAGTAGCAAACCGTGAGCTTTGCCGATCTGACCGAAGATCTGACGCAACTGCTGCCGGAATTGCGCGGGCGTCTCAAGACCAATGCGCTATTGTCTGAGATTACCTGGTTTCGTGTCGGAGGCCCGGCGCAGGTCCTTTTCACGCCGGCCGATGAAGCTGACCTTGCCTACTTTCTGAAAAACATCCCGGCGGAATTGCCAGTCTTCGTGCTTGGGCTGGGTTCGAACCTCTTGGTGCGCGACGGTGGTGTGCCGGGTGTCGTAATCCGGCTTGGGCGTGGCTTCGGTAAAATCGAAGTTCTGGACGGACATCGCCTGCGCGTCGGAACGGCGGTTCCGGACGTGAAAGTGGCGCGCGCTGCTGCCGATGCCGGGATTGCAGGATTGCATTTCTATCGTGGGATTCCCGGTTCGATCGGCGGCGCGCTTCGTATGAACGCCGGGGCGCATGGCTGCGAGACCAAAGACGTTTTGGAAAGCGCGCGGGCGGTCGACCGACAAGGCAACGTTCACGAATTCTCGCTGGCCGACATGGGGTTCACCTATCGCCATTGCAGCATTGCCAAGGATTACATCTTCACTTCGGCGACCTACAAAGGTGAGCCGGGTGACGTCCCGACCATCCAGAAGCAGATGGAGGAAGTCGCCGACTACCGCGAGCAGAACCAGCCGATCCGCGAGCGCACAGGCGGTTCGACCTTCAAGAACCCACCGGACATGAGCGCCTGGAAGCTTGTCGATGCGGCCGGCTGCCGGGGTTTCCGGGTTGGCGGTGCGAAGGTGTCGGACATGCACTGCAACTTCCTGATCAACGATAGTGAAGCTTCCGGCGAAGACATCGAGACACTTGGTGAAACGGTGCGCGCGCGGGTTAAGGCTAACAGCGGCGTTGAGCTCAACTGGGAAATCATTCGCCTTGGCGTACCGCTCGAAGGGCGGCCCGTCGGGGAAGCGTTGGCGATGGCCGTGGAAGACAGCGGCCAGGACTAATTTGAGCCGCGTCGCATATTCGATTGAGAATTAAAGGTAGCAGCAATGATCGGTGAGGCGCCGGCGCGGACATTTTCCAAGGTCGCGGTTTTGATGGGCGGCTGGTCGGCGGAGCGCGAGATCTCGTTGCGCTCTGGTGCTGCCGTTGCGGAAGCCCTGGCGGGCGAAGGTTATGACGTCACGCAAGTCGATGTCGGACGCGACATCGCGGCGAAGCTCGCGAGCGACCGTCCGGACGTCTGCTTCAACGCGCTGCACGGCGAATTCGGCGAAGACGGCTGCGTGCAGGGCATCCTTGAATGCCTCGAGATTCCCTACACGCATTCGGGCGTGCTGGCGTCGGCGCTAGCGATGCACAAGGAGCGCGCCAAGGATGTGCTGCGTCCGGCGGGCGTTCCCGTTGCCGAAGCCAAGCTCGTCACGCGCGCGGAAGCCTCTCAGTCGCATGTGATGCCGCCGCCTTATGTCGTGAAGCCGGTTGCGGAAGGTTCAAGCGTCGGCGTGACGGTGGTGCGCGATGGCGATGCGCCGCCGGCTGCGATTGCCGATGGTGGGCCAGCCGATCAGATCGTCATGGTCGAGCGCTACGTTGCCGGTCGTGAATTGACGTGTGCCGTGATCGGCACGTTTGTCAGCGAGATTACCGAAATCTTACCGGCCGAAGGGCTGGCGTTCTACGATTTCGAAGCAAAATACGCTCCTGGCGGCTCGCGGCATCAGGTTCCGGCCGAACTTACACCAGATATTAACCAATTGATCCGGAAATACACATTGGCGGCGCATCAGGCGTTGGGCTGCCGGGGTGTAAGCCGGGCGGATTTCCGTTTCGACGATACTCCCGGTGGGACCTGCGAATTGGTGTGCCTTGAGGTCAACACCCAGCCGGGTATGACGGCCACCTCGCTTGTACCGGAGTTGGCGGCTTACGCAGGCTGGACGTTCGGCGAACTTGTTCGCTGGATCGTCGAGGACGCGAGTTGCAAAAGGTAAGTATCAGTACGGATGAGTTCGGGCGCGCGCGGGAAGCGCAGTCGCCGAGGCTATCTGTACCTGACGATCTGGTCTCGGAGAGACAACAGGCCTACGCGGGCGACGCCGATCCAGGCCTGCAGGACGATTATCACCATCCAGATACGGCTCAAGACGAAGAGGCGAGCGCGCCGCCGAAGAAGGCAATGCGCCGTCCGATGTCTCGCCTTGTGCGGCAGAGGCTCATTGCGGCAAGCCTCATCCTGGCGATTGCCGGACTGGCGTTTCTGAGTGACGCCGGCCGGGTGCGCTCGTTGATGATCAAGGTTCCGCAAATCGAAGACGTTATCGCGTTGATGGGGTTTGGGCTCGATCAGGTGACCGTCAAAGGCCAGCGGTTTGCCTATCCCGGCGACATCTTCGATGCGCTCGATCTTGAGGGGACGCGATCGTTCATCAGCTTCGATGCGCGTGCGGCCCGGCAGAAGATCGAGGCCATGCCGTGGATCGCGAAGGTTGAATTCCGCCGCGTCTATCCGAACGAACTGCAAGTGCGGGTGGTGGAACGCAAACCGTTTGCCGTCTGGAAGAATGGGGCGGAGGTCTCGCTCATCGATGAAAGCGGGCGCGCGCTGACGCGGGTTGAAGACATTTCGGCGCCGAAGGATTTGCCTCGCTTTGGTGGGGCTGGTGCTGCCGCAGCAGCGCATGAACTTTGGAGCGAACTTGGCCAGTATCCGAAGCTGCGCAACATCTTCGAGCGGGCCGATTATGTCGGTAAGCGGCGCTGGGATGTGCGGCTCGCGAACGGCATCGTCCTGCAATTGCCCGATAGCGGTATTTCGCAATCCTTCCGGCAGGTGTCGCAATGGCCAGGTTTTCAAAGCTTGCTGGTGACGGGTGATGCCGTGGTTGATTTGCGCGCCAGGGGGCGGATTGCGGTGCGCGCGCAAGGTGTCGGCATTGGTGCGACGAGTTCTGGTCCGCAGTCGATCGCGGATCTTCTGAAGCCGGCGGGTTAACGCGCGCGGTGGGGACCGCAAAGTCAGGGAGGACGACGTTTTATTGCTTCGGGCCTGGTGGTGGCCTTGGGCAGACAGCCATTGTGTGAGGTGTAGGCGTGTTTGGTAGAGATTTGACTGCGCGGCGATCGGGGCGGCTTATGGGCTTTCTCGATATTGGGTCGTCGAAAAATACCTGCCTGATTGCTCTTCCGGATCGCGGCGAGCGCCGTTCGGCTCTTGGAGCGACGATTGTCGGGGCGGCCGTTCTGCAATCGCGCGGGGTCAAATCCGGCGTCGTCACAGACTTTGAAGAAGCCGCCCATTCGGTGCGTTCGTGTATTTCGCAAGCCGAAAGCATGGCCGGCGACACGCTCGATCAGGTCACGATGGCGTTTTCGTGCGGCAGAATTCGTTCGCAGATCTTTTCAGCCAACTCGGATGTTCCAAGCGTTGTCGTGACGCCTGAGGACATTTCCAAGTGTCTGCGTGGCGGCCAGGAATTTGCCGTGCGCGATGGCCGCAAGCTTGTACATTTCGATGCGTTCGGTTTCCGCCTCGACGGGCAGTCGGTGGGCAGCGATCCGCGTGGCATGGCGGCCAGCAAGGTTTCAGCCGATATGCATGCGGTGACGGCCGACGACGGTCCGCTGCGCAACATGGCGCTCTTGGTTGAGAAATGCTTCCTGGTGCCGGACCGCTTTATTCTTGCGCCCTATGCGAGCGCAATCGCAGCAACGACTGCAGAAGAGCGGCGTCTTGGCGTCACCTCGATCGATATCGGTGCTGGAACCATAAAGATCGCGATGTTCTCGGACGGGCATTTCGTCCATGCGGACGTCATTCCGGTGGGTTCGGACCACATTACCTTCGATATCGCGCGCGAGCTGCAGACGTCATTTGCAGAAGCCAAGCGAATCAAGGCTCTTTATGGCACACTAGTATCGGCGCAATCTGATTCGCATGAGACTTTCTCGTATTCGCTGACCGGAAACGACGAAGGGAGCATGCACCATTCAACCAAGGCTGCACTGGCGGGGATCATCTCGCATCGTGCGGCCATGATTGCATCTTTGATCGGCGAAAAGCTCGATCGGTGCGGAATGGGAGATTACGTCGGCGATAGAATCGTCCTAACGGGCGGCGGGGCGCAACTTGTCGGAATGGCCGAGTTCATGGCCAACCGGTTGTCGCGCTCGGTGCGGGTCGCCAAGCCTTGTGCGTCGTTCGAGTTGCCGAAGATGCTTGCTGATCTGAGCTTCTCAACGGCTGTCGGTATGGTTGCGGCGGAGTTCAATTTCGCCAAGAAGGCCGTGCGTGTCGACAGCAAAGAAGAGGCCGCGCCGCAGGGATATCTTGGGCGGGTTGGTCATTGGCTTATGGCTGGGTTTTAGAAAAAAGTTCTGCGTCTTTTGAAGATCGGTCTGCTGCTTGAACTGGCTTGTTGGCTACTCAGGCTTGCGGGTCCCGGCCCAATGAACTGCCGTCGGCACACGGCAAAGCGACGTTTGGGGGCGCGATGAACATCAAGCTGGAATTGCCGCAGCTCACGGATTTAAAGCCGCGACTGACCGTCATCGGCGTCGGCGGTGCAGGTTGCAACGCGATCAACAACATGATTGCGGCCGGTTTGACGGGCGTCGAGTTCGTTGCCGCAAATACCGATGCGCAGACGCTTGAAGCTTCTAGCGCCGAGCACCGTATTCAGCTCGGGATGAACCTCACCGAAGGCCTTGGGGCTGGTGCCAATCCGGAAATCGGGGCTGCCGCTGCGGAAGAGGCTATCGACGAAATCAAATCGCAGATTTCCGGATCACATATGGTGTTTCTGGCTGCCGGTATGGGCGGCGGAACGGGAACCGGTGCAATCTCGATTATTGCGCGCGCCTCGCGAGAGCTTGGCATTCTGACGGTGGGCGTTGTCACCAAGCCGTTCCAGTTCGAGGGAAGCCGCCGCATGCGGATGGCGGACGTCGGCATCGAGGAGCTGCGCCAGAACGTCGATACGCTGATCGTCATTCCCAACCAGAACCTGTTCCGGGTCGCCAACGAGAAAACGACCTTTGCAGAAGCCTTCCTGCTTGCCGACCAGGTTCTTTATTCGGGCGTTGCCTGCGTCGTCGATCTGATCGTCAAGGAAGGCCTGATCAACCTCGACTTTGCCGATGTCCGTGCCGTCATGCGCAACATGGGTACGGCGATGATGGGGACGGGCGAGGCGTCTGGAGACCGCCGTGCGATTCTCGCGGCCGAAGAAGCGATCGCGAACCCGTTGCTGGACGATGTCTCGCTGCAGGGTGCGCGCGGGCTGTTGCTGTCGATCACCGGCGGACCGGATCTGACGCTTTATGAAGTTGATGAAGCCGCCTCGCGGGTGCGCAAAGAGGTCGATCCGGAAGCTAACATCATCGTCGGCGCGACTTTCGATGAAACATTGGACGACCGTGTCAGGGTTTCGATCGTTGCTTCAGGCATGATGCTTGGCGCTTCTGCTGGATCGGCAGGAGGTGGCAGCCAACAGCAGCACGAGTCACACCAGCAGACGTCCAACACCGCAACGGTGCCGGTGCCGCCGCCGGTTCCGGGCGGCAGCAAGCCTGGTATTGCCGCTGTCGATGACTTGATGCGCGAGCCGGCGCGAGCTGCGGCGCCTCAGCAAGGTTATGGTCAGCCGCGTGCAGCAGGTGCGCCATATCATCAGCCTGCTTATGCGCAGGAGCCTGCGCCAGCCAATCGTTCTTTCAATGACCGTGCCGCGCCGATGCAGCCCCAAGGCTATACTCAGCCGGGATATCGGAGCGCCGTTCCTCAGAATACATCGGCGCTGTGGCATTCGCCTGAGGGCGTGACCATCGAGCAGCCGGCGGGGGTCGGTGGCAAACAGCCGAATGACGGACCCAGAGTGAACTATCCTGCTCATGCCCCTGGTGGAGCTGCCAAGGCCGCTGCCAACGCGCCAGGGCGGTTTGAGCCTAGGCCAACCGAACAGATCCGCCGCAGGGCCCGGATGCCGGACGTCGAAGACTTCCCGGCCGTCGGTCAGAAGGATTATTACGCCAAGTCTGGCCAGTCAGATTCGGTGGCGCCAACTGCGGACGCCCGAGAACCTCAGCGGAAACAAGGGCTTTTGAAGCGTCTGTCTGGCATGGGTTCGCAGAGCAAATGATTCTGGGGTGATTCGGGTGTTAACCGATGCCACTGGCAAGTTGGGCGTGTAACAAACAGTAATGTAAGCGATGGTGTGGAAGCTGATGGTTACATGGCGTAGGGGTTTTGCACTTCTTGTGGGCCATCTTTGATAATTGTCTATCTATCTGATTTTAAACGCCTTTTCCATTCTGTGCGGGAATGGAGATCAGGCGTAAGGTTCCGACAGTGCAGTTGCATTATCCTCGCTTCCAACAGGTAACAGAGTGTAAGAAAGCGTGATTTGTACCTCCTGTGGCCCGAGGGTATCGTCGAAAACGTTAACGGGCTTAGTCGAGTCGCTTTGCTTCAGTCGTATCGGGGAATTACTGAAGGTCCCAAATTGGGACGCGGCAAAAACTAGTTCATCTTGGGGGTGGCAGGCCGTAACACTTAAAATCCTACGGCCGTTGCCTGGGCAGGCATCGAGGGACGACATTCATGTCGAATCGTTTTATCGGCTCACGCCAGACTACGGTCGCGCGGGAGATCGAGCTCACCGGCACGGGGGTGCACAGCGGAGCTCCAGCATCGGTAATACTCCATCCAGCTGAAGCCGATGCTGGTCTTCGTTTTCTTGTCACTAAACGTGGCCGAGTTGTTTCCGACATCGAAGCGAATGTGCGCAACGTCAAGAATTTGACGCTTTGCACAGTCATCGGCGACGATGAAGGCAACACAGTTGGGACAGTCGAACATCTTCTGGCCGCCTTGCGCGGACTATCGATCGACAATTGCTATATTGAGATCGACAGCCAGGAAGTTCCAATCATGGACGGAAGTTCCGCCAATTTCGTCGAGGCGATCGACGATGCCGGCGTTATGGAGCTGTCCGAGCCACGCAAATTCCTGAAGGTTTTGAAGCCGATCCGCGTCGAAGACGGTGACTGCTTCGGAGAAATCGCCCCTCACAGCGGTTTCCACCTCGACATCGAGATCGATTTCGAAACACCGATCATCGGTTGTCAGAGGCTCGCTCTGGAAATGGCTCCAGCTATCTTCCGCAACGAACTGAGCCGGGCACGCACCTTCGGGTTCATGCGCGACGTCGAGTTCCTCTGGAAGAAGGGCTTGGCGCTTGGTGCAAACCTCAACAACACCGTGGCGATCGGCGACGATCGGGTGATGAATAATGAGGGTCTGCGCTATCCGCAGGAATTCGTCCGTCATAAGATGCTGGACGCTGTTGGCGATCTTGCTCTGGCCGGACTTCCGATCCTGGGTGCGTTCCGTTCGGTTCGCGGTGGTCACAGACTGAACTCACTGGTCGTGCAGGCTCTGCTTGCGGACAAGTCGGCTTGGTCGATTGTCCATGCGCCCAAGGTTCGCGAAACGGTTCCTGCGAGCTTCGCCTATCCGGAAGTTTATGTCGGATCTTCGCACTAACCAGGTTGGCGACGGATTTCCATAGCCGATGGTGTTGGATCAAAGCCGTCCGGTTGCCAAATTGATTCCGCTTCTGCCGCGTTGCGTGGCTTTCAGCGGGGTTTGCCGCACCAGGTTAAGCCTTTCGTGGTGCGATATGTGACCTGATTGGGCGCAATGTCCGATCTTCAAGGTGATAAACCGGCTTCGGGCGTTCATTGCGATTTGCGACTCGCATTGGCCCTGATAGAAAAGGCGCGTAGGGAAGAGCGGTTCTAGAAGAATACCGTTCGTATAAGGGTTGGGTGGCCGGTGAAACATCGGGTTGAGAAATTTCCGAGAACCTGCGCGGCAAGAGTCGATGAGCGTCGCTTGACGCTCGGCTTGATGACTGGTTCCTGGCTCATCATCTGCCTGATTGCGCTGTCGGCGGGGTTGCTCGTCTCCGGTTGCGCCAGCTCTAATGATCTCTCGCAAGCTTTAAACCCTGATCCGCCGACGAAAATGTACTCTGACGCCGACAGGTATCTGAGCAAGGGTCTCTACAATAAAGCAGCTGCGCGGTTCGAGGATCTCGACCGCGACCACCCGTATGCGCCGGAAGCGCGCAAAGCGATCGTGATGGCTGCTTATGCCTACTACAAGGCCGGCAAGTATCCTGAAGCCATTGCTTCGGCACGTCGCTACACGACGATGCATCCGGGTACGAAAGAGGCCGCGCTCGCTCACCACATTATCGCGTCGGCCTATTTCGACGACATCAACGGCCCCAACCGGGATCAGACAGCGACACGCAAGGCATTGGCTGAGCTGAAGATCTTGCAGACCCGCTACCCGGACAGCGAATATTCGGAGAAGGCCAACAACCGCATCCGCGTTGCCGAAGACACTCTAGCGGCAGCCGAGATGGAAGTCGGTCGCTACTACCTGAAGAAGCGCAACTACATTGCTGCGATCAATCGCTTCAAGACGGTGGTTAAGGATTACCAGACGACGGCGCATGTTGAAGAGGCGTTGGCGCGCCTGACTGAATCCTATCTCGCGCTGGGGATCGTCAACGAGGCGCAAACCGCAGCGGCCGTGCTCGGGCATAACTTCCCGCAGTCGAAATGGTACAAAGACGCCTACGGTCTTCTCGCTTCGGGTGGTTTGGCGCCTCAGCAAGATTCGGGCTCATGGATTTCGAAAGCCTGGAAGAGCCTGCCGAAGTTCTCGCTTGGCGGACCTGGCTAGGCTTGGCGGGAGAGGCCCCCTGGCTCAGTTAGCCTTGGCTGCCAGATTTTCCGACGATATCAGAGTGTTCAAAGGGCCCCGATCGGGCCCTTTTGTCATTTGGAACGCCCTGATTTCGTTTGGAACGTCTGGAACTTCGCGGGCTGGTTTTCCTGAACTCGAGTTTTGCCTCTGGCTTTGCGACTTGACTCAGATGCCAAGTGACTACCCGGCTTGAGCTTATGGCGAAACGCCGCTCACACTTTATGCGATCATGCTCTAGACTACTGACCGAGCGCAGATTTTGCCGTTGCGCTGTCGGTTGTCACAACTGAGCGTGTTTGCGCGGGAATTTCTGGCGCCGCGAGTCGCGTGTCACTTCCGGCGGTGCAGCAAGTTAGACCCATTAAGGGAGCAGGTTCCTAGCGATGGCGCAGAGTTCTCATGCCACCGGCGAAACGGGCGTTCGAACCCGCCGGCTCGACCGCTATCTCGCGGCCTACAACGAGCACCACCACAATAGCGTCAACCAAGTCATTCATTTCGTCGCGATACCGATGATTTGCTGGAGCATTTTCGCAGGACTCGCGGCTTTGCCGTTCCCGGCGGGATGGCAGTTCTGGCCGGGCTTGGGATGGGCAACGGTCGGGGCGATCGTTACCAGCCTCTACTACTTCACGTTTTCCAGGATGGTCGGGATCGGGGCGGCCGTGTCGCTGGTCATCTTTTTGTTGATCATCGCCATAGTCGATCACGCGTTCGATACGCCGTTGTGGCTTGTCGCTTTGAGCGTTTTTGCGCTGGCGTGGGTGATGCAGTTCATCGGTCACAAGATCGAAGGCAAGAAGCCCAAGTTTTTTGACGATCTGCGGTATCTGTTGATCGGGCCTCTTTGGGTGCTCGCCGCCCTCTACCGGATGTTCGGGATCAGGTATTAAGCGGACGAAGCACAGGTTTCCGATTCGCTGAGGCTGGTTGATGAGCAAAAAAGGTGGTGGGTTAGCGGAAGTTGCGGTCGAAGCCCTCGATGAGGAGCAGGCGCGCGCCGAACTTGAGCGGCTGGCCGGCGAAATCGCTCACCATGACGCGCTTTATTACCGGTCCGATGCGCCTGAAGTCAGCGATGCTGTGTACGACCTAATGCGTCAGCGCAACGAAGCCATCGAAGCGCGTTTTCCCGATCTCGTCAGACCCGACAGTCCGTCAAAGAAAGTCGGAGCCGCCCCGGTTGAAGGCTTTGGCAAGGTCCGCCATCGTGTGCCGATGCTGTCGCTTGGCAATGCCTTCGACGATGAGGCTGTCAAAGAGTTCGTCGAGCGGATCCGCCGTTTCCTCGGGCTTGGCGAAACCGATCCTTTGGCGTTCACAGCGGAACCCAAAATCGACGGGCTGTCGATTTCGCTTCGATATGAAAACGGCAAGTTCGTCGAGGCGGCAACAAGGGGCGACGGAAGCGAAGGCGAGAACGTTACGAAGAATATCGCGACAGTGCGTGAAATCCCGAAGGCGCTAAAGGGCAAAGATTTGCCGGGCTCGATCGATATCCGCGGCGAGATCTTCATGGGGCACTCCGATTTCCAGAAGCTCAATGCCGAGCAAGCGGCCGCTGGCGGGAAAGTGTTTGCCAATCCGCGTAATGCGGCGGCGGGGTCGCTACGCCAGCTCGACGCATCGATCACGGCGCGACGGCCTTTGCGGTTTTTTGCTTATGCTTGGGGGGCAGCAGATTCATTGCCCGCGGAGACCCAATCAGGTGTGATCGAGGCGTTCCACCGCTGGGGCTTGCCGACCAACCCGGAGATGAAGGTTTGTTCTTCGGTCGAAGATCTCATCGCCTATCATGCCGAGATTGAAACAAAGCGCACGACGCTTGGCTATGATATCGACGGCATCGTCTACAAGGTTGACCGGCTCGATTTGCAGGAACGACTTGGATATGTTTCGCGCGCGCCGCGCTGGGCCATTGCGCACAAGTTCGCTGCCGAGCGCGCGACGACGATCCTCAACGATATTGAAATCCAGGTCGGGCGCACCGGAGCGTTGACGCCGGTTGCGAAACTGGAACCCGTTACGGTCGGCGGGGTCGTCGTTTCCAATGCGACCTTGCATAACGAAGATGAGATCGCGCGCAAGGATATCCGCATTGGCGACACGGTCGTGGTGCAGCGCGCCGGCGATGTCATTCCGCAGGTGGTCTCCGTTGTCCTGGAGAAGCGGCCGAAAGGTTCGGAACCGTTCAAGTTTCCGGAGGTCTGTCCGGCGTGCGGCAGTCATGCGGTGCGCGAGCTCGATGAAAAGACGGGTAAGACGGATGCGGTGCGGCGCTGTACGGGTGGGTTGATTTGTCCGGCGCAGCGGGTCGAGCGGCTCAAGCATTTTGTGTCGCGCACTGCCTTTGATATCGACGGGCTGGGCGACAAGAGCGTGCAGGCCTTTTATGACGAAGGCCTGATCGAGACGCCGCCGGATATTTTTACGCTCAAAGAGCGCGATGCGGCATCCGAGACGAAACTGAAGGACAAGGAAGGCTGGGGTGCGCAGTCCGCGCGCAAGCTGTTCAATTCCATCGATGCGCGCCGCGAAATTCCGCTCGACCGGTTCATCTACGCGCTTGGTATTCGCCATGTCGGCGAGACAACGGCGAAAGTGTTGGCGCGCTCCTACGGCGATATCGCAACGTTCAAATCGTCGATGATCGCGGCGGGCGAAAGCAAAGAGAACGAGGCGCTTGCAGAACTCAACAACATCGACGGCATAGGTGGCATCGTGTCAGCGGCGATCGTTGAGTTTTTTGCCGAACCGCACAATGTCGGCGTGGTTGATAAGCTCTTGGCCGAGGTGAGGCCGGCGGCTCTTGAAGCTGTGGCGGCGGCCTCGCCGGTGTCGGGCAAGACGGTGGTGTTCACCGGCACGCTGGAGAAGAAAAGCCGTGGCGAAGCGAAAGCTCAGGCGGAACGTCTCGGCGCCAAGGTGGCTGGGTCGGTATCGAAAAAGACCGACTATGTGGTGGCCGGGGCGGATGCGGGTTCCAAGCTGACGAAGGCGCGCGATCTTGGCGTCTCCGTCCTCACCGAAGACGAATGGGAAGCGCTGATCTCGGGGTGAGCGCGCCCCGCGTGAAGTTCGTCCCTCGGCATCGTCCGGCTAACTGCGGCTTTCAGCTCTAGAGCGGTGCGCAGGCCTCCTTCAGCCAGGTTTTGGTGGTTTTGTCGAGAGCTGGTCCGATCTTGGCCATGACGCGAGCGTGGTAGGCATCAAGCCAGGTGCGTTCATCTTCCGTCAGCAGGTCTTTGTCGATCAGCCGGCGATCGATCGGCGCCAACGTCAGGGTTTCGAACGACATCATCGGACGCTCGCCGCTTTTGGGCGTTTCGGGTTCATTGACTAGGATGAGGTTCTCGATCCGGATGCCGTAGGCGCCTTCCTTGTAATAGCCGGGCTCATTGGAAATGATCATGCCGGGCTGAACGAGCGCGTTGGCGACGCGGGAAATCGAGATCGGTCCTTCATGCACTGAAAGGTAGCTGCCGACGCCGTGGCCGGTGCCATGGTCGTAGTCGAGGCCGGCCTGCCACAATGCTCGCCGCGCAAAGGGATCGAGATCGCGGCCGCGAGTGCCTTTGGGGAATTTTGCCGTGGCCACCGCTATGTGTCCTTTGAGGACGAGGGTGAAGCGCTCGCGCATTTCCGGGCTTGGGGTTCCGATCGCGACGGTGCGGGTGATGTCGGTGGTGCCTTCGGCATACTGCGCGCCGGAGTCGACAAGGAAGAGTTCGCCCGGCTTCAGAACCCGGTTGGTCTTGGTGTTGACGCGGTAGTGGACGATGGCGCCGTTGGGTCCGGACCCGGCGATGGTGTCGAAGCTGATCTCCTTCAACTCGCCGGTCTCGGCGCGGAATTCTTCAAGCTTTTGGGCTGCAGTGATTTCATCGAGGTCGCCTTGGGTGGCGGTGCTCTCAAGCCAGGCCAGGAACTTCGTTACGGCTGCACCGTCGCGCTCATGGACCAGGCGGGCGCCGGCAATCTCGGTTGAATTCTTGATGGCGCGCGGCGCGACGCACGGGTCTGCGGCGCGCTTAATCTTTTTGGCTCCGCCGAGCAGGCGTGCGATTTCGAAACTGGCGACGTTGGGGTCGATTTGGACCGTCTTGCCGGTCTGCTTCAAGGCTTTGAGGCGGTCCCAGAATTTCTCGTAGCCAGCGACCTTGGCGATCTGGCGGGTGGCGTCGCGGGCTTTGCTTGTCAGTTTCGAGGTGTCGAGGAAGAGTTCGGGTTTGGCGCGCTGGTGGATGATCGCGAAGGATGAGAAGACCGGGGTGTGGGCAACGTCTGAGCCGCGCAGGTTGAAGGCCCAGGCAATCGATTCTCGCGCTGTGAGGACAACGGCGTCGGCGCCTGCTTCTTTCAATGCGGTGCGGATGGTTTCGAGCTTGGCTTCGACTGCCTCACCGGCATTTTTGATCGTGTGGAGCGTGATCGCACCGGACGGCGGATCCGGACGCTCTCTTCCCCAGAGCTTGTCGATGAGGTTCGGTCTGATCGCTTTCAGCTGAATTTGCTTGGAAGTCAGCCGGTTCTTTAGGCGTTCGATTTGCGCCAGCGTGAAGAGCTTTGGGTCGAAGCCGATGACGGAAGCGTCGGGAAGGTTTTCGAAAATCCAGACCTCGGCCGGTTTCTCTGCCATCGGCACGACCGTGATGGTTTTAGGGTCGGTTTCGAAACGCGCCTGGACGGTATAGCGCCCGTCGACGAACAAGGCGGCGGTGTCCTTGGTGACGACGCAGCTTCCAGCACTTCCCGAAAATCCGGTCAGCCAATGTAAGCGCTCGGCATTTTCGGGAATGTATTCGCCTTGGTGCTCATCGGTGCGCGGGACGATGTAGGCGTCGATATTCTTGCGCGCCATTTGCTTTTGCATGTCAGCTATGCGCTGGGCGGCCAGGGATGGGTCTGCGACGGAACTATAGGTCTGGAACATCGTGGTCTGTGGCTCAGGAGTGTTTGGGCAAGTCCCTTTAGTTTCAGGGACTTGGTCTGCAATTGGAAGACGGTGATCTTTACAGGAGTGACCCGCGGGCGCAACTCAGCAAAGGGCATTTCCGGCATCATGCGGTTAGTGCATTGCAGGTTTGTCAACCGGTGCCTGACCAAGAGCAGCGAAGCGAACTATTTTCGACGCAAATAAACGAGGCCAAAGAGATCATGAGATCCAACGGCCCACATGAGCAAGACATTTCGTTTTACGAAAAGGAGATGATCATGGGCACCGCAGCCTTGCCGGAACGCAAGTTCCATTTTGATGGCTCATCTATTCTTGGTTCGCTGTCGCGCGCAATGGAGAACATTGCCGCTCAGCGTCAGGCCAAAGCGGATTCGTTCGTTCGCCCTTACCTGGCGAAGCTACCTGAAGATGAGCTGAGCCTTTTGGGCTTTTCGGCAGATGAGATCAAGCAGATCAAAGCCTGCGAAGACCAGCAAGTTCGCTACCAGCTTTAAGGGACGAACTGAGACCTCCGGCCGGCCTGCCTGTTTGTCAGCCCCCACCACCTCCGGCCGGAGGTCGAAGCTTTCCGTGGCAGTCTTTAAAGCCGCACAAGAACCAGGGTTGTCCATCCGGCAATCCTGGTTTTTTCGTGCAGCATGAACCCGGCCGCCCGGTAATGGGCGACGATCTCGTCGGCCTGATCATTCAAAAGCCCCGATAGGACAAGGTATCCACCCGGAACGACGGCGTGGGAGACATCGCGCGCCAACATGATCAGCGGACCGGCCAGGATGTTGGCGATCAAGAGATCGTAGCGGCCTTCGCGGCGCAGGGCCGGATGGCCGAGCCCGGCGGCAACATAGGCCCGGATGCGGTTGGCGACGCGGTTGGCCTGGAAATTCGTTTTGGCAACGTCGACCGAACCAGGATCGATATCGCTGGCCAGGATTTTGGCGCGCGGGTTAGCGCGTGCGACCGCGATGGCGAGGACGCCGGTTCCGCAGCCCAGATCAAGCACATTGCGGAAGTGGTTGTTGCGGGTCAGTTTGTCGATGGCGAGCAGGCAGCCGTAGGTGGTGGCGTGATGCGCCGTACCGAATGCTTCGCCAGCTTCGATGAGGATCGCGCCTGGGCCTTGCGGGACCCGATGTCGGTCGTGGCTGCCGTGAATGGTGAAGCGCCCGGCCTGGACCGGGGGCAAGGCCGCTTGGGACATCGCCACCCAGTTGAGATCGGGAATGTCTTCGAGGCGGGCGGGTTCGGGCAAAGACTGCCCGAGGATCGCTTCGAGGTCTTTCGTCAAAGCGGCCGGATCGGGTGGCTCCTGATAATAGGCTGTGATGCGCCAAGGTGAGCCGGGGCCGTTACTTTCAAAGATACTGAGCGCGTCGGGTGCCGGATCGATGAGATTTTCCAAAGCGCCCGAGATGCTGCGCGCGAGATCGCGCTCCTCGGTTTCGATGAGGATCGCGGCGAGGTCGGCCATCGCCGGGACGGAGTCTTGGCTTTCGTTTGCGCTTGGGACGGCACCAATTTGCGAGCTGCCTGTCCCGGCAGTCTGATCGACAGAATTCTTCGTCACGTGTTTGCAGCTCGCAGAACCGTGCCGTTATCGGCGCGCAATTTATCGATTTCCATTTCAACGCCTTCGTGCGGATCCAAGTCCGGTAAATCGTCGAGCAGACTATCCCACTTGGCGTCGATATGCTCGCCTGCTTCGTATGGGGCAAGGGTGTGCAGATCGCCGTTGGCATCTTCGGTGACGATGCCGTCGGCAAGCAGCCGCTCCAAGGCGTCGTCGAGGTCGAAGTCGACATCAATGCCGAAGCTCGACTTGAGGTATTGCTCGATGGCGATGTCGATGGCTTTGAGATCGCTTCGGTTGGCCTTTTCCTTGGCGAGCACCGAATACAGCAGCATTTCCTCTTTGACGTCTTCTTCGGCGGCGCGATCGATCAGCTTGATCATGACGCCGCGGTTGTCGGCCATCGAATGGAAGTAGAGGTTCTGCGCCATGATCACCATGTAGCGCTGCTTGGTGTTGATGAAGTTCATCGCCTGGCGGAATACGGCCGCGCCCAAACCACCGACAACCATCACGGCGGCAATCGGATTCGTCAAAGCGACACCGGCCTTACCGGCGGCAACGACGATCGACGAACCAAGACCAACCGCACCGCCGCCGCCGAGCTTGATCTTGTCCAGCATGCGGTATTTGACGACCGTGTTGGGGAAGATCATTTCGACATCCGAGCGGGGAATGTTCTTGAAAAGCTTCATATAGATGTTGCCTGGGACGACGGACGCCGGCAGGTGCGCGCGCTGCTTCTTGGCGATGCGCTCGGCTTCCTTGGCGGAAACCTTTTCGGTTTCCATGATTTCGCGGACGCGCTTTTCCACCGTCTTGAGTTTGAAGAGCAGGAACAGACGCTGGAAGATCGGGACCTCGAATTCTTCCTTGCGGAGGAATTTTCGGAGGGTGCGCTTTTGATCTTTTCGCGTAGAAGCGCCGCGGTAGAAGATCAGGCATTCCTCGAACAGCGTGAAGTCGACGTGAAGGTCGAGGCCGTAATGGCTTTCATCGGCCATGATCTTCTGGACGTCGTCGGGTTCGATGGAGCGGTAGTTGGCCTGCACCAGGATTTCGCGAATGCCCTGCACCATGCGCTTTTGCATGCGCATGAGCTCGTCGTCGGTGAAGCTGCGCGTCATCAACAGGTCGCTGTCTGGACTGAACGGCTCGTAAGTCTGTTCGAGTTCGAGCATCTTGGCGCCGTAGCGCTGATGGCGCCAGTAATCGAGATAGTTGAAGAAACGCCTCGCCTGCCCGGATTTGCCCGGCGGCCAGGCTGACGGCATCGTCAGGCGGTCCATCAATGCGAAGCGCGTGATCGGGATGAAATGCTCGCGGTCACGTTCCTCGTCGGGCGCGAGGATGTCGGGTTCTGTGTCGCCGTCTGCAACTTCGAACGTGATGCTTTCGGGCACGCGATGGCCATCGGGATCGGCCGCGGCAGAACTCGTCGTTCGCGCCGTGACAGCACTTGCGCGCGCGGGATCGGCGGTGGATGCCTCTTGCGGCGCCATATCGGCGACATTTGCGCTTTGGGCCGGGGACATAACGCGAAACCTCCCGTCAAGGTCTGTGCGTCTTGAGTGACGCGCCTTTGTCTATGGTTTTTGCGGTTTTGCCGCGAAGATAGATATTTCAAGGATTAGTGCCATTTGTGCGGCAGACTTCAGTGTTGTTTAAAGTGGGAACGGTCCGGTTGTCGAGGAGCGAGGACTGGAAAGAGTCATTAGCGTTGCTGGCCGGTTGCGGGCCTGACAGGCGTTCATGCGCGGATTGAAAGGCTTCAGGGCGATATTCGTCAGCTCATGATAGCAAGTCGCCGTCAGGCTGATATGCAACTGGCAGGTGCCATGAATTTAGGCAAGGTTCGAGGAAGTCCTCGACCGTCCAAGTTCGGGCACATATGCTCTTTGTACTGTGTCTGCAACTTGGTGTCTGTTACTTGATGCTGTGGCGCGTCTCGATTGGAAGTGGCGGCCGCGTCCGAGTAGCTTCGCTTGTTTTAGACCAACGCGCCGTGGGGGCCGCTCACTTCTATGTCTAGACCGATCATATCTGCTGATTTCGAACTCACCGAGGCTGAGGAGCGGCTGATCGCCGGTGCCGCCAAGGGCGAGACGATCGATCTTGGCGGGGAAACGATCCGCGGAGAGGTCCTGAAGGCGCTTCTCGACGGCAGCCGGCCGGACTGGCCGGTCGCGACGGCGTCACTGCGCCTGTCGAAGGCGATTGTCGCCGACGGTCTCGATTTCGAGGGCTCGACGATGGCTCTGCCTGCACTCTTCTCGGGTGTGCGGCTGCAGTCCGGTGAGCGTGGTGCGCTGGTGCTACGAGATGCCCGCGTCAAACGGCTGGCGCTGAAAAACTGCCATCTGGAAGGTGGGATTACGGCCGATCGCGTCCAGGTTGAAAACGGGTTGCTGATCGCCGGTGGCCGGGTCGATGGTCCCGTCATCCTGCGCGGCGGGCAGATCAAGGGTGCGCTGGCATTCGAGGGCGGACAGATCGGCGATGGCCAGGAAGCACTGTTGGCCAACGGTCTCAAGCTGAGCGGTCCACTTTTGCTGCGACGGGCCCGGCTCAAGGGGGCCATCAAGCTTGTACGCGGTCAGCTGGGCGCGGGTCTCGACCTGGAGCAGGCCGATATCGATGCGCGAAAAGACGGGTTCGACCTGGAAAGCGCGCGGCTTGAGGGTGACCTGCTCGGGGCGAACGCGCGTATTTTGGGCCTCCTGCACCTTGCGCATGGCCGTATCCGCGGCCGCGTCGACTTCGCCGGGATGTCGCTTGATGGCGGCACGCGCGCCATCGATGGCGAAAGTCTCAACGTCGGCCAGGGCGTGTGCCTGACGCGGGCGCGGATCAAAGGGACGGTTGGATTGCCCGGAGCCGATATCGGCAAAGGCCTGATGGCCGAAGGCGTCGAGATCGAAGGCGGGGATGTCGCGATTGCCGCCGGCGGGATTTCGGTTGCCGGGAATTGGGATCTGGCGCGCTCGAAACTGGTTGGCGCGCTGAACTGCCCGGGGGCCAGGATTCGAGGCCAGTTCAGGCTGACCGAGGCGCGGTTGTTCGGGGCGGAGCTGGCGATCCGGGCGGACGGCGCGCACATTGGCGGCGGCTGCTACATGTCGCGTTCGATGGCCTTTGGGCTGTTGCGTTTCCCTGCCTGCGAGATTGGCAATCAGTTTCGTCTCAGCGGTGCGTCGCTGAAAGTCGAGCGCGGCCCGGCGTTGATGGTCAACGGCAGCCATTTCGGTCGGGATGTCGAGTTGAACAAAGGATTGCAGGCGATCGGCGCGCTGGTACTCGATCAGGTCCGCATTCCAGGCGTTCTCGATTTTTCCGAAAGCCGGATCAAGAGTGCGCTGATCGCGCGTGATGGCCGGAGCCCCTTTGGGCATAGCGATGCGGCCGGCGGTTCGGGCGCAACGGTCGATTGGGATGCAGCGGCGATTTCGCTCGCCGATGCCGACGTCAAGCGGCTGTGCATGCCGGCGACGCGTGAAGAGCGTCCGCGCGGGATTGTCGATCTATCGCGAACGCGGGCAGCGTCGTTTCAAGATTTTGCCGCGGCCTGGACACCAGGACCGCAGTCGCGCGGCAGATCGGTCGATGGCGACGATGTCGATCATCTGGTGCTCGACGGGTTTGTTTATGAGCATCTCAACAATCCTTCCGGAGCAAGTCACGGCGACGGGGCGCATCACAGCAAGGCGGAGGATCGCGTCGGGCAGCGGCGGCTCGAATGGCTCGAAGGCCAGCAGGTCTGCGATATCCGCGATCACTTCAAGCCGCAGCCCTGGGTGCAGCTGGAACAGCGTCTCTTGATGCAGGGCTATAGCGAGGACGGACGGCAGATCTCGATTGCTCGCCGCAGGCTGGAACGAAGCAGCCATTCGACTAGATTGCTGCACCGCTGGCAGGGTAGCTTTCTGGATATGTTTGCGCTTTACGGGTTCAATCCGTGGCGGACCGTCGGCTGGATGGCGATCTTCGTCGTGTTGTTTGCGGCGATGTGGGCCTGGGCGGGCGGCCAATGTCTGCAATCGGGTTGCCGCGATGAAAGCGTTTTCGTGATGAGCAACCGGGACGCCTACACGCCGGAGCGTTTCTCGGCGGTCTATCCGGATTTCAACCCGCTGGCTTATTCGTTCGACGTTTTCGTGCCGTTCGTCTCGTTCGGCTATGCCGATCACTGGCGTCCGAACATGGCCTGGAAGCCGATTGCCGAAATCCCGCAGCCGCTGACTTTTGCTCCAGTCGAAGACAAGGGGGCAGGGGATGGCATCGCGTCCAGTGGCGACGACGAAAGTGTTCCAACGTTCAAGATCACGTTGGGCGGTGTTCTTTATGCTTTGGTGATCATCGAAACAATCATCGGGATAGTTTTGACATCTTTGTTGATAACGGGATTTACCGGCCTCTTGAGGGGCGACTGAGTAGAGTTTTTGTGTAGAATACCCGTCTGCTGCATCAAAGTTCTGGATAAACCCGAATTTCTCGACGCAAAGCTTGTGTCGCCGCCATAGTCGCGCCCATGTTGTACCCCATGCGACGAGAAGATTTGTTGCGTGCCACTTGTTCGGGGGAAAGGGTGCGTCGCTTGATGGGTAAGCAGCTTTTTTCATTTTTGCTCTCTGTGGCCATTAGCTTGCTGGCGCCGCTCGGTGCTGGTGCGAGCGATGGCGTGCATTTGCCTTATACCTGCGCGGTCAAAAACGGGCTGCCTCACCTCACGTCTTCTGCGACACAGCGCTTCGAGATTGTCGGGCATCGCCAGAAGCGGGTTTATCGCGCCTGTCTTGAGCGCGGCGGCACCGATTGCCGCTCGATGATCGTGCATAGCTTCAGATTGCGCTGCGGCAGCGTGATCGTTCCCTGGGTTCAAGTCGCTGCGGCGATCCGCTCGGCAAAGATCGGCGATTCCTGGATCAAGGACGGTCAGCTCAATCTCGTCATCAAGGACGCCAAGGCGAATGCAGCAGGCAAGAAAGGTCTGCAGTTTGTGCTGCCGGTGGGCTATGCGCCGCTTGCCGAGCTTGGGGCAATCCTGGAGGCTGATCCAACTTCGACCGTTCTTGCGCCGTTGACGACGGGGTCGACCTCGGAGAGCCATGCGGCGATCGATAAGGCGGTGGTGGAAGAGGCCGTCTACAGCACGTCGACGATACCGGCTCTATTGGATGACGGGTCGATTTATGATCCGTGGGAACCGACAGTCCACAAGGTGCTGGCTGAACGTGCGAGTGCAAGCTCAAGCGCAGGC
Source organism: Filomicrobium sp. (assembly GCA_017792465.1). Lineage (GTDB taxonomy): Bacteria > Pseudomonadota > Alphaproteobacteria > Rhizobiales > Hyphomicrobiaceae > Filomicrobium. The sequence continues at coordinate 3,969,351 of CP051234.1, forward strand.
GTGCCGGTCATGAGCGAGCCAACGCCCGCCAGCAGTGGCGGCGTTATGGCTTTGCTGGTCGTTTTGGCTGGATCGAGCCTGATCGCGGCGGCGGGTTGGTTCGGGCGGCGGCATTTTGCTTTGTCAGCCGATACCATGGCGCAGTTAAAAGCTGCCGAAGGCGGATCCGGCAGGGCGGATCAGTTGCTGGGTCATTTGCAAAGCGGTGCCTTTGCCGGGATCGGGGGGCTGGCGGCCAAGGTCAGGTCGAGGTGGCTCTCCTATAAGTGGAATACCTTCGGCGCCGAAAAGCCCTGGGTTTGGCGGAACGACAACATCGCGAATGGAGCGAAGTCGGCGGAAGCCTTGTATTCGAGGGCCGATGAGGCGGTCAAAGCGCTCGGGCCGGCGTCGGCATTGCGCGATACGCTCTCCTCTGAGCTGAAAGTCGTGCGGCAGCGGCTCGATGGTTTACGTGGCGGGCCGGATGATGCGCCTCGTACCGCGAAACTGGCTTCAAGTCTGCGCTCGGCCGTTCGCGATCTTCAACGCATCGGTCGTATTGCAGAAAGTGCAGCGTCCAGCGTCAAGGCCGGGCGTGACGAATTCGCCGTGCCGAAGTCACGGGCGGAAGCCTACGAGGTTCTAGGGTTGAACCCGGATGCCTCCGAAGCCAACCTCAAGCGCATCGTTGATGCGTTGCGGATGGGGTGGCATCCCGACCATGCCAAAGATGCCTCCGACAAGGCCTTGCGCGAGGAGCGGACCAAGCAGATCAACATCGCCTGGGACCTCATTGTCGGCAAACGCGCCGCTTAAGACCGTCATCACATCGCCGGATCGTTGCAAATGGGTTGCTAGCGAAGAGCTGCCGGTTGCTGCCCCATGGCCGTCGCGAATTTGCTGTTGGCCGGCCGATGCGGGACTATGCTGGCGGCGTTGGTGATGGACACAGGGCGTGGCCATGGCAGAAACCGAGCAGGATCCCTTTTTGGAAGCGCGTCGCGAGATGGTTGAGACCGTCGAAGCGGAACTCCGGCTGCTGGAAACCGAGTCAGATTTGCAGCTGGACTATAGGCGCGTTCTCGACGTGATGGGGCAGGTCCCGCGTCATGAATTCGTTGTGCCCGGGATGGAGCGCTATGCCTACCAAAATACCGCGCAATCTATCGGGCTTGGGCAGACGATTTCGCAACCTTTGATCGTGGCCTTGATGACGGCGCTGGCCGATGTCGACCGCTCGTCAAAGGTTCTCGAAGTTGGCACCGGGTCGGGGTATCAGGCCGCCGTGCTCGCGCGTCTTGCCGGTCATGTCTATTCCATCGAAGTGGTTGAGCCGCTGGCGGTTCGGGCCCAACAGGCACTGATGCGTCTTGGCGTCGAAAACGTGTCGATCCGGACCGGCGATGGGCATGCCGGATGGCCCGAACATGCGCCCTATGATGCGATTGTCGTCACGGCCGCTCCTGAAACGGTTCCGCAAGCGCTGATTGATCAACTCAAGCCCGGTGGTCGCCTTGTCATTCCGGTTGGCGGAACGGATCAGGAACTCGTCGTCATCGGGAAGGCTGGCGACGGCACGGTTCGACAGCGCGATGTGATCCCCGTGCGCTTCGTCCCGTTCACAGGGGCCTCGGACACTTAAGGTTTTTCGGCCTTTTGCGCCAGAATGCCGGTGCATTTCGATTGCCGTTTAGCCTGCTTTGGGCCTCTGCGATATCCGCCAATATTTTGTGACATGGTACTTATAGTGTACGCCCCAACGACGAATTGGGTGACGAGGGAAAAGTTTTTCATGGCGACAATCATCACCGTGCACGGCACCTTTGCGCATATCGGCGGGGTGCCGTCGGATTCGGCTTCTGCTGGCATGGACGCGCAATGGTGGCAGTGCGCAAGCGCGACGGAGAAAGACCTGGAGCGGCTTGTCGAAGGGGTCGATGGTCCGGTCAAGTTCGAGCGGTTTATCTGGAGCGGTGACAACAGCGAGCTGGCACGCCGGGAAGCAGGCTCAAGGCTCCTGAAGCTGATGCTGCAGCTGGAAGCAGAAGGCGAATCCTACTGCGTCGTCGGTCACAGCCATGGCGGTTCGGTGATCTCCAATGCCTTGACCGAGGCGGCGGTTCGAAAAAAGCAGCTCGACGGTCTCAAGCGCTGGATCACGGTTGGCACTCCGTTTGTCAGCCTGCGCCGGGAAAATCTGTTGTTCTTGCGGCTGACGCTCATTCAGAAGGCGATGTTTGTCGCGTCGCTGATGCTGTTGTTGATGTTTGGCGCCTACGTTATCGGCGAGATGGTAAGCGGCGGGTTCAACTTCGACCGCCAGAATGCGCTCCTTCGCTTTGGCACCTACGCCGTCTTGATGAGTTTGCCGTTCCTGCTGTTCTGGGGCGTTTTCAAATTCCTCGACATGCGCAAACTTTATTTCTACCGGCCCAAGACGCTGGCGTGGGCGGGTAAGAATTTCGCGCCGCGATGGCTTGGGCTTTGGCACAAAGATGACGAAGCCCTCTCTGGTTTGAGTTCGATCAGCGGGATCAAGCTTGAGATCTTCCACCGCGATTTTGCCGTGCCGTTCTTCAGCTTGTTGGCCGTCTTCTTGTTGCCGGTCATCTATTTCTCAATGCTCGCGTCACCGCGTCTGATGGTCGATATCGCCGAATTCATGCGCGACGATTTCTATTCAATCCCGCAGTACGAAAAGCAGGAAGCGCAGGTGATCGCCAGCCGCCAGAACGTTCGCCAGTTGCGCCGGTCGTTGCGTCAGGCGCGGCGGGATCGCGATAACGTGGAAACAGGCGGCAATCTCGTTCAGCGTTTTGATGCTGACAAGAAGGTCGAGCAGCTCAAAAAGATGCTGGATGGTGCGCGCGAGAAGATGCACGAGGAAAACCCCAACCTCCTGCCGGTCGAACGGGCGTTGCGCTTCAAGCGACGGTTCCTGGAAAAGGATGGCAAGCCTTGTGAAGGCGGGACGCTGTGCGGCGGTGGACGGGATTTCGCGCTCAATTCGAAGCTGTTGTTTCACATCGTCACCGATGAAGCCGCGAGCCTCGTTGTCGATGATGATCTTTGGAAGGGGCGGTTCGGGCTGCTGGCGCGGCTCATCCTGCCGGTGATCCTGGTGCCGATCGTATTTGGCGTTATCGCTGTTATTCTCGTTTTACTCGTCAATGCCATCGCGGGGTTCGTGAGCCGGCAGCTCAGTGTGGTTCTCGATCGACTGACGTGGCTGGAATTGAAGCGTTCCGCACTTGGCAACGATACTGAAACCGAAGTCGCGCTGACGGCCAGTCCGACGCCCGCTTGGATCAAACAGGCGCCGCCGCCGCTCCCTGCTGAGCTTGGCCAGCAGATCACCGGCTACAGCAACGGTATCGCTATTCATTCGCTTGAGAAGTTCCGCAACGCGATTGGCGAACTGGCTTTCTCGGATGGACGCCAGAAGGACAGCCAGCACGACGTGTACTCGTATCTCACCTGGCGCGAGTTGATCCACTCGTCTTATTTCGAAGTGCCGCAGTTCCGCTGGCTGCTGGCCGAGGCGATTGCATCGACGGGGGCTTTCAAGCGCAGCGCGGATTTTGACGATTCTGATGCGGTACGCGAAGCGGCCTCCTGGCTGTCTGACGTCGATACCAGTGATACGGAGGCGCGTGGGGTGGCTTAAACCGCCCCGCGTTGGTCGGCAGCGTTGGCAGTGGCAATGCGCATTTTATGAAGCGTTGGGGCGAGATATTGGAAGGCGCAGCCTGAACGTTGTGCCTTTGCCGACGCCTTCGCTCTCCGCCAGAGCAAGCCCGCCATGTGCTTCGAGGATGGTTTTGACAATCGACAGGCCTAAGCCCGTTGAGGTTTCGCCGTCTGTCGGTCGCGCGGAGAGTGTGCGGAACGGCTGAAATGCCGTTGCCAAGTCGTCCTGGGTCATGCCTTGGCCGGTGTCAGCAATGGAGATTTCAGCAAGGTTGTCTTCTTCCAGCAGGGAAGTAGCGATCGCGACCTTACTACCGGGCGGGGAATACTTGATGGCGTTGCTCAGCACGTTGCCAATAGCTTCGATCAGCTTGTCTTCATCGCCCCAAAGTTCGACGCTGTCGTCTAGCGAAGTCTGGACTTCGATATCTTTTGCTTTCGCCTGTTCGAGGTAGAGCCCCAGAGCCGTTTGAACAGCTCTACTGAGCGGCAATTTGGCCGCGTTCAAGGTGATCGTAGCGGCTTCCTGCTTGGCGGCTTCGAGCAGGTTCTTGATCATCGTGTCCATACGGTCGCTGGCGTTCAGTATGGAACTTGATGCCTTGGCCAGTTGCTGCGCCAGCACGCCTTCGGGTGGAGCTACCGATTGAATGTATTCGGCGCGGCTGATGACGGCCGTCAAAGGGCTGCGCAGGTCGTGGGCGACCATGCCCAGAATTTTCGACTTGAAGAGGTTTGCCTGATTGGCAGCATTATGCTGAAGGGCGAGGCGTTTGATCATGCGCTCGCGTTCCTCGTCGTGGTCGATGCGTTGCAGTTCGGCTTCCGCACGGCTGCCGAAAATGCGCAGGATACCTTCAAGGCGTTGGACGGCTTCGACGGGCTCGTTGGAAATGGCGGCCAGATGGCCTGAGACCTTTCCGGTGCTGTCGTGCAGGGGGACGCCGCAATAGCTTTGGCGGAAATTGGGTTCCTTTGGAAATCGGACAGCGACTTCTTTCGGGATGACAATTATCTGTCCGCCATAGACTAGCTGGCATGGCGTGCCTTCCAGGTCGTATTCAACGGGGACGCCGAACTGACCATCCTTCCAGCTGAGGCGAGCCCTTGCCCTTTTGGGCGGGTTTCCAAGGCCGACTGTGATGATGATGAGGTTGACGCTCATCACACCGTGCAGATCCCGCACTAGGGCTGCCAGATATTCGTCGCCAAATTTGCCGGCGATGCTGGAGGCCAGTCGGTAGATGGCGTCGGTATCGAAGTCCTTTGACGCGAGAGGTGAGGGCGGGATTGTGGCTTCAGACATCAACGAAACTCATACGGCAATAGGCTGATCACGAATTTATTACTTTCCAGTCGGAAAGTGCAAAAAGTTCTTTTGCATAGAGGGTGGCTGCGTGCACTGATCGATGTCGATACCAGCGATACGGAGGCGCGCGGGGTGGCTTGAGGTGGCCGATGCTGCACGTTTAGCGTTGGATCCCAGGGACGAGCCCTGGGATGACAGTTGGACAGTTGGGGGACAAAGGTGCCCGCGCGATTAGGTCAGGGCCGTTCGACGAAGTCGGCGGCGACGCGTTTTTCGCCGGCCTTTTCGAAGTCGATCGTAAGCTTGTTGCCGTCGACCTGGGTGATCGTCCCGTAGCCGAACTTCTGATGGAAGATGCGTTCGCCGGTTTTGAAGTCGGTCTCGATCGTTGAAGCGGCGACGAGTTCGCCTTCGATAGTTTTTGGGCGGCGCGGATTGCGCTGCATACCTTTGGGGACTTTGGCTTTCCCCCTGGTGTCGAATTCCGATTTGCTTGCCGCCTGCCAGGCTTGCGCACGCTTCCAGCCGGGCGTGTCGTAGGTCGACGTGCGCTCGTTCCATTCGCTGGCCGCCGCGGATTTGTCGAAGCGGCTTTGACCGTACGGGTTGTTGCCGAACGGGCTTTGGGTGGCGAAGTTCTTGTAGCTGCCTGAGAACGGCGACGAGGCTTCCTTGACCTCGACGTGGGCTTCAGGCAGTTCGTCAACGAAGCGGGAGGGAACGGCGGATTGATAGAGCCCGCGGTTGCGCCGGTTCTGGGTGAAGGAGACGTGGGCGCGTTTCTTGGCGCGGGTCAGGCCGACGTAGGCAAGGCGGCGTTCTTCTTCGAGGCCGGCTTTGCCGGATTCATCGAGCGTGCGCTGGCTGGGGAACAAGCCTTCTTCCCAGCCGGTCAGGAAGACGGTGTCGAATTCGAGGCCCTTGGCGGCGTGTAGCGTCATCAACGAGACGCGGTCGCCGTCGTCGCCCTGTTCGGTGTCCATGACGAGCGAGACGTGCTCCAGGAAGCCGGCCATCGATTCAAACTCGTGCATGAAGCGGACGAGTTCTTTCAGGTTTTCGAGCCGCGATTGGGCTTGCGGGCTTTTATCGTTCTGCCACATCGCGGTGTAGCCGGACTCGTCCAAAATGAGTTCGGCCAGTTCGGTATGCGAAAGTTCTTGTAGCTGCTGGCGCCAGCGCTCGAAATGGCTGAGGAGTTCGGCGAGCGAACGGCGCGCCTTGCCGGAGATATCGTCGGTTTCGACAATCATGCGGGCGGCGGTGAACATCGAGACGTCAAGGGCGCGGGCGAGATCGCGCACGCGTTTGACGGACGTGTCGCCGATGCCGCGTTTGGGCACGTTGACGATGCGTTCGAACTTGAGGTCGTGATCCGGGTTGACGGTCAGTTCGAGGTAGGCGATCGCGTCCTTGATTTCGGCGCGTTCATAGAAGCGGGGGCCGCCGATGACGCGATAGGGCAGTCCGACGGTGATGAAGCGGTCTTCGATGGCGCGCATCTGGTAGGAGGCGCGAACGAGAATGGCGATCTCGTTCAGCTCATGTCCCTCGCGGCGCAAGGTTTCGATGTTGTCGCAAATGGAGCGGGCTTCTTCTTCGTCGTCCCAGAGGCCGGCGACGGTGACCTTCTCGCCGTGCTCGCCATCGGTGAAGAGCGTCTTGCCGAGGCGGCCTTCGTTCGAGGTGATGAGGTGCGAGGCGGCAGCCAGGATGTGGCCGGTGGAGCGATAGTTGCGTTCCAGGCGGATGACGGCCGCGCCGGGGAAGTCTTTTTCGAAGCGAAGGATGTTGTCGACTTCGGCGCCGCGCCAGCCGTAGATCGACTGGTCGTCGTCGCCGACGCAGCACAGGTTGGGCGGTCCGCGGTCGGAGGTCGTCGGGGCGAGGAGACGCAGCCACATGTATTGGGCGACGTTGGTGTCCTGATACTCGTCGACGAGGATGTATTTGAAGCGCTGGCGGTAGTCTTCCAGGACATCGCGGTTTTCGAGGAAGAGCCGCAGGCATTCGAGTAGCAGATCGCCGAAGTCGCAGGCGTTCAGCTCTTTCAGGCGGCGCTGGTAGGCGGCATAAAGATCGCGGCCCTTGCCGCCAGCGAACCCGTAGGCCTCGTTTTTCGGGATCTTGTCGGGTGTCAGGCCGCGGTTTTTCCAGCTATCGATCAGGGCGGCGAGCTGGCGGGCGGGCCAGCGGTCTTTATCTAATCCTTCGGCTTCGATGACCTGCTTCAGCAAGCGCAACTGGTCGTCCATGTCGAGGATGGTGAAGCCCTGCTTGAGGCCGACGAGTTCGGCATGGCGGCGCAGGATCTTGACGCAGATCGAGTGGAAGGTGCCGAGCCACGGCATGCCTTCGAGCGTATCGTCCATGTAGGATTCGATGCGCTGTTTCATTTCGCGAGAGGCCTTGTTGGTGAAGGTCACCGCGAGGATCTGCGAGGGCCAGGCGCGGCGGGTCGCAATGATGTGGGCGATGCGGGTCGTCAGCACGCGGGTCTTGCCGGTGCCGGCACCGGCGAGGACGAGAACCGGACCATCGAGGGTTTCGACGGCCAGGCGCTGCTCGGTGTTGAGTTTATCGAGATAGGAGGCGTTGTGACCGGCTGCAGGTGTGCGGGCAGAGGCCGCCATCGCGCGTTCGGAAATCGAGCCCGATCTTTTGGGGGGCGGGGCTGGTTCGGGCGGGCTCGATTGCCGTTCCGGCACGGGATCGCCTGCCGGCGACCAGTCGTCTTCGCCGGGGGCTTCGTGCATGCCCGCATAAGGCTCGTCGAACGGAAACGGCGCTTCATCAAAACCTGCAGCCGCAGACGGCATCGCGCCTTCGCTCGCTTCGTTTTGCGGAAGGTCGAAGGGGATCTCGTCGTCGGCGGTTTCGAACTCGGCCTCGGGTTCGTAACGCACATGTTCATCGAAAGGCAGCTCGGGGGCATCACCCAAGTTTGCTTTTTTCTTGCGAGTCGCTGTCATGGTCCCAGTATAGCAGGGTTTTCGCGGCGGCAATCAGGCCGCTCCGGAGGCTCCACAGGGCTTCGGGCTCGGGAGTATGAGGATTTTGGCCGCACCTTTGGCGGGTGTGCAGTATTGCGCCAGCTTTACCGTCAGCGGTGCTCTTCGACGGCCGCGTCAATCAGCGCCCTATTGAAGACGTTCAGGGCCTTAACGCGCTCGGCGTGGCCGATAATCTCGGTCGGATCGTTCGATGAGACGACGGCAATACGCGATTCCCCACTGCGGTCGAATTCCCGCATCGCGCGCTCCAACGTGTCGGTGGGCATGAGCCATGCAGTGTCTTTGTCGGTGAGCTTTTGGGTTTCTGCTTCCGGATCAACCGGCGTCATGAAGGAATCGACCCGTAGGCGGCGCAGAATTGATCTGTGTGGACCTTCCTGCAGGACCAGGCCGCGGCGGCCCAATTGCCAATAAAACAGCGAATGCCCGAGAAAGGCCTGCGTCATGCCGACCGCAATCGAGACGGTCAAAAGCAGGGCGATCGTCATGGTGTAGCCGCCGGTCAGTTCGAAGACGATCAAGGTCGTCGAGAGCGGTGCGCCAAGGACGCTTGCTGCGACCGCTCCCATGCCGAGGATGGCATAGAGGCCCTGGCTCGATCCGATTTCTGGGAAAACGGACGTTGCGATGAGACCGAACGCCGATCCCGTCATGGCGCCAAGATAGAGGGAGGGGGAGAAGATGCCGCCGGCAAACCGGCAGGCGAGCGATATTGAGGTGGCTGCCGTCTTGGCGACGATCAGCATGATGAGGAGCGCGAGGGGAAGTTCGCGCTGCAGGGCTTCGTTGGTGGCATCATAGCCGACGCCCAGAATTTGCGGAAAGAACAAGCCAATCGAGCCGACAATCAGGCCTCCCAGGCCCGTTCTCACCCAAAGCGGCATCTCAAATTGCCAGCTGAAGCGGTCCGTCCACATCAGCGCAATCTCAAAGATGATAGCGACAAGAGCGCAGGTCAGGCCCAATAGAGCGAAGGCGGGAAATTCCCAATACGAGGTGATCGCATATTCCGGGATGAGGAATGCCGGCGTATTGCCCAGATGCACGCGGGCAATAACGGCCGCGGTGACGCTGGCGATGACGGTCGGAACGAGGGCGCGGAATGCATAATGGGTGAGGATAACTTCGTGGGCGAAAAGAACTCCAGCGATGGGGGCGTTGAATGACGAGGAGACTGCAGCTGCAACTCCGCATGCCAGCAAGGTCCGTCGCGATCCGGGCGAAAGCTTGAAGCGGTCTTCAAGCGCGGAGGCGATAGTGGCCCCCAAATGGACGACAGGTCCTTCACGTCCGACACTGGCGCCCGATCCGATTGAGAGAGCCGATAAGAAGGCGCTGAAGGCGCCGGTTCTCAAGTCGATGTGCGAATTGTGGACGGCTCGGGCTTCGATGACATCGGCGACGCCCATGGCGCGGCGACCGGGCATGTACCGCTGTAGCAGGAGTCCCACCAGAATGCCGCCGATCGTGGGTGCAAGGAGGACGTGCCAGAAGGGAACTGAGCTTGCGGCGGTGGCGACGAATTCGGATGTCGTTCCAAGCCAGGGCAGCTGGAAAATTCCGATCAGCAGCCGGAAGCCAATCGAGGCATAGGCCACCAAGAAGCTGATGGCGAAGGCGAGCGCCCATATCAGCAGCTGGCGGTCGGCGTAAAATGCGCGGATATTGACGCCGAGCCGTGAATCGAAGGCTTGCACCCACTTGTCTCGTTCCGCAGTCCACCATTTGCGCCAGCGCGGTTGTTCGGCGGGTTTGGGCTCAGCTTGCTTGGAGCCTCGCTGATTTGGCCGCTCTTCTGGTGATTTGCGCTGAGTTTCCTGCTGCATTTGTTTTGGGGAAGTGTCCGATCGGTTGTGGATGGCGCGGAAGGTGCCGCCTACCAAGACAATGCCTGAGAGCAGCCCTGGCTTTGCCCTATTTGGCGGATTTTCGAATGTTACGCCAGTTCATGCCTTGCAGCGCAACAAAAAGGCGGTCCCAATCCTGACCGTCTTGTGCGATATAGTAAATTACGGAGGGAGTTGGCGTTCGACGTCCGGGGCATGGATTCGAACTGCATCGGGCTGCCCTGGCTCTAAGAGTATCTTTCGAAAACGCGTTGCTCCTTCATGGACTGACGTTGCCGCGAAATAGACTGGAGGCGGTGTTGAACACGTTTCTTATGTGGCTTGGTGGTCTTCTGATCGCTGTCTTCGCATTGCTTTTTGCCGGACCGCATTTCGTTGACTGGAACAGCTACAGAGGTGTGTTCGAAGAAGAAGCAACGCGCGCGCTCGGGCGCCGAGTGCGTGTTGGCGGCAATGTCAACGTCAGGCTGCTGCCGGCTCCTTACGTCCTTTTCGAAGATTTGAGAATTTCCGATACCACCGGCATTGCCGGGGCGCCGCTTTTCAAGACCAAAAGCTTCAAGATGTGGCTCTCGGTTCCTCCGCTGCTCAAGGGCGTGATGGAAGCCAACAAGGTCGAGCTTGAAAAGCCCGTCATTTCACTGGCGGCCGATCAGGAAGGGCGCGGCAACTGGCGGACGCTTCTTGATGTGCACGAGCTGCCGTTCGTTCCTGCCGGTGTGAAGTTTGATTCGGTGGCGATCGAAGATGGCGTTCTGTCTTACAGCATCGAAGGCAGCGGGGAGCTGACGCGCATTGAAAAGATTTCAGGCGAACTGTCCGCTCAGGCGCTGGCCGGGCCCTACGCTTATCGCGGCACAGCGTCATTCGACGGCTCTGAGACCGGGCTTCGCGTCGCGACGACGGAAGCCGACAGGAACGGTAACTTCCGGCTGACCGCCCTCCTCAACGAAGGGCGCGGCGGAAATAGCCACAAATTCGACGGCCAGGTTGTCGGGCTGTGGGACAAACCCCGAATTGAGGGCGACCTGACCTCCAAGCTTAATGTCGTCGGAGAAGGTGAGGGCGGAAAGCTCATCGCCGATGTGCGCGGCAAGGCTTTGGCCGATGGACAGTCACTCAAGGTCGAAGATCTAACCATTTCGTTCGACGAATTTGCACAGCCGCAGGTCGTGTCCGGCGCCATGGAGGCCCAGTGGACCGGGCGGCAGGACGTCAGCCTGGTTTTGAATTCGCGCTGGCTCGACATCGACATACTGACGGCCGGTGCGCGAGGCGATGCTGGAGGATCGGCAGGCTCTGAAACTTCTTCTGAAAAGGTGCCGGCGGCTGTTCCTTTGACAACGGCGCGTAAGCTAATCGCGGCGCTATTGAATGTCTTCCCTGGAAAAACCGACGTTAAGGCCCGGCTCGATGTCGATCAGATCAAGCTTGGCAACGAAACGGTGGCCGGTCTGATCGTCTCGATGGAGCGCACGGCGGGTACGCTCAACTTGCGGACGCTGCGGGCCGTCCTGCCAGGAGCGGCCCGGCTTGATTTTTCCGGGACTGTCGACGTCGTTGCCGGGCAACCGGTCTTCGATGGTGATTTGTTTCTGGGCGGGGTGAGTGCGGCCAAGGTTATCCGCTGGGCGATGGGGCCATCTGTCGCCGATGCCAAATTTAGCGACGGACCTTTTACGGTTTCCGGGCGGATGCAGCTTGGCAGCGACAAGGTGCTGCTGGATTCAGCCTCGGCGGAATTTTCCGGCGTGCCGATCAGCGGACGATTGGATTGGTCGGATGGTGACAAGCCCTACGTCGATCTTGATCTTGAGGGGTACGAAGTCGATACGCGCTGGTTCGGTCTTGGGTCGCTGCCACAGCCAAGCCTGACAGAGATCTTTTCGGGGCATGAGGCAGCTAAGTCTGGGAAATCCGAAGCGAGTGCTGCGGAGCCTGCCGAAGAAGGCGCGGGGGACACGGCCGACGACAGCGTTTCGCTTGCTGATCTTTTTGGACGTCCGGAGCTTGACGGTCGCGAGATCAAGCTTGTTCTCAAGGCCGGGCGGCTGACCGACGGCATCAATACGCTGCATGACGTCGACGCCAAAGCGCTCGTCAAGGGCCGGAAGATCGATATCGATCGCATGAAGCTGACGACGACGGAAGGTCTGCAGTTTGAAACGAGCGGGACGATTGACGGACTTGGCTCCGCGCCGGTCGGGCAGCTTAGCTATCTTGTTTCGGCGAACGATAAGTCCGCGGCCGGTAAACTTGCTGATCTTTGGTCGGGCGACGAGCCGGATGTTCTGCTGCGTGATCGTTTTGGTGCTGTTGCACCGGTTCGATTGGCTGGCGACATCAAGCTTGGCAAGCGGTTGGGTGGCGCATCCGATTTCACTTTCGATGGGACGGCGGCCGGAGGCCATATCGCCGGTCATCTTCGGTTGGACGGTGGTGTTGGCAATTGGAGCGGGGCTCCTGTCGATCTTGTCGTGCGTTCGAATGTTGCGGATATGGCAGGCGTCATCGCCTCCGTCGTTGCCGGGCAGGCGGTGCCTGACGCCGGAGCCGGCAGTATCGGCCGCAATGAAGGGCAGCTGCTCATCAAATCGGTGGGTGTGCCCTCGTCACAGTCCGGCTTGCTGACGTTCGTTTCCGTTGATGATGGCAACCTTTCGATTGTGTTCGATGGTTCGGCTGGATTGTCGGACGATGAGTTCACGTCGCTCAATGGCGAGTTGGCGTTGCGGACGGGTGATGTTCGTTCGCTGCTTACGAGTGTCGGTCTGGCGCTGCCACAAGGTGCGGGCGACCTATCTTATGACGGGCAAGCGGATATCGCCTGGAGCGGCAGTAAGCTCGTCTTCGTTCCACGCGATGTTGCCTTTGCAGGCGCCAAGGTCGGCGGCCGCTTGATCGTCAAGACTGACGAGGATGGCGCGAAGTCTGTCGACGGGAAACTTGTGACGGACGTGGCCAGTCTGCCGCGAATTCTCGGACTGGCGACGCCGGGCAGCCAAGGGAGGATTGAGGAAAGGCAGGTTGCCCGCGCTGAAGGTCTGGCCGATCAGGCGCGTGCGATTGTCGATGGGGGTGAAGGCGCCGCGCCCGGCCCGCTATTTTCCAATGCGCCTTTTGATTTCAACGTTATCGAGGGGTTGAGCGGCGCAATCGAATTGCGATCCGCGCGGCTCGTTCTGGCTGATGGACTGGCCGTCAGCAACGCGCGATCGCATGTGAAGCTTGGCCCTCAACAGATCTCTTTTGAACTGGATGAGGCGGACGCGCTGGGCGGAAAGTTGTCTGGGAATTTGAACGTTGCCAAGGCGGCAGCGGGGGCAAATTCCAAAGGGCAGTTGGCGTTGCGGGGGGCTAACCTCAAGGACATTGCACTCGCCACCAAAGGTCCAGATGGTGAGGCACGTCTGGGCCGTGGCCAGGTCGATATCACGCTCAATTTCCAGGGCCGCGCATTGACTCCAAGCGGCGCTGTTTCGGTTGCCAATGGCGAAGGCGCGATCGAGCTTGATGGTGTGACGCTCGTCGGGCTCATTCCGACCGGTGTGCGGGAAACGGCAGAAGCGGCGCTGACCGGAAGCGGACTTCCGAGCGAAGAAATTCAGGGTCTGCTCAGCGATGCGTGGCGTACTGGATCGATGCAGCTTTCCAACCAGACGGTCGGGCTCAGTCTGGTGGATGGGGTGATCCACGTTGCTGCGATCGATGCTGGAAGCGAGAACAACAGAATTGTTGTGACGTCTTCGCTCAATGCCAAGACGTTGTCCGTCGACAGCGAATGGCGCGTTGTGGCCGACGATCCCAACGCGGGGCGGCCATGGCCAAGCGTTGTTGTCAGTCGGCGTGGGCCTTTGACGCAACTGGCCGGTCTGCCGCCGCAATTCGTCGCCGATGCTCTGCAGCGTGAGCTTTCCGTCCGCAAGATGGAGCGCAACGTCGACGAATTGGAGCGGTTGCGTCGTCTGGACGAAGAGGCCGCCGCCCGGCAACGTGAGCGGGAACGACAGTTGGAACTTGAAAGTCAGCGTCTTGAGGCTCAGCGGGCTGCTGCTGCGGCGGCCGCTGCAGCCAGAGCCGCCGGAGATGACATTACTGCTCCTGCGCCGGTTCCGGCTAATCCAGGCCTCGGCAGCGATGGTGCGTTTCCCCCGCAAGTTCCTGTCGGCGACCCTGGTGCGCAAGGCCAGTTCCCGCCCGGGCCGCAAGGTGCGAATTCAGCGCCTCCTGGTAATACCGATGGAACCGCTGCGGGGCTCAACACGCCGCCGGAAACGAAAAAGCGGCGCTACAGGCCACGCCCAAAGCCCAAGCCCAAATCCTTGACCAATCAGATTTTCGGCATCGAGTGACGGCGATGCGGGGATGTCTTGCCCAGCTTAATCTTGCTGATCGCGTGCGCGTTGGCGGTAGTAGTCCAGGATGTATAATCTGATTGCGCCGGAAAGCCCGGAGGCGGTGGCATTGCGGGCGATATCGATTGTCTCTACGAACTGAGCCAGCGGTAGCTTCTTTTCGACGGCGATTTCCTTCAGCGCATCCCAGAAGGGTTCTTCCAACGACAGCGACGTGCGATGTCCGCGGATCTGAAAGGATCGCTTGACCGGTCGGCTCATGCGGGCTGATCGTCCGGTGGCTTAGAGCCTTCGATCTTTTGTTGATCGAGACGGTCTTTGAACAGCTTCTTGGTTTTTTCTTCGCCATCGCGTTGGCTCTTCGTGCGCCCGAAACTTGCGCGGTTTTCAGCGGCGCGCTGTTCCTTGTCGGCGCGGGCTTTGGCTTTGCGTGCCTGGCGAAGATTGATGATTTCTGCAGCCATTTTGCTTTCGGTCTTACTTGGTTTCTGTTTGAAGCTCTTGTCCTGATGCTGTTGACCCGGAGCTTACGCCGTTCAGCCATTTTACGAACGGCCGGGGCTTGCAGTCTAAGCCAAAAATCTGCGCTCAGAACCAACCTTTATGCTTGAAATAGATAAAGGGGACGATGGCAGAAATCACCATCGCGAGAAGTGCGATGGGATAGGACCAACTGTAGTCCAGTTCCGGCATGTGCTTGAAGTTCATACCATAAACGCTGGCAATTAGCGTTGGCGGCATGAGCATGACGGCGGCAACCGAAAACAATTTGATGATCTGGTTTTGCTCGATGCCGATGAGACCGACGGTGGCGTCCATGAGGAAGGACAGCCGTGAAGAGATATGATCCACGTAGGTGCTCAACGACTGTACGTCCTGCTGCGCCGTTTTGATGTGCTGGTAGTTTATTTTGTCGGTTTTCACTTCCCGGGCGTAGTTATGGAAATAAGTCAACATGCGGCCGATGGAGACCAGACTGTCGCGCACGCGTGATGCGATCACGCCGACATTGCCGATTTCTCTCAACGATACAGCGTGGCGCTTTTCGCGGGTGTAGTCGTGGCGCTTCATGTCGAAGCAGCCCTTGCTGAGGATTTCAATCCGGTGCTGCAGTTTCTCGATCAGGTCGGCTTCTCGTTCGATGATCGCGTCGACGAGCCCGACGGTGACGGCGATAGGGTCGCTGCAGCCGACATCTCCTGACTGCGCTCGATTGGCGTAGATCTGGAACGCCTGGGGCACGGCGAAGCGCACGGTGATCAGTACATCTTGAAGTAGAGCAAAAGTGATCTCGCCGGTCTGCGGCTCGGGAGATTCGATGCGGTAGACGACGCTGGTCGTCATGATGTGGGCCGGGCCCTCCTGGTAGAGGCGGCTGGAGGCTTCGATCTCACGCATCTCATCCGGCGTCGGCAGGGTGATGCCGTATTTGGCTTCGATGGCTTCAATTTCTTCGCTTTTTGGAGCTACGAGGTCGATCCAGACAGGGCGAAACTGGTCGAGATCTTTGGTCTCGATCACGTCGTTGGGTTCGAGGCGCCCACTTTTGCAGGTGTAGCAGATGATCATGAGTCTTCTTCAGATGCTGCTTGGAGAGTTCCGGGATTCGATCATTAGACCACTCTTGATGACAGAAGCGAGAAGGCGATGGCTGAGGCTCATTTGTGTATTAGCCGAAGGTGCACGATTGACGCACCTGAATGCCTGGTATACCATATGCCAGCGTGTCCAAATGATCGCAAGGTTGCTGAGCCTTGCGAGACCCGTGTCCTCCTCCCTATCCCGGGATCTCCCCGGTTGGCCGACTTGGGCGGTCCATACGTGTATGGGCCGCCATTTTTTTAAGTAACGAACCAGCTTAAACGGGATTTTTGCAGGTGCGGTAATGGCTAAAAAAAGCTCGGGATCATGCAACGTCGTTCCTTTTGCCGCCCGGCGGGGCTCCGCTGACAAGGGGGGGCCGTTTCTGAGCGACGAGGAAGATCATCGTCTGGGCGAGCTTGCTGCGGGCGAATTGCGGGTCGCACTTGGACGGCAAATCGAGGCCGGCAGTCTCCGCTGGGCCAGAGAGGGCAAGCTGCTGCCAATCGGGGACACCCCGTCGCCGACTGATTCTTATGTGAATTCCGCGTCTGAGGCGTGCGCGCGCGCGGCGATGCAGGAAGCAATCCGGGCTTTGTTCTGGGAGTGTGGAGAGCCCATTCCGAAAGCGGATATGCCGGTTCGGCTTGTGCGTCTGCAGGAAGAGTTCAACGACAGCCTGCGCCGTGTTTTGAAGGATCTCGGCTACGTCTAGCCCATCGGTCATCCGGTTCCAATTTTCCTGACTTACCTCAAACTTCCTTGACAGGCTTGAGCAACCTCGCGTTGACTTCGTCCCAATGACAAAGACGAACGTCCAAGATGGTGGACTTCGGCAAGACCGTCGATCTGCCGCTCGGATACCAAACGAGACGAAACGCAACAGAGCATTCGCGCTCCTGGAGGAAGTCCATGAACGATCAGCCTAGCGTCAAAGAATTTTTTGGCGGTTGCCCGCACGATTGTCCCGATACCTGCTCGATGCTGTTTCAAGTCGAAGACGGCAAGGTCAAAGGGGTCCGCGGCAACCCGGATCACCCGATGACGCGTGGCGGGCTTTGCGTGAAGCTCAAGGATTATGAGAAGCGGCACTATCATCCTGACCGGCTTCTTTATCCGCTGCGCCGCATCGGTCCGAAGGGTTCAAAGCAGTTTCAGCGGATCAGCTGGGACGATGCGCTCGATGAAATCGTCACGCGCTGGAAAGCCATCATCGACGAGCATGGTCCGCAGGCCATCGCTCCTTATAGCTATCTCGGACACCAGGGATTGGTGCATGGGCTCAACGGCGGGGACGCCTTCTTCAATCGTCTTGGCGCAACCGTTATGGAGCGGACGTTCTGTGGCGAGGGTTCATGCACGGCCTGGCTCTTGACGGTTGGGCCGACGGCTGGCGTTGATCCGGAGAGCTACATTCATTCGAAATACATCGTCATCTGGGCGTGCAATTCGGTTTCGACCAACCTGCATCACTGGGCGATCGTCAACGAGGCCAAGAAAAAAGGCGCCAAGGTTGTTGTGATCGATGCTTATCGTTCGCGCACCGCCAAGGAAGCCGATTGGCATATCTGTCCGAAGCCCGGCACCGATGGCGCGTTGGCGATGGCAGTGATCAATTCCATCATTGAGCAAGGGCTCGTCGATCAGGACTACGTCGACAACTACACATCCGGTTTCGAAGCGCTGAAGGAACGCGCAAGCGAGCGGACGCCTGAATGGGCTGCCGAAATCACGGGAATTCCTGCGGACGATATCCGCAAGTTCGCGCGCGAACTCGCCACTTCGCAGCCGGCGGCCATCCGCATTGGCGTGGCGCTTGAGCGGCATCACGGCGGCGGGCAGACGATCCGCGCGGTGTCGTGCATACCGGCACTGACCGGTGCATGGCGGCATGTCGGTGGCGGCATCACGCAGTTTCCGGTCTGGGAACATCCCTACAAGTTCGACGTGATCTGTCGTCCGGATCTCATTCCGGAAGGAACGCAGGTCGTCAACAATCTGCAGATCGGCCGGGCGCTTTTGGGCGAGCTCGATCTCAAGGTGCCGATCAAGTCGATGATGTGCTGGAACTCGAACCCGGTCACGCAGGCGCCTGAGACAGACAAGATTGTCGAGGCGCTGAAGAGCGAGGATTTGTTCCTCGTTTCAGCTGAGCATTTCATCTCCGATACCGCATCCTATGCCGATATCATTCTGCCGGCCTCGATGGGGGCGGAGATGGAGGACATGATCCTGTCCTGGGGCCACCTCTATCTGACCTACAACGCCAAGTCTGCGGAGTCTCCAGGCGAGGCGATCCCGAACAACGAGATCTTCCGCCGCCTGGCTGCAAGGCTCGGGTTTGAAGAAGACAACTTCAAATGGTCGGATTCTGAATGCCTTGAGCATTACGTCGATTGGGAATCACCGGCGTGCGAAGGCATTGATCTTGAGTATATGCGCGAGCATGGGTACGCGCGCCTCAAGGTCGGCACCAAGGACGACCGGGCGCCGCACAAGGAAGGTAACTTCCCGACGCCGACGGGCAAATGCATGTTCGAGGTTCCTGACGCGCATAACTTCGTGGCAGGTCCGTTCCGGCAGATGTATGAGGATTTCCAGCCGGGCGAGCCGCTCGATCCGCTGCCCGATTACACGCCGCCAAGAGAGTCTCCGGTAACCAATCCGCTTCTGGCGGAAAAATTCCCGCTCAATATCGTCTCGCCGAAAAGCCACGGCTTCCTCAATTCCTGTTACGCCAACATGGCCGAAAAGATTAAAGGTCAAGGCGATCAGTTCATCCTCATCAGCCAGGCGGATGCGACGCCGCGCGGGATCGTCGAAGGTGACCGGGTCAAGGTCACTAACGGCCGTGGGGCGTTCAAGGCGGTGGCTCGCATCAGTGAGGACGTGAACGAGGGCGTGGTCGTCGCGACGCTTGGGTATTGGCGTCAGCTCAACGACGGGACCGTCAACTCCATCAGCTCGGCAGAATTCACCGACATGGGGCACGCACCGTCGTTCTCCGACAATCTCGTGGAAGTGACGCGGAGTAATTAAGGTCTGCGTTGATCGCGAATTGAGCAAGACGAAGGGCCTCGAAACGAGGCCCTTTTTGCTTTGTTACTCTGCGCTAATCGTATCCGGAAAGGCTGGTGTTCGACCGCGCACACCCAACGGTTTTAGATCGAACGTTGGTTGACCCGTTTGGAGAGTTCTGCTGCCGTTTCACCGCGCTCTGAATAGCGGTCAACCAGGATTTCGGAGCGGCCGCGCACCAGCCAGGTGAACTTCACGAGTTCTTCCATGACATCGACGAGGCGGTTGTAGTAGGGCGAGGCAAGCATGCGTCCGGCGTCGTCGAACTCTGTGAAGGCCTTGGGGACGGACGACTGGTTGGGGATCGTTACCATCCGCATCCAGCGGCCGAGAATGCGCATCTGGTTGACGGCGTTGAAACTCTGCGAGCCGCCGTTGACCTGACAAAGCGCAAGGGTCTTGCCCTGGGTCGGGCGGACAGCGCCAACGGAAAGCGGAATCCAATCGATCTGGGCTTTCATGATGGCCGTCATCGCGCCGTGGCGCTCGGGCGAGACCCAGACCATACCTTCCGCCCATATCGCCTTGTCGCGTAGTTCCTGCACTTTCGGGTGTGTGGGTTCAGCCGCGTCCGGCAGCGGCAGGCCTGCGGGATCGAAGGTTTGCGTTTCGGCGCCGAAATGGCGCAGCAGGCGGGCGGCTTCTTGCGACATGAAGCGCGAAAACGAGCGCTCCCGCAGCGATCCGTAAAGCACCAGGATGCGAGGCGGGTGTCCGGGATCATTGTGCGACGCGTAGGCCTGGCTGTCGATCAGGCGGTCGTGCTCGGCCTCGAGGTTCGGCAAGCTGTCGTCTTGGATGTCGGTCACGGGCCAAACGCCTTTTTGCGAGCGCGCGCCCGGTGCAATTTGTGGCGCGCGCTGGTTTCATTCGGGAGCGATTGCAGCCCAACCCTAGCCCGGTGAGATCATCTTTTCCGGGCGGACGATGGCATCGAAGTCTTCGGCGGGGATGCCGTCGGCGATCGCTTCTTCGCGCAGTGTTGTGCCGTTCTTATGAGCCGTCTTGGCGATCTTGGCGGCGCGGTCGTAGCCGTATTTTTCTTTCAGCGGCGTCACCAGCATCAGTGAGTTCTTGAGGCCGGTCTCGATGTTTTCGAGCCGCGGCTCGATGCCGATGACGCAGTTGTCGGTAAACGAGTTGGCGGCGTCTGCAAGCAGTCGGACGGATTGCAGGAAGTTATAGGCCATCATCGGGTTATAGACGTTCAATTCGAAGTGGCCCTGGCTGCCGGCGAATGAGATCGCGGCGTTGTTGCCGTGGATGTGGGCGCAGACCTGGGTCATGGCTTCGCACTGGGTCGGGTTGACCTTGCCTGGCATGATCGAGGAGCCCGGTTCGTTTTCTGGCAGCGCCAGTTCGCCAAGACCGGAGCGCGGACCGGAACCCAAGAACCGGATGTCGTTGGCGATCTTGAAGCAGCTCATCGCAACTGTGTTGATCGCTCCGTGGCTCATCACCATGGCATCGTGAGCGGCGAGTGCCTCGAATTTGTTGGGGGCCGATTTGAATGGCATGCCGGTGATGGCGGCGATCTTTTCGGCGACCTTTTCGGCAAAGCCGATTGGGGCTGCAAGCCCGGTGCCGACGGCGGTTCCGCCCTGGGCCAGTTCCATCAGTTTCGGCAAGGTCATCTCGATGCGCTCGATGCCGTTGTCGAGCTGCTGGGCGTAGCCGGAGAATTCTTGACCGAGGGTCAGCGGCGTCGCGTCCTGGGTGTGGGTGCGGCCGATCTTGATGATGTCTTTCCACGCCTGCGCCTTATCGTTCAAGGCATTGCGCAATTTCTGCAATGCCGGGACCAGGCGGTGGGCGATTTCTTCAGCGCAAGCGATGTGCATGGCCGTCGGGAAGGTATCGTTCGACGACTGGCTCATGTTGCAGTGATCGTTGGGGTGGATGGGTTTCTTTGAGCCCATCTCGCCGCCGAGCGTCTCGATCGCGCGGTTCGAAATGACTTCGTTGGAGTTCATGTTCGACTGCGTGCCGGAGCCTGTCTGCCAGACGACGAGGGGAAAATGCTCGTCGAGCTTGCCTTCGAGGACTTCCTGAGCGGCGGTGACGATCGCCTTGCCAAGTTCCGGATCGAGCTTGCCCAATTCCATGTTGGCTTCGGCGGCAGCGCGCTTGACGATGCCGAGGGCGCGGATGATCGGGGCGGGCTGCTTTTCCCAGCCGATCTTGAAATTGCCGAGGCTGCGCTGCGCCTGGGCGCCCCAGTAACGGTCGGCGGCGACTTCCAATGGCCCGAAGGTATCGGTTTCGGTGCGGGTCTTGTTGGACATGGGGGCCTCGTCTCAATGGCGGTAAGAACGGTTGGTCCTGTCTTACACCGGTAGGGACGGTTAGCGCCACTGGCCGGTAGGTCCGCTTTCGTCGTAGGGAAGACGCGTAAGAGGTATCGCCCTGCGGTGGGCAGGTCATCGATTGGGTTGCGGGCCCAGCCTGTCTTGATCGCAAATTAGGCAGCGAGCCGGAGGTAAAGCCTATTTCTTGCGGAAGGCGTCGAGGCTGACGATTTCGGCCGAAGACGCCTCGTGCTCGGTCTCGGCGGCTTCTTCGAGCGCTTCATCGGCTTCTTCTTCCGAAGGCGCCTCTTCGGGCAGATGGTCGTCGTCGCTCAGCTCCACCGTATGCTGGGAAAGATGCGAGACGGTTGCCTTGTCGCCTGGGAAGGCGTTGGAAGGCTGCATGGAATCGGGCTGCGAGAAATTCTGGTCGAGCGAGGTGACCGACAGGTCGACAGCTTCGGAGTTGAAGTCGGGCTCTTCGAACTGGAGGCCGTAGCGCACCGATGGGTCGAAGAAGACTTTGATCGCCGAAAACGGCACGACGACGCGTTCGGGAATACCGTCGAATGTCAGTTTGACTTCGAAACGGTCGTCGCCAACCGACAGGTCCCAGAAGCGGTGCTGCAGAACGATTGTCATCTCGTTGGGGTACTTCTCGCGCAGGCGCTTCGAGATCGATACGCCCGGCGCGTTGGTATCAAACGAGATATAAAAATGGTGGTCTCCAGGCAGCCCGGACTTGGCCGTGTTCTGAAGAACAGTGCGGACGAGACCGCGCATCGCGTTCTGCGCCAAAGCCTCATAGTCGATCATTGACTCGCTCGTCATCCCGTCCTGCGCGTTTTTATACTGCCCTCGTGCGACTCGTTCGTGGTCGCATAATCCAGTTTTCGGCGCAACTTGGCCGTCAGGTCAAGTTGAAGTGGAGGGCTTCTGTTGCCCGGTGCCCTCCGAAACCGCGCCTTACCCTGCTAGGGGCAAGGGCTTTAGGTAGGCATTAGGCACTGCATTACGCAGCGACTGCAGCCTCAGCATAGTTGTCATTTGCAACTATTGAATCGGCCCGATAACGGCGGAACCATGCCGAGCGAAAGCTAAACCCTTTACACCCTCGTCGATCCTATTTCGCCCCCATCAGATGCCCGTTTTCCCAAGTGTTTCGGCGTTTGCCGGGAACCTTGAAACGGGCATGTGGTGGAGGCGCCGGGTACCGCCCCCGGGTCCGAATGGCTTATTACGGCCGCGTTTATCGCCATAGCCGGCGAACCGGCTCACTAGATATATGATGCCGGCGCGCGAAAAAAAAGTGCCGTGTTGAGAACTGGTTGTGCGTTCTCGCTGATGTCGGGCCGGCGTGGCGCGGTGTCGCGCTGGACTTAGTCTTCGCCGGTCGTTGTGATGTGCAGGACACGGCCGCAGTGCTTGCAGTGGACGGCGTCGGCGTCGTGGCGGGTCAGGCCGCAGTCGGGACATTCGTAACTGACGCGCGAGGGGCGGAAAATCGTCTGGACGAGGCGTAAGAACAAAGCGACGCCCAGAAGCAGGATGATCACGGCCAGCAGGCGGCCGCTGGTGCCTTGGAGGGTAATGTCTCCAAAACCGGTGGTCGTCAGGGCTGTGACCGTGAAATAGAGCGCGTCGACGTAGTTGTTGATGCTGGGGTTGGTGTGGACCTGCATGACGTAGACGAGCGCCGTCATCACGAAGACGAACACCAGCAGGTTCAGAGTGGATTGGATAACCTCTTCGTTTCGCTTGAAGAAAGTGAATTCTTCGCGAAGGTCGGCGAGAACTCGGTAAGACCTGAGCAAGCGTAACGCCCGCAGTACGCGCAGGAACAGGAAATTGCCCAGGATCGCAGGCAGGAGCAACGTCAGGATAACGATAACATCGGTCCAGGTTGCCAGCTGCATGTAGAATTTCTTGCGGTTCCTGGCGACCCACCACCTGAGGAAGAGATCCAGCCCAATCAATAAGGCAAGGATCGCATCGGCGATCAGCACCCAGGTTTCGTTTTCGTAAACCGAGGACCA
This sequence comes from Filomicrobium sp., assembly GCA_017792465.1. Taxonomy (GTDB): domain Bacteria; phylum Pseudomonadota; class Alphaproteobacteria; order Rhizobiales; family Hyphomicrobiaceae; genus Filomicrobium. Next base: position 3,992,531 of record CP051234.1, read on the forward strand.
GACGAAAAAAACGATCGATAGAACGTCGAAAACGAGCAAGCCATAGCGGAAGCGGCGGGATTGCGGCTCGTTGCCGAAATAAAGGCGATCGAACGTCGCCTTCAGTGAATTGGTTGTTCCGTTTGATTTCTCGTGCGAAGCCATGCGCGAAGACCCGTTGTTTTTCGCTATTGCGCCAGAACCGGGTGTTAGGTGTCGAAATTGTGAGGGTTTATGTCAACCACGACGATAATTCCGGCGGTCTCCAACCCACCGCTTTATCGCCCGCAAACCGCTTGGCCGCCTGTCCGGGCCGCGGTTATGACGCTCTTCATCATGGTTCTGGCGGCGGCTGTTGGGTTTGCAACCTTGATTGCGGCTGCCTTTTTTATCGATCCGAGCCTGGCGATTCTGCAACGGCAGGGGGGTGAGGTCGACGGCATCATGCTGTTTTCGCAGCTTGTTATGCAGGCGGCGTGCGTGGTGCTGGCGTTCTGGGCGGCGGGTTTTTACGGCAACGATCGGAAACGGGCGCTGGCGCTTCATCCCGTGCCGGGCGGGACTGGCACGTACCTCAAAGGCTTTGCCTTTTTGTTTGTCGTATCAGGCGCGTTCTCGATCTTTGCGTGGAATTTCGCGCGCGACGATATCGTGACGGATCTGCGCCAGCTTTGGCCGATGCTTGCTGGTGAATACTGGTGGCTTTTGCTCATCGTGGCGGTGATCGGTGCGCCGCTTTCGGAAGAGATCGTTTTTCGCGGGTTTTTGCTTTCGGCGTTGGCCAAGTCGCCATTTGGCTTCTGGGGCGGGGCGATTTTGAGCAATTCGGCTTGGACGGGGCTTCATGCGGGTTACACCATGACCGGCCTGACGGATGTGTTCATCGCCGGACTCGTCTTCTCCTGGTTGTTGTGGAGGACGGGTAGTCTATGGGTGCCGATTGTCTGCCATGGCCTTTATAACGGCCTCGTCTTTGCCGCGATTTCGGTTGTCGATCTTGAGCAGTTGGCGCAAGGGGCGGGGGGCTGAACGCGGTCGGTCGGCAAGCAACTGGGAATCGGGCTAGGGTCGAAGCATGCAGCAATATCTTGATCTCATGCGCCGGGTTCGGGATACCGGCACCAAGAAGAGCGACCGGACCGGAACGGGCACGCTCAGTGTATTTGGTCATCAGATGCGCTTCGATCTTGCCGACGGGTTTCCGCTGGTCACCACCAAGAAACTGCATCTGAAGTCGATCATCCATGAACTAATCTGGTTTTTGGCCGGCGACACCAACGTTGGCTATCTGCGGCGCAACGGCGTATCAATCTGGGATGAATGGGCCGATGAGTCCGGCGATTTGGGCCCGGTGTACGGCAAACAATGGCGCTCATGGGCGACGCTTGACGGGGCGGCGGTCGATCAGATTTCGCAGGTTGTCGACACCTTGCGTAAAGACCCCGATAGCCGCCGGATGATCGTGTCGGCCTGGAACCCTGCGGATATCCCGGATATGGCGCTGGCGCCGTGCCATTGCCTGTTTCAGTTCTACGTGGCGGATGGACGGCTGTCCTGCCAGCTTTACCAGCGCTCGGCGGATGTCTTTCTAGGCGTTCCCTTCAACATCGCGTCCTATGCGCTGCTGACGATGATGATGGCTCAGGTCACGGGTCTGAAGCCGGGCGAATTCGTCCACACGTTTGGCGATGCCCACCTTTACCTCAATCATCTCGAACAAGCCGAAGAGCAGCTCTCGCGCGAGCCTCGTCCTCTGCCGCAGATGGCGATCAATCCGGCTGTCACGTCGATTTTCGATTTCCGCTTTGAGGATTTCGAACTGACCGGATACGACCCCCACCCCCATATCAAGGCCGCCGTCGCTGTGTGATTTTTGCCTTTTGTGCAGCAGGCAGAAGGTCTTATCGCAAACGTTCGGCTGGACATCGCCGATCTGCGCCATTACGAGCAGCGCAGGAATATTCTCGGGTGGGCTGATATTTCACAGTTGGTTTTAGGGGGACTTATAGTGCGTTCGATTTCCGTGGGCGTTGTTTGCTGTCTGATTGCATTTTTGGCGGGCTGCGCCACCATTACAAAGGGTACGACACAGGCTGTTGCTGTGACGACGCCGGGCGTCAATGGCGCGACGTGCACCCTGACATCGTCTTCGATCGGTTCGAAGGTCGTTCAGACGCCTGGAACGGTTATGCTCGAAAAGAGCCAGGAAGCGATCAATGTCGTCTGCAAGAAGGCGTGCTATCAGGATGCCGTTGGCATTATTCCATCGCATACCGAGAGCATGACGGCCGGAAACGTTCTTGTTGGCGGCGTCGTTGGACTTGGTGTCGATGCCATCAGCGGTGCGATGAACAAGTATAATGATAACAACCAGTTCACCTTGATCCCGATCCCCGGATGCCGGGCCTGAGAAGAAACAGGACGATTTGAATCAGAACTCTACCTCTAAGCCTGTCAAAGTGGCTTTTGTCGTCGCCGTCGCCGATAACGGCGTGATTGGGCGCGATGGCGGTCTGCCCTGGCGGCTTTCATCGGATCTGAAGCTGTTTCGGCGCCTGACGATGGGCAAGCCGATCATCATGGGGCGGCGGACCTGGCAATCGCTGCCGAAACGCCCGCTCGATGGGCGCGACAACATCGTCGTCACGCGCGATCCCCAGTTTGTTGCCGAAGGCGCGCAGGTTGTTCGCGACGCTGACGCGGCCGTCCGCCTGGGCGAAAAGCTGGCGCTTGAGGCCGGCGTCGATGAAGTCTCGATCATCGGCGGGGCTGCACTCTATGAAGCGCTGCTTTCCAATGCCGACCGGATCTACTGGACGGCCGTCCGCGGGAACCCTGAGGGGGATACAACTTTCCCGGATTTTGACCTTTCGAACTGGAAAATTGCCAGCGAAGAGCCGATCGAACGCGGCCCGAAAGACGAATATGACGCGGTTTTACGGGTTCTGGAGCGGATTTAGGGCGTTTTCAGCTTCGTAACCATCGAAGTTCACAGGCCCTTGATCGAGCCGGACTGGTCACCAAATCCCTTGAGGACTGTTTGCGGCGCTTTGACGTTGTCCTATAAGCGCTGATGACTTATGACCGGTGGCTTCCCGGTTTCATGTTCGAAGCGGCACGGAGGTCGTTTGCTTAGCGGCCCTCGTGCTAACGGTAAATTCCCAAAATTGAGGCGAGACTTCACGTATGCCCTGGAACAATCAGAACGGCGGCGGCGGCTGGAAAGGCGGCGGCGGTAATAATGGCGGGCCCTGGGGGCAAGGTCCGTGGGGCCAAGGCGGCGGTGGCAAGCCAGGCGGTCAGCCGCCCGACCTTGAGGAAATCCTCAAACGCAGCCAGGATCGCATGAAACAGGTCATGCCATCTGGTGGCCCTCCGGGAATCTTGATGTTCCTGATCTTCGCCATCGCTGCGGCGGTGGTTGGCTTTTATGCCTTCACCTTTGTCGTGAAACCTGACGAACTCGGCGTTGTTTTGCAGTTCGGAAAATATGAGCGGCAGGAAGGCCCGGGTCTTCATTTCCGCTTGCCCTACCCCATCGAAGAAGTCCTGAAACCGAAGGTGACGCAGGAACGCCGCATCGAAGTCGGCATGCAGTCGGCCGCGACGACGCGCGGTGCGTTGACCCGCGATGTGCCTCAGGAAAGCCTGATGCTGACGGGTGACGAGAACATCGTCGATGTTGATTTCGTCGTCGTCTGGCGCATCAAGTCGGAAGAGAAGGACGAAAAGACCGGCCAGGCCGGCGTCGAGAAATATCTCTTCAACATTCAAAATCCGGTCTCGACCGTGAAGGAAGTCGCCGAAAGCGCGATGCGCGAAGTCGTCGGCAAGCGCGACATCCAGCCGATCCTGACGGCCGAACGTCAGAAGATCGAGTTGGAAGTGCGCGATCTGATGCAGCAGACGCTCGATAGCTATGATGCCGGCGTCTATATCGTTCGCGTTCAGATGCAGAAGGTCGACCCGCCTGAAAAGGTCATCGACGCCTTCCGCGACGTTCAGGCGGCAAAAGCCGACCAGGAGCGTATCCAGAACGTGGCGCGCGGTTATGCCAACAAGATCGTGCCGGAAGCCCGCGGTGAGGCTGAGCGCATCCTGCAGGCAGCCGAAGGCTACAAACAGCAAACCGTGCAGGAAGCACTCGGTCAGGCCTCTCGTTTCGAAAAGGTCTATGGTGAGTACGCCAAGGCGCCCGACATCACGCGTAAACGTATGTTCCTGGAAACCATGGAGCGCGTGTTCAAAGGCACCGACAAGATCATCCTCGATTCATCTGGAGGCGGGTCTGGGGTCGTCCCCTATCTGCCGCTCGACCAGCTTCGCAAACCGGCACCGGCCGAACAGGGAGGACGCTGATCCATGCGTACACTGTCAGCTATTCTCATTATCCTGATCGGACTTGCCGCTGTCGGCGTCTACATGTCGGCCTATATGGTCCGTCAGACCGACCAGGCGATCGTGTTGCGCTTTGGTCAGGTGATCAAGGTGATCAACGCATTCCAGGTCAGCGATGAAGGACGCGTGGTCAACGATGCCGGCCTCAACTGGAAGGTGCCGGTTGTCGACGAGGTTCTGCTTTACGACAAGCGCATCCTGGACCTGGATTCGCAGCCGCTTGAAGTCATCGTGTCGGGTCAGAAGCGGCTCGTCGTGGATGCCTTCGTTCGTTACCGCATCACCGACCCGTTGAAGTTCTATCAGACGGTCCGCAACGAGCCGACGGCGCGTCAGCGTCTGGGTAACGTGCTGGAAGCTTCTGTACGTAGTGTTCTGGGTTCGGCGACCTTCGAGGACGTGGTTCGCGACAAGCGCGAGTCGCTGATGCGGACGATCCGCGATCAGGTCAACAACGAAGCCAAGACGCTGGGCGTCAGCATCGTCGATGTTCGCATCAAGCGGGCCGATTTGCCGGAAGCCAACTCCGAAGCCATCTATAAGCGGATGCAGACGGAGCGTCAGCGTGAGGCGACCGAGATCCGTTCGGAAGGTAACGCTGCTGCCAACCGTATCCGTGCAACGGCCGATCGCGAAGCGACCATCATCAAGGCGGAGGCGACCAAAAAGTCCGAAGAACTGCGCGGTGAAGGCGATGCCGAGCGTAACCGGATCTTTGCCGAAGCGTTCGGCAAGGACCCTGAGTTCTTCGCCTTTTATCGATCGATGCAGGCTTACGAAAAAGGGCTTGCTTCCGACGACACGCGCCTCGTCATTTCGCCGAACTCGGAGTTCTTCAAGTTCTTCGAAAACGCGACAGGCAAGCCTCCGACGCCTTAATGGCAGGTGTCGCTGCACTTAATCTTCGGGTTGCTACCGGAATTTCTGGTGGCAACCCGTTGGCTTATCTGCTGAGGCTTCGGCAAGGCAGCTGTCAGACGGCAGGGGTACGCGGATGACTGATCTCATCGTTGCGTTTGGGCTGGTGCTGGTGATTGAAGGGCTGGTTTGGGCGTTGTCGCCACATTTGGGCAGACGGATGCTTCAAATGGCCGTAGAAACGCCAGAGAAATCCCTGCAGATTGCCGGGTGGACCGCGGTGGCGATCGGTGTCGGCCTGGTTTGGCTGATACGCGGATAGGGCTTGGGCCGATCGGAACTGTACCGAAATGCAGCCGGTCTTTTGTTTGACGCTTCAAGCCGCTACAAGTCGCACGTGCGAACCGGTTTTGGTTTATTAGCCTCGGAGTTTCCGTTGATGCAGTTGTTCTTGCCCATGAATGTCCGGCGCGGCTTGGCGGTCATGCTGGTGATTATGGGGAGTTGCGTTGCGCAGGTTGGCGATGTGCCAAGTGCTCTGGCACAAAGGGCCGATTCAGGTTTTCAGGGCCCCAGGTCTGTTGCCCCTGTTGCCAAGGATTTGATCCCGGCGGTCGTCAATATCTCGACCAGCCAACTGGCGAAGGGGCCTAAAGGCATCCCACTGCCGGAGGTGCCGGACGGTGCGCCGTTTGAGAAATTCTTCGACGACTTCTTCGATAACGACAACAACGATTCCGGTGTCGGCCGCAAAGTCTCGTCTTTGGGGTCCGGCTTTGTCGTCGATGGCAAGGAAGGACTGATCGTCACCAACAACCACGTGATCCTCGATGCTGACGAGATCTACGTGAACTTCCACGACGGCTCGAAGCTGAAGGTCGAGAAGATTATCGGGCGGGATTCACAGACCGACCTGGCGCTCCTCAAGGTCAATCCGAAGAAGCCGCTGTCTGAAGTCAAGTTCGGCTCATCCGACCGGCTTGAGGTCGGCGACTGGGTGATGGCCATCGGCAACCCGTTCGGTCTTGGCGGTTCGGTGACGGTCGGGATCATCTCGGCCAAGGATCGCGATATCAACTCGGGGCCTTATGACGATTACCTGCAGACAGATGCAGCGATCAACAAAGGCAACTCCGGCGGGCCGCTGTTCGATATGGACGGCAAAGTCATTGGCGTGAATACGGCAATCATTTCGCCGACCGGTGGGTCTATCGGGATCGGCTTTGCGGTGCCGTCGGCGACTGCCGTCAACGTTATCGATCAGTTGCGCCGGTTCGGCGAAACGCGCCGCGGATGGCTTGGCGTGAAGATTCAGACGATCAGCGAGGACATTGCCGAGACACTTGGCGTCGAAGAAAACACAGGCGCTCTTGTTGCGTCTGTCGAACCTGAAAGTCCGGCTGAAAAAGCCGGGATCAAGGATGGCGACGTTATCTTGAAGTTCGATGACAAGACGATCCTATCGATGCGCGGTCTTCCACGTATCGTTGCGCAGACGCCGATTGGAAAAAGCGTTCCTGTGGAGTTGCTGCGCAATGGCGAGCGCAAGACGTTGAACGTCGAAGTGGGACGTCTGGCGGAAGACGATAAGAGCGCCGAGTCCGATGACGCCGACAACGACTCTTCGCAAGCTCCCGACGCTTCCCAGGAGGGATCGTCGGGGATCGACGGTCTTGCGGTTTCTGAAATGAGCGAAGAGTTGCGCACCCAGTATGGGCTGCCGAAAACGGCCACTGGTCTTGTCGTGACCGAGATCGATGACGATAGCGCAGTCGCCAAAAAGAATATTGCTGTTGGCGATGTGATCGTCGAAGTGGCCAACGAAAAGGTCAGCACGGTTGCCGATATGCTCGAAGCGATTGCGAAGGTGCGCAAGACCAAGCGCAAGGCGGTTTTGCTTCGCGTGGAATCCGCGAAAGGCGATCTGAGGTTTGTTGCCGTCCCATTGGATTAGTGCGCGAAACGTTTGATGCGCGTGGCCATTGACGAAACCGAGCGGGGTGTTTCGATATGAGCGAGCGACCAGGGTATTTCGAAAGCTTCACGCGGCATTTCGTGCCGGTGCATCGCGATGGCCACAAGTTTCTCGGCATCGGCGCCCTTGTCACGCTGGTGGCGTTCTTGCTTTCGACATCGCTCGGGTTGGTCGCGGCGCTGGCAACGCTTTATGTCGGCTATTTCTTCCGCGATCCGGATCGTGTGACGCAGCTGCGCGATGGGCTCATCATTGCGGCTGCCGATGGAGAAGTCGCCGATATCGAAAAGGTTCTTCCGCCTGCCGATCTCGATCTTAGTGGCGGCGAGCGTTATCGGATTGTGACCCACCTCTCTCCCTTCGACGTGCATGTCAATCGGGCGCCTGTGGCTGGCAGGATTTCACAGTTGGTCTACGTGCCTGGAGCTTTCGTCAATCCGACGGCCGACAAGGAAAGCGAAGACAACGAGCGCCGCTATACGCTCATTACGACTCCTGATGAGACGCACGTCGTCGTGGCGCAGATCGCCGGCATGATTTCACGTCGGATCGTTGCGTTCGTTCATGAGGGTGACAGCGTCGGGGCCGGGCAGCGGATCGGGATTATCCGTTTTGGCAGCCGGGTCGATGTCTATCTGCCGCCCGGAGCCACGCCGCTCATTTCCGTCGGGCAACGCTGTGTGGCCGGGGAGACGGTGCTGGCCGATCTCAAGTCGCAGGAGCCTGAGCGCGAAGCCCGCCGGACTTGATCGCGTCGAGGACACGGGGCGGTATGGCTGGTCATAGCGAGACGGATTAGCACGGGCGAGCGGTTCCGGGACGACGCCGTTCCAGGCCGCTCGCGCGGCCTTAACGGCGACGTCGATTCCTGAGACTTGAAGTCAGGTTACCGGTTGGATCTTTGACTCAACCGCTCGCGCAGTGATTTGAGCGCGACATTGCTGCTGCCTGAGCCTGCTGGTTCGGCTGAAGCAAGTTCAGGCTGTTGGGCAGGTGCAGCGGGTTGGCGTCGAAGTGGTGAAAGGCCGCGGCGTTCGCCTTCGGGTGCTTGCGCCGTTTCGCGACGCAAGGATGGCGCGGGACGCTGCTGCTGAGCAGGCGGCGGTTGCGCGTGTGCGTGCGCGTCTTCCGGGGCTTGCTGCGGATAGCCTCTGGTCTCACCGTTGTGTGCTGCCGCATTATGATCGGAGTGGGCTGCTCGTTCGGGCGGCATGTGGATGTTCTCGGCCAGCATTGACAGTGTCGTGGTTTCATCGAATTCACCACCGGAACTGCGCCAGCGATCGACCAGATGGTCGAGGAAGTTCTCGTCGATATTGCAATCTTGCCAGCAATCGGAGAAGTGCGCCGTCGAGGATCGGGGCAATGATTCTTCCGGCAGGTCATCGAACTTGATACGGACCGGCAAAGAGACGCCGTCGCCAAACGCGATTGCTTCGCGTTGGCCGAGGGCTGGCAGGAATTCGAGCAGCCCGGACCCGGTGTCTGACACCGCGGAGTGAACGATCGCCTGGTCTTTGTCGTTGGACATGCGCAGTGCGAAGACGGTGTTGCACTGGGACAGGATCGTCGGGTCGATCTCGGCGGGGCGCTGGGTCACGACACACAACGAGGCACCGTACTTGCGACCTTCCTTGGCGATCTTGGCGATCGCGCGTTTGCAGGGTTCGAAACCTGCGTCGGCGGCTGCAGGGACGTAGCGGTGCGCTTCTTCGCAAACCAGAGTGACCGGAACCTTTCCGTCCGCCCAGACCGCAAAATCGAACGTCATGCGGCATAGAACCGAAACGACGACCTTGACGATATCAGGTGGCAGGCCGGTGAGTTCGAAGATTGTGATCGGCTTGCCGTTGACGGGCACGCGGAAGATGCGGCCCAGAATTTGAGCCATACCATCATAGACGGTGAGGGAGCCGAACATGAAAGCGTAACGCGCATCCTGCGAAACTTGCTCGATGCGTGCTTTGACGTTGCGATAGGGGGAGAGGTCTCGTTTGTTTTCGAGCTTACCCATGCGCTCGTCGATCATCGCCGTCAGATCGGAGATGCGATAGGGGACCGGGGTGTCGACGGTGAAGCGGCCGGGATCGTTGGGATTGCGGCGCAGTCGCCCGTTGCCGCCAGGCTCGCCGTTGCGGCTTACGGCGTACTTTGCCTTGGCGATCGGGATCAGTTCCTGGAGGATTTCGATTTCGGCCTTGCGCTCGTTACCGGCGAGCAGGACTTCCTGCAGTTCGTCGAACGTCAACAGCCAGAACGGCAACTGCATGTTGCGCGGGCTGATGATTTCGCCCCATTCCTTGAACGCGGTCGCATATTCGTTGTGCGGATCGAGCAGCACGATGTGCGCGGCGGGGTTCTGTTTGAGGATCGCGCGCAAGATCAGGGCTGTTGAACACGACTTTCCGGTGCCGGTCGTGCCGAGCACAGCGAAGTGCTTTCCGAGCAGATCATCGACGCGGACATTGGCCGGGATGCTGACATCCTGGCGCAGCGTTCCAACGCGGACCGTGCGCTGGTCCTGACAGAAAAATGCCAGGCTCAATTCTGTTTTGGATGAGAGACGAACACGGTCGCCGAGTGCGGGATAAATCGTAACGCCGCGGTTAAAGCTGAGGTTGCCGTCGTCCTGGCGCCAAAGTTCACCGACGAGACCAAGCTCGGCAATCCACAGTTCGGATTCGCCTTCGCGCTGGGCGGGGACGGGTGCGCTCAACGCCGACACGATCGCCAACACGACAGTCTTGTTGGTGTCGATGGCAAGAAGCGTTCCCATTTCAGGGCGGTCGTCCATCAGGCGTGCCGAGCCGCTCTTGGAGCTGTCGAGCAGCACAATGGCCTTGGCGCCTGTCACGGACACGATGCGGCCGATTGAAGCGTCGGGAGCGCTCTTGGGGTGACGATCTTCTGGATGCATTGGGGTCGTCATCGCGATCCTCCCGCCTTCCCGCCGCCACCGAAGACGGCATCACGGGCGGCAGCTATTGAGAGGTAATTACGTGAGGGGAAATGCAGGACGGCTTCGGTGCCGGCATCCTTTTCACTGCGGATGTTGAGCGTTCCGCCATGCAGTTCCGTCAGCGACTTGGCGATCGGCAGACCGAGACCTGTGCCCTCGCGCCAGCGCGTGCGAGAACCGTCGACCTGGCCGAATGGTTCCAGCGCGATCGCCAGTTCTTCCGGGGTCATGCCGACGCCTGTGTCACGAATAATGATCGTCAGGCTTTCGTCTTGCGATGATCTGGATTCAATTTCGACTTTGCCGCCAGGCAGCGTGAATTTCACGGCGTTCGACAACAGGTTGCCGAAGATCTGGGCCAGCTTGCCATCATCACCGCGGATCGGCGGCAGCGCCTCAGGAAGAAGATTCTCGATTGCGACCTGGGCTGCTGCGGCATCGTTGCTTATGGCTTCGATTTGGCGGCTGAGAATTTCTTTCACATCCAGTTCGCGTGCGTCGAGCGTATAGCTTCCTGCCTGAATCTTGGAGATGTCGAGGATGTCGTTGATGACCGTCAGGAGGTGGGCGGCCGCATCGTTGATCAGGTTGGCGTATTCGATGACCTGCTCAGCATCCATAGCGCCGCTTTGCTGATTGGCGAGGATCTTCGAAAATCCGATGACCGTATTGAGCGGGGTCCTTAGTTCATGGCTCATATTGGAGATGAACTCGGATTTCACCTTGCTGGCGAGTTCGGATTCGATGCGGGCCGTGTGTTCAGCGACACGCGTGCGCTCGCGCAAAACGGCTTCGGCCATCAGCGAGGAATACTCGTGAAGGAGTGCGTTCGATTTGCTGATGCCGTATGCGCCTTGGAGCATTTTGAATTACGTTCTGTCTCGTTTTTTGACAGCTGGAGGGTAGTCAGCGAAGCTATAACTTGAAGTTAATGAAAACTGCGGCCTTTCCATTTCCTTGTGCTGTGGTGTGTTTTTTAGTGGAATAGATTTCGGGTGATTGCGTTTTGGAATTCCATGGTTGTTCGCGTCTAAATTTTTATATTTTTCAATGTGTTGTTATTGTTCGTTGGGGCGTCCGAGGGGGCTTTGGGGTCGGGAAATAAATATGTCGTTTATAGGTTTCCTGGTTCCGATACGACGTTAACGTCTTAAATTAAGTTTTCAGTAAATTGTCATTGAAATGTCGGGGCTGACTGCGGCGTTCATAGCGTCGACGTGTCGAGGCAACTCCATTCCAACGTTCTGTCGTGCATGTGATTGGCTCGACGTTGACGCTTAGCACGTTCGTTAGGGGCCTGTTCACGCTCCCTTGGTTAAAAGAATGAGAATGCAACAGGCGGCTCAAGTCGTGGCCCACGGTTGCGTCGATGATCTGAATGTGGGCCGGCCTGCAAGGCGCAAGGCGCAAGGCTCAAGGTGCAAGGTGCAAGGCGGGCAGCGGTCAATCAGGTTATCGCAGTCTCAATCAAGGACGCGAGTTGCGGAGCTGGTTCGACGTGACGAGTAACATTCTCAGTTCTCCCAAGACCTGGACGCGCGCAAGGGACGGCGTCGACTACCGCTATCTGGCTGGTGCGAAGCATGCCATCGTGGCTCGGCTGCCTTTCGACCCGACGGCCTCGGTGTTGGAAATTGGATGTGGTCGCGGTGAGACTGGGGCGCTGGCCATCGCGCAAAACCGGGTTCGACGATATGTCGGCGTCGAAATGCTGCCGGAGCGGGCGGCGCGCGCGCAGGAAGAACTCTCCGAGGTGATCGTCGGCGATGTCGAGGCGATTGAGCTTGAGTTTTTGCCAGCCGAATTCGATGCGCTGGTTTTATCGGATGTCGTCCAGCAACTGCGTGAACCGGCGGCTCTCCTTCGTCGCCTGCATCGCTTCGTTCGCCCGGGCGGTTTGGTGCTTGCCAGCTCACCCAACTTCGCCCATTGGAAAGTCATTCGCGAGCTTTTGTTCGGGCGTTTGGCGGAACCGGTGCACAGCGAAGCCGGACAAGCCGACTTACACCGCTTCACGCCGGAGAGCTTTGCGGGGCTATTTGAGCGCTCAGGTTATGATGTCGTTTCGTCTGGGCCCGTTCGGCGTTTTTCGCAAAAGCAGCGTCTCGTGGCCCGCTTGCTCGGCAACCATTTTCAGCACCTGCTGATGGACGAGATCAATATCGAGGCGGTTCGGCGCTAGCGCGTTCCGCCACAGACTCGGGCTTGGCTTCTTGTTGCTTATTGCCCGACAGAGCGCTTTTCCGTTCAGGCCCCCTGCCCAATCCTCTTGCACAAACGGCCTCTTTTTTCAGGGCATCATGACGCCTGCTCTTAAGATGCAAGCGACCGGAATGGTTAATAAAAGAGCCAAAAAGAATGTTGCGCGGCAGCAAAGTCTGCGCAGATGCGGCATCTCCTACGAAAGTCTTGTCAGGGGCGCGTGGCTGCGGCAAAAGCGTCTGGACAGATTTGGTAAATAAGAACCTTCAGAGGAGGGATACGTTCATGACGAAGCGTTTGTTGATCACGCGGCGTTTGCCGGCTGCGGCGGAGGAGCGCGCGAACCGGGATTATACGGTCGTGCAGAATGCCGACGACCACCAGATGTCGGCTGACGAGATCATCGAAAAAGCCGCCGACGTCGACGCGCTTCTGATCACGATTACCGACAAGATGCCTGCCGATGTGATCAACCGGTTGCCGGAACACATCAAGATCCTGTCGACCTTCTCGATCGGCTACGACCATATCGACCTTGAGGCTTCCAAGGCTCGCGGTATTCAGGTCGGCAACGCGCCGCACGGCGTAACGGTGGCGACGGCGGAAATCGCGATGCTGCTATTGCTGGGTGCTGCCCGCCGTGCCGGCGAAGGCGAAAAGATGATCCGTACGCGCAGCTGGCCGGGCTGGGCTCCGCTGCAGCTCGTCGGTCAGCGTCTTGACGGCAAGAAGCTCGGCATTTTCGGCTTCGGTAAGATCGGCCGGGCGCTGGCACAACGCGCGCGCGGGTTCGATATGGAGATCCACTATCACGATATCGTCCGCGCCAAGCCGGAGGACGAGAAAGGTGCGATCTATCACGACACGCTCGACAGTCTGCTTTCGGTTTCGCAGTTCTTCTCGATCAACGCGCCGTCGCTGCCCTCGACCCGCTACTTCTTCAACACGGAAGCCATTGAGAAGATGCCGCAGGGCGCAGTCGTCGTGAACACGGCGCGCGGCGATTTGGTCAAGGACGAGGACTTGATCGCGGCGCTGAAGTCGGGACGCTTGTCGTATGCCGGCCTTGACGTGTTCGCCGGTGAGCCGAACATCAATGAAGGCTACTACGACCTGGAAAACACGTTCCTGTTCCCGCACCTTGGATCGGCTGCGATCGAGGCACGTAACCAGATGGGCTTTGAAGCTCTCGATAACGTCGATGCGGCGTTTGCAGGAAAAGACATGCCGTTCAAGCTGGCTTAAGGCTGGCTATCGTCAGGACCGATGGGTCCTGATATCGGCAAAAAATTAGAGGCGGCTTCCAAGTTTGGAAGCCGCCTCTTTTTTGTTTTTAGCGGGCTATCAGGCCCGGATGGGTTGCTTTGTTAGCCGCGGCTGACGATCACGCAACGGGCGTGGGGGTTCTTGCCGCGGGACTTACGAATACGAAGCTCGCTGCGGCATTCGTTCATGGCGCGATCACAGGCGTTACGACCGTACTTCTTGCCGGCGACACCCCAGATGCGAGAGCCATTGCCGTAACGCTTCTTGGCTGCGGCGACGCACGAACGGTTCTTGTACTTCGTGTGCTTGTTGTACTTCTTGTTCTTGCCGGTCCAGATCCCGATACGTTTGCCAGCCAGGTAGGTGTAGGTCTTGCCCAACGGCTTGGTGACGTACTTCGTGATAATGGTAGTCTTCTTGGTGCCGTTCTTCGACTTGGTCGTCGTGCGCTTGGTCGATACGACGCCTTTTCTCGTGTGCTTGGTCGACAGGGTCGTGACCTTGTTCCCGGTCTTCTTCTTGATCGTGTAGGATTTTGCGGATTTTGAGTGTTTGTGATGGCTGGAAGCAGCCGAAGCATATGTGGCGGCCGTGAGTGGAACGGCTGCGATCAACAGGGTGGCAAGCGCCTTTCTAGCAAACATTTTCTCTCTCCCATGTCATCGGCCACCACCTCGGTTGGCCGTCCGATGGAAAAGAGAATGGCAAAGTCTATCTGAATGCTTCTTGAGCCGATTAGTTAGGTCACGTTCATGTAAATTGCGAGGCGTTGCGGCTCAATACGGAATGTTATGACTTGCCGACGGCTGCATCCGCCAGAGGCGCGCCGCAAACGATTTGAAGGCCTGCCGCGCAATCAGGTTTCGTCGCCGTTGCTCTTTTTCGAATATGCATCGAGCCAGAAATCGTAGATCGCCATCGCGCTTGAAATGAGAAGCACGATGCGTAGCGATGTGCTTTGCACCTTGAGGCCGACGATGGCCAGGAAGACGAGAAGGCCGCTCAATGAGGCGGCTGCGATGACCCGGTCATAATAGCGAGGCGCAAAGAACCGGGTGGCAATAATGGCAACCGCGATGATCCCGATGTAGACGAGAACGTCGAAGAGCGAAAACTTTCCAAACAAGCCGGGCATTGTCAGCCTCTCTCGTGGTCAACTCTGTTTAGCGTCAGGTGGATTCAGCCAGATGCTGAGCCAGCCAACGGGCGGTTCGTAACAGTCGTGCATCGTCCTGGCGCTGTCCGACCAACTGAACGCCAACGGGCAGGCCGTTGATCTCCATGAGCGGAATGCTGACGGCGGGCATGCCCAAGTAGGTCCACAGGCCATTGAAGATCGGCGAACCGGTGATGCCTTCTTCGAGCTTTGGCGCCGGACCGGGCGCGGCAGGCGTCAGGATGACGGTATAGGTTTCGAATAGTTCGCCGAGGCCCGCGTAACCTTTGTCGCGCGAAGCGATGGCTTCGATGTAATCGCGTACGGGAACCTTGGCGCCTTCATCGAGACGGGCATTCAGCCCATCGGACAAAGCCGAGCGGTCCTTGTCCTGGAGCGGGCCGTAATAGGCGGCGTTTTCGGCAAGCTGCACGATGCGCTGCCATTCCAGGACATGATCGAGCCCGGGGACGGTGATTTCATCGCAAATGCGGCCGAGGTGATCGCACAGCTCCTGGAATGCTTCGCGCATTGCGGGATCGGCGTATTCGTCCCAGGCCGGCGTCTTCACGAACGCGAAGGTCGGCGTCATGGGTGGTTCGCTGCCGGCAATCTCGCTGAGATGGGGTTGGCTGCGCGGGTAGCTGACAGGATCAGCGGGATCGTGCGCCGACATGCAGTCGGTCAGTAGTGCCAAATCGTCGATCGAGCGGGCGAACATGCCGACCGTGTCGAGCGTTGGGGATTGCATCAGCACGCCGCGACGCGAGATGAGGCCGAGCGTCGGTTTGAAGCCATAGATCCCGCAATATGAGGCCGGGCGCAGAACCGAACCTGCGGTTTGCGAGCCCAGGGCGGCGGGCACCATCAGATCGCCGACGGCGGCGGCCGAGCCGGCCGACGAGCCGCCTGGCGACCGGTCGAGCGCCAGTGGGTTGCGGGTTTTCGCCGGAGTGAGCAATGCCAGCTCGGTGGTAACCGTCTTGCCGAGGATGATGGCGCCGGCGGATTTCAAAGCATCGACGCAAGCGGCATCTTGTTTGCGCCCGTAGTCCTCGTAAAGCGGGCAGCCCATCCGGGTTGGATAGTCGACGGTATCGAAGATGTCCTTGATCGCGATGGGCACGCCATGCAAGGGCCCGACACCTCGCCCGAAACCGCGGACGGTATCGGCCCGGCGGGCCTGGTCGAGGGCCTGGTCGGCATCGATTGAGGCCCAGGCGCCGACTTCCCCGTCGCGCGCTTTGATGCGGGCGAGGAAAGCCGTGACCAGTGCTTCGGATGTGGTCCGGCCATCGGCGATGGCGGCTGCGGCTTGAGATACCGTGAGCTGGACCAGTTCTTCAGATTTCAACGTGCGTTGCTCCGGTCGTCAGTGTCCATAGAAATATTCAGGCAGGAAGAGTGCAATGCCTGGGAAGGTGTAGAGCAGGATCATCGAGATCAGCACCATCACCAGATAAGGCATCGTGCCTGAGAAGATCTGCGTCAATTGCACATGGGGCGGCGCTATCCCTTTTAGGTAATAGGCCGCCATGGCCATGGGCGGTGTTAAGAACGATGTCTGCAGGTTGAGCGCGATCAGGATGCCAAAGAATAGTGGATCGATATTGAAGTGGTTCAAGAGTGGTAAGAAGATCGGCACGAAGATGATGATGATCTCGGACCATTCCAGCGGCCAGCCGAGCAGGAAGATGATGAGCTGCGCCAAGATGAGGAACATGATCGGCGACAGGTCGAGCGCGATGACGAAGTCCTTCACCAGCTGCTCTCCACCCAGATAGGAGAAGACCGAGGAGAAGGTCCAGGAGCCGACGAAGAGCCAGCAGACCATGGCTGAGGTTCTGACCGTCAGATAGACGGATTCCTTTAAGCGATCCCAAGTCAATGCGCGGTAGGCGGCTGCCAGGACCAGGCCGCCGAGTGAGCCGACGGCTGCAGCTTCTGACGGGGTCGCCAAGCCGAAAAGGATTGCGCCGAGGACCGAGAGGATCAGCAATGCGAGCGGCACGAAGGACGTCAGCAGCAGCAGATAAAGTTTCCATCCCGAAATGTCGGGCATGTCTTCGTCGCGCGGTTTGGGTGCGACCTGCGGCTGAATGGCGGCGCGGCCGACGACGTAAATGAGGTAGAGGCCGGCGAGCATGAAGCCCGGTAGGAAGGCCGCCGCATACAGCTTGACGACGGAGACGTTGGTTGTCGCCGAATAGACAATCAGCATGATCGACGGCGGAATGAGAATGCCGAGGCAGCCGCCGGCGCAAATCACACCTGAAGCATACGAGATGTCATAGCGGGCTTTGAGCATTTGCGGGAATGCCAGGAGCCCCATCAGCGTGACGACGGCGCCGACGATCCCGGTCGCGGTGGCGAACAACGCGCAGGTGATGAGCGCTGCCACCGCCATGGAGCCGGGCAGATTGCGGGCAGCGACCTGCAGCGTCGTGAACAATCGGTCGACGATGTTGGCGCGTTCGACGATGTAGCCCATGAACAAGAAGAGCGGGATTGCCGTCAACACGTCGGACGACATCACCGAGTACGTCTGATTGACGAGCAAGTCGAAGATGCGGTTGTCGAGGTAGGATAAAAGGTTGGAGGTGTCGATGCGCGTTGCATCGAAATAGGCGTAGTAGCCGAAGATTACGCCCATCGCCATCAAGGTGAAGGCGATCGGGAAGCCGAGCAGCACGACAAGTATGAAGAGCGTCAGCATCAAAATGGCGACTTGAGGGTCCGTCATTTGCCGTCTGCTCCTTTGTCGGCTTCGTAATCTTGTTGGAGGCGTCGATGGTCTTCGGCCTGGTGCTGCAGGACGGTTTCGAGTTCTTCGACATCTTCCAGTTTGCCAGGCCATTGCCCGGTCTTGAGACAGATGAGGCAGCGGCAAACCTGGGCGGTGCCTTGAACGAAGAGCAAGGCTCCGGCGGCCGGGATGATCAGCTTGAACTGCCAGATGGGAATATTTGCAGGGCTCATGGAGCTGACTTCGCCCCAGCGGAAGGAGCGTTCGGAGAATTTCCAGCCGGCCAGCACGAGGGCGATGACGCCGGGGAAGAAGAAGATGAAGTACAAGAACAGTTCAAGGCGCGCCTGGGTCTTGGGCGACCAGGTCCGGAAGAAGACGTCGCCGCGGACGTGGCTGTCGCGGGCAAGAGCGTAAGCGCCGCCCATCATGAACAGCGTGCCGTACATCATGTAAGAGATGTCAAAAGCCCAGGCGGTTGGGTCGCGCAGGACGTAGCGCACGAACACCTCGTAACCGACCCCGAAAATCATCACCATGATGCACCACGCAAACGCGTGACCAACCCAGGTCGAAAATTTGTCGACCGCTTCGATATAGCGCTGCACGTCTCGATCCGATCTGTCGCTGTTTCAGCCCGTCGTAGCAGGCTTCACATTGTTGATCTACAGGCGCGCCGGGGAGAGTTGGCGCCTGATTCAATACTTCGTGGCTGCTGCGAGGGAAATTCGTTTGGAAGGCGGTCGGGGACCGAATTTGTCTGGCAGCCGTGCCAATTGTGTCTGGCGCAAAGGAAGCCGGCGTTAGATGCGCCGGCCTCCAAAGCTGTCAGGACTGCTTAGATTTCTTTGGACAGTCTGTCTGGGAAGTAATGGTCGAAAGCCAGCTTATAATCGGCTGCGTTCATCAGGTAGTAGTAGGCAACGCGCTCGGCCCATGCCCGCTGGCTGTCGACGACCTTCTTGAAGAAGGCATCCTGCTCAAGCGTCTCGAGGACCTTGTCCCAGCTCTTCAACTGGGCGGACATGACCGACTTCGGCGTGCGGTGAACGTTGACGCCGTCTTCCTTCATGAGGCCCTGGAGGTCTTTCGAGTAGCTGTCGAGGCCAAGCGTATAGTTGGCGGTGGAAGCTGCTTCGGCGCCGTATTCGCAGATCGCCTGGATTTCTTCAGGCAGGGATTCGAATTTCTTCTTGGAGAAGATGATTTCGAAGAACTCTGCAGCCTGATGGTAGGAACCCAGCATGTAGTCCTTCGAAACGTTCTGAGCGCCGAACTGGCGGTCGGAGGTCGGGTTGTTGAATTCGAAGGCTTCGATGACGCCGCGCTCAAGTGCCGGGATGATTTCGCCGCCGGGCAGCTGTGTGACCTTGAGGCCCATGCCCTGCATAATGTCGGTGGCCAGACCAACGGTGCGGTACTTCAAGCCCTGCATGTCGTCAGCCGATTTGATTTCCTTCTTGAACCATCCCAGCGGCTGGGTCGGCATCGGCATGGCGAAGAAGCCGACGACGTCGAGGCCGAGGATGTCCTGGGTCAGCTCGCGATAGAGTTCGCGGCCGTCTTCGGTCTGGATCCAGGCGAGCATCTGGGTGGCGTCGCAGCCCAGAACCGGGCCGGTGCCGAAGAGCGAAGCGGCTTTGTTTTTGCCGTACCAGTAAGCCGTCACGGTGTGGGCGCAGTCGATGACGCCGTCAGAGCAGGCGTCCTGGACCTGGAAGGCTTTAACAACAGCACCGGAAGGCAGAAGGTCGAACTTGAGGCGACCGCCAGCCATTTTTTCGCAGCGCTCGACGTATTGTTTGGCCATGTCCTGGAAAATCGCGTTTGCGCCCCAGGAGCTTTGCATCTTTAGCGTGATGGTTTCAGCACGCGAGACGTTCGGCATGGCAACGGTGCCGACAGCTGCGGTGCCGGCGGCGACGGCGCTGCCTTTCAGGAAACGGCGGCGATTGACCGCGTTCTTATCGACCTTGGACGTCATAATGATAGTCTCCCTGGTGGTTTCCAAAATTCTTCGGCCTTTGGCCCTAGGCTCTTTGGCCTGGTGCCGGCTCATTATTGTTGGGCCTTGCAGTGGAATTCTCTAAGGTGGACACAGCACGTCTGCTGGCTGCAATCCGATATGTCCTCGGCAAACTCGTATACGAGACCCCTTTCGAACCTAATTGTCGCAGAAGCTCGCGTAAACGGGTTTTTTGTGTTCGCTCGATGTTTTGAACGGTTGGGTGCCTTCGGCAAACGTGCATATTTTTCAGGCATTTAGCGTCATGTTGCGCGGCCGTCTGAGTTCGCTGCAGTGCCGCAAAAGGCCTTTCTGGCTCGCGGCGTTGCGACGTCTGTCGCTGCAATTCACGCTTTCGTTGCTTTGACGGCGTCCGTCCGGTGAGATATTCGGCTCATGTCAAATGAGCTCGGCGCGGCAAGCACGCGCTTGAGCGGTATTCCTTTACAGCAGCGACTCTCAGGACAGAAAAGCATGTCGAAGAAGCCGAACCGTGCCGGCCGCCATTTTCTTCAGATTCCGGGACCGACACCCGTCCCCAGCCGTATCGAGCGCGCCATGGTCCGCCCGATCATGGACCACCGCAGCCAGGAGTTTTCGGACTTCTCCTTGCGGTTGCTGGAAGAACTGAAGGTCCTTTTCAAGACCAAGCACCCGGTCATCATGTTCCCGGCGTCGGGGACCGGCGCATGGGAAGCGGCTTTGACGAACACGCTGTCGGCAGGCGACAAGATTGTCATGTTCGAGACGGGTCAGTTCTCGATGCTTTGGCAGGTGATGGCCAAACGGCTTGGTCTCAACGTTGAATATATCGAGTCGGATTGGCGCATCGGTGTCGATTCGAGCGCGATTGCGGAGCGGCTCAAGGCCGACAAGGCTCACGAGATCAAAGCCGTTGCGATCGTTCACAACGAGACCGCGACGGGCTGCTGCTCGCCGGTCGCTGAGGTTCGCAAGGCTCTCGACGATACCGGCCATCCGGCGCTGCTTCTTGTCGATACAATCTCGTCGCTGGCCTGCGTCGACTACCAGCATGATGCCTGGGGCGTCGACGTCACGGTCTGCGGTTCGCAAAAAGGCATGATGCTGCCGCCAGGTCTGTCGTTCACCGCCGTCAGCCCGAAGGCCTTGGAAGTCTCCAAGTCTGCGAAGCTGCCGAAGGCGTTCTTCTCGTGGGATGACATGCTTGGGCCGAATGAGAAGGGCTTCTATCCCTACACGCCGGCGATCACGCTCATGTATGGTCTCGAAGAAGCCCTTAAGATGCTGCATGAAGAAGGGCTCGATAACGTTTTTGCCCGTCATGCGAAGCTGGCTGCTGGTGTCCGGGCCGCCGTCGATGCCTGGGGTCTAGAGAACCAGTGCCGCGATGGGAAATATTATTCTAATGCTGTCACATCGATCCGCATGCCCGACGGGCACAGCGCCGATGCGTTCCGCAAGCTGGTCCTTGAAAACTTCAACATGTCGCTGGGCGCCGGTCTCAGCAAGGTTGCCGACAAGGTCTTCCGCATCGGTCACCTGGGCGACACCAACGAACTGACCATCATCGGCGCACTGGGCGGCGTTGAAATGGGGCTTGATCTCGCCGGCGTTCCGCACCGCGCTGGTGGCGTTGATGCGGCAATGGCAGAGTTCAAGAAGTATGCCCAGGTTGAACAGGCGAAGGCTGCCTGATCAACGTTACCTCAAAAGGGACGAACATCGATGACTGAACCCAAAAGTTACGTCTTCGATGCCTACGGCACGTTGTTCGACGTGCATTCGGCGGCCGCGCAGCATGCGGCCGCCATTGGCGAGCGCTGGCAGGTCCTCTCGGAGAACTGGCGGACCAAGCAGCTGGAGTATTCGTGGGTTCGTGCGCTTGCCGGGCGTCAGGTTTCGTTCTGGCAAATTACCGAAGATGCGCTTGATTTCGCTATCGCCACGGCTGGCGGGGCCGGTTCGCAATTGCGCGGCGAGCTTCTGGAAGCCTACCGGCATCTGCAGGCCTACCCGGAAGTCCCCGACGTTCTATCCAAGTTGAAAGCCCGCGGTGCCAAGGTGGCAATTCTATCGAACGGCGATCCTGACATGCTGGCGACAGCTGTCGGTTCCGCCGGGTTGTCGGGTGCGTTCGATGCGGTGATGTCGGTCAAAGAGGCTGGGATCTTCAAGCCGGCTCAGCAAGTTTATCAGCTTGCGGTTGATCAAACGGGCGCAAGTCCGAGCGAAATATCATTTCAATCGTCGAACCGCTGGGATATCGCGGGGGCTTCTGCCTTCGGCTTCCGGACGGTCTGGATCAATCGCACCTCACGGGCCGACGAATACCAGGACCTGGCGTCTGATGCCGTTGTGGCCGACCTCACCGGGCTGTTGTGATTTTTCCGGTCTCAGGGGGTCGATTTCTGCGTTCCGTCAAAATTTGACTGTCGTCAAGGCGCTATCTCATCTGTTCGTTGAATATGTAAAACACGTGAGCAGACAGCGGGTCTGGCTCCTGGTTGTCGCGCGACGATCAAAGTCCCACATTCGGAGTCATCCGTCTCCCGCCGTTTGCGGTGTTGATAATCGCTTCTCGCCCGCAGGCGGAAGCCCCAACGAGGTCATTCAATGTTCAAGCACATTCTGATTGCAACCGACGGCAGCGAGTTGGCCAATAAGGCGGTTCCCTATGGCCTTGAGCTTGCCAAGTTGACAGGCGCAAAAGTCACTGCGCTGACGGTTCGCCCGCATCTTGACGACTTCGTTGCCGAGGGCGTCGTCATCACCGTGACCGATGAAGAAAAGGACGCCTTGAAGCAGGAGGTCGATCACCACCTCGATTTCGCGCGCCGGGAGGCGGAGACCAAGGGCGTCAAGCTCGAGACGATGCAGATCGAAAGCGGCGAGCCCTGGAAGGCGATTGTCGAAGCGGCCGACAAGACCGGTTGCGATTTGATCATCATGGCGAGCCATGGCCGCCGCGGTTTGTCGGCACTTATTTTCGGCAGTGAGACGCAGGGAGTGCTGACGCACTGCGATATCCCGGTTTTGGTCTACCGTTGATCGACGACCGTTGGCTCAGGCGATGTTATTGCCGGGCCTGATTGGTTGCGTTTTTTGACGATCTCAGAGTTGGCGTCGGGGCATCGTATCCGGCGCCTTTTTTCAATCGGGCGGGTCCGTTCCATCATTGCGCTGAGCATTGTCTGCAAATTGGTGATGCAATGGTTCGCCAAAGCTGTTGCACCGCGCGAAAGTAACGCTATAACGTTGGCAGGGCGTGGGCCGGTTCGTCCGGTCCAAGTCCAGGGAGACGGGAAGGTGTGCCGTTTTGAGGCCACGCTGCGGTGCGCCTTCCCTCTACTTTGGATTTGAATACGCTACTAAGAAGCTTGCAATGCACCGTATTTCGATACGGTGCATTTTTTTGCTCCCGACGCCTCGGACGCCCGCATTCCTCCGGGCGATGTCGGTGAGGCTGGCGCGTCTCTCATAGGGGCCAAACCATCAGGATCATGGGGACGCCGACCGCCACAACAATGATTTCAAGCGGCAGACCCATCCGCCAGTAGTCTCCGAAGCGATAGCCACCTGGTCCCATGATCAAGGTGTTGTTCTTATGCCCGATCGGCGTCAGGAAGGCACAACTTGCAGCAACGGCAACCGCCATCAGGAACGGGTCGGGACTGACACCAAGCGAATTGGCGACTTCGACGGAAATCGGGGCCGCGACCAGTGCCGTTGCCGTATTGTTCAAGACGTCCGACAGCGTCATCGTCAGCGCCATCAGAATTGTGAGGACGGCCCACGCCGGCAGGCCTTGCGAGATGTCGACGATGCCTTCTGCGAGAACCTTGGAGGCGCCGGATTTTTCAAGCGCTGCGCCGATGGGGATCAAAGATCCGATGAGGACGACCACGGGCCATTCGATGGCTTCGTAGAGCTGCTTCAGCGGCACGATGTTCAAAAGCACGTAGAGCACGCAGACGAGAGCCAGTGCGACGGGAAGATAGAGAAAACCGAAGCTCGATAAGGTGATGGCGCCGGCAAACAACCCTGCGGCCAGCACGGCTTTTGAGGTGTTCTTGACTTCGAGCCCGCGCTCAGCCAGGGGCACGAGGCCCATCTCCTCGGCAAAGACTTTTGTGCGTTCCAGCGGCCCTAGTAGCAACAGCACATCGCCGACGGCAAACGACTCGCGCCGGACTCGTTTTCGTAGCCGGCGGCCTTCGCGCTGGATGCCGATCAGCCAGATCCCGTAGTTATCGAACAGGTTCATGCTGTTGGAGGAGCGGCCCTCGATGCGTGAGCCAGGGCGGACGACGACTTCGACAAGATCGAGATCGCTATCTTTGAGCTTTTCTCGCTGGTGTTCGTTGTCGACGTAATTGAGTTTGTGTTCGGCAACGTAGTCGTCGAGGTTTTCTGCGGCGGCTTCGACGAGGAGCACATCGCCCGGTTTCAGCGGCGTCCAGCCATGGCGTTTGTTGATGTAGCCGTGTTCCTGGATGACGTTGAGGATCTTGACTTCGCTTTTGGCAGAGGTCTCTTCAACCTCGACAAGTTGCAGGCCAGCGAAATCGGAGTCTTCCTCGACGGTCAGCTCGGCAATGTAGTCGTTGAGCGTGAACGCTTCTTCGGCACCTCCGGCGCTGCCGGCCGAACTAGGGATCAGGCGCCAGCCAATGAGCGCTACGAAGGCAATTCCGGCTGCCGCGCAGACGATGCCAACGGGCGTGAAATCGAACATGTGGAAGGGCTCGCCCAAGGCCTTCTCGCGATAGGTCGAGATGATGATGTTGGGCGGGGTGCCGATCAGCGTGACGAGGCCACCGAGGATTGTCGCAAACGACAGCGGCATCAGCGTCCAGGCGGCAGAGCGTTTGGCTTTGCGGGCGGCGTTGATGTCGACGGGCATGAGGAGTGCCAGCGCGCCGACGTTGTTCATGATGCCTGAGAGGAGGCCGCCGACCGTGGACATCACCGCAATGTGGATGGGGACTGAGCGTCCGGAAGCGGTCAGATGGCGGGCCAAGATGTCGACGGCGCCAGAGGCCGATAGTCCGTAGCTGACGACAAGCACCAGCGCGATGATCATCGTGGCGGGATGTCCGAAACCTGAAAAAGCGTCGTCCTTGGAGACAACACCGATGATGACAGCCGCGACGAGAGCGGCGAAGGCGACGAGGTCGTAACGCCATCTGCCCCAGACGAGCAGAATGAGCACGCCGAGCAGAATGCCAAGGACTTCGAGCTGTTCGGTATTGAAAGGTAGTGCCGCAATATCAATCATGGTGCGGAGTGTCGCCGAAGGTCGCCGTCAGCTGCAAGCCCTCTTGGTGTGACATTGCGACTTTGCGCGATTTAGGTGGTTTTGGAGGGACAGGTCGGGGAGAGCATTTCTCGCTCGGTAGCCGACCGTTCAGCGTTCGACCGTCACCGTCCAGCCGTGGGAGACGCAGCGCGCTCCGATTGCGACAGCGCCAAGCTGGAAGACCTGTTTGCAGGATAAGGCAGGTTCGTCGGACATACGCTCGGCGCTTCCGGCGAGCTTCAGGCCCGCGCCTGAACTGATTGCGAGGAAGTAGGATGTGGGTGGGCCCAGTTCGGAACTCGTCGCATGACCCTGCGGTTGCCAGATGATCAAAGCAAGTCCGGCGACCCCAAACGTGATGAGCGCAAGTGCCAATCGCTGCGACAACGGCATGACGATCCCCTCATCCCCTATCAGTTGGAAAATTGCTGATTAGAGAAAAGAAGCGATTCGTTTGCCGTCGTCTTGGTCTGCGTGTCCTCTCGCGTTTTCGAGAGGGTTGGTAGTGCTGAGAAGTTACAGTCTCAGCGCGGCGAAATTGGAGTCACTAACGTTCGTTCGTTCGAGGTTTCGCCGGCGTCGTCACATCTTCATGACGACGGTGCTCATCTTGCCGATTAGCGGCTGAAGCCTGCTGCTGCGAGCGTGATCTGGCAGCGGGTGCCCAGTCGCAGGAAATTGCGGCGGACGCAGCTTTTGACTTTTGCAACCGTTGGGTTCTTGCCGATGCACAGACGGCGAACATCGGTTTCGCAGGCCGCGCGCATTTGCGGCGTCACTTCCTTTGGCAGCTTGAAGCTTTCAGCTCCGGCGGCGGTTGCGGCGCCGACGGTGACGACAGACACGAGCAGTGGGAAGGTCTTCGACATAATATGCCCCCGTTACGACTTATATGACGCGTGAAACGGGGGCGTAAGACGAAACTTTTGGAGCCGCAATGAGGCAATTGCTGCACTGCGGCGAGTAACCACAGGGGGTAACGTTGCCCCGATTGGAGGGCGGCGGCCTAAGAGGTTATTTCTTTTCGGGTTTTTCGCCGAGCCCGACATTGCGCAGGATGTCCGGCAGGACTTCGTTAATGCGGACGGAATCGAGGTCGTCCTTGTGAAGGACCTCGGCCGCGCCGGCTTCGATCAGCTCGATCCGGCGTTTTCGGGTGGCCAGGCCGCTGACGACGATGATCGGTCCCTCAAAGCCCGTGTGGCGCAGATAGGGGATCGATTCATGGGCGCGGTCTGAGGAGAGGTCCAGATTGTCATCCAGCAGGATGAGCTGGGGCGTCGATTTCATGACTTCGTCGATCGCGCTCGACAAGGTGTTGGCTTCGCGGACATTGACCTCGTAGCCATACATCAGATGCAGGGTCGCTTTTAGACGCTTGAGGTCGAGACTGCAGTCGTCGACGACGAGGATGTTGGTGAGCTTGGGGAGATCCTGGCGGGCCTTGTTCAGGCCGCTCTTCTTATCGAGGAAATCTCCGCCAGAGGTTGACGTTGGCTCGGCCATTGCCCTGATCTCCTTGGTTAAACCCGCAATGTTTATCGTTTTTGATCGTGTGCGTTTTTTTAAAAACTGGACCACCAAATCTTGATGTTATGAGCTTTGGGTTCTCAAAAGTTCCAGCTTGCAGTCGGTGAGTATCGGGTTTGCACGCGTCAGCAAGCCGCCGCATGTCATTGACCGATCAGTTGTTGCAGAAAATATTGAGCGCCGCAATCGGGCTATCGAAACGCATTGGGTTCAATGCGATTAACCTTTCTGGCTCATCAAAAGCGGCCAACGCACAGTGAACTTGGTTCCACGATGCGTTGCGGGATCTGAATGCAGTTCAACAGCGCCGCCGACCGCTTCCAAAGTGCGTTGCACGAAGGCGAGGCCCATTCCGTGTGAGGCTTCTAGGCTTGTGCTCTTTCCTGCCGGGTCATCGGCAAATGTACGGAATGGAAAGAAGATCGCCTTCTGGTGGGCTTTGGGGATGCCGGGTCCATCGTCGGAAATTTCGATCAATAGCTCATCATTGTTCTGTGACGCATTGATGCCGATCCGACCGGTGTCGGGGCGGTCATGATGCTTGATGGCGTTGCCGATCAAATTGCGCAGGACTAGGTCGAGCGGGGCGATGTAGGTTTCCAGCTCGGGCCAGTCGCCGGTGACTTCTATGGCCATGCCCTTGGGTTGCGGCAGGGATGAAATGACGGCGCTGATCAACGCACGGCTGTCGACCTTGTCGATGATGATCTGCTGGCGGCCGAGGCTCGCGTAATCAAGCAGCTGGGTCAACATCGACGACATCCGGCGAGATTGAGATTTCAAATCCTCGCAAGCTGTACGGGCTTGGGTCTGATCGTTTTGATCGAGCGCCGTTTCAATATCGTCTGCGAGATAACGCAACGAGCGCATCGGCGCTTTGAGATCATGAGAGACGATGCTGGCGAAATCTTCCAGATCGCGGTTGCAGAGTTCGAGTTCGCGATAGGCGTCATCGAGAGCCAACTTCTGTTGCTCGATTTGCTCCAGGAGAATATGGCGGTCGCGCTGCATTCGAGCGACGGCAAGGTCATTGCCCGAACGACTTCCAGCGCGCGTCAGGAACAGCAGGAATTGCGTCGTATTGATCAGCTGCCGATCGCTTTCGGCGACGTCGTGTTCCGGGATTTTGTCTTGATGGCGAAAGACATGGATGTCGACGCGCGGCGGCTGGTCGGGTCCGTCTTTGACAAGAAGGATTCCTGGGAGCTCAAAGCTGCTCATCGGATCAGCGGGCAGGGCGCGGATGTCGTCTTCGTAGTCAGCCAATATCGGCAGGCCGGCGTAGAGGGGTTCGCCGACTGCAAGTCCGTCGCTTAGTTCTCCGAAACGAGCGTTGACGATGAAATCGTCGTCGAGCCAGGCCATGCCATAAAGACCGGTGCGCGCCAAGAGGTAGCCTGCGCTCATCAACGGTGGAAGGGCTGGGGGCATGTCGTGCAGCGCTCCTGATCTCAAAGTCCGCGCCGAACAATTGCGTCGGCGGCAGAAGCGAAGGCCTCGTTGACGCCGTCTCCATTCATCGCACTTGTCAAATAGACCGGGGTTGGGGCGCTTGTCGTTTGCGCGTGCAATACCTGACTGCGGCCTTCATCGGGTAGCAGATCGGACTTGTTGAGGAGGACGCAAGCGGGTCGGCCGGGCATTGCTTGCGTCCAGCCCTTGAGGAGCTGATCTTTTGCTTCCAGCGTCGCGGGCCGCGTGACATCTGCGACAACCAGGGTGGCTGCAGCATTCTTCAGATAGACACTTGAAAAAATCGTCTGGCCGAAGTTGCCGTCGGTATCCCAGATCAGAAGTGTCAGTGCGGGACGCTTGTCGGTTTCGGGGAGATGGTGGGTGTAGATCTCGACGTTGAGTGTCGGCATGTAGTCGGTGCGAAAGCGGCCGTGAACGTAGCGGTTCACCAGAGATGTTTTGCCGACGCCGATCTCTCCCAACAGCATGATCTTGCGCGATGGCCCGGGCACTACCGCAATTCTCCGACAAACCCCAGTTCGAATTCAACGCGCCGGTTCGGGCTCGAGTCGCCGGTGACGTTGGAGATGTCCTTGCCGTCGATACGTCCGATGGGGATCAAGAGATCCTCCTTGACGCCACGGCTTTGTAGTGCGCGCTTGACGGCTTCTGCGCGATCCTTGGACAGCGTTGTGTTTTGCTGGGAGCCGCCTTTTTCGTCGGTGAAGCCAACGATGCGCACCGGCAGATCAGCTTCGTTGATCAGCTTCGCCAGTTCGTCGAAATGGCTGCTGGCGCGGACGGGGTCGCGGTAGCGGGTGCCATTGGAGAAAAAGATGGCGTGGTCGCGGATCCAGTCGGCGAGTTTTTCGCGCGGGGTCGGCAGAACTTTTTCGACGACAACGGGTGCCGGTTTGACGCTGGCGGCCTGGGCCAGAGCAACCGCGAGCGTTGCAAACTGTTCGGTCTGGACGGCCATCGCTTCGGCTTCTGCAACGAGGCCGTTGGCGTTTTCTCCCTGCGTCTTTACCGACTGGGGTCGGAAGCTGGCGGCGTCCGGGTCGAGCAGCGTGGCAAGCGCTCCGGCTGTGCGAGCAATCCTGTCGCGCATCGCTGCAAGCTTGCTGACCACGTCGCGGGCGCCGGCGTTGCCGTTCGAAGCTGTCTTCACAAGCGATTGTAGGTCGGTGCGCACGTCGCCGACGGTCTTGTTTGCGGCGGCAACGATTGCACGGGAGTTTTGGTCTTTGACGACTTCGCTTAAGTGCTGAAGATCGGCGGGAATTCCGTCGAGACGGTGAAGCGTGCGTTCGGCGCTGCGTTCGAAGGCTTCACGCTCCAGGCGCTGCTGGAGCGTATTGAAGTCTTCGCGCAAGCCTTCGATTTGCGGCGTCGTATCCGGACCGGTGGCGACGACGGTCAATTCATCATTGACGATCGTGCCATCCAGATTGGTTTTGAGCTTGGAGATGATTTCGTCTTTGGCGTCCCAGGACGGGGCCAGTCCGGCCAGCGAAACCTCGGTGCCGTAATCGGCAACAGACAGGCGCACCGGATATCCCCGCATCGATTGGGTCTCAGCAATAACTGCATTGGCGCGCTCTCTGACCCATTCGGTGGTTGCGTATTTATAGGTGCTCCACGAGAGCCAACCGACGAGCAAGAGACCGGCCATCCAACCCAGCCCTTTGAGGATCAGCCAGCCGGTGTTGTCGTTCTCAACGCTTTGGCGCATGTCATCGATGCGGGTCTCGATGCGCTCGGCGGTCTCGGCCAGAAGCGTCCCGTGGCGTTGGCCGACTGTCGGCTCTTTGGAGGCGAGATCTTCGAAGTCGATCTGCTGGCGCTCGTGCGTTGACAGAAATTCTTCGTCGATCAAGCGCTCGACGGCTGCGTTCGAATAGCCGGAGCAGCGTGCAGCCAGCAGATAGAGCGGAGAGGCGCGCAGGTAGACGTTGGAGGTGTTGAGATCGATGTGGCGCAGCGAAGAGGTGTCATCGTTGAAGGCTTCGAGGGAGAACTCGTTGATGGCGGTGAGAATGCCGCTCATCAGATGATCGCGCTCGGCGCTATTTTCGACATCCGGCCACCGCGCCAGCAGTTCGCCTGAGCCGCGGCGGATGAGGTAGATCTCTTCGACTTTCAGAGCCTGAGATTGTGCAATCGCGAGTTCTGCGACCGACCGGCCTGTCATCATGCTCTTGATGCGCAGCATCGTCGGGTTGGCGGTCATCTGCGCATTTATGCGATCGGTCAGATCGCGGATGGCGCTGGCGACATAGGCCTGCACCAGCCGTCCGGTGATGGGATAGAGAGCTTCGACCAGTTCGTCCTGGCTCTCGTTGATCTCGCGCTTGATGGTGCGCACGACGAGCGGCGCGATGGCTTCGGACAACTGGTCGTGGCGGTCGACTTCGGCCTGACTGAGGGCGCGGTCAAGGACGTCTGCGACGCTGGCCTTGAACCGTTCTTCAGTGCCGGCCCGATCAAAGACCGACGACAACTGCGTCTTGAGTTCGGTCCTGAACTTGGCTTCGTCGATGGCGAGCTTGTTGAGGTCGCGTGCCAATGCGGCGCGCTGATCGGTTCCGACCTTGGCGACGGCTTCGATGCGGCGCTGAAGGTCGTTCAGGGCGCGCGCTTCGGTTTCGAACAGAATTTCTTTGAGTTTTGTAACGCCTTGCGACATAGGGAATTTGGCTCTTCGGACTCGCGTTACAGGGCAGGCAGGCGCACTGGTTGCCGCCGTTGGAAAAAGGGCCTTGGATGGGGCTGCAAAACCTAGATCCGGGACAGGTTCTTAACGCGCTGGCCCAGGTCGGCAATGCCCTTTGACAATTCATCGAATGCTGCGCGCTGGTTGCCGGCCACTTCGGCCGATAGCGCGTCGAGACGCGCCTGCATCGCGTCGAGGCGGTGATAAACATCCGTTTGCAGGTTTTGCAGATGGGTTTCGAGCGCGAGTAGGCGCTCATCGGTTCGCCGCAAGTCTTCGCCGAGCAGGAGTTCGCGAACCTGCTCCATCTTTTCATCCGCGATCTTGCGAGTGGGCGCTCCGGTTCTTAGCGCGTCAAGGGATGTGGCCGTCATTGCGATACTCTCACTACAAATTCGCCCACGCAGAAAGCCAATGGTCAACTTTCTAACGATGGATTGCGGCGCGGCCCCTGGGCGTCCCGTTTTGTGCCAAGGGTCCCGGCCTTGAAATTCATTGACTGGCTGGAAAACCACTCAATTTCTTTAGCGCATGCCAGGATGGGGCATGGCGCGTAAAAATCCCTGCATGTTCCAGGCCAAATCAACAAAAAGGCCTCTCATGCTAACATTTCTTGCAATGGGCAATAAAGGACAAATCGCCTTGACATTACAATGCCAAGCGAATTTCTCGCGCGTTCTGCAACGTTGCGGTCTTGATGAACCGCTGTCCGGTCACCGTTTCGGTTGCCGGACTGCTTGAGGTGCGGCCGGTTTCGATTAGGTGGATCGCCCGCTCAAGTTGACCGGGCGGTTGCGCGTGCCAGCTGTCAGCCGATGAGGGCGTCAACCTTGCCGTACTTCTCAGCAAGGAGATAATAGAAGGTGACGCGGTTCTTGCGCTGGTCGGCCTTCATGGCTTCGCAGACTTCCTTGATCGCACCATCAAGCGCTTTGTCATCGTCGGTCAGAGCCAGTTTCTTCTTGAGCCAGCTATCGCGCACGCGAGCCAGTTCGTCCTTGCTGGAGCAGGATACGAGCGAGGCATCTCTGCTGCGCAATGCGATGCCGAGATGTTTGACGATCCCGGCGACTGCGGCTTCGTTGACGTTCTTGGCATAGCGGGCGACGTCATCGACGTATTCCTTGGACATTTCGGTGCTCTCCCTTTTTGGCAAGACCGGCTTCTGGCTGACCCCAAGCGATTGATCGATTGGGGTCAATTCTGGCCGGTTCGTTATGTTGTTAGCCTACGTATCTTTCACAAGATTCCAGCGAATGTTCAAATAACTGAACGAGTTGTTCAGGACGTCATGGCCTCTGTGGGGCCATTGAAACGGCCATTTTCAATATGTTGGCGGAACGCCATATAGCTGGCGTTGATAGTCTTAGATAATTCATCGCGAGAGGCGACATCGGCAATGATGGCCCGGGCCAGATTGGGCAGGGCGTTGGTCATCTCGCGCGGCATGGTCTTGACCTTCAGTCCGTGCCTGGCGGTCAATGTCTTCAACAAGACTGTTTCGCTGAGCCGCGCTTCGTTCAGCGTCGATAAATAGGCTTCGCGTGCGCAGGCTGAGATAATTGCGCGATCTGCGTCGGAGAAGCTCTGCCAGACTTGCGTGGGGACGCGTAAAGCAACGGCCGATCCTGACGCGGACAGGCCTGGGACATATGCGAACTGGGCATGCTGGGCGAGCCCCGCGCCCATGGCATTCAGCGTCGAACCGTGTTCAATGGCATCGATAGCGCCGCTGGCAAAGGCGTCTGCCAATTGAGAAGGCGGGCCCTCAACCACGTCAGCGCCCATGGCGCGCAAGAGATTGCCTGACGCAGAGGTGCTGGCGACGCGTAGGCCTTGGAGGCTTTCCAGTCCGGTGATTTCGACGTGTGACAAGAGAGGCGGGTTTTCTCCCAGATGGCCGGCAAGGAGCGGCTTCATGCCGGTTTCCGAAAGGGCTCGATCCCATAGCTCCTGTCCTCCGCCGTAGGAGATCCAGGCCTCCAGATCGGTTGGCGAAAGACCCGAGTTGGCAGGAAGGCCGGCAAAGTACATTAGTGCAGGTGTGCGCAACTGACGGTCGTGCTCGGAGCCATATTCGAAGGCTGCCGTTGCAGAATTTTGAGCGTCTGCCTGGTGGTCACCTTCTATCTCGAAGTCGATGCGGCCATTGGTGGCTTCCTTGATCCGCAGCGCGAGGCGATGCGCCATATCTGCGGGTCCGGAGACTGTTTTGGGCCAAGGAATTCCTAGTTTGAATTTTTGTGGGTCGGCGTGGGGCTGCGGGGGTGTCGATGCCGTATTGGCTGCGGCCACCGCAGATGCAGGCGCCGTTGCAGCGAGTGCCGCGGCTGCACCAGTTGATGTCAAGAAGTCACGCCGGTCCATTTGCCATCTCCTCAGTTGGATCAGGACATCCAATAAGGAAGCCGATACAGCATGGAAATGCAACGAGTTTAAGATGTGCAAGCCGTCGGCAACCTGCGTGTGGCACAGGTTTTGGCGCGATTGGCCGTCTTAGAAACCCGGCAGGCCTTTGGTGATATGGTCAATCGCGGCATAAAACTCCCGGTGGCCGACGAGGCCGGGAATGCGACCGATCTCCTCGTTGTTTTGTAACACAACGAAGGTCGGGACGATGCCGACAGGCTGGCTGAGGCCCAAGTTGCCGATTGCCGGATCATTGATATTCACGAAGCGAATTGGGATTTTCTTGCCTTGGCGCGAGGCCTTGTAGTTGGCCAGGTGGCGCTTGCGGAAGACGTTGCAATAGATGCAGCCGTCGACTTCGAGCACGACGAGTTCCATCTGCGGGATCGCGGCTGGAATGGTCGCGGCGTCGCGTGCGGCCTGGGCCAGGGGAAACAAGACGGCCAGGCCCATCGAAAACGCGGCCAGCCAGAGAACAGGCTTCATTGCAGATCAAC
The DNA here is from genome assembly GCA_017792465.1 of Filomicrobium sp. Lineage (GTDB taxonomy): Bacteria > Pseudomonadota > Alphaproteobacteria > Rhizobiales > Hyphomicrobiaceae > Filomicrobium. The sequence goes on from CP051234.1 coordinate 4,025,963, forward strand.
CGTGGTTACCAACTGCGGGCGCTTTGCCCGCTCCACTGAAGGCTATCTGCAATTCGCGTTAACGTGTGGAAACGGTATAAAATCAGTTAATTGGTGTGCCGGCTTTGATCGTCCGCGCAGGGCGTTGAACGGTGATCCGTCTCAGCTTGAGGGACAGATGATCGAGACCGTTTGCGCCAGGCCAATACCGATGTCGCCGCCAAACTGCTGGAGGAATGAATCGCCAAGTTTCTTGGCATCTTCGGTTTCGTCGGCTGGCACGGAAACATCGGCTTTGCAGCCGGCTGGCGCATTGTCCGCGAGGGTGACCGGGTTTTTCTTGATCAACTCAAAAGAGATGAAAAACGTCGGGTCGTAGACCTGGAAATTGAAGCCTTTGGCGCTGGCCAGCACCGGCTCGGCGAGCGGCAAAGTGAAATGCAACGTCAGGATCTCGCCGTTGCGCTCCAGCCAATAGTCTTTGGGAGCTGCGACCTTGATCGGCGCGTCGCCGAGCTTGGGGTAAGTGAAGTATTCAAATTCCTTGAGGCCGTCGATGTTGACCTGGGCCAGTTCGGCCAATTCCTTGCGGTCGTATTTGCCGTCACCGTTCGCATCCAAGCCTTCGACCGCCATCATCGAATAGGCCTCGTCAAAGGTCCAGGCGAACTGGAAGCCGGAGATTTTGCCGTCTTCGTAGGCCACGGTGGTTTTGACATCGACCCAGACATGCGGGTGAGCTTCGGCGGTTGCGACCCATCCTGTCAGGGCGAGGCCCAATGCGAGCAGATAGTTTCTGGCTGAAGCGATGCTGTGCATGGCGGATTTGACATCTGGCGAATGGCCGCCAGCCCTCTTGCGGAATGATCTCTTGCTCTGAAACTTCATAAAAAAGGCCGCTGCCCAAATTGAGGCAGCGGCCATAATGACGCGGGAAATCGAAGCAAACTTACCAGTTGAAGGTATATTTGTTCGATGCGCTGTTCGCAGCACTGTCGAAGCCGCCGGTCTTGAAGCGGTTCCAGGTCACGATGACTTTTGCGCCGACGCTTGTGCGCTTGTAGAGGTCGATAACGTCCTCGTTATACATGCGGATGCAACCGGATGATGCAGCCTTGCCGATCGTCCAAGGCGCGTCGGTTCCGTGAATGCGATAGGTGCTGGAGCCAAGGTAGAGTGCGCGAACACCAAGCGGGTTCATCGGATGGCCGCCTGGGACCCAGCTCGGCAGGCGCGGGTTTTTCTTGAGCATCGAAGGCGTCGGACGCCAATCCGGATTAACGCGCTTCATCGAAACGGAGGTTACTCCCTGCCAACGAGCGTCCTCACGTGGAATGGCGATCGGGTAGCTCAGAGCTTTGCCGCGGGACACGATATTGTACAGACGGCGGTCGCCGAAGCTGACAATGATCTGGCCAGCCGAATACTTCTTGTCGAAAGCGACGGTCTGACGGCCACCGCCCCATTCGCTGCTGCCGCCCCACATTGTCTGGGCGTTCGCGGTCGTCGCCATGACGGCCAGGCCGGTAAAGAGGATCGGCAGAATACGCAAAATGCGGAAAAAGACGGACATTAAACCTCGCTCCGTGAGTTTCGCTCAAGGCCAGTTCGGCAGCGTTGCTCGCTGCTTGAGCTGGCGGAAGATCATCTGGAATGGTCGTCGATCGCGGTATGCATTCGAGTTCCGGGTTTCATCCAAAGCACTGTGCACCGCGTTTGATGAACAGATCGTATAGCAACGTCCCAAAATTTGGCAGAGCTTAGCGGCCACAGTCATGGCTTGATTGCGCCTATTGATGGTCACATTTTATTCATTGCACGAAAACCAATGACTTGGCGAATGGTTCCCGTTGTGGATTCATCTTTTGTTCTTTTTGCTTGACGCCCGCGTCGTTGCGGTTTAGAACAAACGCAGAACTTGAGTGTTGCATCCGACCAACCCGCAGCGGATGTCAGGTTCAGTTGAGTTGTTCGTGTTTGTTGCGTTCGCGTTGTTGGGTAAAGGCGTTTGAGAGTGCGTTTCTCTAGTCTTGGCGGTCTTCCCCCTCCCCAATTGGCCCACCGTTCAAGACGTGAAGAGGATCTCGGTTCCAAGGTTTGACCTCTGCGATGCAGAGACCCCGCTGCGTCTGGTGCGAGCCTTGTTGATGGGCCGGAACGGTTGATTGCCCTCACCCGTTCCGGCTTTTTTATTTGGGTAGGGAAGTCGTGTTTTGGGTAAGCGCGGGTGATTTCAGTAGATCCGCCCGTGCAGGATCGATGCGCCTAGCGGTCGCCGATTTGAGCGAGAATATCCTCTGGCGATGCATCGTGAGGAAGACGGTTGAAGTCTGCGGATATTTTCAACGCTTCTTCCAGACGCAGTTGAAACTCCTCGCGGTCGACTTCGATGGTGCCGAATTGGCGCAAGTGATCCGTGACGAACTGGGTATCGAGAAGAACGAAGCCACCGGCGATCAGGCGTCCGCAGAGGTGGACCAATGCGATTTTCGAAACGTCGCGTTCGACCGAAAACATGCTTTCGCCAAAGAAGGCGCCGCCGAGTGCCACCCCGTAGAGACCACCAATCAAATCAGGGCCGTTCCAGACTTCGACCGAATGGCAGTGTCCGAGTTCGAACAGCTCGCGATAAAGCGTGCGGATGCGCTTGTTGATCCAGGTCGAGCGGCGACCGGGACGAGAGGCGGCGCATCCTTCAATCACGGCGTCGAAATCGGTATCGACCCGGACATCGAATTCGGTGTTGCGAATGGTGCGCTTGAGGCGTTTGGGAACGTGGACCCGGTCGAGCGGAAGGATGCCCCGGTGCTGAGGCTCGATCCAGTAAAGGGCTGGATCGTAGGCGCTTTCCGCCATCGGAAATATCCCGCAGCTGTAGGCCTTCAAGAGGACCTGCGGGGTTATTTCGATCATGATGTCGTCGCGCGAGGCCACGAGTTCACCTGCTCCACATGCCGCATAATTGCTGTGCGCTAGAATATTGCACAGTAGACCATGTGAAAACCTTGTTGTCCGAACCGGCAAGGCGACCAAGAGCCCATTCGCGTCGTTGGCGGACAATCGTTGCTGCTGGGGTACAATTTAATGCCGCATGAATGTGGCTGGTGGTTGGCAGCTGGCGCGGCCCTACCGGCGGAATTTAGACACGCCACGAGGCGATGCGGCCGCGCTGGTCCTCTTGCCCAAGTCTATGACATTTATATGTGTTTTCTTGGTTGCGCGATCAGGGTTTGCCTAGGAAGCGTTCGAGCCAGTGAATATCGTACATGCCGTTGGCAATATCTGGTTGGCGGATCAACTCGTTAAAGAGTGGGATCGTCGTTTCGATGCCATCGATCACAAATTCGGAAAGCGCACGCTTCAGGCGCATCAGACATTCGTTCCGAGTCTTGCCGTGCACGATCAGCTTGCCGATCAAGCTGTCGTAGTAGGGCGGGATGTTATAGCCCTGGTAGACGCCGGAATCGACGCGGACGCCAAGGCCACCGGGGGGATGCCAATAGGTGATCCGGCCAGGTGATGGGCGGAATGTCCGCGGGTTTTCGGCGTTAATCCGGCATTCGATGGCGTGACCGGAGAAGGTCACGTCGCTTTGCGAGATCGTCAGCTGGGAGCCCGAAGCGACGCGGATCTGCTCGAGAACCAGGTCGATGCCGGTGATCATTTCGGTTACCGGGTGCTCGACCTGCAGGCGGGTGTTCATTTCGATGAAATAGAACTCGCCGTCTTCGTAGAGGAATTCGATCGTACCGGCGCCGCGGTAGTTCAATTCGCTCATCGCCTTAGCGACGGTCTCGCCGATCTTTTTGCGAGAGTCGGCGTTGAGCGACGGCGATGGCGCTTCTTCGAGAACCTTCTGGTGGCGGCGCTGCAACGAGCAATCGCGCTCGCCCAAATGGATGGCGTTGCCCTGGCCGTCGCCGAACACCTGGATTTCGATATGGCGGGGCTTGGTCAGGAATTTCTCGATATAGACGGTGTCGTCGCCGAATGCGGCTTTGGCTTCGCTGCGGGCGGCTGCCATCGAAGACAAGAGGTCGGACTCTTTGGTGACGACTTTCATGCCGCGTCCGCCGCCGCCTGAAGCGGCTTTGACGAGGACCGGATAACCGATTTCGCCGGCGACTTTGATGGCTTGCTTTTCGTTGGTGATGCCGCCTTCGGAGCCTGGAACGACGGGAATACCGAGTTTCTGGACGGTTTCCTTGGCGGCGATTTTATCGCCCATGATCCGGATGTGTTCGGACGTTGGGCCGATGAACGTGATGTTGTGGTCTTCCAGGATCTCAGCAAAGCGGGCATTTTCTGAGAGGAAGCCGTAGCCGGGGTGGACCGCGTCGGCGCCGGTGATTTCGCAGGCGGCCAATAGGCGCGGGATGTTGAGGTAGCTGTCGGAGGCCTGTGGCGGGCCGATGCAGACGCTTTCGTCGGCGAGGCGAACGTGCATGGCTTCAGCGTCTGCGGTGGAGTGGACGGCAACCGTCGAGATGCCCAGTTCCTTGCAGGCGCGCTGAATTCTAAGCGCGATTTCGCCGCGGTTGGCTATGAGGACCTTGTCGAACATGGCGCCTGTCATTCGATGATCAAGAGAGGTTCGCCAAACTCAACAGGCTGGCCGTTTTCAAACAGGACAGCGGTCACAGTGCCGGCTTTGGGCGCAGGAATGCTGTTCATCGTCTTCATGGCCTCGATAATGGCCACGGTATCCCCTTGGTTGACACGGCTGCCGACTTCGATGAAGGGCGCGGCGCCGGGCTCGGGCGCTCGGTAAGCAGTGCCGACCATTGGCGATTTCAAAGCGCCGGGATGGCGGGCGGCGTCGGTGCCGGTCGGTTCGGTGGCCGCGGCCGGTGCAGCGGCGGCAGCTGCAGCAGGTGCGGCGGCCGGGGCAGCCACGGCTGAAGCCGTCAGACTGATTTGGCGCGCGACGCGCACGCGCAGCCCGCTCTTTTCGATCTCGATCTCGCTCAGACCGGTCTCATTCAGCAGGTCCGCCAGTTCGCGGATTACTTGACTTTCTGTAAAGGCGCTTTGTTTTGCGTCCTTTGCGGTCATGGCCTTTTGCCCCTTACTGGTCTGCGGCCGTTTCGCGGGCCGTCTCTTCTTACTCGTCACGTTCCCGACTTGCGAACGAGGTCGGCGATCGCCTCGATCGCCAGCTCGTAGCCTTTAGCGCCCAAGCCGCAGATCACTCCATTTGCGCCTAGCGAAATATAGGAGTGTTGGCGGAAAGCGTCGCGACGAAAAATGTTGGAAAGGTGAACTTCGATGACGAGAAGTTCGGCCGCCTGCAAGGAATCGAGCAGGGCGACGGAGGTGTGGGTGTAGCCGGCAGCGTTGATGATGAGCGCGCTGGCCTTCTCGCGGGCTTCCTGGATCCAATCGACCAGGACACCTTCGTGGTTGGATTGGCGGAATTCGATCTCAAGGCCCAGATCTTTGGCGCGTGCGCGTGTGATCTGTTCAACATCGGCAAGCGTGGCGGTGCCATAAACTTCCGGTTGGCGCTTACCGAGCAAATTGAGATTTGGTCCGTTGAGGACGTAAACGGGTTTAGCCATGACAACGTTTTCTGGCGCGGACGGCGCATGCGCATGCAATCTGAGTTCGATTGCAGGCAGCAGCCCAATCGCGGATTTCAGGAAGCTTCATGGCAACGATCTAACAGCTTTCTTTTTGAAATCAAAGTCTACTGCTGACCTACTCTGGCTGGTTATTCAGCGGCAAAATAGCCTTTTCAACGGGTTTTGGAAAAGCAGGGATACCGTTGCTGACGCCAACTCATTGGCTGATTTGGAACGCCCCTACCGTGGCACGGGCCAGCGGAAGAGAATGGCCCGGTCCTTTCGAGTGAAAAGGCCGGGCTCAAATCGTTCTTCAGTTTCTGCAAATATAGCTGCTGGGATCAGCAGACTTCGCAGCCTTTGGCGCGCAATTCCTTGATGTGTGCGGACAGCTGCTCGTGCAGGTTTTCCGGAGCACCGGGGATGGTGCGGTCGCCGACGAGGAAATGCGGGGTGCCGTTGATGCCCATTTTCTGTGCAAGTTCGCGGACACCGTTGATTTCCGCGGTGACTTCAGCTGAATCCATATCTTTTTTCAGCTTCTCGATGTCCAAACCGTGTTTGCCGGCGATCTTGAGTGCGGTTGCACCGTTAACGGCACCTTGATGCTTCAACAATGCTTGGTGGATCTCCCAGTACTTGTCCTGGTTTTTCGCCGCGAGTGCGACGCGGGCGGCTTCTTCGGAGCCCTTCGACAGGATCGGCAGCTCTTTGAATATGACCTTAACCTTCTTGTCCTGGTCGATCAGTTCGGCGACCTGCGAGAAGCCGCGTTTGCAGAAGCCGCAGTTGTAATCGAAGAATTCGACGACGGTGACGTCGCCCTTGGGATCGCCGGCCATCGGCGCTTTCGGATCGCGATAGAGCTCTTGGGCATTGGATTTGATGGCGGTCTTGATCTTTTCAGCCTGCAGCTTCTCCATCTTGGCTTCGTAGGCCATCTGGACTTCGTAGAGCAGCTCAGGATTGGAGAGCAGGTAATCACGGACGATTTTCTCGATTCCGGCTTTTTCTTCGGCGGAATACGATTTGGCTGCAGGTTCGGCGGTGGCAGACTGGTATGGCCCGCCGATCGCTACTGCGCCGCAAGCAACGGCTGCTGCGGCGGCTAAAATCGTCCACTTCGATTTTCTGGGTCCGAAATTCGCGTTCGTCGGGCTCATTTGTGTTCCTTCAATCGTTTCCGCCGCGACGGGCGGCGATCTGGTCATCGTGACCTGTAGATGCATGAAGATAGGGCTTATAAGGCAGAAACCACAGCCTTTCGTCATTTCCGTGTTAATTCGCGCGGGGCTGACGGCTGAGTTCTGACTTAGGCCTTAACCGCGTGGTTCATAGCGCAGGATATCCTCATTTTTGATCCATTCGGGTGAACCTGCCTTCAAAGCTCTGTGAGCACGCGTTGCGAAGATCTGAGCCTGCTGGAGGTTTCCTTCAAGGAAATAGGCCTGTGCGGTCATCGCATCGGCTTTCGGCCGGGCGCCCTGGTTGTAGTAGGCGGTAGCCAGAAGCCGATAGGCACGGGGGTTCTGGTCGTCGATCAGCGATGATTTCAGCAGCTTGATCGATTTCGGAACGGAGTTGTTCTGGCCCGAGTTCTGGAGTGCCGTTGCAAGCTGGACCTGCATCAGCGAAACGCTGCTTTTCGACAGCTTGATGGCTTTCTGCAGGTAGGGGATCGCCGCGACGGATTTTCCTGAGCGCATGAGCAGATCGCCTTTGACTTCCCAGAAGTAGGGATAATTAGGTCGCGCGGCGATCAACTGGTCGATTTCTGCAAGAGCCGCTTCCAGCGCGCCGTGGCCGCCTTGGAAGAAGCGGGCGATGCCCCGGGCGTAGCGAGCCGGCAGGGTGGTGTCGGTCCTTGGATAGCGGTTCAGGACTGTCGCCGGGGATTCTAGATAGCCCGATAGCTTGGCGCGCATCAGATCGTGGCGAAGCTGGAGGTCCGGGGAATCGACCTTGTTGTAATATTTGCTGCCTTCGACCTTCGAGCGCAGGCGCGCCAGACGATCAGTGGCGACAGGGTGGCTGCGGACGAAGGGGTCTTTATATTGGTCGGAGATATATTCCTGCTGGGCGAAACGCTCGAAGGTCTCAAGCATGCCGCGGCCCGATTGTTGGGTGGCACTGAGGAAGCTCAAGCCTGCCTGGTCGGCCGCGGATTCTTGCGAGCGGCGCTCGGCCAGGAGCGAACGGATCATCAGACCGGGGCCGGTGCTGAGACCGGCGCCGCCAAGGCCCGTCACTTCGCTATTGCCAGCAACGCCGCCGCCGACCATCAGGCCGATGCTCAAGATTTGCAGAAGCAATGCGCGGGTCTGGTCCTGCTTGATGCGCTGGCGTAGCGCGGCCATGTGGCCACCGGTGATGTGGCCGGCTTCGTGAGCGATGACGCCGATCACCTGGTTGGGCGTATCGGACTGCATCAACATACCGGTGTGGACGAAGACGTTGCGGCCGTCGATGACAAAGGCGTTGAAGGCGTCGTTGCGGACGATCCTGATCTGGATGCGGCCGCCGCCGAGGCCGGCGGCCCGGAAGATCGGGCTGGCGTAATCGTTGAGGAGGGCTTCGATTTCGCTGTCGCGGATGAGCGCCAGACCCTGAGCTTTGGCAGGAAGCGATTTGACGCAGATTACAAGGCAAACCAATCCCAGGGACAGGACTGCCCGAAGCTTAGCGAAAGCCATATTCATTTTCCCCGAAACGTAAACCGGCATGTGCCGATTGCATCGCCTTGCTCCGGCAAGGCACCTTGACCTTGTTGGCAAAAATCCGTTTTGCCTCTCGTTCGCGATGCGACAAGGCTGCAGCAACTCCCAATTGCAGCCAAACTAGTAAGCGCCATTCTAGGCGTCAACGCGTCGGACGATACGTTTGCAACTTGCAGACAGGCACGGCGTTTCAATTTATTGTGCTGCAGCTGCGAAATAAACTTCATCTGCCGGCCCGCGCAATTGGCGAGAAACTTGCGTGATGAATGTGTTTTATTGCGGCGCAAGCATGGCGTTAGTGCACAATTCTCAGGCGTTCTTGTGGCGGCTCAAGCTTTGGAGCGATGAATACCATGACAAAGCCAACTGGCGGGCCGAAGGCAAAGGTGCTGGAGCACCGGGCCGACGAGGTGCCGGACGCGGCCGATCAGGGGCTCAAGCCATCGACCCGGAGCGATATCGATAGCTTTATCGTGATGGATGTGATGTCGGCGGCGGCCGCCAAGGAAGCGGACGGCCAGCGCATCATCCATATGGAAGTCGGTCAGCCGGGAACGCCCGCGCCGCAATCGGCCCGGGATGCCGTGAGCGCCGCACTTGCCGACGACCATCTTGGCTACTCGTTGGCGCTTGGAGAGGAAAAGCTGCGCAAGCGCATCGCTGAACACTATGGCGAGATGTACGGGGTTGATATGGACCCTAACAGGGTGGTCGTGACGGCAGGCTCGTCGGGCGCGTTCGTTTTGGCGTTCACCGCGCTCTTTAATGCGGGCGAAAGGGTCGGGTTGCCGTCGCCGGGTTATCCCTGCTATCGGCAAATTCTCAAGTCACTCGATTTGCAACCGGCTCTGATCCGGACAAGCGAAAGCGATCGCTGGATGCCGACTGGCGATGCGGTTGAAGCCAGACACGCAGACGATGCTTTGAGCGGACTTCTGGTGGCTTCGCCGGCCAATCCGACCGGCACCATGCTTGAGCCTGATCGGTTGCAAGACCTGACCCAGGTGAGCGAAGAGCTTGGGCTGTGGTTTATTTCCGATGAGATCTATCACGGCCTGACCTACGATCAGCCGGCCGTGACGGCGCTTTCCTATAGCGACGAAGCGATCGTCATCAATAGCTTCTCGAAGTACTTTTCGATGACGGGCTGGCGTGTTGGCTGGATGGTCGTGCCGGAGCGGCTCGTTCGGGTTTTCGAAAGGCTTGCCCAGAACCTTTTCATCTGCGCGCCGGCGGTCTCTCAGGTGGCAGCGCTTGGAGCATTCGACGCCAAAGAAGAGCTCGAGGCGAATAAGCAGATTTATGCGGCTAATCGTGAGCTGTTGCTTTCTGAATTACCGAAAGCTGGTTTTACGAAGATCGTTCCGGCCGATGGCGCGTTCTATCTTTATTGCGATATCAGCGATCTGGTGGATGAGGGCAGTACCAGCATCGACCTGGCTGCCGAGATCCTCGATGAAGCCGGTGTGGCCGTGACGCCGGGGCTCGATTTCGATCCTGAGCGTGGCGGACAGTTTCTGCGTTTCTCATATGCGCGCTCGACGGCGGACATGGAGCAGGCAGCGAAGCAATTGATCGAATGGCACGACCGCCGCGGACGTTTGACCTGACGACCACCCATCCTTTGTTAGAAACTGATCTCTTGCGATCAACAAAAAACCGCCGGTCCTTCGACCGGCGGTTTTGCGTAGTTCTGGAATTCGATCGAAGCTCTGTTGAGCTTAGTCGCATTCGAGGTATCCGGTGTAGCTCAACAGGTTGTTGCGCTCGTTGGTCTCGTCGATCAGGTTATAGGGATCGACAACAGCGAAGATCGTGATCTTGGTGCGGCCCTGGTCGTCTTTGATGTTCTGAGGGCCTTGAGTGTCCGAACCACCTGGTGCCAGTTCGGAGATCTTTTCTGCGGTTGCAGCGTTCCATTCACCGTCGCCTGAGAGGCCGGCGCTTCTTTGGAAAGCCGCGAGGGCGCGCTTGGAGCCAGATCCCCAGTCGCCGTCGACCGTGATCGAATAAGCGCGGTCCTTGAGGAACTGCTGGACAATCCGGGCGAGATCTTCATCGTCGTCCAAAGCGTTGGCATCGGTCGGCAGGCCTGAGCCGCTCTGAGTGCCGTCGAAGCCGTTATAATTGCGGCCACGCTTCAGCTTGCCTTTGCCAATGGAGAATTCAATCGCACGCTGTTCGCCAGGCTCGATCTTGCTGCGGCGGGTGTCTTTGTCGATGAGATCAATGTTTTCTGGAACATAGACGGCGACGAAGCTGCGGAAGAACTCGCTTGCCCCACGCAGGTTGGCTTCCGAGTCGCCTTCGTTGCGGATCACGATGCGGCCTTTCGCGAGAGGCTGGCCTTCTTCGCATCCGACGAATTCGACGACGGAGTCTGCACCCTGGATGACGAGATCGGGGGTGGCTTGTGCTGCCTGGGTGAAAGCAGCGAAACTTGCAGCGGCGCCAAAACCAATTGCTATTCTACGAGACCAACTAACCATCGTTTTTCCCTCAGTTTCGTTCATTATTTTGAATGGCACGCCGCGCGAACTTGCAGAAACTCCGTTAGCGAATCAAGCAGCGCACCATCAGCCATCCTTGTCTGTGGCATAAGGTGTTGCACCCTTACCTCTGTCATTGGCAACGGGCAGTGGCCGCAACGAGGCGCATTCAGGGCGCAAAATCGGGAAAGCCTGGATATTTTGATGGCTTGCCGGCCGTGGCCGAGAAACTCACAATAGCTGTGGAAGAGAAGCTATTCCCACTCGATCGTTCTACATTCTGATAGTTTTCTCTTTCGCCGTCGCCCAAATCCGAGCCAAGGTCCAATGGAATGTCAGAGTATTGATTTGAAATGCATATAAGCGCGCAAAATTCTGGCGTGAATTTAAAACCTTTCCAAGCCATTCTCCTGTCGAATCTGTTTTGGCGACTGGGATAGGTCGCACTGCGAACTCGTAAGCTATTGTCACTGACCTCGTATCGCTGCGACGCTCTTCGCCCGCCCTGGAGTTATGCAAGCGATATCCCTCTATCCGGTGACCAGATAACCAAATCGCGCAGGTGCCCTCGGAAAGGTTGTCCCAATAGGGCTAAACCGTCGCGGAAAAGCGCATATCGGTACGGCTCTTCTGCGTCGGTCCCGACAATGAGATCTCCTGAAGAAAGTGTAAATCCTGTCGGATCGATGGTTGGAAGTCTCAACGTCGCTGTGGGTGCAACTTCTCGGTCGCGGATCATGTTACTTAGTGCATTCAAGAATTCGGTCCCTGCTTTTTCTTCGATCACGAACAATCCATAGTCAGAGTCTGTGTCAATTGGGCGCGAGAACAGCGCACGCCGAGCAAACTGCCACCAGCGAGGATGATCGAACAAATCATCGAACCACCTCTGCGTGCTGCCTGGTCGCATGAACCATGGCGACGCTGCCAGATAAGTCCGACGGTCATAGTCAAATCGAAGAAGAGGAACATCGGTTTGTTCCGGCAGCGCGGAATCCGGCGAGTGGAGCCAATCGATCCAGGCTGTTACTTCCGATGCGCCCATCAGCAGAAAGTTCGAACGATGCGTAGCAAGTGCCATCGTTGCTCTCGTTTGTTCGGGTGCTGTGTCCGCCTGAGCGGTACCTGCGGTTGTGGTCTTTTTTCGCGGCCTCCGGATCAGCGTCTCCGAAACGGCCAAGAAGCTCCCGACTGTCGTCGGCTTTGACCCGAATGCAATCGAATAGCCGTGGATTATCTTTCCGAATGGGGATGGCCCCGCGACAAAGGGCTTTACCTGTTTGATGTACTTTTTCTTGGCTGCGTTCGCTATTTTGGCTGCGCTCGCATCTTTGGCGAAGGAGCCGTGCGCCTCGACGAGCACAACACCGTGGCCGGACGCGTTGCCACCTTCGTAGATAAAATCCGCATGGGGATCGAGCGCCGACGACAGGCACGCCGCATTCGCGCGCCATGCGTAACCGAGAGCGTCCATGTAGAGGTGGGCAATGCCGGCACCGACTTTAGCCGCAAACTGCGACCCAGCAGTATCTGCGAGGAATTCGAAATGAGATTCGAGAGCAAATGTCGATCCGTCATGGAGCAAGGTATCCAGTTCGATCAAAGCGCTTTGTCGCAATCCATCGAGTAAGACGACAGGTGCATCATTCCAAGTGGTCGCCGTTCGTGCGATTGCTGCGCTCAGAGAAATTGAGTTGAAGTACAGGTTCGACTGAACGGGAGGCGCTACAAATGATGGGCAAACCGGACTCGGTATATGTCGGTGCCTTGTGTGCTTGGTCATTCCGACCATTTTCTCCGATTGGCCTAATTTTATCGGGATGCACACTTCCCTCACTCCCACTCGATCGTGCCGGGCGGCTTTGAGGTGATGTCGTAGACGACGCGGTTGATGCCGTTCACTTCGTTGATAATTCGGGTGCTGGCGCGGCCCAGAAATTCGTGGCTGAAATCATAGTAGTCGGCGGTCATGCCGTCGGTCGAGGTGACGGCGCGCAAGGCGCAAACGAAATCGTAGGTTCTTGAATCGCCCATGACGCCGACGGTGCGGACCGGCAACAAGACGGCAAAGGCCTGCCAGATCTTGTCGTAAAGGCCGGCCTTGCGGATCTCTTCCAGGTAGATTTTGTCGGCCTTGCGCAGGATTTCGAGTTTCTCGTCTGTGATGTCGCCGGGCATGCGGATCGCAAGGCCGGGCCCGGGGAAGGGATGGCGGTTGACGAAGTTTTCCGGCAGGCCGAGTTCGCGACCAAGTGCGCGGACTTCGTCCTTGAAGAGTTCACGCAGCGGTTCGACGAGTTTCAGGTTCATGCGCTCGGGCAGGCCGCCGACGTTGTGGTGGGATTTGATCGTCACCGATGGGCCACCGGTAAACGAGACGCTTTCGATGACGTCAGGATAAAGCGTGCCCTGGGCGAGAAAATCGGCGCCGCCGATCTTATTTGCTTCTTCCTCGAAGACTTCGATGAACAGGCCGCCGATGATTTTGCGTTTTCTCTCCGGGTCGTCGACACCGGCCAGCGCTGCGAGAAAACGTTCGCGAGCGTCGACGTGAACGAGCGGAATATTATAGGCGCCGCGGAACATGTTGACGACTTCGTCGGCTTCATCGGCGCGCATCAGTCCATGATCGACAAAGATGCAGGTGAGCTGGTCGCCGATCGCTTCGTGGATGAGGACGGAGGCGACGGCGGAATCGACGCCGCCGGACAGGCCGGAAATGACGCGTGCGCCGCCGACCTGGTTCTTGATTTTCTCGACTTCGCTTGAGCGGAAGTGGGCCATCGTCCAATCGCCGGGCAGGCCTGCGATCTTATGGACGAAGTTGCTGATGAGGGCCGCACCTTGCGGCGTGTGCACGACTTCGGGGTGGAACTGGACGCCATAAAAGCGGCGCGCTTCGTCGGCGATGGCGGCAAACGGTGCGCCTTCGGAAATGGCGACGACTTCAAAGCCATCGGGCAAGCTCGTGACGCGGTCGCCGTGGCTCATCCAAACTTGGGTTTTCTCGCCTGGTGCCAGCACGCCGTCGAAGAGCGCGCAGGAGGATTTCACTTCTATTTCGGCGCGTCCGAATTCCCGCGAGTGCCCGGCTTCGACGCCACCGCCGAGCTGGGAGACCATGGTCTGCTCGCCGTAGCAAATGCCGAGGACCGGCAGGCCGGAGGTCCACACCCATTCGGGTGCGCGCGGGGTTCCCATTTCGGTGACGCTGGCCGGGCCGCCTGACAGGATCACGGCTTTAGGTTGCAGCCGCTCGAAAGCGCCATCGGTGTGATTGAAGGGGACGATCTCGGAATAGACGCCGGCTTCGCGGACACGTCTGGCAATGAGCTGGGTGACCTGGCTGCCAAAATCGATAATGAGAACGGTGTTCGTCATGGGAGTCCGCTTTTAGACTTTGTGGGCTTAAGAAAATGGAAGAGTTTCGTAGATCATTCGCGCCCGATGGCGTCAAGGCGGCGCGATTGCACGCTTGGCAGCATTTTTGGCCCGGTGGACCGCCAACCTCGCGGTTGTTCAGCGTTGTTTTCGTAGGCGCTCAGTTTAGGAATTCAGCTGCAGAACGGCGAAATTCAAGGCAGCTGCGAAGCTCACCCAGGCCAAATAAGGCACGAAAAGCAAAACAGCCAGGCGGTTCACGCGCCAGGAGGCTAAGATGAAGGCGGCAATGGCCAGCCAGAGCGCGGAGATATCGATCATGGCGGTGGAGATATCGTGCTGGCCGAACATGAAATAGGACCACAGGCCGTTCAGCGCCAATTGCACGAACCACCAAAATAGCGCTGGGCCAAGGCCTTGAGATCGCCAGACGAGCCAGCCCGCGAAGGCAATAAACAGATAGATCAGCGACCAGACCGGGCCGAAGATCCAGTTGGGCGGCGTCCATTCGGGTTTCGCCAGTCCCTCGTACCAGGCGCCTGGAACGAAGGCCGATGCGGTGGAGGCGACGAGGGTCGTCAGGACGAGAAAGACGAAAAGTGAAATGTACCTGCGCATTGTTTTTCCGGTTTTTCGCGCGGCTTGTTGTTGAAAGCCCTTTTGCAGCACTGGCGGGTTGTTTACTGCGATGAAGCTAGCTGCGTCTAGAGATGCCGGCCAAGGCTTCCAATATTTCGTCGACGTGATCGTAAACCCAGAAGTGTCCTGCGTCCTTCAAGCGTTCCAGGCGGCAGTTGGGGAGGCGAGAGGCAAGCCACAAGGTTGCTGGCGGCGGAACGATGCCGTCGGATGTGCCTTGCCAGATGATGGTCGGTTGGGTGACGCGCTGGTAATTTATTTTCCACGGCTTTGAATAAATCGTCAGGTCGGCGACGCCGCCTGATACGCCAGGGCGAATGGCCTCCAGTGTCATGGCAATCAGGCTCTCGCGGACATGGTCCTGGGCGAGGACGCGGGTATCGGCTTCGGTCAGGAAGCGCGCAAACAGCGATGCAAACGATTGCGGGGCTGCCTTGAACGCATGCGCACTCATGGACGCCTGAATTTCCAGCATTTGCGGATGCTTGGGCAGATCGAGGAAGAACAGCTTCTGGCGAAGCGAGAGCCGCCCGAGTTCCTTGGCCACGTGGCCGTCGAGACGGTTTTCCCTGAATTCAACGAGCGGTCCGAGCGGGCTGACAAGCGCCATTCCCAGTATCCGGTCGCCGAGGCGTTCGGCCAGTGCGACCGCGTAGGGACCGCCGCCGGAGACGCCCAGGATCGAGAAGCGTCCCAGACCGAGGCAGTTGGCGATGTGTTCCAGATCGGCGGCGCGAGACGCAAGCGATGGATCGTCGTCCATCTTGGTGATGCCGTAGCCGGGCCGCTCCGGGCAGAGGATGCGCAAGCCCAGCTTTTTGGCGGCCGCATCGGTGACATCGAACATGATGCGTGAGGCCGGCGCGCCGTGCAGGGCCAGGACAGGGATGCCCGTGCTCGCACCATAGGCGGCGAGGCCAAAGCGGCGTCCATCGGCCAGCTCTACATAGTTCTTCGTCAATTTGCCTGCCGCTCCAGAACTGCGATGAAGAACCCGTCGGTGTTATGTGAGGCCGGTGTCAGCAAAAGCGTATCGGTGGCGCCATCGGCTGATGGGGGCGGCGCGCCGCCGATCGTCTTTTCCCAGTGTTTGGCGATGGGCGAGACTGCGAATTCCGGATGGCGCTCGATGAATGCTGTCACCTGCTCGGTATTCTCGCGCTCCAGGATCGAGCACGTGACATAGACGAGGCGTCCACCGGGTTTGACGAGCGGTGCGGCCAGATCGAGGACGGCGCGCTGTTCTGCGAGGCGTTCGTCGATGGCTTCGGGCTTCAAGCGCCATTTGGAATCCGGTCGGCGCCGCCAAGTGCCTGAACCGGTGCAAGGCGCGTCGACGAAGACGAGATCGAACCGGGGCCCAAGTGCGCCAAGGGCGTCCTCATCGCCGGCTTCGAACGTCTGGACATTGCGGGCGCCGGCTCGTTTGAGGCGTTCGAAGATCGGACGGAGTTGGCTGCGCGAAGCGTCGTAGGCGTAGATCTGACCGGTGTTCTGCATGCCCGATGCCATGGCGAGCGTCTTGCCGCCGGCACCGGCGCACAGATCGAGGACTTGTTCGCGCGGGCCGGCTCCGGCAATGAGTGCGGCAATCTGGCTACCTTCATCCTGGACTTCGAACCAGCCTTTGCCGTGGGCCTGATCGGCTTCGACGTTGGGCGCCTTGGCGCTGCCCGCGGGGGCAGGAATGCGCACGCCAAGCGGGGAGATGGGTGTCGGCTCAGCGTTGAATTTGGCAAAAGCCTTGAGGACTTTTTCGCGCGTCGCCTTCAAGCCGTTGGTGCGCAGATCGATGGGAGCTCTCTGGCTCAGCGCCTGGCCTTCGGCTTCGGTGCGATCCTTGAATGTTTTTTCGAATTCGGGGCAGAGCCATTCGGGCAAATCGGCCCTGATGAAAAGCGGTGTGTCGGCGGGCAACGCTTCTGTCGAGAGGCTTGCGATTTCGGCTTCGCTGAGCGGGGGAACGGAATGTTCGGAGCCGTCGGCAAGCTTGCTGATGTCTTCAACGCTGAGGCCGAGAGCGTTCGGGGCGGCGGCAAGTGCAAGAGCGCGAGGCGCATCGCTTTGCATCTTATGGGCGAAGGACAATTTGCGGCGCAGGGCGTCGAACACGAGGGTGCCGATTGCGGCGCGATCGCCGGAGCCGGCAAAGCGGTGGGTGCGTCCCCAATCCGCCAAAGCCGTCGCGGCCGGGCGATGGTTTTCGAAGATGTCGGTCAACACTTCGATTGCCGCTGCTAGTCTCCCGCCTGGTCTCATGGTCTTCCTTAAAATCCCGCCGTTGCGAAATGCGCTGCAATCCTGATCCACATGCCCGTCACTGCCAGGGCCGCGATTGCCAAAATCACGGCCGCGACGGCATGGTTTCCCGAGAAGACTTCCAGCGAGGTTGCGATTGCGAAGGACAGAACGAACCCGAGCGCCATGAGCAGCTGCCATTCATCGACCAAGCGGAACGAATAGGCAAATGCGACGGCGCTATAAAAAAGTAGGGGGAGTTCGAATTGTTTCTTGTTCGCGTTTTCCAAGGCGGCGGTTTTTAGTCCGCGTATTTCGGCCAGCCAGTGGGTGCACCACACCGTCAGCGTCACGGCCACCTGGGCCAGGATGGGAACGACGATCAGGTATTGGGTGACGCGCATCTGGGGGTTGTCTTTTCGGGGTTTGCTTATGGCTCAAAGCAAACCTGATTGGTCGGCAATGGTTCCTGAAGTGGCTGCGGCTCTTTGCAACCTTGGGGCGCTGGGCGTTATGGCGCGACGTGTGCCACCCAGACTTAAAGATGTGAGCCAAAAAAGCTTTCGGCCCCGCGGTTGCAGGGCCGATCAGCAATTTTCTCGTCGTGTTGTTCAGCCGGAGCCGGGGTAGTTGGGGCTTTCGCGCGTGATCGAGACGCCATGGGCGTGGCTTTCGCGCATGGCGGCTGGCGAGATGCGCACGAAGCGGGCCTTTTCAACGAAATCGGGAAGCGTCTTTGCGCCGACGTAACCCATGCCGGCGCGAAGGCCGCCAACCAACTGGTGCAGAACGCTGTCGGCCGGGCCTTTGTAAGGCACCTGACCCTCAATGCCTTCGGGCACGAGCTTCAGCGTATCGCGTACTTCGGCCTGGAAGTAGCGGTCGGCAGAGCCGCGCGCCATGGCGCCGACAGAGCCCATGCCGCGGTAGGATTTATAAGTCCGCCCCTGGTAGAGATAGGTTTCGCCGGGGGCTTCATCGGTTCCTGCCAACAGCGAGCCGATCATGACGACCTGGGCGCCGGCTGCGAGGGCCTTGGCGATATCGCCAGAGAACTTGATGCCGCCATCGGCGATGATCGGGATGCCGTGCTTTTGTGCAGCTTCGGCGCAGTTCGAGATGGCGGTTAGCTGCGGTACGCCGACACCGGCGACGATGCGGGTGGTGCAGATGGAGCCTGGGCCGATCCCGACCTTGACGGCGTCCGCACCGGCATCGATCAACGCCAAGGTGGCATCGGCGGTGGCGACATTGCCGGCGACGACCTGGACGGTGTTGGACATCTTCTTGACGCGGGTGACCATCTCCAGGACGCGGCTTGAGTGGCCGTGCGCGGTATCGACGACGATCAGGTCGCATCCGGCATCGATCAGCATTTCGGCCCGGTGGAAGCCGTCGTTGCCAACGCTCGTCGCGGCGGCGACTCTGAGGCGGCCTTCCTCGTCCTTACAGGCGTTGGGGTGCTTTTGCGCCTTTTCGATATCCTTGACGGTGATGAGACCGATGCAGTGATAGTTGTTGTCGACGACCAGCAGCTTCTCGATGCGGTTCTGGTGCAGCAGGCGGCGGGCTTCTTCCTGATCAACCGAGCGCTCGACGGTGATGAGATTGTCCTTCGTCATCAACTCGCTGACAGGCTGCTGCATGTTGGAGGCAAAGCGCACGTCGCGGTTCGTCAAAATGCCGACGAGACGGCCTTTGGGGTCGGCGCTGTTGCGTTTTTCGACGACCGGGATGCCGGAAATCTGATTGGTTTCCATCAGCTCGAGGGCTTCAGCGAGGCTGGCATCGGGTTCGATGGTTACCGGATCGAGAACGATGCCGGATTCATATTTCTTGACCATCGCGACATGGCGGGCCTGCTCTTCGGGCTCGAGGTTGCGATGCAGCACACCGATGCCCCCGGCCTGGGCGACGGCGATCGCGAGGCGGGCTTCGGTGACGGTATCCATGGCCGAAGACAGTATTGGGATGCTGAGCGAGATGTTCTTTGTCACTTTGGAGGCGACATCGACCTCGCCCGGCAGGATTTCCGAGGCGCCTGGCACCAGCAACACATCGTCGAACGTGAGTGCGATTCCTTGATCGCCTGAGACCATGCTCAGAGCCATACCGACCTCCCGGGTACAATGAGTTTTCTTCGCGTGTCGAAATCTCGAATCGGGGAGAGAGACGCGAAGCAGGTGCAGGCCTATAGCACCTTGCCGCGTCCCCGCAAAGGCTAGCCCCCCGCGCTGTTGAATCGCACCAAAGGATGGGGTCCGCCAGCTCCTTCGATAATTTCGGCAACGCAGCGGGCGAGAATGGGGGCAAGCAGGAATCCATGCCGGTATGCGCCGTTAACCTCAAATAGCTTTTGATCGCGGCTGACGAGGACGCGCGGGACGTTATCGTCATAAGCCGGCCGGACGCCCGCCCCGGCGTCGGTTATTTCGGCTTCGGCGAAAGCTGGATGCAGGGCGAAGGCGGCGCCTAAGAGCTCCAGCATGGAACGGACCGTTATTTTGCCGCCAATTTCGGTCTCGACGACGGTGGCGCCGACCATGAAGCGGCCTTCGCCCCACGGGACGACGTAGATCGGATGGCGCGGGTGCAGGAGGCGGACGGCTCGCGAAAGCGTGATGTCTTCGGTTGTTAGAATAACGCGCTCGCCGCGGACGCCGCGCAGGCCCGGGATATCCCCTTGGGCGCCCATGCCGCGGCAATCGATGAGGATCGAACCGGTGCCGAGGTCGAAATCGGCTGGATCGGCGGGGGTGCCGAATTTTGTTCTGAGGCCGGCATCCTGGGCCGATTTCAGCAGGTGGGCCAGGCTGTCGGGGGCCGGCATATGGGCTTCTTCCGCGTAGAAGAGGCCGTTGGCGAAGCGGCCGCTGAGGGCGGGTTCTAGCTCAGCAATACGGGCCTGGTCGCAGGTTTCGTGGCCGGTGGTCAGCTGTGAAAAGCGTTCGAGTTCGCTGCGGTCGCGGGCAGGTGCCAGCACCAAAGTGCCGGCCTGGACGACGCCGGGATAGGCCTCCTGCCACAGCTTTATGGCCTCGACGCCGAACTGGCGAACGACTTCGGGGGCTGCTTCGGCTTCGCAGAATGGGGCCAGCATGGCGCCTGCATAGGTGCTGGCGGAGGTTGAGAGCGGCTCGGACGAGGCGTCGATGAGGTCGACCGAGTACCCGCGGCGGGTCAATTCGAAGGCTTGCCAGAGGCCGTAGATGCCGGCGCCGAGGATGGTGATGTTGGGTCTTGTGTCAGCCATGATGGTGGTCCACGCAGAGTGGGAACGAGATGGGTCGGCGCAAGCCGGTGGCAGTTATTGCCCGCGTGCGATGCCTTCTCTTCGGGGATCGGCAGCCCCTGTCAATGATCCTTGCTGGTCTTTGACGATAATATGGGTGCCGGACGTCATGAGATCGGGCGCGATGGTGTGGCCGTAGGGTTTGACTTTCAGGCCCTGCCAGATGGTGTCGAGACCCAGTTCGACTTCGAAAGCTCCACCGCGGCTGCCGAAATTCGGCAGGTCGGCGATTTCTTTGGCGCTCATTTTCCAGTCGATCAGCCCGACCAGCGATTTGGCGACATAGAGAATGATGCGCGACCCGCCGACCGAGCCCAGGACTGAATGGAGACTGCCGTCTTCGTTGAAGACAAGCGTTGGGGACATGGAGCTGCGCGGACGCTTGCCAGGCTCGACGCGGTTGGCGATTGGGCGGCCCTCGGCGTCGGTCGGGGCGAACGAAAAGTCGGTCAATTCGTTGTTCAGCAAAAAGCCAGACGCCCAAAGCCCGGAGCCGAAGCCGCCTTCGATGGTCGTTGTCATGGAGACGGCGTTGCCGTTACCGTCGATGATCGAAATGTGGCTGGTGCCGGCGCGCTCAATCGTTTCGTCGATTCCGAAATCGGTGTGCGCGGAGGCTTGCGGGTTGCCGGGCTGGGGGCGCGACATGGAACGGCTTGGCGAAATCAGTTTGCGGCGGCGCGCGATGTAGTCGTCGGCGAGCAGTCCGCTGGGAGGTTTTACGAAATCGCTGTCGGCGAGGTAGCGGTTGCGATCGGCGTAGGCGAGTTTTTCGGCTTCTGTGATGAGGTGCAGGGCGAGAGGTTGCATCCGGCCGCGGCCGCCATCTGTAAGATCGAAGCCTTCAAGGAGCTTTAGCGTCTGGGCGACCGTGATACCGCCCGACGAAGGCGGGGGCATGCCGCAGATGCGCTTCTTGCGATAGCTCGTGCAGACCGGTTCGCGCTCTATCGCGCGGTAGCTTTCGATATCGCTTGGCGTGATGACGGCGGTGGCGTTCGGAGCGTTGGCGACGGCGTCGATGATCGACTGTGAAATCTCGCCGGGGCCGTAAAAGGCTGCTGTGCCGCCGGAAGCGATCTTGCGCAGGCTCGCTGCAAAGGCGGGGTTCTTGAGCAGTTGGCCGACCGGTTTGGGTTCGTTGTTTGCGTCGAAGAAGTAGGTGCGGGCTTTGGGTGTAAAGCGGTCCGGTCCGAACCAGATCAGCAGCATGTTGAGGCGCGGCGAGATTTCAAAGCCGGCTTCGGCGAGCTTGATCGCTGGCTGGAACAATTCCGCCCAAGGAAGCCTGCCGTGTTGTTGGTGCGCGAGTTCCATGACGCGCAGCGTGCCGGGGATGCCGACCGACAACCCGGAGTTGACGGCAGTGCGAAAGGACATGCGTTTGCCATCGCGCATGAACCGGTCCGGGCGTGCTGCAGAGGGTGTGGTTTCGCGTCCGTCGTAGGCTTGGACTTTGCTGCGTGTATGGTCGAAATGCAGGATGAACGCGCCGCCGCCAATCCCGGACGATTGAGGCTCGACGAGGTTGAGGACGAGCTGGGTGGCGATTGCAGCGTCGATGGCGCTGCCGCCTTTTTGCAGGATTTCGTATCCGGCGTTGACGGCCAGCGGGTTTGCGGCGGCGACCATGAAGTGGTTGGCCTGTGCCTGTGTTTTTTCTTCGAGGCCGGACGCGCCTTCAGGTGCGATGCGGCCGCGTGTGCCGGCATCCTGGGCGGCTAGCGGTGATGCAGCGAGTCCGCCTAAGCAAAGTGCTGCAATGATCGTCGCGGCGATCGCGGATCGCGCTCCTTGCAGCTTTGTTTTGGCGGTCCTGCCCATCAAATCCCATGTCTTAGGCCCAGATTTGAGACATGCCCCAGCAGCACCTGCAGGTCAAACCGGGAGCCTGTCACATTCGTGTTGTCGGCACGTTTTTCGTGCGTTGTCGGCCATTTGGTGGCGACGTCCGTGAGGCCAAAAAGTTCCGCCGGCCAGAAAATGAGATGGAGTCACCTGGGGAACAGGCTGGCAGTCAGAAAGAGGCTAGGCTCATTTCTGTCGCCGAGAGCCAAGCCCCTCCTCGCGCTCCCCCAACGGGCCTAATGCCCCGGCGATCGGAAACGGTGTTGTCACGGGTTCTTCCCCCGTCCTTCCCCGCTAGGCTGTACCTCCCTGTCAGCCGCTCGTGGCAACCCTGAAGGGACCTCCCATCGCAGCATGTACGATGGGAGGTCTTCTTCGTTTGGGATCGGGTTCCAGCTTAGCTGATCGCGTCACGCGAAATTGCGTTCGACATTGCCGTCAGCTTTCAGGCCTCAGGCTTCGCCAAGCAGCTTGCGCTGCCACCAGCCGCGTCGGGCTGGTTTTTCGGCAGTCGCTTCGGCGTCGTCGTTGCCTTCGGCATCAGCTTCGCCTGATTGCGTTTCAGCCGCGGCCGGGTTGTCAGGGCTGACCTTGATGCGCTCGACGCGGGGCGCGCTGGAAACCGGTTCACCTCTTGAGCGCCGTGGCGTCTCAGATGCTTCCTCAACGAGGTCGGCAGCTTGTTCGCCGTTCACCTGATCGTCAGCGTCATGCTCAGCGACGGGCGGCTCGACGACTTCGGCCGTTGGTGCACTTTCCTCGGTGGCGCTGACAGCAGCTTCGGGTGTTTCTTCGGCTGCTGCCGTTTCGGCTTGGTCGCCTGCGGTTTTTATTTCGATCGGCGTGACCAGGCTTGCTGCGTTGGCGATCGCTGGTTGCGCGTCGTCTTCGCCGGAGGTCGCCGTCACGGGTGATGCGTCCTCGGTTGCTTCGGCAGAAGATTGGCTATCGCCTGCGTCGTGATCGTCGCTGCCTTGATCTGCTTCAGCAGATGCAGCGAGTTCATCGCCCTCGCCGGATTCGCCGTCACCGTTTTCAGCGGCGTTCTCGTCACGATTGCGGGACCGATTGCGACGGCCACCGCGGCGTCCGCGACGACGGCGACGGGTTGATTTGTCGTCCTGGCCGTCGGCACTGGCTTCGGCGGTTTCGCCATCGCTATCGGCATCGGAGGCACTGTCGGCCTCTTCATCGTCAGCGGTATCGGATGCGCTGAGGCTGTCGGCGTCGACGTTCTCGTCCTCGGTGTTGGAGCGTTCGCCCGAACGGCGGCCCCCGCGGCGGCGACGGCGACGTCGCGATTTGCCTTCGGCGGGTTTGTCGTCGGATTTGGCGGTCTCTTCTGTTTCTTCCGAAGAGCTTTCGCCATCTTCGTCGAAGCCCCAGTCGACGCTGATCGCATCCGCGCGCGCCTTTTGAACCGGCGCTGCGGGCGCATCGCCTTTTTCAATCGAATAGGTTGCGCCGATCATCTTCGAGGACGCTTCAATCGCGATCGGCATGCCGAGGCGATTTTCCATCGCGATGACGAATTCGCGCTTGTTGTTGAGGATGTAGAGCGCGACTTCTGCGGTCGTGTAGGCGATCAGCGAATGGCGGCAGCCGCCCATCACCGTATCTTCCAGGCCACGCAAAACGGCCAACGCAACCGACTCCACCGAGCGGATGATGCCGGTTCCCTGGCAGTGTGGACATGGCGACGTCGAGCCTTCGAGCACGCCGGTGCGCAAGCGTTGGCGTGACATTTCCAAAAGGCCGAACGGGCTGATGCGGCCGACCTGAATGCGGGCGCGGTCCTCGCGCAACGCATCGCGCATGCGGCGCTCGACGTTGCGGTTGTTGCGGCGCTCTTCCATGTCGATGAAGTCGACGACGACGAGGCCTGCGAGGTCGCGAAGCTTCAGTTGGCGCGCAACTTCATCGGCTGCTTCGAGGTTGGTATTGAGCGCGGTTTCCTCGATCGAGAATTCGCGCGTCGAGCGGCCCGAGTTGACGTCGATGGCGACCAGTGCCTCGGTCTGGTTGATGACGAGGTAGCCGCCTGAGGGCAGGTGCACGTATGGGCTGAACATGGCGTTGAGCTGGCGCTCGATGCCATGGCGCGTGAATAGCGGCTCGGGATCTTCGTAATGGACGACGTTCTTGGCATGGCTCGGCATGAGCATGCGCATGAAGTTCTTGGCGCCGCGGTAGGCGTCTTCGCCGGCGACCAGGACCTGATCGACGTCTTTATTGTAGAGGTCGCGGATCGAGCGCTTGATCAGATCGCCTTCCTCGTAGACGAGGGCCGGGGCGGTTGATTGCAGGGTCAGTTCGCGAACGCTTTCCCAGAGTCGCAGCAGGTATTCGAAATCGCGACGGATTTCCTGCTTGGTCCGGGCGGCGCCGGCGGTGCGGATGATCAGTCCCATGCCTTCAGGCACATCCAGTTCGGCGGCAATCGCCTTCAAGCGCTTACGATCTTGCGGCGCGGTGATCTTGCGGGAGATGCCACCGCCGCGTGCGGTATTCGGCATCAGCACGGTGTAGCGGCCGGCCAGCGACAGGTAGGTGGTCAGAGCGGCGCCCTTGTTGCCGCGCTCTTCCTTGACGACCTGGATCAGCATCACCTGGCGGCGTTTGACGACTTCCTGGATCTTGTAGCTGCGGCGCGAGCGGCGTGGGCGGCTCGGCAGCTCTTCGAGAGCGTCCTCGTTGCCGACCTGATCGACAGAACCGGTGTCTTCGTCCGAGCCTTCGTCGCCGTTCGAACGACGGCGGCCGCGGGGCTGGCGACGGCGGCGATCGGAGTTGCCGCCACGCGAGGATGAACGCCGGCCACGGCCACCGCGCGAGCGGCGTGTCCTGCGGCCTTCGGTTGCTTCGCCCTTTTCCTCGGCGTCGTCTTCGCTGGTCTCGCCGGAGGCTTCGACAGCGTCGGCCGTCTCGGCTCCCTTATCGTCGGAGCCGGACTCGTCAGTTTCTGCAGCTTCTACAGATTTTTCGGCAGCCTCGGGTGCGTCGGTCGCCTCGCCTTCGGCTGGCGAAGAAGCGGTTTCGGACGCAGTGGCTTCGGCTTTTTCAGCCTCAGCGTTGTCATTGGACGCGACGACAGGGGCTTGCTCGGTCGCTTCAACGTCCGTGGCAGCTTCTGATTCAGCTTCGGCCGTCTGAGGCGCGTAGTCTTCGCTGACCTGATCGTCGCGTTGCATCGATTGAGACAGTACGGTCGAGCGCGAGCCAGGGTTGTCGTCATCGGAATCGTCGGAGGCATCCGCCTGTTCAGCAGATGGCTCATCTGACTGTGCCTCAGCGGGGGTGGCCGAAGTTTCGTCTTCTGGCGCATCTTCTGAGGACGCATCGAGGCTGGAGCCAGACGTTGCGCGAACGTCGGCTTCTTCCTCTTCTTCTTCATCGTCATCACTGTCGTCGATGCGATCGTCATCGGCTTCGTCGTCATCCTCGTCTTCCTCGATGATTTGGTCGAGGTCGACAGGTTGGTCGTCGAGGTCGTCGTCGTCGTTTTCCTCATCGTCGTCGTCATCGGTCGAATCGGACGCATCATCGGTTGCTTCAACGCTATCGGGCGCTTCGGCTTCCAAATCGTCGTCATCGTCCTCTTCGACGGCTTCGGCAGCTTCTTCTTCGAGAAGAGCCAGCCGGTCGGCGACGGGGATCTGGTAGTAATCGGGGTGGATTTCGTTGAACGCGAGAAAACCGTGACGGTTTCCGCCGTAGTCGACGAAAGCCGCCTGAAGTGCCGGTTCGACCCGGGTCACTTTGGCAAGGTAGATATTTCCACGCAGCTGCTTACGGGCAGCCGATTCGTAATCGAACTCCTCTACCCGGCCTCCGCGAAGTACCACGACCCGGGTTTCTTCCGGGTGCGCGGCATCGATAAGCATTTTGTTATCTGACATCGATGCTGATCCTTAGCGCGCCGAGTGATCCTCGTGGCTGGGCATGCCGGAAAGCCTTCGGCAGCAGGTCGCCGCGGGGCGGCGCGCGCTTGTGAGATTGTGCTGTTAAAATTGAGATTGGCGGTCGCGTCGCTCATCAGCGTCTGGTTGCGCACGGTATGGCGCGACTGCACAGGCGCCCGGAGGGGCGACCGGCATTCAGAACAAGCTGACGAGTGTGCATTCTGCATTAGTCAAAGCTTTCAGATCCGGCCGCTCTGCTGCGCTTCCTTTTGGCGCGAACGGCCGGTTATTGACCTTCCCGAGAGAAGGATTTGTTTGGATGAACCGATGTTCCGCGGATGCGGAGCGCCGGTTATCCGGTTGGCCGAGGCCGGCAATGCGACGCGAAATTCCGCGCTGCAGCGGCCGGGGCCAGATTTGCGCTCGTCGGACTTTCCCATTCAGAGCGCATCGAAAGGCTTAATAATGGCCTCTTCCAGATACGACTCACAATTAGGGCTCAGGTCCCGGCCGCTGTCACGAAAATTTCGGCATGGCGGTTTCGAGCAAACTGGACGCTGAAGTGTGTAGCGTTTGTCCCAGGCGAAACGTTGATCTTCAAAGGTAATTTCGGACCCCTGCCAGGAGTCCTTCAACCCCCTTCGAGGGTTCAAACGCATCTAACCGTTAGAATGTTTAGGGCCAAGAAGTCAGACATGCAAGTGTCATGCATTCTTGTGCACCGAGCAATAGGCAGGACTCACCGATGATCAGGAGTCGGGATTAACAAGTGGTTAATTTCTTTCCGGGACTGGCTAATTGGTGGTGCGAACGGCTAGTATTTGGCGCATATGCCGTGTCGAGACTGGGGAGGATCACTCGGTAGACTTAGACGTCGAGCTTTTCGATGTTGGGGGCATTTTTGACCGTTTTGAGCAAAATCAAGGCTGTTACAACTTTGATTCTGGCTCTTGTTCTGGGGTTCGGCGTCGTCGAGCCGCTCCAGGCGGCGCAGCTTGGCGTTGTCGCCACCGATGCCAAGATCGTCGGCGGGGAAGATGTCACGGACTTCTCTTTGCGGTTATCTCAAGGGGTGACGGTCGAAGTTTTTACGCTGGCCAATCCCTATCGCGTCATCCTCGACATGCCGGATGTGTCTTTCAAGCTGCCGAAATCGGCGGGGCGCAAGGGCGAAGGCCTCGTCAAAGCCTTTCG
The DNA here is from genome assembly GCA_017792465.1 of Filomicrobium sp. Taxonomy (GTDB): domain Bacteria; phylum Pseudomonadota; class Alphaproteobacteria; order Rhizobiales; family Hyphomicrobiaceae; genus Filomicrobium. The sequence continues at coordinate 4,053,206 of CP051234.1, forward strand.
CTACGGGCTTTTTGCGGCTCGAAAGGCACGAGTCGTCATCGATACGCTGTCGCCTGTCAGTATCGAACAGGCGGTGATGGATCCCGCCGGTGGGCAAGCGGTGAAGCTGAGGTTGAGGCTCAAGGCCATCGACGCCGAGACATTTGGGTCGGGGACGGGGGCGGCAATGGCATCGGCCCATCGGGCTGCACCGTCGTCAGCGACGATCAGGCCCAAATCGTCGCGGCCTGGATATCGGCCGGTCATTGTTATCGATCCCGGCCATGGTGGCATCGATCCCGGGACGATCGGTCCCAACAACATTTACGAAAAAGACGTCGTCTTGAAGGTGGGCTTGGCGCTCAGAGCCGAGCTCGTCGGGCGGGGCGGGTTCGATGTGAAAATGACACGCACCGATGATGTGTTTGTGCAACTCGATAAGCGTCTTGCCTTTTCGCGGGAGAAGGACGCGGATCTGTTCATTTCGCTGCATGCGGATGCGATCGCCGATAAGCGGTATGTCTCCAAGGTTCGAGGCGCCACCGTCTATACGCTTTCGGAGCGGGCCTCGGATGAAGCCGCCCGGCAGGCTGCCGAAAAAGAGAACAGCGCGGATGCGATCGCCGGTTTGCCAAGTACCGCCGATGATGATGTGGGCGAGGTGCGCGATATCCTGATCGATCTGGTGAAGCGGGAAACCGCGAACTTTTCAGCCGATTTTTCCAGCATTCTGGTTGATCGGCTGGGGCGGAAGATCCGTTTGTCGAGCAAACCGCGCCGGGCAGCAGCGTTTAAAGTGCTGCGCCAGACCAGTACGCCGTCGGTTCTTGTCGAGCTTGGCTATCTGAGCAATCGGGAAGACGAAAAGAGCCTGACGTCGCCGGCCTGGCATAAAAAGACGGCCCAATCGATCACCCGGGCCATTGAATCCTACTTTGCGCGGCGAACGGCCCTGTCCAAGTAGGAATTCTTAGAAGTATATGTCCGGACAAGGAACTTTCTTTGTGGAGATGGAGGCTTGACCCTTTTATCGCCACTGTCACAAGGGCATCAGCATGGCGGCTCTTTTTGTCTCGCGGTTTTGAGGCTTTGTGCTGAAGTGTGCGGAAACTGACTGTTGCATCGCAGTACCGCTCAGCCGACATTGGGCGCATTTAGAGTCGCGTTAACGAAGCGTCGTGAAACGCCTGTTATTTCAGATGGGCGAAAGCGCGACGACGTGATGCCACATTGAAGGCTAAGTTAGTCTGGGGCATCTGGCGCCTTTTGCAGTGCAGCAAAGTTGCGCTACTAACTCGAACGATGAAATCCGCGTGCCGGGCCGAGGGTTGATGAAATCTCCAGTTCTTCCACCTCCTGCGCCGAAGAAAAAGGCCAAGAAGCGCCGTAGCCGCAGTCTTCTCCTGAGTTTCTTGGGATTTGGCTTCGCTGCTTCGGTGGTGCTTTTTGTCGTCGGCTCTGCAGTTGCCGGCTATATGCTGATGCGCGCGTCCGAGGATCTGCCGAATTACGAGAAACTGGCCGAATATTCACCGCCGGTGATGACCCGCATCCACGCCAACGACGGCTCGCTGATTGCCGAATTTGCGCGTGAGAGGCGGATCTTCGTGCCGATCAACACGGTTCCGAAGCGCGTTATCGCGGCCTTCCTGTCAGCTGAAGACAGCCGGTTCTACGAGCACGGCGGGCTCGACTTCCAGGGCATTGCGCGTGCCGTCATCAAACTCGTTCTCGACAAGGTTCAGGGCCGCCGTTCGCGCGCTCAAGGTGCCTCGACGATTACCCAGCAGGTCGCCAAGAACTTCCTGTTGACGAGCGACAGGACCCTCGATCGGAAATTGAAGGAAGCGATCCTGGCGATCCGCATTGAGCGGACGTTTACGAAGGACAAGATCCTCGAGCTTTATCTCAACGAGATTTATCTGGGCATCGGCTCTTATGGTGTTGCCGCGGCCAGCCTCAATTATTTCGACAAGGAACTGCAGGATCTGTCGATCGAAGAGGCGGCCTATCTGGCGGCTTTGCCGAAGGCGCCCAACAACTATCATCCGATCCGCCATACCGAAAAAGCAACTGCGCGGCGGAACTGGATCATCGGGCAGATGTATGACAACGGCTATATCTCGAAAGAGGAGGCCGAAGCGTCGCGGGCCAAGCCGCTGACCGTCAACCTGCGCAAGTTCGGGGCGCATATTTTTGCCGCCGATTTCTTCGCCGAAGAGGTACGCCGGGCGCTGTTGTCGGAATATGGCGAGAGCAAGCTTTATGGTGGCGGGATGTCAGTTCGTACGACGCTCGATCCGAAGCTGCAGCGGTATGCGCGCAAGGCGCTGATCGATGGTCTGGTCGCGTTCGACCGCCGCAAAGGCTGGCGCGGAGCCTATAAGCAGATCGACATCACGGGCGACTGGGGCAAAACGCTATTTGAGGTCAACGCGCCGAGCGATTTGCAGCCCTGGCGTCTGGGCGTTGTCCTTAATAGCGATGACAAGAACGCGGTTGTCGGGCTCAAACCACGCAAGGGCCGGGACGGGAAACTCGAAGAAAAGCGCGAAGCGGTTCGGCTGGACTTGAAGCATGTCGAGTGGGCCAAGAAAGTTGGCGGTGGCGGCAAGCCGAAAGCGGTGAAAGACGTGCTCAGCGAGGGCGATGTCGTTTTCGTATCGCCGGATGACGCGCTCGACCCGACCGGCGATTGGTCGCTGATGCAAATTCCTGAGGTCGGCGGCGGTATCGTTGCGATGGACCCGCATACTGGTCGTGTGCTGGCCGTCGTCGGAGGCTTCTCATTCGACATGAGCCAGTTCGACCGCGCGATTCAGGCCAAGCGGCAGCCGGGCTCGGCGTTCAAGCCGTTCGTTTATGCGGCCGCTCTTGATAACGGCTACAAGCCAACCAGCATCGTGCTCGATGCGCCCATCGAAATCGAGCAGGGGCCGGGTCAGGACGTCTGGAAGCCTGAGAACTACAACAAGAGCAAGTCCTACGGGCCGACGACGCTGCGTATCGGGATCGAGAAGTCACGTAACCAGATGACGGTGCGGCTGGCTCAGGATATGGGCATGCCGCTCATTACCGAATATGCGAAGCGTTTTGGGATCTATGACGACCTCCTGCCGGTTCTGTCGATGTCGCTGGGCGCCGGCGAAACAACGCTTCTGCGCATGGCGACCGCCTACTGCATGTTGGCGAACGGCGGCAAGGAAGTGAAGCCGACCTTGATCGACCGCATCCAGGACCGTTGGGGCAAAACGATGTGGCGGCACGATCAGCGGCCATGCGACGGCTGTAAGGCCGATTCCTGGCAGCATCAACGTGAGCCGGAAATTCCTGACGACAGGCGGCAGATCATCGACCCGCACTCGGCTTTTCAGATGACGTCGATTCTGCAAGGCGTTGTTGAGCGGGGTACGGCGCGCAGTCTTAAAAAACTTGGTGTGCCACTGGCCGGTAAGACAGGTACGACGAACGAAGAGAAAGACGCTTGGTTCATGGGCTATTCGCCGGACCTCGTGGCCGGTGTGTTTGTCGGCTATGATACGCCGCGAGCGATGGGCAAAGGCATGACAGGCGGCCAGGTGGCGGCGCCGATTTTCGGTGAATTCATGAAAATGGCGCTCGACGGCAAGCCGATTACGCCATTCCGCCAGCCGCCGGGCATCGTTCTGGCGCGCATCAACCCGAAGACCGGCCTGCGGGCGCAGCCTGGCGACAAGACCGCTATCATGGAGGCTTTCAAGCCTTTCGAAGGGCCGGATGATGAATATAACATCATCGGTATCGGCGAAGATGGCGATGGCGGCGCTTTTGGCGGGCAGGCGACGGCAACTAGTTCGGCCGCCGAACGGCCGCCACGCAGCGTCGGCAACGGCTCTGGCGGGCTTTGGTAGCCTAATTGCCCAATTCTTGGCCCTGCCGCGACGTTTGGTCGGAATATTTGTGGGTTCGTTTACAATTCGGGTCTTGGAATTTATACGGACGTCCTAACATTTACGTCTGACCTTTCTCGAACAGGCGCGGCCGTGATCTCAACACGGCTAATGCAACGATTGCGTGCTCGCCTGTCGAAACACACACATCACCAAAGGAGCTTCTTATGCGCGCTGAGTCGCAGAAGCATGTCGATTCCATCAAGGAGGCAATGGCTCTCCTAAGGAGGCATCTTTGACTGGGATACAGCCAAAGCCCGTCTGGAAGAGCTAAACGCCCAAGCTGAAGACCCCGCCTTCTGGAACGATCAGAAAAAGGCGCAGAAGGTCATGCGCGAGCGCCAGTCGCTGGAACGCGCGATCAACAGCTACGAGAGCCTGGAGCGCGATCTTGATGACTGCGTCACGCTGATCGAACTGGGCGAAGCCGAAAACGACGAGGCGACCGTTCAGGAAGGCGAGACGCAACTGGCCAATCTGGACCAGGATGCGCAGCGCCGCTCGGTGCAGGCGCTGCTTTCGGGCGAAGCCGATGGCAACGACTCGTTTGTCGAGATCCATGCGGGCGCCGGCGGCACCGAAAGCCAGGACTGGGCGCAGATGCTGACGCGGATGTATCGGCGCTGGGCGGAAAAGGCTGGTTATAGAGTCAGCCTGATCGAAGAGAGTCCGGGCGAAGAGGCGGGCATCAAGTCGGCGACCTTGGAAATCAAGGGCGAGGATGCCTATGGCTGGCTCAAGACGGAATCCGGGGTGCATCGCCTGGTGCGCATTTCGCCTTATGATTCCAACGCGCGCCGGCACACGAGTTTCGCGTCGGTCTGGGTCTTCCCGGTGATCGACGATGACATTGAGATCGACATCAACGAGGGCGATTGCCGGATCGATACCTATCGCGCTTCGGGTGCGGGCGGGCAGCACGTCAACACGACGGACTCGGCGGTGCGTATTACGCACATTCCGACGAATATCGTGGTGGCCAGTCAGCAGGAGCGCTCGCAGATCAAGAACCGGGCGATAGCCTGGGCGATGTTGAAGTCTCGGCTTTATGAGCTGGAGCTCAAGAAGCGCGAGGAAAAAGCCAATGCTGAGGCGGCTTCCAAGACCGAGATCGGGTGGGGGCATCAGATCCGCTCGTACGTGCTGCAGCCCTATCAGCTCGTCAAGGATCTGCGGACAGGCTCGCAAAGCACTGATCCGCAAGGTGTGCTTGATGGTGATATCGACCAGTTCATGGAAGCCGCGCTGGCTCAGCGGGTGACGGGCGACAAGATCGAGGTCGAGGACGTCGACTAGCGCGCGGTGGCGCTGAAAACGAGCCGGGGCGTTTAGCAAGGGGCTATCAGTGGCTTGAGCAATTGTGGCTGGTGGGCCTACAGTGGTCAGATTGTCGCTTCCAGCCGTTTGTCAGCACAGGTGCCACCATGACCGAAACGACCGCCTTCGACTTCAGTCTGCTGACGCAGGGCAGCATTCCGCTGAAGGCCTATGAGGCCGACGCGAAAATCTTTCTGGCCGGTGAAAGCGGGTCGGAAATGTTTATCGTGCGAACGGGCAAGGTCGCGATCAAGGCGGGCGGCATGATCGTCGAGAACGTTGGGCCTGGCGGTGTGTTCGGCGAGATGTCGCTGATCGATGGCAGTCCGCGCAGTGCGACGGCGGTGGCCGCTGAGCCAAGTGAGATCGCGGTGATCGGCAAGGATGGGTTTCGGGCGCTCGTTCAAAAAAGCCCGGAATTCGCGCTGACTGTTATGCAGATCATGGCGCGGCGTATTCGGCGGACGAATGAGAGCCTTTAATCAAAAAATGCGTGATTTGCCGGATCCAAATTTTCCATAGCCGCTTCGCGATCGGGCAGCCAAGGTTCGAACTTGCTTCGCGCCACTTCGATTTGTTCGGCAATGTGGTCTTCGCTGCATCCATCTTCGCGCAAAAATGCATCGATTTCCGCTCTGATGTCGGGCCAACCGACTTGTTGTGAGCGCAGCTTCGCCAACCACTCAAATGCGTTTTGCTCTTGGGTTGGGTGGAAGGCAAATAATCGATCTTCTCTATCGAAACAGGCTTCAAGTTCAACCATGGTTCAGCCTTTTGCGTTGCGTTTCCGCCAACGGCCTGTTCGATCATCTCGGCTGCGTTCAAGGCTCGTTTAAGCAGAACCGAACGATGTCTCGAAGCGTTGACGCCGCCAGAACCTATGTTCTGCCGGTGGGAGACGTCGGTTGGAGCTGATCAAATCGCGCTTTGTTTTGCGCTTAGGGTGTTGGGATGTCACCAGTGCCGAATTGATCGGGCAACTATTACCGCGTCTTGGACCTGCGGCTTCCGCTCACTTACAGATGCGGAAACTGCCTTTGACGCCGGGTTCCTACCCTCGGAGCTGAAACACGACTATTGCGTGCGTCTTGAAAAGAATTTGCCAGCGAAATTTCTCAAAGTTTTGGAGAAGAAAATTGGCAAGAATTCTTCCGTTTAGACAACCATACATGTTGGCGCAATAATGTTAAAGCTTCAAATTGCAGGCCGGCAAATTGATCTAACCTTTCGTAATCGTTGAAGGATGAACTGCGAATTACTCGGATCAACTGATCGGCGTACGAAGTTGTTCCATTTTTCTTTGAAATTTGCGGACAGGTGACGGATGGGCGCGGAATGTGCTAGCTGGCAATTCTTCTGAAGATGCAAATTTGGCCGCGGTGAATGGCGCTTAAAGTTCCCGAAATTTACGACCTAATCAAAACACATGGCTTTGCCGATTATGAGCTGCTGGATTCCGGCGGCGGGCGGAAGCTTGAGCGTTTCGGTGAGGTGTTTGTCGACAGGCCGGAACCGCAAGCGTTGTGGGCTCCGCGCTTGCCGGATGATCGGTGGGCGCAGGTGCATGCCGTTTTTTCGGCGTCGGGCGAAGACGAGGAAAAGGGCAAGTGGCGCATCGATCGCAAGGTGCCTGAGAGCTGGCCGGTCAGACTTGCCGTTGGGAAATGCGCCGACGTCACGATGCTCTGCCGCTTGCAGGGTTTGTGGCATTTGGGGCTTTTTCCCGAACAGCTTCCACACTGGGAATGGATGCTGGAGCAAATCGCTGCCGCGCAGGTCGCGGGGGTCGAGCGTCCGCGTGTCTTGAACCTTTTTGGATATACAGGTGCCGCCACACTCCTTGCCGCAGCAGCGGGCGCGGAAGTCGTGCATGTCGATGCGTCGAAGAAAGCAATTCAATGGGCGCGCGAAAATCAGGCTGCGTCGGGGTTGGATGCGGCTCCGGTGCGCTGGATGCTGGATGACGCGCGGAAGTTTCTGGCGCGCGAGGTTCGTCGTGGCCGGGACTATCATGTGCTGCTTGTCGATCCGCCGAAGTTCGGGCGTGGACCCAAGAACGAAACGTGGGATCTTTTTACGGACCTGCCACTCTTGATGGACGATTGCGCGGCGGTGGCGGCGAAGGATAAAGCGGCGATGGTGCTGACAGTTTATGCGATCCGCGCGTCGGGCTTGGCGTTTGGCGAACTGGTAGCGGAAAAGATGGCGGGCGCGGGCGGACGTTTGCAGGTTGGCGAGTTGGCGATCCGTTCGAAGGATGACCGTGCGATGGTTCCGACGTCGTTGTTTGTGCGCTGGGCGAGGGGTTGAGCCATGTCGCAATTTCGCACGCCAAAGCCGGCACGGCGTCCTGAACACTCGTCAGGTCCAAAACCGATCACTAGTTTGCAGAACGACAAGATCAAAGCCGTTCGCGCGCTCGACATGCGCAAGACGCGTCGGGATACGGGGCTGTTTGTTGCCGAAGGGGCGTCGGTTCTGATCAGCGCGCGGGATGCCGGATGGAGCCCGCAGACGCTACTTTACGAACCCAGCGGCGCGCAAAGCGATCTGATCCGCGGGCTTGTCAAAAATGCCTTGGGCGCTGGCGCAGATGTTCTGGAAGTCACACCCGCCGTGCTGGCCAAGGTGGCGTCGAAGGACAATCCGCAAGCGGTGCTCGGCGTCTTTGCGCAGCGCTGGGCGAATGTGCCGGCTGTTGGTGACCTCGCTGCCGATCAGCTTTGGCTGGCGCTTGAAGAGGTTCGCGATCCGGGCAATCTGGGGACCATTATTCGCACCGTCGATGCGGTCGGAGCGGCTGGGATCATTCTGATCGGCAACTGCTGCGATCCTTATGCGCGCGAATGCATCCGTGCGACGATGGGCTCGATTTTCGCCGTTCCGCTCGTCCGCATGACACAGGATGAGTTTGCCCTTTGGCAGAAGGATTGGCCGGGCGATACTGCGGGCCTGCATCTCAAAGGTGCGGAAGATTTTCGAACGGCGCAGATGAAAGAGCCGGTGCTTGTTGTCATGGGGAGTGAAGGGCCGGGTTTGTCGGAGCGGCTGACGTCGCTTTGCACACGGCGTTTGAAGATCCCGATGGCGGGTCGACTCGATTCCCTCAATCTGGCTGTTGCCACCGCGTTGACGCTCTATCAATTGCGCGGTTCGCGGCTGAGCTTGTGAAGGCACACACGAGATGCGTATCGAATATCATCGCACGCTGATTGCCGACCACGTCCGCAACGACGTTTTGTTCAAAGCGCTCAAGGCAAATATAAAGCCGGGTGTTTCGGTCGTCAGCGACATTGGTGCAGGCAGCGGTCTGCTCGGCTTGATGGCGGCAAAGCTCGGGGCGAAGGACGTCTATCTTTATGAGACGGCAGAAGTCGGCGGCGTTGCCGAAGAGGTGATTGCTGCGAGCGGTTTATCGAATTGCTTCTTGATGCCCTGCCATTCAACCGAGATGCAGGATCCGCCGAAGTCGGATGTCATCATCTCCGAGACACTGGGGAATTACGCGTTCGAGGAAGATATCATCACGACCTTGAACGACGCGCGGGAGAGGTTTCTTGCTCCCGGCGGCGTGATGCTGCCCGACCGCGTTCGGCAATTTGCGGCGCCGGTTGTTTCGCCGAGGATCGATCAGGAACTCAATGCCTGGCGGGAGACCGGCGCGACCTATGGGTTTGATCTTTCGCTGCCGCAGTTGATGAGCTGCAACAACGCCTATGTGCGGAAGTTGAAGGCTTCTGAACTTCTCCCCGGCAGCGCCAGCCTCTGGGACGAGGTTCAATTCAACCAGCCCTGCTTGGGCGAGCGCTCGGGCGAACTCAGCTGGACTATGACGTCGGCAACGGACGTTTACGGGTTTGCCGTTTGGTGGGAAGCCAGCTTCGGAGAGGGTCTCACCTTGTCGACCGGGCCTGATGCCCCCGAGACGCATTGGGAACAGCTCTATTTCCCGGTTGAGCGCGCGCCGATCAAACTGAAGGAAGGCATGGAACTGACGTTCGAAATCCGTTCGCAAAGCGGACCGGAGACTGGAACGCATCTGGCTTGGCGAGCAACGACAGTCACAGCTGACGGTGAGATCGTCGATCAGCAGGAAATGGATCTCGACCGGGGTTATTTGCCTTGAAATGAAATCCAGCGAAGGCGCGGCGGTGGCAATGCGTCTTCGTTGCTCGCCTGGGCTCCATCATCGGGGGCCATCGTTTCGGCGGTCGCCGTCGTTGCGATCTCAGTTGTCGCCTTTTTCGCCGATAAATTGAGCTTCTCAAAACCTTCGGGAAGCCCGAACAAAATCGCTGCAACGATGGATACGATAAACGCCGTCACGAAGATCGTAATGGCGAACGAAGCTGCGGTGCGGAACATGATTGAGCGGCGGCTGCGCTTTGACGATTTGAGCCAGCGTTCACGCGTTTCGGTTGGCGACAGCTTTGGTGCTCTTGCTTGAACCCCGATCAGGGTTTCATCGAGGTGCGTTTCTGTTTGCGCCGGCACAGCATCGATATCTGGGGTTTCGTGAGCGCCATTTTCTTCTGCGGTGTCGCTCAGGTCCTCAGACCCGATGAAGGCGAGTTCGTCATCGATGAAGTCTTCGAAGGTCTGGTGATCCGAGCCTGGTTTGGGCTGACGTGCCAGGATCACCGCGAGATCGCGCTCAAGCTGGAGTTCGCCGGCGGGTTCGTTTGCAGAAGGATCGAGCTGAGCTGTGGCTGCCGCATTGACTGCCGCCTTGCCGGATTGCGATTGGCTCTTCAATCCAAGGGCTTGCAAAATCATAGCACGGCCCGTCCGCACTTGTTGCCGTGCAGCCCAACCTGACTGTTTAGTCTTTTTGTCATTCGGGTCATTGGAGTGTCCCCCCCTCCTTGAGACCCAAGCCCACCGCTACTCAGGCTGAATGATCTTTGTTGATACGATCTTGGTTCGCCGGACCCTCCCCCGGCAGTTATGCACAGTATATTGCTAGATGCGACCCTGCAACACTTGCATTTTGTTTTCTGCTCATTCGCCATTTCGGAAAAAGTGCCTGCGAGCCGATAAAATCCGGCAAATTGCGTGGCTAGAAAAGGCGTGGCATGACTACGCTTGATTTCACCACTTGGAGTGTTCCCAAACATGTTCTTGATGATCGTCGGACTGGTGGCGTTCTTTACCCTTCACCTGGTTCCTGCAAATCGCGAACTGCGTGATGGATTGGTCGCCAGGTTTGGCGAGGGGCCCTACAAAATCGGGTTTTCGATCCTGTCGTTGATCGCATTCGTCGTTATCATTATGGGCTTCGCCAAGATGCAGGATCCGCATTACCTGGGATCGAAGAATCCAATTTTGTGGTATCCGCCGGTTTGGAGCCGGCATCTAGCCATGTTGTTGATGCTGCCGGCCTTTATCGCGCTGGTCTCGGCTTATGTCCCGTCGCGTATCGGAGCGGTGCTGAAACACCCGATGCTTGTGGCGGTGAAAATCTGGGCGCTGGCTCACTTGCTTGCGAATGGCGATGCGGCGGGACTGGTGCTGTTCAGTTCGTTCCTGGCTTATGCGGTTTACGACCGGATCTCGCTGAAGCGGCGGGGCAATGTCGGCAAATCTGCTGCCGGCGTGTCGGTGATCAACGATGCGATCGTTGTCGGTATCGGGCTGACGCTCTTCATCCTGATGCTGTTTTACGGACATCCGCTGCTGATCGGAAAGCCGGTCATCTAATTTCGTTGGGCGCACTGGCTCATCGCGGTTGTTGTCAGTGGCTGTCTGTCTCGGTGATCGCACCGCGGAGTGCGATGGCCTAATGTTGGACACCGCAATCAGGCGTCAAATCCAGTCCTTCGAGATCGACTGCTTGGTGACCCGGGGCAGGTCCTTTTGCAGGTCCTGCCATAGGAGGTTTGCGGCCGCGATGCGTTCAGCGTCCGTTGCCGGGGCGGCATCGCGCCAGCCGAATTTGCGGCGCCTGGCGTAGAAGCGATAGTTATGTTCCTTGTCGAGAAATTCTCCCGCGTGGCGTGTGATCGGGCCTTCGTCGGGAAAGAAGTACATCTCGGTATAGCCGCGCATGGTTGGCTTCGTGCGGTTTGTCCCCTGCTCGTACCAATATTGCAGGAGCTGGTCTTGGAAGCGTGCCTGAACCGATTGGAACCACAGTGCGTGCTGGCCGTCGGGTAGCCAGTCATTGCCCTCGACATGCAGTCCTTCGGTCTTATGGCGGATTGTCAGAAAACCATAGAACACCAGGTCGTTCGATTGGGCATCGACGACGACGAGCGGCCAATGTCCTTCGATATGCTCCCGGCCGGCCAACAGGCGGCGAAGCGCCGGCGATAGAACAGGGATGCCGCCGACGATCAAACGCGCGAGCCGGTCTGATTGTTGGAGCAGCACGGCAATGACCGGGATGATCGAGAGTTCGAAAATCTTGTATTTCTGGAGTAGCGGAAAATCGGAAATTAGTGCGTCGACCCAGTTCATCTGCGTGACGACGACATAGCAGAGTCCGGCGACGGCTGAATGAACGAGGTAATGAACGGCTTGGTACTGTTGGTGCATGGGAAGACCGGGCCGGCTGGAATGAAATCGAATCGACGTGGGTGGCGGGCAGACGTTGCCTTTCAACGAACAGGCTTTCGGCGCCTTTGAATAGCAAAAAGGGCGGCTTCGGAGAAACCACCCTTTTCAAGCAATCCGATTTTGTACGTGGACGTCTTCGGTCAGCGCGTCGTGACGATCAGGTCAGTATATTCGCCCGTTTCGTAGCTCTTGCGCTCATCGGTGATGATGATGGCGGAGCCTGGCTTGATTAGTTCTGCGATTGATTCAGCGACTTTCTGCGGGATCTTCACGCGGTCCAAAGCGTTGGCTGGCGTCTGAGCCGGCCAGGAGGCGTTGAGGATCGGTTCATTCCTGGTCTTCTTGCCTTTGCGGCTGCGCTTTTTTCTCAGCGTCGTGCGCGCAGCTGTAACGGCCTGCCAGTTAAGGTCGGCGCCGTCGGCTGTGTATTCGGTCGCGTGGAAGACCTGGGTGCCAAGCGGTGCTTCGGGATTGTCGAATTCGATGTCGGCCGTCAGGACCGGGTCGTAGCCCTGGCGCACATAGAGTTTGTTGTTGTGCTTCGACAGCAGGATCGTGATCGGACGCTGGCGGCGCTCGTAAGCCTTCTTGGCTTCCTTATGTTGCTTGCGCAGGTTCAAAAGTAGTTTTTGTGCAGCGACGTAGCGCTCTTTGAGTTCGTCGCGGCGTCCTTTGGCTTTCTCGACGGCGGCGTGGCGCTCGGCGATGAGTTTACCCAAGGCGGCCTTATCGGCCTTTGCCAGATCGATATCGTTGGCGTAGCGCAGCGCTTCGGCTTCCAGAGCATCTTCTTCCAAAGAGGCTTTCGCGCGGTCTTCGGAACTGGTGATGGCTGAAGCCTTCAGAATAAAGTCGCGGAAGTTGCGTTCAGAAGCGGCTAGAGCATTTTGAGCTGTCCTGAGGCGCTGTTCGATCTTGCCGGCTTCGGGCTTCAGGAGCGCTTCGGCCTTATAGACTTCTCTCAGCTCTTCGTTGGCTGTCTTCAGTTCTTCGGCCGTCGACTTATGGGTTTCGTCGGCTTTCTGGATGTTTTTGTCGAGCAGATCGATTTCGCGACGACGATACGCGTCGAGGGCTGCGCGCGTGCGTTCGATGCCCGTGGGCAGTCCGACAAACTCAGAAGCATTGGCAGGGGCGACGCCGAACAGCATGTCGGCGGCACTGGCACCCTTTTTTTCGGCGTTGCGGTCTTCGCTCGTCTCGATATAGGCGCTGGGATCGCCGGGTGGTAGCGGCTTCAAGAGCTTGGCGCTGCTGAAGGGCGTGGGCACCTCGGGTCCGTGCGTGACGATCACGCGGGTTCCCAGCTCGGTCAACGAGAATAGCGTTTTCGAGAAGCTGTACGGCAGGCGGATACAGCCGTGGGAGGCTGGATAGCCTGGAAGATTGCCGGCATGAAGCGCGACGCCCGACCAGGTGATGCGCTGCATGTTCGGCATAGGTGCCGAGTTATAAAGGTTCGAATAGTGCTTGCGGCGCTTCTGCAGGATCGTGAAGACCCCGGTTGGCGTTCTGTGCCCGCGCGCGCCTGATGAAATCGGAGCTGAGGTGACTTTGCCGTGCTTGTCGAAGACGACGACGCGCTGCTTTTTCAGGGACACCATGAGGGTCAACGGGCCCTCAGTGTTGCGCTGCTTCTTGGAAATAGACTTCTTGCTGTAGCTTCTGCGCTTTGCAGCATCGGCCGTTGTGGTCATAAGGCCAACGCTGAAAACAGCGAGAACCGCAATCGCAATGTGACTCAAGGAGCGCTTTGCAAAGTTCAATTCGGATGCCCTACGCATAATATCTCCGTCGTCATACCAATTTTGCAAAGTTCCTGAAGCGTCAGCAGCTTAATGCACTGTTTTCAGTAACAGCCGCGCATGATTCAGGTCATTGAATGTTCGGAATTTTCAGTGGGCCTTGGGCCGTCAGTGGCCTTAAGGGATACCAGAGGAAGGTTAACGGAAGCAACCAAATCGCATCATTTCTGGAACGGTTGCATTTGGCCTGTTGCAAGGTTTCCACGACAAAAAATTGATCAACCAGCTGAAACGCTTGCAAATTAAGAGAATCGGCTCTAGCCGCGCTGGCGTCTTGCTTTTGTCGTGTGTAGTTTCGCGGCCCGGACGTCGGTTTTGCATCGGATTGGCCTTCCCAAACTGCATTGCATTTCCGGTTGGGTGTTGCTGCAACGCGTAAGTGGCAGCGAGGCCAATCAGAGCAGGGAGATTAGGAACACTTTATGTCATCGCAATCGTCTGTCGGATCGAGTTCCACGAAACGCCTGATGGCGCCGGATATCCTGGCGAAAAAGGGCGGCGAGCCGATCGTGTCGTTGACGGCTTATCATGCGCATACGGCGGCCATTGCCGACAAGTTCTGCGATTTTCTTCTCGTCGGTGACAGCCTCGGCATGGTGATGCATGGGTACGAGACGACGGTGCCCGTGTCGCTCGATTTGATGATCATGCATGGCCGCGCGGTGGTTCGTGGCGCGCGGCGGGCGCTTGTCGTGGTCGATATGCCGTTCGGTTCCTATGAGGAAAGCCCCGAAGTTGCCTTTCGCAACGCAGCGCGGGTGATGAAGGAAACCGATTGCGGTGCGGTCAAGCTCGAAGGCGGCCGGCGGATGGGAGAGACGATCAACTACCTCGTCCAGCGCGGTATTCCGGTGATGGCCCATATCGGGCTGACGCCGCAGTCGATCAACGTTATCGGCGGGTTCAAGGCGCAGGGGCGCGAAGAGGCGCAGTGGGCGGCGATCGAAGAGGATGCCAAGATCGTCGCGGAAGCCGGCGCGTTTTCGGTCGTTCTGGAGGCGATGGCTGCGCCTCTTGCTGACCGGATCACCAAGGCTATTGCCATTCCAACGATCGGAATCGGTGCGTCTGCCGCCTGTGACGGGCAGATTCTGGTGATGGAGGACATGCTGGGGCTGTCGCCACGGGTGCCAAAGTTCGTCAAGGAATTCGGCCAGATCGGCGACCTTATCGAGCGCGCAATCGGCGGCTATGCCGAGGAGGTAAAGGCGCGGACGTTCCCCGCTCCTGAGCATACTTATGCTATGAAAGAGGCTAATTCAGGCGGGGCAGCTGCCGGTAAGACAGCCTCTAAGAAGTCTAAAACCAGCGCCAAATAGCTGCCGTAATCCTGCGAGAGGGCATCGGGCCGGGCATGTGTCATGTCCGGTGCGGTCGTGTTCGTCGCAAAAACGGGGATTGCTTTGGCTGCCCAAGGCGTTATCACTCTGGCTTGGAAATAGACGCCAGCTCTGCAGTTTTGGCTCGCATCGTCCTGGGTCGGTGCCATGGAACGTCCATGGTGCTGAGAGTTCGGTTCGCGGCGAGCTTCTAGATGCAGGACGGGCGGCTTCGTCAAATCATCAGAAAAAAGAAGCGGCATGGTCGACAGCAACGATAGTTTTCTAAGGGAAGTCAAAGAAGAGATTGACCGCGAGCGGCTCGAGAACATCTGGAAACAGTATGGCGGGCTGATTGTCGGGGCGGCGGCGTTAATCCTGATCACCGTTCTCGGGGTCCAGTTCTGGAACTGGAAAGTGCGCCAGCAAGAAGAGAAAGCGGGACTTGCCTATCAGAACGCTCTTGATCTGGTTTACGACAAGAAGCTCGATAAGGCGGTTCCGGCCTTCGAAGAAATCGAGAAGGATGCTCCCGCCGGCTATGCGGCGCTTGCCGATCTGCAGCTAGCCGCCAGCCTCTTGGAAGAGGGAAAGACTGCCGAAGCGCAGGCGAAATACGAAGAGCTGGCGAAAAACAGCAGCGCAGACGCGCTATTTGCGGGTTTTGCACAGCTCCAGGCTGCAGCCCTGCAGCTGGGCAAGGCTGACTTTACCGAGATGGAGAATCGGCTCAACGATCTTATTAAGGACGAGAATCCGTGGCGATTTAATGCAATGGAGCTTCTCGGAACGGCGGCGGTCGGCGCCAAGAAATATGCCAAGGCTCGGGAATTGTTCGAGAAAATCCTGACCGCGGAGAGTACGCCACCGGCCATGCGGCAGCGAGCGAATCTGCAGATGGCGCAGATCGTCATTCTTGAATCCGCAAGCGAGACGCCGGCTTCGGCGCCTGCGGTGGCTAAGGACGATAAGCCAGCTGGGGATACGGCCACGGAAACGACTTCGCCGCCGGACAAGGCAGAAGAAACCAAGCCGGAAGAGACCAAGGCGGAAGACAAGACGACCGAAGGGGCGACGGAACCGGGGAATTCCAAGAGCCAGTAATTATTGGGCAAGGTCGAATTGGGGACCATTCAGGCGCTTTTCGGGCTTTTGCCGACGGAGGATGACGAGGGGATGACGACGCGAGCACGACGTTCCGGAATCAAGGTGACTTCCGCGCTCATTGCCGGTTTCGCTGCCGTGTCTGTGTCGGCTTGTTCCGACAGTCTGCCCAGCCTGCCGAAGGTTCAGGATCTCAATCCATTCGCTGAAAAGCAGCAGCCGTTGCCGGGGCGCCGGTTGCCGGTTCTGCAGCTCAATGACAAGTCTGCGCCAGAACTCGCCGTCGCGGATGCTCCGATCGTGTTGCCGCCGCCTGTCGTCAATGATGAATGGGCGCAGCCGGGTGGCGTTGCCAGCAACGCGCCTGAACACCTGCTCATCAACGCCGGCCTGAAGCAAGCCTGGAGTGCGGATGCCGGCACGGGGTCCAGTTCCGCCGGGCGCGTGATCGCTTCGCCTGTGGTCTATGGCGGCCGGGTCTTTACGCTCGATGCAGCAAGCCAGGTCAGCGCCTTTTCAACCTCAGGCGGATCGGCCATCTGGCGCAAGTCTCTTGTTCCTGAGAACGAGGCCAAGGCCGGAACCGGTTTCATGTCGTCGTTGAGCCTATCGTCGAGCGCGAAAGGCGGCTTCGGTGGCGGGTTGGCGGCTGAGAACGGCCGGCTTTATGCCGTAAGCGGCTTCGGCCACGTTGCGGCGATCGATCCGGCAACGGGTAAGGCTCTTTGGGAAAAGAACTTGGGCACGCCGGTCCGCGCCGCCCCGACAGTGGCTGGCGACAGGGTCTTCATTATCAGCATGGAAGGCCGGTTCTATTGCCTCAATGGCAATGACGGCAGTGAAATCTGGGTGGTTCGCGGGTTGCCGCAGAACTCCAGCATGGTCATGAACGTCAGCCCGGCCGTTTCCGGTGACATCGTCGCTGTGCCCTATCCGTCCGGGGATTTGCTTGCTCTGAGCGTGGCCGATGGATCCGCCAAATGGTCGGAAAACCTGTCGCGGACGCGGACGATCTCGCAGCTTGCTTCACTTCGCGACGCGGCGAGCCCGGCGATCAAGGACGGGATCGTTTTTGCGGTCGGCCACTCCGGCCGCATGGTGGCGACCAAAGCTGCGACGGGTGAGCGTCTGTGGTCGCTCAATATCCCGGGGACGCAACGTCCATGGGTGGCGGGCGATACGGTATTCGTCGTCGATACCGGCGGTCAGCTGATGGCTCTCGACCGCATTACCGGAAACACCAAGTGGACGGTGAACCTTTCGGGCGGCAAGAACTGGTCGGGGCCGACGCTGGCTGGTGGTGAGCTCTGGCTTGCTTCGGGTAAAGGCCAGCTTGTCGGTGTCGATGCGGCGACGGGCCGGGTCGTGACGACGAAGGATCTGGGCGGCAGCGTCTTCATTCCGCCGGTCGTCGCGCAGGGCCGGATGTACGTGCTTCGCGATGATGCGACGCTGCTGTCGCTGAACTGACGAGCAAATCTTCTATCCTATTTGCAGTGCTCAACTGACTTATTTGTCGGCCTCGTGGCGGTCGACTACCGGGTTGTGACGGTGCGTGCGCTTCGATCTGGCTCGCTCAGGCCTCTGGCCTATTCGCCTCGACCGGCTGTTAGTGAACTGAATTCATGGCAAATGGTTTGACTGGCGGTTAGGGCATGTTGCGCAAGGCGATTGTGCTTGTGCCGCCGGCATGCAAATAGACGGCTATGTCTGAACCCAGCGACGATTTCGACTTCGACCCCACAGCCCAACCCGAGCGGCCGACCATTGCCATTATCGGTCGTCCTAACGTTGGGAAATCCACGCTTTTCAACCGCCTCACCGGGCGGCCGACAGCACTTGTCTCGGATTTGCCGGGGCTGACGCGCGACCGGCGCGAAGGCGAAGCCGATCTGGGTGACCATAATGTCGTTCTGGTTGATACGGCCGGGCTTGAAGAAGCGGCCGCCGGTTCGATCCAGGCCAGGATGCGCGAACAATCCGAACAGGCGATCCATGACGCCGATCTCATCTTGTTTGTGATCGACGCGCGGGATGGGATCACGCCGGCCGATGATGTCTTTGCGCGCATCGTCCGCGGCGCGGGCAAGCCCAGCATTCTGGTCGCGAACAAGTGCGAGGGGCGTGCCGGGCAGGATGGGTTTTACGAGGCCTATGAGCTTGGGCTGGGTGCGCCGATCCCGATTTCGGCTGAGCACGGCGAAGGGATTGGTGAACTCGTCGGCGACATCATGGAGGCGCTGGGCCTGAAGCAGGAAGTGCGACAGCGCACGCGCGGGCGACGCCGTGGTGTCGATGCTGACGAGGAGCGCAAGGTCCGCGAAGAAGCGCGTCAGGCCGTGCTGGATCGGCCGTTGCGGGTCGCGATCGTCGGGCGGCCGAATGCCGGCAAGTCGACGCTCGTTAACGCACTGATCGGTGAGGACCGGATGATCACCGGGCCGGAACCCGGATTGACGCGGGATTCCGTTTCCACCGATGTGACGATCGACGGGCGGGACATCCGGCTATTCGACACGGCCGGCCTGCGCAAGAAGGCGCGCATCCATGAAAAGGCCGAGAAACTGTCGGCCAGCGATACGATCCGCGCGATCCGTTTTTCGGAAGTCGTCGTCTTGATGATCGATGCGGATTGTCCGTTCGAGCACCAGGATCTGACGATTGCCGATATGGTCGAACGTGAGGGCCGGGCGCTCGTTATTGCGGTCAACAAATGGGATCTGGTTGCCGACAAGCAGGATCGTCTGAAGCTTTTGCGGGAGGCGGTGAAGGAACGCCTTTCGCAGGTGCCGGGCGTCAAAATGGTGACGATTTCGGCGATTGCTGAAAAGGGGCTTGAAGGCCTGATGCGGGCGGTCTTTGAAACGTACGAAACGTGGAACCGCCGCGTCTCGACGCCGGAGTTGAATGGCTGGCTGCAGGAAGCGGTTGCGCGCCATGCACCACCGGCTGTTGGCGGGCGTCGCATCAAGATCCGCTACATCACACAGCCGTCTGCACGCCCCCCGACGTTCATTGCTTTTTGCTCACGTCCGGAACAATTACCGCGCAGCTATATTAAGTATTTGACTAACAGCTTAAGAGAGGCCTTCGGCTTGCCGGGTGTGCCGATTCGCCTCAATCTGAGGAAAGGCGAAAACCCATTTGCGTCATCGAAGCGTCGCAATCGGTGATCATGGGATGCCGCTGATTTGGGTTGGGATGAAGTATCCTGCCATTGAGCGGGCAGGTCGCACAATCAGCCTGTGGCAGGAAATTAAGCTGGGTTTCCCAATTAGAGGCGAGTAACGAATGAATAGCTTTTCACCGTCCTTTTTCGACCGTTCCGGCATTGTGGCTGCCGTGGTCCTGGGCCTTTCAGTGAGCGTGGCTTTGCCAGTTTCCAAGGCGTTCGCTCGGAAAGTGCCGGATCCGGTCAAGGTCGCATGCAGTGGCGATTACAAGAGATTCTGCGGCAAGTACAAGGTTGGCACTTCCAAGCTCGACCAGTGCATGCGCGCCAACGGCAAACGTTTGTCGTCGGTCTGCGTGCGCTCGCTGGTCGACCATGGCATGGTGCCACGCAGCCTCTTGCGCAGGGCCCGTCAACGCTGAGGTTTCAAAACAGCGAAGGCGGCCGGAAGTGTTAGATTGATTGACGCGCGGCGCCTGGTAACGGGCGCCGCGGCCGTTTCCAGCAGGGTAGTTGATCCGTGACGGACGTTCTTTTCTATCATCTCGAACATCAGCCGCTGGAACGCGTGCTGCCGAGCCTGCTTGAGAAGACGCTGGAGCGGGGATGGCGGGCGGTCGTTCGCTCGGGCAGCGAGGAGCGTTTGGAAGCGCTCGACATGGCGCTGTGGACTTATCGCGACGAGAGCTTCCTGCCGCATGGCTCGAAGAAAGACGGCAATGCGGATCTGCAGCCAATCTATCTGACGACCGATGAGGATGTGCCGAACGGTGCAGGCGTGTTGTTCCTGGTCGATGGCGCTGAGACCGAGGTCTATCATGGGTTCGTGCGGATCGTGTTGATGTTCGATGGGCGCGACGAGCATTCGGTGTCCAAGGCGCGCAAGCAATGGAAGGCGGCCAAGGCGGCTGATTGCACGGTGACGTACTGGCAGCAAAATCCACGCGGCGGCTGGGAGAAGAAGGCGTGAGCGGGTTTGCGTGGTGCGTGCTTGCGGCCAGTTCGGCTCGGCAGTCTACTGGTGCGGCGCAGCAAGTCTCGAAACGGGCTTGGTCATGAACTACCGGCACGCTTTTCATGCCGGTAATTTTGCAGATGTTCTCAAGCATCTGATCCTAGCGCGCATTATCGAGCACTTGAAAAAGAAGCCGGCGCCGTTCCGGATCATCGATACGCATGCCGGCATCGGGCTTTATGATCTTGGCTCGGATGAAGCTCGCCGCACGGGCGAATGGTACGAGGGTATCGGCCGTTTGATGAAGGCTGAGATTCCCCAGGATTTTAAGCCGATTTTCGCGCCCTATTTGCAAGCCGTTGCAGCAGCCAACGCGGGCGCGGATGTCTTGACTGGCGAAGAGGCAGTCGATCCGGGAGCGGGGCTCACGCTTTATCCTGGCAGCCCTGTTTTGGCGGCACTGTTGAAGCGTCGAGATGACGTGCTGATTGCCAACGAGCTGCATCCTGAAGACAATCTGGCGCTTAGCGATGCGCTCAAATCATTTCGCAATTGCAAAATCATGGGGCTCGATGGCTACGTCGTGCTGAAGTCGACACTGCCGCCAAAAGAACGCCGCGGGATCGTCTTGATCGATCCGCCGTTTGAGCAGGCTGGCGAATTTCAGCGACTGCTGCAGGCTCTTCGCCAAGGTGTTCAGCGTTTTGCGACCGGCATCTATCTTCTCTGGTATCCGATCAAGGATCCGCGGCCGATTGTTGCGTTTAAGAAGGAGCTTAGCGGTCTAGGATTGGCAAAGCTGTCGGCGGTCGAATTTTATCTGCGCGCGCCGACCGATCCTGATGTTCTAAACGGACACGGGCTTATCATGCTGAATGCGCCTTTTTCATTGGCGAGCGAGCTTGCGGCCTGCCTGCCGTTTCTTGTCGATGTTCTTGCGCAGGGCAAAGGCGCTTCGTTTCACATTGAGCAGATATCCGAAGCTTAGGTGCGGGTGGCTTTTGATCGCGTTGAGCATTGGCGCGGCTTCGTATCTTTGAAGCAACTTTTGCTTTGGAAAACGAACGTTGAGACAGATTTGCGTTCAATCTTGATTAGGCAAGCCCGCTTGCTTCCGGCATCGTGCACTCCATCCGGGGCCAAAGGGTCACCATACCGGTGAGGAGACAATAGAGATGCGCAGTTTTTCGCAGAAAGCCAGTGCGCTTGGATTAGCGTTTTCGTTGGCGATCGCCTTCAGCGTGATTGGCACGCAGGCCGAAGCCAGAACTTGCTTCAAGAAGGCCGGCGAAGGTACGGCGAGCACGCTTGAAGGTGCCAAGTTCCAGGTCGATGAAGTTTTGTTGCAGGCGACCGACTGGGGAGCCTGGGCTGAATGGATGTCGACGGGCAAGACGTCGGGCTACGACTTCGGCAAGCGCAAGTACAAATGCAAAAAGGGCGGACTTGGTTACAGCTGTGTCGGCCAAGCGACGATCTGCAAGAAGTAATCGTCAGTGTTGTTTTCGGGCCGGGTGGGTTCTGCGCGTGCAGACCGGCTGGCCTTTGGAGGTTTAGTGATGAAAGTTCTGAAACTTATCGCTGTCGTTGGGCTTCTCTCTTTCGCGAGCAATGCGGCCATTGCCGGCAGCTGCGTCAAAGCGGGCGGCGAAGCAACGATGCTGACCGAAGATCTGGCGAAGTTCATGGCTTCGGCAGCGCTCAAGAACCAGATGAGTGCGGACGGCTATAAGCCAGCTGGAAAAGTGATGATGAAGTGCGAAGCGGCAACTCTTGGCACGCACTGCGTCGCACATCAGCGGGCCTGCAAGTAGACCGGCCATCTTAAGCGCCAACGGTTGCGGGCCGGATGACGGCCGGAACCACTGGCGCTTGGAGCCGTTAAGTCTTGTGACGCCAAGTGAAATTAATTGAGCAGACCGTTTTCAGCCGGTTCCGCGCAATCGTTAACAAGGCGATTTAGTTGACGATTAGTTTACCCTGTTCGGTTTAGTTCAGAACAATGTACTGAGTTGCGTTATCATGCGCGGAGCGAACACAAGTCTTCGCGGGGTCAGGAGTTGAGTTATGAAGTATTTCGTATTGGGCATTGCGGTTGCGCTGATGAGTTTCTCATTTGCGACGGTCGATGCCGACGCCGGTGAGCGCTACTACCGGGGTGAAGGCGGTCACAAGAGTTCTTCGAAGTATCGCAAAGGTCCGCGCGTCAAAGGATACGTTTCGCGCCGCGGCGGATATTCCTATTCCTACGAAGATTCCATCAACACCTATGGCAATTCGCGCAGCAAATACGGCGGCGTCAATGCTTGGCGGGATTCTGCGGCTGATCGTCAGACCGATTTTGGACCGTTCGACCACGGTTTCTTCTTCGACAGCGCGACGGGCAGTGCATATGGCGGCAGTGCGCCTTACATGCACTAAGGGCTCGTTGTTCCGAGCTGGTTTGATTGGCATTTCTCAGCCGATCGCCTGAATACGATATGCGTTGAGTTTCGAAGGGCTGCCGGTTGGCGGCCCTTTCCTCGTTTTGGGTCCTATGAGGTGTATTGCGCGGTCATCGGCCTTCGTACTTCCGAGCTCACCGGCGCTCGGCAATGCCTTTTTCAGGGCGTGCGCGATGAAACTGTGTGCAACGGTCACAGGTTTGCGGAAATCGGATTTTGCAGGCTAGGCATCGCGGCGCGGGATGCTTAGTGTCCGCTATGGTTAATATCCTTCAGTTTAGCACGAGTGTGCCATGCGCTTTCCGACAAAAATCGCCGCCGCCATCGTTTTGACTTTGACTGCCTTCGCCGCAGTTTCGCCAGCCCAAGCCAAATGCACGCGGCTTGCCTTTTCGGTGAACGACTACGGCAAGAAGGGTCCGACCGAGGATGCCAAGAAGCTCCTCGATAAATACATCAAAGACTGGACGTCGGAACGCGGCATCAAGAACTACACGACCGGCAAGAAGGACGTGAAGTGCGAGCTGTTTCTCGACGTTATTGTATTCGACGAATACACCTGTCGCGCAGAGGCCAGCGTTTGCTGGTGAACGGTCCCGGCGGGTGGCGGCACGAGAGCGCCTAACGCCTTCGGTCTGACGTTTCGACGCCCAATGAGCGCCCGTGGAGTTCTTCCAAGGGCGCTTTTTATTTTGTGCGGTGCGGTGTGAGTTGCTTCTCAGGTTTGCGGTGTCTGGAGCCGCTCAACTGCGCCCGTCAGGCCAGCGCGCGAATTTTCTCGCCGAGGGCGTCGATCTTGGGCAATAGCGTCTCGCGGTCGTAAGGCTTCAGGATGTAATCGTCGATGCCTTTGCGGTATGCGAGCGCAAGATCCTCGGGTTCGGCCTCGGTCGCGCAGTAGAGGATCTGCGGGAACGTTTCGCCGGGCAGATCTTTCAATGCGATCAGGAATTCGCTGGCGCTCATCGACGGCAGCTTCCAGTCAAGCAATACGATGTCAGGCATGTTCTGCTTGCAGTGTTCCAGGCCTTCTTCTGCCGTGACCGCGTCGACGACAACGTGATCTTTGCTCTCCAAGATCTTGCGGGCCACTTTCCGTATGACGTTGGAATCGTCGATCACAAGGCAGAAATACATAGCGCGCTGGCCCCCAATCGCCTGCTCGACACGCATTATGGATACGTGTGGTGCATGTTGAAAACGCGCATGTCCTCAGACAAGGTTGATTTGCTCGACCTTGTAATGATGAAGGACAAGAGGCGCGAATACCGGCGCTTGGACCGCCGGAACCTGATGAATACTGCACGGAAGGTGTTAAGGCCGGGTTTACTATCGTCCCGATACTGATAAACCTCAGCCAGAGCGCCCGTCGGCAGCCCTCCTCAGGGCTTGGCGGAGAGCAGAATGTCGTCGCCGTCTTTGAGGATTTCGATCGGCATACCGGTTTGGGCGGCCAGACGCCAAGTGTAATAGGCTTGGATATTCATGGCGTTAAGTTCGCCATCGCTGGTGCCGGCTACAATGTCGGTCAGGTATTGCGGCGGTCGGGCACCGGTGCCGGAGCAGCGGATAAGGAACGATGGGCTTTCCAGATCCCCTTCAATGGTGACCGTCAATTCTCCACCACGCGGCAGGGCGGTGACGGAGGCAGATAGCAAATTGAGCAGAAGCTTGACGTAGTCTTTGGCCATGTGGCCGGGGGCGCCCTGCCAGACGAGCTTGTGTTTGCCTGACCCCAGATAGCCACGCGAGATGCTCTCAGCCATTGTCAGATCGATCTGGGCGCCGGCCGAACCGGCAGCACCGAAGGCAAAGCGGGCGAACTGAAGGCGAGCGGAGGCTTGTTCGGTGACGTTGCGGATCACGTCGAGCGCGTAGCTTTGCGCTTCCTTGTCGTCATCCTCGGCCAGGATTTCCAGACCGTTATAGATTGCGCCGACAGGGCCGATCACGTCGTGGCAGATCTTGCTGGAAATCAGTGCAGCCAGTTCGAGGTCGGTCGGGTTGGTGATTGTCATGAACTTTGCGCCTTTTGCTCGCTGCGGTCTTTGCCGTCAGTTGTCTTGATCGATGCGGAAGGCTCTCTAACAGCCTGGACGCAACACAAACCGAGGACGCGCATCAGTCTCTTTGCGGTCTTTGATACATGCCGAATCTGCGCATGGGAAGCGTTGGCGGGCGCGGAAAGCCCGGAGTTGTGCCAGGACCGGCCCGGTGGCCACACTTTCGTAACAACTTCAGAGCAATGGTTGATGAAATGCACGATTCGCGCTTGCAGGCGCGCCGCAAGAGGCTGGAAGCCCGAATGACCGGGTCTGACAGCGGTGCTGAGACGTCTCGAACATAGATCTGGGACGGGGGGCTTTGCGGACTATGTGGTGGATTCAGATGATGAATGCTTCAACGGCTGTGCGTCAGGCAGGTGGTTTAGGAGCGCGCAGCTTCGTCCGACGGCTTGTTTTGGGGATGGCCTTGTTGCCGTTTTCCGGCGTCATTGCAGGCCAGGCGCTGGCGCAAGACCAGCTACCATGGAAATCATCGCAAGCGGCTCAAAGCGACTACGATGTCTACCGCGAGCAGCCGCAAGGCGGTCAGGTCGAAGGTGGTGGTTACGAACGCGGCCAGGATGGTCCTCCGACATACGTTCCGCCGCGGATGCGATACGACAGCGATCAGGGCGGCTCGTCGGGATATGGTTCGGGCAGCGCCTATAACAACGGGCCGGATGTGCGTTCAAACCAGCGCGCTTACGTTCCGCAACGCGAAGATACTGCACCGCCGCGCGAATACGCGCCGCGCTATGACGATCGCGCCGATAACAGCCGCTACGAGCGCTACGAGCCACCGCGGCGGGAAGGCTACGAAGATTACCGCGAGCCAGATGCTCCGCCAGGGGCTTACAGCCAGGATGAGATCCTCAACGCGGGCCACAGTTTCTTTGGCTCCCTCAGCCAGGGGCTGGCCAAGGTCATCGAAAAGGCTTTTGCAGAGCAAGGACACCCCAACGGCTATATTCTTGGGGAAGATGCCGGCGGAGCGTTCATTGCGGGATTGAGGTACGGGGAAGGTAGGCTTTATACGCGTGACTACGGTTCGCGGAAGGTTTACTGGCAAGGGCCGACGGTCGGCTACGATTTCGGGGCTGAAGGCTCGAAGACGATGGTTCTGATTTACAACATGCACCATCCCAACCAGATCTACGGCCGTTTTGGCGGTGTACAAGGTGCAGCTTACGTTGTCGGAGGCGTTGGACTTCAGGTCATGAAACGCGATGATGTCACGCTGGCGCCAATTCGCACCGGCGTCGGGCTCCGCCTGGGTGCCAATGTCGGCTATTTGAAGTATACACGTTCACCGACCTGGAACCCGTTTTGATCCAGCGGCCTTATAGGGGATACCTGAACGTCGATTATGCGCGGGGTTGGAGCTGGAAGCTTTTCTGGCTCAACCTGACTGTTGGATAGGGTTGAGCCGAGCGTTCTGTCGCTGGGACACGAAGTTTGGAGACCGACGAGCGATGACGATCGAGGCAGTCATGCATCTGGCGCTCGGCTTGCTGATCGCCGCGTTTGCCGGACTGCTGATTCTCCCAGCTTATCGGCGGCGGACCATCCGTCTGACGACGGAAGCCATCAAGCGCTCCATGCCGCTGACGGAAGCCGAAATTCGCGCCGACAAAGACAAGTTGCGCGCAGACTACGTGCTGTCGATCCATAAGCTGGAAAGCAAGCTTGAGAAGGCGACGCTGGCGCATGCGCGCCAAAGGGTCGAGATCAATCGGCGCGACGCTGCTATCAGTGCGCTCGAAGGTGAACTTGAGCAGTTGCGCGGGTCGCTCGAAGAACATGAAAACGCGCATCGGGTGCTCGAACAGACGATCATGGACCGGCTGCCGCGGGTGGAAAGCCGTCTGGCGGAAGCCCGCCGTCTGATTTTGCAGCGCGATCGGGAAATCGCTCAGCTTTCGCAGACCGCCGGCAAGCAAGGGCGCGCGCTCGAAGAAGCCAATCAGATCAACACCAAGAGCCGTGACGAGATCTTGCGGCTCAACGCGGCAATATCGACGCGGGCGGCACGCGGTCGCGACAGCTATAGCGACGAGCGCCAGGATGGCGAACTTGCCCTGCGCACCGAGATTGAAACGTTGCGCGCCAAGACTCGCGAACAGTCGTCGATGATCGTACGCCTGCAGGGCCTTCTGGGGCGGACGGGTGCGCGCGTCGGCCTGGGTGGCGAGCGCAAGTCTGATGAAAACGGATATGCCGGCGGCGATACCGAGGGGTTGGCATTTCGCGATAAGGACGAAGAAATCGCCCGGCTTCGCGCAGAGCTGGCTGAGGTCGAGGCGACTTTGAGTTCGATGCAGATTTCGGCAGACTCGAAGCAGGAGACGGCGGCCAAGCTCGACTCCAAACTGGTTGATTTGCGCCGCGAAAACGAGGAACAGCGCGGCCAGTTGCGCCGGCTTGAAGCGGAGCTATCTGCCTACAAGGATTCTGAGCGCTCAGACAAAGGGCTGCGCGAAGGTAAGACCGCCATGCGCGCCAAGATCGCGTCGCTTGAATCGCAGTCGAGTGAGCAATCTGAAACGATACAGCGGCTGCGCGCCGAAATCGCAGCGGCCAATGAGCGGACGGCGCGTCAGGCGGCGCACTTTACCGAAGAATTGCGCCGGCTTGGCGCGGGTTCGTATCAGACGACGGCGAACGCGGCCGGGCGGCGAAACGACTATGCGCCGCGGCGTACTCTGACCGACCGTATCAGCGATGTCGGGACGTCCGGGGCCGGCGTTGAGGCCGAGGAGAACGGGCAGGTGGGAACGGTCGAAGCGCCTCGTGAAGGCGAGCGGTCATCGGGCTTCATGCGGGCTCTGGTGGGCGCTCGTGGCGGCGCATCGCAAGAGCCGCAACCGGTTCCGGCCGGTGGCACCGCTGCAGTTAGCGGGGCAGGTGCTCGTGCGGAGGTTGGCTCATCGGCCACCTCGCTCGATGATCTGCGTTCGGTTGGCGAAGGTCAGGGCCAGGCTGAAGATAGCGCTGAGCCAAAGCCAGCACCGCGCCGCGGCGGTCTTTTGGAGCGGATCACACGGGCCGACGGAGCCGAGTAGGCTCTTGGCGAGTCAGCTCTAGTTCCCATCCCCGCATTGGAAATACAACTTCATTTCGACGACATTTGATCTGGGAGGGCGGGACGAGTTCGCCGCGGATTCACTTGTCTGGGGTGAATCGGAAGCGGGATTTGATTGCGCCCGTCTCGGTGTCGATGACCAGGGCTTCCGTCTGGCCGCCGGTGTCGATATGAACGAGAATCCCATTCGCGACCGGTGACATCGATTTGACGGTTGCTCCTTCGGGGAGCGATACGACGAATTCGGTGGTGCCGTTGCCTGCAGCACTGCCAGATTGCGCCGCCAGGTCGCTGCGGGTTGAGGTTGGTGTCTCAACACCCTGCTGGGCCCGCTTTTGGGTGTCGGCGACCGTTGTTTCAGCCGGTTGCAAGGCGAGGTAGGCTATGCGACCGATGACGGTCGCAAAACCGAGGATCAGCACGGCACCCAAAGCGATGACCAGGATCTGCAGTCGGCGTACCGTTTCGGGCTGCTCGATCCATGACGTGGAGGCTGGTTCGGCCTCGTTGCCGTCTGTTTCCGGCGCACTTTGGGAAGGTGGCACTTTGCTGGTCATCGGGTCTTCCATGTCCCTTTCATCGGGTGCGCTAATATTTTGAGGACACTGCGCGTGAACGAAGTCTCGTGCGAAGCAACCGCTCAGGAAGAAGACGCAGGCGAACGTATCGACCGTTGGCTTGCCGGGCAGTTTCCGGAATTCAGCCGGTCGCGCATTCAGGCGCTGATCAAGGCGGGGGCTGTGTCGTCGAACGGCGGGACGATAGGCGACGCCAAGGAGCGGGTCAAACCGGGGCAGACCTATCAGATGGTGGTGCCGGAGGCGGTTGATCCGGAACCCAAGGGCGAAGACATCGCTCTAAGTGTCGTTTTCGAGGACGAGCATCTCATCGTTATCGACAAGCTGGCGGGTCTCGTCGTGCATCCGGCGCCTGGGCACAGCTCCGGCACGCTCGTCAACGCGCTCATCGCGCATTGTGGCGACAGCCTATCGGGTATTGGCGGCGTGAAACGGCCAGGGATCGTGCACCGGCTTGATAAGGAGACGTCTGGGCTTTTGGTGGTGGCAAAGACCGATCAGGCGCATCAGTCGCTGTCGGAGCAGTTCGCCGAGCATGGCCGGGACGGGCGTCTGCATCGGGCCTATCTGGCGCTGGCGTGGGGCGTCTTCGACCGGCCAAGTGGGGTGATCGATGCGCCGCTGGGGCGTAGTTCGTCCAATCGCCTGAAGATGGCGGTTGTTCCCGAAGCGGCCGGCCGGTTTGCGCGGACGCATTATCACGCGCTGGAAACCTTTCAGGATGCCGACGGACAGGACGCCGTCTCATTGCTGCGGCTAGAGCTGGAAACGGGCCGAACCCATCAGATCCGCGTGCACCTGGCGCATGTCCGGCATCCCGTGTTGGGAGACCCGGTCTATGGCACGGGTTTCAAGGCAAGCTCCAGGCGGCTTGGCGATGCGGCCCGGGCAGAGCTGGCCAAGCTGAAGCGCCAGGCGCTGCACGCGGCTGAGCTGGGTTTTGAGCACCCTGTGACGGGGGAAGACCTCGAGTTCGAAAGCGAACTGCCTGACGATATGGCCCGCCTTGTCAGCGCTCTGGAAGAGGCTGAAAAGCCAGATAAACCCACAGCCGACTGAACCGATTGGCCCTTCATCACGTTAAGTTCTCGAAAACGCGATCAATCGTGGTTTGCCCTGCGGGCGTGCGGGTTCTTAAAAGAGAAGTGTGTAGGGATTTATGAAGGTTACATTTATGCCGCTCTGTAATGAAATGGCCACAATTGTGTAGCTTTCTGTCCGGCTGCTTTCAGCACAGGTTTGAACTCTGACCCATGCAGCCTGCGGTTCGTATCTCTTTGCCGGGATGCGGAACGTTGAGGTCAGGTTGATAGCGAGGTTAACGATGGCGACGAAAACTCTTCCTAGTGTCGGATCCGGTTCTGTCGGGCTGTCGCGTTATCTCGACGAAATCCGCAAGTTTCCAATGCTGGAGCCGGATGAGGAATACATGCTGGCGAAAAGCTGGCAGCAGCATACCGACAGCGAAGCCGCCCACAAGCTGGTGACGTCGCACCTTCGTTTGGTGGCGCGCATTGCGATGGGCTATCGCGGCTACGGCTTGCCGATCGGCGAAGTCATCTCAGAAGGTAACGTTGGTCTGATGCAGGCGGTGAAGCGGTTCGATCCGGATCGCGGTTTCCGTCTGGCGACGTATGCCATGTGGTGGATCCGTGCGTCGATCCAGGAATACATCCTGCGTTCGTGGTCGCTCGTGAAGATGGGTACGACGGCGGCGCAAAAGAAGCTGTTCTTCAACCTGCGCCGCGCCAAGTCGCAGTTGCAGGCGCTCGATGACGGCGACCTGAAGCCGGAACACGTGGAAGCGATCGCGACCAAGCTTGGTGTCAGCGAAGACGATGTCATTTCGATGAACCGCCGTCTGGGTGGAGACTCGTCGCTGAACGCTCCGCTGCGCGCGGATGCCGAAGCGGGTGGCGAGTGGCAGGACTGGCTGGTCGACGATACGCCCGACCAGGAAACGCAGCTTGCCGAAAGCGAAGAACTGGTTCGCCGCCGCGAGTATCTGTCGTCGGCACTCAGCACGTTGAACGAGCGCGAGCGGCGTATTTTCGAAGCACGTCGTTTGCAGGACGATCCGCTGACGCTGGAAGACTTGTCTTCCGAGTTCGGTGTGTCGCGCGAGCGTATCCGGCAGATCGAAGTGCGCGCCTTTGAGAAGGTTCAAAAGGCGGTGCAGTCGGAAGCTAAGCGCAGCGAAGCTCCTGCGGCGGCTCAGCCGTAAGCTGGCTGGCGCGACGGAAACGTCGATATCGTTCTATGATGAAGCGAGGGATCAAGCGTCCCTCGCTTTTTTCGTTTGGGACAAAAAGGGTTGCGATGAGCGCCGTGTTTGGCGTCTTGGCAGTTGTACTTTGGCTTGCTGTCATTGTTCGCCAGGGTAAGCGAAGAAATGAATTCATTGCTCTCTTAGAGCAGCATGCCCCTGAGAAAGTACTCAGCTTCAAGGGGCGGATCGGTCGGAATGGACTGGCTGGTCATTTCCAGACGGGCAATCCTCAGTTGGACCGAACTTTTAAGCGCTTCCAAGACGAGGTCGTTCTTCTTCGTTTTCTAACGATCGCATCTTTTTTCGCGGCGATCTTGATGCCGTGGTAGTTGTCGAGTGGAACAAGTTTTTGTTGGCGCGTTTGCAAACTTGGCACGGGCGTCATCCCGCCGAAGGGCGGTATCCGTCCACGTTGGAAGAAATTGCAGACCGTTTCAACGATACCGGAGTGGATAGATCCCGCACCGTTGCCCGCCTGACCAAAATTCCAGCAAACTCGCTGGCAGCCTGCCTAATCTCGATTCATAAGTCCAAAAGTATGGTTTGACGGCAACGCCCTGGAACGATTGCGGAACGTCAAGGCCGGTTCTGTTACAAATTCATCGTAAGAATCAATTAACTTTTGACTTGCGAGAGGTTGGGTCCTCTCCGGGCTTTCGAGACACACTTTCGTGTCTTGCAAAGATCGCCGCGTGCGCGTCGGACCGAAAGGGGCAACATGCCCTTACCGTTTTTTGAGCCAGGCAATAAGATCGCCGGCCTCAGCTGGCAAAGACCCGAACGAGCTTGGATGGAGCCGTTCAATAGCGGTCTTGTCAGCAGCAAAAACGTTCCTCTCGTAAATGAGCCATCCCGGACAATCTCAACATCGCTGAGCTCATCGTCACTGCCCGGTCACGGCAGCGAACGCAATCGCGTTTGCGCTTTGATGATCAGGCGACGGCGTGTCGAGCGAAGTCGCGTTCAGGTCGATGTCGAGCACCCTACTCGAAGACGGAGCGGCCCATGCTGAAGCGCCTCCTTCCCCGAACGGTTCCGGTCCAGTTGAAGCGCAGTACGAGTTTCCTACGCACTCCTGTCGATACCGACCGAACGTTTTTACTTCTGTGGCGCCTCAGACTCCATCATCCTCCAAGTCCTACTTAAGTGAGCCCTAGCTGGCGGCCGGGTGCGACGGCAACGCCAGCCACAGCGGAATAAAAAAGGCCTGTCCCATTCTTGAGTTGGGATAGGCCTTTGTTTTTTATTGGTTCCACACTTCCTAAAGTCGTGTGGAGACGGTGACACCAAGCCAACCGCTGAGAATTTGGGGTCCGCATTTTCAGCCAACATTCGGCAGGCCGATGTTGGGCTGTGCTACTCACCAGCGTTGGCGCAGATGCTTTTGGAGCATTGCGCCGGCGCGAGCAGCAATCACTCGATGCCGGCGAGGATTGGCATGCGGGCGGCCTGGTGGCTGAAGTAGTTATCAACCGCGGTGACGATGCCGCCGCTGACTTCACTGCGCCAGCTTTCCGACTTGAGCCGCTTGGCGTCGGCCTTGTTGGTCACGTAAGCGAGTTCGATCAGGACCGACGGGACCAACTGGGTCTTCAGTACCTTGAAGCCTGCCGTGCGGTGCGGCGTCGAGCGGAAGTTCGTCTTCGATCCCATGAAGCGGACGACCGAACGTGAGAACAAGTCGGTGCGGACTTCGGTGGCGCGGGCATCCATCCGGGCGAGATCCGAAAGCAGGTCTTCGACGATGTTGCGGTCTTTCTTGCCGATGCCGGCAAAACGCTCTTTGGAAACCCTGACGCGGCCTGCCGTCTTCACGGCGGAGGCTTTCAGTCTTTTCGCCATTGATGGACGAAGCGAATAGATGGTTGCGCCGCTTGCAGACGAGCGTGCGTAGTCGGCGTGAATGGCGATGAACAGCGCGGCTTTTTTGCGCTCGGCGAAATCGCGACGCTCACTCAGCGGAATGAAGGTGTCGTCTTCGCGGGTCATCAGGACTTCATAGCGGCCCGTCGCCTGGAGTTTCTTGCGCAGCGTGAGGGCAAAGGCCAAAACGACGTTCTTTTCAACAGCTCCGTTCTTGACTGCGCCGCTGTCATGTCCGCCGTGTCCAGGATCCAGAACGATGAGCGGTTTGGCGCGACGCTTGTTGAGCGTTGCAACGGTTTCGGCAGCGCGCGGCATTGGTGGTTGCAGGCCGCTGGCACCCAAGCCGGCCGGTTTTGCGAAGGGGGCATCCTCAAGCTTGCGGGCGATCGTTGGAGCTGGCTGCGGGCCAACCAAAGGCACGATATCGAGGCTCAGGAGATAACCCTTGCCCGAGCGCTCGAGCTTCGAGCTTTCGACGACGACGGGCTCGGTGACGTTGATGACAACGCGCGACTTGCCTTTGCCGGCCTTCCCACCGTGAAAGCCGCTGACCAGGCCGACGGGCCCGGATTTCGGCAGTGGTGGAAGCTGCAAGCTCACTTCGCCCATCTCGACGACAACGCGGTTGGGCTTCGAAAGTGCGATGATGTGAAAGTCCGTGCGCTTTGCCAAAGCGACGATGAAGCGAGTCTTCTTTTTGATCGCAACACCGGCTGGCTTATTGGCGCCATCCAGACTCGTCTTTGCGGCCGAGGCCGTCGTCGGTGCAAAACCGATGACGCCAGCAGCCAGCGTTAATGCGGCAAGCAAGCGGGTAGCGTGCGCGCAGTTAAGCGCACGCTTTGCATTTAGACCCATGTCGGTTGACCCCCGTCTACGCGAATAGGCTTGTACTGTTTCTAGAGGATCACAGTCAGCTCAGAAAATGGCCAAATCCAGGAAGGGATCGGGCGCTGTTGTGATTTTGTCTCGAAGTCGTGAAGATTTCGTTAAGATTAATGAGATCCTAACCGTTTCTTTGGCGCGGCATTTGATCTGCCGCAAACGCGATACCGACGCTCGGCTATTTTGCCCAACGCTTCAGGGCTGCGGTATCGGTCTCGCGGGCGTCGACCCAATCGGCTGTGCCGTCAGGCCGGGCCTCTTTCTTCCAGAACGGTGCCTGCGACTTCAGATAGTCCATCAGGAATTCAGCGGCTTCGAAAGCGGCGTGGCGATGGGCGGACGCGGTGATGACCAGGACGATGTTGGCGCCGGGTTTGAGTTCGCCGATGCGGTGAATGATGAGACTTGCCGATAACGGCCAGCGTTCTGCGGCTTCGGCTTCGACGCGGGCGAGTTCGGCTTCGGTCATGCCGGGATAGTGTTCGAGCGTCATGGTTGAGATCGCTTCGTCACCGGCTGTGCCGCGCACGGTTCCCGTAAAGGTGACGATGGCGCCGATGTCGGTTCTGCCGGCCGTGATCGCTGCCATTTCGGCGCTGATATCGAAGTCTTCGGCTTGAACGCGGACGCCCATGTTTCAGCCTCCGGTTACCGGCGGGAAGAAGGCGATTTCGGCGGCGCCGGCGATTTTTGCGTCGGAGCGGGCGTGGGTTTGGTCTATGGCGACGCGGATGACGTCGGCGCGGGCAAATGCGGCCTCATAATTCTCGCCGCGGGCTTTCAGCCAGTCGATTAGGTCGGCGACGGTTTCGATTTTCGCCGGCAAGGACGCCACTTCATCAGCGGTGCCGACTTTTTCGCGAACCCAGGCGAAATAGCGCAACGTAACGGTGCGTTCATCGGCGTCTGTGGGCTTCGAAGCCTGGCTGAGGGTTGTCATCGCTTTGGGTTCAACTCCGGTTGTCTTCACGGCTGTCGGCAGCTGCGGCGTGGCGGACAGCGGCGAGCAGATAATCGCTGCCAGTCCAGAGGGTAAGCAGTGCGGCCATCCAGAGCAAGACGAGGCCGCATAGGGTCGTACCGGGAAGATGGGGCTCGATGGCCGGGGCGGCAATAAGGAGCGCCAGGGCGATCATCTGGATTGCGGTTTTCCATTTGGCAAGATTGGTCACGCGGACCTTGACGTCGAGCGTGGCGAGATATTCGCGCAGACCGGACACCAGGATTTCGCGCGACAGAATGATAAGCGCGGCAAACAGGTGCAGGCTGGGCAGGGTGCCGTCTGCGACCAGCATCAGCAGGGCGGCCGCGACCAGCAGCTTGTCGGCGATCGGATCGAGCATCGCGCCGAATTCGGTATGCATCTGCCAGCTGCGCGCGAGGTGTCCGTCGAGCCAGTCTGTGAATGAGGCGACAGCAAAAATCGCGAGCGCTGTGAACCGGGCGGTCGAGCCGTCGAGGAAATACATCGCGAAGACGAATGCAGGGACCGCAAAGATGCGTCCGACGGTCAGGATATTGGGCAGGTTCATCGCGCTGGTCAGTGCTGCTCGTGGTGGAAGGCGGGTGGCTGCGGCCGGATGTTGGTCAAGAGGCTTTGGCAGTCCGGCGCTTAGTGTGGATTTGATTTGAAGGTCAATGCCATATCCGCGGACCGGCGTCAGGGTGCAACTGGAAAAATTCTACTTGGCCGAATGCATCACCGGGGCGCTTGCGCACGAAAAAGCCCCGGAGCAACGCCCCGGGGCCTTTGTCTCGTCGAGCATTGCGCTCGTGCCAGCTCAATAGCAACCGCGGCGGCGCATGCATTTGCGATAACGCCAGCCATATCCGTGGCGGTCACGGCAGATGCGATGGCGGACGGTGCAGCGGCGATAGCGGCGATGGCGGTGGCAAGCGCCTTTGTGGCGGTGCAGGGCTCTGTAACCGAGCCCACGGACGTATCCGCGGCGCACTCTGCAATGCCAGCCGTGCGTTTTCTGGACCAGGCTTGGAGCGATGGTCTGCGCGATTTTCGGGCTGTTCAATCCCGGTGCCGAAACTACGGCAGCCTCAGTCGGTGCATTCGCACTCATAGCGAAGGCAACGAATAAAGCTGCCAGGAATAGTCCGAGTTTTTTCATTGGTCGTCTCTCCAAATCTAGCCGGCTTCATGCCTAGCCTGATTATGCCATTGCGGCAATATCGAGGGTGTTCCGTGGCTTAACACATCGTAATGATAGGGTTTTGGGGCCTGAACGGCGCATGAACGGATATGTCTTAAACGTTCAAGTTGATGATTAGGCGTCAATTCTTCTTGTCGTGGAAAAAGTCATAAATCTTCTGGGCCATCTCGGCGGAAATGCCGGAGACGGCTTTCAGATCCTCCAGTCCGGCGCGGGAGACGGCCTTTGCCGATCCGAAATGGCGCAGTAGCGAACGCCGTCTGGTCGGGCCAATGCCCGCAATGTCGTCGAGCGGGTTGGCGCTCATCGATTTGGCGCGTTTGGCGCGGTGCGTTCCGATGGCGAAACGGTGGGCTTCGTCGCGCAGGCGCTGAACGAAGTAGAGAACCGGATCGCGGGGTTCGAGCATTCTGGGCCGTGCCAGCCCGGGGATGTGGAAGTGTTCGCGCCCGGCATCGCGGTCGGGGCCTTTGGCGACGCCGATCAGGGCGATGTCGGTGATGCCCAATTCGGCAAAGACTTCATTGGCGACGGCGAGCTGGCCCGCACCACCGTCGACGAGGACGAGATCGGGCCGGGCGGGTACGACCCTATCATCAGCCAGTTCTTCAGGTGTTGGCTCAGGCGGGGCGATTTCCGTTGAGTCGGTTTGCGGCTGTTCGGCAGGAATGTTCGATGGTTCGGGGTTGGCCGGGGTTTCTGCGACGAGGCGTTTGAACCTGCGGGTCAAGACTTCGCGCATCATGGCGTAGTCGTCGCCGGGCGTGAGGCTGGCGGACTTGATGTTGAACTTGCGGTACTGGTTTTTGGCGAAACCTTCGGGGCCCGCAACGATCATCGCGCCAACAGCATCGGTGCCGGAGATGTGCGAGTTGTCGTAGACTTCGATACGCTGCGGCGGGCGCGGAAGATCGAACCGCTCGGCGATCCCCTTCATCAATTCGGCCTGTGAGGCGGTCTCGGCCATCTTGCGCAACAGCGCCTCGCGGGCGTTGCTTTGGGCGTGGGCGACGAGGTCTTTCTTCGCGCCGCGCTTGGGGGTTGCGATCTCGACTTTGCGGGATGCCTTGGTACTCAAGGCTTCGGCCATCAGATCGGCTTCGGGGAGGTCATGCGAGGTGAGGACGAGGCGCGGAATCGGCTTGTCGTCGTAGAACTGGGCGATGAAGGATGCGAGGATTTCGTCCGGGTTCAACGACCGGTCGGCGCGTGGGAAATAGGCGCGGTTGCCCCAGTTCTGCCCGGTGCGGAAGAAGAACACCTGGATGCAGGTCTGGCCGCCTTCCTGGTGGGCGGCGAAGACATCCGCTTCCTCGATGCCATCGGCGCTGATCGATTGACCGGCGGTGACATGGGCCAGGGCCCAGAGGCGGTTGCGGTAGTTGGCAGCGCGTTCGAATTCGAGCTTCTCGGCGGCCTCTTCCATCAACTGCTGATATTTCTGGCGCACGCTTTGGCTTTCGCCGCGCAGGAAGCGGACGGCTTCATCGACGCTTTTGCTGTAGTCCTCAAGGCTGATTTCGCCGGTGCAGGGCCCGGAGCAGCGCTTGATCTGCCAGAGCATGCAGGGGCGGGTGCGGCTCTCATAATCGCTGTCGGAACATGTGCGCAGGAGAAACACGCGCTGCAGCATGGTCAGCGTGCGGTTGACGGCGCCGGCTGAAGCGAATGGGCCGAAGTAGTCGCCTTTGCGGTTTCGTGCGCCGCGGTGTTTCAAAATCCGCGGCGCGTCGTGGTCGCGCGCGACAAGGATATAGGGGAACGATTTGTCGTCCCGCATCAAGACGTTGAAGCGGGGACGGAAGCGCTTGATGAGGTTGGCTTCCAGCAGCAGCGCTTCGGCTTCGGTGGCGACGGTGACGAACTCCATCGAGGCGGTCTGCGAAATCATGCGCGCGATGCGGTTGGTATGGCCGCCCAGGCGTGCGTAATTCGACACGCGTGCCTTCAGCGATCGCGCTTTGCCGACGTAGATAACGTCGCCATCGGTGTTGAGCATGCGGTAGACGCCCGGTGCGGATGGCAACGTTTTCAGGTATCCGGCGATGACCTGCGGGCCGGTTATGGGCGCTTCTTGCACCGCATCGGCAGTCGCTTCCGCGCCGGTTGCGCCGTCGTGGTCGCGCAACGGTATCGTTTCTGGTTCTTTGGTTTTTGCCATGGGGCGAAGATTGGCTGCTTGCGGCTTAGCGTCAAGCCTTGTGGGATGGCGCTGATTTGCGTCTTCTGTCTTTCAAGCACGGAGCTACAGTTGAAGCCTGGAAAGCCGCAAAACAGCCTGATTACTGGCGTTTTTGAACGACCTAGAACGTACAGGAATCCCTTTTTATGCTCGCTTCAAGGTATTTGATAGCGCTGGGCATTGCACTGGTCTTTTCGCCAGGCCCACTGATGGCCCAATCGCCGGTTTCAGCCGTACCCGGGCTGGCTGCGCCTGTTGTGCGTGGCCCGGCGACGCGCGGCCAGGGGACATCTGAATTCGCCAACGAGCAGGCCATCCTGCGCTTCATGAACGATTACCGCGAGGCCAAGACGCCGGACAAAGTGCCCGGGGCCGTCAAGGCGATGGTCCGAAACGGGGTTTTGAAGGATCCTGAAAAAGCCGGCGTCTATACCGGTTTTATTGCTGGGGTTCTTGGCGAAAACCAAATCGAAGCGCCGCGGCTGGTAGGCGAGATGTTTCCGATGCCGCCGGTTGAGCAGGTCGTGCTGATCAAGGCGATTGCGTATTCGGGTCTGCCCAACTGGAAAGATATCATGGGGCAGTTCGTCGAGCGGATGCCGGCACGCAAGGTTCTCGTCGAGAAGCTCCTTTTTGGGGACGGCAAGACGCTCGATAAACTCAGTATGGACGATCCTTATGTCATCGACGTTCACTGGGGCTATTACTTCGCAACCGGTGGATGGCAGCCGGCGATCCGCATCATCTCGGCGCTGGTTTGGGCGGATGACGAAGACGACATCGAGAAGCTGACCATTGGGTCGATGGCGAAATGGACGCTGGCGAGTAATGCCGCGCGCGATAAGAACCTGTTGGATCTCGCCAAGGTTCAGATGAATTACCAGAAACCTAAAGTTCGCAAGGAATTGCGGGAGGTGATCGAGGCGGCTGAGCTCTACGAAATCGGCCGGCTACGGGAAAACGCTTTGAAGCGGATCGATACGCTGCGGGCCGGTGGCCCGAAGAGCGCGCGGGACTGGACCAAATACGGCAACTATGGAACGACCGCACTGGCGCTTGGATGCGTCGTTGCCAGCGTGTTGGGGCAGGTCCAGTTCGGCATCCCGTGTGTCGTTGGCGGGGCGCTTTCGACGGCGGCCGTGAAATACCTCGGACCCGATGGCGGCAGCGCCAGTCAGTAGGCCAGTCAATAGGTCGGCGAAGCTAGCCCGACCCTGGTGGGACTGTTGTCGCTGCTTCAGGCCCTCTTTGAACGCCTTTGCTTTACCAGCGCGGCCAGGCGCGCGTCGGACTTCTTCTTCTTTTTGGTTTTGAGTGTCGGGCGCGGCGTTGCGGCCGAACGATCGACCGGGATTTTCGCTCGTCGCGAATCCGGTCCATCGTCAGAGATTTCGACGCGGGGTTTGAGCTTGGAATAGCTCATCGGGGTCTGAAAAAGGACGAAGGTCAAGTCGCCGACTTTGGGCCGAAACAGGTTGGTGAAGAATTCCTGCGACACGGCTTTGGCCGCGGTGACACGATGGCCGCCATCAATGACCACCCAGTTTCCGAGGGCGCCGACGCGGCAGATGATCGGTTCAAGACTCGAGTATCCGTTGCGGCGGATGGCTTCGACCAGTCTTTGCAGGCGTGGGCTGTTCTGGCGCTCGAAATGTTTGAGCGGGACGGATTCGATCAGCTCGATGGGGACTTCGACTTCGGCGATGCCTTCAGTGAAATCGATTTCGTCAATATCGGAAGCAGATCTTATGCGTGTGAGTTTTGGAATCTTGCCGACCGTAACGCTTCGATAGTCCATGCGTGGCCGCCTCCCGCCTCTTACCCGTTGTTTTTTGCCAATGGCCGAATTCAGCTATCTACATGATTTTGGCGAAAGTGATGAGAGGTTTCGTGCGTTCCGCGAAATGTTCGGTGGGCAACATTGCTCGATAGCGTACGCAAGACAGCATTTTGCCAAGTAAAACGGCAGGCCCTGGGTGAGCCTGCCGCGTGGAAACTGTCGTTTTGGATCTAATGCTTGCGTGCCAACGAGGGCAGAGCGTCATTTTTCGGGGCAAAGCTCGAAGGCTTTATCTAGCGCCGCAGTGGGGCTGTCGAACTCGCCGATTGTCGAGCCGCCTTTGGCATAGGCTGCGATATAGGCGTCAGCTTCGCGTTTTTCTTTGCCGGCATGCACGTCAAGCACGGTGAAGTTGGTCATGCCGTCGCCGGGCGCCTTGATGATGATGGCTTTGGCGCCACCGTAGCTTGCGGTCCAGACGCGGCATTTGCCTTGGGCGGGTTTTAATTCGGCAGCGTTTGCAGCGCCGCCGGCCATGGCTGTCTTGGTCGTCTTTGCAGATTGATCAGCTGGTGGCGTATCGGCTTGCTCGGTGCCAAGCGTCGGCGTCTTTTCGGCGGCCGTCTGAGCGGCTTTCGAAAGGCCGGTCAGTGAGCCAGCTCCAAGTCCCGAACGATTGTCTTCGGGGTTGAGAACCGTGGCGCCTGCGACGGCAACTTTTTGCTGTTGTTGTTTTGGCTGTTGCTGGCTGGCAGTTGCAGCGACGTTGGTCTTGGTTCCGCGCGCCTTGGCGATCAGTCCGGGGTTCGGGTCGGGCGCATTGCAGAACGACCGATTGAACGCGTTGGCGATGGCCTGGATGTCGTCGGAATAGCGGCGGTCGCTCGGGGCCCATTGGCTGGTCAAATGCGTGAAGGTCATCGGGCCGCGGATCGAGCGCTGGAATTTGGCCAGCACCTGCCATTCCTGGACTTTGCGCGTGCGCTCGGCGACAGGATTATCGATGTGGGTGCCGGTATACATCAAGACGTGTTCGAGATGGGCGCGCACGCCGTCGGAGACTGTTCTAAAGCGCTCGCCTTTGACACCGCCGCCTGTCGCGCCAAGTCCTGCGAAGTTGAACTGTCTGGCGTCGACGTCGCCGGTATAGCGCAGCGTGTCGGTCTCGACGACCATCTGGAAGAATGCGATGTCCCAACGCACGCCCAGGTCTTCGCCGTGGCGCATGTAAAGCATCGCGAGATCATCGTAGTTGCGATTGAGCGATGGATTGCGCGATTTGATGAAGCTCTGCAGGCGGCCAGGCGTCGCGCAGGCGGGGACCTTATTGGAATTTGAAACTTTGATCGGCGGCAGCTGGGCTGCAGCGGCCGGCAAGGAAATCACGGCGATCGCAGCGGCGAGAACGTAAGTTCCAATTCGGCTTAGCATGGGTCACCTTCGGACAGAACTGACGATGAAGCGGCGGATGGGACACAGCTCAAAGTCATAATTCGTTAAGTTTAACGGTTGGTTTACGCATCTTGCGGCGGCCTGATTCATTATGCAGCACAACTGAAGTGCCGAATTAATGGGGCGCCATTTTGGGCAGCCTTGGGAGGAAATGTGGCAGGTGACGATTTCGTGGGGCTTATCAAGACCGCGAAAGTCAATTCTTCTGGGAATTCTGTAAAGAACTTGATTGTCCGATTACAGGAGATGTTGGCCACTATCCAGGGTGATCATCTGACCTGTCATCGACGGGCACGCCAAGATCAGACGCACGGCTGCGGTGATCTCATCCAGGCCACAGGGCCGATGCAGCGGTGTTGCGGCAACTTCGGCGGCAAAGTCTTCCGGGCTCTGATGGACGCTTTGCAAGGTCGGACCTGGCGCGATGGCGTTGACGCGAATGCGGGGCGCGAGGGTCTGGGCCAGCGTCTGGGTTGCCGTCAGAAGAGCCGATTTCGATAGCGTGTAGGAAAAGAATTCCGGGCGAGGCCGCAGGACGCGCTGATCGATGATGTTGATGATGTTGCCGGTGGCGTCGCTCGGCAATTGATTGGCAAGATAGGACGCCAGAAAGACCGGGGCCCGTAGGTTCGTATTCATATGGGCGTCCCAGACCTCGGCGCTGAGGCCTCGGGGGAGGTCTTCAAAGAAGGCCGAGGCGTTATTCACAAGACAAGTGGGTCGCACGTCGAGCTTGTCGCATTTGGCGATCAGTCTGCTGTGGGCGGCCGGGTCTGCCAAATCGCATTGGATCGTCTTGGCTTCCCCGCCTTTCGCGAGAATTTCGTCCGCCAGCCGTTCGGCGTCTTCACACGAGGCGTTGTGATGGATCACGACTTGCCAGCCATCGTCCGCCAGAGCCAGCGCTATCGCCTTGCCGATGCGGCGCGCGGCTCCTGTAATCAAGGCGGTCCGGTTGGAACGTGAAGTGGGTTCAGACATGCTTGTTCGAGTCGTTTCCTGATTTCGGTGCATAAGGCCAACGCCGGACTGCTTCTTATCGCTTTAGCGCTCTACATGTCTGGTTCTTCGAAGGAATCAGAACTACTGCCTTAAATTTATGCATTTCGCTCATTTTGTTGGCATCTCTGAAGATTCGAGCGGGCGATAATTTGATGCAAACTGCGGAACATTTGTTCATACAGCCGAAGTTGTTGCGGTTTGACTACATGTGCTTGGGCTAACGTCTCCAGAAAGCACTTGGTTGTTGTGAATCGCTGAGGGATAGCGTTCCTTATCGTCATCCGGTGTCACTGCGAACACCAGAGTTAAATTCAACTAGGTTCTGCTCGGTGCAGGCCAACCGAACGACATATAGTGCGAAACGGGGGTTCAATAGAATGAAAACGAAACTGGGGCTCATGAGTTCTGCGATTGCCTTGGCATTCGCTGGCGCAGTGGCAGCTACTCCGGCTACTGCTGGTGACAT
The DNA here is from genome assembly GCA_017792465.1 of Filomicrobium sp. Lineage (GTDB taxonomy): Bacteria > Pseudomonadota > Alphaproteobacteria > Rhizobiales > Hyphomicrobiaceae > Filomicrobium. The sequence goes on from CP051234.1 coordinate 4,095,560, forward strand.
CTTCAACCGCGAAGCTGGCAGCATCAAGGACGCGCCAATGGAATCTGGCCGTTCGCTTGAGTGGTCGGTGAACGGCGGCTTCATGACCGATTACGTCTTCCGCGGTTACTCGCAGAACGACGAAAATCCATCTTACTTCGTCGGCGCAGATCTCTCCTACGGGATCGCTTACGTCGGTATCTGGGGCGCCAAGGTTGACCAGTTCTTCACGGCTTCGGATTTCGAATACGACATCTACGGCGGCATCAAGCCGAAGCTCGGTCCGGTCGAATTCGACCTCGGTGTGATCTACTACGGTTATGCCAACCAGACCGCTACGGTTGACGTCGACTACTGGGAATTCAAGGTCGGTGCCAGCACCGAATTCAACAAGCTGTCGGCTGGCGTGACGTACTACTACTCGCCTGAGTACACCTTCGAGACCGGTGAATCGCATACGGTTGAAGGTTCGTTGGGTTATGCCTTCCCGAAGGTTTGGATCTTTGATCCGTCCATCGACGGCACGATCGGTTACAACGACGTCGACCTGCTTGGTGATTACACCTACTGGAACGTCGGTCTGTCGCTGGCAGTTGAAAAGCTGACCTTCGACTTCCGTTACTGGGATACGGATGTTGACAACGACGGCGCCGGCTCCACGGGCAACAACCTTGCCGACGAGCGCTTCGTCTTCACGACGACTGTCGCACTTCCATAATCTGAGATCCCCCAAGGGGGCGGGCAGCATTTCCTCGGAAAGCTCCCGCCTCGTGAATACTCGACAAGTGTGATTTCGCGCTACGTCGAACGGTTTGAACCGGAGCCTTCGGGCTCCGGTTTTTTGTTGTCTGGCTAGTGGAGAATGCTGTGCAGCCGGGTGAGTTCTTTCCAAGGTTAATGGAATGTTAAGAGGATCATAACAGGCTGTTACCAGCCGGTTTATTCATGAAGCCGAACACTTCGACAGGCTGGTGGCGGAACTGACTTCGCATCCTGTCAATCAAGGTCATCGTCATGCAATCTGTTGATCCATTCATGTCTTCGGCGCTGGGCGTTTTCCAAACAACTGCCAGTCTGAATGCGCCCGACCGGTCAGCTCCACAAACTCAGCCTGAAACAAGCGGCATCGTTCCTGGCATCAACGCGGCGGCGACGGGCAGCGCTGCTGCCTCATCGCTTGCCGAGAATTTCTTCAGCGTGAATTACGTGGATGCGAACGAAATCAAGATGCAGCTTTTTGAAAGGCTTGGCGGAGAGCTCGGCCTTGATATGAATGACTATGATGATCTCAGCAATTATGCCCGTGATCTTCGCCATGCCGTACAAGGTTTGCTTCGCGAGGATGGCGGAGAGGACCTCTTGAACGAAATCGAGCAGGATCTGGGATTGGACAAGCTGGGTGTGTCAATTGATGATGTTATCAATGCGATCGATAACCCGGATGGTGCTGCGGACGACAAGCTGACAGAAGCCATCAAGGCCGAGTACAAGATTGATCTCAATAAAGATCGCGAAGCCAAGGAACTGACTGAGAAGACTCTGCAGGTTGATGACCTGGGTCTTTACAGTATTCGTTCCTGAAGAGATCTGGAAAGTTCCAATCTAAGAAGAGGCCGCTACCGCTAGGTTGTGAACTTGGTCGTGGTTGCGGAACTGGCTTTGCCGCTCCTCCAAAATTTTTGCGCTTTTTACTCGCTGATTTTATTCTTCGGGGTTGATGGGCCGCTAGGCTTCGCCATCGATTTTCGAACTTGAGCCAAATGCTTCTGGTTTTTTGGGGGCCTGGTCGGGTCCGGCCAGAGTGCTGCGGAGCCCGGATTCGAATGAGCACAGGCTAGTCATGCGGCTTTGAGCGGCGAGGAGATCGCGGCGTGCCTGTTTATGCTTCGGTTGTTCGAGCTGCATCGCTGGCGATTACTTTGCTTTATTGTGCATACCTTTGACAGAGTTCCCCTGAATGTCTCCGCAATTCTATTCGGTCGGTGCAGCTTTAGAGGTGGTTGCTGATTGTCACAATCCTGCAAACGAAGTCGGTTCGTCGACAAACTCGTTCCGGTCAACTGCATTTGGGCTGCCGCTGCTTCTATTCAGAAGATTCGGATTGTCAAACCTTCGTCATGGTGGGGGTATAAATGGAGGCTTGCTGGGGTTTGTCCATTCCCAGTGAGCACTTTATGAGTGCCCGATATTACCGAGTGGAAGCCTTGCCCTCTCTGGCGCCGCTCGTCGGGGCCAGCTTGACGCTTTTGTGCGGCATACCCCGCTTGCCGAAAAATTGTGTTCGAGCTGGCCTCCTCCTTTCTGGTTTCTGATTTTCCGACATCCTTTGCAGTTGCCAGGTGGTTTGGGCGCCGTGCTGCTCATCTTTCGTGCGGGCGGAGCTTCTTTTTCGCGTTTTCCCCAATTGCGGCGTAGTGGCTGTTGCCGATTGCGCCATGACTCACCTATCACCTGTAAGGTGGTGCGGAGGGATTTGGATGGCGTTCATTATCGGAGTGGCTTTCGCCATACTTCTCATCGCCGTCATGATGGATAACCAACCTGAAGGCGGCGGTCGGCAATTGAAGGATGTGGTTGTCGAAAATCAACCGGATCGCGCCTGCCCGTTCGGCTATAAGATGGCATGGCTGGCGGTTCGCACCGACGATCCGTCGACATTGGTTCGTAAACTCCACTTGGCCAATGCGGTCCCAGCCAATTGGAATTCCGGCATCGGCGCTGTTTACGACGATAAGCTCGGACCTTCGCATGTCTTTGTGACGCCGCCTGTCGATGGATGGACGTTCGTTGTTGGTCTCGGCTTGCCGCATCCGGTCAACGAGCGCTTTATCGATAAGCTGACGCCGCTGTTGCTGTCGCTGGGAAAAGACTATCCGGAGGCGCAGTATTTCTTCACCTATCCGCTGATTGATTTCTTTGCCTGGGCCCGCGTTGTCAACGGCAAGCTGACGCGGGCTTTCGCTGTCAACGACGAAGGCGTTGTCTGGAACAAGGGCCGCATCACGCGCGCTGAAAGATCGCTCGGGCTCAGACTGTTCGAGTTGCGTGGGGTCGAAGAGCGTCACGGCGACGCCGGCGGCGGACTGGTTTTGTATCCGACCGAAGATCACGTGATGCAGATTGCGCGCAATTGGAGTCTCGATCCAATTCGTCTCGATGAAATCGAGGTGGCAGCGGGGGCAGGTCTTTTGGCGCCGGTTCCGGCACACTGGTCGCCGGAGCGTCGTCGCAAATCGGCGGCCTGAATATTTTCTTGCGAGATTTTTTGGAGGTTGAGCCTGAGCTCAATGGCGCTCGACAAGCCATTGAGAGAAATGGGCCGCGCCGTTATTGGCGGCATCGTATTGTCTGGAATTTTGCGAACGGACACAGCCGTATTCGTCAGTATTCCAAATTCGATGTTCCGCCTTCTAATTCTTTTTTGTTTCAGGCCGCGCGAACCAGAGGCCGTGCAATAGATTTGCGACGGTGAATTGGGAAGATCAGAATTGTTGCCTGTCTTGTTTTGCTCGCTTCAATTGCGGCTGAGGCCTTAATGTTGCGCAAGGTGTGAGGCAGTAGGGAATGGCTCATTCCTGCACTTTTGATTTTTGCACGCGTTGTTTTTGGCCTATTGAGCATCGCCATCGAGGTCAAGCGTGCGGAAAGCGAAAAGTTATTCGCACTTTCTGGGATTCCCGGAAATTGCACGGTCGCAGCAGTCTTGTTTTCGGTGAATTTGGCTTTGGCGATTGCCCCGGGTTCTCGCGGAAGCGTGGCGTCTGTTGGGTTGGCTTCTTGTAACTTATTGTTGTTGCTGCTCTTGTTTGTGGCGTCGGTGTAGGTTCCGTCATCTCCTGGTTTTTGGAGGCCAAGCGTTAGCAGCGCTATGAATGGAGCTATAAAGAATCCAACTTTTCTACGCGACTGCATCGCCGTCATCCAATCTGTGCGGTTGCCAAAGGTGGTGTTTAATAAGCAGTTTAGTGAAGGTTAGTGTGCAAACTATATTGAGGCTGTGCAGTTAATAAGGGCTGAAAGGCTGACGCGTTTTGGGTTGTTTTTGAAAAATCTATTGTCGGTTTTTTGTTTGATGTGGGTACGGACTAAACAGCTATTACCGCACTTTAAGCTCTGTATATGCTCGGGAATACTAGAGCAGGCGGCAGCGGTCGTGCGTCGGGGCCCTCGCGCGGACACGAAGGTCATTCGAAGATCTGATCGGTTTTTTTTTATCTAATTAGGCGGCGGGCGAGCCAACAATTGCTGCCATCTGCAACGCTATCATGCGATCGATTACGCCTTCGAATGGCACTGTGAAAATGCTCAGACCGCGCGGATCTTCGCTCCAGGCTTTTAGAGCGTCTGAAAAATCATCCGGTGGGTCGGCTTCGCCGGTCAATTCGCGGACGGTTTCTGCGAAGGCTTTTTCGCTCATCGGGACGAACGGAATGGTGACGACATCAACGTCGCCTGACGGGCTGTGTCGCGGGGCTTTGTAGACGCTGAAGCAGATGATGTGATTGCCATCGCCGCAGGTGGCAACGGCACCGATGACAATGCGCGAGGTTTCAAAACCTGTTGGCGCTTTGTAGCTCCATTCCTGTCCAGCTGCGAACTTCATTGGTCCACTCCCGCGATGAGGGCAACGCCCGTTTGCGGCGAAGGTACAACCGCAGATGTGGCAACACTAGAGGAGGGGGGCTGAGTTATCCCCCTTCATTCAGAGGTTTTTACTGCTGGGCTCCAGGACAGTCCGCCGGGCCGGATTGCTTCCAGGTCCGGGGGAGAAACTTGCACGGCGTCGGTCGGTTGTGGCGCAAAAAATGCCTTTGATGGGGCTGCGGTCGCTGTGCCCGGATTGACTGGACGCACGGGGGAGATCGAACCTGTTGTGATGTTCGAGGCGCCGGGGCCCGGGTTCTGCGGGGTTTTTGCGAAGCGCTCTTCGTTGAACTCGGTTCGCTCGGCTGTCGACCGGGTCGATGGGGTGTCCAGGGTCTGCGTGGCCTGCTGCCGGGGGCCGGAGAAGACGGCCTCCTCGACGAACTGCCAGAAACCGACAGCGTGCCAGAAGGCGACGCCGGCAAAAAATCCGATGCAGGCATAGAGGATGCCCCGGCCTGAGCCTCTTTTTGCAGGTTCGTAAGTTTCGGTGTCGTCGTGGAACTGGTCCGGCTCGGGTGCGTGCAGAGTCGGTGAAAACTCCCGCGAACCGGTTGTTCGCTCCGCCGATGTCGCTTGGCTCAAGGACGGGCGAGCCTTTGCCACGATCGAGGGCGCGCGCGGTGCATCGCCTGAATTTTGTTCGAATGGCCAAGGATTTGGCTGAGGCACAGGCGGCGGTTCCGTTTGGCGCGACGGTTTGAGGCCCTCCAGGGACGGCGGTTTGGGTTCAGGATTTTGCACCGGGCGGAAGCGGGGCGGATCGGTCTTTGATTGGGTCTGCCGCCAACGCTGGCCTTTGGTTGCCTCGGTCATTCGTACTCCTCGCCTGCTCATGGGCCGGCGTCTTTGTGCTCCGGAAATCGGAGACAGAATCAGCTGGCTTCCAGTCTGCGCGAAGTTCTTGATGAGTCACAAGAATTGCCAGGCCACAGCGAATCACTGTGCGCAGCGTATCCACAGGAGGAAATCGCCCAATCAGGCGCGCCGCTGCGGTCGCTGCAGAATTCTGCCGTCTCTAGGAGTTGCGAGGTTTGGCCCGGCCTTTGGCAAATGGGCGTTCACCCAAGGCCGGGCCGGAGCCGGTTCTTTTTTGTGAAGCCTGTATTGCGCTTAGCGTACGGGCGGCACGTACATGCGCTTGGCGCTGCAAAGACGTCGCTGGTCTTCGTTGCGCCCGCAGGCTTGCGGGTTGCCGTCTTTCGAGACGCAGATGCGAACTTCGCGCAAGCGGTTGCCGGGGCCGCCGCAGGTGACGGCCATCATGTCGGGGCGCAGACCGATCACAGAGTTGGCGGCGATGAATTCGTCAACCAGGGTTTCAGGCGAGACCATCTGCGGTTTTTGCGGATGCACGTAGCGCTGCGGGATTTTGATCTTGCGATAGATGTTCCGCGACAGGCCGAAGTAGCCGTCCGGTCTCAGGCCCGAACAGGTGCCGTGCTTTTTATACTCGTGAATGATGAGGCCGGTGCTTGGCATGATGTCGAGCATGCCGTTTATGACCCGCTTGGGAACGAAGGGTTTGAAATCGGTCCAGCACCGCTCGGGGTAGCCTTTGGCGTACTGCGGCCATAGACCGTGGAGGACGAAGGCATAGCCGCGCTGTCCAGGCTTGCGGTTGCATTGGGTGTCGTTGCGGCGTTGCTTGACCTGGGCGGCGCAGTGGGTCGGCGACCAGGATAGGACGAGCGTGTAGTAGTCGAACTCGCCGGGCTTGTGGTCGCGCTGCCGCTCTTTGCTGCCGTACGAATTGCCGCCGTAGCGTTGCGCCAAAGACTGGTCGGCCGGCAGGGCGATGAGGCCCGCCAAGAGCAGTCCAAGAGCAATTGAAAACATTCGCCAGGGCATAAAGCTATTCTCCGGTCTTGTTCGTCGATGATGCGTCCGGCACCATAATGTCATGATGTGGCAAAGCAAACGCTGATTGGGCAGCGCTGCAGCACAGGATATTCGTTATTCGGGCAAAGTCTGCGAGGCGCTGAGGCAGTCTAGAGGTTCGCAAACCGGTCGATTATGCGAGCCCAGCTGCGGGTGCCTTTCTTGAAGCTCTTCAGATTGTACTTCTCGTTGGGCGAGTGGATGCGGTCATCTTCGAGACCGAAGCCGATCAGCAGGCTATCCATGCCAAGCGCCGCCTTGAAATCGGTGACGATGGGGATCGAGGCGCCGCAGCCCATGAGGACGGCGGGCTTGCCCCATTCGTCTTCGAGTGCTTCGGCAGCGGCCGCCATCGTCGGCGTATCGGTATCGAAGCCGACGGCTGCAGAGCCATGGCCGCCGCGGAACTCGACCGTGCAATCTTCAGGGATGCGGTCCTTTACGAAATCCTTGATCGATTGAATTGCCGCGTCCGGGTCCTGCCCGGGAACAAGCCGGCAGGTGATTTTAACGCTGGCTTCGGCCGGGATGATCGTCTTGGTTCCTGCCCCTTGATAGCCGCCGGTGATGCCGTTGAATTCGAGCGTCGGACGCGACCAGAGTTGCTCCAGCGGCTGGCGGTTCTTTTCGCCGGCAGGTTCGGACAGTCCGACGGGGCCGAGGAAATCATCGAGGCTGAAGCCGATGGCCTGCCATTGCTTGAGCTGTTTGGCGGACGGCTTTTTCACGCCATCATAAAAGCCCGGGATGGTGATGCGGCCCTTGGCGTCGTGCATGGCGCCGCAAATGCCGGTCAGGACGCGGATCGGGTTTGCGGCAAGTCCGCCATAGAGGCCGGAATGCAGATCGCGACCGGGACCATTGACGATGACTTCCACGCCGGCAAGTCCGCGCAGCATGGTGGTGATAGCCGGCGTGTCGCGATCCCATTGGCCAGTGTCGCAAACGAGAACGAGATCGGCCTTGATCTTCTTGCCGTGCTTTTTCAGGAAGCCTGGCAGCGATGGCGAACCGCATTCTTCTTCGCCTTCGAGCATGACGGTGACGTTGATGGGAAGTTCGCCATCGACCGCCATATAGGCGCGGGCGGCTTCGAGGAAGGTCATCAACTGGCCTTTGTTGTCCTCGGCTCCGCGCGCGATGATGACCTTGCCGTTGCCTTTTTCGCTGGCGATGCGCGGCTCGAAGGGTGGGGATGTCCAAAGCTCCAGCGGATCGGGCGGCTGGACGTCGTAATGGCCGTAAAAGAGGACGTGGGGTTTCTTCGGGTCGGGCTTTTGATGGTTCTTGGCAACGACGATCGGGTGGCCGGTTGTCGGGACGACGTCCGCATCAAATCCGATCGAGCCAAGCGTTTTCGCGCACCAGTCGGCGGCGCGCTGGCATTCCTTGGCGAAGGCCGGGTCGGTCGAGATGCTGGGGATTGAAAGCAGTTCGAAAAGCCGGTCGAGGCTTTCGTTATGGGAGGCATCGATCTGTTTGAGAACTTTTGGCAGGTTGGTCATTCGGATTGTGTGTCTCGGTTGGCGGGATTGGCGACTGGGTCGGATGCGTTGCGGGGACATTAGGACACCCGGGGCGTGCAAGTCACGAGCCTCCTCGCGTCTGAGGCCTACGATGTTGCATTCTCAACCAAATGAAGCGCGTTGTGGCGGGCGAGCGAATATGGTGTGTCTGGTGGCGAAGGCGCCGCGGGGGGCGGGTTTCGGCGATATTGTGCGCGAAGGCGTTGGCTTCATGTGTTTTGGCAGCGTTTCGAATTGTTGAACGGGACCCTGGATCGAAAAGCCACCTGTTAGAACGCTTGCTTGGCTGTTAAGCCGGTCGCAGGCAATGGGTGGCGCCGATCGGCTCGGTGCTGCTTTTAAATCGATGAAGGAGCATGACGGCATGGCCAACGTTGCACCTGAGGGAAGCGCGAAACTCGTTTATCTTTTCGCCGCCGGACAGACAGACGGGCGGGCGGATTTGCGCGATCTTCTGGGCGGCAAGGGCGCTAATCTTGCCGAGATGGCAAACCTCGGCCTTCCGGTGCCGGCCGGCTTCACCATCACGACGGAAGTCTGCAAGGCTTATTACGACAACGGTGAAGTTTTGCCGGAGGTCCTTCGCGGGCAGGTCGAAGACGCGCTCGCGAAGGTCGGTAAGGTCGTCGGGATGACGTTTGGTGATCCGGCTAACCCGCTTCTGCTTTCGGTACGTTCGGGAGCGCGAGCGTCGATGCCGGGGATGATGGATACGATCCTCAACCTCGGGCTCAATGATGCAACGGTCGAGGGGCTTGCGAAGCGCTCAGGCGATGCGCGGTTTGCCTACGACAGCTACCGGCGTTTCATTCAGATGTATTCGGATGTCGTGCTTGGGGTCGATCACGGCGTCTTCGAGGACATCCTTGAGAATTACAAAAACCTCAACGGATTTTCTTTCGATCCGGAACTGACCGCGGATGACTGGCTCGATGTCATCGACCAGTTCAAGGACGCTGTCCAAACCGATCTGAAAAAGCCGTTTCCGCAGGATACGTCCGAGCAGCTGTGGGGCGCGATCGCGGCGGTCTTCGGGTCGTGGCAGACGCAACGTGCGAAGACGTACCGACGGTTGCAGCAGATTTCCGATGACTGGGGCACGGCGGTCAACGTGCAGGCGATGGTGTTCGGCAACATGGGCGACACCAGTGCAACCGGCGTTGCGTTCACGCGCAACCCATCGACGGGCGCGAAGGAGGTCTACGGCGAGTATCTCGTCAACGCGCAAGGTGAGGATGTGGTCGCGGGCATTCGCACGCCACAGCCGCTGACCGAGCAGGCGCGTCTGGAGGCCGGTGAGACGTTGCCGTCGCTGGAAGCCTTGATGCCGGAGACGTTCAAAGAATTGCTGGCCGTCTTTGACAAGCTCGAAAAGCACTATCGCGATATGCAGGACATCGAGTTCACCATCCAGGTGGGCAAGCTCTTCATGCTGCAGACCCGTTCGGGTAAGCGCACGACGGAAGCGGGCCTGACGATCGCAAAGGATATGGCGGCCGAGGGTCTGATTACGCGCGAGGAAGCGGTGTTGCGCGTTGAGCCTGCCGGTCTCGACCAGCTCTTGCATCCGCGGATCGATGACGAGGCCGAGAAGGTCATCGTTGCGACGGGACTTCCGGCTTCGCCTGGAGCGGCGGCCGGTGAAATCGTGTTCTTCGCTGATGAAGCAGAAGAACTCGGCAACAAAGGCCGCGACGTTATTCTCGTACGTATGGAAACAAGCCCCGAAGACATTCACGGGATGCACGCGGCCGTTGGTATTTTGACAGCGCGCGGCGGAATGACGAGCCATGCTGCTGTCGTTGCGCGTGGTATGGGCCGGCCCTGTGTGTCGGGGGCGGGCTCGTTGCGGATTGACGCGCAAGCCGGTGTCATGAAGGTCGGCGCCAAGACGTTCAAGAAAGGCGCTTTCATCACCATCGATGGCACGACCGGGCAGGTGCTCGAAGGCCAGGCGAAGATGAAGCAGCCGGAACTTTCCGGCGCGTTCGGCCAGTTGATGGAGTGGGCCGACGAGTTCCGCAAGCTTGGTGTGAGAGCCAACGCGGATAACGGCCGTGACGCGCGGCAGGCGTTGCATTTCGGTGCGGAAGGCATCGGGCTTTGCCGCACGGAGCATATGTTCTTTGAGGAAGACCGCATTCTGGCGATGCGTGAAATGATCTGCTCGGATACGGAGGCGGGCCGGCGGAAAGCGCTGGCTGAAATCCTGCCGATGCAGCGCAGCGATTTCGAAGAGATGTTCGAGATCATGGCGGGGTTGCCGGTGACGATCCGCTTGCTCGATCCGCCGCTGCATGAGTTCCTGCCGCACGAAGAGAAAGAGACGGCGCAGGTTGCCGAAGCACTCGGCATCGACGTTGATAAACTGAAAGCCCGCGTCGGAGAGCTTTCCGAGTTTAACCCGATGCTTGGGTTCAGGGGCTGCCGGTTGGCGATCCGTTATCCGGAAATCACCGAGATGCAGGCACGGGCGATTTTCGAGGCGGCGGTCAATGTCGAAAAGGCAACCGGTAAGCCGGTGCGCCCGGAGGTGATGATCCCGCTCGTCATTTATCGCGAGGAGTTCGATATCCTGGCGAATGTAATCCGAGAGGCGGCTAGGGCTGTCGAAGCTGAGACCGGACATAAGCTCACCTACGATATCGGTACGATGGTGGAGCTGCCGCGCTGTTCGCTCAAGGCCGATGAGATCGCTGAAGGGGAACTGGGTGCAGAGTTCTTCTCGTTCGGAACCAACGATCTGACGCAGACGTGTCTGGGTTTGTCGCGCGATGACGCGGGGCCAATTCTGCAGACCTATCTGGAGCGCAAGATTTTCGAAGTCGATCCGTTCGTTTCGATCGATGTTTCAGGTGTCGGCGAGTTGGTCGAGATCGGGACCGAGCGCGGCCGACGGGTGAAGCCAGATCTCAAGATCGGGATCTGTGGGGAGCATGGCGGCGATCCGGATTCGGTGGCGTTCTGTGAAAAGGCGGGGCTGGATTATGTGTCGTGCTCGCCGTTTCGGGTGCCGGTTGCGCGGCTTGCGGCGGCGCAGGCGGTATTGCGTGCGAAATCGAAGTCGGCGTGAGGGTTGCGAATGGACTTTCCGCGGCTCTCATTTTTGCGGCCCGTGGCGGTTGTTAGCGTCGCCGCGATGTCCGCTCTTGCCGGACGATTTCCAGACGCCGCTTCAAGGCCGACTTGAAGCGTTCGGAGATTGCGTCGTTGGGGTCGTAGAACGCGCTATCGAGATCATCGACACAAAATTTAAGTGTCCCGTCTTCACCTCGCTGGGCGCGGACTGCAAAGGCATTCGTGCCGATCTGGATCGTCTTTGAATGTTTGGTCACGGCCATTGGCCACGGGCACTCTAGGTTTCAGATTTTCAATGAGTGATGATCGCTGCTCTCGTGCGCCGAGACAATTCGCGGTCTGAGAAAATCAGAAACTACGCGCAGCGTTGCAAGGGCGGTAAAAAGCCCGTTTTCGCAGCCAAACTACGACTTATTTTTTCCGTCGGCGGGAATGACATTTGTCATTTGAAGGAAACCCTGCCGCAATCGGATGTACGCAGCGACCGCGGGATGTCAGGCGGGTTCAATACCAGTTCTTATCTTCGTCATCCAAGGACGGCCGCTTTGGGCGCGGACCGGTATGGTGGGGCAACAGCGCCAAAACAATGATGAGCGGCGGGAAGACGAAGCACCATCCCATCCAGAAGGAATAGTCGCGGTTCTTGTAACCAGCGATGCCGCCAGCAATTGCGGCCGCCAGGGTGGCTGTCGCACCCCAGATTACGATCCAAGTTACCGCTGAGTTACCCATTTCCGACCATTGCTTTCTCAACCGGCTCGGGGAGCCTCAATTGCAATGTAGATGTTTTCGTCACACTACAGCAAATGGACAATAATTGTGGCGGGCGCAAGTACAAGAGGACCTGCGCCCGTTTTGAATTGCTGAATTGAACAGTTACGAAATGCTTGTGATCGGTCGATCAGGAGGTTTCGGCGTTCAGAGATTGCAGTTCCTGTTCGACTTTGCGGGCTTGCGAGGGCCAGCTCGTGCCGATCCAGTCGTCGGTGCCGAAGAGCCAGTACCAGAAGCGGTTGCGGCGGTGATAACGCTCGACGGTGGCGCGATACATGCCATCCATGCGTTCGGAGAGGAATTCGAGGCGCTCCAGGGGCGCGTCGTTATCGGCGTCGAGCTGGGTGAGGCGGGTCGCGATGGTGTTCATGTCGCTTACTGACTCGCTGCGCCACTGGTCGATTGCTCCGGCCAGAGTGTGCTGATTGGCGTTCAATTTGGTGATCGCTTCATGCACTTCGCTCAACTCGCGAACGGCTGTCTCGCGGCCTTCAGCGGCTTCCTGGCCATGGCGGATCGACATGGTTTCCAGAGATTCCAGTTTGAGACCGATATCGGTGCGGCTCGCCTGCATATCCTGGGTGAGTTGCGAAATCGCAGCGATGCGCTGTTGCAGGCTGTTGTCGAGGTGGGCCAGCGAATTGGCATTTGCCGTCAGGGCCTGTGCGGTCTGCTGCGACAGGCTTTTGACTTCGTTGGTCAAGGTGTCGGACTGATGCTGCATGTTGGCGAAGCGATTGGTCAGACCGGCTTCGAGATTGTCGATGCGGGTCGTGATCTCGGAGATCGTCTGGGTGCTGTCGCCGGTGCTCAGAAGGGCGGTTTCGATGTCGTTGAGGCGGCCTTCGATGGGGACGAGATCTACGCTGACGCTGCCGCCTTGGGTGAGCAGGTTTTCGATCTGGCGCAGCCGCTCGTCCGAAACGCCGGAGCCGGCTCCTTCGCGCATGAGGGCTTCGAGCTGATCGAGGCGGGCTTCGAGCGGTGAGAGGTCGATGCCGCCAGACTCGTAGGCCGTCTGCAGGCGCTTATCCATCTCTTCCAGGCGCTGCGAGAGAAGCGAGGCTTCCTCGGAGAGTTGAGTGATCCTGGCGATCAAGGAGCGTTCGATGTTGCCGAGTTGCTCGGCTGTGCGGTGATGGGTTTGATCGTCGCCGCGGCTACTGGAGACGGTCTGTTCGAGAGAAACGAAACGGCCCGACAGATCATCGGCGAGGCGACCGGTATCGTCACGAAGCGACATGACCAGCTTTTCGAGCGCGGCCAGGCGCTGGTTCTGGACCATGTCGGTGTGGCTCTGGACGACCTGCTGGCGGTAGACCGGGGCCTCCATCACCGCATACTCATCGTAGTAGGCCGGACGGATGGCGCGGCGTGGAGGCTCAACGGGAGCGCCGAGGAAGGCTGCATCCGGCAGGGTCTGATAAGACGATCCGCTGTGCGCGCCTTCCGACATCAAGCCCGGGCGATGGCGATGCAGGAGCTGGAGGCCGGGCAATTCGGGCTGCACTTCGAGGAAAACGTGCAACAGATCGCCGACGCCGGCTGGGCGGTTGCGCGTTGCGGCGAACTTGGAGGCGGCTTTCAAAGCTTGTTCGAAGGCGGCGGAGCGGCGGGGCTTTGTTTGGCCATTGGTCGGCGCGATGGGGATTTCGCTGGCGATATAGAGGCCGGCTTCGCGGCGCAGGCTGGCGTCGCGGATGCCGTGCTTTTCCAGGACTTCGGCGGCGTCATCGATGCGGGTCAGCGCATATAGGAGGTGTTCGATGCGGACGTCGCCGGAGCGGTGAGCCAGCGCGATATCGAAGGCGTGGTTGCAGCAGGCAAGGAGCGTCTCATCGACCCAGATAGGTGCGTGCGGATCAGAGGCGCCCGGATAGCCCTCGTCGAAATCCCGCGTGCCATTGGGAGAGAGTTCGTAGGATCCGCGCTCACTGCCGCTGCGGGATTGCGGTGTCCGCAGATCGAGATCCCCACCTCGGTAGCTCATCTTGTCAACTCCTTAACTTACGCAGTGCCGCAGACTTCGCGGCTGGTACTTTGTTGTGTCGCGAGGCGGCGGCGCGCTTCACTGTCGCGTCCTTCGGGCCTCTTCTTCAAGCGCGGTCTGGAGCGCTTATACCCCCTCAAGAATACTTCCGCTCATCTTTGCCGGCTCCAGAATAACGCTTTGTACGCTGAGGTGCGAGCAATTGCGCGCTTCTTTGTCCGCTTTGGTCAATTTCGGAAAGCGCCTCAGTATCAATCACTTATTTTGGTGAAGAAACTTGAAACATGTGTCCGTGGCGGACTTTTGTCTTAACCAATGTTGGGGTTTGGGCGCTTTTTTACTGGCTAAAACAGTTTTCCCTGCACGGGTTCCTGGATTTCAGGGCGGTCATTGTGCGGATTATTGAGATCTTTCGAGACGGCGATGATTTCGAGCGAGCCATCGGGTACCGGCTTCAGAAATGGCTCAAGGCCGACGGATGAGCCCGGTGTGCAATCGAGCCAGATCTCATAGTCTTCAGGGGCTAGGATGACAGGCATACGGTCGTGGATCTTGGTCATTTCCGTGTTCGGCTTTGTCGTCAGGATCGCCATCGTATCGATTTCGCTGCCGTCGGGGCCGAGCCAGTGGTCCCAAACGCCGGCAAATCCCATCATTTCCCCGGACTTGAAGCTGATCATGTGGGGCTGCTTGCTGCCGGGCTTACCGGTCCATTCATAAAAGGCATCGGCGGGTATGATGCAGCGGCGATGGCGCATGGACGCGCGAAACGACGGTTTCACGGTGGCGGTCTCAGCGCGCGCGTTGATCAGCGTCGAGAGTTTGGTGGGGTCTTTGGCCCATGAGGGGATGAGGCCCCAACGCACCAAAGCGAGTTCGCGGGCGCCGGAATGGGTGGTGCGGACAATGGCGACGGGTTCGGTCGGGGCGATGTTATACCTTGGCGGGAATTCGGCTTCGTTGGTGTAGCCAAACATGTCGCGGACGGCTTCGGGCGGAGATGTGAGGGAATAGCGCGAGCACATGAACGACGAGTTCCATTTAGGTCTTGGGCGCTTCCAGTGTGCCATCTGGCGCCGTTTGCTGAAAGGCTTGGGATGAAAGAGGCGCCATATGGGGCGAGCATGATCGTCTTCAATGGAGACGCGGTGTTGCTCGTCAAGCGGGGCAGGCCTCCGCTGCAAGGGGTCTGGAGCCTGCCGGGCGGGAAGCTGGAACCTGGTGAAACGAGCGTGGAAGCCGCGTTGCGGGAGGTTTTCGAAGAAACCGGGATACGGCCGCGGCTGGCTGGGTTTCTTACACAACACGAAGTGCGCCGGTTTGGGAGTTCCGCTGCGGTCGTTGGCGGTAATGGCCGAGAAAAAGCCGGGGAATATCTGCTTGATGTCTACTATGGGCAGGCAGATTCGCGTTTAGTTCGCGCAGGCGACGATGCGGAATGCGCGCGATTTGTCGAACTTGCCGGGCTTGGCTCAATGGAGCTGACCGAAGGGGCCGAAGCCCTCATCCTTGAGGCTGCCTCACTTTTGGCCGAGAAGCCTTGAAGAGATCGGGCCAGGGTCTCGGGCCAGACATTTAATGGGTTCGAAGCACTTTCGACGCTTCGGTGGAACGATCAGGGGATCCATGACGGACACGCGAAAACAGCCGGCAGGGCGGATTGGAGGTTTCGAGACCGCCGGCCGCGGAAAAGCCTCTGGCGCGCGGATTTGTGATGTCCTGCGGGCGATTGTTTTGGCCGTTATCCTATCGAGCGGCACGGCGTTGTCAGGTTTTGAAACACGGGCGTTCGCAGAAGAGCAGGCGGTCAAGCCTTACGACACCAAACTTCTGAGACTCACCGAGATTATCGGCGCGGTGCATTATCTGCGTGAACTTTGCGGTTCGGGCGATGGTCAGCTCTGGCGCGATCAGATGCGCGGCATTCTCAAGGCAGAAGGCGGGACCGCGTTAAGGCGGGCTCGTCTGTCCCGCAGCTTCAACAAGGGCTATCAAAGCTACAGCCGGACCTACAAGGTTTGCACGGCATCCGCAAAGACCGCGATTGAGCGGTTTCTCGACGAAGGCACCGAAATCGCCGAAGACCTCGTCAAGAATAACCCCTGACTGGTTCCCGTCCTGAGGCGTCTTGCGGGCGCGGGCGGCGCGGCCGGCATTAATCTTTTGGTAACGATTTAGGATGAACGCGCGGCGTGCGCCTTCAGTCGGCGGGTCCATGCTAGTTTTTTCAAACAGGCGCGGATTTTGCATTTCCGCCCATAGTTTCAATTTGAGAATGAAAGCCGACCCATGCAGCTCAGCGAAGATCGCCATTCGACAGACGATAGCCTCCTTGCTCTCGACCTCATTCGGGCAGCATGGGAACGCGGTGAAGAAAGCGGTGTGCCGCAGGAGCTGATGGCTTATGCCGCCGTTTTCTCCGGCATGCGGGATCTGGTTACGATCTTCGGCGAAAAAGCTGCTGCCGAGATGGCGCGTAATCTTGAAGCGCGCATTCGTCAGGGCGAGTTTTCAAAGCCTAACGATGACAACGGCGTCGTTCATTAATCGCCAAAGCTCTGCGCTTGGGAATTGATGGTTGATAGGTTCAGTGCCCGCGGGGTGTGCTGCCAGAGCCAGGCTGCCGGAAACGGCAGATCCTGGCTTTTCTTATTTCTTGGGCTTATTTCAGGGCGACGACGGCAAGCTGGTAGGCGATTTCGCCGATCAGGACGAGGCCGAAGACGATGAGCGCCAGTCCGGCAATTCTGTTGATGAGCGTCAGGCGCTCGAAGGAAATTCGGCTGCGCAGCCGGGCGACGACGTATGATAGGCCGACCCACCAGCTCAGCGAGCCGACCATGATTGCGGCGACCATGAGGAGGGCTTCGACGGGGCCGGTGACCTCAACGAATGTCGAGATGCCGCCGAAGATTGCGAAGAGGCCGAGGACTGCGCCGGGATTGGTGACGGTCAGGAAGAACGTTTTTGGCACATCCCAGAGGTAAGCCAGCATCGAGCTTTTGCCATTTGCTTCGGTGGCGTTCTGATCGATGGTCGGGACGGTGATGTAGAGCCGCCAACCGAACGCGAGCAGGACGAGGCCGCCGACAATCTGGATGGTTTGGCGGTGATAGTCGATTGCGCCGGAGATGGCGCCGACACCCATTGCGGCCAGCAACGCAACCAGCCCGTCGCCTAGGACAGCGCCGAGGCCCGCGGCAATCCCGCCCCAAAGACCGCGCGCGATGGCGCGCTGGATGCACAGAATGTTGACGGGTCCGACCGGTGCGGCCACAAGGATGCCAATAACAAATCCGACAGGCAGGACGAGCGGATTGGGGAGCATCGTTTAAGCCTCCCCGCTGTTATTGTCGGCGACGCCGTGCTGCCACCTTAATCTGGCAGCAACGATCCGGTCCTGGCTGGAGTCGGTTGAGGCTAGGCGGAGGGAAGCGTGTTGGCAGGTTTTTGGCAGGGCAATTGGCAATCGGCTGCCATGTGGACGAACCTGCTGCGCGACCGGCTTATTGTTGAGGCGCGATGGCCAGGCGGTGGCGTGGTTTGTCTCAGTCGTATGCAACATCTCCCCCATTTCTTGGCACGCGTCAGCTTCTGGCAAAGCGCCGCGACGCGGGCATTGGTAGTCACGGTTGTCGGGCTTGTCCATTGTCTGGCGCAATCTTACCCCGCGGTTGCGGGTGATGCGGTCCATAGATGGCGTGTCGCAGATGCCGGCAAATCAGCGTCGCAACCGGCGGTCACGGTGCCTGAGGTGGCGCGGCCCAAGCAAATCGATTTGGACGAATTGCCGATCCCCGTGCAGGAGATGCGCGACGCCATACTGGTCGCCGTCGAGAGCGGTGACATCGACGAATTGCGCACAGCGATCGAGTGGAATGAGCTCCGGCCGGAGTTTCAGGTTCCACGCGAAGAAGATCCGATTGAGTTTTGGCGGAAGACCTCAAAAGACGGCAAGGGCGCAGAAATTCTTGAAATACTGGGCAAACTGTTGGAGGCGGGTCCGGCCAGCCTACCGATTGGCCGCGATTTTGAGAACAACGCGGTCTATGTCTGGCCCTACCTGTCTGAGGTTGCGGCCAAGAGCCTGAGTGAGGACGACAAGACCGAGCTCGCCAAGCTGATGCCGAAGGAAACGGTCGAAGATTTTACCAAAAGCGGGAAATGGCCCTGGTACCGTCTGGCGATTGGGGCCGACGGCACATGGCACATTTTTTCGAAAGCGGCAGAATAGTTCTGTTTCGTGAAGTATGCATTTGCAAGTCCTTGCAAAACATCGATAAAAAATCTGATGTCAGAGCAGTGTTTGCAAGTGTTTCAGAGTGTTGATGTGCGACCTATTTTCCTCTCATTCTCATAGGCTTGCGTCTTTTCGTTAATCATGGTTGTTGGCGCCGTTTTCCGGGCGTAGCGCGTTTTGTCGATGGCCCGGTCATCGTGAAAAAATGAGGGGTCAGAGCACATGTTGAGGCTGTTCGGAGTCTTGCTTGCTGCCGTCGTGCTGTGGGCGCCTGTCGGCGCGCAGGCTGCACCAGACGGTTATCGTGATTACAGCAGCAATCCTTATGACAATTCATATAGGAGCACCTTCTACGGCAACAAAAAATACTATGGTTATTCTGGCAATAAAAAATCCTACCAGGATAATTCATACGGCAAGAAGAAGTACAAGAAGTCGTCGTCCAAGTATTCGAAAAAGGTTCGGAGCGGCGGAGCACGGCCCTACATCGTTCCGAAGAAGCCGGGAATCGTCAAATTCCGCCGCGGCTACAAGGCCGGCAGCATCGTTATCGATACGGCTGGGCGCAGGCTTTATTACGTCGTCTCGAAGAGTAAAGCCTATAGCTATCCGATCGCGGTTGGAAAGCCTGGGTTTGCCTGGACGGGTACGAAGCGAATCTCGGCAAAGAAGGATTGGCCGGATTGGCGGCCGCCGAAGGAAATGCGCCAGCGTACGCCTGGTCTGCCGGAACTGATGAAGGGCGGCGTCAACAATCCGCTCGGCGCCAAAGCGCTTTATCTGGGCTCATCGCTTTATCGTATCCACGGGACGAACAACGTTAAGTCGATTGGGACGGCGTCGTCTTCGGGTTGCTTCCGTATGTCGAACGGTCACGTCGCGCATCTTTCCAGAATTGCGAAGGTCGGGACGACGGTGCATGTGGTTCGGAGCTTGAAGTCGGGAGGCAAGAAGAAACGCTATTATTCGAAGCGCTACCGCAAGAATAAGAGCGGTTAAGTCTTCGAACTTTTCTTGGCCTGCTAGGTCGACAAACTATTGGGCTTGGCTACAGGGCTCGATAAATCAAAGCAAAATGAAGAAAGGGTGGCTGCGGGAAACAGCCACCCTTTCTCGTTTTTTAATATTCATTCGACTGATTGAGGTGCTGAGCGCTGGGCGCACACTGCGATCAGCTTCGACCGAGCTTGATGCGCACGCCGGGGGCGGGGCGTTCCAGAAGAACTTCGCGGCGGAAACGGAACAGCTTGGCGGGCCGGCCGCCCGTGCGCGTTTTTACTTCTCCGGTCGGTTCGACCAAGCCTGCGCTTTCGACCAAGCGTCGGAAGTTCTGCTTATGCAGATGCGGACCGAGGATCGCTTCCACGTGTTTTTGCAATTCGAACAACGTGAATTCTGCCGGCATCAATTCGAAAATGACGGGGCGATACTTGATCTTGGCGCGGACGCGGCCGATTGCGGTTGCCAGAACGCGCCGGTGATCGAAACGCATCGAAGCGCCGACTGTGGGGGTGTTACCACTGACGACAGCTGCAGATTCCGGGCGGTCACGGCGGGCTTCTGCGACGAGGCCTGCTTCGTAAAGCAGTTCGTAGCGCTCCAAGACTTTCTCTTCGTCCCAGGCGGCGCCATCCAATCCGAAGCAGATGCGGGCGCGCTGGCGGCGGTCGAGTGGCCGGGCGGGTGATGTTCTGGCGTTGGGGCTGTCGATCCAGCGCTGAAGTTCAGGCGCAATCACCTTCTCGATGATTTCCGGGCAGCCTTTGCGCCAATCTTCCCAGGGGAAATAGTGATACCAGCTGCGCCACAAGCCGGCGCGCAGGTTGTCGATATCGCTGACGCGCGTGAGCGCCAGATAGCCGATTGATACGACATGCGGACTGGTGTCGCCGGGTTGGGCGTGACGACCGCGGTCGCCGAACGTGTAGAGTTGTTCGACGTATCCCAGATCGATGTCGGTTTGTTCCTTGACCCAAGAGCGCAGGCCGATTTCAAGCGTGCGATGGTCGAATGGAGAAAACGGGCCGTAGGGCAATCCATCGGCGCCGTTGGTTTCGTTCTGGTTGCGCACAACGAGCACGACGGGCTCGTCGTTCGACACCGATACGATGGCAGCGTTTAGCCCGATTTCGACCGGTGTCGCTTCGAGCGATCGCCCCGGACTGCGGATTTCTCGTGAAATCGGCTCGGCAAATTCGGCACTTAGATTAACAGTCGTCGTCACGGCGAGAACCTCCGTGTCGGTAGTGACGCGGCGAGCCTGATTGGCTAGCGGCGTTGGTTCCGACATAGCTCGCGATCATGCCCGCTAGAAGCGGCCCCCCAAACACAATCAGCCCCCAAATAATTGAACTCAATGCGCTTTCCCGTCCGAGCTACGTTTTAGCGCATAAAAATATTTATGGGCCGATCATGGCGAATTTCGGAAAATTAAAAGTTCGAAATGAGAACGCCCCGGGCTCGATTGCGCCACAATTGGCAAAATCGTGCCACTTCGTTCATGCGAAGTGGGCTGACGGATTAGCCCGCTGAGAGGAGCTGGAAGCGTTTAAGAAAGCTTGCTTGAGCCTCTGCGGCGGGCATCGGACGTAGCTTTTTCAGCTCCTCTGAGAGGTTCTCGCCGATGCCGTTCGGGGAGCCGAAAAAGTTTAGCGCTTCGTTCTTGGCGAAGCCTGCCAGGACGGTTGCTTCAAAGTAAGCGGCGATGTGATCGGCGGCTTTGATTTCTATAGAGATTTCGTTTGGGAGTTCTTTTGGCAATTCGAAGCGCTGGTGGATGGCTTCGAGGAGGCGGATCTCGAAGGCTTTGTAGTCGAGGCCGATGGCGTTCTTGAACGGTGAAATGAGATCGCCGACGACGTATTCGGCGGCATCGTGCAGCAGTGCCGCAAGGCGCCAGTGCGAGGGCCAATCGGTATTTCTCTCCGAGGCGATGGCTTCAACAATCAAAACGTGCTGCGCGACCGAGAGTGCGTGGTCACCGAGTGTCTGGCCGTTCCAGCGCGCGACGCGGGCGAGACCGTGGGCGATGTCGTCGATTTCGATATCGGCGGGATCGGGATCAAGCAGGTCGAGACGGCGGCCGGACAGCATGCGTTGCCAGGCGCGCGGTGCGCTGCTGGCGTCAGTTTGCCGGGCTGCCGCGGGCTGTTGAATGGATACGTTCTGATTCTTCATTTGGCGAGTTTAGCGCGCGCCTGCAATTCGGCACAGGGGGTATGGCGGTGGCACGCCAGCAGATGATCGTTGACCATCCCAACAGACTGCATGAAGGCGTAAGCTGTTGTCGGGCCGACAAAACGAAAGCCGCGCTTTTTAAGTTCCTTCGACATGCGTTTTGAAATTTCTGTCTGGGCCGGAACGTCGGAAAAGTTCTTCCACTTATTCGCTTTCGGCGGGTCATCAAGCATGCCCCAAAGGAAGCCGCTGAAACTTTCACGTTCGGAAATCGCGAGAAAGGCTTTGGCGTTGTCGATGGTGGCGTCGATCTTCAGGCGGTTGCGGATGATGCTGGCGTCGGCCATCAGGCGCGCGCGGTCTTTGTCGGTGAAGCGGGCGATCATTTCGGGCTCGAAACCTTTGAAGGCTTTGCGGAAGTTGTCGCGCTTCTTGAGGATCGTCAGCCAGGATAGTCCCGACTGGAAACCCTCTAGGATCAGTTTTTCGAACAGCGCGCGATCATCGAACTGGGGCACGCCCCATTCGGTGTCGTGATAGGCGGAATAGATCGGCGTCTCGATCCCGCCCCAGGGGCAGCGGATCGGTTGATCTTCCGAATGAGGAGCGGGCGTTTTCGCGGCGCTCACGCTTTGGCATCCGCTTCGGGCGGAAACTTGAAGGTGGCCCATTGTGGCAGCGCGATTTCAATCTGGGCGTCTCCTGCGGAGAGCTTTTCGCCCTTGGCGAGCGTCTCGGCTGCACGGTCTAGACGCAGCATGGCAAGTCCGCGATTTTCACAAACCGTGCCGAGCGATCCAATCGCAACGATACCCGCCGTGATGTCGCTGCCGCCTGGTGGCAAAGCTTTGTCACCGGTGATTGGCACGACGCGTTTGCGGACCGTTGAGCGGTGCTGCATGCGGCTCACCACTTCCTGCCCGACGTAGCACCCTTTGTTGAAGGAGACGCTGCCGAGTTGATCGTAAAGCGCTTCGTGCGGGAAGGTATCGCCGAGAGGGAAGTCCTTGCCGGCTTCAGGTATGCCGAGCGCAATGCGGCGGGCGTCGTAGGAAGGTTCGCTGGCGGCATCGGCATCCAGCTTTTTCAAGGCGCTGTCGTTGGTGAGCGTCATCAAGAGGCGCACGCCCAAGTCGCCCTGGCGCGGATCGTTGAAACAGATGCAGTCGAGGCTGCCTGCGGCTTCGCACGGGTTCGAGCCCCAGACCGCAGCGACCGTATAGTCGGCGCTGGCATCGGTGATGGTGACATCGGCGCGCAATTTATACATCGTCAACCGCTTGAGGAGTTCTGCGACGTGGCCCTTGTCGGTCTCGATCAAATAGCCGCCGTCAGCGGGCACGACGAAGAAATCGAATAGGATTTTTCCCTGCGGGCTCAACAGGCCGGTGTGCAGGCCCGTGCCTTCGGCACCGAGCTGGTCCATGTCGGCGGTGATGATGCCCTGCAGGAACTTTTGCGCATCCTTGCCGGTGACTTTGAGCACGCCCCGGTTGGGCAGTAGCGCGATTTTCAGATCGGACATTTGGCAGCCTTTCGGGTTCGATGGCTTGCGGTTCGTACCAGACTTAACTAAGCGGGAGGCGAAACGGGTGCAAGGAGCGCCGAAATTTCTGTGAGGGAGCCGCAGCATGCCTGAGACCTATGACCTGATCATCAAGGGCGGAACGGTCGTCAACCAGGATGGTATGGGCGCGCGCGATATCGGCATTAGCGGCGGGCGGATCATGGCGCTGGGCGACTTGTCGGGGGCGAGCGCGGGAGAAGTTCTCGATGCCAAGGGGCTGACGATCCTGCCGGGCGTGATCGACAGTCAGGTGCATTTCCGCGAGCCGGGCATGACCCACAAGGAAGACCTTGAAACGGGGTCGCGCGGGGCGGTTCTGGGCGGCGTGACGACCGTTTTCGAGATGCCGAACACCAATCCCAATACCACCACGCCCGAATTGCTGGCCGACAAGGTGAAGGCCGCGCATCACCGCATGTTCTGCGATTTTGCGTTCTACGTCGGGGGGACGGAAGACAACGTCGATGACATCCCGGAACTGGAGCGTCTGCCAGGCTCGGCAGGCATTAAAGTGTTCATCGGCTCGTCGACGGGGACGCTGCTGGTAGATAAGCCTGCCGTGCTTGATGCGATCATTGCCAAGATTTCGCGGCGTGCGGCGTTTCACTGCGAGGACGAGGGGCGGCTCAATCAGCGCAAGGATCTGCGCGTCGAAGGCGATCCCTCCTCGCATCCGGTGTGGCGCGACGAGATCGCGGCGCTGATGGCGACCAAGCAGCTTGTCGGGCTGGCGGAGAAATATGGCAAGCGGGTGCATGTGCTGCACGTTTCGACGGCGATCGAAATGGAGTTCCTGGCGCATCACAAGGAGTGGGCGAGCGTCGAGGTGACGCCGCATCATCTCACCTTGGTTGCGCCGGAGTGCTACGAGCGGCTTGGCACCTATTGTCAGATGAACCCGCCGGTGCGCGATGCGGCCAACCAGGCAGGCATCTGGGCGGGTCTCGCGAATGGAGTCGTTGACGTTCTGGGCTCAGATCACGCGCCGCACACGCGCGAAGAAAAGGACCACGCCTATCCCGCGTCGCATTCGGGGATGACGGGCGTGCAGACGCTGCTGCCGATCATGCTCGATCACGTCAACGCCGGACGGTTGAGCCTGGAGCGGCTCGTTGATCTGACGGGGCACGGGCCGCAGCGCTTGTTTGGATTGCGCGGCAAGGGGCGCATCGCGGTTGGCTATGACGCCGACTTGGCAATCGTCGATATGAAGCGGACCGAGACGATCAAGAACGAACAGGTGGCGAGCCGCGCGGGCTGGACGCCTTATGACGGTAAACAGGTCACCGGCTGGCCGGTCGGCACGTTCGTGCGCGGCACGAAAGTGATGTGGGACGGGGAGATATTAGGGGCTGCTGTCGGCGAGGCCGCGCGGTTTAATGAGGGGAGTTGAGGTGGGGAGCTATTGTACTTCGCAGCGGTGAAATTCTACGAGTGCTTTTTTGTGTGGCTTCATGCGCTCAAAGAATTCGTCGGAGCAGAAATAATCAAATGCGAATGGGTCGCCGCCTCCGCCGTACTTGCCGATACCGCCGCGCCACAAATGATGCCCTTCAATCATCGACGACTTGAGCACAATTGGACCAGACGCCGATAATTGTCCGCCACCGGTTATGTCGGTTTTGCCTATTCCATCAGCAAAGCGCGTCTTCTCAATAATAATTGACCCTCGCAAGGCAGTCGTGACATGCAGAAGATAGAATGGCCTCTCGTCAGTCATGGCATCTTTGAGTCTGACGCGGATGGGAATGAAGTTGTGACGTCCAGGCTCAAGCCCTTCAACTAAATTGCGGACTTCCTCATCGATATGCCAAGGGAATACAGCTCCACCCCAAATTGGGGAGATGTCTTGTCCTTTCGCGCATTCGACAACATACGGGTCAGGTTTTCGATTCAATATGTCCTCGTCGACCTTCTCTCCCCGCCAAATTGGTCCAAGGAACGCGTTGCGAAGCGCCTTATCCTGATCAATGAGGGGGTATACTGTCGCCTTGGTGCTCCGGTTCGGTTTGAGATGAAACGGCATAGTTTCACTACCTTTCGTCCTCGCGTCTCGGCGTTAAACTGCGGTGCCGATAACGCAGGATTTTTCCTAAGCTGTGCAAGTCATGCTGCCAACAAGAGGTCCTGACGAGATTGATAGAGGCTTGGACGGATCCCGCCCTTCGGCGGGATGACGGTTGGTGGTGGTCGAGAACGGTGAGATCTCTCCAATCGCGATGTTGATCTTCGAACGTCATCCCCGCGTCCATGCGAAGCATGGCTTCGCCATGACGGCGGCGATCTACCCACGCCAACATTTTTGCGCCGTGTTGGACCAAATTCCTGCCCTGCCTATCGCATCCGTCCTACTTGTTCTTCTGTGAGTTTCGCTCGCTGATGAGGCGTCCGGTGTATTCCAGTATTACTTTTCCGGCGATCCGAGTGTCGCCGGTGTATGGTGCCGGCAAGGCTTGCTTTACAAGTTCGTAGAACTTATTGGCTTTCACCTTATTCTCGTCCGTTTCGCCTTTTGCAAAAATGTCCCTGCCGAACGCATTTAGTGCCGGATCTGTGAAAACCTCGGCGGTCAGTTCTGCTATCTGCTGTTTTGACAGCTTTCCCATGAATAGTTCGGGTATGCTTCGTCTCCAGACCATGTATTTGGTGCCCGCAGTTCAAGCCTACCTGATAGAAACCGCTGCTTCGATTTGTGGAGCGCTCCGCACCCATCAGCGTTCCGATTTTAGTGGTGGTTTTTGCTGGGCTGCGTTTGCGGTTGTTGCTGCGTCCTGGGTTGCCCCTCCGGCGCTTGCCATGCGCAATTGAAACGCGCCGGCGTTCTCGTTGGCAGCGGCGTCGATCATGCCGCCGATGGGGCCGAGCACGCTGCCCGGAATGACGCTATCGCCGCGCGGTTCGACGACGAGATCGTAGGTCTGTCCTGCCACCGCGTTGAGGTTGACCTTGTATTCGCCGGGATAGGACCAGGCCGACGCGGCAATGACGTTTTGTCCAGCGGGAACGTGGAAGGACGATGTCGCGCCAGTCCAAACGTCGGTCATCTTCTTGCCGTTGACCGTGATCGTTGCGGGTGCGCCGGAGTACATCAAGGCGTTTGTCCGCGAGACTTTCACCCGCGCTTGGCCGGCTGGAATTGCGCCCGTCACGATATCGGCATCACCCGGCGCGCCTGCGCAGGCTGAGACCAGTAGCGCGGCTGTAACCGCCAGGACGACCTGCTTTAAATGATCGAACATATCTCCCCCTCACCGCAGCCTTAAAATTCGGTGGATGCTGCGCGTGGTTATAAGGGATGCGGGCGGAGGATGCTACTTATGGTGGTTGGGGTTTTTGCCGCGGTTGAAGCAAAGCTGTGCATGGAAAGTCCGTGCTGATGGCTTGGCGATGAATGCGGTTTTTATGACGGCTCGCACCGCCTGCGCATGGCGGCTTTCGCGACTGGCACTGCAACAGATTTTTGAAATCGACTGGAAATTCTGGGCCGAACGCCCTATATTGGATACGTAAATCAATGCTCCGTTTGAGCATAACAAGTTAACCACGTTGGCCGCTGAGCCCGAAGGGACGTTGTAGAAGGCGGCCGCCGCAGAGTCTGCAATAGATATGCTCAGTTTGAGCATATTAGATATGGCGAAAGGCGGACGGTGTCAACGGTCAAGTGTCCAATGGCGGAGGCACGCGACGCCGAAGGGACCTGAGAGCGAAGGGACGCCATGGCAAAGGCGCGTAACGGCGAATGGACGGGAGAAGGTCTTCGGTCGGCCTTTGCAAGTGGTGGAGCCAAGCAGATGACGTTGCGTTGAGGTAATGCGCGCCGATTCGAGGTTGGGCGACGGAATTAACGACGAGAGGGCCGCAAGATCCAGCAGCGGCTTTTCGACAAGGAAGCAAACAGAAAAGGCTAACGCATCGTGTCGATGCGCCAATCAAAGCCTTCGCAGACAGTTTCAGCGCCACACCAGCGGACGGCGCAGATCATGAGAAAGGAGTTCCGCATGGACAATATCGAGCTTCGCAACGAAAGCCCGAGCCACGGCGAAACCCGGAAATTCGAGCCGCTTCCGCGGCCTTCCCTGGAGTTTACTCCAGAGGTCGAAGCAGAAACGCGCCACCTTTATGAGCGCGTGAAGCATGTCGTGACGCCGATGGAATGGCCGCACTATGCGCCGCTCATCAAGGCGATCAACGACCTGAAGAAAGAGCGCAACGCCGTCATCCTGGCGCATAACTACATGACGCCGGAAGTCTTCCACTGCGTGGGCGATTTCCAGGGCGACAGCCTGCAGCTGGCGAAAGAAGCCGGCAAGGTCGATGCGGATGTGATCGTGCAGGCCGGCGTTCACTTCATGGCGGAAACGTCAAAGCTGATGAACCCGGACAAGACGGTTCTCATTCCAGACCTTGAGGCGGGCTGTTCGCTTGCCTCGTCGATCACGGCTGAAGACGTCCGGCAGCTGCGCAAAGCCTATCCGGGCGTGCCGATCGTCACCTATGTGAACACGAGTGCGGCGGTGAAAGCCGAATGCGATATCTGCTGCACGTCGTCGAACGCGGTGAAGGTCGTCGAGAGCCTGGGCGCGCCACGCGTGTTGTGCATTCCCGATGAGTATCTGGCGAAGTACGTTCAGACGCAGACCGACGTCGAGATCATTTCCTGGAAAGGCCACTGTGAGGTGCACAAGCTCTTTTCGGCCGAAGAGATTGAGACCATGCGGGAAGCCGAGCCGGGCTTGAAAGTGATCGCGCATCCGGAGTGTCCTCCAGAGGTGATCGAGGTTGCCGACTTCACGGGTTCGACGTCGGGCATGATCAACTGGACCAAGGATAACAAGCCGGCAAAGGTGATGCTTGTCACCGAGTGTTCGATGTCTTCGAACGTCGCCGCCGAGCTGCCGGAGACGGAGTTCATCCGGCCCTGCAACCTGTGCCCGCATATGAAGCGCATCAGCCTTGAGAAGATCTTGGATTCGCTTCTTTACATGCAGCACGAAGTTACCGTCGATCCGGACGTTGCGCAGCGCGCGCGACTGGCGGTCGAACGGATGGTCAATCTGACGAACTGATTGATACGCAGAACGACCCGCGCCGGGATCCTTCGGCGCGGGGGATGCGTTTGATTGGCGGAAGCATCGAGGCTTGGCCAATCCGATTGTGAGGACCTCATGGCACGACTTCTTCAAGAGAAGGCATTGATCGCCGGGTTCGAAGATCCGAAGGGATCGTTCGGGCCGGGGGATATCGTCGTTGTGGGGGCTGGTCTGGCTGGGCTGTTCACGGCTTTGAAACTGGCACCGCTGCCGGTGACGGTTATTTCCCCGGCGCCGCTGGGCGAAGGTGCATCGAGTGTCTGGGCGCAAGGCGGGATCGCGGCAGCCGTCGGTGAAGGCGATACGCCGGACGCGCATGCGACCGATACGATTGCGGCGGGTGCCGGTCTCGTTAAAGACTTTGTTGCCAAGACAATTACCGGCGAAGCGCCCGATCGTATCCGCGATCTTCTGCGCTATGGGGTTCCGTTCGACAAAAGCCTCGAAGGGTACTTTGTTTTGTCCAAGGAAGCGGCGCATTCGGCCAAGCGGGTCGTGCGCGTTTCGGGTGACCGAGCGGGCGCTGCGATCATGCAGGCGCTCATCGCGCAGGTTCGCCGGACGCCATCGATCCGCGTGCTTGAAGGTTTCGAAGCGGAAGACCTGATCGTTGAAGACGGCCGCATTGCTGGCGTTCGTCTTATTCGCGGAGCGCAGCGCGGTAACGGCACCTACAAGCTGTTGCCGGCTGCCGGAGTCGTATTCGCGACGGGCGGGATCGGCGGGCTTTATAACGTCACGACGAACCCGGCTTATGCCCGCGGCGAAGCGTTGGCGATTGCGGCTCGGGCCGGTGCGATTATCGCGGATGCCGAATTCGTGCAGTTTCACCCGACGGCACTTGATGTCGGTCAGGACCCAGCACCACTGGCGACCGAAGCGTTGCGCGGTGAAGGTTCGATCCTCGTCAATGGTGACGGGCATCGCTTCATGAAAGATTTGCATGCCGACGCCGAACTTGCGCCGAGAGATATCGTGGCGCGTGGGGTCTTCGCTGAGATCGCTGCCGGACGTGGCGTCTATCTGGATTGCCGCGAGGCCATCGGCGCGGACTTCGCCAAGCGGTTCCCAACCGTCTATGGCTATTGCGTCGAAGCCGGGCTCGATCCGCAGCATGATTTGTTGCCGGTGGCGCCGGCCGCGCACTACCACATGGGCGGTATCGCGACTGACCTTAAAGGACGATCGAGCGTCGAAGGATTATGGGCGGTCGGTGAGGTGGCCTGTACGGGTCTGCATGGCGGCAACAGGCTCGCGTCCAACTCGCTTCTCGAAGCGGTGGTGATCGCGGCGCGCGCGGCGGCGGACATCGCGAAGCTTGCTGACGGCGCCGAGGATCTTGGACCGGTTGCGTTGACGCGCTTTGAAGATCTCAAGATCGCCAACAAGGCGCAGCGTGGTGAGTTGCTCGAAGAAATTCGCATCATTATGAGCCGCGATGCCGGCGTCATTCGCGACCGTGCCGGATTGCGGCGGGCGTTCAACCGTCTCACCAGGATCGAGCAGGCCGGCAACGGCGATCTGGTGCTTGCCAACATGGCGTTGGCGGCTCGGTTTGTTGTCGGCTCGGCGCTCAAGCGGCGCGAAAGCCGAGGTGCGCATTTTCGTAGCGATTATCCGCAGACCGAGGCCTATGCGCGGCATTCCCTTCTGCGGTTGGGTGATCTCGAAGAACTCTATCAATGCACGCGCAATAGCGAGATCGATTGCGACGGCGAAGAAGCAACCGTTTGGGCGCAATGAGTTCGAAAACTTCACATCGCTCAAAGATGGTGCTGTCGCCCCTGCCGCGTGGCCTCGTTGACAAAGCTGTCGAGGCTGCACTTGCCGAAGACCTCGGCTTGGCCGGTGACATCACGACGGATGCGTGTGTGCCTGCCGATGCGCGCGCGGTTGCCGTAGTTGCGGCGCGGCGACCGGGGGTGATCTCAGGACTACAGCTGGCAGAAGCAGCGTTCAAAGCAATTGATGCCAGTGTGGAGTTTGAGACTGTTCTCAAGGATGGCGCACAAGCTGCTCCCGGAGACGAGGTCGCGCGCATTTCCGGCAAGGCGCGGGCGTTGCTGACGGCGGAACGCGTGGCGCTCAATTTCATGGGCCGCATGAGCGGGATCGCGACGCTGACGCGGTC
The DNA here is from genome assembly GCA_017792465.1 of Filomicrobium sp. GTDB lineage: Bacteria > Pseudomonadota > Alphaproteobacteria > Rhizobiales > Hyphomicrobiaceae > Filomicrobium. The sequence continues at coordinate 4,125,637 of CP051234.1, forward strand.
TTATGTTGAAGCGATTACGGGAACGGGCGCATTCATTGCCGACACGCGCAAGACGACCCCGGGTTTACGCGCGTTCGAGAAATATGCAGTTCGCTGCGGCGGCGGGCACAATCACCGAACCGGGCTGTTCGATGCGATCCTGATCAAGGACAATCATATCGTGGCGGCGGGCGGTGCAGCGCAGGCGATCAAGGCGGCGCGCGCCCATGGCGGGCATATGGTGAAGATCGAGATCGAGGTCGATACGCTCGATCAGCTTCGCGCGGTTTTGCCGTTCGGTCCGGATGTTGTTTTGCTCGACAACATGTCTCTTGATGAGTTGCGCGAAGCTGTTTCGCTTGCCAAGGGCCAAGCGCTTCTTGAAGCCTCAGGCGGGGTCAATCTCGAGACCGTACGCGGCATCGCTGAAACGGGGGTCGATCTCATTTCGGTCGGTGCGTTGACGCATTCCGCACCGGTACTTGATCTCGGGCTTGATTTCAAGTCGGCTTGAGCGCGGGTGCGCCTTTTCCAACTTGATTGTTCATCGTTTCGGTGCGGCGGCACGTAGTAACCGGTCGTTGATTGCGCCGCCGATGCCTGTCCATGGAATCGGCATCGCAGCAATCGAACCGCAGCCGGCGCTATCAAGCTCTCGCAGTGCAGAAAATAGATTGGCTGCGGCTTCCCTGAGATCTCCCGCCTCGCTCAGGTTGATGACGGGACCGCTGCTTGGCGGAACGTCGGGGCCGAATGCGAGGAGGGCTTCACCGGGTTCTGGGCGATCGACGTTGAGGCGCAGGCGGGCCTTTGGCGCATAGTGGCTTGAAAGCTGTCCTGGTGCAGAAGGCGCGTGATCGTTTGAGACCTGACCGATGGCCACAGGGGCGATGGCGGTTGCGATTTCGATGTTGTCAGGCGTGATGCTGCCGGGGCGGAGCAGGACTGGCGGCTGGTTTTCATCTTCACAGAAGGCGAGGACGGTCGATTCAATTCCAACCGGACAAGGGCCCGCATCGAGGATCAGGTCGACACTTTCCGACAAATCTTCAGCGACGTGTTCGGCGGTTGTCGGGCTGACGTGTCCGGACCGATTGGCGGACGGTGCGGCAAGCGGAAGTCCGGCTTTTTCCAAAAGCTCCCGGGCTATGGGGTGTCCGGGGACGCGGATTGCAACGCTTGTCAGCCCAGCCGTTACAAGGTCACTCAATCCGGAGTTTTCGCGGCGCGGGAGAACCAACGTTAGAGGTCCCGGCCAGAATGCGTTTGCGAGCTTGCGCGCGGCGTCATTGAACTCAGCCAGCGTTTCGGCTGTTGCGAGGTCGGCGACGTGGACGATGAGGGGGTTGAACTGCGGGCGGCCTTTTGCCTCGAAAACACGGGCGACGGCCGTGCCGTCTTTGGCATTGGCTGCGAGCCCGTAGACGGTTTCGGTGGGCATCGCAACAATCCCGCCGTCAGTAAGGATTTCCGCGGCTTTGGCGATTGCGGCCTGGTTGGCAGTCAAGATTTCCATAAGTCTCAGCGCTACTTCCCAGGCGTGCAATTGCCCGTCTTCGCGGGCTGTGCTTTGTTTCGGGCATTGTAAAACAGGCCCGTCGAAAATTCCATTTTTCCGGGCCGCAATCGAGGCCAAGAAGCTGATGGCATATCAACCGCCTGTCAACGATATCCTGTTTGCGCTGAAATCGGCCTGCGGGTTCGATGAACTCTTGAACGAGGGGCTTTATCAGGGGCTCGATCAGGAAACGATCGAGGCGGTCGTGACGGAAGCGGGGCGTTTTGCAGCTGAGGTTCTTGATCCGCTGAACCAAATCGGTGATCGCCAGGGCTCGCAGCTTGCCGATGGAACGGTCGCAACGCCGAAGGGCTGGAAAGAGGCTTATCGGGCGTTTGCGGATTCAGGGTGGAGTGCGCTGCCGTGCCCGGAAGAATTCGGCGGACAGGAATTGCCGCAGGTCGTTTCGACGGCGGTGTGCGAACTGTGGAACTCCGCCAACCTGGCGTTCGGACTTTGTCCTTTGCTGACGCAGGGCGCGATCGACGCGATTGAGATTGGCGGCTCGGAGGCACTTAAGGCGAAATACCTGCCGAAGCTCGTTTCGGGCGAATGGTCGGGGACGATGAATCTCACCGAGCCGCAGGCGGGTTCGGATCTTGGTGCATTGACGACCAAGGCCGAGCCGGTGGGCGATGGGACTTATAAGATCCTTGGCACCAAGATCTTCATCACCTATGGCGATCACGAGATGACCGACAACATCATTCACCTGGTGTTGGCGCGATTGCCCGATGCGCCGCCAGGCACCAAAGGCATCTCTCTCTTTCTGGTCCCCAAAAGGCTCGTCAATGAGGATGGCTCTTTGGGTGAGCGCAACGATGTCGTGTGCACCGGGCTTGAAGAAAAGCTCGGCATTCACGCGAGCCCGACATGCGTGATGACCTACGGCGAAAAAGGCGGCGCGATCGGTTATCTTGTCGGCGAAGAAAATCGTGGTCTTGCGACCATGTTCATCATGATGAATGCGGCCAGGCTTGCGGTTGGTGTGCAAGGCGTTTCGGTTGCCGAGCGGGCAACGCAGCGGGCGGTCGAATACGCCAACGAACGCCAGCAGGGCAAGGCTCTGTCAGGTGGCGGCTATCCCGCTGCGATCGTGCATCACGCCGACGTGCGGCGGATGTTACTGACGATGCAGGCGATGACACAAGCCGCGCGCTCGATCTGCCTGGTAACGGCGCGGGAAACGGATATTGCGCGCCTTGCCGAAGATCCTGGCCGGCGTGCCAAAGCGCTGGCGCGGGTGGCGCTGTTGACGCCGGTTGCCAAGGCGTTCTCGACCGACATCGGCTGCGAAGTGGCGTCCCTTGGCGTGCAGGTGCATGGCGGCATGGGTTTTGTTGAGGAAACGGGTGCGGCGCAGTACTACCGCGACGCGCGCATCCTGCCGATCTACGAGGGCACGAACGGCATCCAAGCCATCGACCTGGTGGCGCGGAAGCTGCCGATGGAAGGCGGCGCGGTGCTTCGCGATTACCTGAATGAGCTTGGCGCGATCGTTCATGCGGTGGCCAACTCCAATCGCCCTGAATTCGGCGACATGGCCGAACGTTTAAGCGATGCTCTGACGGCGTTGGGCGGAGCCTCGAAGTGGATGGGCGAACAACTGCAAACGAACCCTGAGGCGGCCCTTGCCGGCGCGACGCCTTATCTTCGGTTGTTCGGGATCGTTGCAGGTGGATGTTATCTCGCTAGCGGTGCGCTTGCAGTGGCGCGCGACGGTGGTGAAGGTTTGCCGGACGGCGGCGCGAAGTACGTCGACATGGCTCGCTTTTTTGCGGAGACGGTTGCTGTCACCGGGCCGGGGCTTGCCGCGGTCGTCGTTAAAGGGGCGGACTCCTTGCTTTCTGTCCCCGTTGAAAGATTTTCGGCATGAGTGAAGTTTTGATCGAAGCGAACTTGGCAGAACGGATGAACATCATCCGGCTCGCGCGGCCAGAAAAGAAGAACGCTTTGTCGGCGGCGATGTATGAGGCGCTTTGCGATGCGCTCGATGCGGGCGAGCGGGATATCTCGACGCGCGTACATGTGCTGTTCGGGTCCGGTGGTGTCTTTTCGGCCGGTAACGACATTTCGGATTTCGTCACTGAGAGCGGTGAATTCGATGCCGCGCGTGCGGGGGATGGATTTCAATCGGTGATGCGTTTCTTGCGGTTATTACCGATGCTGCGGAAACCGGTTGTTGCGGGTGTCGATGGGTTGGCTGTCGGCGTCGGAACAACGGTTCTTTTTCATTGCGATCTTGTATTTGCCAGCCACCGGGCAATCTTTTCGACGCCGTTTACGGATCTCGGTCTTGTGCCGGAAGCGGGCTCCAGCTTGTTGGCGCCGAGGCGGCTTGGGTATGCGCGGGCGTTTGAGCTGTTGGTGCTGGGTGAAGCCTTCAGTGCGCAACGGATGCTGGAAGCCGGTCTTCTTAATGCCGTAACAGAGCCGGAAGTTGTCGAGGAGATGGCGCTGGCTGCCGCGCGGAGGCTCGCTGACAAACCGGCGACAGCAGTTGCAATGTCTCGATCGTTGCTGCGCGGCGACCTTGCGCAACTTGGCGAACGGATCGAAGCGGAAGTGCGCGTCTTCAAGGAGCGGCTGCGTTCCGAGGAAGCCCAGGGGGCCTTCAAGGCGTTTCTCAATCGCCGCAGTTAAGCTCCGGTTTAGGCGCTTTTTGGAACTTTATGAGGGGTGAGCCGCTCCAGCGGTTTCAGGAGAATAGGCGCGATGACTGTCGGCGTGTTTCGTAATTGGCTTGTGGCGCTTGTGGCTTGCGCTGCGGTCGTGACCCTTGCGCCTCAGCCGACGCAAGCGCATTGGCTGACGAAAGTTCTGAAAGAGGCCGGCGAACTGGGCCAGGATGCCGCCGGGACTGCGGCTCGTTTCGGCACCGGCAAAATCGATGATGTCGCGTCATTGGCGAAAGTTTTGCCGAAGCCGCATATCGGCAAGCACGCGTTCGCGGTGCATGCAACTCCGGAAGGTCATTGGAAATTCGTCAGCCATGACGGTCAGGCGTTCACGGCGGCGACGCCCGATGAAATGGCGCGCGCTGTCAAAGTGCTGGCGCCGGAGGCTGATAGTGGCGCATCAATCAGCCTTTATCTGACCGAAGAGTCTGTTTTCTCGCGGGCTGAGCATATCGGCGATCTGCCGAAGGGCGCGAAGCTCAATATGCTGGCGGGTCGAAAATCCTATTCGCTGGAAGTGCGTGCGGGCGCGGGAGGCGCGTCGCAACTTCATGCGCGGGTGCGGAGCAACGTCCTGCTCAGCGTCACGAACCGTGCCGACTTTGCCGAAGCGGTCTGGCAGCTCGACCGGGCGATGTCGAAGGCGGATATCCGCGTCCTGTCGCTGAAGGCCGACGGTCCGATTTCATTGTCGCCTGCACCAAAACGCGCAAAGGGCAGCGACGTGCCGCTTTCCGACGTGATCGATCCGGCGAAGTTGTCGGAGGCGATGTCATCCATTCGCGGACAGACGGCGCTTCTCACCGGGCGGATCGAAGGCGATCTCGTGCATGTTCTGCCGACCAATGGGCCTGCGCAAACGTTGTCCTTGAGCGACATTCGCAAGGCGGCAACGGCAGCCGACGTCAATCTTGTGGTCTTGCATTCTGCCAAGCCCCTGCAGCCGGGAGCGCAGAATTGGTTGTGGCAGACAGTGCAAGTCGGCGGGCTTGATACGGCTCTGAAAAAGACGACGTTCGGCGATTTTGTCGATGCGCTGGCAGGAGGCCGCGGCCAACTCGTCGTGCGGGTTGAAACAGGTGTCCAAGGCGGCCGGGTGCGTCTGGAGGCGCTGCCTGATGCCAAGGGGTTCGATGTCGTCGACAGCGTGGGAACGTGGGTCGGCGATGCCGTCTCGGAGGTTGCCGGGCATGTCGTGACCGAAGGCGTCAGTGCGTTTGCGAATTCGAAAGCCCGTCAGAAGGAACTCAATGACCGTTTCGTTCCAGGCATTCCCTCCGACTATCAGTTCTACGTGATTGCTGCGGTGGTCATGGGATTGATCGGGTTTCGTGTGGCGGCGGCCTGGTGGCGTCGGATTTGGCCGGAGGAACAACGGGGCGAATACCGCAGCTCTTTTGGTTATGGCGCGGCCTGGGCGGTGCGATGGCTGGTTTTCCTTTTGATCTTTCTGCCGATCGTCGGGCCGTTTGCGCTGCTGGCGCACGTCGCACTGAAGCTTTGGGATATTCTGCTTTTCCCGTGGCGTTTAATGCGGCAAGTTTTTGGTCCGAAAAGCGCGTGAGGTAAATCACCAGAGCCGGACGAAGCTCTTAGATCTCGCCGCCTGAGCCAAGGGAGGGGGAGAACGTTATGAGCGAACTTGCGGGCAAGACGCTGCTGATTACCGGGGCGAGCCGGGGGATCGGGCTCGCTATCGGTCTGCGCGCCGCGCGCGATGGTGCGAATGTCGCGATCCTGGCCAAGACGGCGGAGCCGCATCCGAAACTTCCAGGCACGATCCATACGGCGGCTGCTGAGATTGAAGCCGCCGGTGGCAAGGCACTGGCGCTCCAGTGCGATATCCGAGACGAAGCACAAATCGCCGAAGCCGTCGGCAAGACCCTCGACGCGTTTGGTGGGATCGACATTTGCGTGAACAACGCCTCGGCGATTTCGCTGACAAAGCTCGAAGATACCGAGGCGAAGCGGATTGACTTGATGTTTGGCATCAATGCGCGCGGGTCGATGCTGGTGACGAAAGCCTGTCTTCCGTATCTGAAGAAGGCAACAAATCCGCATGTCCTGATGCTGTCGCCGCCCTTGGACATGAAGCCGCAATGGTTTGCAGGGCATGTGGCGTATTCGATTGCCAAATATGGAATGAGCCTTGCTGTGCTGGGGCTGGCGCGCGAACTTTCAGGTGACGGAATTGCCGTCAACGCCTTGTGGCCGCGCACGACGATTGCGACGGCGGCGATCGAAAACATCCTTGGTGGCGACAAGCTGATGAAGATGAGCCGCAAGCCTGATATTCTGGCCGATGCCGCACACCTCGTCTTCTGTCAAGATGCGAAAAGCTTTTCGGGCCGGTTCCTGATCGATGACACGTTCTTGCATGAAGTCGGTGGCGTGAGCGATTTTGATGCTTACAAGGTCGTCCCGGATGCTCTGCTAGCGCCCGATTTCTTTGTCCCTGATGACATGCGTCCGCCGCCTGGAGTGCGGCTGGCGCCTGCTTCGATGCTGAAATAGCAGAGAATTTTTCGTCGTTCGCGCCGCTTTGGGTGACAGAAGGTCGCGCATTAGGCTATGGGTGATCCTTCGGGAATTCGAACAGAAACGCACAAAGAGCCGCTAAACGCATGCCCACACTCCTCATTACCCACCCTTGCTTTGTCGAACACGATACCGGTCCGGGCCATCCAGAGCGTCCCGATCGGATGCGAGCGATCAACAAAGTCCTCGAGCACGACTTTTTCGAAGCGCTGGTGCGTGAAGAAGCTCCGCTGAGGGAGGATGTGGAAGAGCGCATTCTGCTCGCCCATCCCGACCGCTATCTGCAGATGATCAAGCGTTCGCGGCCGGAGCCGGGTGATGGGCTGATACATCTCGACGGCGATACGGTGATGTCGCCTGGGAGCTGGGAAGCGGCCGTGCGTGCGGTCAGCGCCGGTTTGCGCGCCGTCGATGTAGTGATGGATGAGACGTCAGATATCCGCAATGCCTTCTGCCAGGTGCGCCCGTGCGGCCACCACGCCGAGACGGATCGGGCGATGGGTTTTTGTCTATTCGCCAACGTTGCGATTGCGGCGATGTACGCGCGGGAGAAATACGGTCTCGATCGGGTGGCCGTGATCGATTTCGACGTTCATCACGGAAACGGTACGCAGGACATCTTCTGGTCGGAGAAAGATTTGTTTTTCGCCTCCACACACCAGATGCCGCTATTTCCAGGTACGGGCGCGCTGTCTGAGACCGGCGTCGGCAATATCTGGAATGCGCCGCTGCGCTCCGGTGATAGTGGCGAGAAGTTCCGCGATGCGTTCGAATCGCGCATCTTTCCGGCGCTGAAGAATTTTAGTCCGGATCTGATCCTTATTTCGGCTGGGTTCGATGCGCACAAGGACGACCCGCTGGCCAGTCTGATGCTGGTGGAAGCGGATTTCTTGTGGGCCACCGAAGAGCTTGTCGCTTATGCTGAGAAGCAATGCGGAGGTCGTGTCGTCTCGATGCTGGAAGGTGGCTATGACCTGACGGCGCTGGCGCGATCGGTCGGGGTGCATGTGCGGGCGCTGATGGACGCCAGCTAAAGGGATAATCTTGGGAGGTTGTTGCGCTCAGTCGATACCGGCTTGGGTGAGCGGCGATAAGGCGAGAAGAAAGAAAGGGTTATGGCGGAAAAGCAGGCGGATGCGCAGGTCGATATCTCGAAACTGAGCTTCGAGAAGGCGCTCGTTGAATTGGAAACTATCGTCGGCAAGCTCGAACGGGGTGATGTCGAGCTGGAAGAATCGATTGTCATGTATGAGCGGGGCGAGGCGCTTAAGGCGCATTGCAACCGGTTGTTGGCGCAGGCCGAAGCCAAGGTGGAGAAGATTACCACCGATGCCGGCGGAAAGCCTGCCGGCAGCGAGCCGCTCGATCCTTGAGTTCTGATCGAAGTCGGCGTTTGATTTGTCGGTTTCGGGCAGTCAGCATCGTTGCAGCTAAGTCTGAGAATTGCTTGATTGGCCGCAAACGCCCAGATTTACGGACATATACGTAATTGTCGCACATTAGTTTGAGTATTTTGACACCTATGCGACGGTCTGCGAAACGCTATAGTGTTCATCGGAGCGGTGCGGGATCTTATGATCCTATCCAAGAGTTGGCAGAGGGAATGCCTTCTAATTTCCTGCAAATTCCGGCGTCCGATAACAACGTGAGACCAAAGACTGGGCGGTGATGAGTAACGCTGTGCAACCTTCCCCTAAGCCTCTTCTCGATAAGATCGACAGTCCGCAGCAATTGCGGGAGTTGCCCGAAAGCGATCTGGAGCAGCTGACGACGGAGCTTAGGCAAGAACTCATCGAAGCGGTTTCTGTCACTGGCGGACACTTAGGCGCGGGACTGGGTGTCGTCGAGCTGACGGTGGCGCTGCACTGGGTCTTCAATACGCCGGAAGATCGGCTGATCTGGGATGTCGGTCACCAGGCCTATCCGCACAAGATTTTAACCGGGCGCAAATCGCGGATCCGGACGCTGAGACAGCCGGGTGGACTATCGGGTTTCACCAAGCGGTCAGAAAGCGAATACGATCCGTTTGGCGCTGGACACTCATCGACATCGATTTCGGCCGGGCTTGGAATGGCCGTGGCGCGAGACCTGAAGGGTGGAACGAACAACGTTATCGCGGTTATCGGCGATGGTGCGATGTCGGCGGGGATGGCTTACGAGGCCATCAACAACGCTGGTGCGCGCGATGAGCGTCTGATCGTGATCCTCAATGACAACGATATGTCGATTGCGCCGCCGACGGGCGCAATGTCAGCCTATCTGGCGCGTGTGACGTCGAGCGGGCCATATCTTTATGTCCGCGATATCGCCAAGCAGCTTGCCAAGCGATTGCCGAAGAGCTGGGAACGCCGCGCCGCGCGCGTTGAAGAATACACTCGGCATCTTTGGCAGGGTGGCGCGTGGTTCGAGGAACTCGGCTTCTATTACATCGGGCCGATTGACGGACACGATTACAGCCAGCTGCTGCCGGTCTTGAAGAATGTGCGCGACGCCAAGCAGGGTCCGATCCTGGTTCACGTTGTGACCCGTAAGGGCAAGGGCTACGCGCCGGCTGAAGAATCAGATGACAAGTATCACGGTGTGGCACGCTTCAACGTTGTCACCGGAGCGCAGGTCAAGGCGCCTTCAAATGCGCCGAGCTACACGAAGGTGTTCGGCGAAAGCCTCGTTCAGGAAGCCCGCGAGGACGACAAGATCGTTGCCATTACCGCGGCGATGCCGTCCGGCACGGGCGTTGATCTCTTTGGCAAGGAATTTCCGCAGCGCACGTTCGATGTCGGCATTGCCGAGCAGCATGCAGTGACATTCGCTGCGGGTTTGGCCTCTGAAGGGCTGAAGCCGTTTTGCGCGATCTATTCGACGTTCCTGCAGCGCGCCTACGATCAGGTCGTGCATGACGTTGCCGTCCAGAACCTGCCGGTGCGTTTCCCGATCGATCGGGCCGGACTCGTTGGGGCCGATGGATCGACGCACGCCGGGACGTTCGACATTGCCTATCTGGGCTGCCTGCCGAATATGGTCATCATGGCGGCGGCCGATGAAGCCGAACTGAAACATATGGTTGCAACGTCGGCTGCCTATGACGGCGGCCCGGTTGCGTTCCGCTATCCGCGCGGCGAAGGCGTTGGCGTTGACATGCCGGAGCGCGGGCAACCGCTGGAAATCGGCCGCGGCCGGGTTCTCCGCGAAGGGACGTCGGTTGCTTTGTTGTCGCTTGGAACGCGGCTGGCGGATTGCTTGAAGGCTGCCGATCAGCTTGCCGCTTACGGTTTGTCGACGACGGTCGCAGATGCACGTTTTGCCAAGCCGCTCGACAAGGATCTTGTCACGCAGCTGGCGCGCAATCACGAAGTTCTGGTGACGGTGGAAGAAGGATCTGTCGGCGGGTTCGGTAGCTTTGTGCTGCAACACCTGGCTGAGTCGGGCGCCCTCGATAGCGGCCTCAAGGTGCGGCCGATGGTTCTGCCGGATAAGTACCTGGATCACGGCAAGCCCGCGGATATGTACGCGAGTGCCGGGCTCGATAGCACAGGTATCGTGGCAACCGTCATCAAGGCGCTGGGCCGCGAAGAGGGGGCTGTCGTCGACCGGGCTTGAGGTTCGCGGTCACGCTCCTGGGCCAGCATTGCATTCAAACATAAAACGCCTGGGTCGGTTGCCCAGGCGTTTTGTTTTTAGGTGCTGTGAAGTCGCGTTTCAGACGCTTACTTCTTGACGAGATCCGGATAGCGCTTCTTGCATTTCTTCTCGATGAACTCGTTGATTTCTTCGAGCATTTCGCTGTGGAAGAGGCCGACGTTCTTTTCGATCCAATCGGCGCCGGTGATGACGGCCTTGATGACGGTCGGCGCTTCAACCTTGGTGATGTTGAGCTGGGCTTTGGTGGCTTTGCCGTCTTTGAAGGTGACAATCGGGGCCAGCGTCACGTCGATCTTGGTGGGTTCGTCTTTCTGCTCGATCAAGCAGTTGACGGTGTGAGATTCCATTTTGAACGTATGTTCCGGATCAGTCAGCGAAGAAACGATATTGTCCCGCTTGGCCTTGAGGTCGACCGTGCAGCGGGCGTCGCCGAAGCCCCAGCTCAGGCTTTTGGTGCCAGCGCCTTTTTTGATTTTTTCTTTGGCCCAGGTTTTTGAAATATCGCAGGTCAGGTCGTCGCCGGCCTTGTCCTTCGACAGGATCATACCGCAGAGATTGCGCTCGCACGCCTTGAGGTTTTCTTCTTCGTTCGGGATTTCATCAAGCGCGAACGCCGGTGCTCCCAAAGAGCCGATGCTGAGCGCGAGCGCGCCGAAAATTGTTGCCGCAAACTGATTGCGAACGCCAGAAATAGGCATGTTCAGACTTCCCCGTTGTCACAATAGATCAAGCGATTGCGTGCCGGCTGCCGGGTGTGAAAGTCCCGACGGTGCTCTTTATCTTGGTTCAAGAATAACCGGCGGCGTCGGCTGGTTCTGACAACAATCCGACCGCAATGAGGCAGTGCGAACCAACGTGTGGGTTGTGAACAATTACCCAATTATCCGGTGGCGGAACGGGCACACTTTAACCGGTCAGTTCGCTAGATCGGGCTTAGGCTTGTCGCCTGATTTTGTGGCATCGGGGGCGGCCTTTTTGACGTTCGTGTCTTCTTCCTGGTCGTCGGAGCGAGTTTTCGCGCGCGCTCGTTTTTTTTCCTTTTCGATGCGGGCCTGGCGCAGGGCTTTCAGACGCTGACGTTTGGCGCGCAGAGCGCGGCCTTTGCGGATGCGTTCCCTGCGTTTTTCGAGAGCCTGCGCACGTGCGCCGTAGCGGCGTTCGCATTTCTGGTAAACGAATTTATTGATCTGCTTGATCATTTCGGAATGGAAGATGCCGATCGAGTCTTCCAGTTTGGCGGTGGTCCAGACAAACGACGAGAGAGGTTCTGGGCCTTTGATGTCTTTCAGTTTTATCCAGACCTTCTTGGCGCGACCTTTTTCGAATTTGAGCTTCGGCGCCAGGGTTGCGCGCAGAGGTTTGGTGCCGCTGCTGGTTTCAACCTTGCAGCTGACGTCATGTGGGCGGACTGTGAATTCGTATTTGGGTTTGGTCAGTGCCTTAACGATATCGCGGCGATTGATGTTGAGATCGACTTCGCATTGCGCGTCGCCGAAGCCCCAGGACACGGATTTGCTGCTTGCGCCTTTCTTGATGTCCTTGCCGCCCCAGGTTTTTCCCAGATCGCAGCGCAAAGGACCGGTTGTGGGCTTCTTATCGAGGATTTGCCGGCAAAGCTTTTCCTCGCAATCGCTCAATTTGGCGCTTTCTTCTTCCGCAGGCTCCAATGCCCAGGCGCTGCAGGCAGATATCGCGACGATCAGGGCTGCGATGCCCAATCGGAGGGCGAACGGCGTGTTGGAGGTTGCTGGCAGCATGAAATACTCTTGGTTGCATTTGCGAAGCGCCAGTTAAGGCGCCTGATGAGGCGATGGAGAAACCTTTGAATGGCGCGCTGTTATCTTGACAATTCCCGGCGCTTCAACTCTCTATTGCCTGTAACCTTGTTGCGGCTAAACGCTGAGCCGGGCAATCTTAGGGCGAAGTAATCGACAGAGCCGCGGACCTTAGAATTCCGCGGCCGAATCTGGGAGGAGATATCATGAGCGTTGATTTGACGGGCGGTCATCCGGACATGGATTACGACGAGCACCGTCGTACCTACAAAGGCTTTTTGATCGGCGCACAGCTGCTGATCGCAATTGTTGCTGTGATTTTGGTTGGGATGCTGGTTTTCCTGGTTTGATCCCGGAGCGGTTCTCGCCGTTAGACTGAAGTCATCTTGCAGTCATGGCGTGTCTTCTTCCATGGCACTGCGAGTACTTCCGTCTAATTTGTGCAAAAGTACCGTTGTTTTTGCCTAGGGGTTGGGCAACCTATACTGCAAGGTCGAAGTTGGGCGCTGTTGGCTATCGGGCCTCGCGCCCATCTCATGCCTGATTTAACCAGCCCTCTCACTTACCCTTCGAGACGCCGTTCCGGCGCACCCAAATAACCGGGAAATTCTATGGTCACGATCGCTGTAACGGCTGAGCCTGAAAATGAGCCGCGCGTTGCCATCTCGCCAGACACGGTGAAGAAACTGGTTGCGGCCAAATGCAAGGTGCGTATCGAGGCTGGGGCAGGCTTGAGCTCAAGCATCGACGATGACGCCTATAAGGCTCAGGGTGCAGAGATATCTGCAAGCGCTGCTGATGCCGTCAAAGGCGCGGACGTGCTTTTGTGCGTGCGCCGACCGAGCAACGAGACCATTTCCGCGCTGGCGCCTGGAGCCGTCGTGGTGGGGATGCTCGATCCGTTCGGCGAGCGATCCGAACTCGAAGCGATGGCGGCCACCAAAGCGCAGCTCTTCTCGATGGAATTTCTGCCGCGTACGACGCGTGCGCAGGCGATGGACGTGCTCTCCAGTCAGGCCAACCTTGCCGGTTACAAGTCGGTTGTCGATGCCGCCGCAGAATTCGGCGCCGTGGTGCCGATGATGACGACGCCGGCCGGTACGGTTCCAGCTGCCAAGGCTTTCATCATGGGGGTCGGCGTTGCCGGTCTGCAGGCGATCGCAACGGCCCGCCGCCTGGGTGCAATCGTGACGGCGACCGACGTTCGTCCGGCAACCAAAGAGCAAGTGCAATCGCTTGGCGCGAAGTTCGTCGCGGTTGAAGACGAAGAATTCGCGCAGGCGCAGACGGCCGGCGGTTACGCCAAGGAAATGTCGGCTGAATACAAGGCCAAACAGGCCGAGCTTGTCGCCAATCACGTCAAGGCGCAGGACATCATCGTCACGACCGCTCTCATCCCAGGCCGTCCGGCTCCAACGCTTTTGAGCAAAGCGATGGTTGAAACGATGAAGCGCGGTGCGGTGATCGTCGACCTGGCTGCCGAGCGTGGCGGCAACTGCGAACTGACCGTTCCTGGGCAGACGATCGTGTCCGATAACGGCGTCAAGATTATCGGCAAGCTCAACTATGCCGGTACGGTGCCGGTCAATGCTTCGGGCCTTTATGCACGCAACCTGTTGTCGTTCCTCAACCTGATGATCGACAAGGATGAAGGCACGCTCAACGTCAACATGGAAGACGATTTGATCCAGGGGACGCTGATCGCGAAAGATGGGGCGCTTGTGCATCCCAATCTGACCAAAGAGACAGCCTGACCGACGAGAATCATCAATGCTGCTGCCTTAGGCTCAAGGCGCGGCTCTTACCAACTGGCCTGAGGAGTATCCTCGTGACACCGAAAACGATCCTTCAGACGCTTATCACGGGTCTTGCCGTCGCGACTTTGGCTGCGACGCCGGCGTTTGCCGCCGGTGGCGGCGACGTCGATCCGTGGGTCTACCAGATCATGGTTTTCGTGATCGCGATCTTTGTTGGCTATTACGTGGTGTGGAGCGTGACGCCTGCTCTTCATACGCCGCTGATGTCGGTGACCAACGCCGTTTCCTCGGTGATCGTCGTTGGTGCGCTTTTGGCTGTTGGCATTTCCGGAGTCGCTGCCGAGGGCAGCTTAGCGGCAAAAATATTCGGGTTTCTGGCGCTCGTGATGGCGTCGGTCAACATCTTTGGCGGCTTCCTCGTCACCAGCCGGATGCTCGCAATGTACAAGAAAAAGGAACCGAAGCGTTGAGCTTGACCGGTCATCTAATCGTTTCGGCTACCTCGCTACCGTCTGGGGGCAACTGAATTATGCAGGAATTGATCCCGCCAAACCTCGTCGCGATCTTGTATCTCGTTGCGGGTGTTCTCTTTATCCTCACGCTGCGTGGTCTGTCGCATCCGGAGACGTCGCGACAGGGCAATCTCTACGGCATGATCGGCATGACGCTTGCCGTTGTGGTGACGCTGACGCAGCTGCCTGGGATTGGCGACTGGACGACGTTGTTGCTGATCCTTCTCGGCCTTGCTGTCGGTGGTGGCATCGGCGCGAAGATCGCGCGAGATATCCCGATGACGTCGATGCCGGAACTCGTTGCGGCGTTTCACTCGCTCGTCGGTCTGGCAGCCGTCTGCGTTGCAGCCGGAGCGCTTTATGCGCCGGAAGCCTTCCACATCGGAACGCCTGGAAACATCAAGGCCTCGAGCCTTCTTGAAATGTCGCTTGGAACGGCGATCGGTGCCATCACCTTCACGGGCTCGGTGATCGCATTCGCCAAGTTGTCGGGTCGCATGTCGGGCGCGCCGATCATTTTGCCGATGCGCCATGTGGTGAATATCGCGATCTTCGTTGCGATCGTCGTGCTCATCGTCCTGCTGATGCAGTCGGGCGGCAACAAGACGTACTTCTGGCTCGTCACGGCGCTGTCGCTGTTGATCGGCGTTCTCATCATCATCCCGATCGGCGGCGCGGACATGCCGGTCGTCGTTTCGATGCTGAACTCTTATTCCGGCTGGGCGGCTGCCGGTATCGGCTTCACGCTGGGCAACATCGCGCTCATCATTACCGGTGCGCTGGTTGGCTCGTCGGGTGCGATCCTGTCCTACATCATGTGTAAGGGCATGAACCGCTCCTTCATCTCGGTGATCCTCGGCGGCTTCGGCGGCGAGACGGCTGCTGCGGCTGGCGGTGACGGTGAACAGAAGCCGGCCAAGATCGGTGGTGCGGAAGATGCTGCCTACATCCTGAAGAACGCTCAGAAGGTGATCATCGTGCCGGGTTACGGCATGGCTGTTGCCCAGGCTCAGCACGCGTTGCGTGAAATGGCCGAAGCACTCAAGGAAGAGGGTGTTGAGGTTTCCTACGCCATCCACCCTGTTGCTGGTCGTATGCCGGGACATATGAACGTGCTGCTTGCCGAAGCGAACGTCCCCTACGACGAAGTGTTCGAGCTGGAAGACATCAACTCGGAATTCTCCCAGACTGACGCCGTCTATGTCATCGGCGCCAACGACGTCGTCAACCCGGCGGCCGAAGACGACCCGTCTTCTCCGATCTACGGCATGCCGGTGCTACAGATCTGGAAAGCCGGAACGGTGCTCTTCAATAAGCGCTCGCTGGCTTCAGGCTATGCCGGTATCGACAACCCTGTCTTCTATCGCGACAACACCATCATGGTGCTGGGCGATGCGAAGAAGATGACCGAGTCAATTGCCAAGGCAGTGCAGGATTAAGTGGTCGAACCGACCGGATCAGCTCCGTCCCAGCCTGGCCTGGACTGGTAACTCCGGACGGTGAGTCAGCCGGCTCAAGGGCCAGAGGTCCTTGGCTACACAATCCTGCCAAGTTCACTTCCAAATGTTGCACCGATGGACGGTTCGTACCGTCCATCGGTTTTTTTTATGCGCGATGTGGTTTTGGAAATTGATGCTTTCACGCTTCGTCAAGCTTGGGGTGCTTGGTCTCGCAGGGACATACGTTATTGCTCTCGCCGTTACCTTTGCAATACAGCGCGACCTTATCTATTTCCGGGAAATGTCGTCCAAGCTCAGAGAGCCGGGAGTGCTTGCCATTGCCGGATCGACCCGGGTTACAATTCCAACGAATGATGGCGAGAAGCTTGCCGGCTGGTATTTGCCGCCGCGAGATGAAGCTGGCCCCGTTTTTTTGTTCTTTCACGGCAAGGGTGGCGGGTTAGAACGAAAAACGCAGCGTTGGGCGGCAATCTCTGGGCACGGTGCTGGTGTTCTGGCGATTTCGTATCGGGGTTATCCCGGCTCGACTGGTTCGCCGAGCGAAAAGGGCCTCTACGAAGATGCGCGCTCTGCATACGCGTGGCTAAGACAGAAATTCGAGCCAGCAGATATCGTGTTGCACGGGCTGTCTCTGGGAACCGGTGTCGCAGCGAAGCTGGCGGCCGAAGTCGATGCGCGCGCACTCATTCTGGAAGCGCCATATACAGCGCTTGTCGACGTTGCTGGAGACCGTCATCCCTATTTTCCAGTTTCGTTTTTGATGTGGGATCAATTTCCAACTCGGGACATAATTGCGAAAATCGATATGCCTCTCCTGATTGTTCATGGCGATCAAGACAGGGTGATTCCCCTGGATCACGCCCGCAGACTCTTCGAGCTGGCTCATGAGCCCAAGAAGCTCGTTGTGATGAGGGGTGGTCGTCACAATTCGCTGTCGCGGGATGGCATGTACGCGTTTGTTTGGTCGTTTCTGGCTGGCGATGCGAAGAAGATGACCGAGGCGATTGCGAAGGCAGTGCAGGAATAGGAGCTGAGGGCATACTGCCAGGACTCGATGTTCTGGCCGGCTTTTCGGTGTGCTGTTTATTTGCAGTTTGCATCCGTGCTGATCTGACGTCACAATTTACTGCGAATGTCTCACTCTTGAGCGAAGCCGATGGGGGCTATGCTGCGCCCATCGGTTTTTTGTTGCGTGCATTGGTTTGGGTTGAGGTGGATGGTTCTGCGAGTTGTCAGGCTGGGGCTCATTGGTCTCGGGATTGTTTATGCGATTGGTCTCGGTGTCATCTATGCCAAGCAGCGTGACTTCGTTTTCGACCGGCAATATTCGTCAGCTCTGAATGAGCCTGGCTCGATCGCAATTCGCGGATCGACCCGGGTGATGATCCCGACCAGCGACGGCGAAAAGCTCGCGGGATGGTATCTGCCGCCGCGCGATAAGAATGGCATCGTGTTCTTGTTCTTCCATGGCAAGGGAGGCGCCTTGGAACGCAAGAAGTGGCGCTGGAAGCGGATCATCGAACACGGCGATGGGGTGTTGGCCTTTTCCTATCGCGGATTTCCTGGCTCGACGGGCCTGCCAAGCGAACCGGGGCTCTATGAAGATGCGCGGGCGGCCTATCACTGGCTGAGCGAGAAGCATGAGCCGTCGAGGATCGTCTTGCATGGCTTGTCGCTGGGGACTGGCGTGGCGGCCAAGCTTGCCACCGAAGTCGAGGCCAAGGCGCTCGTTCTTGAAGCACCCTATGCGGCGCTGGTTGATGTCGCGGCCGAGCGGCACCCCTATTTCCCGGTGTCCTACCTGTTGTGGGACCAGTTCCGGACCGAAAACTTCATCGCCGATATCAAGATGCCGCTGCTCATCGTGCACGGAGACCACGATACGGCCATTCCACTGGACGACGCGAAAAAGCTGTTTCAGTTAGCTCCGCAACCCAAAAAGCTCGTGATTATGAAGGGAAGTGACCACAATACCCTCGTCCGAGACGGGATTTATCCTCAAATTTGGGCATTTCTAAAAGGTGTGCATAATTTAGGCATATCGACGCAGTCGGCTGGCCGGACGTAGAGTTGGATATAATATACGCAATGACGATCTCGTGAGTCGGGAAACTACTTCTTCCCGTAAGTCGTTAATTGTGTACCATTTTCACGAATCCTTCGGCACCTCCATCGAGGAAAGGGGCATCCTGTGATCCGGTATGTTCTGGCATTCGTGGTCTCGCTGAGTGCGATATTCGGATCGTATCCGCGAGCCAAAGCGGCGGAATCCGCCTTCAAAGTCGCCGGTCTACCGATGGCTTGCACCGATTTCCGTGGGCGGTCGGTGGTTTCATTGCAGGTCTCTCAACTTGGCGACGTCGGCCGCGCGTGGGTGGTCAATACCGTCCCCTATATTCTCCTTGATCCAGAATTGATGCGGCCGCTGCCGAAGACACTGCAAGTGTTCTTCTATCTGCATGAATGTGCGCATCACGTTTTGGGGCACTGGTACAACCCGACTGGGTCGAGCGAAAATGATGCCGACTGCTGGGCGATCAAACAGGGCCGCGAGCGAGCAATCCTGCGTCGTCAGGACGTTGTGAACTTTGAGCCATGGCTGGCAAAAAGCGGTGGATCGGCTTTCGGCCACCTGCCGGGACCCTTGCGGCTCAAGCAGATGCTAGCCTGTTTCGATGGGGCAGTTGAGACGGCGCAGCAGCATTGACGGGTTGGCCGAAGCGAGTTGCGGAGGCTGTTAAACGTGCTTCTGGTGTCATCGGCCGATTGCGACGCGGGCAAACATATCCTGGAACATAAGCTGATTGGACCTTGTTGCCGCTCATGATTTGCGGTTTGACGTCAGCGCCGTCTGGCCTATTTTTTTACCGTTGGAATTGAGTTCGAGGACGCAGGTTTGGGTTATCTCCTCCCAATACTCATCATCGCAGGGTTTGGCTTTTTGCTGGTCACCTATGGTGCGCCGAAGCTGGAGCGGGCGCTGCTTTACGCGGCCGATCCGACTTACGGAACGCCAGCCGATGCCGGACTAAGCGGGTTTTCCGAGCGCATCATCGAGACGCCGGATGGCGCGCGGCTGGTGACTTGGTATTCGCCGGCCAGTGAAGGACAGCCGACGCTTTTGTATTTCCATGGCAATGCAGGAACTCTGGCCGACCGCGCCGAACGCATTTCCAATTACCGGGCGCTGGGGCGCGGCGTTCTGATCATGAGCTATCGGGGCTATTCGGGCTCGACGGGAAGGCCGACAGAAGCTGACAATATCAAAGACGCGCTCTTATGCTACGACACGCTCAGGGACTGGGGTGTCTCGCCGAACGATCTGTTCGTTTACGGCGAGTCGATTGGAACTGGGATTGCCGTGCAGGTTGCCGGTTTGCGCCCGGTCGCCGGGGTTATTCTCGATGCGCCTTACACCTCGATTGTCGACGTCGCGGCGATGCACTACCCGTACTTGCCGGCCCGGCTCTTGATGCAGGACCGCTATGAGACGATGCGGCATCTGGATAAGGTTGAAGCGCCGCTCATCGTCATACACGGCGAGCAAGATCAAATCGTCCCAGTAGAGATGGGTCGCAAGGTTGCGGCCGGGGCGCGGGGCCCGTCAGAAATCGAGACGTTCGCCGAAGCGGGTCATACCGATCACGGCAATTACGGTTCGTTCGAAGCGATCAATCAATGGATCGAACGACAGCGTTCGCCAGGGGCGGGGCTTGCCGAGGCGGGTTGATGTGTGCGCTCTGGTTATTGCCTACCGTCAACCCCAACGCCCAAGCGCCCTGAGCCCAAATACCTAAGGCCCGCGCACGTGATGTGCAGCGGGCCTTTAGATTGTGTCGCTATGGCGCGGCGCTTGAATTTAGCGCGCGCGAGCCTTGGCTTTAACCGGAAGCAGACCTTCGCGCTGCATGCGCTTGCGGGCCAGCTTGCGGGCGCGGCGGATCGCTTCAGCTTTCTCGCGGGCGCGCTTTTCGGAAGGCTTTTCGTAATAGTTCCGGAGCTTCATCTCACGGAAAATGCCCTCGCGCTGCATCTTTTTCTTGAGCGCCTTGAGAGCCTGATCGACGTTATTATCGCGAACGAGAACCTGCACGCGTATCCCTATCCTTTCTGCGAAACCCGAATTCGACCTGGCGGCCGATGGGTCTATTCAAGATGAAATGACGTCTCGCTGGCCGGGCGGATCGGCCCGTCGCACAGCGGTGAACTTGTACGGATTGCCGGCTCAATACCACGGTTCAGCGTGAATTGTCCACCGGGGTGATGATCAGTCCTTCTCATTGTGTGACATACCATGGGACAAGGGCTTCAGCCGGTTGGCGTGGCCCATCTTGCGGCCCGGACGGGCTTCATTCTTCCCATAAAGATGCACTATAACACCGTTTTCGGCGGCGAGCTCGTGCCAATGATCGGCATCGGAGCCGATCAGGTTGGTCATTTCGGCGTCGGAGTGGCGTGCGGTCGTGCCAATCGGCCAGCCGGCGACGGCGCGGATATGGTTCTCGAATTGGCCGATCGGACAGGCGTCCATGGTCCAGTGGCCCGAGTTATGGACGCGAGGGGCGATTTCGTTGACGACGAGCGGTGCGGTCTCGTCGGATTTCGACCAGAACATCTCAACGGCCAGGACGCCGACGTAATCGAGCGCTTCGGCGATCTTCAGCGCCATTGCGGCGGCATTGTCGGAAAGCTCTTTGCTCAGAGGGCCGGGAACGCTCGACGTCGAAAGGATGCCGTTCTTATGGTGATTGTCCGGGATATCGTAATAGGCCCACGTCTTGTCGAGCCCGCGAACCAGGAGGACGGAGACTTCGCCGTCGAATGACACATGACCTTCGAGGATGGCGGGCGCTT
This sequence comes from Filomicrobium sp., assembly GCA_017792465.1. Classification (GTDB taxonomy): domain Bacteria; phylum Pseudomonadota; class Alphaproteobacteria; order Rhizobiales; family Hyphomicrobiaceae; genus Filomicrobium. The sequence continues at coordinate 4,146,387 of CP051234.1, forward strand.
CGCCGATTTCCTTGAAGGCGCGTTCGGCTTCATCGCGCTGGCTCAAGCGGGCTTGGCCTTTGCCGTCATATCCAAGGCGGCGGGTCTTGAGGATCGCCGGAGAGCCGAGTTTCTCCAGTGCGGCGGGAATATCCGCGGCGCTGTCGATGGCGGCAAACGGTGCGACGGGAATGCCGAGATCGCGGATGAAAGACTTTTCGACCAGCCGGTCCTGCGCGACTTCCAAGGCGCGAGGGCCCGGCCGCAGCGGCTTGAGGGAAGCAGCAGCCGTTGCAGCGGCCAGCGGCACGTTTTCGAATTCGTAGGTGACGACGTCGACGGTTGCCGCCCAAGCTGAGATTTTTTCAAGATCGTCGAAGGCGCCCACGACATGAGAGCTTGCGACGTCGAAGGCCGGGCCGGAATGATCAGAATAAATGCTGACCTGCAGGCCGAGGCGGGCAGCTGCCATGGCAAGCATTCGGCCGAGCTGACCGCCGCCTAGAATTCCAATCACTGAGCCGGGAGGGAGCGCGTTCATGCGTTTCAGGATGAGCTGTCGTCGGTTGGTTCGTCGGCCACCGCATCGGTTTGGCGCTGGCGCCAGTCTTTGATGCGCTGCTGCAAGGCTTCGTCATTCAATGCCAGGATCTGGCAGGCCAGCAGGGCTGCGTTACTGGCGCCGGCTTCACCGATGGCCAGGGTGCCGACAGGGATACCGCATGGCATTTGCACGATAGAATAGAGACTGTCGAGGCCGTTCATCGATTTCGATTTGATCGGGACCCCCAGGACAGGCAATTCGGTCATGGCGGCGGTCATGCCTGGCAGATGGGCGGCGCCACCGGCTCCCGCGATGATGACCTGCAGTCCGCGCTCGGCTGCGGTCTTTGCGTAGGTGGCCAAGCGATCAGGCGTGCGATGTGCTGAAACAATGCGTTTTTCGAAAGCGACGCCGAGTTCGGCCAATATGGCGGCTGCGCGCTTCATCGTCGGCCAGTCGGATTGGCTTCCCATGATCAAGCCGACTTTTACCGGACCGGTTGGTTCTGCGCTTTGGCGGTCGCTCATCAAATTTCCAATTCTATCGCGGTCGGGGCAAATACGCGGGCGTTTCGATCGTAGGCTTAAAAGAGACTAGCACCGTTGCTCCTGTCGAAAGGCTCGATAGCGCTGCTTTCGGTAAAGCAGGACACAACGCTGCGAGAAATGGGAAAGCGGGCCTTCTATACGAGTAGGGGTGCCGTTGCAAGGATGAACTATTTTGCGCTGCAGCAAGGCGGCGATTGCATACAATAATGTGGGTGCGCGTGCGTTAGACTTCAAAGCTTGTTTGTGCAGGGAAGGTCCACCATTCGAGCCGCTCTAGCCCGTGCCAAGGCAGGGGAAGCGTGTGCTGGAATTTTGGGGATATTGTTTGATTTGGCCTTCGCGGACGGCGTCGCGCGCTTTGGAAGGGGGAGGATCAAGCAATGATGTCAGGAGTCAGCTGGTCTTCGATCGCGTGGATGCGATCCTTGATTGCCAGCTTTTCCTTTTTGAAGCGCTTGATCAGAAGCTGGTTATGGGCGCCGACGGCTTCCAATTCGGCAATTTCTTCGTCAAGAGCTCGGTGCTTTTGTTGCAGCGATACAAGCTCATCGCGAAGCTTTTGCTCCTGTTCTTGGTCCATAGGTCTATCGTGCGTTCCCATATTGCAGCGGGCGTAACTATCGACTTGTTCGACGTTTTTCGCAAGTGCCGGTTGAGCGGTGCAGCGCGGGTCTCAGCGGGTTAGTTTGTCCAGCAATTTAGATAGTTAAATTGGTTCTAAAAGTGGTGTGATCTGGTTTGTGACAAATCGATAAAATGTGACGTCGCGCCTTGTAGACAAGGTAATAATCATCTGTCACCTTATGACTGTCTAGAAACAGTGAACGGAGGAGAACGGATGTCGCTCGAAGGTCATCTTGAGGAACTCACCGAGAAACACCGACTTCTTGACGAGGAAATTATAAGCGAAGCTGCAAGGCCCGGCTCGGATGATGCGATACTCCGACGTATGAAACAGGAAAAACTCAAACTTAAAGAGGAAATTGAGCGCATTCGTAGCGCCACTCGCCATTGAGCCAATCGGCGAATTGATATTTTAAAGAGCGTCGAGGCGGCAATGGTTCGCCGCCTCTAGTTCAGCATTTCTATTTTGATATAAGTTCGAGACTTCGCGACCAAGCAATTTCATTTTCTTCGTGGTCGTACTTTCAAATGCAATCAGTCTGAATTTTGGTTCGCCTTGGCTTCGGACAGGCGAGGCATTTCTGTTTGGATTTATTCGTTGAATATCTTTCTGTTATGTTCCGCAATTAATTTTCGGATTTAACTTCGTCGGGGCGTTGCGAGTTTAGTCAGTGAAAATGCAATTGGGTGTCATTCAACGCTGGCATGGCGGTTTGGCGCGGGCGTTGGGATTGGCAGGTCATCTGGCCATTCCATCGCCACCGGCGCATAGCGGGCGGCATATTTGTCCAAACGCTTGCGGCTTTGGGCCAGCAGCTCCTTGGACAAGTCGCCGGTTTGGTAGGCCTTGATCAGCGCATAGAGAATTTCATAGACGCCGTCTCCGTCCTGGGTGAGGAGGACGATGTCCGCACCGGCGTTCATGGCGTTGACCGCGGCTCGTCCAAACCCACCGGGTTCGCTGGCGATGGCGCCCATATCGAGGTCGTCGGTGATGACGAGGCCGTCGTAGCCCCACTCTTTGCGCAAGAGACCGGAAATCACAGGCTTGGAGATCGACGCGGGCGTTTTGGGATCGATGATGTCGAGACGGGCATGGCCGATCATCATGGCGGCCGAAGTCTTGGTCGTCAGCTCCTTGAAGGGGATCCAATCGGCTGTTTCGAGAGCTTCGCGCGATTTACTGAGGCTTGCGCTTTTGATGTGCGTATCGGCCTTGATGCCTTCGAGGCCAGGGAAATGCTTGAGTGTGCAGAGCACACGCCAAGTCTTGAGGGCCTGGCAATATTCTTCGGCGACTTCGGTGACGACGCCGGGTTCGCGCGAGATCGCACGGCGGATGAGATGTGTGCGGCGGTCGCGGCGCAGCTTCTTTTTCGGCTTCAGGTCGACGACCGGTGCGAAATTGAGGTTGATACCGAGTTCGTTCAGGCCGAGCGCCTGCTTGTCTGCGAACTCTTGCACGATTTCATCGCGTTCCTCATCGGTCTTGGCGCGCTTGATGGCGTGCGCCAGTGACGGCTGGCGCCGTAGCGGGGGCGTCATATGGGCGACGAGCCCGCCTTCCTGATCGGTCGCGATCCATAGCGGACGAGTGGATTTGGCCGCGGCCAGCTCGCGAAATTTGGTCAGTTCGGCTGCGAGGCTGCGTTTCGACCGGCGGCGGGAATTGCGGCGGGTGACGAAGATCCCGCCGATGGCTGCACGTTCAAGCAGCGGGGTCAGTTGCCAGCTGGCGTAATAGCCAACGATCAAATGTCCGCCGAGTGTGCGCAGGATCTCCGGATCGGTGGCGAGGACGGCTTCCTTTTTCTCTTTCAGGCTTGGCTCGGCTTTATCGTTTGTCGTTGCGCTGACACTCAGGGGAGCTGCGAACGCCAATAGGATGCCGACGCAGCCAGCCAGGATGAGTTGCCTGACAAGCGTTTTGCGGCGTTGGCGGGGAACTGCCGGTGCGCGCTGCAACAGTCGAGAACCTCTTCTAATCATTAAGCAAAACAGCCTTGATCATGACTGCTTCGGGGGAACCTAGCACGACTTCACGATTCGGCCAGAGGTGACGATCTGTATGGTGTACATTCGTCATGCATTCGATGCTCAACGGTACGGTGATGCTGCATGCAGCTGGGCTGGATTGCGGACCCAACCGAAACGTCCGAAATGCGCCTCGTAGGGCTGCATTCGGGCGATATGCTAACTTGGATTGCCTGAAATGGTTGCAGGTTGGCCGTGCAAAAGTCTTTCGCCGGTTCTGCTGCGTGTCAGATGGCAAGAATTCTTAATCTTGCGCCAATGCGCGCGGTGCCAACGAAAAACACGCCCCAGTTCGTTGAGGCGTGTTCGGCGTCGTCTGGAAGTGCGGGATGATGGGTCTAGTCTTTAGCCATCTCGCGCAGCTTGAATTTCTGGATCTTGCCGGTCGACGTCTTGGGGACTTCGGCAAAGATGACGGCGCGCGGGCACTTGAAGTGGGCCAGGTGTTCGCGACAGAAGGCGACGAGTTCATCTTCGGTGAGCGATTGGCCGGGCTTCAGTTCGACAACCGCACACGGGGTTTCGCCCCATTTTTCATCCGGCTTGGCAACGACGGCGCAGTAGGCGATCGCCGGGTGCTTATAGAGGACGTCTTCGACCTCGATGGAGGAGATGTTTTCGCCGCCAGAAATGATGATGTCTTTGGAGCGGTCCTTGAGCTGGATGTAGCCGTCCGGGTGCAGGACGCCGAGGTCTCCGGAATGGAACCAGCCGCCAGCGAATGCTTCGTCGGTCGCTTTGGGGTTCTTCAGGTAACCCTTCATGACGATGTTGCCGCGGAACATGACTTCACCGAGTGTCTCGCCATCGGCGGGGACGGTGGTCATGGTTTCGGGGTCCATGACGGTAAGGTCTTCGAGGGCCGTGTAACGGACACCCTGGCGAATGCGTTTGCCGGCCAGTTCATCGGGTGGCAGTTCGTTCCAGCTTTCGTTCCACTCGTTGATGACGGCCGGACCGTAGGTTTCGGTGAGGCCGTAGAGGTGGGTCAGCTGGAAGCCCGCGTCCGCCATGGCCGTCAGGACGGCTTGCGGCGGCGGGGCGGCGGCGTGGTTGAAGGCGACTGTGTGGGTGAAGTCCTGGCGCTCTTCCGGCTTGGCATTGAGCAGGACCGACATGACGATCGGGGCGCCGGAGAGGTGCGAGACTTTGTGCTCAGCAATCGCCTCGTACATGGCTGGCGCGCGAACCCAACGCAGGCAGACGTGGGTGCCGGCCACCATCGATAGCGACCAGGGGAAGCACCAGCCGTTGCAATGGAACATCGGCAGCGTCCACAGGTAGACGGCGTCTTTGGTCATGCTGGTGGCGATGGTGTTGGCGTAGCACATCAGCCCGGCGCCGCGGTGATGGTAGACGACGCCTTTTGGGTTGCCGGTGGTGCCGGAGGTGTAGTTTAGCGAGATCGCATCCCATTCGTCGTCGGGCATCTTCCAGGCGAATTCAGGGTCGCCGCCGGCGATGAAGTCTTCGTATTCGGTATAGGAAAGCTGTTCGCCGTCTTGGGGAAATTCCGGGTCCTGGTAGTCGATGATCAGCGGCTTGACCTTGGCCTGGGCGAGGGCCTCCTTGATGACGGGCGAAAATTCGCGATCGACGATCAGGATCTTGGTGTCGGCGTGGTCGAGCTGGAAGGCGATGATCGGGGCGTCAAGGCGGGTGTTGATCGAGTGCAGGACGGCGCCCGTCATGGGCACGCCGTAGTGCGCTTCGAGCATCGCAGGCGTGTTGGAAAGCATGACCGACACGGTGTCGCCCTTGCCGATATATTTGGCGGCAAGCGCCGAAGCCAGTTTCCGCGAGCGTGTGTAGAATTCGCCGTAGGTGTAGCGCGCCTTGCCGTGAATTATGGCCGTTTTGTCGGGATAGACCTTGGCCGCGCGCTCAAGGAAGGTGAGCGGCGTCAGCGGCTGGTGGTTGGCCGGATTCCGGTCGAGATTTTGTTCGTAGGGATTTGCGGTCATGTTTCTTCTTGGCCGAATTCATATTTTTGAAAGCTGGAGATCGAGGCTAGCCCGCTCTCCGGGTTGCTTCAATTGAAAACCTGTTGCGATGCAAAATCAAACCTTCCTTGGTTCGGGCTCGGAATTTAGGTCGAAAGTCAGGTCTTTAGGCGCGCGCAAACTGACTTCCGGGAAGTGTCGAAGCGGTTGCTTGCGGTCGCTCGGCTCATTGGGTTGCGTCGCTGGAAGACTGGCAAGCGTTATTCAACGACCAAAGGTTTGCCCCTGACTGATGACAGTCAATCGCAGCTTAGACCTTGGTTTGAAACATTAGCCCAATTGGGAATGCGATGAGCTATTGCGCATACGACCCTTAAGGTAGACGTTCTTCAGCGACGGAGTTCGGGTGCGATGTCACTCGGCGTAGGGTCTTTAAAAACAGGGCCTTAGTCGTTTTCCGGACCGGCCAATATAAAACTACTTTTTGGGAGACGCTCAAATGTCCAGCAAGTATCACGAAGTGTATGGGGCCTGGCAAAAAGACCCGGAAGGGTTCTGGGCAGAAGCTGCTGCAGATATCTCCTGGTACAAATTGTGGGACAAGGTGATTGACCCCTATACCGGCCAGTACGGGCGCTGGTTTGCCGGTGCGGAATGCAATACGGCCTACAACTGTCTCGACCGACACGTCGAAGCCGGCCGCGGCGATCAGGCGGCGCTGATCTACGACAGCCCGGTTACCGATACCGTGCGGACCTACTCGTATAGCGAGCTGACCGATGAAGTCGCGACGCTGGCGGCGGTTCTGGTTGATTTGGGCGTCAAGACCGGCGACCGCGTCATCGTCTACATGCCGATGATCCCGGAAGCGGTGATGGCGATGATGGCGTGTGCGCGCATCGGTGCGATCCACTCGGTGGTGTTTGGCGGATTTGCGGCCAACGAGCTTGCCACCCGCATCGACGATGCGAAGCCGGTTGCAATCCTTTCGGCCTCCTGCGGGATCGAAGGCAGCCGCGTCATCGAATACAAACCGTTGCTCGATAAGGCGATCGAGCTCTCCCAAAACAAGCCGACGTCCTGCTTGGTTCTGCAGCGCCCTCAGGCACCGGCGAGCCTGATTTCCGGTCGTGACTATGACTGGGCTGAAGCGGTTGCGCATAACAAGGGCAAGGACCGGAAGGCCGGCCCGGTTGCGGTGAAGGCGACCGACCCGCTTTATATTCTCTACACTTCCGGGACGACCGGCCAGCCCAAGGGCGTCGTACGCGACAACGGCGGGCATATGGTTGCGCTGAAGTGGACCATGACCAACCTTTATGGGATCAAGCCCGGTGAAGTGTTCTGGGCGGCATCCGATGTCGGCTGGGTGGTTGGCCATTCCTACATCTGCTACGCGCCGCTGCTGCATGGTGCGACAACGCTCGTCTACGAAGGAAAGCCGGTTGGAACGCCGGACCCAGGGGCTTTCTGGCGTGTGATTTCGCAGCACAAGGTTGCAGCGCTGTTTACCGCGCCGACCGCGTTCCGTGCGATCAAGAAGGAAGACCCGGAAGGCTCGTTCATTGGCAAATATGACATGTCGAGCCTGCGCACGCTGTTCCTGGCGGGCGAACGCGCCGATCCCGATACGATCCAATGGGCGGAAGCCAAGCTGAAAGTGCCGGTGATCGATCACTGGTGGCAGACCGAGACGGGTTGGGCGATTGCCGGGAACCCTGTCGGGCTTGGAATGCTGCCGGTCAAATACGGCTCGCCGACGGTGGCGATGCCGGGTTACGACCTGCATATCCTGGATGAAGCCGGAAAGCCGGTTGGTCCGGGCGAAAGCGGAACGATTGCCGTCAAGTTGCCGTTGCCGCCGGGCTGTCTGCCGACGCTGTGGGGGAACGACGCGCGGTTCCGTGACAGCTATCTGGCCCACTTCTCCGGCTATTATTCGACGTCGGATGCGGGCTTTATCGATGAAGACGGTTACGTCTATGTGATGGCGCGCACCGACGATGTCATCAACGTCGCCGGGCACCGTCTGTCCACGGGCCAGATGGAAGAAGTCGTTGCTACGCATCCGGATGTCGCCGAATGCGCGGTGATCGGTGTCGCCGATCAGCTCAAGGGGCAGGTGCCCGCCGGGTTCCTGGTTCTCAACGCCGGGGTGACGAAAGACGCCAAGGAAATCGAGGCGGAGGTCGTCAAACTGGTGCGCGCTGAAATCGGTCCGGTCGCAGCTTTCAAGAACGTCATGGTCGTCAATCGCTTGCCGAAGACGCGATCGGGCAAGATCCTGCGCGGTACGATGCGCAAGATCGCAGATGGAGAGAGCTGGACGACTCCGGCGACGATCGACGATCCGGCGATCCTTGAAGAGATCAAGGATGTCCTGTCCGGTCGCGGAATGACGTCGTGATGCTTCTGGCCTTAACCGGCTGATCTGATCGGTTTAAGGAAATGAAAAAACCCCTTGCTGATCGAGCAAGGGGTTTTTTGTTGGCGTCTGTCTTAATTGTGCGTCTCAGCTTTTGTCGCTGTCGCTTTCCTCGCTGTCAGCCGTGCCATCGCCGTCAGCGTTGGCTTCGGTGTCGCCTTCGCTCTCAGCGTCGCCGTCGTGATCAGAGCTTTCCGGGAAAACGACGTCGGGCTGGTCGTCTTCTTCCGGAGCCTCACCACTGGAGAGCTGCTGCAGGCGGGCGAAGACTTCGGCTTCCTCGGCGGCATCCGATTGAATGCGGCTTGGCGGTGTGAGATCCGGCTGCGGACCGAGACCTGGGACGGTTTCGGTTGCCGACAGCAGGGCGCCTTCGTGTTGTGGAGCCGGCTGGATGCCGCCTGGATTTTCAGCGGCAACGCGTTTGGCGGCCTTTTGCACCTCGGCATCGAGGTCGAGCTGCTTGCACAGGCCAAGCGTCACAGGGTCCTGAGGGACCAGGTTCGGCGAGTTCCAATGGGTGCGGTCGCGAATCTGCGCGATCGTCGGCTTGGTGGTGCCGACCAGACGGATAATCTGGCTGTCTTTCAGCTCGGGGTGCTGGCGCAGGAGCCACAAAACGGCGTTCGGCCGGTCGTGGCGTCGCGAAACAGGTGTATAGCGCGGGCGCTTCTTGCGGGTGGTTTGTGGCAAAACGACTTTCTGTTCGGCCATGCGCAAGGTGTAGGAGGCATCAGCTTCGCCGCGTTCGATCTCTTCGCGCGTCAGCTGGCCCGATGTGACAGGGTCCATGCCCTTGATACCCTGCGCGACATCACCGTCGGCAATGCCTTTGACCTCAAGCGTGTGGAGGCCGCACAACTCCGCAATCTGATCAAACGTCAGGGCGGTGTTGTCGACCAGCCAAACGGCAGTCGCTTTGGGCATTAGTGGTTTACGGTCGCTCATGCGGTTTCTTTCCCGGTCTGGCGGGGGATATAGTCCGGCCCCGGCAAACCCTAGATTCAAAATCAAATATTCAGGGAGAAATGCAACATAAGCGCGACCTGGGTCAAAATGCAAGGTTGCGCAATGCGGAATTCTGCTTTGGGACTATAGCCTCAGTTGTCGCAGCCCGCCTCTATCTATTAGGGTTCGCGACTTAGTGCGCTGCAAGAAAATTATATCAACGACAGAAACTGCGCCCGGGAGTTCGAAGCTTTGACGGTGGAAACGGGGAAAACCTACTACTTCGAGGATCTACAACTCGGCATGGAGGCGTCAGTCACGACCAAGGTCACGATGGAGGACATCGAGACCTTCGCCAGCGTGTCGGGTGACCGCAATCCTGTGCATTTGAACCCCGAATATGCCGCGACGACCATTTTCAAGCAGGTGATCGCGCATGGCCTGCTGACGGCCAGTTATATCTCGACGGTGTTCGGGATGAAGATGCCGGGGCCGGGGGCGATCTACGTTTCGCAGTCTTTGAACTTCAAGAAGCCGGTGAAGGTCGGTGATGAGGTGGTGGCCAAGGTCGTCGTCGTCGATCTGATGCCGGCCAAGAACAGGGCGCGGTTTGATTGCTTCTGTACGGTCAACGGCAAGGTCGTGCTGGATGGCGAGGCGATCATGATGGTGCCGACTCGCCCGGACGAGTAAACCGGGCTGCATTTTTCTGCCCAATGCGCGGCGAAAGCGGTGAAGGGCTTGCGCGGCGCAGGGCGGAACGGCTAAGTGCGTTGCAGCAATCCTCCGCAGCGCAGCCCGAGATCCATGATCGTAATTCGCAAAGATGACGACGTGAGTGAAAACGCCCGCGGTGCCGTTGTTGCGATTGGCAACTTCGATGGCGTGCATCGCGGCCACAAGGAATTGTTGTCGAAGGCGGTTTCGATTGCGCGAGAGAGCGGTCGACCGGCGGGCGCCATCGTATTCGAGCCGCACCCGCGCGAGTTTTTCCATCCCGAAGAGCCGCATTTCAGACTGACGCCGCTTCCTGAAAAGCTGCGCGTTCTCGAAGATATGGGGCTCGACGTTGTCATCGTCCTGGACTTCGACGAGAAGCTCGTCAGCCTGCCTGCCGAAGACTTTGTGGAAAAAATTCTTCTGGAGCGGCTTGGCGTTTCGCATGTCGTGATCGGTTACGACTTCTTCTTCGGGCGCGGCCGTAAAGGATCTCCCGACACGATGCGGGCGGCGGGAGAGGCCAACGGCTTTGGCGTGACCGTCGTCAGCCAGCAAGCCGAAGAGGGGCAGGTCTTTTCGTCGACGGCGATCCGGCTGCACCTGGCGCAGGGTGATGTCCTGGGCGCGGCGCGGCTGCTCGGGCACTGGTGGCGGGTTGGCGGAACCGTGATCGGTGGCAATAAGATTGGTTCGGGGCTTGGGTTCCCGACCGCCAATATCGAACTTCCCGAAGGCACGTCGCTAAAGCACGGCATTTATGCCGTTCGGGTCCTTGTCGATGGGCAGACCTATTCGGGGGCGGCTTATTACGGCAGCAGACCCAGTGTTGATGACGGCCCGCCGCGGTTGGAAGTTTTCATCATGGATTTTGACGGCGACCTCTACGGCCAGACTATCGGGCTGGAGTTTCTCGCATTCCTCAGATCAGACAAGCGGTTCGATGGGCTGGACGCGCTCAAAGCGCAGATTGCGCGTGACTGCGATGCGGCGCGCCAGGTTATCGAGGCGAACGGGGCATTGCCGCCGGTTTGAGCGCTTTGCGGGCTTATCGTGCACCTGTTGACCGGATTGGCTTGCTCATTTCTGTCATTCTGAATTGATAGATTGTGGCATCGCGAAATCGCCTGCGACCTGTTAGTCTTGGGGCGCAAGCGCGTTGTCATGGCACAGTCGACACACTTTGCATCGGTGATGTTTGATGCAACCTGCATCGGCGAGGCTTGTTGCAACGGTGATGCTCGCCGTGCGTTTTTGAGTTTTGCGCGCGCGGCCACGACTTTGCGTTTCGTACTGAGTTCCACATCTTTGAATTGCCATCCTCCGATTTCCGACGCAGGAGCCCATAAAGCCTCATGGAAGAGCAACTGCCGTTTTTGTTGTTGATCGCCATCGTGACTTTGTCCGCAGTGATGGCAGGGCTCTTCATGGCGTGGCTGAAGCAGCCGCCATTGGTCGGTTACATTCTCGCCGGTCTTATTCTTGGGCCGGCCGGCATCGGATTCATGCCGCGAGTTGACGCGGTGCCGCTGGTTGCGGAATTCGGCGTGCTGTTTTTGCTTTTCGTCATCGGGATGGAAATCAGCCTCAAGGCGTTCATCGCGGATTTGAGGCCGGCGGTCCTCACGGTCATCGGGCAGCTGGTGATCGCGTTCTGCGCGATGATGCTGTTTGGCTTGATGCTGCAATGGCGGTTTGAGCAGATCCTGCTTCTGGCGTTCGTCATGACCATGTCGTCGACGGCGGTGGCGCTGAAGGTTCTCGACGATATCGGTGAGTTGCGCAGCGACCTGGGTCGGATCGTCGTGGCGGTAATGATTGCGCAAGACATCGCCGTGGTCCCGATGCTGATCGTCGCCAACAGTTTCCAGGCCGGCGGCGCGATTGAAGCCTCGACGATTGTGACGGTCGTTCTGGCGATCGCAGTGCTGGTCTTGTTCATCGCTTTCGTCGGGCCCAAGGGGAAGCTGCATTTTCCCTGGCAGGACCGCATTCTGGGGCGGGTCGAGATGGTTACGCTGGTGGCGCTCTTGATCTGCTCGACGTCGGCGGTTTTGACCGGCATCGCGGGGATGTCGCCGGCCTACGGGGCGTTTTTGGCCGGTCTCATCGTCGGCAAGACGACTTTGCGGACGGAAGCGATCCACGCCATGGAACCGATCCAGGGCGTATTGATGGTGCTGTTCTTCGTGGCCATCGGGTTGCTGTTGGATGTCACGTTCATCATCGAGAACCTGGGGCTCGTTGCCGTGTTCGTGCTCGCCGCGCTGGTTCTCAAGTCCCTGGCGAATATCGCGATTTTGTATTTTGTCGGGTTGCCCTGGACGACGGCTTATCAGGCCGGGCTGATTATGGGGCAGATCGGCGAATTCTCGTTCCTGTTGGCGGCGATCGGGCTTGCCAGCGGGGTTCTCGACCCGGTCGGCTACAAGCTGGCGATGTCGGTCGTCGTACTTTCGTTGCTGTTCTCGCCGTTGTGGATGCGGGCGGTGAAGCATGCCCATGACGCCACCGAACAGCGGATCGGGAGCTTCGCAACGGCGTTCTTTGCCGCTCCGGTGCCCGAGGATGCGGTCGCTCCCGTTGAGACGAAGACTTCTGAAAACAAGGATGCCAAGCGCGATTCCGAGGTGCCCTAGGGCCTGATTGCGTGCGGATTTCGCGGGAAAGCCGACATTTGCCGGAGGGCGAATTCGACGCACTTGCTGGCGTTCAGGTCAAGGCGTGCTAGAACGCCTTCCGATCATGATTCAACTATCTAAATCTGGCTGATAGACCGATGGCGGAAAAAGACCAGTCTCAGGACACGGGCCGTAACTGGGGGGAGACGCTTTACCTCCCTCAGACCGATTTTCCCATGCGCGCAGGGTTGCCGAACCTTGAGCCGAAGCTGCTGGAGCGCTGGGCGAAAATCGATCTGTATAAAAAGCTGCGCGAGAGCTCGGCGGGCAAGCACAAGTTCGTGCTGCACGATGGCCCTCCCTATGCAAACGGCCACATCCACATTGGGCATTCCTTGAACAAGGTCTTGAAGGATCTGGTGGTGAAATCCCAGCAGATGCTTGGGCACGATTCCAACTATGTGCCCGGCTGGGACTGCCACGGTCTGCCGATCGAATGGAAGATCGAGGAACAGTATCGCGCCAAGGGTCAGAACAAGGATGAGATCCCGATCAACGAATTCCGCGCCGAGTGCCGGGAGTTCGCGGAGAAGTGGGTTGATGTTCAGCGCGAGGAATTCAAGCGGCTCGGCATCGTCGGCGATTGGGACAAGCCGTACCTTACGATGACGTTTCCGGCGGAAGCGACGATCGCCAACGAGTTAATGAAGTTCGCGATGTCAGGGCAGCTTTATCGCGGCTCGAAGCCGGTCATGTGGTCGGTGGTCGAAAAGACGGCGCTGGCGGAAGCGGAAGTCGAATACTACGAGCACACGTCGGATCAGATCTGGGTGAAGTTTCCGGTAGTCGCGCTCACTGATGACTTCGAGGAAAGCTACGCGAAGCTTCCGAAGTTTTCCGATGAATTCGTTGAGAAGCTCCGCAGGTCGAAGGTTGTGATCTGGACAACCACTCCCTGGACCATCCCAGGTAACCGGGCAGTCTCTTATTGCCACAAGATTTCTTACGGCCTTTATGAAGTGACAGGCGCTGCAGAAGGTAATTGGCTGGCGAAGAATGAATTGGTTGTTCTGGCAGATGCTTTGGCTGCTGGTGTGATGAAAGCCGGCAAAATCGCAGAGGACGGTTATGAAAGAATAGGGGATGTGCCCCCCAACGCGATCAAGTCTCTGATGCATCCGCTGAAAGGCGTTGGCGGCGGGTACGACTTCGACGTGCCGCTGCTCGATGGCGATCACGTCACCGACGACACCGGTACGGGCTTTGTTCATACGGCTCCCGGTCATGGCGCAGATGACTACATCATCTGGATGGCAAAGCAGCAGGCTCTGCGCAGGCGTGGCATCGACACGACGATCCCGTTCACTGTCAGCGCCGACGGCACGTTCACCGATCAAGCGCCGGGCTTCGAAGGCAAGCGCGTCCTGAAGGAAAACGGCGACAAGGGTGACGCCAACGACGCGGTCATCAAGGCGCTGGCGGATGCCGGTATGATGGTGGCGCGCGCGCGCCTCAAGCACCAGTACCCGCACTCTTGGCGCTCGAAGAAACCGGTCATCTTCCGCAACACGCCGCAGTGGTTCATCCGCATGGATGGGCCTATTTTGGCCAACACTTCCCAAGGTCGTGTTGGGCTGGGTGACAAGGGATCCGGCAACCGGTCACTCAGGGAGCTGGCGCTTGACGAGATCAAGCGCGTCGAGTGGGTGCCGGAATCGGGCGAGAACCGCATCACCGGCATGATCGCCAACCGCCCCGACTGGGTGGTGTCGCGGCAGCGCGCGTGGGGCGTGCCGATCACTGTCTTCCGCAACCCGGAAACCGATCAAGTCATCCCCGGACCGGGCTTTGCGAAATCGGCTGAACTTGCCGAGCGCATCCGTGCGGCGTTTGCCGAAAAGGGTGCCGACGTCTGGTTCGAAGACGGTGCGAAGGAGCGTTTCCTCGATGGCCTTGTCGATGACCCGGCTCAGTGGGAGCAGGTTCGCGATGTGCTCGACGTGTGGTTCGATTCAGGATCGACGCACGCCTTCACGATGGAAGACCCGGTTGAGTTCCCCGGGCTGTCGGGCATCCAGCGCTCAATGACTGGCGGCCACGACCGGGTGATGTATTTGGAAGGCTCCGACCAGCACCGCGGCTGGTTCCACTCTTCGCTGTTGGAGAGCTGCGGGACGCGGGCGCATGCGCCTTACGACGTCGTTCTCACTCATGGCTTCATTCTCGATGAGAAGGGCGATGAGAAGATGTCGAAGTCGAAGGGGAACGCGCTGTCGCCGCAGGATGTGATGAAGCAGTCGGGTGCGGATATCCTGCGCTTGTGGGTTGCTGCTGCGGATACGACGAACGATATCCGCTTCGGACCGTCGATCGTCAAGGCGTCGGCTGACAGCTACCGCAAGCTCAGGAACTCGCTGCGCTGGATGCTGGGTGCGCTGACGCACTTCAAGGAAGAAGATCGCGTTGACCCCGCCGACATGCCGGAATTGGAAAAGCTGATCCTGCACCGGTTGTCGGAGATCGGTCCGGAGGTGCGCACGGCCTATTCGGAATATGACTACCGCAAGGTCGTCGCGCTCCTGACGCACTTCCTCAACACCGACCTTTCGGCCTTCTATTTCGATATCCGCAAGGACGCGCTTTATTGCGACGCGCCGTCGAGCCAACGGCGCAAAGCCGCGCTGACGGTGATCGATGTCACCTTCAAAGCGACCGCGCTTTGGCTGGCGCCGATTTTGTCATTCACGTCGGAGGAAGCGTGGCTGTCGCGGTATCCGTCCGAGACGGACAGCGTGCACCTGCATGAGTTCCCGCTGATCAGCCGCCTGTGGCGCAACGAGGAAATCGCTGCGCGCTGGGAGAAGGTGCGCAAGGTTCGCCGTGTCGTGACCGGGGCGCTTGAAATCGAACGGGCTGAAAAGCGGATTGGGTCGAGCCTTGAGGCTGCGCCTGAGATCTACGTGAACGATTCAGAGATTTCCGAAGCGCTCGATGGGATCGACCTGGCCGAAGCCTGCATCACCAGCGGCGTCGATCTGAAATGGGGTGAGGCGCCTGAAGGTGCGTTCAATCTCGACGATGTCGCGGGCGTTGGTGTCGTGCCGAAGCGGGCCGAAGGCAAGAAGTGCGCACGGTCGTGGCGGATCACCAACGATGTCGGCAGCGATCCCGATTACCCAGAGCTTTCTGCGCGCGATGCTGCGGCGATGCGTGAAATCGACGGGCGGGCCTGACGAGCAGAGGTGGAGAGCCGATGGGTGTCGACCTGGAAGCCAACAAGCAAACCGCGATGGCGTTTTATGACTTGATGTTCAATCAATGTCAGCCAGCCGAGGCCATGCGGCTTTATAGCGGTGCGTGCTACATCCAGCACAATCCGCATGTTGGCGATGGCAAGGACGCGTTTATTGCCTATTTCACGAAGATGGCCGAGGCCTACCCGGGCAAGCAGGTGACGTTCAAACGGGTCTTTGCGGAGGGGGAGCACGTCATTTTGCATTGCCACCAGACCTGGCCGGGTGATCATGACTACGCGGGGATCGATATCTTCCGGTTCGACGACGAAGGCAAGATCGTCGAGCACTGGGATGTTTTGCAGATCATTCCCGAGACTTCGGCAAACGACAATTCGATGTTTTGAGATTTGGCGGGATTGAAAGGTCGATGGAACAGGTGGGGCAGCACTCGTTTGTTTGGGGGAAGTGGTCGTCGGCCGGATTTTGGGCGGCTGCCATCACCCTTGTGCTCGATCAGCTCCATAAGTGGTGGATGATCCTGGGGCTCGGGATGCATGAGGGCGACCGATTTTCCGCCCTGCCGTTTCTGGAAATCGTCTACGTCAAGAACACCGGGATCAGCTATTCCCTCTTCGATATTGCCAAATATGAGTGGCAACTGGTGCTGGCGGCCTTTGCTGCGGTGGTGGCTGTGGCACTTTGGGTGTGGATGGCGCGGTCAGCCACAGGATGGTTAATGGCCGTCAGTCTGGGGCTGATTATCGGGGGAGCCGTCGGAAACGCCATAGATCGCGTGCTTTTGGGCGGTGTGGCCGACTTCTTCCTGCTCCATGGCTTTGGGTATACGTGGTATGTCTTCAACATCGCAGATGTCGCGATTGTTGCTGGAGTCGCGGGACTTTTGTATGACTCAGTGGCCCTGAGTCGAGAAGATGACACAAAAGGGCCATAACGCGCAGTGAAATGGGCGGGGTGCTTGTGGCGAGCCGATGCGGCACGACAAGGCGCAGGAGACAGCGAAATGCTTTGGGGGACCACCAGAAATTCCGGCGTTCGGCGCTTGCGCGCCGTTCTTGGCGTGGCTATCGCGGCGGCTTTTGTCAGCGCGTGCTCGGCCGGTGACGTCGAATTGAACGGCAAGCTGTTTGAGCTCGCCGGTCTTAGCAGCATGGGCAAGAAGAGCGGCGATGCGAAGGTGGCACCTCGGTCGGGCCTCGTCGTCCCGCCGGACCTGCAAAAGCTACCCGATCCTAATCAACCTCAGGCCGCAGCTCCCAGTGACGATCTGCTGGCCCAGATTGACGATCCGGATCGCAAGAAGGTGAAGGATTATGCTCAGCTTGAACGCGAGCAGGCCGAAGCGTGCAAGAAGTATGAGCTGGCTAAAATGCGCGGCGATCCCGACGCCGATACGATTTCGGGCCCGCTGGGCGATTGTCGTCAATCTGTGCTGACTGCGGTCGGCAACTGGATGAAGCCAGAACAGTAGCGGTCTGCGCTGTCACGCTTTCGCTAAGCGTCGATCCAAAACATCTTTAAGCAAATGCGGTGCAGCCATTCGCGGTCGGCGGGTGGCTGTTCGTTTATAGTCGGGCTTATCCTGCTCCAAAGCATCTCTGATGCCTATGGCCTGGGATTTCAGGCGCGTATGCCCATGATTAACGCTGCACGCCTACATGAACCCGTTGTCATTTGACTTATCATCACTGACACCCGAGATTTTCCAGCAACAATCCCTTTGTCTGTGATTTGGGATTACGGTCGTGGCGCAGATTTGCGCTGCAACTCACCAGTGTTCTTTGGCAATCCAGCGATTGAGGATAGTCTTCCATGCGCAAACCTAGCGCTCGCCTTATCCTGCAATTCTCAGCAATCACCGCTCTGGCCCTCATGACAGTATCTCTTCAAACAGCTCCGGTATCCGCCGCCGAAAAATCCGGCACCTCCACAACAGAACGTGCGACCGAGTTCAAGCTCGACAACGGGATGGAAGTGATCGTCATTCCGGACCGCCGCGCGCCGGTCGTGACGCACATGGTCTGGTATCGCGTCGGGGCTGCCGATGAGCCGAAGTCGACTTCGGGCATCGCCCACTTCCTCGAACACCTGATGTTTAAATCCACCGAAAAGATCGCGATTGGAGAATTCTCCAAGATCGTTGCGCGTATGGGTGGGCAGGACAACGCCTTTACCGGCCAGGATGCGACCGCCTATTTCCAGCGGATTTCCAAGGACCATCTGAAGGACGTGATGGAGATGGAAGCCGACCGGATGGTCAATCTGCGGCTGACGGAAAAGGAAGTGCTGACCGAGCGCAACGTTATTCTGGAAGAGCGCCGCTCGCGCACCGATAATAATCCTGGCGCGATCCTCAACGAGCAAATGGATGCGACGCTTTACTATTCGCACCCCTATGGCATTCCGGTGATCGGTTGGGCGCATGAAATGGCTGAACTCGATCAGCACGACGCCATCGACTTCTACAAGCACTACTACGCGCCCAATAACGCCATTCTGGTTGTTGCCGGCGACGTGACGGTTGAAGAAGTCAAGAAGCTTGCGAACGAGACCTACGGAAAGGTCGCGGCTAATCCGGCCATCAAGGCGAAGCGCGAGCGTCCGCAGGAACCTCCGCAGCTGGTTGCCCGCCGTTTGGAACTCGATGATCCGCGGGCGGGTAAGCCGTCGATGCATCGCTATTACCTGGCGCCCTCCTATGTCACGGCTAAGCAGGGCGAAGCTGAAGCGCTCGACTTGCTTGTGAAGATCCTGGCGACGGGTTCGACAAGCCGCTTTTACAAAAAGCTGGTGGTCGAGAAGCAGTTGGCGTCGAGTGCAGGCGGCTGGTATGCGGCCGACGGCTATGACAGCGGCAAGATTGCGTTTTATGCGGTGGCTGCCGACGGCGTTGAGCTCAAAGACATCGAAGCCGAGATGGACAAGGTGATCGCCGATATCGCGGAAAACGGCGTCACGGACGAAGAACTCAAGCGCGCCAAGAACAGCCTGACGGCGGAATACATCTATGGCATCGACAGCCAGTCGACGATGGCGCGCCGATACGGTTGGGCGGCGGTTGTCGGGCAATCGATCTCTGATGTCGAAACGTGGCCCGATGAGATCAACAAGGTTACCGCTGAACAGGTCAAGCAAGCGGCTGAGAAGAACTTCGACATTCGCAAATCGGTGACCGGTTATCTCGTCCCGAAAGCGCCTGAGCCGGTGGCTCAAGGGGCTCCCGCCGCATCTTCTCCTTCGAAGGGGTAAGCTCAAATGGTACGAACTTCGAAAGCTGCGGTCGCGCGTCGGCCGCAGGGGCTGGAGTTGATTGCGGGCTTTACTGCGATCGTTCTTGCTCTCGTCTTCACGCTCAGCCTGATAAGGCCTGCCAACGCTATGGATATCAAAGAAGTCAAAAGCCCGGGCGGGATCAGTGCCTGGCTCGTACAGTCTGATCAGGTGCCGCTGTTGGCGCTGAGGTTCGCATTTCTTGGCGGCAGCGCACAGGACCCGGATGGCAAGGCTGGTGTCGCGAACTTTGTGACGGCGATGCTCGATGAGGGGGCTGGCGATCTTAAATCGGAAGCCTTCCAGGAGCAGATGGAAGACATTGCCATGCGCATGAGCTTCGATGAGAGCCGCGATAATTTCTACGGGAGCGTTCAGACGCTGACGAAGAACCGCGCCGAAGCGATGAAGCTATTGAAGCTTGCGTTGACGAAGCCACGGTTCGATGAGGATGCCGTCGAACGCATTCGCCGTCAGCTTCTAGCAAACCTCGCCTATGAGAAACGGTCGCCCGATAAGCTGGCGTCGCGGACGTGGTTTGAAAAGGCCTTCCCGGGGCATCCTTACGGGACCTCGGCGCGCGGCACTGTGAAGACCGTTAAGACCATCACGCGCAAAGATCTGGAAGCGTTCCGCAAGCGCGTGTTTGCCAAGGACAACCTCAAGGTCGTGGCCGTCGGCGACATCAATGAAGCCGATCTTGGCAAGCTTCTCGACGAGGTGTTCGGTGATCTGCCTGAGAAAGGCGAGTTGAATCCGGTTGCAGACGTCAAACCGGTGACCGGCGGTGTGCTTGATGTCGTCGAGATGGATGTTCCGCAGTCGGCGGCCATCTTCGGCATGGGCGGCCTGAAGCGCAAAGACCCCGATTTCATGGCGGCGTTTGTTTTGAACCACATCATCGGCGGCGGCGGGTTCTCGGCCATCCTGATGGAAGAGGTTCGCGAAAAACGCGGTCTTGCCTATTCGGTCTATAGCTACCTCAACCCGCTCGACCATTCCTCGGTTTATCTGGGAAGCGTCGCCACCAAGAACGAGTCGATTGCCGAGTCGCTCAAGATCATCCGGGGCGAACTGGCAAAGATCGCCAAGGAAGGCGTGACGCAGAAAGATCTCGATAACGCCAAGAGCTATTTGACGGGATCGTATGCCCTTCGCTTTGACACCAACTCCAAGATTGCCAGTCAACTCCTTGGCATTATGGTCGAAGACATGGGCATCGATTATATTGACAAGCGCAACGCGACGATCGAGGCGCTGACGGTCGATGACTTGAAGAAGGCTGCAGTGCGGTTCCTGAACCCAGACGATTTGATCGTCGTCGTGGTTGGCAAGCCCAAGGACTTGCCACCGAAAAGCTGAGCTGAGGCCCTGGGGGAGGTTTGAATACGAAGCATGAGTGATAACTCTTCTGGGGCCACCGGCGCACAATCCATCGCGGACAATTCTGCATTCCGTCTTGATGTTAGTGGTTGCCTCGAAGGGGCGATCGGCGAACATGGGCTGTCGGCGGGCGAGTTTTCTGTCTGGTCGAAACACGCCTCCTCGGAACTCGATCTACTGCGCGAGCAGATCGCCGACGGCAACTTGCCAATCGCCAACATCACCGACGCGCGTGACGACCTGAAAACCGCTGCGGAGGCCTACGAGACGCTGTCCAAAGGCGCGCGAACGATTGTGTTCTTTGGCACCGGTGGCTCAGGCCTTGGCGGTCAGACGCTTGCTCAGCTCGCCGGTTGGAATATCGCCGGCATGATGCTGCCGGGGCAGATGGGACGGCCTCGCACCCGGTTCTATGACAACCTCGACCCGCTGACATTGCAGGGTGTGCTCAACACGCTCGATCTGGTGTCGAGCCGGTTCGTTTTCACGTCCAAATCCGGTGGAACAGCCGAGACGCTGGCCCAGGCGATTGCCGTGTTGTCGGCGGTCAAAGCGGCAGGCTTCGAAGAGCACATTCCCAACATGTTCCTTGGCATTACCGAAGAGGCTGAGGGCGGCAAGGAAAACGGCATGCGCCGTTTGTTTGGGAAATTCGGCATTCCGATGCTGGCGCATCCAAAAGACATTGGCGGGCGTTTTTCGTGCCTGACGGTGGTCGGGCTGTTGCCGGCTTTGGCACGCGGGCTCGATCCTATCAAAATCCGCGAAGGTGCACGCGCCGTCGTGCAGCAAGTGATCGATGCGCAAACCGTTGCCGATTGTGCTCCGGCTCTATCGGCGGCGACTTCTGTCGGTATGGCGAAGGGGCGCGGCAGTCGTGTGCTGGTTCTCATGCCCTATGCTGACCGGCTCGGGTATCTGTCGCGCTGGTTCGTGCAGCTTTGGGCGGAGAGCCTTGGCAAGGGTGGCGAAGGCACGACGCCGATCGGTGCGATGGGGCCGCTCGATCAGCACAGTCAGCTGCAATTGTTCATGGATGGTCCGCGTGAGCATCTCATTACGTTGATCCGGGTGCCGACGGCCGGGACCGGACCGACGATTGACGCCGAAATGGCGGAGTTGGCCGGGGCCGGTTATATGGGCGGCAAAACGATTGGCGATGTCGTCGATGCTCAGGCCAATGCGTTGCCTGCAGCGCTGGGCGAGGCCGGGCGTCCGGTGCGGACCATTGATATCCACAGCCTCGATGAAACCGCCATCGGAGCCGTTATGATGCATTTCATGCTGGAGACGATTCTCGCCGGCCGGATGCTTGGCGTTGATCCGTTCGATCAGCCTGCCGTGGAGCTCGCCAAGGTTTTGACGCGCGAACGATTGGCGGAGCCGCCAGCGACCTGAATTCACAACCCTGCCATGAGGCCCTGACTTGCCCATTCGCCAGCTCTCCCCTGAAACGGTCAACCGGATTGCTGCGGGCGAAGTCATTGAGCGGCCGGCAAGCGTCGTCAAGGAACTCGTAGAGAATGCCATCGATGCTGGCGCGGCGAACGTCGAGGTCGTGACGGTGGCCGGCGGCTTGTCGCTTATCCGGGTGAGCGATGACGGACAGGGGATGGCCGGGCCCGATCTGGAGCTTTGCATCGAGCGGCACGCGACCTCCAAACTCAACGAAGACGATCTCTTCGATATCCGCTCGTTCGGCTTTCGCGGCGAGGCGCTGCCGTCCATTGGTTCGGTTGCGCGGCTTGAGATAGCCAGCCGGTCGGCGGGTGCGCGCGATGCCTTCGTGGTGATCGTTGATAAGGGGGCGCGGCAGCCGCTGAAGCCGACAGCGATCAACCGAGGGACGCGCGTTGAAGTGCGCGACCTGTTCTCGGCGACGCCGGCGCGTTTGAAGTTTCTGAAATCGGAGCGGGCTGAGAATCTGGCGACGTCTGAAACCGTCAAGCGGCTTGCCATGGCGCATCCGGAAGTCGGTTTCACGCTTGTTATGGGGGAGCGTGCAAGTCTCAAGTTGCCGCGTCAGGACGCGACCCAGGCAGGGCTGTTGCAGCGTCTTGCGAAAATCATGGGGCGGGATTTTCAGGACGACGCAATCGAGGTTGCAGGCGAGCGGGACGGGGTGCGCATTGCCGGGTTTGTTGGGTTGCCAACTTTGAACCGGGGCGACGCCAGCCAGCAGTATCTTTTCGTCAACGGCCGGCCGGTGAAGGATCGGTTGTTGATCGGTGCCCTACGCGCCGCCTATGGGGATACGATCCCGCGCGGGCGGCATCCCTATCTGGCGCTCTTCATCGACGTTGAGCCGCGCGATCTTGACGTCAACGTGCACCCGGCCAAGACGGAAGTTCGCTTCAAGGATGCCGGAGCCGTGCGCTCGCTCGTTATCGGCGCGGTCAGGCATGCGCTTGAACAAAGCTCGAGCAGGGCCTCGGCGCAAGGTGGGCGCGAGACGATTGAAGCCTTTTCAGCGACCCTCGCAAGCTCTGGACCGTTGGCGGCGCAGCCGGTTCTGGAAGGAATGCGCGAAGCCCCTCGTTATCAATCCGGCTGGGGACGGCCAGCCGCATCGGCGGTTGCGTTCGCAAGGGAAGCGCACAGCCCGTTCGGTCTTCGCGGCGAAGAGCAAGCGCCGCTGGCGGCGGTCGATCTGCCATCGGCGGAGGCAGGCGCGCATTCCGAGACGGTTGCGGAAGAAACGTTGGACCGACCGCTGGGTGCGGCGCGGGCGCAATTGCACGAGACCTACATCGTGGCGCAAACGCGCGATGCGGTGGTGATCGTTGACCAGCATGCGGCGCATGAGCGGCTCGTTTACGAGCGTCTGAAATCGATGCTCGCCAACGGCGGGGTCGCGCGGCAGGGGCTTCTCATTCCTGAGATTGTCGAGATGCTGCCCGATGAGGTCGACGCGCTGCTTGAGAAGGCGGATGAACTTGCCGACCTTGGGCTTGTCGTCGATAGCTTCGGGGCGGAGGCGATTGCGGTGCGTGAAGTGCCGGCACTACTCGGGCAATGCGACGTCAAAGGTCTCGTTCGAGACTTGGCAGCCGAGGTTCTCGATGATCGCGGGCAGTCGGCATTGACCGAACGGCTCGAAGCGGTGGCCTCGCGGATGGCGTGTCACGGCAGTGTGCGGGCCGGGCGCCGACTGACACCAGCGGAAATGAATGCGTTGCTGCGCGAGATGGAGGCGACCCCATTTTCAGGGCAGTGCAATCACGGGCGGCCGACGTACGTCGAATTGAAGCTCGGCGATATCGAACGGCTGTTCGGCCGACGCTGACGGGCGGTCGCGAACCGGGTGGGTGGGATCGTTCGGGCGCAATTCCGCACGCTGCGCTTGCGGGTAAATTTTTTCTTTAATTAAAGACTGGGAGTTTTGGCGCGACTTACGGGCAAGTCGTGCCGTCGCGCCGGCCGGCTCGCCTTTTGCGTTGGCCGCCGGCTAACCCGGCTTATTTCATGGACCAGTTGCGTCCCACCGAATCCCACAATTCGAGACGCTCGCGGCGACCATCGTCATGGGTGATGGAAATGCCCCACCATTTACGGCGGACTTCGTCGTAGTGGGCTTCCGGATCGTAGACCGTGTCGACGACACCGATGTTGTCGACGCTCAAACGCCCCACGGCCGACAAGACGGTGTAGGCGGCGACGATCAGATTGCGCCGGGTGGTGGCAAGCTGGACTTGCGCGTTCAGCAATTCCTGCTCGGCGTTCAAGACGTCCAGCAATGTGCGCTGGCCGACCTTTTCCTCTTCGCGAACGCCGGTCAGAGCCGTTTGGTTGGCGTCGACCTGGGTTTGGTCGGAGACGAGCTGGGCTTTGACAGCCTGGAACTGGGACCATGCGGTGACGACGGCTTCACGCACCTGGGTGCGGGCGTCCTCGACTTCCTGCAGGCGACTGACGTGGGTGTGTTTGGTGGCACGGACGCGAGCGGATACTTCACCACCCTGGTAGATCGGGATGTCGAGACGGCCGGTGAGCGTTGTGACTTCGCTTTCGGCGTTCGTTGACGAAGTGTTGAAGCGGTTCAGATAGCTGGCTTCGAGGTTCAGCGTCGGCAGCAGTTCGCCACGCACGACATCGACGGAATGACGGGCGGCCTGCTCGCGATAAAGAGCTGCGATCACGAGCGGGTTTTCATTGATCCCGATCGAGATTGCTTCGTTGAGCGACTTGGGCATGACCCGGTAGGGCACGCCTGGCTCGGTGAGCGCTGACGGTGGGTTGCCGACGACGCGCTCGTATCGGGCGCGGCTGCCCTTCAGATTAGCGCGGGCGAGATCGAGCGACGAGACCGAACCGGCGCGCCGGGCACGAGCCTGAGACACGTCCGTGCGGGTCACTTCGCCGACGTTGAACCGGTCCGTTGTTGCGCGTAGTTCACGCGAGAGAACGGCAACGTTGTTTTCCTGCAGTCCGACGATGGCTTTGTCGCGGACGACGTCCATGTAGGCGGTTGCGGCTTCGAGGAGAACCTGGCGCTCGATGTCGCGCAGCGTTTCACGGCCTGCGCGGACGTTCGATTCAGCCTCGGCTACGGTGTTACTCGTGCGGAAGCCGTTGAATAGGTTCTGCTGAAGGGTGACGCCGTAGCTGCGCGGGTAAACCGTATCGCCAGAGCGGGTGCCGCGGGAGATCGTTCCAGTTGTGCTGGAAAAGCCGTTGGCGTCTTCGTCGCGCAAGCGGGAGCGGACATCCTGGATGTTGACTTCGGCGCTGCCGTTCACGCGCGGGAGGTATCCCGAGCGGGCTTGCGGCACGGACTCATCGGTTGCGCGCAAGCGGGCGCGTTCGGCATCGATGCGCGGGTTGTAGCGATAAGCGGATGAGAGTGCGTTGCTGAGGGTTTCGGCTTGGGCTGAGGCAAGTGGTGAGAGGATGCAGAAGGCCGCGAGCGCGACGGCACTCACGCGTCCATATCGGCTCGTTGACCGATTGACGTTCTGGCGATGAGTAACTTTGTTCAAATTCATCCGATCAACCGGCCTTTGCGAGCTGGACACTGCGGGCAAAACGAGCCCGTCGTGATGAGCCTTAACGTACCTGGGTTTTATGATTCCGGCCGTGGGAAAGGCTCAGCGCACTTCCTTTTTCCACAGTTCGATCACCGTACGCCAACACACCAGATACGCGATAACTTTGCTCTACGACACCTTAGGTTTCATAGCCGATCGCTCGGCGAGAGAACACATATGCACTGTCGCAGGCGTACGAAGGGCGGGGTTCCGTGGCCAGATGCACACACACGACGGCTGCACTCCTTTGGCTCCGATTCCGCCCGGGCATACTCATTTAAGAACAGTGCAACGCTATTTCTTTGGGATTTCAGCGCGCCGTGCCATTGCGAAACGAGACGATGAACATCGAAGTCGCGTGAAGTCGATGTCAACGCCGCGCACAGGCGACGTGCGTATCTGAATGTCCCTCACAACCCCCGATTTGGAACCGATGGAGGCGCGCGCACTTCGAGCGTGCCATTCGATCCCGAATCTTTCGATGTTGAAGCTATGATTGAGCCAGGCTTGCAGCAAGAGGACGAGGTAGCTTTCTCTTCCAGCTGTGGCGTTTGAGGCGCTTGCCGACTCGCTTCAGCACTTGCGCAAAGGGCCGCCAATTCAGGGATTTAGGAGATATAACACCGTTGCGATGCGGCTGCATCGATGGCATGCGCTGATGGCATGCGGGCAAGCGAACTGGCTCGACCGGAAACCTTGATTAGACCACCAGATCAATTGAACGATGTTCTTAGTGGGTCTTGAAGATCAGAAAACGAACTCTTTGGCCTTGGCAAAGCCCGGCAACATGGGGGCTCCGGCTTCGAAGTACTCTTTTTCATCGAAGTTTGCGCCGACCCGGCGCCACAAGACGGCCCGGGCGTATTTGGGGGCGCCGCGGACGGCCACCAGCCTTCCACCATCCTTTAGCTGATCGAGCAAGGCAGGGGGAATTTCGTCGACGCGGCCGCCAACGAAGATGGCGTCGTAGGGACCTTCATCGGGGTAACCGTCAGGTAGCGAGCCGCTGACAACTGCAACGTTGTCCATTGACAAGTCCTGCAGGGCCTTTGTGGCTGATTCGGCGAGCGCTGCATCGCTTTCCAGCGCAACGACCGTCTCGGCCAGTTGGCCGATCAAAGCCGCCGAGTAACCGCTGCCGCAGCCGACATCGAGGACGACGTCACCGGCTGAGATTTCGGCGAGCTGGATCAGTTTGGCGAGTGTGCGCGGGGCAAGCAGGGCGCGCGGCTCGGCGCCTGGAGGAGCTTTTGTGAGCGGGATCTGCTCATCCATGTACGCCATTGGCTTGTAGCTTGGCGGTGCAAACTGTTCGCGCGGGGTCTCCAGCATGGCGCGGATGATGCGCCGATCGGTGACGTCGCTCGGCCGGACCTGAGATTCAACCATGTTCAAACGTTGATTTTTGACGTCGATCATCCCAATTCCTTCGTCGATGCTGCTGGTTTGCAGACCCCAGACCCGCTCTTGGCGCACCCGCGTGGGGTGGAGAATCGCCGCCAGTGGGCGCTGGTCCTATTGAAATACACATTAGTGCGGCCGCGCCCAACACGAAATTGACACTGCGCCGCATATCAAATGGGAGAATTCCCGGGGTATTCTTGAAGCCCGAGGTGAAGATAACGATCTTCACGATTGCGTTTGTTAATCTGCTTGTGATAAACGCACTGCTTCTCGGGCTGGCGTTCGCCGCCGGCCAGAGATGCTCGTGGGGCCACGTGGCGGAGTGGTGACGCAGCGGACTGCAAATCCGTATACCCCGGTTCGATTCCGGGCGTGGCCTCCAGACGACCTTGCCTTTGCACTAACTTTTCGCTAACCGCATCAGGCGAAACGTTAGGGCTTCAACTTCAAGCCGGCTTCTGTTATCAAGCCCGCCTTGGACGACAGGGGCAAGAGTTGCGGTTGCGTTTCGCTTGCCCGATGCGCATCTGTCGGCATCAGGTATTCCGTGGTAGCTCAGCGGTAGAGCATCCGACTGTTAATCGGACGGTCGTAGGTTCGAATCCTACCCACGGAGCCAATTATTTCAGAGGCGTACGGTCTTCTTGCCGGAATAGTCTCTCCCACATTTTGACGGTTTCCCCATTCAGTGTCTGGTGTTTCTCGATCAGGGCGTTTTCAGGCGCGTCTGATTCGAGCTTCTGTGAAGTCCTGAGCCTCTCGAAGGGTTCACAATGCTAGTTTCATCTCTTGCTGGAGCCAGGAGAGAAAGTGCTTAACTTTTTTCGTTGGCTTTTTCTGTTCGCTAACGTGGGCCCAATAAGCGAAGCCGGGGAGTTGGATCTCCGGACGATAGGGTACAAGCCAGCTGCGATGGACCATGTCTTGTGCGAGCACATTGCTGAGTAGAACGAGTCCCTGCCCTGACAGCCCTGCTTGCAGTACTTCATATTCGTGGCGAAATTCTCGGATTCTCGTCTTCGGAATCGCGTGTTCGCCCGCCGCTTTGCACCAACCCTGCCAAGTGACCGGTTCAAGCGTTTTAGACATCCATTGCGTGCCGATCAACTGCGCTTTCGAAAGATCTGACAACTGGTCGATATAGTCTCTCGAACCAAAAGCCTGAAAGCGTTCGCTCGACACCTGCACAGCGCCGCGGGTGTCGTCACTTTCGGCACTGTAGCGAATGGCGATGTCGATGCTTCGATCCCGTCGCAAGTCCGTCAACTCGGTCGAAGATATCATGCGCAGGGTAATGGCTCGGTTGCCAGCTTCAAACGATGCGATGCGTGGGGCCAGCCAAAGCGCTGCGAAGGCTGGCGTCGTGGAGACCGTCAGCGTGTTCTCAGACGCGCGTAGAGCGTCCAGTGTGGCTTCAAGATGCGAAAAGGATATTGAGGTTGCCTCGGCTAATTCCCTGCCTGCATCGGTCAATGAAATCCGCCTCGTGCCGCGTTCAAACAACGCAATGCCTAATTGCGCTTCCAGCCCTCGAATATGATGGGAAATTGCAGTCGCAGATACATTCAATTCTTCTGCGGCGGCTTTGAAGCTACCCAATCGCGCGGCGCCGTCGAACGCTCTTAGTGCGGGCAAGGAAGGTCTGGACATGGAGCTCGTATGGTTGAGTTTTACTCATCCATAGGTGGCATCGTTGTCTTTGTCACGTCTGCGGAAATCGGGATCTTCTGAAAGAGCGGGTGCATGCCAGTCCATTCTGTTGAGTTTGGCAGATGGTGGGCATGAGGCACGCGATTTAACACTATGGAGCTCGACACCATGACCAATCTTCTGCGGGTGGACGCCAGTGCTCGTCGTACTCGATCATTAACCCGGATGATGAGCGACTTGTTTCTTGCGAACTGGGCCAAGACTGGAGTGGATATCGACATCATCTCGCGCGATGTCGGCCTTCATCCGCCGGTGGCGATTTCCGAAGACTGGATCGCTGCGGCTTTCACTCCGATAGAGCAACGCTCAACCGGCCAAAAATCTCTGCTTGCAGATTCCGACATGTTCATCAATGAGGTTGAGCAAGCGGACATCATTTTAATCGCGACGCCCATGTACAATTACGGCATGCCCGCAGCTCTCAAAGCTTGGGTCGATCAGGTGGTGCGCATCGGCAAGACTTTTACGTTTGATCTTGAACGCGGCGACCGGCCGCTTGAACCAATCTTCAGTGGCAAGACGCTTATCCTTCTGACTGCATCGGGAGAATTCGGGTTTGGAACAGGTGAGCTGAATGACGGTTCTGACCATCTCACTCCCCATCTTCGAACCGTATCAAAATACCTTGGAGTAAATGCAACTCATCATGTCGGCATAGAGTATCAGGAGTTCGGAGGTCATCGCTTCGAAGCCTCGAAGGCTGAGGCCAAGCGGCAAATCGAGGATCTGGCAATAGAACTTGCTGAGCATGGGCCAAATGCAGGTCGGAGGGGCCAGGCGTAGTCTGGCGCGAAGTGGGTCGTATTCTGTTTTGGATTTTACTCGGTCAGGGCAAGTCAATCATGTCGAACCCGAATGAGCATCGCAGCCTGAGGTCTGTGACGCTCGCGCCGTTCTCCCAGCAACGGAGAACGGGCGTTTTGTCGTGCAGTCGTGTGTGGTTTTGGGCGTACGCTGTCGCAAACTGATGGCTCGGGCGACGTTATTCGTTGATCGGCTTGCCCCATCGCATTTGTTTTCTCATCGTAGCTACAAGTTTGATTCGGTCTTGTCAGAGGCGCATGGGGCAGAGGCGCATGGGATTGGCGGCCTCCCGCGAGGTTCGCGAAGCCTTGGCCGGGTAGAATCAGGCATCCGAACAGCGGTGTGGGCTCGGCCAGGGGGTGGCCGGGCGCTGTTGCGGTGATCATGTGGCAGATGAACGAGCCATCGTTGCGGGGCAAAAGACGACATGGCAGATGAGCGAGCTGTCGGGGCTGGATCGAGCTTCTCGCACTTCGACGACATAAGGTCGGAAGTGCAGGAGATGATCGATCGCCTCTACGAGCTGCACGATGCGACCGACCCGCGGAAGGGGGAGGTGTCCGAGGAGGGCAAGCATCGCCGCGCGCTGCGTGCGGTGGCCATCTGGTGGCATGTTCATGCGCGCCTGATGCAATGGGCGCAAAGCCATCTGATCGGCTACGAGATGGCGCAATCGGACGCCAAAATCGCTGAAGTTCTGATGTCGATGCGTGGCGGGGAGACCAGCGACAATAGCCATCAGCATGAGCAGTTGGGCAGCCTCTACGTCTGGAACCCAGGGTACGTTTATAGCGCTGGCGATGATCGCTCGGGGGATCACTGGAGCAATACGCTGGAGCAGCGCCTGCGGGAGGCGGATCTGGGGCTGGAGGACGATGTTCTGCGGCGGGTGATCGTGCAGATGCTTCGCTCGCTCAGCATCGATAGTTCCGTCTGGCGGTTTCCGCTGAGCGAGGCACTGAATGCGCTGAACCGCGGCGAGGTTACGGATTTCTTCAAACCGTCGAATGGTCAGCAGCCCGGGCGGCGTCCATATATGCTCGACCGGGCGCGGGCGGATGCGGTGGCGCACGTCTATTACCTGATCGGCAAGGGCATCAAGAAGCGGGTGGCTCTCTTCCGGGTTGGTGCGGAGGTGAACGTTTCGCCTGAAACGGTGCGGGAATGGGAGAAAAGCCTGCGGCCGGATGAGGCGTTCCGGTTTCTTTGGGAAAGCGCCTGGCTTGCCGGGCAGATCGAGGATGATCCGGAGCTGGCGAGCGCGGATGTTTTCGACCTTCGCTATCACGGCAAGACCAGTACGCTCGATATGGCGCGGTCGTTCCTGGAGGGGCAGGCTTGGTTGGCCAAATCGCTTGGCGATATTCGCGAGCGGCTGCGCAACTATCGGGAGCCGGCTTGCCAGGAGGAGGTTTGAGCCTCCGCTGGATCCTGGCGGGAAGGCGAGGTGGCCGCCAGCGCTTGGTGTTTGAAAAGGCCGGCGTTATTTGAATTATTCGTCACATCGGACCGGGATTGATTTTTGTGATATTCCGCGGGGTTCCAGCGCTGCAGAGCCTTTGTCGACAGGCACAGATGCCGACGGCGCGAATTGAGATTTGATGCCTCCTTGAGTGTGGGGCGAATGGATGAAGAGTTATGGCCAAAGGCCCTCCCAGAACGCCACGCGGCCCGAATGCCGGCCATTCAGCAAGGCGCGGAAAATCGCCTGTGCGGGGCGGTAAAACGTTCGGCGGTGGCCGGGGCGAGAAGGCGGCGACGCGCGGAGGTGAAGCTGGCGGCGATAGCTCGCGTGGGCGGGGTGCGCGGTCGGACGGCGAGGGTGCTGGCGGACGCGGTTTCAGCAAAGGGGCAGCCGGTAAAGAGGGGCGTCCTAGAAAGGCGGGTCAGGGTCAGGGTCAGGCAGGACTTGGCAAAAACACCCGCGGGAAACCTGCGGGGGCCGGTGGGCTTTCTTCGCGCAGGTCAACTGAGGCGGACGTTCCCGGCGCCAGGAAGCCGGGGCGTAAGCCTTTTGCCAAGAAGCCAGCTAAACGGGCAGCGCCGACAATTCTCTCGAACAGGGCGGGCGAGCGGGCGCAATCCGCAAAGGGTGCGGGCGGTGCAAAAGGATCGGCTGCCCCGAGAGGTCGCGTCAGGCGCGGTGGAGCTGGTACGGGGCAAGGTCCAAGCGAGCCGATGCGGATTGCACGGGCGATGGCACGGGCGGGGCTTTGTTCGCGCCGTGAAGCGGAACGGTGGATCGAGGAAGGCCGAGTTCGCGTCAACGGCAAGACGCTGACGTCGCCGGGCGTTGAGGTCGGTCCGAAGGATCGCATTTTCGTCGATGGCCAGCCGCTGCCGGAAGCCGAGCCGGTTCGTCTTTGGCGCTACCACAAGCCGCGCGGACTGGTGACGACCAATTCCGATCCGGAGGGCCGCGCGACGGTTTTCGATAATCTACCTGAAGAGATGCCGCGGGTGATGTCGGTGGGGCGGCTCGACCTCAATACCGAAGGTTTGCTGCTGCTGACCAACGACGGCGCGCTGGCGCGGCATCTGGAGTTGCCGTCGACGGGATGGCTGCGGCGTTATCGGGTGCGTGCCTGGGGGGATGTCAGCCAGGCAGATCTCGACAAGCTGAAGGACGGGTTATTCCACGAGGGCGTGCAGTACGGGCCGATTGAGGCGACGCTGGACAGCGTGCAGGGCCACAACGCCTGGATGACGATTGGGCTCAGAGAAGGCAAGAACCGCGAAATCCGTAACGTCATGGAAGCGCTGGGGCTGAAGGTGAACCGGTTGATCCGCGTTTCTTATGGGCCGTTCCAGTTGCTCGATACGAAGCCGGGCGAAGCTGAATCGGTCCGCCGTAAGGTTCTCGCAGATCAGCTCGGGCCGAAGCTCGCGCAGGAATTCGGGCTCGACAAATTGCCTGAGGAACTGGAAGAGGGCGGTGAGCGGCCGCCGCGTGGCCGGCCTCCGCAGCGCAGGCGTAAATGATGCGGATTGTCGGCGGAAAATTCCGGGGGCGACCGCTGGTTGCTCCCAAGGGGTACGATACGCGACCGACGACGGATCGGGTGCGCGAGGCGGTCTTCAACAAGCTTCTGCACAGTTCTGAATGCCCTGATCTCGAAGGCGCGAAGGTCATCGACATGTTTGCTGGAACCGGAGCGCAAGGGCTGGAGGCACTGTCGCGCGGGGCGCAGTACGCGCTTTTTGTGGAGACCGGTGCGGAAGCGCGCGGCGCTATCCGGCAGAATATCGAGACGCTCGGGTTGCAGGGCGTAACGCGGATTTTTCGGCGGGATGCGACCGATCTTGGACCTGCCGGAGCGCGCGATAGCTACGCTTTTGCGTTTCTTGATCCGCCCTATGGCAAGGGGCTGGGCGAGGCTGGATTGCGGGCGCTGGTTGATGGCGGTTGGCTGGCGGACGGAGCGGTGGCCGTGCTCGAAGAACGCTCCGGGATCGAGCTGGATCTGCCCAAAGGATTGGTGGTTTTCGATCAGCGTGAATATGGCGATACGACTA
This sequence comes from Filomicrobium sp., assembly GCA_017792465.1. Lineage (GTDB taxonomy): Bacteria > Pseudomonadota > Alphaproteobacteria > Rhizobiales > Hyphomicrobiaceae > Filomicrobium. Next base: position 4,179,138 of record CP051234.1, read on the forward strand.
TCACCTACCTGCGGTTTTCGCGATCTGCCGATGCCGGGGAAGCGCCGCCGACGCGCGAAGCCGAGGGTTCATGAGCGGCTTTTCGTTTCGCGATCACGTGCGCGGTGGGCTCAATGGCTGGCTGGAAGCGGCGCTCTTCGTCCTGGCGATTTCGACGCTCACGGTTGTTTATGCCGTCGCCCAGCAGGCCGGCGCGCATACGGTGGTCTTTATCCTTTACGCGATGGGGTTTGCCGCGGCCGGCATGTTGGCGATTGCCGGACTTGGCGAGCGGCCAACGGCGGTTGCGCTCGCTGCCAACAGTCTGATTTTCGGCCTCTCCACCGTTTTGCTCGAGACGTTTTACTTCCTGCTGCTCGGCATCATGAGCCCGGCCGAAACGAGCCTGTCGCTGCGGTTGTCGGTGCCGGTTTCGCTGGTCATCGGCTGGCTATTCTTCGAGCGGGAGATGTCGGGGCGCTTGTGGATTGGTAGCGCGATCATCACGGCGGCTGTCGTGCCGATCCTGTTTTGGGTGGATGCAAAGCAGTTGCTCCCTGCCGTCGTTCTCGTTGTGATGTGTTCGCTGGCCGTGTCGATCAAGACGTTTGCGAGTGAGTTTCATCCCGCTAACCGGGCCGCGCGCGGGGTGATCGGCAAGTTGCGGGTGACAGGGCTCGTGGTGCTGTCGACGACGCTGGTGGGGGCGCTCGTCGTCGTGCCGCTTGTTGTGCTGAAGGAGGTTGGCGTTCTGGCTCAGGTGGCCGCGCTGCCAAGCTTTGCCGAATTTGGGCGGCCAGCGACGATCTTGACCGCAATCGTGTTGGGCGCGCCGGTTTTCATCGCGATGACCTATCTGACGTTTTCATCGGTGGTGAAAATCGGGACCGAAAGCTTTCTGGCGACGAGCGCCTTTACGCCGTTTTGCGTTCTGGCGATTGAAAGCGTGGCCGTTGCGGCCGGCCTGTTGAGTGCGCAGGCGTTCGATTTGGGCCTACTGCCTTATATCGGTCTGGGGATCCTGGGCGTATTGATCGTTGTTCACGCGCGCCACACTATGACGTAGGTTGGCACAGAAACTAATAAGGAAATCGAATTTGGAGGACCGGTTGCCGCCCGTTTGACGCCACACCGGCGCCAAGGATGGATGGTAGCGAATAATCGCCTCAACTCCTCCGGACGGCCGTTGTCAAGTGGTTTTTGAGGCAAAAACGCGTCATCGCGTTGAAGGAGCAGTCCGGACGCGATATTAGATTCTGAGTCGTTAAGGAATGTTCGCGGCTGCGAATGGGATGAACTGGCGAGGTTAGGACAATATGAGCAGCACCAACGGCGCGGGCGAACCTAGCATGGAGGAAATCCTGGCCTCCATCCGGAATATTATTGCCCAAGAGCCGGGGGATGAGGCTTCTCAGTCGTCCGCCGGGGCTGCGCCAGGAGCTGGCGGCTCGTCCTTTGCGCCGTCCGGGGTGGGAACATCGTCGGCACCGGTGTCCCAGGATTTCACTGCGCCGCCATCGAAGTCTGCCTCGTCGGACAATAGTCGCCCGTCGTCGGTCGGGCCGCTCAGTGAGCGCCTGCAACAGGGTGGCGGCAGTTCGGCTTCCTCTACATCGAATGCGCCGACGGCCGCTCCAGCGGACGATTTTTCCGATGTGTTTGATGAGCCGCTGAAGCAGGTTCCTTTGACGACGACGCGTTTCAGCGCGAAGTCAGCGCAATCGGATTTCTCCAATCCGTCTCCTGTTCCATCCGCGAATTCTCCGCGCTTGCCTGATGGCGGGGCATCAGGGAGCGGGCCGACCGTCATCGCCAAGCAGGACCCTGTTTTGCCGGGTCGGGGTGCTGGAGCACAAAGCACCGGTGGGAGCGATCCTGTCCTGCCGCACAAGAAGGCTGATTCTGATTTGGCAACGCCTCCTGCCGGCGGGTTTGATTTCGGCGCGCTGAGGCCGCGCAGAAGCGATGCTGAAGTGTCGTTGCCGCCGGTTAAGCCAGCCGAGGATACCAGTGCGGCTGCGCCCGAGAGCCTGGAAGAGACAATTGCGAAGCTGAAAGCCAAGAGCGCTGCGCAGCAGGCGGGAGCGGCTTCGGCCGAGACTGACGATGTCGAGGCAACGTCGACTCCGGCCTCTGAAGATGATGCCGGCAAGCCAACTGTGATCGCGGCCATGCCGAATAGGCCTGAGCCGGAAGAAACTGAAACGGCTGCAGCACCGGAAGCCGAAGCCGGTTTGATCGTTGATGAAGACGAGGAACCGACCGAAGTCGTCTTCGGGAACTCGGGTCAGTCCGATGATGATGCCGATGACGGCGAGAAATCCGATCACGCATCCGATTTCGGCGCAAAGGCCAACGGTGCGGCTTCGCTGGTCAATGGACTGTCGAAATCGAGTGTCGGCTTCTTGTCGAGCAAGCCGCGTCCGCTCGATGCCGGTGACAGCACTCAGCACAACGGCACGCCATCATCGGCAGCTTTGAAAAATGAATTTTCGAGCAACCTCGCTCCCGAAACTCCTGTAGCGGATGCTTCCGGAGACGCACCGCAAACGATCGCGGCGATGGATCGTTCGGCCGAAGAACCGACCACCCCGGTGACTGAGGCTTCGGATGCAAAAGAAGACGCCGCTGAGGCACCGGTCTCTGAAGCAGCTGCCTCGTCGCCAAGCGAAGCTGCCGCCTCCGAAGAGCCGGCCAAGGCTCCCGAGCCCGACGCGAATGGTGTCATGACTGCCGCTGCCGGTCTGACTGCGGCGAACCTAGTCGTCTCAAGCCAGGGCGGAGCGGTCAAAACGCTGGAAGACACCGTTGCCGAACTGTTGCGGCCGCTGCTGCGCGAATGGCTCGAAAACAACATGCCGCGGATCGTCGAGAATGCGCTTCGTCTGGAAGTGGCCGACAGCGTTAAGAAGCAGCTTGAGATCACGACCCGCAAGCCTAACGGGCTCGATCACAAGTAATTCCGCAGAAGTTGGCGTCATATTTTTGGTGCCAACTTTATAGGCCGGAATTGGATAGCTGAGCGATTAGGCAGGCCCTGCTGCGGAATACCACCAGCTCTGCTGATTTTATTGGCGAATTTCTGCGACATCCTGCGCTTTGAGGCCGTCTTTGTTGACGGCACGCGACGGGGGTCGTACCACCGGCCATCCCAATAATTTCCAACGATGACGCCGCGAACCCATCATGCTCGAAAAGACTTATCAGCCCGCTCGTATCGAACCGCGCATCCATGAGATGTGGGAGAAGGCTCAGGCCTTCAAATGCGGGCAAGTGAACCGGGGTGACAGCCTCGGGGAGCCTTATTCGATCGTGATCCCGCCGCCGAACGTCACCGGTTCGCTGCACATGGGCCATGCGCTCAACAACACGCTGCAGGATATCCTGTGCCGGTTCGAGCGAATGCGCGGCAAGGACGTCTTGTGGCAGCCGGGTACGGACCATGCAGGCATCGCCACGCAAATGGTCGTCGAGCGCCAGATGATGGAGCGCCAGGAGCCAAGCCGTCGCGATATCGGGCGGGCGAAGTTTCTGGAGAAAGTCTGGGCGTGGAAGGAAGAGTCCGGCGGGACGATCGTCAATCAGCTCAAAAGGCTTGGGGCGTCGTGCGACTGGAGCCGCGAACGCTTCACGATGGACGAAGGGCTGTCGGAAGCCGTTTTGAAGGTCTTCGTCGAGCTCTATAAGGCTGGGCTGATCTACAAGGACAAGCGGCTCGTCAACTGGGACCCGAAGTTCCAGACGGCGATTTCCGATCTTGAGGTTGTCCAGGTCGAGGCGACGGGTAAGTTCAAGTGGCAGGACGGCCAGAAGAACGACAAGGGTGAAGAGGTCGCGCTCGACTTCAAGGCGCTCAACAAGCTGCTCGATAAGAACCCGGGTGGGCATATGTTCCACTTCCGGTATCCGCTCAAAGACGATCCGAAGCGGTTCATCGTTGTCGCGACGACGCGTCCGGAAACGATGCTGGGCGATACCGGCGTTGCGGTTCATCCCGATGATGAGCGCTACACCGATCTTGTTGGCAAGATGATTACGCTGCCGCTCGTCGGGCGCGAGATCCCGCTCGTCGCGGATGAATACTCCGATCCTGAAAAGGGAACGGGTGCGGTGAAGATTACGCCGGCGCACGACTTTAACGACTTTGAAGTCGGCAAGCGCTGCGATCTGGAACGCATCAACATTCTCGACGCCCATGCTGCGATACTTGACGGCGCCGAGGCAGAAGAAGCCGGCGTGCCGAAAGCCTATCGCGGTATGGACCGCTTTGTGGCGCGCAAGAAAATCGTCGAGGATCTCCATGCGCTGGGCTTGCTCGACAAGATTGAGCCGACGACGCATCAGGTTCCGCATGGCGACCGGTCGAACGATGTCATCGAGCCGTGGCTGACCGACCAGTGGTACGTCAACGCCGAAGAACTTGCCAAAGAAGCGATCAAGGTCGTCGAGGACGGCGAGACGAAGTTCATTCCGGCGAACTGGGACAAGACCTACTTCGAGTGGATGCGCAACATCCAGCCGTGGTGTATTTCGCGCCAGCTGTGGTGGGGGCACCAGATCCCCGCGTGGTATGGGCCGGACGGCGAAGTGTTCGTTGCCCATGACGAGGCCGAGGCGGTTGGACTGGCGAAAAAGCACTACGGCAAAGACGTCGATCTGACGCGCGACGAAGACGTTCTCGACACGTGGTTCTCGTCGGCGCTGTGGCCGTTCTCGACGCTTGGCTGGCCGGAAGAGACGCCCGAGCTTGAGCGCTATTACCCGACAAGCGTGCTCGTTACCGGTTTCGACATCATCTTCTTCTGGGTCGCCCGCATGATGATGATGGGGATGTATTTCCAAAAACAGATCCCCTTCAAGGACGTCTACATCCATGCCCTCGTCCGTGACGAGAAGGGGCAGAAGATGTCGAAGTCGAAGGGCAACGTCATGGACCCCCTCGTCATCATCGACGAATACGGGGCCGATGCGTTGCGCTTCACGCTGTCGGCGATGGCGGCGCAGGGTCGCGACATCAAGCTTTCGAAACAACGCGTCGAAGGCTACCGCAACTTCTCGACCAAGCTTTGGAACGCGGCGCGCTTTGCGGAGATGAACGAGTGCGTTCGCCAGCACGATTTCAATCCGAAGAAGGTCGAGGCGACCGTCAACAAGTGGATCGTTGGGGAAACCGAACGCGCGGCGAAAGCCGTTACCGCCGGCATCGAGGCCTACCGGTTCAACGAGGCGGCGGGTGCGGCTTACGAATTCGTCTGGGGCGTTTTCTGCGACTGGTATCTGGAGCTGATCAAGCCGCAGCTTTCGGGCGACGATGAGCACGAGAAGGCCGAGACCCGCGCCTGCGTTGCGTGGGTGCTCGATCAGATCCTCAAGGTGCTGCACCCGTTCATGCCGTTCATCACCGAAGAACTGTGGGCGCATATGGTCGAGCATGGCGAGCAGCGGCTGTCGCTCTTGACGCTGTCGGAATGGCCGTCGCCGGAAGGCTTGCAGGATGAGATCGCCGATGAGGAAATCGGCTGGATCGTTGAACTGGTTCAGGAGATTCGATCCGTTCGCAGCGAGATGAACGTTCCGGCCGGCGCCAAGGTGCCGTTGGTTCTTGTCGGTGCGAACGCCGAGATGAAGGTTCGCTGCGAGCGCCATGAGGATACGATTGCGCGATTGGCGCGTCTCGATGACGAGATCGAGTTCGCCGAAGTTGCACCCTCGGGCTCGGCGCTCATCGTGACGGGTGAGACGACGGCGGCCATTCCGCTTGAAGGCGTCATCGACATGGACGCCGAGAAGGTGCGTCTGGCCAAGGAAGCCGACGAGACCAAGGACCTCTTGAAAAAAGAGAAAGCCAAGCTCGACAACCCGAACTTCGTCGCCAAGGCCAATCCGGAGGCGGTCGAGACGGCGCGCGAACGTGTCGAGGAATTCGAAGGCCGGATTGAGCGGCTGACGGCTGCTTTGAAGCGCTTGGGATAAACGACGTCCACAGTCGGGTAGCCCAGTCTTCTTTCAGCCCGATAGATGCGAAAAGCTCTGGTCGGGTTGCGAAGCTTGGCTGCTTCGCTTGGTTTTCCGAGGGGTCGGCTGTGTCACATCATTCCATTCATTTTTCGGCTTCCCTCCAAGATGCCATGTGGCTGGCCGTCTCGGAGGCGGAGAGCCGAGGGCATGCTTACGCCGGTATCGAGCATCTGCTTTTGGGTTTGGTTCGTGAACCGACTGCGAGGGACGTTTTGCAGGCTTGTTGCGTTGACGTGATCGAGCTCGGCAATCGTTTGAAAGACTATCTGGAAAATCAGTACAGGGGTTTGAAACTAGACGGCGCGGCGGAGAATGCGGCGTCGAACAGTGATTTTCAGCGGGTCGTTAATCGAGCCATTGTTCTTGTGGACGGGACTGGTGCTCTCGAAGTTCAAGGAGCAAATGTTCTGGTTGCGATGTTTGCCGAGCGGAACTCCTACGCCGTCAAGTTGCTGCACGAGTTCGACATGACGCGGTTTGATGCTGCCCAGTACGTGTCTCATGGCATCGCAAAGTCTGGCCGGCTGAAGGATTCCGATTTGGAGGGCGCTGAGACCCTCGCCAAACCGGGACGAAGTTAGAACTCGATAGAGCGTTTTTTCAGAAATGAATAACGGCGCCGGGGGAGGATCCGGCGCCGAAACTTTTTTCTTCAGTTCAGCTAGATTTCGCTCAGCGTTCAAGCGCTGGGATTTAACGGGCTGTTAGCGTGGTGACGCTTCAACAGCGGCTTCAGCAGGAACAGCGCACAAAGGGCTGCGATAATGTCCATGGTGGCGACGGTATAAAGGACGCTGGTCCAAGACCCGGTGGCTTCCATGAGCAGGTTACCGAACGGCACAAGCAGAGCGGCGATGCCTTTGGCGCAATAAAGCGTGCCGTAGATCGAGCCGATGTTTTTGGTGCCGAAAGCGTCCGCGGCGGTGGCCGAAAAGAGGCTGTAGACTTCGCCCCAGGCCAGGAACACGACGCCGCTGAGGATGACGAACATCCAAGGGTCGTGGCCGAAATGGGCAAGCGCGATAATGCCCAGGCCTTCCATCGTGAACGCGATGAACATGGTGTTCTCACGGCCGATGCGGTCCGAGATCCAGCCGAAGAACGGACGCGAGAAGCCGTTCAGGATACGGTCGAGCATGAGCGCGAACGGCAGGGCGGCCATGACGATGAAGCCGAGGTTGATTTTCTCGTCCTTGACGCCGAGGTCCTGGGCCATGACGCCGAGCTGGGCGACGGCCATCAAGCCGCCGGTGACGGTCATGATGAACATGAAGAACATCAGGTAGAAGACCGGCGTGCTGGCTGCTTCGCGCAGGGTGTAGTCGTAGCGTGACTGCTGGACGATCGGCGAAGGCACGGTTTCACCGGGCTGAGGCGCGCGTAGCATGAGTGCGGCCAGCACAATCACGACACCTTGGATTGCGCCGAAGGTGAAGAACGCGTCCTGGTAACCGCCGTTGGCGATCATGTTGGCGATCGGGAGAATGGTCAGCGCCGAGCCCGCGCCATAGCCGCCCGCCGTCAATCCGACCGCCAAGCCGCGTTTGTCCGGGAACCATTTGATGGCGTTGTTGATGCAGGTCGCGTAAACACAGCCGACACCCAGGCCGCCGATAATTGCGCCGACGTAGAACATCGTCAGCGAGGTGGCATAAGAATCGATGATCCAAGAGGCGCCTGTCAGGATGCCGCCGATGAAGACCATGATGCGCGGGCCGTATTTGTCGATCAGATAGCCTTCAAACGGCGCCAGCCAGGTTTGGACGATGACGAAGATGGTGAAAGTCGCCTGGATCGCGGCGCGTTCCCAGCCGAATGACTTTTGAATGGCCGGGACGAAGAGGGTCCAGGCGTACTGGATATTAGCGGCGGCGACCATGCACAAGACGCCAACGGCCAGTTGGAACCAGCGAGAATTTACGCGCGCGCGCGTTGTCGGCACATAGGCCGAGTCAATGGAAGTCATGCTTCCGTCCTCCGAGAGGTGTTTCCAATTTTTATGGGTAAAAGGGGCGCGAGTTTTTGCCTCGAGCTTTTTCGTGCGCCTCGGCTGGTTCGCGATCGCGTCTACGAGGACCGCCGTGCAGAATATCGCAACGTCAAGGGGAAGTCGTGGAGATTATTTTTATTAGAAGCCATCAAATTTCATGAGGGGGGAATTGAAATTCGTAAAAGCGTCTCCCACTTCTCTCGCCTTTTTGGCTGGCGACGATTGATGGCGTCAGCGCGGCTCAACCCTCGCCGGACTGGGAATTTGCCGTCGCGCTGGCGATTTCACGCTGCAGCTTTTCCATGATGCCAGGCTCGGTAATCGCGTGGCCGGCATTGTCGACGTATTCCAGCCGGCAATTGCCCCAACGTTCGGCAATCGCCTGGGCGGCTTGTGGCGGACACAAAAGATCGTAGCGCCCCTGGACGATGGCGCCTGGAATGCCTCTGAGCCGATGGGCGTTGGCGACGAGTTCGTCTTTGTTGAGGAAGAAGTCGTTGGCGATGTAATGGGCTTCCATGAGCGGCGTCGGGGGCAGGCGGCCCGGTTTTTCATCCAGTGTGGGGAGCGTGACGTTGCCGGGCTGCAGGACGGATAGCGCGCGCTCGTAGGTGTTCCAGACGCTCGCGGCCGGGGCGTGAACGGCTGGGTCTGGATCGCGCAGGCGTGTGACATAGGCCTTGATTGGATTGGCGCGTTCGGCTTCGGGAAGCGCGTTGATGAAGGCGTGGTAGAGTTCGGGTCGGAAGCGTTTTGGGCCGTCGATAAAAGCCCAATCAACTTCGCTGGCGGTGCCCAGGAAGACGGCGCGGATGATGAGTGCCGTCACGCGGGTTGGATGCTTTTGGGCATAGGCGAGGGCGAGGGTCGAACCCCAGGAGCCGCCGGTGACGATCCATTCTTTGTATCCAAAGAACTCGCGGATCTTTTCGATGTCGGCGATGAGGTCAGCGGTGGTGTTGTTGCGGCAGCCCAAATAAGGGTGCGAGCGGCCGGCACCGCGCTGGTCGAACAGGATCGCGTGGTTGCGATCGGCATCAAAAAGGTTGCGGTGGGCGTGCTGGGAGCCGCTGCCGGGTCCGCCATGGAGGAATATGGCCGGGACGCCGGATTTGCTCCCGACTTCCTCGACGTAGATCCAATGGCCGCCGCCGACGTCGAGCATGACCGCATCGAACGGGCGCAGTTTCGATTTCGGATCGACCAACGGGGTTGAGGCTGATGAAGCGGGTTTTGTTGCGGTCAAGAGTTGTGCGCCGGTTCACTCGCTATCCGGAAACTTTCAAGGTCCTTGGGCTGCCGGGGAACGTGTTGGAAAAATGATCAGATTGCGCCTGCCTGGGATTTGGACAAGCGCGGTTTGGGTTCGACAATTCTTTATGGCCGTGCTCAAGAAACGCGCGGCCTGCAAGACGCTAGGTTTTGGGTGGCCTGTGTGTCAAGGCAGCAGCGCTCTGCGAGCGGCATCCGGGGTGCCGAGATGCCGGGATCCCGGGACGCCTGGATGATGGCGACGGCTTGGACTTAACGGAAGGCCGCGGCGCTGGTCAGCTTCAGAGCTGCCGTTGCGCCATCGGTGAGCGGGCTTTGTCGCACGCGCAATTCGGTGACCTTCCACAGCCATCCCTTGAGTTCAAGAACGCCGGCATAGATGCGATCGGGTTCGAATTTGTCTCGCATGTCGATCTCGAAACGGACCGGACTGATGAACTGGGCGCGTTCAATTCGAGACCATGCGTTGGCGACTCGAGTGTGAAAGGGCTGATCGTCGTCGGGATCGACCTTGCCAAGGACGTTCTTCTGGACGGTGCGGCCGTAACTGAACAGAGTGGGCAGGCCCGTTGGGTTGGCGTATCGGTCGACCATCGTGTTGACGACGCTGCGGCCGTAATAGGTTTTGAAGCTGTGCCAAAGGCCTTTGCGCTGCGGTTTGTCGTCGAGCGAGGCGTCGATGGGTCCGAGCACCATGTCGGCCATCGATTCTTTCAAGGTGACTTTGACGGGTGGCCATTCAATGTGCCGGGCGAGGTAGTCGCTGTTGCCCGACTTGACTGCTTCCCGGATCGACCAGGCCGTATAGAAGGGCCAGGCAACGTAGGCGGCGCAAAGCGCGGCCGCGATGACGAATGCTGTTCGCCGCATCGATATGTTGAACTCCCGTCTGCCGCCGCATGCTTCATTGGCGGGTGGTTCGAACGCTGTTGCCTCTTGAGAGAATCCTTGCCCAAGCATTTTGGCCTGCGCATGACGCTTCTTCATCTTACGGAGAAGCACTGTTCGCCGAGCGTTCGAGATTGGGGCCGCCGCTGCCATGATTTCCGGCGGTGTGCAGAGGGCAGATTGGGTTCTTAGCGATGTGCGTCAAGGTGGTGGCGATCTGCATGCGTTGACGCAGTTCGCCAGGTTTGGCCGGCCGGCGTTGTTGGTCATGAGCTTTCTTCGCACATGGTCTTCAGGCTTTGCCACTGTGCTGCGGGCAGAGCCGGGGTCGCCGAATATCCCTCCATTGCCAGGATCTTAGCCAGGCGCTGTTGGGTGCCTGGGTGGGTGCTCAGCATTCCAGCCAGTCCGCCAGAGCCTTTGCCGCGATGTTGCTTGGCCATTCGCTCGAAGAAGTTGGCGATGCCTTTGGTCGAGATCTTCGACTTGCTGAGAATCTCGAGAGCATGGTCGTCGGCTTGGCCTTCGGCATCACGGGTATAGGAAAGCTGAACGAGCAGGACGCCGAGATTGCCCAGAGTGCCGCCGCTGCCTCCCATCAGAAGTTCGGCGGCGGCAGACAGCCCCATGGCGCGGACGAGCCCGGTTTCGGGATGGAGTTCGATGCCGTGGCCCATCTCGTGAGCGAGGACGCCGGCGACCTCATCGGAGCTGGTCGCCTGTTCGAGCAGGCCGCGCGTCAAAACGATGTTTTCACCCGGTGTCGCGAAGGCGTTCACGAGGCCCCAGTCGACAACGACGACGTGAAAGTTCCTGGGTGGCGAGACGGTCGCGCTCAGGCGTTCGGTCAACTGGTCGAGTGCGGCCCGCCCGGCGTTTGCATCGCAGACGCGGCGTCTTTCGGTCAACGAGCCGACGACCTGCCGGCCCATGGTTTCGCGGACTTTGTCTGGGAGAAGATTGGCGACGAAGTGGGCCGGCGACAGGTCGGCCTGCCAGATGAATACGGCAAGGGCGGCCAGGGCAACCGTCGCCCAGATCCAGGGACGAGCGGATCGCCAGCGCGCCTCAGACGCGGTGAGTTGCGGGGCGACCTGGGCGAGTGTCCGGGCGAATTTGGGGCCCGGGACGAAGAGCGTCGCGCCTGGCGTCTCAGAGCAGGTGACGAGGGCGTCGATGGCATGCGTCGTCAGCGGTTCGGCCGTTGCCAGTTTTGCCAATGGCCAGGTGACGCTGTCGCCGCCGGACAAGTGGATGACAAGACCCGTCTGCGTCAGCTCGACGGTGACCTCGTCGGCGCCGGCGGTCTGGCCGTTGGAGAAGCGCGCCTCGAAGCGCTGGTGGAGAGTGCTAGAATGCATCGATATCGAACGCCTGTGCCAATCCTTCTCCCGTCGACATCTGCTGCGCCGTGCTTTGGCTGATTTTGTCGACGTCGACGTTGCCGTTGAGCGAGAGGTTTTTGATGAGGTAACCCATCGAACGGGCCTGGGTGACCGGCAACAGCAGCGTGAATGAGAGGGCGAGGATCAACACTGATATAGGCGCGAAGACGGCGAGGAAGCCGTTGGCCAGTCCGGGTTGAGGAGATTGCAGGCCGGCTTCGGGCGGGCTCAATCCAGCGGCGGCTAACAGCGCGAAGATGATCGAAACCGGGATCAGCATGAGAATGACCCCGAGAATCTGGATCAGCAGATTGGTGATGTCGATCCACAATAGCCCGCCGCCGGTCACGCGACCTTCGAAGCGGGCGTCGTCAAAATGGGTGCATTTGGCGAAATGGTTGATGGTGCGGGAGCGATACCAGGCGCTGATGAACAGGTAGAGCAGGTAGCCGACGGCGACGATACTGAGGCTGACAAACCCCAGATAGGCGGCGATTTCCGGCGGCAGCTTGAAGCCCGGTTCGAGAGCGCCGGGTCCGAGGGCCGTTTGCACCATATGCGTGATGGCGCCGATCATCATGAGGGCGCCGAAAAAGACGAACAGCACTCCGAACCACAACAACGCGAAGGGGCCATAAAGCGGTCCAGATCCGCCTTTGAACGAGAAAGGCTGATCGCCGAAATGGGCGTTGTTGGTGATCATGCTTTGCAGCTTCGTTGTGCGCCAGGGGACGATCCAGCCGAATGTCAGGGGTATGAGCAACATGGTGAGGAAGTACGTCAGCCCGTATTTCCAGGAATCGCCGGACAGGCTGCCGCGGATGCCGCGCCAGGTCGTACGCAGCAACCGGTATCGGTGGGCCCGGAAGATGCCGACTCCGAACAGGAAGAAGACGAGGACATAGATGGCGGCGCTGACGGCGCCGACGTAAGGCGAATTCGGTCCGAAAGCGAAGACCGCCCCAAATGAAATGAGCATGATCGGCAGGAGCACCACGCCGAAAACGATGAGGAAGCCCAAGAATAGCTCCTTGCCGGTGCCGGTATAAACGAGCGGTTCACCGTTAAGGCGGATGGCCGACCAAAGCCGTTTGCGTACCTCGGTGCGGGCCCAGAAATCGTAGATGCCCAGAGTTATCAGCCGATAGAAGAAATTGACCAGCGACAGCCCGATCATGCCGAAGGGAGCAAACCATGACAGGTTGATTTCGGATTGAGATGAGGGCGGTTCAGCGGGTCCCGGCTGGGGGTTCCAGGGGGCGGCGGTCTCGTTTGTCATTTGGGTCTGCTCTCTCCAGCCAGATCAGCTCATTCCAATAAACATAGAAAATTGCTTTTTGCGCCTTATGCGAAGTCTCGACACTTAAAAGCCTTGCTCAGCTCACGTTTTGCCGCGAGGCCGTCTCGCGATGGCCTTAGTCCCCGGCTAGGAAATGAACCTGAGATGAACGTGTGGCTCATCGAGATTGTGTGCCTTAGCCGTGACAGTTTAGCCGCGGAACTCCCCAAGGCTTAACGTTCCGTTAACACAGTTGGGTATTGTGGCTGTTTGGTCACGCTATTGAGGCGGGCGCGCCACCTTTGAGCCACAAACCGAAACCAATTTCGGAATCGGGTCACGGGAGACGTGAAGGCCAGTGTTGGCAAGTCTGCACAGGGCAAATTCGGCCCGAACGTCTCAATAGAATATTCGGTTCGTTCTTACATCGTCGGCGCGCGGATGCGTTTCGGCGCTGTTGCGCTCTAAAAAAGCATGGCGAACCGCGGGGAAGGATTGAAGGAGCGATATGAGCGCCAAGCCGTTCGACAAGTCGAAACTGCCAAGCCGACACGTTACTGAAGGACCGTCGCGGGCACCGCATCGTTCCTATTACTATGCGATGGGGCTGACCGAAGAGCAGATCCACCGGCCGTTCGTCGGCGTCGTGAGCTGCTGGAATGAGGCCGCGCCGTGCAACATTGCGCTGATGCGTCAGGCGCAGTCGGTCAAGACGGGTGTCGACGAAGCCGGCGGGACGCCTCGCGAATTCTGCACAATCACCGTCACCGACGGTATCGCCATGGGTCACCAGGGCATGAAATCGTCGCTCGTCTCGCGCGAAGTGATCGCCGATTCGATCGAGCTGACGATGCGCGGCCACTGCTACGACGCGATGGTCGGATTGGCAGGCTGCGATAAGTCGCTGCCGGGGATCATGATGTCGATGTTGCGGCTCAATGTGCCGAGCGTCTTCATGTATGGCGGGTCGATTCTTCCGGGCACCTATAAAGGCAAGGACGTCACGGTTCAGGACGTCTTCGAAGGCGTCGGCATGCATTCGGCCGGGCGCATGAGCGAAGACGATCTGCATGACCTCGAATGTGTCGCGTGTCCGTCGGCGGGCTCCTGCGGCGGACAGTTCACCGCTAACACCATGGCGTGTGTTTCCGAGGCGATCGGATTGGCGCTGCCGGGTTCGGCTGGCGCACCGGCTCCTTACGAAAGCCGCGACCACTACGGTTCGGAAAGCGGCAAGGCGGTCATGGCGCTCGTCGAGAAGAACCTGCGTCCGCGCGATATCTGTACGCGCAAAGCTTTCGAGAATGCCGCGACCATCGTTGCCGCCACCGGCGGTTCGACCAACGCGGCGCTCCACCTGCCAGCCATGGCGCACGAGATCGGGATCGATTTCGATCTGTTCGACGTGGCGGAAATCTTCAAACGCACGCCTTACATCGCCGACCTGAAGCCGGGTGGCAAATACATCGCGAAGGACGTCTACGACATCGGCGGCGTCCCGCAGATCATGAAAGCGCTGCTGGACGGCGGCTTCATGGATGGCGACTGCATGACGGTCAGTGGCAAAACACTGGGCGAAAACCTCGAAGCCGTGAAGTTCAACAACGACCAGCGGGTCGTTCGTCCGACCTCCGATCCGATCACCAAGACCGGCGGCGTTGTCGGGCTGAGAGGCAGCTGTGCTCCTGAAGGGGCGATTGTGAAGGTTGCCGGGATGACCAAACTGCAGTTCCGCGGACCGGCGCGCTGTTTCGACTGCGAAGAAGATGCGTTCGCGGCCGTCGAAGCGCGCCAGTACAAGGAAGGCGAAGTTATCGTCATCCGCTACGAAGGTCCGCGCGGCGGCCCTGGCATGCGCGAGATGCTGTCGACAACGGCTGCGCTTTACGGTCAGGGCGTCGGCGACAAGATGGCGCTGATCACGGATGGCCGGTTCTCAGGCGCAACCCGCGGGTTCTGTATTGGGCACGTCGGTCCGGAGGCTGCCGTTGGAGGCCCGATCGCGCTTATTCGCGACGGAGATATGATTTCGATCGATGCCGAGGTCGGGACGTTGGACCTCGAAGTCGACGCAGAAGAACTTGAGCGCCGCCGGAAAGACTGGAAGGCGCCCGACAATCCTTACCAGAGTGGCGTACTGCGGAAATATGCCGAGCAGGTCGGACCTGCCCGGTTCGGTGCGGTGACCCACGCGGGCGGAAAAGCGGAAGTGACCTGCTATGCGGATATTTGATTTTTGCAAATCCCGTTTTGCAGGCGCCACGCGCGGCCTGCTGGGAAGTCTCGCTGGCCTCGTGCTCGCGGTGACGGTGCTTGCGGGGCCAGTGCAGGCGGTCGAGCCGCGGTTCAGCTCGCCGGAGCAGGCCTTGCGCCAGGGCATCAGCGCCTATAACGGCGGATACCCTGAGCTTGCCATCCCGGCGCTCGAATATGCTGCCTCGAAGAACCTTTTCTTGGGCTACTTCTTCCTCGCCAAGCTCTACTCGGACAGCAGCAATATCTATACCGATCACGGCAAGGCTTACATGCTGTTCCAGAAGATCGCGCATGAGCATGCCGATGTGGATCCGGATCACGATGCGCGCGCGCCTTATGTCGCCGAAGCGCTGACGGCGCTGGCGGGTTACGTCAAGAACGGCATTCCCGACATTGGCCTGGCGGCCAATCCGCATCTTGCGGCAGAATACCTGCACCATGCGGCTGTGTTCTTCGACGATGAGAACGCGCAGTTCGAATTGTCCAAGATGCAGCTTAACGGTGAAGGTGTGCAGACCGATGTGGCGCGTGGCCGTCACTGGCTGTCGGTTCTGGCGCAGAACGGGCATCCGGGCGCGCAGGCGTTCCTGGCCGATCTTTATTGGCGCGGCAAGTTCATGCACCGCGATCCGGTTCGCGCGCTCACCCTCATTTCGGTTGCGGTGAAGAACGCTCGTGGCGGTGATCGTGTCTGGATCGAAGACATCTACCAGAGCATCTATTGCGGGGCCTCGAAGGGCGTTCGCGAACAGGCGACCGGTATGGTTGCCGATTGGGATAGCCGTTATGGGCGCAAGGCTGCGCTGCCGGGCCGTTCGAGCCTGGGTGCCTTCAATGGCGGTGCGGCTAACCGGACCTGTGCGGATGGTCTGAGAGTGCCGCTCGATACTATCAATGTGGTGCCAGGGTCGTCGTCAATTGAGGTTGCCGAACCCAAAGCGCCGGCTCTCAGTGCACCTGGTCGTATGAGCCCAACCACATCGCATCCGATGGGCTTCATGCAGGGTTCTAGTGCAGGTGGCGCAAGCCTGCGGGCCGTTGGGGCTCAGCCGGCGCCAACGCGCTGAGCATAGCTCAAGGGCCGCGGCGCGAGCTGAGGGGCGTTGCACAAGCTGGGGCCTTGGCTCTCAAGTCTCTGATAATATTTTAGAAAACGTTTCGTTCGTGACGTTGCCGCCGGTCAGTATCGCGCAGACTGTTCGGCCTTTGCAGTCGATCTTTCCTGCCAGAATCGCGGCCAGCGAAGCCGCACCACCGGGTTCCACGACCAGCTTCAGATGCTGAAAGGCAAAGCGGACGGCGGCTTTGACTTCCTCATCGGTGACGGTCAGACCTCCTGAGAGCAAATGACGGTTGATCGCGAAGGTGATTTCGCCGGGCTTAGGAGCGAGCAGGGCGTCGCAGATCGAGCGCTCATCCATGCTGTTTTCAACGCGGTCGCCTTGGGCGAGCGAGCGGGCGTGATCGTCAAAGCCTGCCGGCTCGACACAGTAGATCTCGATTGCCGGATTGACTTCGGTGAGTGCGATGGAGCACCCAGCTGTTAATCCGCCACCGCCGCAGTTGACCAGCAGCGCGTCGGGCTCGGTGCCGAGGTCCTGGCACTGCTCGTCGATTTCCAATCCGGCGGTGCCCTGACCGGCGATGATGCGCACGTCATCATAGGGCCGGACGATGGTCATTCCGCGCTCTTCAGCCAATGCCGTGCCGATCTCCTCCCGGCTTTCGGTGTAGCGGTCGTAAAGAACGACTTCAGCGCCGAGGTGTTTGGTGTTCTCGATTTTGATCGTCGGCGCGTCGGACGGCATCACGATGGTTGCGGGCGCGTTGAGCAAACCGGCAGCTGCGGCGACGCCCTGGGCGTGGTTGCCCGATGACCAGGCGAGGACGCCGTTCTTGCGCTCGTCAGCGGTCAGCTGGCTGATCGTGTTATAGGCGCCGCGGAACTTGAACGAGCCGGTACGCTGCAAACATTCAGCTTTGAGAAGAATGCGCCCGTTCGTGCGCGCGTTCAGTTCGGCGCTCTCGATCAGAGGGGTGCGGATGGCGACACCGTCGAGGCGCTCGGCGGCGTCCTCAATGTCGTCGAAGGTCGGTTCGAGGCTTTCTAGATCTGACATCAGGCCTTCATCCAACTGTCACACATAAATGGTTGTTTGCGGGCGGCGCGCCGATGCCGTTCGTCATCCATAGGCAGTTTGGCTGGCTGCGGCTGTAGGCGTTGGGCCACTTAAAGGGAGTTTTTGAGATCATGGCAATCGGTGGGGTGTCGAAAGACGAGTTGGCGCGGATGATTGATGCCGAATTGGTCGACAGCTTCGATGAAGAGCTTGAGATGGAGCTCGACGACACCCGGCTTGAGAAACTGATCGGGGAAGGCGCTGAGGGCTCTGAGGACGAAGATTCCGGTCGCCTCGACCGGGGCGTCTATTTCCGCGAGCTGTGGCGGCTGCAGAGCGAGCTCATCAAGCTACAAGACTGGATTGTCGAGAAAAAACTCAAGGTTGTCGTGCTGTTTGAGGGCCGAGATGCTGCCGGCAAGGGTGGTGCGATCAAGCGGATCACCCAGCGGCTCAATCCGCGCGTCTGCCGTGTCGTGGCTTTGCCCGCGCCGAGCGATCGCGAGAAGTCGCAATGGTATTTCCAGCGCTATGTTCCGCACCTGCCAGCTGGTGGCGAACTCGTCCTGTTTGACCGCTCCTGGTACAACCGTTCCGGTGTCGAACGCGTGATGGGATTTGCCAGCGACGAAGACGTTGAAGAGTTCTTCCGCTCGGTGCCGGAATTCGAACGGATGCTGGTGCGTTCCGGCATTATCCTCATCAAGTACTGGTTTTCGATCAGCGATGAGCAGCAGAACTTGCGCTTTGAGATGCGCAACCGCGATCCGATGAAGCAATGGAAGCTGTCGC
Source organism: Filomicrobium sp. (assembly GCA_017792465.1). Classification (GTDB taxonomy): domain Bacteria; phylum Pseudomonadota; class Alphaproteobacteria; order Rhizobiales; family Hyphomicrobiaceae; genus Filomicrobium. The sequence goes on from CP051234.1 coordinate 4,197,117, forward strand.
CGATGGATCTTGAATCGCGCAAGCGGTGGGAGGTCTACACCAAGGCCAAGGAAGATATGCTCGAACATACGCATATTCCGGAGGCCCGCTGGTGGATCGTCGAAGGTGACGACAAGAAGCGGGCGCGGCTGAATTGCATTTCGCATCTCTTGAGCCAGATTCCTTACGACGAAATTGCGCGTGAGGCGGTGGAATTGCCGCAACGCGAGCATTCTCCTGACTACGAGCGCAAGGAAATCGCTCCAGACCTCTACGTCCCGGCCAAGTGGTAACTTATTGGTTCGACTGACTGTTTTGGTGGCGGCTTTGCACGAGCCGTGCTGAGATCGTGCCGCTGGCCATAGTGCCGCGGCCGGCGCGGGTCCGGCTGGAGACTGGGAGCATATTGCGTTCGTTGCCCGCCGAGGGGTGGGCATTCTCTGCACCATCCCATCGATCAGTCCTTCTACCACAAAGCGCTGGTATCAGTCCGACCACGGCCCTTCAGGCCGGCGATCCAAGCGAATCGGCTGATGATCACGGGTGGCGGTGACTGATTTCATCGGCCGGACCGCTAAATCCGGGCAAGTTTTGTGAAACTGCAAACCGTTGCCGTGCCTGCATGTTTCGACGTTTTTTGGCTACGGTCAGAGAGTTTTCCCAGTCAGGGTGCGCTGCAATACGTCGTTTGCTTGCAGATTGGCGCTGCTGCTGTAAACCTTCGGCGCGGTGCGCGGACGTACAGTGAGGGGCGTGCCGGGGGATAAGGGAAGTCTCAGACATCATGAATATCATGGAGCCGCAGGCCTTAGGATTGGCGGAACGTCTTCCAGCGAGGGAATGGCTGCAGATCGTGCAGCGCTATCGCGGCGCCAATCTGGCTCGAAGTCTTTGGGAATTGGCAGTCACCTTCGTGCCGTTTGCAGGTCTTTGGTTGGCGGCTTGGGCGGCGCTGGAGGTCGGGTATTGGCTTACGCTTTTGATTGCGTTGCCGGCGGCGGCGTTTCTGGTTCGGCTGTTCCTTATCCAGCATGACTGCGGCCATGGCGCCTTTTTCAATAAGCGCTTGACGAACGACTGGGTCGGGCGCGCGCTCGGCGTCCTGACGTTGACGCCTTATGATGTCTGGAAGCGGTCGCATGCGGTGCATCATGCAAATTCCGGCAATCTCGATCACCGGGGGATCGGTGACATCGACACGCTGACGGTGGCTGAATACAAGGCGCTGCCGGCATGGCGCCGGCTCGGCTATCGGATCTACCGGCATCCGATTGTGATGTTCGGGTTGGGGCCGGCTTATGTCTTCTTATTGCAGCAGCGGCTGCCGTTCGGGCAGATGAAAGAAGGCTGGCGGCCGTGGGTGAGCTCCATGGGGACCAATCTGGGGATTGCCGCGCTGATTTTGGGGATGGTTTACCTCGTCGGCGCTGGGCCTTTCTTCATGGTGCACGCGCCGATCGTTCTGCTGGGGGCATCGATCGGGGTTTGGCTATTTTATATCCAGCATCAGTTCGAAGACACGTACTGGGAGGAGGGGCAGGAATGGTCGCAGCATGATGCGGCGCTTTACGGCAGCTCTTATTATGAACTCCCCAAGCCGCTCGACTGGCTGACGGCAAATATCGGCATCCATCACGTGCATCACCTTTATGCGCGTATTCCCTTCTATAAGCTGTCCAAGGTTCTGCGTGATTATCCGGAGCTGGCAAACGTGCAGCGCGTGACGCTGTGGGAGAGCTTCAAGTTTGTTCGATTGAAGCTGTGGGATCAGGATAGCAAACGCCTCGTCGGCTTCGAGGACGTTACCGATTAGCGCCGGCAGGATTGACGAGTTGGCTGATCGGGCGGTGCGGTGATCGGAACCGGTAATGGCTAAGTGGGACGAGAAGTACGCTGGTGCACCTGACGGGCTCTTTGGCTCCGAGCCCAATATGTACCTCTGCGAAGTTGCGGGCCGGCCCGATTTCAATCCGAAAACAGGTCTTTGCATTGCTGATGGCGATGGGCGGAACAGCCGCTTTCTGGCCAATCGCGGACTCGCGATGACAGCCGTCGATCTGTCGGCGGTTGCGTGTGAGAACGGTCGCCGGTTCGATGCCGATGCCGGCGTCAGCGTTGAGCGGATCGCGGGTGATGTCACCCAGTGGCGGCCGGAGGCAGGCCGGTTCTGGGAGGCTGTTTTTCTCTTTTACCTGCAGGCCCCTACCGCGGAACGGATGGCGGCGTTAGCGCTTGCCGATGCGGCCGTGGCGTCTGGCGGATGGATCGTCATCGAAGGGTTCGGCAAGCACGGCGGTGGCGATCAATTGGGCCCTGGCCAAGAGGACTTGCTCTATTCGCTAGACGAGATCCACGCCGCCTTGCCTGATATCGACGTGGTCGAAAGCTTGAGCGGTCTGGTCCGCCTCGATGAAGGCGGGCGTCACCAGGGGCTCGGTGGCGTGGTCAGGTTCGCCGGGCGGAAGCGCTGAAGCCGATTGGCACAATTCGCGATCCGAGTACGGCAGAGGCTCAGATCTGAGCGCCACCCATCATCGCCTCAGAGTTTCAATTCGATCCACACTGGGACATGGTCTGACGGCTTCTCCCAGCCGCGAGTTTCCTTGTCGATGCCGGCTGCTTCGAGGCGGTCTGCGGCTTGCGGCGACAGCAAGAGGTGATCGATGCGGATGCCGTTGTTCTTCTGCCAGGCGCCGGCCTGATAATCCCAGAAGGTGTAGGTTTCTGGTGCCGGTTCGGTGGCGCGGATGGCATCGGTCAGCCCGAGGTTGACGAGGCGGCGGAAGGCTTGGCGGCTCTCGGGTTGGAAGAGGGCATCGTTGACCCAGTTTTTCGGGTTCTTGGCGTCTTCCGGCATCGGGATAACGTTGTAGTCGCCGGCGATGACGAGTGGCATTTCCTCTTGCAGCAGTTCCTTTGCGCGGGCTTCGAGGCGTTTCATCCAATCGAGCTTGTAGCCGAATTTCGGACCGTCGATGGGGTTGCCGTTGGGCAGATAAAGGCAGGCGATGCGAACCGCGCCGGTCTCGGTTGAGACGGTCGCTTCAAGGTAGCGGGCCTGTTCGTCTTCGTCGTCGCCGGGCAGGCGCGGGGCGACGTCTTCAAGCGGGGATTTGGAGAAGATCGCGACGCCGTTGAAGCCCTTCTGGCCGTGCGTCTCGACGTGATAGCCCAGCTCTTCGAACGCCTCGCGGGGGAAGTTTTCGTCAATCGATTTGATTTCCTGCAGGCAGGCGATGTCGGGAGCGCTTTCTTTCAGCCAGGTCAACGTCGTCTCCAGTCGTGCCTTGACGCCGTTGATGTTCCAGGTGGCGATTTTCATGTGCGTTCCCCGCGCATTGTGTGTTTTGGTTCGTGGTGTCTGCTAGGCTCAACGGCGAGTCGAAGTTTGATCTTGTCACCGTGGCTGAAGGCCATAGCAAATTTCTGGATGGGGCGGATATGCGGTCTTTCTTGTTGACGATCCTGGCTTTCGTTGTGATGGCGCTGCCGATGGCCCCGGTTGCTCACGCGCAAGGTGAGACGAGCCTGCAGCTGGTGAAGTCGCGTCAGATTTTCAGCGGCAGCTACAAGGTCTACGGCACCAACCGTAATGGCTCGAAATACAAAGGCAAAGCCGTGATTGCCGTGGCCGGCAACAAGGTCGAAATGAGCTGGCTCATCACCAGCGGGCAGACCTACAAAGGCAAAGGGTACATCAAGAACGGCCGTATGGTGGTCGACTTCGGTGGCAGCTCGCCGATCATATATACCATCGATGAAGCGGGCATTCTGCACGGCAAATGGGATCGCGGACGCGCCAGCGAGATGCTTGTTCCCGAATAGGTCGGGCGAGCGGGCGATGCAAACCCCCGCCCCGCGCTGGTGTCTGGAAGATCGATTGAGGCCCGGAGCCGGGCGTCAGATCGAGAAGCTCGTCCCGCAGCCGCACGATGCGGTCGCGTTCGGGTTGCGGATCTGGAACGAAGCGCCGATCAGTTCGTCGACGTAGTCGATCTCAGAGCCGCTCAGAAAATTGAGCGAGACCGGATCGATCAGAACTTTCGCTCCATCACGCTCCAGCACGGTATCGTCGTTTTCTGGCACGGAAACGAGATCGAATTTGTACTGGAAGCCCGAGCATCCGCCACCTTCGACACTGACGCGGAGGAGTTTCTTGTCTGGTTCCTCGGCGACGATTTCGGTGATGCGGCGGGCGGCATTTTGGGTGAGTTGAACAGAATCTGTCATGGAGTGGTCCGGTTAGCTTAAGGCAATAATGCCATTCTCAAGCGAATGAAGTCTCGGCAACGCTGCCCTATGTCTGGAATCTCTGTCTAAAACATGTGGTCGTTGGCGGTCACTGTCAAACGGCGGGAGATAGAATGTTATGAGCGCGAATGATTATGGCGCTTCGCTAAGGCCCGGAGAGCGGGCACCTGCATTATATGCCGCCTCGGGCATTGGCTCGCGGGGCCGTGAATTTCCGGAGGCTGAGTGTCCGACCCGCAGCCCGTTCCAGCGCGATCGCGACCGCATCATTCATTCGACGCCGTTCCGCCGCCTGCTGCATAAAACCCAGGTTTTCGTTTACCATGAGGGGGATCATTTCCGCACGCGGCTGACGCATTCGCTGGAAGTTGCGCAGATCGCGCGGACGATTGCGCGCCAGCTTTGCCTTGATGAAGACCTCGCCGAAACGCTGGCGCTGGCGCACGATCTGGGCCATTCGCCGTTCGGGCATGCCGGTGAGCGGGCGCTCGACCGGATCATGGCTGCGCATGGTGGGTACGATCATAATGCGCAGTCGTTGAAGGTCGTGATGCGGCTGGAGCGCAAGTATCGCGGTTTTGACGGTCTGAACCTGACCTGGGAGTCGCTTGAAGGTCTCGCCAAGCACAACGGTCCGATTGCGGACCCGATGGTTTCGGCGGTTGCCAAGGTGGCCGGGCTTTTGCCAACTGAGTTCGGGCTGTCGCTCAGCGAATATGCCAGCGCGGAGGCGCAGGTGGCGGCACTGGCGGATGATATCGCTTACGTATCTCACGACACTGACGACGGGTTGCGTGCCGGATTGATCGATCTTGATGAGCTTGCCGAGACGCCGCTCGCCGGGCCACTGGAACGGCGGATCACGGGCGAGGGCGAATGGCTCGAAGCCTCGCGCGCGATCTACGAACTGACGCGGGCGATGATTACTGTGATGGTCGGCGATTGCGTCCAGGAAAGCCGGCGGAGGCTCGTACAACTCGCACCAGGTTCGCCGGATGATATTCGTCACGCCGATTGCGCGGTGATCGCGTTTTCGGACGGGGTGGCGGCGGACATCAAGGGTCTCAAGGCATTCCTGTTCGAGCGTGTTTACCGTCACGATCGGGTGATGCGGGTCATGGGCGATGCCGAAAAGGTCGTCGAAGACCTGTTTCAGCTTTATCTCGATGACCCCGGGCGGCTGCCGGAAGCCTGGCAGGAGCCGGTCAGCGCCCGAAGCGGTCGACGGCTTGCGCGGCTGGTGGCCGACTTCGTTGCCGGTATGACGGATCGCATGGCGATTGCGGAACATCGCCGGCTGTTTGACGCGACGCCGGAATTGCGATAGCGCCAGCAGCAATCTGTTATTGGATAGTCGACATTCGGCAAGCCGATGTTGAGCTGGTTTGATTGGTCAACACACGGCAAGCCGATGTTGAGCGGGCCGGAAGGCCGAGCGGTGACGGGGCCGCAATCGTCGCCCGCCAGGAAGACAAGGTTTATCGCACATGAACGTATTCGCCCACGTTGAGGGGCTCATTGCCGCTTCGCTCAAGGCCATGCAGGCGGACGGCGAGTTGCCGGACGATATCGAACTGACGGGTGTCGAGGCGGAGGTTCCGCGCGACAAGACGCATGGCGATATGGCGACGAATGCCGCGATGGTTCTGGCCAAGCGGGCACGGATGAAACCGCGCGATATTGCCGAAAAACTGAAAGCGCGGCTCGAAGCCGACAAGGATGTTGAAAAGGCCGAGGTTGCGGGCCCGGGGTTCCTCAACCTGACGTTCAAGCCTGCGTTTTGGCACGAGGTCATCAGCGCTATTCTTAAAGACGGTGAGACCTTCGGGCGGGCGGATCTGGGCGGCGGTGTGAAGACCAACGTCGAGTATGTCTCCGCGAACCCGACCGGGCCGATGCACGTCGGGCATTGCCGTGGGGCGGTCTTTGGCGACGCGCTGGCACGGCTCTTGGAATTCGCCGGCTATGACGTTTCGCGGGAATATTACATCAACGATGCCGGTGGGCAGGTCGATGTTCTGGCGAAATCGGCGTTCCTGCGGTACCGCGAGGCGCTCAGGGAAGATATCGGTGAGATCCCGGAGGGCCTTTATCCCGGCGATTACCTGAAGCCGGTCGGCGAGGCGCTGGCCTCAGAACACGGCGACAAGCTTCTCAAGCGGGACGAAGCCGACTGGATGCCGGTTGTGCGCGATAAAGCCATCTCCATGATGATGGACATGATCCGCGAGGATCTGGCGGCGCTCAATATCCACCACGACGTCTTCTTCTCGGAAGCCTCGCTGCGTCAGAACGGGCGGGATCGGATTGCCGAAGCCGTCGATGCCCTGAAAGCCAAGGGGCTCATCTATGAAGGTGTGCTGCCGAAGCCCAAGGGGCATGACGATGAAGACTGGGAGGAGCGCGAGCAGACGCTCTTCCGGTCCACCGAGTTTGGCGACGACGTCGACCGGGCGATTGCCAAGTCGGATGGCAGCTACACCTATTTTGCCGGCGATATCGGCTATCACTTCGACAAGCTGCAGCGCGGGTTTTCGCATCTGATCAACGTTTTTGGCGCTGACCACATCGGCTACATCAAGCGGATGAAGTCGGCGGTGGCAGCGCTTTCTGACGGCCAGGCGGAGTTCGATATCAAGGTCTGCCAGCTCGTGAAGCTGTTCCGGGCGGGAGAGCCTGTCAGGATGTCGAAGCGGGCCGGGACGTTCGTGACGCTGAGAGATGTTGTGGATGAAGTCGGTCGCGACCCGGTGCGGTTCATGATGCTCTACCGGAAGAACGATGCGCCTTTGGACTTCGACTTCGCCAAGGTGACCGAGCAATCCAAGGACAATCCGGTCTTTTATGTGCAATACGCGCATGCGCGCTCGGCATCCGTCTCCCGCAATGCTGTCGAGGCTGTGGATGGGCTGAAAACCGACCGGGAAAGCCTGAAAAAGGCCGACCTCAGTAAGCTCTCCGATCCAGGGGAGCTCGACCTGATCCGGATGCTGGCTTCGTTCCCGCGGCTTATCGAAGGAGCCGCGAAAGCGCACGAACCGCATAGAATAGCGTTTTATCTTTACGAAGTTGCCAGTGCGCTCCACGCGCAGTGGGCACGAGGCAATGATTCGCCACATTTGCGCTTTATCCAGCCAGATGATGTGGGGGTGACAGCGGCCAGATTGGCTCTAATTGCCGCAACGCAACAGGTGATATCCTCTGGACTGAGCATACTCGGCGTCGAGGCGCCGGAGGCGATGCGTTAGACTCCGATTCGGGTGTTAAAGTTGCCTAGGCCTAGCGCGGACGGATCGAGGGGTGCGCCACATGTCAAATGCACAAGGAAAAAGGCCTGCCGGCTTCCCGCCGCAGCAAGCTTATCCTGACGACCGCGCTCCTTATGGTCAGCCGGAAGCAGATCCTTACGCGCAGCATCCGCAATCGGGCCGTCCGGCCGGTCAGGGCTGGCCGCCGCAGGAGCCGCAGCCGGATTGGGGTCAGCAAGGTGGTCAGGCAGGCTATCCGCAAGGCTGGGATCAGCAAGACCCGACAACGGGCCGGCCCGCCTATCGCCAGCCCTCCTACCCGACGCAACAGCAACCTCCTCAGCAGCAGGCGGGTTATCCGTCCTACGCTCCGCAGGATCAGGGCGGTTATCCAGAAGACGGTTATCGCTATCCCAACGAGCCGGGCGCTGTTTCTGAAGATCCATATTCGCGGCCGACGCTGCGGCGCGGGGATGCCAATTCCTATGCCGGGCAGTTCGACGATTACGCCCCGCAGCCTCCCGAAGCCAACCCGCAAGGGCAGCCGGGTTATGGCGGTGGGCATCCGCAATACCAGCCTGAACCGCAGCTCAGAGGTCCGACGTACGAGGACTGGCAGCGCGCGCAGGAGCAAGCGTCCTATTCCGATCAGAGTCAGTACCCGGAAACGGGCTATTCGAACGGTTATGGTCAGGAACCGGCGGGATACGATCCGCGCGGGGGCTGGCCTGAGCCGTCGCTGGGTGGCGCGAACGGAAGTTCGGACGCCTATGGAGAGGAGAGCTACGGCCAGCAGGGCTATCCGCAGCAGGGCTGGGGCCAGCAGCAGACCGATCCTTACGCCCAGCAGCCGGGCGCCTACCAAGGCGATGCCTACGGCCAGCAGGGCGATCCTTTCGGAGTTGAAGATCCATATGCCTATCCGCCGCAGGGTGGACATTACGGCGGGCAGTTGGCGCCGGAACTCGCTGTTGCCGGTCAGCAGATCGCAGCCACCGACGAAGAGGATGACGATTACGAGGATGATGACGCGGCGCCTCAGGGCCGCTCGCGGTTGCTCATGGTCGTTGGAGCGCTGGTTGGCGCTGTCGTGATCGGCGGCGGCTTGGCCTACGGTTACAAAAGCTTTGTTGGCGGCGGCGAGAGCAAGATTTCGTCACGGCCGCCGGTTGTGCGTGGAGACGGTCTGGCGAGCAAGGCGCGTCCATCCGATCCGGGCGGCCGCAAGTTTGAAAATGCCGATTCCAAAGTGCTGAAGCGGATCAGCAACCAGGGCCGCTCAGCGGGCGACGAAAACGGCGGTCCGCGCCGCGTGTCGACGATGATGATCGGCCGGAACGGTCAGGTTGTGAACCAGGGCCAGGCGCCGTTGCCATCCAGCGAGCCGCCAGTAAACCCAGTCGTTTCGGTGCCGGGATTGACGGTCGTCGATGGATTCGCAGGACAGCGGGCGGCTGCCGAACAGCATCAGCGCCAGTTGGCTGCAGCTCGGGGCCAGAAACCGATCGTGGTGACGCCGCCGAAAACGGCAGGCAGTTCGCTTTCGCCGGTTCGCTCGGCTTCGGTGAAGAAGACGACGCCACCGGTCTCGGTGCAGGTGCCGAAGACGCAGCCGAGGCAAAAGGTGGCGCGTGCGGCGCCGACCACGAAAACGCGTCCGAGTGCGCCGACGACCCGGAAAACGAGCCCGCCGATCGCACCTAGCTCATCGGGTGGCAAAGGGTATGTCGCGGTGCTTGCGTCGTTGCCTGTCTCTGGTAGCAGCCGTCTGGATGCTTTGAAGCGGTTTGCCGACATCCAGCAGAACTATGGCACGGTTCTGGCCAATCGCACGCCTGATGTGCGCGAAGCCAATCTGGGGTCCAAAGGTCGATATCACCGGCTGATGGTGGGGCCGCCGTCCTCGAAGGAAAGTGCGGCGCAATTGTGCAAGCAGCTCAAGAGTGCCGGGTATCCGAGCTGCTGGATCACGACCTACTGATCGCGCCCATTAATGCGTTCTGCTCTCATAACAGGCCTCGCCGGCGATCGCCTCAGCGCCGATGAAAGAAGCTTCCTGGCTGAAACCAAACCAGCCGGGATCATTCTGTTTGCACGCAATTGCCAAGGTGCAGAGCAGATTAAAGCTCTGGTGGCTGATGCCGTCAAGGCGATCGGCGCCGACGATGTGCTCGTGCTGATCGATCAGGAAGGCGGGCGCGTGCAGCGGATCCGTCCGCCGCTTGGCCGGGCTTTGCCGCCGGCGCGCGCGTTCGGTGCGCTTCATGCCGACGATCCGGAGCTGGCAATTGCGGCCGCGCGGCACGTCTTTCAACTTCTTGCCAATGACTTGCGCGCGCTGGGCATCAACACCGATTGTGCGCCGGTTCTCGATACACCGGTGCCTGGGGCGGATGGGATCATCGGCGACAGGGCCTATGGGGATACCGCCAGGCCAATCATCGCGCTCGGGCGAGCCGTCGCCGAGGGCTTGATGGATGGCGGCGTCGTTCCCGTCATCAAGCATATTCCCGGTCACGGCCGTGCGACGTGCGACAGCCATTTGGCACTGCCGGTTGTTGAAGAGGCAGCCGGTGTCCTCAACGAAACCGATTTCGAGCCGTTCCGGGCGCTTGCCGATCTCCCATCGGCAATGACGGCGCATGTCGTCTATAGCTCGATCGATAATGAGGCTCCGGCGACGACATCCCGGATTGTCATCGAAGGCGTGATCCGCAGCCATATCGGGTTCGGCGGCCTTTTGATGAGCGATGATTTGTCGATGAAGGCGTTACGCGGACCGATGCGCGAACGTGCAGAATCGTGCATTTCAGCAGGCTGTGACATCGCTTTGCACTGCAATGGCGAGATGGAAGAGATGCTTGCGGCGGCCGAAGGCGTGCCGGAGCTTGCCGGCTCCAGTTTGCAAAGATTCCAGGCGGCGTGGAATATCACGCAAAAGCAAGGCACTGTGGATGTTGCCGAAGCCGAAGCGGCGCTGGAGAAGCTTTTGCTCGGCTAACCCCCGCGTTCTTTGTCGCGTTGCGTTCGCGCGCCTTCGAAATTCGGGGCGTTGAGAGCCAGATTGCGATCCGGTCTGGCCATTTCGAACTTTGGGCCTGAGGTTTTGGGACGATATGGCGATGAGCGACGACGATCACAAAAAGGGCGAGCCATCGACCGGGTTAGAGGGCGCCGATGCCGATGGAGCAGTGGCTGCGGCTGTTGACGAGGACTGGGATCGCAAGGAACGCTTCGATGTCGCGCCGGTGGATTTCGATGGGCTGTTTGTCGATGTCGGCGGCTTCGAGGGGCCGCTTGATCTCCTCTTGGCGCTGGCGCGGACGCATAAAGTCGATCTAGCCAATATCTCGGTTCTGGCTCTGGCCGAGCAGTATCTGAAGTTCATCGAGGAAGCGCGCCAACTGAAGCTTGAGGTTGCGGCTGAATATCTCGTCATGGCGGCCTGGCTGGCGTTTTTGAAATCGAAGCTTCTCCTTCCGAAAGAGGAGATGGCCGAAGAGGTCGCCACGGCAGAAGACATGGCCCAGCGGCTCGCTTTCCGGCTGATGCGGCTTGAAGCCATGCGTGAGCGGGCGGCGGCCTTGATGACGCGGGCGCGCTATGGCCGGGACGTTTTCGGGCGCGGTAATCCGGACAAGATGGCGACCATCCGGCATCGCGTCTGGGGGGCGAACCTCAATGATCTGCTGCAGGCTTATGCGTCTGCGAGGCAGAAGACCGCCAAGGTGGTTCATACCGTCAAGGCGCGGAAGGTGTGGTCGATCAAGGAGGCGCGCAATCAGCTGCAACGGCTGATTGGGCGTGCAATTCCGGGGTCGTGGGCCGATTTCGACGCCTTCTTGATGACGTTCCTGCCGCCGGAACATGAGGAAGCGCGGACTGTGCGGGCGAGTTCGTTCGGTGCGACGCTGGAAATGGCGCGGGAGGGGCTTGTCGAATTGCGCCAGGATGGGCCGTTCGCTCCGATCATGATGCGTCGGAAGGACAGCGAAGATTGGGAGCGCGTGAAATGAGCGGCGGCGAAGACGAAGTTGAACGCAGCCGGGGCCCGAATCTGCGCCTCGTCAGCGATAGCAGCGATTCACGTGAAACCGCTCAGGGCGTTGAACCTGTCGCCGATCACGGGGAAGACGCCGAAGAGGCTGGCCGCGAGGAGGAGATCCTGACGCCGCCAAGCGATGATCTGCACGAGCAAAACTTGCGCGTCCTCGAAGCCTTGCTGTTTGCAAGTTCGTCGTCGATGACGGCCAACAAGCTGGCTGAGGCGCTGCCGCCTGGCGAAGATCCGCTGCCGTTGTTGATGGAACTGCAGCAACGCTATGAAAAGCGCGGGGTCAATCTTGTGCGCGTTGCCGGGCGCTGGGCGTTCCGAACCGCGGATGATCTTGGCTATCTTTTGAAGCGCGAAGTCGTCGATGAGCGGCGACTGTCGAAGGCGGCGCTCGAAACGCTGTCGATCATTGCCTATCACCAGCCGGTGACGCGGGCGGAAATCGAGGAGATCAGGGGCGTTTCGACGTCGGCGGGGACGCTGGATATCCTGCTTGAGACCGAATGGATCAAGCCACGCGGCCGGCGCCGGGCTCCGGGGCGGCCGGTGACCTACGGCACAACCGAGCAATTCCTTGAACATTTCGGGCTCGATAGCGTCGCCGATCTGCCGGGGCTGGGTGAATTGCGCGGTGCTGGCTTGTTGTCGTCGCAGCTTCCGCCGGACTTTGTGGTTCCGCAGCCGACCGACGTTGCGGCGCTGATGCCCGACGAATTGCCCCTTGAAGATGAGGAAGAACAATCCGAGTTTAATCTTGACGATGATGGTGTAGAATTGGATGCCGATGCAAGTGTTGGCGAGGATGAGGTCTTGGAGGGTAGTGGAGAGCCCGGGGCCGCTGATTCTGAGCCGTCGGCTTCGGGAGAACAGAAGGCTTGATCGCGGTGAATTGGAAACGGGGGGCGGCCGGCGCTGAGTACGACCAGGGCTGGCGTGGCGAATGGCCTAGGTGTTTTCCAATCTGCTGCATGGGACTTGCGCATTCGCTGCGCGGAGACCAGTTTGCGCCGGATTATACTGGATTTGAAGAAAAGGGCGGTCTCGTTGCAGTGGCGTGAATGGGTTTCCCGGCAGTTCAACGACGAGCCGACCGAGCATGCCGAGGATATCGGTGGGCGCGCGGTTGTCACGTTTGCGGCCCGGCTGACCTTCGAGGGGGTCGAGCGTCGCTACGGAGACTACTTCGCACTGAGGCATGTCGACCTCGATATCGAGCCGGGCGAGGTCGTTTGTCTTCTGGGGCCGTCGGGCTGCGGGAAGACAACGCTACTCCGGATCGCTTCGGGGATCGAAAAGCCGACCAGCGGCCAGGTTCTGATCAACGGACGGCAGGTTGCCGGGCCGGACGTCTTCGTGCCACCGGAGAAGCGCTCCGTTGGCTTGATGTTCCAGGATTTCGCGCTCTTTCCGCATCTGACCGTCCTGGAGAACGTAGCGTTCGGCTTGAAAGGGTCTCCCAAAGAGGAGGCTAAGCGCGAGGCACTTGGGGTGTTGTCGCGCGTTGGCTTATTGAAGCTTGCCAGTGCCTATCCGCACACGCTTTCGGGCGGCCAGCAGCAGCGGGTCGCCTTGGCGCGCGCAATCGTTCCACGCCCGTCGGTGATGCTGATGGACGAGCCTTTTTCGGGCCTTGATGTCCAACTTCGCGACTCCATGCAGGAACAGACGCTCGGGTTGCTGCGCGAAACGCGGGCGACTTCGCTGATCGTCACGCACAATCCGGAAGAAGCCATGCGGCTCGGGGATCGGGTGGCCGTCATGTGTGCCGGTCGGGTGGTGCAGTCTGGCAAAGCCGAAGAGCTTTACGATCACCCTGCCGATCTTTTCGTGGCGCGGCTATTTTCCGAGATTAATGAGGTCGACTACCAGGTTCAGGGTGGAGCAATCGATACGCCGATTGGCCGGCTGCCGGTTCCCGACACGATTACGGACGGCGAACGGGCGGTGTTATGCGTCAGAGAGCGCGGGGTCGAGGTCAACCGGAACGGACAGGGGCTGCCGGGGCGCGTTCTGCACGTGCGTTTCCTGGGCGATATCGACTTATTGGAGATCGGAGTCCAGGGTTTCGATGTGCCGTTAAGGGTGCGAACGCCGCATTTCACGCAATGGGCGCGAGGAGCCGAAGTCGGTGTCGAGATTGATCCGGAACGGGCGTTAGTTTTTGCCGACAGTGGTGCCGATGTGGCCTGATTTCAAGGGTTTAGCGGAGCGATAACGTTAAGGTCGCGACCTTGCCGGGACTTGCGCTTTTGTGCGATAGTCTTAAATCAACAAGTCATTGAAGCAGCAAAGTCTGCATAGGAGCTCAGAACTTATGGGTACATTCAGCGTCACGCACTGGATTATTCTCCTGGTGATTGTCGTTTTGCTGTTTGGTAGCGGCCGGATTTCTTCCGTGATGGCGGATGTTGCCAAGGGCATCAAAAGCTTCAAGAAGGGCATGGCTGACGACGATGACGAGCAGCCCAAGTCCAAAGACAACGGGACGACGATCGAGCATCAAGCTTCGCCGAAGTCTGAAACCCAGACGACGAAGGCCGGTTGAAAGGGGCGGCAGAAAGGGTCGATCGATCCTCTGCGCCCGCCCGATTAACGGGATGGCTGAACATGTGCCGGCGCGATGTGCCGGCTTCTCCTTTTCTTGACCGGCAAGTTTGATTAACGGCCACTCGGCTTTGGGCTTGCACGGTTTAACTGGTCACCTGCAGACGACATGTTCGATATCGGTTGGAGCGAGATCCTGATCATCGGCGTCCTGGCTCTCATTGTTGTGGGGCCGAAGGACATGCCGGTGCTGCTACGCGCCGTCGGCAAATATCTGGGCATCATCCGCAAGCAGGCGGCGGAATTTCGTTCGCAATTCGATGAAGCGCTGCGCGAAACCGAGTTCGACCAGATCCGCAAGGATATGACTGGCTTGAAGGACGACATCTCAAGCACTGTGCATCAGGCCAGTAAGCAGATCGAAAAAGATCTCGACGTCGATAAGCCTGTCAGCACCAGCACCGCGCTTAAGAATGAGCCGGAAACCTCTGCGACCGGCAGCAATGGCGCCGCGAGCCCGGCAGATCAGTCGCAACCCGAGCGCGACGATGTCGCCGATTGGGCGAGCGCCGATGAGGTCGGACCTGAAAAGGCCCCGGCGGCGGCGAGCGATGCCAACGGCGTCAAACTGCCGGAAGAGCCTCAGCCGGTGCAGGCTTCGACCGATGTGAAAAGCGGGGCTCAGTAGTCGATGGCCGATACGGTTGATGGGGGTCGGCGGGACGACGAGATCGAGGCCTCCAAAGCGCCCTTGATGGAGCATTTGATCGAGTTGCGGCAGCGGCTGATATATTCGGTTGCCGCGTTCTTCGTGATGTTCCTGATGTGCTTTGCCGTTTCAAAGCAGATCTACAACATCCTTCTGTGGCCGTTCGTGAATGTCGTCGGGCCGGAAAACGCCAAGACCATCTACACGCACCTCCTGGAAAAGTTCTTCGTCGATATCAAAGTGGCGATGTTCGGGGCGGCGTTTTTGTCATTCCCGGTCGTCGCGCTGCAGGTCTACAAGTTCGTTGCGCCTGGGCTCTACAAAAACGAGCGGGCGGCCTTCCGGCCATATCTCGTCGCGACTCCGCTGCTGTTCCTGCTTGGGGCGGCGATTGTTTATTTCATCGCGATGCCGCTGCTGGTCCGGTTCTCGGTCGGTTTCGAGCAGGTTGCCGATGGGTCGCACGCCGCGATCGAATTGCTGCCGAAAGTCAGCGAATACCTGTCGCTGATCATGACGCTGATCATGGGCTTCGGCATCTGTTTCCAGCTGCCGGTGGTTTTGACGCTGCTCGCGCGTGCCGGGATCATCAATTCGGAAATCCTGATTACCGGGCGCAGATATGCGTTCTTGGGGATTTTCGCGGTGGCGGCCGTACTGACACCGCCGGATGCGATTTCGATGATCATCATGGCTTTGCCGACGTGCCTCCTCTATGAGGCCTCGATCTGGACTGTTAAATGGGTCGAGAAGAAAAAGACCGCCGAGGCAGACGAGGCGGACGACGACTGAGGTTTGTCAGTCTGATAGGCCGGTCTTCTGGTGTTTGCGGCGACGGGGGCGTTGCGCGCGCCTTTCGCCTTGCTCCCTCCGGTGCCTGAATTTCCATCGATACCCTAGAATGCGCCGATGGGCCGTCTGGACCGGGCGGAGCACTCGTCCTATAGCTCGGGGCAAATCACATAGCGAATTAGGACTGAGAGGCCGCATCCCGTGTTTGACATCAAATGGATCCGCGAAAATCCGGAAGCTTTCGATGCCGGTTTGAAGCGTCGTGGGCTGGAGCCTGTCGCGGGCGAGCTTATTGCGCTCGATGAGAAGCGCCGCGCGCACGTCACCAAGCTGCAGGAGATGCAGGGCCGCCGCAATGCCGCTTCGAAGGAAATCGGCAAGGCGATGGGGGCCAAGGACACCGAGCTTGCCGAGAAGCTGAAAGCCGAAGTGGCGACGCTGAAAGACGCGCTGCAGGCGGGCGAAGAAGACGAGCGGAAAATCAACGGCGAACTGACGGCGCGTCTGGCGGGGATCCCCAACCTGCCTCTCGAAGACGTTCCGGACGGCAAGGACGAAAACGATAACGTCGAAGTCCGCAAATGGGGTGAGCCGAAAAAGTTCGATTTCGCGCCCAAGCAGCATTTCGAAATCGGCGAGGGCCTCGGCCTCATGGATTTCGAAACGGCTGCCAAGATTTCGGGCGCGCGGTTTGTCGTTTTGAAAGGTGCGCTATCGCGGCTTGAGCGTGCGATTGCCTGCTTCATGCTCGACCTGCACACTGGCGAGAATGGCTACACCGAATATCTGCCGCCATTTCTGGTTCGCGATGAAGCGGCTTACGGCACCGGCAACCTGCCGAAGTTCGCCGAAGATCTGTTTCAGACGACGAACGGCTATTGGCTTATTCCAACCGCTGAAGTTTCGCTCACCAACATGGTGCGCGAAGATGTGCTGAGCACCGATCAGCTGCCGATGCGCTGTACGGCGTGGACGCCTTGCTATCGTTCGGAAGCCGGATCGGCTGGAAAAGATACGCGCGGCATGATCCGCCAGCACCAGTTCTCGAAAGTAGAACTCGTCTCGATCACGACGCCGGAACAATCGCTGGAAGAGCATGAGCGCATGACGGCTTCGGCGGAAAAGGTGCTGCAGCAGCTTGAGATCCCCTACCGCACGATGCTGCTTTGCACGGGCGACATGGGCTTTGCCTCGCGCAAGACCTACGACATCGAGGCATGGCTACCCGGTCAGGATACGTATCGGGAAATTTCGTCGTGCTCGGTGTGCGGTGATTTCCAGGCACGGCGCATGAACGCGCGCTATCGCGCCGGCGACAAGGAGCTGCGCTTCGTCCATACGCTGAACGGTTCGGGGCTTGCCGTGGGCCGCACGCTGGTTGCGATCCTGGAAAATTATCAACAGGCCGATGGGTCAGTTGTTATTCCTGAAGCACTTCGTCCCTATATGCGGGGTGAAGAGGTGATCAAGGCGTAGGTCGGGCTTTTGAAGTCTGGGCGTCCTGACGTTGCCGCGGCATCAGCTGTCTGGCGGGGCTTTGCCGGGATCTGCTGCTGCCACCGATCTTTTAACCCGGAGCGAACGCAATGCGCATTCTTGTCACCAATGACGACGGCATCAACGCTCCGGGGCTGAAGTGCCTTGAAGATATTGCCGCGCAGTTGAGTGACGACGTCTGGGTGGTGGCGCCTGAAACCAATCAGTCGGGCGCGTCCCACTCGCTGACGCTGCATGAGCCGCTGCGCTGTCAGGAAGTGAGCGAGCGGCGCTATGCGGTACGTGGGACGCCGACCGATTGCGTGATCATGGGCGTGCGCCACATCCTGCTCGATCATCCGCCCGACCTCGTTTTGTCAGGTGTGAACTACGGCACCAACATCGCTGAAGACGTCACCTATTCGGGCACTATTGCAGGGGCCATCGAAGGCGCGCTGTTGGGTGTGCGCTCGATTGCGATGAGCCTCGCTGTCGGCTTCAACGAAGACGGCGAAATCCATTGGGAGACGCCGATGGCGTTCGGGCCCAAGATCATCCGGCAGTTGCTTGAATCCGATTTGCCCAACGAGGTTCTCGTCAACGTCAACTATCCGGATCTCGCGCCGGATGATGTTGCGGGCATAACGATTGCGCGGCAGGGGCGGCGCGATCAGCAGAACCTGCATATCGACGAGCGCCATGATACCTGGGGGCGACCCTATTTCTGGTTCGGCTTCGAGCGGCGCAAGTCGAATCCGATCGAGGGTACGGACTTGTGGGCGATCTACAAGGGTATGATCTCGGTGACGCCGCTGCATGTCGATCTGACCCATCAGCCAATGCATGACGCCTTGAAGGGGATCTTCAGAGGCGAAGGGAAAGTCTGAGCTTTCTCGAACGGCGCGTCCGAATTCAGCGCGTTTCAAAAAAAGCTATTCGCGAATTGCGAAACTCAAAGCTGCACCGTTCCTTTCTAAATTCGCGATGCGCACCGGTGTGGTCGCACTCGGTCCGACTTTATTGATCTTTCGATAACCATACGCATTGACAAACCTTGGAATGCCACGGTCTGGCCGCATCCGCGCCCAGGCCCGCGCACATTCGAGGATTACAAATGAGTCATCTGAGACGGTTGCGTGAACCTTCGGAAAACGATCCATCAGCTCGGGGCGATGGTGGGTCTTTCTCATTGGGGGCATCGAAAAATTTTGGCGGAGCCGCGGGCCATTTAGACGGGGCACCAGTCGCATCGTTAATCGGCTGTTAACACTTCGATGGTTAACAAAAGACTGGTGTAGAGGTGCGTATCATGAGTGAATTTCTTACGACGATGTTGACGCGCGGCTGGGTAGCGAAGTTCAGATCGCCCGTTTTTGCCGGCCTCGGAGCCGTATTGATCGCAGCTGGATGTAGCGCTGACGTTTCGCGCTTTAGCGGTCCGGGTTTCAACCTTAATGCAGACGACGACAAGCCGTTGCTGCCGCCGGCATCGTTGTCGGATAGCAGTGGAAGCCGGCTTGGTGATGGATCATCGACGGCCAATTACCGCCGCTCGACGCCGGATCCAGTGCAGACCGGGGCGCTTTCTGCGCCTTCTTCGAAAACCTACGGGTCGTCGGCGCCGCGTTCAGCGCCGTCTTATTCAACGAACCCGTATTCTGGTGGGCGGTCGGAGAAAACCGTGCGCCGCTCGAATTCCTACAAGTTTCAAACTGGCAATAAACGCAGCGCAAGCTACGACCGCGGTGCGCAGAGCGGAGGCGGCACTGGCGGCGGCACGATTACCGTTGTCAGCGGCGATACGCTTTACGGCCTGTCGCGCAAGCACGGTGTTTCTGTCGCCGAGCTGATGAGTACCAACCGGTTGAGTGATTCCAAGCTCAGCATCGGTCAGACGCTGGTTCTGCCGGCAAGCTCCAGTGCAGGGACTTCGCGGACTTATCAAGCCAGCAAGACGCGGCGGCCGTCGTTGCCGCGTGAGAGCGTCGCGTCCTCGCAAGGCGTCACCCCGCCATCGACCTGGGGTGCGGACTACACAGTTCGGCCGGGCGATTCCCTTTACAAGATTGCGCGCCGCTATGGCGTTCGCACGAGTGAGCTTCAGACCTACAACGGGATTACCGATCCTCGCCGCGTCATGCCGGGCACGGTCTTGCGGGTTCCAGGTGGCACCGGAGCAGCTGCAACTTCGACGGTTGCGTCGGCGCCTCGGACCAAAACGCAGCGCCCGTCTGTGATGGGAGCTGGCAAGGAGTACGCGGCGTTGACGGATGCGCGCCGTGTGAGCGATGCGCGGCCAAGTCCGGCGACCAAGGGCGTGCGTACCGTGACGATTGCACCGCCGCGTATTACCAAAACGTCGGTCAAGCCGGCTGCGAGCGATGGTGCCGGCCAAGCCGGTCAGCTTCTGTGGCCGGTGCGCGGCAAAGTGATCGCCAACTTCGGCAAGCGCGCCGATGGTACGCACAACGATGGCGTCAATTTCGCAGTGCCTAAGGGGACTGATGTGCGCGCCGCCGAGGATGGCGTTGTCGCCTACGCCGGTTCGGAATTGCGCTCATACGGCAACCTGATCCTGCTGCGGCACGACAACGGCTGGGTTACGGCTTACGCGCACAACGAAAAGCTGATGGTCGGGCGCGGCGACAAGGTGAAGCGCGGTCAGGTGATCGCCAAGTCGGGTGCGTCGGGGCAGGTCAGCGAACCGCAAGTGCATTTCGAATTGCGCCAGACCTCGAAGAAGCCGGTCGATCCGATTCCCTATATGGAGAAGCTTTAGAGTTGCTAGCAGGGTTCGTATTTCGAACCTAGGGGCGCTAGAAGAAAGGCCGGGAAATTTCCCGGCCTTTTGTCGTTCTCGGATTGTCACGTGGGCCCTGTTTAGGCGACGCCCATGGCCTTCTTGAGGTTGGCGTCGACGGCATCGAGGAAGCCTGTTGTCGACAGCCAAGGCTGATCGGGACCAACCAGCAGCGCCAAGTCTTTGGTCATCTGACCGCCTTCGACCGTGGCGATGCAGACCTTTTCAAGCGTCGATGCGAACTTCGCCAGTTCTGCATTGTCGTCGAGTTTGGCGCGATGCGTGAGCCCTCGCGTCCAGGCGAAGATCGAGGCGATCGAGTTCGTTGAGGTCGCCTTGCCTTCCTGGTGCTGGCGGTAGTGGCGGGTGACGGTGCCGTGGGCGGCTTCGGCTTCGACGGTCTTGCCGTCTGGCGACATCAGGACGGATGTCATCAGGCCGAGTGAGCCGAAGCCCTGGGCGACGGTGTCGGACTGAACGTCGCCGTCGTAGTTCTTACAGGCCCAGACGTAGCCGCCGGACCATTTCATGGCGCAAGCAACCATGTCGTCGATCAGGCGGTGTTCGTAAGTGATGCCGGCCTTTTCGAACTGATCCTTGAATTCTGCTTCGTAGATCTCCTGGAAGATATCCTTGAAGCGGCCGTCATAGGCCTTGAGGATCGTGTTCTTGGTGGAGAGGTAGACCGGATACTTGCGGTTCAAGCCGTAGTTCATCGAGGCGCGGGCGAAGTCCTTGATGGAGTCATCCAGGTTATACATCGCCTGAGCGACGCCGCCGCCGGGCGACTTGAAGACTTCGCGCTCGATCACTTCGCCGTTTTCGCCGACGAATTTGATCGTCAAAGTGCCGGCACCGGGGAAGACGAAATCGGTGGCGCGGTACTGGTCGCCGAAAGCGTGACGGCCGACGACGATGGGCTGCGTCCAGCCGGGAACGAGGCGCGGGACGTTCTTGCAGATGATGGGCTCGCGGAAGATCACGCCGCCCAGGATGTTGCGGATCGTGCCGTTGGGGGAGCGGTACATGCGCTTGAGGCCGAATTCCTCGACGCGGGCTTCGTCCGGCGTGATGGTGGCGCATTTGACGCCAACGCCGTGCTTCTGGATCGCGTGGGCGGCATCAACGGTGATCTGGTCGTCGGTCTCGTCGCGCTTTTCGATGCCCAGGTCGTAGTATTCGAGATTAATATCGAGGTATGGATGGATCAGTTTGTCTTTGATGAACTGCCAGATGATCCGGGTCATCTCGTCGCCGTCGAGTTCGACGACGGTTCCGGTTACTTTGATTTTTTCCATGGGCTTCAAACCTTTTGTCTTATGGTCGCGGCTGGATTCTGTCGCGGAACTTAGCCTTGCGCTGCAGCATGGCCAAGTGGGCGGAAGGGATTAGGTGCATGTCGGGCGTGTGCTGGGCTCGTTCTTGCACCTAATGGATACTGCGAATGAACGAAACACGGAGCAAAATGCAAGACGAAACCGACAAACTCGTCAGTGTCAGGGAGCACTTAGGCTATCAGGCGCCGCTTGTTACCGCGACGGGCGGAGAGATTGGCGAATTGGTCCGATTGGCCCATGAGCTGACGATTGATGAGCTTTTTGGGGGTCCTTTGGCGGATTCGGGGCTCGATCGGGACCGGCTCGATGAGATCCTCGTTTATTGCGCTGAGCGCCGCTGTATCGATGAAAAGGCGACGTGCCAGGGGTGTAAGCGGCGCTCGCAGGCCGATGGGTTTGCGGAGCTGAAGGACTTTGTGCGGGCCCACGCACGCATCGATATCGAGGACGGCAGCGGGGCCTACGTCGCAGGTGAGGGCGAGCGGGTTTCGAGCTTTGCGACGTTCGATGAGTTTTACCGCAGCTGGGCGGGTGAGGAATACTGGTTCTGGGCGCGGCGCGTATTGCGCAAACTGCGTCATGGTATCCGGCGGGCGCATATTCAGGGCGAAGCGGTTGCCGGCGAGGGCGAAACGCCGGCCGTTTTGCTGATCGAGCCGCAGCTGGCCGACAATATCGGGATGGTGGCGCGCGCGATGGCCAATTTCGGCCTCGACGACTTGCGGCTTGTCGCGCCTCGCGATGGCTGGCCCAACGAGCGCGCGCGCATTGCGGCATCGGGGGCCAACTACATCATCGACGACGCCAAGAGCTGTCCCGATCTGAGCGAAGCCACGGGCGATCTGCATTATCTTTGCGCGACGACGGCGCGCCAGAGGGATCTGCGCAAACCGGTTTTGACGCCGGAACAAGCGGTCACGGAGATGGCGCGGCGCATTGCCGAGGGGCAGAGATGCGGGATCTTGTTCGGGCGAGAAGCCAGCGGGCTGACAACCGATGAAGTCGCAGAAGCCGACGCGCTCGTCATGATCCCCGTCAATGGGCGGTTTGCTTCGCTCAATCTGGCGCAGTCGGTCTTGATCCTGGGATATGCCTGGATCTTGGCGCGCGGGAACGCCAGCCTTGGACGGGCGACGACCTATGAGCGGCCGCGGGAGGCGGGGTTCCATTTCGGCAAGGATACGCCGGCGCGGCGTGAAGACTTGAACGGCTTCCTTGAACAACTGGAGAACGACCTGGATGCGGCGGAGTTCTTTCGCCCTCCCGAACGCAAGACAATTTCGGTGCGCGCCATTCGCACCATGTTCCAACGCATGAATGCGACCTCGCATGAGGTGCGGACGTTGCGCGGGATGCTGAAATCGTTGCGGCGGCGCCGAGAAGAGCGTTGAAGCATTTGTGTCGCAGAGGCAGGGAAACGGTCGGGACACGAGGCCAGCTGCAACACTGCAACGGTCGTGCGGACGGCTGAGTTTTGCTGCGGTGCCGAATGATTGTCAGCTCCGCAAATCTAATTGGTTGCTTATGTTGGGTATTTCCCCACAGCCAATAACCAAGTGGGTCACAAAGGTTGTGGCTTAAATTCTCGTGCACGTGATTTGTTCGCCACTTTATCTAAACTTGAGGCAAACTGCCGGGGGCAGAGACGGCCGCTTGCCATATTGGCGACACGTTTAGAGACGAGCGATGCGGCGACTTTCGAAAAAGGGGATGGAGACTGCGCGCAATGGTGACCGTCATTTGGGCGGTTCGGCGGCGTCACATTCAAAACCCTGAAATAACTTGGCTCAAAGGCCGGCGAAATATGGGGATAGCTATGAAGGCGGGGATGAGACTGGTACTTTTGGCAACGGCGCTGCTGGTTGCGGGACCTGCATTGGCGCAAGACAAAGACGCTGGCGGGATTAGCGACAAGACAGTAACGACCTTGATGAACTACGCCTGGGGTGCTGTGCCGCCACAGGTGACGTTGCGGTCTGGCAAGATCGTCAAGTTCGATCGCAGTAAGCGCAGCGAGATCGAGGTCCCGATGCCTGTCGCTAAGGAAATCGTCGTTGCGGCTTATCGTTCGTACGAGGCGCAGATCTGTGATCTGCCGGCTGCTATGGTCGCCAACCGCGATGCGATGATGACGCGCTTCTTGAAGAAGAAGGACTGGTCGGATCAGCAGATCCAGTACGCCAACCTGCTGCACGCGTTCGTCGTCTCATACATGTCTGGCAAGGTCGAGCTGCGCTATATCGACGAGCAGAAGAAAGACGTCAAAGTTTCCGAAATTCCGCCTGAAAAGGTCGTCGAGCCCAAGAAGTGCACGCCGGAGCAGAAAAAGTCCGTCGATGCGCGCATTTATGCCTACTACAAGAGCACGCCGGGCCTGGAAGCCAAGGCGGCGCCGGAAGGCAAGTAAGACGGGCAGAATTGCCGATATCAGGGCTTGACCGGATCGGCGGTGCCAATTAGACATACGGACTTCACACGGGCCCCTTTTCGGGGCCCGGTTTATTTTTGCGCACCCGTGGTCGTTTTGCTGGTGGCTCGTGCAACTTGTGCGAGGCCTGAGCTAGACGGCCTGTCGGCATAGGCAACCTGAAGCGGTGGCCTGGCAGAGGAGGGGGCGCTCCACATTATCTTGAACCTGGAGTGCCAGAGAATGACGAAGCGCATCCGCGCCAAGCACAAAATCGACCGCCGTATGGGCGAAAACGTTTGGGGCCGCCCGAAAAGCCCGGTCAACAAGCGTGAATCCAAGCCCGGCCAGCACGGCGACCGCCGTGCAGGCAAACTTTCCGACTTCGGCTTGCAGCTGCGCGCCAAGCAGAAGCTGAAAGGCTATTACGGCAACATCACCGAAAAGCAGTTCCTGCGCGTCTACAAGGAGGCCTCACGCCTCAAAGGCTCGACGTCGGAGCAGATCATCGGTCTTCTGGAGCGCCGTCTCGATGCGCTCGTCTACCGTGCCAAGTTCGTGCCGACGGTTTTTGCCGCACGTCAGTTCGTCAGCCACGGCCATGTTGCCGTCAACGGCCGCCGTGTGACGATCCCGAGCTACCGTCTGCGTATCGGCGATGTCGTCGAAGTTCGTGAAAAGGGCCGCCAGATGGCTCTCGTCATCGAAGCGACGCAGAGCGGAGAGCGCGACGTCCCCGATTATATCGAAGTCGATCATGCGAAGATGACGGCCAAGATGGTTCGCATTCCCGAGCTGAGCGAAGTGCCTTATCCGGTTCAGATGGAACCCAACCTGGTGGTTGAATACTACTCGCGCTAAGTGACGGCGGCAGCGTTTTAAGCTGCCTGCTGGCCTCAAGAACGATCAATAATCAAAAGGCCCGGTTCGAAAATTCGAACCGGGCCTTTTTCGTAGCCTCAAGCTGTGCGCGCTGCGGAGCGCAGTGCTCTCTTCATATCAATCCCCACGGAACGGGCTATAGGGGGAATAAGGGTTAATCTGGAAGGCGTTATACGTGCTCTTCTTGTACTTCTTCGGTTTCTTGTAAGGCTGCGCATAGGCGGGCCCGCCGAGACCGTACTGGTTTGAGCCAAAGAAACCGCTAGGTGCCTGTTCGAACTGCGGTTCGTTGCTCGCAATGTAAGTCGGGCGGTTTCTGGAAATATTTTCCATTTCGCGCTTCTGGAGACGGGCAGGATCGTTCCGCGCGATGAGCTTCAGAGACTTTCCAGCCAGTGCCTGCTTGATCCGGCGGTCATGACCGTAGATGTCGGGCAGCGTTTCAAACTTGCCGTTTTCGTCGACCATCACGGTGAAATAGACGTTGTGAACCTGGATTTTGCGCTCCAGGTCGATGCGGTCATTCTCCGGCGCCCGTCGCCGTAGCTGATCGTCGACCATATCCCTCGACCAGCTGGAGGATTCTCCGAGCAGCACTTCGGCTAGCCGGAGCGGATCTCGCACGCGGATGCAGCCGTGGCTGAAGGTCCGCTTGCTGTTCTTGAACAGGTGCTTGTCGGGCGTGTCGTGCATGTAAACCGCATGATGGTTGGGGAACATGAACTTGACCCGGCCTAGCGGGTTGGAGGGGCCGGCACCCATGACGATCGGGATCGAGCGGATATCGGTTTTGCTCCAGTTGTAGCGAGATGGGCTGACAACCTTGTTGTTGTCGAACTGGATCTGCATGCCGCGCCGACGCAGGACGTCGAGGTCGCCGCCTGCGAGACGGGGCAGCAAGCTCTTGATTTTGATCGAGTTCGGGATGCCCCACTGCGGTTTGAAGATGACGTGGGTCATGGTGTCGGAAAAGACCGGGGTCTGAGTGTTGGTTTTTCCGATGATGATCCGCTCCTGGTGGATCACCTTGCCGTTCTTGACGACCTGAGTCTGGTACGTTGGAAGGTTATTCCAAATGTAGAGATCGCCCAAATCGCGCGGCAGCCAGCGCCATTTCTCCATGTTGGCGACGATGTCGTCGATGGAGACCGAGCGGCTTTTCTTGGTTTTGCTGGAGCCGTTGGCGTCGTTCAAAGCGCGGCGCACTTTGTTGTCGTAGACGTACTTGCGGCGCCAGCCTTGCGTCTTCATGAAGCGATTGACGGCGTGCATCAGCTCACGATCGTAAAGATCGGCGTTGAGGTCTTCCGAGGCAGGGACTTTCAGGCGCCGTCTCAGGAGCTCGATTTGCGGGTTGCGCTGGCCGCGGCGGATGGATGAGCCGTAGTCGAGATGGATCTTCTTGGGCTTGTTCTCGGCGATGCGGCGCGGAGCCGCAAAACGCTCGGGAAACTTGCGATGCAGGTAGGCCTGACGGAGGCGCTTGAAGCCTTCGTGGGTCGGCTGCTGTGCGACCAGAAGGGCGCCGACATCATGCGCCGTTGCAAGCTGCTTCAGGAGCGCCAGGTGGCTGTTGGAATCGTTTGCGCGCTCGTACCAAAGAGACATTTCGCTCGGACGGAAGCGGCCATGGCGGGCATGGTCGACATACTTCAAGACGTCGAGCGTGAAGTCAATTTCGAAGCGGGCCTTGTCAGCGGTGTTTTCAAGCCGGTAGGCGGGCAATTCGAAGGCGTAGTCGGCTGGGTTCAGAGCCCACTCGTCGGCGCGGCGGAACTCGTCGAGGGCCTGCTCGGTGCGCTGGTTGGGCGCGTCATTCTCGATCCAGACAGGGCCTTCGTAGGCAGAGGCGTACAGCGTGCCCAATTCGTCGAACAGGCGGCGCTCGTCGTCGTCACGGCTCAAGCGGCGGCGGGTGGTGATTTCTTTTAAGAGTTCGACTTGCAGCTGGCGATCATCCTTCCACGCGACAGCTGCCGGTTCGGCTGTTTGAGCCGTTGGTGCGCTTTCAGCACTTTGCTCCAGTTTGCTGAGCTGCGGTTCGCTGGTCTGCGATTGGCCGGCGTCGAGTGCAAAAGCTGAAGCAGATCCTGCACTGATAATTGCTCCGGCAAGCAATGCGGTCGTGAGACGCATACTCTGGTTCCCTTGACTGACGATCGAATAGCTGGCGATCGAAACATCCGTGCCCGAGATGTTGCAATTTCTGCTGACTATGACAACAGCCCGAATGTGAAAATGGTTCCTACACAAGAACAATTACTTGTGCGATCTCGTTACAAATACACTGATATCCTTAACCAAGCGGAATCAAGATACGAGCATGTCTGTGCAACCTGTTTAACCGGATGACAATTTCGTCATTGGTCGAGGTTCAGTGGCTTGCCCAGGCGTCCGGCGAGGTGCTGGATGAACTGCCAGGCGACGCGGCCGGATCTTGCTCCGCGGGTCATGGCCCATTCGAGAGCTTCGCGGCGCAATTCTTCCGGCTCGACCTCAAGCCCCAGATGCTCGATGTAGGCATTGACCATCGCCAGGTACTGGTCCTGGCTGGCATTGTGGAACCCGAGCCAGAGCCCGAAGCGGTCGGATAGCGATACTTTCTCTTCAACGGCTTCTGAGGGGTTAATGGCGGTTGAGCGCTCATTTTCGATCATATCGCGCGGCATCAGGTGGCGGCGGTTGGACGTGGCGTAGAAGATGACGTTGTCCGGGCGCCCTTCGATACCGCCTTCGAGGACCGCTTTCAGGGACTTATAGGAGGTGTCGTCGCGGTCGAAGGAAAGGTCGTCGCAGAATACAATGAAGCGCATTTGCGACTTGCGCATGAAACTCAAGCATCGTGGCAGCGTCTCGATGTCCTCGCGGTGAATTTCGACGAGTTTGAGCCCTGCCAGGCCGTTTTTCTTCATCATTTGAGCGACTTCGGCGTGGGCGGCTTTGACGAGCGAGGATTTGCCCATACCGCGGGCCCCCCACAGCAGCGCGTTGTTGGCGGGCAGGCCGGTCGCGAAGCGCTCGGTATTGGATAGGAGCTGTTCGGCGGCTTGGTCGAGACCCTGCAGGAGTTTCAGGGGGACGCGGTTGACCTTGGTGACGGCGGCGAAGGTGTCGGTATCCGGGCGCCAGACGAAGGCGTCAGCGGTGTCGAAATCGGGCTCGGGGGCCGGCGGCGGGCTCAGACGCTCAAGGGCGCTGGCGATGCGGGCAAGCGTGTCTTCCAGGTTTGGGGCTGGCGTGGCGGTCTTTTCGGTCATTGGGTCGGTCATTCCTTGCCGGTCATCGGACGGTCTTGAGCGCTCGGTTGGTGAAGTCCTTGCGGGTTCGGCAGCCCTTACGGGGCCGTGCGGGGCTATCTCATAGCGCGAGGGCGCGGCTTCTGACTAGGTCACGAATGGCGGGTTACGCTTTGAAGTTTCAACTGGAAAGCGGTGGGTGCTGTCGGCTCTGGGCGGTCCAGGGAGCGGATTTACCGGCTTGCTTCTCGCATTTGCAGCATCAAAGCGGGCCCCGGTGCGGCGCTGGCAATGTTGCAATGCTCTTTTGTACCTTTATATATCCGCTTGAACTATGCCTGCCTATTGAACCTGCTTGACGCGGCTGCCCCTTGCGGTCGGCGTCGAAGCTGCGTATTCGCATTGCGTGAACGTGGGTTCAAGCACTCCAAATAAAAGGACGCGATTCAAAGCGATGTTGATTATTCCTGCTTATCTGCCGCTGCAAGCCGGTCCGTTTGGCGGTCTCGAAGTGCTGTTCCCGATGCTGATGATGGTCGTCATCTTCTATTTCCTGCTGATCCGGCCGCAGCAGCAGCGGGCGAAAGAGCACCAGGAGCTGATCTCAAAGGTTCGACGCGGCGATACGGTTGTGACTTCGGGCGGATTTATCGGACGGGTGACGAAGGTTCCTGACAACACCGATGAAGTCGAGGTCGAGCTTAACGACCAGATGAAGGTGCGTGTTTTGCGCTCGACGCTGATGGATGTGCGCGCCAAGGGTGAGCCGGTCAAGGACGCCTCTTAACGGGCTGAAGAGGCTTCGTCGTACTACAGAATTTCCGGGCCTGGGCACTCGCGGACGTCGTCAGCGGGCAGGTGAAATTTAAACCGAACGAAAAGAGCGTACTGCTCCATGCTGCAATTTAGCCGTTTCAAAATCGCCGTGGTGGCTGTCGTCTGTCTTTGGGCCGTCTTTGCGACTTTGCCGAATTTCGTGTCGCAGGAGACGCTGGACAATTACTGGCCGAGCTTCCTGCCGCATAAGCAGTTGAACCTGGGGCTCGACCTCAAGGGCGGCGCGCACCTGCTGTTGCAGATGGATTCTGAAGAACTGCGCAAGGACTGGCTGAAGTCGATCCGCGGCGACGTGCGCAAGGTTCTGCGGAGCGCGAAAATTCGCTTCAAAGGCCTGGGTCAGACGGCCGATCGCGTGCGCGTCAAGCTCGTCGATGAAAAGGATCGTGAAGAAGCCCTCAAGCAACTGAGGAAACTGCCTCAGAACTTGGGATCGGCCTTGTCGTCGGGTTCGGGCTATGATCTCAGCATTAACGAGGGGCCGGATGGCTTTCTCGAAGTTGTTCCGACGGAAGCGGGGCTGCACCAGCGCGTTGGGCACGCCATCACTTCGGCGATCGAAGTCATCCGCAAGAGGATCGACAACATCGGGACGTCCGAGCCGACGATCGTCCGGCAGGGTTTCGATCGCATCCTCGTTCAGTATCCAGGTCTTGAAGATACCGCATATCTGAAGGCATTGATCGGTAAGACGGCGAAGTTGTCGTTCCATGCTGTGCACCCGACAATTTCGGCGGCTGAAGCTGAAGCAACCCGCGTACCGCTTGGCTACGTGATCTACCCGGATGCCGATGATCCTGCACGCAAAGAGCTTGTGCAGGAAATCCCGATCATCAACGGTGAAGATCTGGTCGATGCGCAGCCTGGATTCGATCAGCGTACCAATGAGCCGATCATTTCGTTCCGGTTCAACCAGAAGGCTGCAGTTCTGTTTGGCGAATTTACGCAGCAGAACGTCGGACGGCCGTTTGCCATCGTTCTTGACAATGGCGTGGAGAAAGATGGTGTCACGCCAGACATCAAGGTTCTATCGGCTCCAGTGATCCGGGAACCGATCCTCGGCGGATCCGGTCAGATTTCGGGTAATTTCTCGGTTCAGTCGGCGAACGATCTGGCCGTGCAGATCCGTTCGGGCGCTTTGCCGGCGACGCTGACGACGATCGAAGAGCGCACGGTCGGTCCGTCGCTGGGGGCTGACTCGATTGAAGGTGGTGAGTGGGCGGCATTTGTCGGGGGCATTGGTGTTGCCGCGTTCATGCTGTTTGCCTACGGCACATTCGGAGCGTTTGCGCTCCTCGCCGTGGTCGTGAACCTATTGCTCATCGTTGGAACGATGTCGCAAATCGGCTCTACGCTGACGCTGCCGGGTATTGCCGGTCTCATCTTGACCGTCGGCATGGCGGTTGATGCCAACGTGCTCATCTATGAGCGCATCCGCGAAGAAATGCGCAACGGCAAGCAGCCGATATCGGCGATCGACAGCGGGTTCTCGCGGGCTTTTTCGACGATCATCGACTCCAACTTGACGACGCTGATTGCGGCTTTGGTCATGTTCTGGCTGGGGTCGGGTCCGATCCGCGGGTTTGCCGTGACGTTGTCGCTGGGCATTTTCGCGACTGTCTTCACCGCCTTCCTTGTCACGCGTTTGATGGTTGCCATCTGGGTCGCAAGACAGAAGTCGCGCAAAGTTCCTGCGCCGCTCTAACACTGAAAGAGGATTAGTCCGCCAATGTTCAAGGGCGTCGATTTCTGGCCGCACGATACGCACTTCCCGGTGATGCAGGCGCGCAAGATCTGCGTGATGATCACGTCAGGGATGTTCCTGGCGGCGGTTGTTTTGCTGAGCGTGCATGGTCTCAACTTCGGGATCGATTTCAAAGGCGGATCGCTGTTTGAGATCCAGGCCAAGCCACAGGCGAACGGAACGCCAGGGGTTCTCGATATCGGGGAACTGCGCAGCAAACTCGGTGGGCTCGGCCTTGGCGATGTCCAAATCCAGCAGCTCGATCAGAACTCGGATGCGTTGATCCGCGTCGAGCAGCAGACAGTCAAGGACGGCCAGGACGTTGAACAGGCGCAGCAGGCCGCAGCCGCCAAGGTGCAGCAGGCGCTGGGCGACGAGATTGAAATTCGCCGCACCGAGGTTGTCGGATCAGCGGTGTCGAGTGAGCTGAAGTGGGCCGGCGTGATGGCGGTCAGTTTCGCGATGCTCGGTATCCTGCTTTACATCTGGTTCCGCTTCGAGTGGCAGTTCGCGGCCGCAGCCGTGATCGCGACTGTGCACGACATCACCATTACGCTCGGTGTCTTTAGTCTCCTCAATCTCGATTTCGGCCTCTCTGAAGTGGCGGCGTTGCTGACGCTGGCAGGCTACTCGATCAACGACACCGTCGTCGTGTTCGACCGTATTCGCGAGAACCTGCGCCGCTATAAGAAGATGGCGCTTGAGCAGCTGATGAACCTGTCGATCAACGAGACGATGTCGCGCACGGTGCTGACGTCGGGTACGACCTTGATTGCGGTTCTGGCCGTCTACGTATTCGGCACCGAGGTGATCAAAGGCTTCGCGTTCGCGATGCTGTTCGGCATCATCATCGGCACCTGGTCGTCGATCTTCGTTGCTTCGCCGTTCTTGTTGTGGATCGGCGTGAAGCGCGACTGGTCGGGCATCGCGAAGTCCGACAAGGAGGCAGCCGCGCGGCTGTAAGGTTCGCCGGGCCTTGTGCCCGCGAGGCGTGATCGAACGAGCAACCGTGTGGGTTGCGAATGGCTGCTACAATTTTGAAGTGCGCGCGTGATGGCAAAGCCATTTTATCCAGGGCAGGCTGCAATCGATGCTTACGGCGGAGGCGGATTTCGTTTCGCCGATATGAGCCATCGCGGATCGCTTGTCTGTCTGCCAAGCGGTGTGCATGCGTGGGATGTCGCTGATGCAGCGGATTTGGTGGCTCAGTCCTTCGCGCCGATCTTGGCCGAGGTCGATCGAATCGAGGTTCTGCTGCTTGGGACCGGTGAGGCCCAAGTTTTTTTGCCATCCGAATTGCGAAAGCAGTTGAGCGAGCAAGGGCTCTTCGTCGAGTCGATGACGACGGGAGCCGCGGCGCGAACTTATAATATCCTGCTGGCTGAAAAGCGGGCTGTTGCTGCGGCGCTGGTCGCTGTCGAGTAAGCGGAGCGGCTGCGCGGCGGGTTTGGCTGCGGTTTTGAATGGCGGCCGGAATTCATACTCCCTGAGGACAGGTTTGCGATGACGGCGAGTGAGGCGGCGTTGACTTCGAGCAATCTGGAGACCGTTCGCAAGTCGGCGCGAGACTACGCCTTCGACTGGTATCTATCGGCATTGCTTGCGCCGCGGTCCTGCCGACAGGATCTGATTGCGCTTGCAGCTTTGATTGGGGAAATCGAGCGTACGCCGTTGGTCGTCAGCGATCCGGCATTGGGTGAAATCCGCCTGCAATGGTGGCTCGATTGGCTCGACGGTCTGGAAGCCGGTACGCGTAGCGGCAATCCGGTTGCCGATTTGGCCGGCGAAGTTATTTTGCGGCGCGGCCTATCCAAAGCAATGCTGGCGGGCTTGATCGAGGCGCGAGGCACGGAGCTCTATGCCTTTGCCTTTGAGACTCAGGAGACTTTCGAAAAATTTCTTGAGCGCACCAATGCGGCAGCGATGGGTCTTTCAGCGCAGATCCTTAGCGGCGAATTGCGCAAGGACGGCGCTGGGCCTCAGGATCAAGCGCTGATTTCAGTCGGGCGTGCCTATGGCATCGCGCGCCAGCTTACGAGGTTGCCGCAATTGGCCGTTCGCGGGCGATGGGGGCTCTATCCCGATGCAACCGGTGAGATCGATGCGTCGCACTTGCTCGATCCTATGGAGCGAAAACGCGCCGATGCGGTGCGTGATGAGGCTATTCAATCGGCCTGGACGTTCCTTGAAGACGCCCGGCGCGCGACCGGCGGTCGATTGACGCAGCCCACACGGGCAGGCCTTCCGGTTGCCATGGTCTCGAATTATCTCACTGCGCTGCAAAAGCAAGCCGATTGGTTGCAGGCCGAAATCGACATTGCGCCCCTCGTCCGGGTCTGGACGATGTGGCGGGCGCGATGGACGGGCCGCTTCTGATCAAGGGTTTCAGGCAGTTTGGCGGGTGGGACACATTTGATGCTCAAAACGCGCGTTGCAAGATCCTTGCTTGCAAGCTTGGCTTTGTTGCTGTCTTTCGGCCTCAGCGCAGCAATTTCTCAAGCGCATTCACAACCTTTCGGCGACGAAGCCGCGCTATTGAGCGGTCCCCAGCCCATCTCGATTACCTGGCGGGTGGAAAATTCATTCCGCTTTTTTTCCGATGCGTCCGACACGGAAATCCATCGCGCCACCTACCTCAGTCTCAATGACAGAGACAAGATCAAGGATCCGGTGCTTGCGGCCGAGCGAGCTTTGGCGCAGCGCTATCGGCTGGGTTGGGCGCAGGACGTGTCGGGCAAGACGTGCTGGGATGCTGAAAAGAACTGGTATGGCTGCAACGAGGCGAAGCGGGCCGACTATATCAATCCGAATGAGCACGTAGTTCTGGCCGCCGTTTCGGGAATTCCAGATGCAGGGCAAATCGACTGCGAATG
The DNA here is from genome assembly GCA_017792465.1 of Filomicrobium sp. GTDB lineage: Bacteria > Pseudomonadota > Alphaproteobacteria > Rhizobiales > Hyphomicrobiaceae > Filomicrobium. Next base: position 4,230,286 of record CP051234.1, read on the forward strand.
GCTGACGGCGCCTGAGCAGTCCTCCGGCCTGATCGGGGAAGTCGTTTCGAAGCCGTGCTCCGAGCCGGCCAAGCTTGCCATTCCCTATCCGAGCGGTGCGCGTGTGGAAGTCCGCGTCGGTGGTCGAAGGATCGCGGTTGCTGCAATCAAGGTGACCGATCTCTTTGTCATCGGGATGGGCGATAGCTTTGCTTCCGGCGAAGGCAATCCGGATGTCCCGGTGAGATTTTCCCGAGAGCGCGCCGCGGACTATTCCAAGAATGGCGAAGACACGACGCTTGCTGGATTTCCGGCTCGCGTTGGAAGCTGGAGTGAGATCGGGGATAATGCGTTTCTTGATGAGAACGCACGCTGGATCGACCAGGCTTGCCATCGCTCGCTTTATTCGCATCAGCTGCGTGCGGCCTTGCAGCTGGCGGTCGAAGATCCGCATCGGGCGGTGACGTACGTTGGGCTTGCCTGTTCGGGGGCGGACGTCACATTCGGCCTGTTCCTGCGCTACAAAGGCAACGAGTGGGTTCCGAACCCACCGCAGTATTCGCAGATTTCGGCGGCTGCCGAAGCGCAATGCGGAGGAAAGATCGCCTCGCCGCGGGATCTGCCTGAAGCCTATCATATGCACGGCAAAGTGCCTGAGCTTGAAGGCGGGTTGGTCTTGCGCGAATGCCCGCGCGAAAAGGCGCGAAAGATCGATCTCCTCATGGTGTCAATCGGTGGCAATGATATCGGTTTTGCGCGCCTCGTGGCGAATGCTGTGCTCGATGACCAATCATCGTTGAAGAAGCTGAGCGGTTGGCTCGGCGGCATATTTGGGACCGCGGAAGCCAGTTCCCGGCTCGACGTTCTCGATGAGCGCTACAAGGCGCTCAATCGGGCGGCGCATTACATTCTGCATATTCCGTGGGACGAGGCTGACCGCGTGTTGTTGACCGCCTATCCGCCGATGGCGTTGATTGGCGATGGCAGCCAGGTCTGTCCGGATGGCAACGCAGGCATGGATGTTGATGCAGCTTTTCAATTGAGTTCGTCGCGGGCGCGCGCTGGAACCTGGGTCGCCGATAAGCTCTACCGGAAAATGAAGAGGAGCGCGGCGGCTCTGAATTGGAGCTTTGTTGACGATCACATCGCGTCGTTTCTCGGACGGGGAATTTGTGCAGGCTACTCCAAGGGGGCGTTGGAATCGGCTGACGATTTGCGCATTCCCCGCAAGGTCGACGGGGCGTGGGTGCCTTACAATCCTGCCGACTATCTGCCTTACGCGTCGCGTCAGCGCTGGTTTCGCACTCCGAACGACGCGTTCATGACCGGAAATTTCCACGTGTCGCAGTCGATCTTACGGAAGGTCTTGAGTTTCGAAGCGTTGGCTCGGTTCCAGTTGACGCTTGCTGCGACCTACTCGGGGGCGTTTCACCCGACCGCGGAAGGACAGGCGGCGATTGCCGATGCGGTTGTAGGGAAGGCGCGCGAAGTGCTGGAGAAGTATGCGCGTCGGCAGTGAGGCCGAACGTTTTGCGGTTGCGCGATTTCGAGGCAACTGATGGTGGCCAATTTTTGGAAGCTCAGCCCTCGCGGCTTGAATTGGCCTGGTTCACGAAAAGGAAAAGAAAAGCCCGCCGGATTTGGCGGGCTTTGTCGTTTGTGTCCGTGAGTTTTGAAATCTGCAGCCGATCAATAGTAGCGGTGACGGCGGCAGTAGTAGCGGCAGTAGCGGCGGCTGTGACCGTCCCAACGGCATGGTTTGTAGCAGCGGCTGTAGTAGCTCGATCCATAGCTGAACGTCACGTATGGAGCCGAATAGTAGTACCGCGGACGATAGCGACGATAATTGCGATAGCGACGATGTCTGCGGTATCGCCGATGGCTGTAATAGCGCCGTCTTGAGTGCGACCGGTAGCGACGGTGATTACGAAGGCGTCCTAACCGGCGGCCCCGGAAGCGTCTGAAGCCGCGGCGACCACGGCGGCGAACCTGAACCACATTTCTGTTTTGCAGGTCGGCGTTCAGTTTGCCGACCGTGTTTGCGACGGCCGGGCCACCGAGAGGCGCTGCGACAGCAGACGCGGTGGCAATGATGAAGACAGAAGCTATTGCAGCAAACAGCGCTGCCAACTTCCGCAGTGTGCGTGATGTCATGTCTGGCACTCCGAAACGAGACCACCGATGCTGGCTTTTGCCTGCTTTTGTTCGCGTGCGACCGCGATTGTGGTGCCCGTATACCTAATCAAGGCGATTAACGGCTATGATCGCTGTTTCTCGTTCGTCCGGCATTGTGATCCGTCAATGCTAAACGACTAACGCTCTGGCCACGCCTAAGTTGCAGGATTTCCCACGGCTACCTTACAAATTATACAATTTACGTTCTCTGTGCGACCTCTGTTTGATCACGATTTATCGAAAACGCTTATTTTTATATGAGTATAATTACTCGGAAATGACGTGGGTGCCTTGCGATTCAATCCATTGATTTAAGTGTTTCAATGCTCGGTTCGAGACGGTACGGCGTTTGGCTTTGCCGCGTTCTTTACCCTTAAGGCGACGGCCGTCGGAGTCGTGCGTCGGGCTTTCATCGGGATCTGGCAGAAGTCCGTAATTGATGTTCATGGGCTGGAATGAGCGTGAGCCGGATGCGTTGTCGGCAATGATGTGTCCGCCGGTGATGTGATTGAGCATTGCGCCAAGCGCCGTCGTTGCTGGTGGCGGTGCAATATCTTCGTCGAGATATTGCGCAGCTGCGAAACGGCCTGCCAGCAAACCGGCTGCCGCGCTTTCGATATAACCTTCGACGCCGGTAATCTGGCCGGCAAAGCGAAGCCGTGGATCGGCTTTGAGGCGGAGGTCTGTTGCGAGCAGTTTCGGGGAATTGAGGAACGTGTTGCGGTGCAGTCCGCCAAGGCGCGCGAATTGCGCTTCCTCCAGCCCGGGGATCATTCGGAAGATGCGCGTTTGCTCGGCGTATTTGAGCTTCGTTTGGAAGCCGACCATGTTCCAGAGCGAACCCAATGCGTTGTCCTGGCGGAGCTGTACGACGGCGTAGGGTCGCTTGTCGGGATTGCGCGGATCGGTCAGGCCGACCGGCTTCATGGGGCCGAAGCGCAAGGTGTCGCGGCCGCGTTCGGCCATCACTTCGATGGGGAGACAGCCATCGAAATAAGGCGTGTTGGCTTCCCATTCCTTGAAGGTTGTCTTTTCGCCTTCAAGGAGCGCGTCGATGAAAGCTTCGTAGCCTTCCTTGTCGAAAGCGCAGTTGAGATAGTCCGCGCCTGTGCCGCCTGGTCCGGGTTTGTCGTAGCGCGACTGGCGCCAGGCGATATCGAGGTTGATTGAATCGAGATGGACGATCGGAGCGATGGCATCGAAGAACGCCAGTTCGCCTTCGCCGGTCAGTTTGAGGATCGCTTCGCTAAGCGCAGGTGAGGTTAGCGGTCCGGTGGCGATGATGACGTTGTCCCAGTCGGCTGGCGGCAGGCCGGCGACTTCGCCGCGTTCGATGGTTACCAGCGGATGGTCTTCGAGGCGCTTGGTCACCTCTTGGGAAAAGCCGTCGCGGTCGACGGCGAGTGCTCCGCCGGCAGGAAGCTTGTGCTGATCGCCTGCTGCCATGATGAGGGAGTCGCAGCGGCGCATTTCTTCGTGCAGCAGGCCGACGGCGTTGGTTTGCCAATCGTCGGAGCGGAACGAGTTGGAGCAGACGAGTTCGGCCAGCCCGTCAGTGCTATGCGCATCGGTCGTGCGCACGGGCCGCATTTCGTGGAGGACGACGGGAACGCCTTTGCGGGCGATTTGCCAGGCGGCTTCCGAGCCTGCAAGGCCGCCGCCGACGATATGAATTGGTTTTTTGCTTGTCATGCCGGGAAGCTAAGCTAAGGCGCGGTGGCACTCAATCGGAGATCTTGAGGAGATATGCTTCATCGCTGCCGGCGGGACGACTGGTCGCGGGATGGCGGGCCGGAGAACGCTGGGAAAGCGGCAAACTAGTCCGAATAGGCGATCATGCGCCCGGCAATGATGATGGCAAACCAGATGACCAGCGAGACTGCGGCTTGGGCGCGGAAGCTGATGGCAAGGGCCGGGCCGTTCAGTTGGCCGGGGTTGGCGCGGAATTGAAAGAGTGAAGCGTTGAGGCCGGCGATGGCGAGCAATGCCATCTTGGCCTGGAAGGCTGGGTTTGCGGCAAACTCGATGGCGTCGGATGCGAATAACAGGAGCCCGCTCGTCGCGTTAATGATGAAGCCGGTCCAGACCCAAGGCAGCAACAGCCGGGCGGCAGCGGGGGTGGCGATATCGCCCCAACCCGCCAGGACGCGAAGATCGTAGATGACGATGGGGCCGAACAGCAGCCCGATCCCGATCAGGTGGAGCATTTCCAGGACCGGGTAGGCCCAGACAGACGAGCGGACAAAATGCGAGATCGGCAGGTCCAGGATCATTTGTAGGAGCGGTTGGGCGGCAGCATCGAGGAGCATGGCTGCGACCTCACCTTGCGGTGCGTCGGATTGAATATGTCCGGCCGCCGACTGTGATGCTCTTCAATCCGAGTTGTCCTGAGCCATCGCGTGCCGGCCAGCCGATGACGACGGCTTTTGCTCCCTGGCGGAGGGCATTTTGGGTCAGGCCTTTGGCTTGCGCTTTGGCGATCGATTCCGTTTCGACGCGCCAGGTTGCGGTGGCGCCGTTTTTGTAAGTGACGTCGAGATCGAAGTAGATGTGCGGGTTGCGGTAGTCGACGCTCGATATCACGCCGCGCAAGGTGATGACCTTCCCGGAATTGTATTTGGTGACGTAGGTGTGGTGGGCGAGCGTGGGATTGACGAGGAGGCACACCGCAAAAAGTGCGGTCGAGATGGCAAGGAAGGTGGCCGGGATCGCTGGCGGGCGTTTGGAACGTGGCATAGCTGGTGTTTCCGGATGGCTACGACAGGGGTGAGTATATTGCTGCTAGCACCGGATTTGCTGTCCGCCTAGCGCATGGAAGCCGCACTCGAACGAATAGCGCGCAGGAGGTCACCTGCGCGCTTTAGATTTTGCGTCCAACCCTTGCCAGCAGGCGATTAGCGTCCGGGGGCGTAGATCGTCGCGGTGTGCGTCGGGAACATCGAAGAGGTGTCGACGTAGCGTCTGAGGTAGGCGATGCGCCGGTGCGTCAGTGCAAATTTGACCCTGCCTCGGTTGCAGCGGTGATTGGCGTCGCAGTAGGGCTTTGCAGCCCAGGGGAGATGGTAGTTGCGCGGTAGCCAGGCGCAATCGCCGACGCCGCTGGGGGTCATCCAGCAGATCATATATTGGCGAATGCCCGCTTCGGCAGGCTTGGTGATTGTAATGGTCAACGACATGGCGATCATTGCAGCTGCCGCCACAGCCCAAATTCTACGCATTGGTGCTCCCTCCAAAAGGAATTCGAACGAATTGCCGTGAGTTTGCCCGCGGCGAATACTTTGCAGGTTACTCAGCACTCAGAGCTACCCTAATTGGGATTTATCGCCTTTGGGAGGGGAATCAAAGCGTTCGTTTTATTGTTTCAGATCAGTCTTAAAGTCGTGACTATTGAGAAACAGTGCGAGCCATGCGCCGGGCATGGAGCACGGCCGTCAGCATGACGACGGACGCGAAGCCCTGGTGCATCAAGCCGAGCCAGATGGGAATTTCGGCTTGGTCGGCGGCTGCCAGCAAGGTCACGATGCCAAGCGCCGCCTGGCAAACCAGCGCGATGACCAACGCGATTGACGATGTGACGACGCGTTCGTCGTCGGCCTCCGACCAAATTGAATAGGCGTGCCATGCGGCGATGGCGAGAAGCAGATAGGCAATGATGCGGTGCACGAACTGAACCGTCGCCGGGTTTTCGAGAAAGTTCATATACCAGGGCGTCAATACCAACAGGTCTTCGGGAGCCAAGCCGCCGTCCATGAGCGGCCAGGTGTTGTGTGTGAGGCCGCCTTTCAGACCGGCGACAAAGGCGCCGACGACGACCTGCAAGAATAAGAGCGCCAATAGCCAGCGCGATGTCCAACGATGAGTGCTGCTCAGAGTGTTTAAGCGGACGCGATCGGTGTCGCGTGCGAGACCGAATGCGACCCATAGGATCGCGGCAAGGATGGCGAAGGCGGTGGTCAGGTGCAGGGCGAGACGATAGTGGCTGACATCGACGCGCTCGGACAATCCCGATTGGACCATGTACCAACCGATGAAACCCTGCAGTCCACCGAGCGCAAAGATGCCAAGCAGTTTCGGCGTGAGGCCTTTGGGAATGCGTCCGGTTGCCCAGAAGAAGATGAAGGGGATCGCGAAGGCGAAACCGATCATGCGGCCGAAGAAGCGATGCGACCATTCCCACCAGTAGATGAACTCGAACTGGCTGAGCGTCATGCCTTTGTTGATGAGTTCGTATTCCGGGATCTGCTTATATTTTTCGAAGGCCGTTTGCCAATCTTGGTGGGTCAACGGCGGGATGGCGCCGAGGATCGGCTGCCATTCGGTGATTGAGAGGCCGGAGTCGGTGAGCCGGGTCGCGCCGCCGATGACGATCATGGTCATGACCAAAGCAGCGACGAAATAGAGCCAATTGCGGATCGCAACGTGATTGGAGGCGGAAGCTCCATGGCTTGTGTTATCGGGCTTCAAGGTGCTGAGGGTCGAGGCACCGGTCATCGGTCGCGTTCCTTGTCGTCATTCGTCGTTTGCCGGACGTGGCCGATCGGCCCATTGATCCTTGTTGCGCAGGTCAGATAAGCGGCAGATCCTTTAGAAGATCAATGCGTTGTTGCGGCGCGGGGCAGTTGTTGCGGCTTGCCGCACGGGTGTTTCCGAGGCGGCCTTTATGGGATATAGGCCATGTTCTTGCAGGCGGAAGAGCCTTGATTGCGCTGGGAAAAGGAAGTTTGGCCGATGAGGATGCGGACGCGGAAGCTGATCGGGACGATCATCTTATTCATCATAATTCCGCTTTACGCGCTTTTGGCGATGGTTGTGGCCGTCACTTTGGAGGTGAATACGACGTCCAAATGGATCGAACTGGTCTTTTACGTCGTGGCCGGATTATTGTGGGTGCTGCCGGCTGGGCTCATCATCCAATGGATGTCGCGAGACGACGCGGGCTAACCAGACTGCGTGCTGCCGACGGCAGGCGAGCCAGGTTTTCGTAGGCTTGCAGAAGCGCGAACGGTGCGCCTGACAAAAGTGTCTGTACGTAGCGGATGTCTTGATAATCGCCGTTCAGTGACAAACGCGGCAGGGCTGTGGGTGTCAGCTTATGGCTGGCGTGGATCAGGCCTTTGCGCGTCGTGACAGCAGTCGACATGCCAAGCCGGCGGGCGAAACGATATTCGCGCGGGCCGCAAGCCATTTCGTTACCGTAGGGGTAGCTGAAATGGTGGCACGGCAGATCGAGCTCGTCTTCGAGACGGGTGATGCTTTCGTTCATCTGAGCGAAGGCGGTCTCGTCGTCGAGCTTGGCGAGTGCGTAGTGGCCGCAGGTGTGTGCACCGATGGTGACGAGCGGTTCTTGCGCGAAGGCGCGCAATTCATCCCAACTCATGATGAGGTCCCGGCACATGCCGGACGGATCGTAACCGACGTTTTCGCATAGAGTTTTGACGGTCGCCCGGGCGTCGGCTTCGGGGCATTTGCGCAAGGCCCAGTAGATGCGGTTGAACGCGTGGGTCTTTTCTGCAGCCGTGCGTGTTGGCAGTTCGAAGTGTTCGCTGGCGACTTCGATGTCGATGTGGCGCGACTGGCGGATGGCTTTTTCGAAGGCGAGCCACCACAAGTCGCCAGTGCCGTCGGCGAAGTCGCTTGGCACGTAAACCGCCATCGGGACGCTGTGCTTCTTCATGATCGGCAAGGCGTAGTTGCGGTTATCGCGATAGCCATCATCGAAGGTGAAGCAGACGAAGGGTTTGGCGTCGGCGCCGGCTGCGAGGCGTCCGGGAATTTCATCGAGCGAGATCGTCTCGTAGCCCAAGTCATCGACGAGACCGATGACGTCTTCGAGAAATTCCGGGGTGACGCGCAGGAAGCTGTTGGGTTCGAATTCGTAGCCGGTATCGGGCGCCACGTTATGGAGCATGAAGATCGCGCCCAGTCCGCTTGCCGCCGTTGGCGTCAGCCGGTGTGCTCCGGTGGCGTGGAACGCCTTCAGAGCAGTTTTAATGAACGCGGTACTTTTCGGGCCCATGTGGTGTGAGGTCCTCGCAACGGTACGCAAAACTCTTACAAGTCTTGGGACATCTCAATGGTTTGCCGCAGACAATGCAAACCTTGGGCACAGTACGGGTCAAGCGTTATTAAAAGGTGATTGCGCGCAGGCGGCCAAAGTGGCCGGATTTCACAGGCGGGGGCGCGGCTAACCCAACGCTGTCGCCGTCAGGCTTTAATCATTCACCGAACAAGGGACGCGCGGGTCGCCGGCCCCTTTTGGCAACATGATTAATTTTGTGTTGCGCTTCTTAGGGCTTCAGCTGGCGGCGCGCTGGGGTTCGGGAGTGCTCGTCCACTGGTAGCGGATGAGATCGATGTCGGTAACCTCGAAGCCCAGGAACGTATCGGGCGGATCGGCCAGGACTTTGTTCAGGTCTTGCGGGCCTGTTGCCAGGATGCCGGAATCGAAGCGGCCCTGGATGGCTTCGAACAGGATGCGGGCGTTTTCGTACTGACCGACGACGATGATGTGGTCGTAGGCTTCATCGAGGGCGTCGAGGATCAGGTTGAGCTGGTCGGCATCGAGCCCGCGCGGGCCATCGGCAAAGGCCCATCCGCTTGGGATGAAATGGACTTCAGTGTTGGGGATCCAGCGGACAACGTCGGCGAAGCTGGCGGTGCTTTTCAGGAGTTCGGTAAAGCCTGGGGCGTTCGGCAGACCGAGCGCTCTGGCGATGCCTGATCCTTCAAGGTTCCAGTCGAGAACGATCGTTTGCTTGCCGGCTTTGTTGAGGCGGCTTGCTGTATCGACGATGAGCTCGGAGGTGGCCGCTGCGTCGAGGCGGGAGGCAATGATCGAGCGGTAGCCGCCGGTTGCCGACTGGGTTGCTTTCAGCAGGTGTTCTGCCAGCGTCGCGGGCGTGTCGAACCGGGTGAAGCTGTCATCAATTTTGCCAGGCCGACCGGCCTCCATTTCTGAAGATTTCTTCAGGGCCGTTGGAACGCCGCTTAACGTCGGCGTTGGCGGTGGTGCCGGCATCGCTGCAGCTGCGGCAATCTCGTCGCGCAGGCGGTGGCGAGGTCCGTCGCGAGGTTCCGGTGCTGCGCGGCGGGCGCCTCGCATCAAGCCGGAAGTGATGACGAGTGCGGTTCCAAGGAGCAGCGTTGCGACCATCACGAGGAGCGTATAGGGCAGCTTGCGCGGGAAGGTTGGAATGCTTGGCGTGCGCGCTTCGGCGAGGATCTGGGCTTCGACTGGAACGGCGCCATCTTCGGAGCGCGCGCGGTTGGCCTCGTACTGTGCCTGCAAACGCTCGAGTTCGGCGCGCTTGGCGGTGGCGACGGCCTCAAGGCGGCGCAGCTCGACTTCGTCCGTGGTGTTGACGGCGACCTTCGATTTCAGCTTCTCCATGCTGGCGGCGACGGCCTGTTCCTGCTCGGCGGCGAGGTAGGCTTCCTTATCGAGGCTTGCGACGACGTTGGCGACTTCACCGGCGATCTGGCGATTGACGGCGGAAAGGTCGGCGCGCAGCTGGCGCATGACCGGGTGGGCGGATTTCAGGCTTGCAGAACGCTTGAGGAGTTCACGCTCGACGGTAACGCGCTGCGAAATCAGGTTCTGGATGAGCGGCGAGCGCTGCACCTCGGGAATGATTTCAGGCGTGCCGCGGCGCATCAATTCGCGGGCATTCTTGGCGCGGGATTCGGCTGCTGAGCGCAGCGATTTGACCTTGGTGAGTTCGGTCGTGATGTCGCCGAGCTGTTGCTCGTTGATCGGTGTCTTCTGCGAGCCGCCGCGGATCAGACCGGCTTTAGTGCGGAACGTCGCGACCTTTTCTTCAGCGGCTGTCACTTCGGTCTGTAGGGCTGTAATGCGCGGAGCGAGTTTCTTCTGGACGGCGTTCGTCTCGTCGACTGTCGCGGTAGCGAGCTTCGCGCGGTAGGCGTCGGCGAGGTTGTTGGCGAAGTCGGCGGCCAGTCTCGGGTCGATTGAGGTGAAGTTGATGGAGATCGCGCGGCTTGCTTCGGGCGAGTAGACGACGAGCCGTTTGGCGACTTCGTTCAAGACGCGGTCGTGCTCGCTCAAGCCCGACTGGGTGCTGGCGAGGCCCAAGGTTCGCAAGATGCGACCGAAGGTGTCGACGGGTCCGAGTACGGGGTTGAATTCCGGGCGGCTGGCGAGCCGCATCTCGTTGGCGATCTTCTCGATGAGGTCGGGCGACTGGATGGCGCGGACGTGGGTGTTGACGGCCTTTTCATCCATGCGGGACGCCAGATCCTGCGCGCCCTCCTGATTGCCGGGGGAGGTAAACGGGTTGGTGCCGCTCTTGGCGACAATCTCCAATTCGGACTGGGCAACGTAGCGCGGCGCGATGGTCGACAACGTCAAATAGGTCAATGCGCCGGCGATGAGCGACAGCGCGATCAGCTTCGACGCCGAACGCCGGAGGGTGGCTCCGAGGGTCGTCAGGTCGATGTCGTCTGGCGTGGCTTGGGCGTTGTGGCGCATGCGCATGTACTCTTAGAGGGTGAATATTTGGCCCGCATTAGAACGCCTTATGGGTAACAATTCCCTTAACTGTCCCATATTGGTTTGGCTCGTCAGTCTTTTTTAACCAGTCGGGGCATAGCCTGTCAGCAAGTTCTGATCATTGTCTTACGAGGCTGCCACACATGTCCTGGCGCGCGTTGTTGCTTTTTTCGATCCTGCTGCCCGGTCTTGCCGGGTGCGCTGGAAATCGTCCGCTGCTTGCACCAGATGGGCCGATTTTCGGGCGTGAAGGCATGGGTGCGAGCATTGCAACGGGGATGCGCGATACCGGCCGGGCGATGGCTTCAGCACCCGAATATGTTGAAGAAGCGCTGGCTGAGCCCTCTGGCATGCCGCAGACGCACACGATGGTGCATGAGTCCTGGGGTGAGCCGGATGTCGTTCCGGTTGCGCTGACCGGACCGAAAGCCGTTGCCGATAGCGATGGGCCTTATCTGCTCGACAGCGGCGATCGCCTGCGCATCTTCGTTTACGGTCAGCCGAACCTTTCACGCACCTATATCGTCGATCATGCGGGGCAGATTTCGGTGCCGTTGATTGGGGCCGTCAATGCGCGCGGTCTGACGACGCTGGGACTTTCGCGGGTCATTCGCGACCGCCTGGGCGTCGACTATGTGCGCGATCCGCAGGTGACCGTCGACATCCTGCAGCACCGCCCGTTCTTTATCCTGGGTGAAGTGCGCAATGCTGGCCAGTATCCCTATGTCAACGGATTGACGGTTGAGACAGCGATCGCGATTGCCGGAGGCTATACGGAGCGTGCAAGCACACGCCGCTTCCGGATTACGCGACGCATCGACGGATATGTCGAGACGATCGAAGCGCCTTCGGACTATGTTGTTAAGCCGGGCGATACTGTTTTCGTCTATGAACGGTTCTTCTGATCTGCTTGATATGGCGGTAGAAAGCTCCGTCCCTAACGTTTGAGGTTTACGCGCGTGGCACCAACGCTTCGCATTCTCCATATCCTTCGGGCACCGGTCGGCGGGCTGTTTCGGCACGTCCGCGACCTGGCGATCGATCAGGTCAAGTGGGGCTTGCAGGTCGGCGTTCTGGTCGATGCCAATTCGTGCGATCGGTTGACCGAACAGCGTCTGGCGGGGCTTGAATCGAAGTTGCCGTTGGGGCTGCACAGAATTGCAATGGGGCGTGCGCCAGGGCTCAGCGACCTCAAATGCATTGCGCAGACGCGGTCTTTAGCGCGCGAACTGAAGATCGACGTGCTGCATGGGCATGGCGCCAAGGGTGGGCTTTATGCGCGGCTCGGCGGTAGCTTTCCGGTCGCCGACGATCAGCCACGTCCGCTGCGCTTCTATACCCCGCACGGTGGGAGCCTGCATTACTTCGACGGTTCGCTGAAAGGTAACGTCTACGTCACCGCCGAAGCGGCCTTGCTGCGCGCCACCGACGGTCTGATCTTCGAAAGTGCATTTGCCCGAGATAGGTTCGCAAGCTGCATCAGTCTTGAAGGTATACCGCACCGCATCATTCACAACGGCGTTGCGGAAAGCGATTTTGCGCCGCGGGTTCTCGATGAGGATGCCGCCGAATTTCTATTCCTGGGCGAGCTGCGCCACCTCAAAGGCGTCGATCTGCTGCTTGAAGCGTTGGCCGAGCTCGATCTTGGTGCGCCGCGCGCTGTCATCGTTGGGGATGGACCTGACGCGCAGGAATTCAAGCAACTGTCGCATCGCTTGGGGCTTGGCGCCCGGGTAACGTTTACCGGTGCGATGCCGGCGCGTGAGGCGTTCACCAAGGGCCGGGTGCTTGTCATGCCGTCGCGGGCCGAAAGCTTCCCGTATGTGCTCCTGGAAGCCGCTGCTGCTGGCATCCCGTTTATTGCGACCCGCGTCGGTGGCGTTCCGGAAATGGTTGAAGGGACGAACACCCGTCTGGTTCCGCCGGGCGATGCCCAGTCACTTGCATGCGCAATGGCGATGGCGGTCGATGATTCATCGGCGGCCCAGGATAGGGCAGACGAGATGCGGGAGATCGCATCGAAACGTTTCACAACGGAACAGATGATGAAATCCGTACTCGAATTTTATCGGGACGGATTGTTGCGCTGCCGCACGAAACCGGCCGTTTCGAGCGCTCCTGCGGGCGGCATTTACTATAACGGCAATAAATCCTAAACACCTCTATGTGCTACGTCTTATTGGCACGGCGAATGCTGGAGGTTCCGTGACCTTTTCTTGTGGTGCGGAGCATTTTGGTTATGAGCGTTGTCCCGGGCGTGACTCAGAACGCTAATTTGTCTCAACTTGCGTATCGGCTTCAGGCTGTGACCTCTGTTCCGCGACTTGCCGACTTTACATTGAGCCGCCAAGGTGCCCTGATTTCGCGGCGTGTCTTCGCGGATATGGTCCGCCTGGCGGACTTCCTCATCGCTTTGGCTGCCGGTCTCATCATCGCGGCGCTTTATGTCGAAGAAGCGCTGGCGACGCATGCGTTGGGTTATGCGGTCGCCGTCGCCGCGGTCTCGGGCGTGCTTGTCGCCGTCTATGACTACCTCGGCCTTTATAAAGTTTCGCAGTTCTCCTCTGTGCTTCGTCAGCTGCCGATGCTGTTTGTTGGCTGGGGCGGTGCACTTGCGGTTCTTTCGGCAGGCGTCTTCTTCTTCAAGGCTGGCGGTGAGTTCTCCCGCGTCTGGCTTGCAAGCTGGTTTGTCGCCGGGTTCTGTGCGCTTGTTTTGGAGCGCATTGCGGTTGCCAATCTCGCGCGCCACTGGACGGCTGCCGGACGCCTTTATCGCCGCGCGGTCATTTTCGGTGGTGGTGAGATCAGCCGCAAAGTCATCAATGATCTGGAAGCCGACCTTGAAGCCGACGTGCGCATCTGCGGTGTGTTCGATGAGCGTGCCGGCGAACGTATGCCGGCCGAGCAATTAGGCTATCCGGTCCTTGGTTCGTTCGAGAGCCTGTTCAGTATGGCGCGTTCGACGCGCATCGATCTGGTGATTGTGGCGTTGCCACTCAGTGCTGAAGAGCGCATCGCCAAGATTGCCGAAGAACTTTCCGAACTGCCCGTGGAAGTGAAGCTGCCGGCTGGCGTGAGCCGTCTGCGTTTTGCGCGTAGCGCCTACACGCGGGTGGGGTCGGTCGCGATGCTCGACCTTGTCGAGAACCCACACGCGGCTTGGGGCGGTGTTGCGAAGTGGCTGTTTGATAAGGTCATCGCTGCTGTAGCGTTGCTGCTGCTTGCTCCGGTAATGGCGGCTGTCGCGCTTGCGGTGAAGCTCGAAAGTCGGGGTCCAGCGCTCTTCCGTCAGAAGCGTTACGGCTACAACAACGAACTTGTCTCGGTCTTCAAGTTCCGTTCGATGTACGTCGATAAGTGCGATGCGGCGGCGTCCAAGCTCGTCACCAAGGAAGATCCGCGCGTCACCCGTGTGGGTCGTTTCATCCGCAAGACGAGCCTCGATGAGTTGCCGCAGCTCTTCAACGTTCTGCTGGGTGATCTGTCGCTGGTCGGCCCGCGGCCGCATGCCGTTCAAGCCAAGGCGGGTACGGATCTCTACGACTATGTCGTCAAAGGTTACTTCAAGCGCCACAAGGTGAAGCCGGGGATCACGGGCTGGGCCCAGATCAACGGTTGGCGCGGGGAGACCGATACGCACGAAAAAATCCAAAAGCGCGTCGAGCACGACATCTATTACATCGAAAACTGGTCGATCTTTTTTGACCTCTACATCCTCTTCAAAACGCCGTTTGCCCTTTTGAAAACGGAAAACTCATACTGATCCGTTGCGTCTTATTGGAGGGCTGTGTGGCCGGTTCGATCGTATATAATCGCCAACCAAAGATACCGGCTTCTGGCGCAGTCTTCGGCGGATCGGCGCGTCGCCAGAATGCCATGCGGTTTCAAGGTGGGGCAGCCGTGGGCGAGAGCAAGAGTCTGGCACATCGCATTGCTCTTGCGCTCGTTTGGTTGACGATCGCAACGAGCGGCATCGTGTTTTCCGAGCCGGCGCCTGTCGACGCGCTGTCGATGGGGCTCATCGTGCTGTTACCGGTTATCGGGCTGGTGGCGATATCCGAGAAGCTGCTCTTTTATATTTCGCTTTGGCTGATTGCCGCCGGCGGTGGCCTTGTCGCTTCCGGCATGGCACACGATACGCATACCGCGACGGTCTTCACGGTCATCTCGCTTTACCTCTATTTGATGTCGTTCGTGTTCGGCGCGTTTGTCGCCAAGCGTCCAGAAGAGCACTTGAAGCTGATCTTGAGCGCCTGGACGGTGGCAGCCGGTGTGGCTGCAGTGACGGGCATCATCGGCTACTTCTCTTTGCTGCCAGGCGCTGAATCCCTTTTCACCAAGTTCGGTCGCGCGGCCGGCACGTTCAAGGATCCGAACGTGTTCGGCCCGTTCATGGTGACGCCGCTGCTTTATCTCTTGCATTTGGTTCTCCATCGGCCGTTGACGCGTGTGCTGCTTCCGATGGGACTTGCCGGGTTGCTCGCGATTGCGACTCTGTTGAGCTTCTCGCGCGGTGCGTGGATTACTATGGCGCTCGCCGTTCTGGTCTACGGTTATCTGGCATTCGTGACCTCGCCGACGAAAGCGCAGCGCGAACGCATCCTGGCGCTTCTGGGGCTGGGCGTTGCGTTGCTTGGCGGTCTCATTGCCGTTGCCGCGCAGTTCGACGAGGTTTCAGATCTCTTGGCGCAACGCGCCTCGCTTTCGCAGAACTACGATGTCGGGCCTGAGGGACGCTTTGCAGGTCAGGCCAAGGCGGTCGGACTTGTGGCCGATCATCCGCTTGGGATCGGCGCGCATACCTTCACGAGCGTCTATCACAGTGAAGACGTGCACAACGTCTATTTGTCGGTGATGCTCAATTCGGGCTGGGTCGGCGGTGGGATCTATTGGATCCTCGTCTTGACGACGCTGGGTCTCGGCTTTCGACATATCTTGAAAGCGGGACCGATGCGGCCGCTGTTCATCGTGCTCTACGCGGCGTTTGCGGCGACGGCCTTCGAAGGCATCGTTATCGATACCGACCATTGGCGCCATTTCTATCTGCTGATGGGGTTGATCTGGGGGCTATTGGCGGCCGGCAATCAGACGGGTGCAACCAAGGAGACGGCTTAGCGATCAAGGCTGACGGTTAGAGATATGGACCTTGCAGGCAGGAACCGGAGGAAGGGGCGACACGCTGGCTTCGCGCTTTGGCGAAGATTGCAGCGCTTTGCTTCCGGCGTCATGACCAAAGGTCTGGCAATCGTCTGGGTCTGGATTGCTTTGCGGGCTGTCGTTGCGGGTTCTGAAGCCGGAGCGGGTGCGGATTTAGGCGCAGAATTCGTCGCCCCCTTAATGGTTCTGGCGGCGGGATGTTTCATCTTAATGTTTTCTGGAAGCGAAACTGTCCCTGCGGACCGTCATGAAATGCGCTCGGTCAGGCGGCAGACACGCATTGTCGCGGATCGACGTGCGAAGAAGCTGCAGACCAAAACCTTTGCGGCAGAGGCGCGCCGCCCCAGTCGGATCATCGCGCCTGCGGCACGTTCTCCGGCCCCCCGACGGCAATTGAACGTCGGGCGAACGCGATATCACAGCCTTCCGCCTGTGTTGGACAACGGGCCTTAGCTAGCGAGCCCAGGCCGCTTTGGGCCCCGGCGAAGCTCTCGGTGGAGCTTCGGCTGTTAGACTAAAAAATGGTCCCCGTCTGACTGCTTAATCTCAGAAAATTGACGTTAGTCAAATTACGGCTGACGGCGTGTTGGTATTGGTTGGCTGCGCTGGCGCGTCCGGTTCGCGGGGAAGCGGTAATTCGCCGGGCGTTGCCAGTCGCCAATTGCAGGACAAGTCTCCTGGCACCGGCCGACTTTTCTGCTGGTTGCGGGTGAAGTGACCGCCAGCCGGCTGCCGTGGGTGTTGAGTTCGCGCCGTTGCCTGCAGTCCGGCTCTTAGGATGATGATATGCGATCAGAGACATTGAAACGCTATGCCGCGCCGGTTCCGCGCTACACGAGCTATCCGACGGCTCCGCACTTCTCCTCCGACGTTGGCGCTGGCCAATATGCCCAGTGGCTGAGGAACCTGCCCGACAAAGCGCACCTGTCGCTTTACATGCACATCCCCTATTGCGATCAGCTGTGCTGGTATTGTGGGTGCAACACCAAGGCGACGCAGAAGTACGAGCCGGTTCACGGTTACGTCGATGTTCTGCTGGCCGAAATGGATCTCATCAGCGAAGCGATTGGGTCGGGCCGCGTTGCCGATCACATCCATTTTGGCGGAGGGTCGCCGAGTATCCTGCATCCGGAAGATATCTTGCGGATCGGCGAGAAGCTGCGCTCGCTCGTCGCCTTTGATGAGAACATCGAATTCGCCGTTGAGGTCGATCCGCGCAACATGCCGGAAGACCGGATCGAGGCGTTTGCACAAGCTGGCGTGAACCGGGTCAGTGTCGGCGTGCAGGACTTCGCACCGCAGGTGCAGGTTGCCATCAACCGGATGCAATCATTTGAGCGGACGCAGTCGGTGATCGAAGGCTTCCGCAAACATGGCGTCCAGTCGGTCAATATCGATCTGGTTTATGGGCTGCCCTACCAGACGTGCGAGAGCGTTCAGAAGACAATCGAGCAAGTCATTACGCTCGATCCGGACCGGGTTGCGCTGTTTGGTTATGCGCACCTGCCGCAACGGCTGCCGCACCAGCGGTTGATCCCGGACGCCAAGTTGCCGGATATGAACGAACGCTTCGCGCAGGCGAACTGCGCCGGGGATCTTCTGGTCGAAGCCGGTTATGTCCGGGTCGGTCTCGACCACTTCGCCAAGAAGGGCGACCGGCTGGCGTGCGGCGATATACGCCGCAACTTTCAAGGTTATACGACGGATGATGCCGGCATCCTGATTGGTCTGGGGGCGTCGGCCATCGGTCGATTGCCGCAGGGCTATGTGCAGAACGCGACGGCGGTCGGCGAGTATCAGCGTCGCGTGATGGCCGGGGATTTCTCGACGCAGCGCGGGCATGCCCTCTCGCAGGACGACCAGATGCGTTCGTTCGTGATTGAGCAGCTGATGTGTTCGTTCCACTTCCCCGAAAAGGAACTCATCGCGCGCTATGGCGAAGCGGCGCGCGAGGTCGTTGAAGAAACCAAGCGATTGGCGGATGCCGAAGAAGAAGGGCTGATCGCGACAGATCCTGATGGCGATGGGTTCTGGGTGACGGAAAAGGGCCGGATCTTCGTGCGCTCGATCGCTTCGGTGTTCGACAGCTATCTTGGGCAATCGGAAGCCAAGCACTCGGCCGGCGTTTGATTGCGGGTTTTCGGAAGGTCGATGGAGGTCGGCTGCGACGGTTTTCATCGGCAGCTGTGAGATGACGGTCAGGCCCTCAGGATAAGACTTGCGTCTTTCCCGAGGGCCTTTCCTTTTCGTCCGCAACGCTTGGCTTGCCATGTTCAGCGTGGCCTCTGCAGAAGATCTGCATCAGCCAGAAGCCGTTCAAGGCATGCAACCGTCGGCTCGAAGCCCTTTGGACCCTTGGCCGCCTTGTAGGGCTGCCAGAGGTATTCCCAGGGACCCGGCTTCACCTCGTAAAGCTCCAGGTCCCCTTCGAGGGCTGCGGTTGGGTCAACCTCATAACGGCTGACCCAGGTTCGCGCGAATTCGATCACCGGATCCACAACCCGAGAGTTGTTCGGGCCTTGGATCTGGATGATCTGGTATCCGCCGGGCTTACGGCTTGGCCGGATCTCCATCGTCGCGACGCGAAGCGAGTTGTTGCGGATCGAAAAGATCTGGCAGTCACCGTTTGCGACCAGGTGGATGTAGTCCGCAACGCAGTGGCACATATATGCCCCCTCGTCGCGAAGCTGCATTCCTGTGCGCAGCGGAACCATCGTGAGCCCCGAGGCCGGACGCCGCTTGTAGCGACCCGGACCACGGCGCGGACGCTTGGCGAGGAACGACTTGGCAATCTGGTCAATCCATTGCTGCGTGAGCCAAGCGGCTGTTTCGAAGTTCATGGACGGCTGCCATGGCTTCGAGATCAGGTCGCGGGCCCCGCCTGCAGGTTGACGGGAATACCAAGCGTAGGCGGCCAGGGGACGCAGTGGGATCTGCTGCATTGGTCGCCGTCCGTGAGCGATAGGCTTACGGGCAGCAATCCACAATGCGAAGTCCTCATGGGCGGCCTGTCCGGCAAAGCAGACCCAGTTCAGCCATCCCTCGGCCTGTGCAGGATATCGGGGGATGCGGTTGGCAATCTGCTTTGCGAACTTCTCGCTGTTTGGGATCTCGCCCAGAGCGCCGGTCAAGGCTTCGGGCGGAACCCAGCGGAGCCACAAAGGCAGCTTCAGTGGATCAGCGACCTCACGCAGCGACCGTCCATCCTTGACACGTCGCACGGCTTCGCCGGCGGCGTCGGGTGGAATGGCATCCGTTGCCAGAACGTAGGCCGCAGCCGGGAAGCTGATGACCAAGTCGGCAAGACGCGGCGAGAGGTGAGCAAGCCGGCGAATACGACGGCGGGCACTTCGCTGAAAACGCTGGATCTGCGCTTCGAGCTCCTTCTCCTTTTCTGCATCAGCGGTCATGATTGCCACCTGAAATGGATATTTCAAAAGGTTGGCGGCAGGGCGCAAAAAACCGTTTTCCGGAAGTGCATTTGCATTTCGCGGAATTGCATCATTGAGCGCATTGGCAATCGCATCGGCAGGGGCGTTTCAGGTGCGCCTGCTGAAGTGAATTGCCAGGTGGTTTTTTATTCTGCCGTCAGTTCAAGTTCAGGTTGCCCAGAACCCAAACGCGCGTCCGCTCTCCCAGCCGGGACGGCTGAGTTTATTAGGCTTAAGCGGTGTCGCTCGTTGTTCTGCCTGGATTAGGTGTGGCAGGTGGGAGATGGGGAACCGTCATCGCCGCCGCGCGCAACCAGCCACGCGACACGCAATGGTGTGTCGGGTCTATTGCTGGATGGTTTGCGCATTCGGTTCCCTTCAAAAAAGATCTAAGCCGTAGCTTATCAAACAGCGTCGAGATAAGGGGGAATTGCGACGATTCAAGGGAGGTTTGCTGAAAAAATTCGGTTGCGAATTTATTTATCGATTTCTTTTTGAAGTTTCTCGAACATGTATTGCCATTTGGCGGTTTGAGCCTCGACGAGAACGCGCATACGTTCGCGCAGTTTTTCCAGGAGGCTGCAGTCGGGATTGGCGGCGTTGCTGCCGGCTTCTCCGAGGTTGGCGATTTCGCTCAAGAGTTCTTGTGAGCGTTGATTGTAGCCGTCGATTTTTTCGTCCTGCACGAAGGGTGCGGCTTCACGCAGGAAGGCGTCGTGGTCCCAGTTGTTCTTGACGCGCAAGGTGCGCAGCAGGTTCTGAAATTCTGGCTTGTTTTGGCTATTTAGGACGCGCAGCGACTCAGCGGCTTCGTCAACGACGGCTTCGAAGTCGCCGCGTGCGCAGCTTTGCGCCTGAGCCGTGTTCGTAGTGGTCAGGCCGGCCGCGACGAGTGTGACGCCGGCTGCCAGGACGCCTGGCACGGACGAGCAAGCGGAGCGCGCAGCTTTGGTCCGTCCGTGCCAATTCATAAGTCCCTTACTCCCTACCATCTCTTGCCAACGGCTCCGTCTCGATCAGCCGCGTTTGCCGTTGGCGTCAGGGCGGCTATCTCGGCGTCCTGCAACTATTCATTCTGTCAGCGCGCCAGGTTCTGGAACGCCGCCCCGAATGAGGTCGAGCGCGGGAACCGTGGCGGAACGCTTTTTCCTGCCTGTGCACGCGTGCCGATCCAATCGGCCAGATCGTCAAGCGGCAGGGTGAAGGTTCGTCCGGCACTGTCAACCCACGACAACCCGATTGATGAATCGAACGTTCGTGCATCCGCCAGACCGCCATCCTTGAAGCGCTGGAGGATAACGCCCTTGCCGCGCGTGAGTTCATTGATCTCTGCGGTTTCGAAGACGAGCATGCGGCGGTTCTCGCCAACCGTGGCGATGTAGTCACCATCGACGGGAATGACGAGGCGGGCTTCGTCGGGCTCCGAGACGTTAAGGACCTGCTTGCCTTTGCGCGTTGAGGCGATGACGTCGTCTTCGGGAACGATGAAGCCGTAGCCGGACGTCGAGGCGACGAGCAGCTTTCGTCCCGCCTGGTGAACGAACGCGGTGACGATGTCGTGGTTGTCTTCGAAGTCGACCATCAGGCGGATCGGTTCGCCGTGGCCGCGTCCGCCAGGTAGCTGGCTTGCTTCGAGGGTGTAGAAGCGGCCGCTGGTGGAGAAGAGCAGGATTTTGTCGGTGGTCGAGGCATGGAAGGCGCAGCGCAGTTTGTCGCCCTGTTTGAAGTCGACGCGTGAGAGGTCTTCCTGGTGCCCCTTCATGGCGCGCACCCAGCCTTTGTCCGACAGGATGACCGTGATCGGTTCCTTTTCGACAAAGGCTTGGTCGAGGTCTATGTCGATATTTGGCTGGTCGGCGAAATTCGAGCGGCGACGGCCGATATCGGTTTTCTTCGAATAGCGTTCGCGCGTCTTTTTTATTTCATCGGCGACCGTCGACCACTGCATGTCTTCGGAGGCGAGTAGCGCTTTGATCTGATCGCGCTCGTTCGACAGGCGTTCGTGTTCGGCTCTGATTTCGACTTCTTCAAGTTTCGACAAGGCCCGCAAACGTAAGTTCAGGATCGCGTCGGCCTGGACCTCGGTCAGCTTGAAGGTGTCGATGAGCTTCTGCTTCGGATTGTCCTCGAAGCGGACGATGCGGATGACCTCGTCGATGTTGAGGTAGGCGATCAAGTAGCCGTCGAGGACTTCGAGGCGCTGCTCGATTTTGTTCAGGCGGTACTGTGAGCGGCGGACCAGGGCATCGACGCGATGTTCGAGCCATTGGCGCAGAACGTCTCGAAGCGACAGGACGCCGGGGACTTGTCCGGCGGAGAGAACGTTCATGTTGAGGCCGAAGCGGACTTCCAGTTCGGTCAGCTTGAAGAGGCTCTCCATCAAGACGACAGGGTCGACGGCTCGGGTCTTGGGTTCGAGGACAAGGCGGATTTCTTCAGCCGACTCGTCGCGGACATCACCCAACAGCGGTAACTTGCGCTCCTGCATGAGTTCGGCGATGCGCTCGATGAGCTTCGACTTTTGAACCTGATAGGGAATTTCGGTGACGACGATCTGGTAGCCGCCGCGTCCGGCGTCTTCCTTGTCCCACTTGGCGCGCAGGCGGAAGCCGCCGCGGCCGGTTTCATAGGCCTCAATGATCTGCGCGCGCGGTTCGACGATGACGCCGCCGGTCGGGAAATCCGGGCCGGGGATGAAGTCGATGAGCTTCTCGATCGTGGCGTTGGGATGCTTGATCAGGTGCAAAAGGGCGTTGCAGAGCTCTTCGGCGTTATGCGGCGGGATGTTGGTCGCCATGCCGACGGCAATGCCTGAAGCGCCGTTCGCCAGAAGATTGGGGAATGCCGCCGGCAGAATGACGGGTTCCTCGTTGGAGCCGTCATAGGTCGGTTTGAAGTCGACGGTGTCTTCGTCGATGCCTTCGAGCAGGAGTTCGGACGTCACTGCCAGTCGCGCTTCGGTGTAACGCATGGCTGCTGCGCTATCGCCGTCGATGTTGCCGAAGTTGCCCTGGCCGTCGACGAGCGGATAGCGGACCATGAAGTCCTGGGCCAGACGCACGAGCGCGTCGTAAATCGCCTGGTCGCCGTGCGGGTGATAGTTACCCATCACTTCACCGACGATCTTGGCGCATTTCTTATAGGCGGTCTGTGGATTGAGCTTCAGCTCGCGCATCGCATAGAGGATGCGGCGGTGGACAGGTTTGAGGCCGTCGCGGACATCAGGCAGGGCGCGGCCCATGATGGTCGACAGCGCATAAGCCAGATAGCGCTCTTCGAGCGCCTGGCGCAGTGGAACGGGCTCAATCGGTCCGTTGCCGGGAAGAATCGGTTTGTTGCTCATAAGCTTGGGTTAATCGGCGAAGGCGTCCGGCTCAAGTGCCGCCGCGACACAGGGGGCGGTTATGAGCAGTTTTGCGGGCGGCCGGGAGCCTGCCAGCGTGCCAAACAGATGGAGGTGTGTATCATCTGCAACGCTAGGTGGTGGCCCAATCCGTGTGCTGCTGAGGGGCCTGATGTTGCATTGGCGAACAAATTGGCTTAGAAAAACGCTTGACATGCTGGTCTGACTGCGTCAGCTCCGCACATGAATTGCGGCTTGTAACCGGCTTTGCATTTACCCATCAGCCCCGAAAGGTCATTGCGACATGGCACGCGTCACGGTCGAAGATTGCGTCGACAAAGTCGAAAACCGTTTCGAACTCGTTCTTTTGGCTGCACATCGCGCCCGCGCCATTTCTGGCGGCAGCGCCGTGACGGTCGATCCAGACAAGGACAAGAACCCGGTGATCGCTCTGCGCGAGATCGCTGAGCAGACAGTTCAGGTCGAAGATACCCGCGAAGGGCTTATTCACTCGCTGCAGAAGAACGTCGAAGTCGACGAGCCGGAAACCGCTGCGGCACCCACCGTACAGACCGAGCGCCGCCTGCCGATGCTTGGCCGCGACGATATGTCGAGCGATACCGTCGTCGATGTCCTGACCGAGGAGCAGCTTCTGCGCGGTCTGGAAAGCATGACGCCAACCGAGCCGTCGGCAACGATCGGCAACGGTGCCCGTGATCGCGGACGCTAAGGGCGTTTATGGCGGGGCCGTCCTCAAAAAGCGGCTCTGGTCAGTTTCGTACATTCAGCAGGGCCGGCGCTTAACCGTGCCGGCCTTGTTTTTTTGACGCAGATCGGCGGGCCTTGATCTTGGTCACCAAGGCTGCACTAATTATCTCTTAGATATGTTCCCCCGAGCTCCTGAGCGGCTTTGTGCCGTGCTGGAAGATGTTTATCGCGCGGGGCCTTCCAACTTCGTTTCCAGTGGTTCCAAGCCATGATGCGCCAGTACGAGCTGGTCGAGCGCGTTCTCAGTTACGATCCCCAGGCCAACGAGGCCTTGCTCAACCGCGCGTACGTTTACGCGATGAAGGCGCACAAGCACCAAGAGCGTGCCAACGGCGATCCTTATTTCTCGCATCCGTTGGAAGTCGCGGCGATTCTCACCAATTTGAAGCTCGACGACGCAACGATCACGACGGCATTGCTGCATGATGTCATCGAGGATACCGACGCGACCCGCACGGAGATTGACCAGCTTTTCGGCAAGGAGATCGGGGCGCTTGTCGATGGTCTGACAAAGATCAAGAAGCTTGATCTCGTTTCGAAAAAGGCCGAACAGGCGGAGAATTTCCGCAAGCTGCTGATCGCCATTTCGAGCGACATCCGGGTGCTGCTCGTCAAGCTTGCCGACCGGCTGCACAATATGCGGACGATCGAGCATAAGCGCGAAGCGAGCCGCAAGCGGACGTGCCAGGAGACGCTCGATATATATGCACCGCTGGCTGGCCGCATGGGCATGCAGGCGATCCGCGACGAGCTTGAGGATCACGCGTTCCGGTGGCTGCATCCGGAAGCCTACGAGACAGTCACCAAGAAGCTCGAACAGCTGCGGGCCAACAACCAGCGGCTCGTCGAAGAGATCCGGCTGGCCTTGGAAGTGAAGCTTGACGATGTCGGCATCGAAGCGCGCGTCATGGGCCGGGAAAAGAAGCCCTATTCGATCTGGCGCAAGATGCAGAACAAGCAGATCAGCCTGGAGCAGCTGTCGGATATTTATGGGTTCCGGGTGCTGGTGAAGAACGTGGCGGACTGCTACCGGGTGCTCGGCGTGATTCATACGACTTGGCGGCAGGTGCCGGGACGGTTCAAGGACTACATCTCGACGCCGAAAGGCAATAACTACCAGTCGATCCACACGACCGTGCTTGGGCCGCAGAGCCAGCGCATCGAGCTTCAGATCCGCACCGAAGAGATGCACGAAATTGCCGAATACGGTGTGGCGGCGCATGCGGCCTATAAAGAGATGAGCCCGGTCTCGGGGCTTTACGGCAGCGGCAACGGAACGACGAAAGAGCTCGATCAGGAGCACGGGCCTTATGCTTGGTTGCGCCAGCTTGTCGAAACGCTGCTTGAAGGCGCAAATCCGGAAGAATTCCTTGAGCACACCAAGCTCGAATTGTTCCAGGACCAGGTCTTCTGCTTCACGCCCAACGGACGGCTGATTGCGCTGCCTCGCAACGCGACGCCCATCGATTTCGCCTATGCGGTGCATACCGACGTCGGGAATTCGGCGCAGTCGGCCTATATCAACGGCCGTCAGGTGCCGATGGATACGCGTTTGCGCAATGGAGATGAAGTCCGCATACATACCTCCAAATCGGCGACACCGCCGGCGGCCTGGGAGGCGATTGCCGTGACCGGTCGGGCGCGAGGTGCAATCCGCCGTGCAGTGCGCGATACGGTGCGGCGGCAATATTCCGAACTGGGCCGGCGGCTGATCAAGGCTGAAGTCGAGAAGGCAGGGTTTGAATATAGCGAAAAGGTGCTGATCGATGCTTTGCCGCGCTTAGGCGCTGGGCCGAAGGGGCTTGACGATGTTCTGGCCAGCGTCGCGCGCAACGAGCTTCCGGCGACGGATGTCGTGAAAGCCGCGTTTCCGGACGCAGACCTGAAACTTCCGTTACAGACATATAGACCCAAGAACCGGCATGATCGCGGTCGCGGTCAGGAAGGCTGGTTCAACCTTTCTAAGGTGATGGGCCTGAAATTCCGCATGTCGGGCGATTCATCTGAGGCTGGACGAGGCGGAACCATTCCGATTCGCGGGCTTCGTAGCGATATCCCCGTTTCGTTCGCAGATGGAGGCGCTGTTCCGGGTGATCGCATCGTCGGTGTCTTGACGAAAGATCATGGAATCCGCATTTTTCAGATTCATTCACCGGAGCTGATGGAATTCGAGCATGAGAAATGGATTGACGTCACATGGGACGTCGATCCGCAAAATGCTGAGAGATTTCCAGCCCGCGTCAAGGTTCAGGCTGTTAATGCTCCTGGAAGCTTGGCCGAAATCGCCAAATTGATTGGAGAAGCCGACGGAAACATCGATCAGGTCAAAATGGTAGACCGAAACCGGGATTTTACCGACATGCTGGTCGAAGTTGAGGTGTGGGATCTGGATCACTTGAACCACATTCTTAACGGCTTGAAGTCAAAAGGCGTGGTGAATACCGCTGAACGCGTTTTTGATTAGGAGAGTCATGAGTTCGTTCAGTGAGCTGCTGAATTTAAGGCTCTGGGGGGCTAACTGATGCTATTCGATCGGCGAATTCCGCCGACGTGGAGCGAACAGCTGCGTGTGCTGGTTTGGCCGCGCACGAGCTGGGAACGCTCGTTGAAGTACACCGTGATGCGGCTGATGCGGCTGCGCGCAAGCCCGCATCAGCTGGCGCTCGGCTGCGCAATCGGTGTCTTTGCCTCCATCACCCCTCTGGTCGGTGTTCAGATGGTGCTGGCTGGCATTCTGGCTCTTTTGCTGCGTGCGAACTTCACGGCCGCCATGCTTGGTACGTTTTTTGGCAATCCGTTTGTCTGGGCGGTGATCTGGCCGGCGACCTACGCGACGGGCAGCTATATGCTGGATGTCCACACCGGGCTCGATCAGGCGGCTTTGCAGGCTCAGTTCCTGGTGCTTTGGGATAGTGTGCGCGCGGTGTCATTCGACATGGTGAGTGCGGCCTGGGCCATTCTCTGGCCGATTGTTAAGCCGATGCTCGTTGGGTCGCTGCCGGTTGGAATTGCCATCGCAGCGGTGTTTTATGCCCTGACGAAGCGTGCCGCCACGACCTACCAGGCCCGGCGGCGCAGAAATGGTGCCTATGATTCCCGCTATCCGCTGGGGGCGTTGCTGGCGTCGTATGATCCGGCCCGGTCATGAATAGCAAACCTGAAACTTTGAAGGTTTCTTCCCCGCGTCTCGGCGTCAATATCGATCACGTTGCGACGATCCGGAACGCGCGCGGTGGGCGGCATCCCGATCCGTTGCGCGCGGCGCATATCGCCATTGAGGGCGGAGCTGACGGGATTACGGCGCATTTGCGTGAAGACCGCAGGCATATTTCCGACAATGACATTGCCAGGCTCAAGGCTGAGCTGACGCGCCCGCTCAACCTTGAAATGGCGGCGACCGAAGAGATGGTCGGGATTGCGCTCCGGCATCTCCCTAATGCGTGCTGCCTGGTGCCGGAGCGTCGCGAAGAACGTACGACCGAAGGGGGGTTGGACGTCGTTTCGGGCAAAGACCAGTTGCGCGGCGTGATCGATCGGCTGAAGACGAAAGGGATCCGCGTTTCGCTGTTTATTGAGGCCGATGAGCGGTCTATTGCGGCCTCAGCCGAGCTTGGGGCGGATATCGTCGAGCTGCATACCGGAGCTTATTGCGAGCGGGCGCTTGAAGATGACGCCGAAAAGCTCGGCCTGGAGCTTGATAAGATCACGCGGGGGGCGAATCTGGCGCAGGCGGCCGGCCTTGAGGTCCATGCCGGACACGGGCTGACCTATAATACAGTTAAGGCGATTGCCCGCCTGCCTGAAATCGAAGAACTCAATATCGGGCACTTCCTCATCGGCGAAGCGATTTTCGGTGGGCTTTCCGAGGCGGTCGAACACATGCGGGCGCTCATTGCGCAGGCGCGCCGGGAAACTGTGTCTTAAATCAGGCTGAGAGGCCCTTCCGGGCCTCGGTTTTTGCGTTCCGCGCGCCGCGGTGGCATCATCTTTTGCCTTGTTCCTGGGCGATCGGCAGCGCGAAATCGCCATACGGCTCGGTTAATGTGACACCGTCCAAAAGGATCGTGCCGCTTACTGAGATGTAAGACTGTTACCAAGCCGTATGTTTACAGCAAGGTCATAGACCAGTATTAGCGGTCAAGGCTTTGATCGCGTCAGGCCTTTATTGATGCCGTCGCGAGCCCAAAAGAGTGCTCTAGGGTGGCAGGGAAAACTAGAAAATGAGTGTTGAAACGGACGTGACGAAGCGCAGTGAAAGCGGCTGGTGGGAGATGGTGAAAATCGTCATCCAGGCGCTTTTGATCGCGATGGTCGTGCGTATTTTTCTCTACCAACCGTTCAATATTCCGTCCGGCTCGATGAAAGACACGCTCCTCATCGGCGATTACCTGTTCGTTTCCAAGCTGTCTTATGGCTACAGCCGTTACTCGTTTCCGTTCGGGCCGAATATCTTCAGCGGCCGGGTTTTCGGCGCCGAGCCCAAGCGCGGCGACGTCGTCGTCTTCAAGCTGCCGCGCGATAATTCGACCGACTACATCAAGCGTGTGATCGGTTTGCCGGGCGACGAAATCAGCGTGCGCCATGGCATCGTTTATCTCAATGGCAAGGCGCTGCCGCGCAAGCCTGCAGGCTTCTACATTCCGCCCGCTAACGGTGGGCCGACGCGCAAGATCGCGAAGTTTCGCGAAACCTTGCCGAATGGCAAAAGCTATACGGTGCTTGATGCCGAAGAGAACGGGTTCTTCGATAATGTTGGCCCCTACAAAGTCCCTGACGGGCATTTTTTCATGATGGGGGACAACCGCGACAACTCGACGGACAGCCGGGCGACTTATGACGTCGGCTATGTTCCCTATGAGAACCTTGTCGGGCGCGCGGAGATTATTTTCTTTTCAGCGGCTGTCGATGAGCGCGATGCGTTGCATTGGTATGCCCCATGGACCTGGCCATTCGGAATTCGCTGGGGTCGGATTTTCAAGTTGGTGAATTGATCTATGCCTTGCTGCGGCTGTGCGGCTCGCTTGATTCAGGATTGTTTTGTTTGTCAGCCTGTTTTCGGAATGGGCGTGCTGGCGTTTGACCGGTCCAGGGCATGAAAACGCGCCCGCTTTCTCAACTGGAAGAACTGATCGGCTATCAGTTCAAGAACCGTGAGCTTCTCGGGCGGGCGCTGACGCATTCGAGCGCGCGCGGCGCCAGGCTGACGCCGAGCGATAACGAGCGTCTCGAATTCATCGGCGACCGCGTGCTTGGTTTGGCGGTGGCGGAGATGCTCGGCGAAATGATGCCGAGGGCGCGCGAAGGCGAACTGGCGCGCAAATTCAATCAGCTGGTTAGAGGCGAGACTTGCACTTTGATCGCGCGTCGCCTGGAACTTGGTACGTTCCTGACGCTTTCGAGCAGTGAAGACGAGAGTGGCGGGCGCGAAAAGGATACAATTCTTGCCGATGCGATGGAGGCGCTGTTGGCCGCAGTCTTTCTAGACGGCGGTTTCGATGTGGCGCGCGACCTCGTGCGCGAACTCTGGCAGGATGTGCAGGAAGACTTGCCGGCGCGCGTGCAAGATCCTAAATCGGCGCTTCAGGAATGGGCGCAAGGGCTTGGCTTGCCGCTGCCGAAGTATCTGGAAATTGGGCGCTCGGGTCCCGATCACTCGCCGGTTTTTATTTCCGAAGTGACCGTCCAAGGGCATCGAGGTGCGCGCGGCGAAGGGGCTTCAAAACGCGCGGCAGAACAGGCTGCGGCGCGACTCCTGTTGGTCCGTGAAGGGGTTTGGAAGGATAAGTCTTGATGGCGAATGGGCCTGAGAGTGGCGATGGGCAGACCGGATCTTCAGAAGAGCCCCGGTGCGGATTTGTTGCGATTATCGGTGCGCCGAATGCGGGCAAGTCGACGCTCGTCAATGCGCTTGTCGGCACCAAGGTGACGATTGTTTGCCATAAGGTGCAAACCACGCG
Organism: Filomicrobium sp.; assembly: GCA_017792465.1. GTDB lineage: Bacteria > Pseudomonadota > Alphaproteobacteria > Rhizobiales > Hyphomicrobiaceae > Filomicrobium. Next base: position 4,259,605 of record CP051234.1, read on the forward strand.
CATGCCAGTTCGCGGCATTGCGATCGAAGGTGCAAGCCAACTCGTTTTTATTGATACCCCAGGCATCTTCGCGCCGCGCCGTCGGCTTGACAGAGCGATGGTGGAGTCGGCCTGGTCGGGGGCGGAGGACGGCGATGTCATTGCCCTGATTGTCGATGCGGCCAAGGGCATCGATGACAATGTCTCGCGCATTCTTTCGAAATTGAAAGGCGTCCGCTCGCGTCTCGTTTTGTTGCTGAACAAGGTCGACAAGGTTCGCGACAAGGAACAGCTCTTGAAGCTGACGCAGGCCCTGACTGCCGAAATCGATTTCGAGCGGGTCTTCATGATTTCGGCGCTCAACTCGAACGGTGTCGCGGACTTCAAGTCGTATCTGGCCTCCGCAGTGCCGGTGGGGCCGTGGCACTATCCTGAAGAGGATGTGTCGGATATCCCGATGCGCGTGCTGGCGGCCGAAATCACGCGGGAGCGCATTTTTCATCTGCTGCATGACGAGTTGCCCTACTCGATCAGCGTTGAGACGACGGACTGGAAGCAGTTGCGCAACGGTTCTGTTCGCATCGAGCAGACGGTTTTTGTGGAACGAGACAGTCAGAAGAGCATTGTGCTTGGCAAAGGCGGCAAAACGATCAAGCAGGTTTCCAGCGAAGCACGCCAGGAGTTGCGCGGCATTCTCGAGCATGACGTGCATCTGTTTATCTTCGTCAAAGTCCGCGAAGGCTGGGGTGATGACCCCGAACGTTACCGGGAAATGGGCCTGAGCTTCCCAAAAGACTGATTGCTAGTCTAATATAGTGGACGAGGTTTGAGTTCGTCGTTCGGCCGGAGGTTTTGATGCGAACCGGCTTAGGTTTGCTTGTAACAGTTGTTGTGTGGATATTTGGCGCCGCAGTCGGTGACAGGGCGGTTGGCGCTGTGAGAGTCTGCGGTCCGCATGTGACAAGCAAGGTTACCCGGTCAGAGCGTGAGTTTGTCGCCAAGAGAGCGGCGATCAAGGATTGGCTCGGTAAGGCGAAATCGGAACTTGTCAAACACCCCAGCTGGCGGTTGGCGAACCTTAGGGTCATCAAATGCGTTAGGTGGAAAGCTGGGTTCGAGTGTGTGGCTCATGGCGCGCCCTGCATCATCAAGCAGAAGGTGCCAAAGCGCAGGAAAGTTCCGAATAAGCGGGATCTGCAAGCTGCTCCTGAAGGTGTTTGAGGAGGCGGCGGAGCTCAAAAACTGAAGGTGCGAAATCGTCTGACGCCATGGAGTGGAGTGATGAAGGCATCATCCTTTCGGTTCGTTCGCATGGCGAAACTTCGGCTATCGCGGAGGTCTTCACGCGCGAGCATGGCAGGCATCTGGGATTAGTGCGCGGAGGTCGGTCGCGGCAAATGCGGCCGGTCTTGCAGATTGGCAACCAGGTCCACGTCAAATGGAATGGGCGCCTGTCCGAGCATTTAGGCAATTTTCGCTGCGAGCTTTTGAAAGGCATTGCGGCGGTTGCAATGGAAAGTTCGGGACGATTGTCGGCAATTTCGACGCTGTGTTCGCATTTGCGAGAATTGCCGGAGCGGGATACGCATGCCAATCTTTTCGAGATAACGATGTTTGTTTTGAGTTTTATCGATTCAGATGAGGTGTGGCCGGCATTAATGGTGCGATGGGAATTGGCACTTTTGGATGAAATGGGTTTTGGGCTTGATTTGACCCAATGTGCGGCCTCCGGGAACAATGATGATCTGATTTACGTTTCTCCAAAGTCCGGCCGAGCGGTTTCTGCTTCGGCTGGTGAACCCTATGCCGACAGGCTTCTCGCATTACCGCAGTTTTTGGTAAAGGGGCGCGACGCGCATGTGCAATTGCGAGATGTGATTCAGGGTTTCGAATTGACCGGGTACTTTTTGGAGAAACATATGTATCAGTCCGGCAATAGGACACTGCCGGACTCGCGCTTCAGGTTGGTACATTGGATCACACAGCACGGCGCTCCAGGCGTATGATAATGCGTGGATTTTGCGCTGATGCTCGCGTGTCGCCGATGGCAAGAACAATTCGAGGTTTTTACGGCCAAGTATGTTGAATAAATGGTCTGATATGTCTTGGAAGATATTGCTCTCGTGAGGTCTATGTGCTCATTATCAAGTCCTGGAGAGTTGGGGGCGATTTCTTCAGATAGATGAGCAAACTCTTTCGGGTTGTGGCAAACCGTCGCGCGTTTTTTCGGAATATTGTAATTGCGGTGCGGCCTTAGCAAATCTAACCCGATTGGTCCTTTGCCGATGTGATGGGAAACACGAATTGTCTAGGAACCTTAACGGCATGTAACGTGCTTTATGTTTGACCGTTTCGAGCATGACAGATATGTGACACACTTCCATCTGGTTCCACCCAACGATGCCGAGCACTTCTTTTAGAAATTTGAATGGCCGGCCCGCTACATGTCCGAGGAAAGTTAATGGCGGCTAAGAAAACTGAAATCGTTTATCCTGGCGAGCGCGTCGCTCTTTTTATTGATGGTGCAAATTTATATGCAACGTCGAAGTCGCTCGGTTTCGATATTGACTATAAACGGCTTCTCGAATTCTTCCGAAAGCAAGGCCGTCTTGTCCGGGCGCTCTATTACACGGCGCTTGCTGAGGACCAGGAATATTCCTCGATCCGCCCGCTTATCGACTGGTTGGACTACAACGGTTATTCGATGGTGACCAAGCCGACGAAGGAGTTCACCGACTCCACCGGTCGCCGTAAGGTCAAAGGCAATATGGATATCGAACTGACGGTCGATGCCATGCGCCTGTGTGAGAACCTCGATCACATCGTTCTATTTTCTGGCGATGGGGATTTCCGTTCGCTGGTCGCCGCTCTGCAGGAAAAAGGTCGTCGCGTCAGTGTGATTTCGACATTGCAGACGCAGCCGCCGATGGTCGCCGATGAGCTTCGTCGTCAGGCTGACCAGTTCATCGATTTGGCGGATCTTGAATTTGCCGTTTCGCGCGATGGTGGCCGCGCCGCTCCGGCTCCTCGTGAACGCGCCTCGCGCAGTTCCAGCAGCCGTTCGATTGCTGAGCCGGTTCCGTTCGACGAGGATGCGGACGATTACGTCGGCGAGGACGATTGATTTTCTGGCCCGGTGACGTGATCGCCGGGCATCCACCTTTTTTGGATCAGCATTTTGGCCTCTGCTCCGTCCGGCTCGGCGCGATCAGCTTCACTTTCCGCTGAGCCGTCCGCGGACTGCAGTCTGTGCCCGCGGCTTGTCGCGTTTCGGGATCAAAACAGCGCCGAAGAGCCAGACTGGTTCAACGGGGCTGTGCCGTCTTTCGGGCCTGCCAATGCGCGGCTTTTAATTGTCGGTCTGGCGCCCGGTCGTGGCGGGGCGAATAAGACAGGCCGCCCGTTCACTGGCGATTATGCCGGCGATCTCCTTTACGCGACACTTGGCGAATTCGGGTTTTCACGTGGCCGATATGCAGCGCGTCCAGACGACGGCCTCGAGCTCGTCGATTGCATGATCACGAATGCCGTCAGGTGTGTGCCGCCGGCAAACAAACCGACCACGAGTGAAATCAAGCAGTGCCGGACGTTCCTGATAAACCGGATCCAACAGTTGCCCGAACTAAAAGTCATGTTGGCGCTGGGCCGGATTGCGCATGAGCAAACGTTGTCGGCGCTTGGCGAAAAACGTTCCGCGCATGTGTTCGGGCATGGCGCCCGCCATGAGCTGACCGGTGGGCTGGTGCTCTACGACAGCTATCATTGTTCGCGCTACAATACGAATACCGGCCGGTTGACGCCGGATATGTTCCGGGACGTGTTTTCGATGATCCGCAAGATGCTCGATACCCAATAGCGCATTCGTGTGATTTGGATATTGCAGTTCGACAAACCCATCATTAGTTTCGGTTCGGCTGGAAACTTCGGAACAACACGCATGCCGGTAGAGATTGCACCAGAAAAAGTCGCTCACGTTATCATCAAGGCTCGGGAATTCGACGCGAAGACCGGGGCCTGGGATATGGAGAGCGACGACGATGAGGATGGTTCGGCCATCCTTGAGAATTTCGCCGACGATGCCGTCTATCAGGAGGCGGCTGGTTTCATCGACGCGCTGAACGACGATGAGCAAGTCAGTCTCGTCGCGATCGCCTGGATCGGGCGGGGCACGTACGAAGTCGACGAGCTGGAAGAGGCGCTGACGACGGCGCGCGATGAAGCGACCGGGTCGACGGCCGAATACCTTTTGGGAATTCCGTTGCTGGCCGACTACCTTGAAGAGGGCCTTGAGAAGCTCGGCTACGCGGTCGATGACATCGAGAACGATCTTCGCTGACGGTTCAGCCGACCGCAGATGAGGCGGTCGAGCCGGTTGCTGTTTATCAGCCCTTCTCGCGCATCAATCTTGCTTTCTGCCGGTTCCAGTCGCGCTTAGCTTCGTCGGCGCGTTTGTCGTGGAGCTTCTTGCCCTCTGCCAAAGCCAGCTTGAGTTTGGCCAGTCCGCGGCTGTTGAAATAGAGCTGCAGCGGGACAATCGTCATGCCTTGGCGATCTTTTGCAATCGCGAGCTTATGGATTTCGCGAGCGTGCATCAGCAGGCGGCGTTTGCGCCGCGGTTCGTGCTGGAAGAAATTTCCCGCGCCTTTGTATTCTGGGATGTAGGCGTTGATCAGCCAGATGCCGCCATCCTCGATCGAGGCATAGCTTTCGGCGATATTGGCCTGGCCCGTGCGCAACGATTTGACTTCGGTGCCGGTCAAAGAGATTCCGGCCTCGAAGGTGTCGTCGATTGAAAATTCGTGGCGGGCCTTGCGGTTTTCTGCAACGAGCTTGCGGCCGCCATCTGTTTTGGCTGCCATGGTTAGCCGATGCCTTCACAAAATGGGTTTCGTCGATGTCAGGCAGTCCGGCGGAAAGCGCATCAACTGCGCTCGGCCGGACCGCCCGTATCATTCAATTTTCATTCTGCCGCGCGTGCGGAAATCAATCCGGTTTTGATCATCGCGCCTTCGACGGCTTTCTTGGTCGAGTCGCTGATCGGAACGAGCGGCAGGCGGGCGTCAGGTTCACAGAACCCGAGGCGCCAGAGTGCATATTTAGCGGGCGACGGGTTCGTTTCAAGGAACAGGGTTTCGTGTAGCGGCAGCAACTGATCCTGCAGCTTGAGCGCCTGGGTGTAGTCGCCGGCCAGACAGGCGTTCTGGAATTCGGCGCACAGGCGCGGCGCGACGTTGGATGTCACCGAAATGCAGCCGTGTCCGCCATGAGCCATGAAGCCAAGAGCGGTTGCGTCTTCGCCCGAGAGCTGAATGAAGTCCGGCCCCATCGCGGCGCGCTGCTGGGAGACACGGGCGAGGTTGGCTGTCGCGTCCTTGACGCCGGCAATGTTCTTCAGCTCGTAAAGACGCGTCATGGTTGCGACGCTCATATCGATCACCGAACGGCCGGGAATATTATAGATGATAATCGGGATGCCGACGGCGTCGTTGACTGCCTTGTAGTGCTGGTAGAGGCCTTCCTGCGTTGGCTTATTGTAGTACGGCGTCACAACGAGCAGGCCGCTTGCGCCGGCCTTTTCAGCGTGCTTGGCGAAGTCGACAGCTTCGCTTGTCGAATTGGAGCCTGCGCCGGCGATGACAGGAACGCGGCCGTTTGCGGCCTTGATCGTCAGTTCGACAACGCTTTTGTGCTCTTCGTGGGTCAGCGTTGGGCTTTCGCCGGTCGTGCCCACCGGCACCAGGCCGTGTGTCCCTTCGCTGATCTGCCAGTCGACGAGACGCGCATAGGCTTCTTCATCAACCGCGTCATCGCGAAAAGGCGTGATCAGAGCTGTATATGACCCCTTAAACATCGGGTAGCGTTCCTTCCTTGGCCGGGTGTTGCCGGCAGCGTCATCGAAGCCGCAGTCTTATAGTCTGCGCCGTTCACCATTTCTGTGACACGTTTTCCTGCTCTTGAAAGCATCTGACGTGTATTTGTGCGATATTCGGCAGGCGTGTCACGTGGTCGCTTTGAAAGATCCCCAACCTGGTTCCTTCGCGGCCAGCGAGCCCCTCCTGCCCAATCCTTGTTGCAACGCAAAAGCGTTGATAGGCTCCGCGCGCATCGCCGTAGTCAGCGCCCGGCCTTGAAAAGCGGGCATTTGCTGTCGTTGCGGGGCGGAACTTGCGCAGACATTAGGCGTTTCGCGGGGGCCTCGCAAGCGAGGCGCGTCCGGCCGGCCGGGAGGGGCTCAGTCATGAGGAATGAACCGATTTTCGAGGGTTTCCAATCCATGCGGAGATTTTCGCTGTCCGCCTGCGGGTCGTTGATCGCGTGCTGCGTGGCATTTTCTGCACCGGTATCTGCACAAAAGGCGCCCGCGCCGCCAGGGGTCAATCCGCAACGGGATGTCGAGGCGATCAAGGCTGCGCTGCGCAAAAAAGGCGTGCGGCAGGTGCCTGAGGCGACCTCGGAAGAGGAAAAGCGCTTCTACCGCGATATGGATAAGGCAATCGCACCGGTTCGGGCGACGCCGGTCAGTGTCGCGGATGCCGAGCGGCTTTTGAATATCAAGAAGGCGGTTGCGAAAAAGGACTACATTCACGCGATCGAGCAGCGGTCGGCGCTGACCGATAAGCTTGCCAAAAAGCTTGCGACCTGGATGGTGCTAAGAACCGGCGAGGGCAGCCTTGAGGACTATCGCCGGTTTCTCGATGAAAATCCGGATTGGCCCAATCGCTGGCTGCTGACGGAGCATCTGGAAGAGCGCCTTCTGACGAAGAACGATGCGCAATTGACGCTGGCGACCTTCAAGACGATCGAGCCCAACTCAGGGCTCGGCAGAGCCGTGCTGGCGATGGCGCTTCACGCGACCGGCAAAACGAAAAAAGCCAAAGAGCTTGCCAGCGCTGCGTGGCGCAAGGGCGATATTCCGAAGAAGTTCCGCAAAACCGTTCAGGAGCGCATCGGCAAATTCGTCGACGCATCTGACAAGGCCTTCGATAGTGCTGGCAAACCTGCGGATGCAAAGTGGGGCAAGACCAGAAGCCGCGCCTACGATGCCATGAAGAAAAAGCACTTCAAGAAAGCCTATGACATCGTCGGTGGGATCAAAGGGCTGAGCGTCAATCCGGCCAAGGATCAAGCCTTCCTGAAGGGCTGGCTGTCGCTGCGCTATTTGGGCGACAGCAAGGGTGCGATCGCGCATTTCAAGACCATGCATAAAATGGCCGATGGGCCGTTGAGCCGGTCGAAGTCCGCTTATTGGCTGGGCCGCGCTTATGAGGCAGCGGGGAATGCTGCTGAGGCGAAGAAGTTCTACAAAGAGGCCTATTCGGAACAGATCGATACCTTCCACGCGCACTTGGCGCGTCACAAGGTTGGCGGACGGGCGCTCGATATAGAGATCAAGCCTCCGACGCGGCCGACACCGGAACAGATTGCAGACTTTCAAGCGCTCGATGCGGCAAAGGCGGTCGTGATTGCCGACAAAGCTGGGCTGGGGCGATCGATCACTCGGCCGTTTCTTGCCAACCTGGGTAATATCTATGAGGTCAAGTCCGATGGCGAGGGCGAGGTCGCTCTAGCGGCGCATCTGGCCAAGGAACTTGGCGATGCACAGCAATCGTTGCGGATTGCGAAGTCGGCCATCGCGCGGGGGATGAACCTCATCTACTACGGCTACCCGCTGCACGCGTTTCCCGATTACAAGCCGTTGCGCAAGCCCCCTGAGACGGCGTTCTTGCTGGCGGTGGCGCGACAAGAGAGCGAGTTCAATTCCTCGATCATTTCCAGTGCCGGAGCCAGAGGCATTTTGCAGGTCATGCCGATTACGGCGCGTCATGTTTGTCGCGACTACAAGATCAAGTGCGACATCGGGCGGTTGTTGATCGATGAGTCCTACAACACCAAGATTTCTTCGGCTTATATTGCTGACAGGATGGCCGAATTCGACGGCTCGTATGTTCTGGGAATTGCGGGGTATAACGCGGGTCCGGGTCGGGCGCGTCAGTGGATCCGGCAGTTCGGCGATCCGCGCGATGGGCGGATTGACGAGGTCGATTGGATCGAGCGCATGCCGTATCGCGAGACGCGGAAGTATGTTGCTAAGGTGCTCTCGAACATACAGATGTACCGGGCGCGTCTGGGTGAAAAGACGCCCTTGCGGTTGCAAGATGATCTGGAGCGGGCGAAACGGACGAAGAAGGCTGCCGCAAAGCGTTATGCGCCAGGTTCGAAGTGGCTGAAACTGAGTTCGGGAAGGTAGACTGGGCGCAATCGATTCGAAGTTGAGGCCATAAAATAGAGGACGGAACTGATGGCGGCAGGTGATACGTTCCAGGAATTGAGCTTTCGCGTCAGGGACGGGTTGCGCCTCTATGGCCGCCGGTATCCGGTTCCTGGTTCGCGGCGGACGCCGGTTCTTTGCTTGGCTGGGCTCACCCGCAATAGCCGCGATTTTCATGATGTGGCGCAGTATCTCTCAAGCGGGCCGCGGGCGCGCGAAGTCTATACGCTCGACTATCGAGGCCGCGGCAAATCCGATTGGGATCGGAACTGGAAGAACTATGCGGTTCCGATCGAAGCGGCCGATGTCATCGACTATCTGACCTATGCGGGGCTTAAGGAAGTGGCGGTCATCGGGACGTCGCGCGGCGGTCTGGTGACGATGATCATGGCTGCGATGCAACCCTCGTCGATCAAGCTTGCCATCATGAATGACATTGGTCCGGTGATTGAGCGGGACGGTTTGATGCGGATTGCGAGTTACGTCGGTCGCGTGCCGCTACCGCGAGACTGGCAGGAAGCGACAACCATCGCGCGCGATGTCAACAAACGCAGCTTCCCTGGTGTCGACGACGAGACCTGGGGCGAGGTTGCGCGGCAGTGGTACAATGAAAAACGCGGAAAGCCGGCTCCGGGCTATGACCCAAGCCTGAAGAATGCACTGTCGGTACTCGATGGGCCGGTGCCTGAGCTTTGGCCGCAATTCGAGGCGCTGGCGAAAGTCCCGCTCTTGGTTCTGCGCGGTGAGAATTCCGACATTCTTTCGCAGGCCACCGTCGATTTGATGGCCGAGCGGCATGCCGGTCTGGAGCAGTTCACGGTTCCCAAGCAAGGGCACGCGCCACTGATGAAAGATTTGCCGACGCAGGAGGCGATCGCCACGTTCATAGCGCGCGCTGATGAAGAAGCGTGCGTCCTTGCAGCTGAATAAGCTGGAGCAGCTGGGCTTCAGCCCAAAAGACGAGAGAAAGAAAACCCCTCGGAGGCTGTGTGCCACGAGGGGTTTTTTTGACGATGATCGTCGGGTCGCCGGGTCGAAGAATAAAAGCCCGGGCAAGCCTTGCGGGTGTCGGTTTGAAAGCGAACCCGGTTTCAGCTTAAGCGTTTGGAAAATTCGGTCTGGCCGCCGGAGGCCAGGATCCGCGCCTGCTGCACCCAGCCTTCGCGTTCGATGCGGCCTTTGAAATCAAGCGCGTTGCTGATGCGCTCAATTTCCCCGGCTGACCAATTGGCGATCTGCTCGTATGCGAAGACGCCCATCGCGTTGAGCTTCTTTTCGATAAGGACGCCAATGCCGCGGATCTTTTTCAGATCGTCGACGATCTCTGGCGCCTTGTTGGGGCCGGACAAGAGTTCGGAACGAACCGACCGCATTCCCGCGACACTCGAAACCGAGCCGGCGCTTCCGGCGTTTTGCCGGATCGCATCCGCAAGCCGCGCGGGGCGGGCTGACGTTGAAGGGGCGGTTTCTGCGACCGGAGGCGGCGCAGACTGAGCTGCCGTCGGATCTTTGCCTTCAGCTAGCAGGCGCGCCTGTTCGACCCAGTTCTCACGCTCGACGCGTCCGGTGTCGTTGAGCAGGCTATCGACCTTATTGACGTGTGCAGCGGTCCATTTGGAGATCTGGCTGTAGGAGCGCACGCCTTTGGAGTGCAGCATGGCTTCGATCTCAGGATCGATGCCGGAGATGCGCTTCAGGTCGTCGGGTTCTGAAGCGGTGGCGCTCGATGCTGCGACGGCTGCTGCTGCGGCGACGGTTGCTGCCGCTGCCGCTGCGGTTGCCGTGCTGGCAGCGCTGCTTGCAGGTTCGCTCGCAGGCGATGCTGGCGCAGGTGTCGCCGCTTCGGGCATAGGTGCCCCGGTCGCCAAGGCCAGTGCCTGTCCGATCCAATTCTCCCGGCTTACACGGCCTGGCTCGCCCAGAATGCTGTCGACTTTCTCGACGTGGGCGGGTGTCCATTTGGAGATCTGAGCGAAGCTCTTGACACCCTTTGAGTTCAGCATGTCGCGAACGCCGGCGTCGATGCCCTGGATACGCATTAGGTCGTCGGGTTCATTGGAAGCGGCAGGGGCAGCGGCGGCTGATGCGGCAGCGACTTCGCTTGCCGGCCAGTTAGTCTCGCGGCCGGAGGTGAAGGCAGTTTCCTTGCCGTCGGCGAGGATCTTTGCCTGTTCGATCCAATTTTCTTTGGAAATGCGGCCAGGCTGCTGCAGGAGGCCGTCGAACTTTTGCACATCGCTCGATGTCCATTTTGCGATCTGCGAATAGGACTGGATGCCGTTGGACTTCAGAAGGGTTTCGGCGGCAGCGTCGATGCCTTCGATCCGCTTCAGGTCATTGTCGGCGAGCGGTTCTGCTTCAGGTGCGGTGCTGGCTGTGGCTGATACGGCAGCTGTTGCGGCGGCGGCGACTGCTGTCACGGCCGCAGCGGCTCCGGCTTGCGATGTCGGCAGCGGTTCGGGATCCGGCAGCCCAGCCGCGGGCGGCGTGACGGCGACGGCGGCGGTCTTGTGCTGTGTGAAATGCGTGGTCTTGCCATCATCAAGCATGCGCGCCTGCTCGATCCAGTTTTCGCGCGAGATGCGTCCGGGTTCGCCCAGAACCTGATCCATCTGGGCGACGTCTTCACGTTTCCAGAAGGCGATCTGCTTGAAGTTGGTGATGCCGTTTTGAACGAGGATCGCGTTGGTCTTGTCATCGATGCCTTCGATGAGGCGGAGATCGACCGGGCCTGTGGCGGCGGCCGGCTTTGTCGCTGCGACGGCTGCTGCGGCTGCCACTGGAGCCGCGGCTGCCGCCAGCGTAGCCCACGGGCTGGAGGGGCCCTTGCCGGCGAGGCGGCGGAGATGTCCGGTTTCCTTGCCGTCTGCAAGCATGCGGGCCTGCTCGACCCAGCCGCCTGCGGTCGCCCGATTGTCGCCGAAGGCCTCGTTGACGCGTTTGATGTCGGCCATTTTCCAATCGGCGATCTGGGCGAAACGGGTGTAGCCCAACTGGTTCAGACTGGTTGCGGTTTCTGCATCGACACCCTCGATCTGGCGCAGGTCGTCGGCTGGTGGGCCCGGTTCGGCGATTGGAGCGGAGACGCTCGACATGCCGACGGTCCCGCCAACGCTGGGGTAGCGGGCCGCAGGCTGGGCCGGAGTTGCTGGCGTTTCGGTTTTTTCTGAGGTCAGCGCTGTGGCTGCTGCGGCTCCAGCAGCGATAGCTGCAGCAGCAGCTGCCGCTGCCGCCGAACTTTCTTCGGCTGCGGAGGCTTCGGACGTCTCCTCGGATTGAGCCGTGGCTTCCCCTTCGGCTTCTGCGGGAGCGGCGGTCAGGACGCGCTCGAAACGCGCGGATTCGGCGACACCGGAATCTTCTGGCGGGGTGGCTTCGGCGACCGTCTCAATTTTGGGCTGGACAGGTTCTGGCGCGTCGCGCAGCTGGGTTGCGGCCGCTGCCGCTGTTCCGGCTGCCGTTGCAGTTGCGGCTGCGGTATCTCCGCCGATGTCTTTCCTGGGACGGCGAGGCGTGAACAGGCGACGCAGCAGGCAGCCGAGAATCGCGCCAACAAAATAGGCCGCGAGCATCAGCAGTGCGGATTCCAACAAGAAGTATTCCATGTTCTTTTACCCCCCGATCTTTGCGATCTTACCTGGTCGAGCCATCAATCATTCGAACGGCTGCAGGAAACCCAGCCAACAAGCAGGCCGATTGCAAAGGCAGTTGCGAGATACCAGAACAGTTTGACGAACAGATAATCCACTTTGTTCTACTCCTTGTTCGGATTACGAGATCCGATTTCCTCTTGGAAGCCTGTTTTTATTCAATCATCCATACGCGAAAGGCTTTGCCATATCGATTGCATTTTGGTTGCAAAGCGTCGCTTGCGCTTGATTTCAATCTGCCAGGCTTCGTCAACTACTTAGTCGGACCGTAAACTCGATACGTCTGTTTTTAGCGCGATTTTCATCGGAATTGTTTGGTGCGACGGGTTTCTCTTCGCCAAAGCCGACGGCATCCAGCTTGTCGCGGGGGACGCCGGCAGACACCAGATAGTTGATGACGGACGCGGCGCGGCGCAGCGACAGATCTTCGTTGTCGGCGCGCTGGCCGATGGAATCGGTGTGGCCCTGGACGATGAGACGTATGTCGTTGCAGCGATTTGCGATGGAAGCCAGCCTGTCGAGCGTCGGGTAGCTGGACGGCGTGAGGTTGTCCTTGCCGTATTCGAAGTGGATGACACCTGATTTGGCCGCCTCGCTCAGTTTTTGTTGGCAGGCTTCGGCCTTCGGCGGCAGCGGGCGGCTTTCGAGAAGTTTGCGCAGGGCGTTTTCTTTTGCCTTGAGATCAGCGACCTGCTTTTCCATTGCTTGGCGCCGGGCGGCCTCTTCGGCTTCGGCTTTTTGGCGGTTGGCTTCGGCTGCAGCGCGCTTGCGTTCAGCGGCGTCTGCCTCGGCTTTGCGTTTGGCCTCTTCTGCGGCCTGTTGGCGCGCGGCGGTTGCCGCCGCCGCGGCTTCGGCTTGGCGGCGCGCCTCTTCTTCTGCCTGGGCTTTTCTGCGGTCGGCGGCCTGAGCTTCGGCTTCCTTGCGCTCAGCCGCTGCGGCTTCTTCGGCCTGGCGGCGGGTCTCTTCTTCTGCTTGAGCTTTTTTGCGCTCAGTGGCCACGGCTTCTGCCTCTTGACGGGCAGCTTCGTCAGCTTCGGTCTTCAGCCGGGCTTCCTCGTCGGCGGCCGCTTTCTTGCGCGCGGCTTCTTCTTCGGCAGCCTTCTTCCTAGCGGCTTCGTCTTCCTCGGCTTTGCGTCGTGCTTCCTCGGCAGCCTTTGCAGCTTCGAGCTTTTCGGCTTCGGCCTTTTGACGCTCGGCTTCGGCGGCCTCGGCTGCTTTGCGCTTTGCTTCCATCTCAGCCCAGATCATGGCGTCGGATTTCACTTCGACGAGGCTGCGGCCGGAGTATTTCTTAGCCAGGTTATGGTCGAGCCGATCCTTGATTGCGGTTGCGACGGCGGTGTCGGCTGCTTCGCCACTGATGACGAGTTCCTGGCCTGTCAATTTTGCTTCGCCACGGCGCAACAGGCTCAACAGATTGATCCCGGTTGCGGCGACCTTCTGCCATTTGGCGGAATATCCGGATGCCACCGTCATCTTGTTGTCGATCTTGGCTTTGGGAAATTGTTTGCGCGTGACCGAAAGCAAATTGGTCAGCGTTTCGATATCGGGGACTTCGCCATCGAGATGGATCGTGTCGCCGCCATCGAAATCAGCGCGCCAGGTGAGATAAGGCTCATCGGGCAGATCAAGGTCGAGATCGATATTGGCATCGCAGGCGCGTGTCGTTGCAGCGCGCAATTCTCCAGGGACTTCTTCGGCGAGTTGTTCGCTTTGCGTTTTCGCCGTCAGCGTCAGGTTGCGATCGACAAGGTTGAGCTTGCCGCTGCCCAATCTGGCGACGGATTTGATGCCGGCAAACAGGCAACGTCGCCAGCCTTCCGGCGCGCCCGATCCAAGCGTCAGATTGTCGACGATCCGCTTCTTCGGGAAGGCCTTGCGGGTGTGGTCGAGCAACTGGGTGCGTGCGTCTTCATCGGGCACATAGCCTGTCAGCTGCAGATCCTCGCCTTGGACGTCGATTGACGTCGTGAAGGGCGTGACGACCGGAGGCTTGGGTTCGGGGAAGGTGATGTTATGGGTGAAGGCGAAGGCTTTCGGCAGCGCGTCTTTCAGTTCCGCAACGATGGCGTTGGCGGTGTCCTCATCGGGGGCCTCGCCGGAGACGTCGAGTGAGGCGTCTTTCAATTTGGCGCTGCCGTTTTTCAGCTTGGAGAGCTGGGCGAGGGCGTTGTTTGCGGCCGTGCTCCAGTCGACGGGCGCACCGGCTGCCGTTTCCATACGATCGATGATGACTAGGCTTGGGAAAGCAGCTTTGGCAGCGGCGAAGAGCTTCTCGCGCTGTTGCTCGCCGGGGACGTGTCCGGCCAGAACGAGCTGCGTTGCGGCTTTTTCCGCGCTCCAGGTATAAGGCGAGACAATCGGCGGGCGGATTTCGTTTTTGGCGAGCGTTACGCCGTCCGGCATTGCGCCGGTGAGAGCGGCCTTGGCGCTCTTGAAGGCTGCAAAGTCGCGCGCTTCGCCAGCAATCGAGAAATCAAGCTGAGAAAGCGTGAAGCTGCCCGAGCTGAGCTGCGTCAGGCGGTCGAGACCGAAGTTAAAGCCTTTGAGCCAGACTTCCGTCTTGGGGGCACCACGGGCGAGTTTAGTTTGGTCGTCGATGTCGAATTTCGGGAAACGCGTCTTGACGGACTTCAGGAGGGTTTTGCGGATTTCTTCGTTTGGAACATAACCGGTGAGCGTAATTTTCGAGCCGTCGATGGCTGCCGATAGAGCGTACTTCTCGACCAGATCGATCAAATCAACGTGTTCGTCGACGACGCGGACACCCCACACTTTGCGGACGATATCCAAGGCGGCATCGGGGTGTTCTTCGCGGAAGGCAAGCCCCTTCAGCAACCCGTCGCGACCGTCAAAACCGGTTCCGGCCCATGACAGTCCGGCTGCCGTCAACGCGCTTTGCGATCTCTCGCGCAGGTCTTCTTGAATGGGATCCTTCTCCCAGACGACCGTGAGCCAGAGCAGTGCCAGAACGGGGAGCAAGCCCCAAAGCCAGCGAACGGGGTTGCATTTCATCGAGATTAAGCTCCTGACCTTCTTCGCACGGAATAAACCGCGCCAAGAAATCGTTCTAAGGGCTGTGGCGGGCGGTAAGAAGCACCGCTTGGGAAGAAAACGGTTTTCTATCCGGGCGATGCCAAAGTGCCACGTTCGAGATTCTTGCAATATACCCACGCGGAGTCGCGGTTCAAGCAAGCGGGGGCCGTGAAGGGATTTCGACCTCAGCCATGCGGCGGACAGATTGACGCAGAAGTGGCATGCCTGAGGAAGCTCAGGAATTTTTGGAAAGAACTGCTGATTTTCTTTGATGAGAGATGGATCGAAAGTTGCCGAAATTCGTTCTCAACTCAGCCTGCGTCGGCGTGCATCAAGAGGCCTGGGTTGCGACTGGCGTGAGGATGCTTCAGTTGATCTTGAGGTGGAGACCTGAGGCCGGGGTGTGTGCGGCTGTGGCTGGCCAAGAGTTAGAAAAGTCTGAGCGCCGATCTCGCAAGGTCGATTGAAAATTTGTTCGCAACGCAAAATATGCTCACGCCGGATGGTTTTAGGGTTTTGGAAATTGCGCTGAGGAATTCCTTAACAATTGACCCAAAATGTTTATCGGGCTTGTTTGGGTTTCGCGTTTAGGAGATCGTCACTAAATTCAGTTATCTTTTTCGCCAACTGTGTTTTTTGGGCGTAAACCTGGAGTTGAGTATGCGTATTGTTAAGTTTGCGCTGGCGCTTTGCGTGCTGGCTGCGACGATGGTGGTCGCAGGGCCGCAAGAGAGCCAAGCCGGTGGATGGCGCGACCGTGCGCCGGAGGGCTGGGGCCGCAGCCGCGAGATCCGGCACTACGTCTATCGTCCGCGCTATCGTCATGTCTATCGCTTCCGTGCGGAGACCGACCCTTACGCTTATCGTTATGAGCCGCGCGGGTATTACCCTTATTACAACTCGGGCTATTGGCGTCCGGCCCATGTCATTCGCAAGCGTCGCTATCTGCGCCGTCCGCCGTATTACAAAGCCTGGGGCGAAAATCGCAGACGGTATCGCCACCGCGAATGGCATTATCGCCATCATGGCCGCCATCACCGTGGCCACTGGTGAGTTGACCGCCGGTTCGGTTTGAGCTGGAGAGATAAGAGTTTGATTGCCGCCGGCCTTTCGATCAGGGCTGGCGGTTTTCGTTTGGGCGTGGTTCGGGAACTAGAAGCGGCCGCGGATCTGCGGTCGCCCCGCCGCTCTAGGATCGCTGCATCGAGAACAGGTGCAGAGCAATCGCGGCGGCGTTCGAGACATTGAGGCTGGCGAGCGCGCCGCTGGTTTCGATGCGGCAAAGCTTTTCGCAGGTCTCCATCGTGAGTTGGCGCAGGCCCTTGCCTTCGGCGCCCAGCACGATCGCGGTTGGCCTGTCAGCTTCAATTGCTTCGTGAAGTGCGGTTTCGGCTGTTCCCTCAAGGCCGATGGTCAGCACGCCGGCTTCGTTCAGTTCGCTTAGTGTTCGGGCGAGGTTTATGGCCAGATGAACGGGGACGTATTCCAGACCGCCTGAAGCGGATTTGGCGAGTACGCCCGAAAGCGGCGGGCTATGGCGGCGGGTCATGATGAGGCCACCACAGCCGAAGACGGCGCCTGATCGCAGGATGGCGCCGACGTTGTGCGGATCGGTGACCTGGTCGAGGAGAATGATCGGCCGGCCGTCGCGGGCTGCGTCGATGAGGTCCTCAAGGGTTAGCTCCGGGAGCGGGTCGCATTCCAAATAGACGCCCTGGTGGACGGTATCGCTGCCGAGAAGCTTGTCCAGATTGCGCGGGGTGGTCTTTTCGGGCTCGATGCCACGCTGATTGAGCCCTTCGGCCAGTTTGTTGGCGGCGTTTTCGGTCATCGTTGCCGACTTGATGCGGCGGGCGGGGTTATTGAGGGCGGCTTCGGCGGAGTGCAGGCCGAAAATCTGGATTTCGTCGGGCCGCTCTTTTATGAACGCAGGCTTTTGCCGGTCGCGCGGGCGGTTGTGCTTCTTATTGGCTTTGGGGCGGTCGGCGGACATCTGTTTTACGGTTTCCAGGTTGGAGCCTAACGATTTTGGAGGGCTGACAGGCCAGGTTCGGTGGGACAATGGCTGGCTTTTCAGCTGGCGGCAATGTGTTGGAAGCATCGTTGCTGGAGTGCGGAATTCGTAAGGATTGGCTTTAGGCACGGTGTTCCTGGTTCGGCTAAGGGTCCGATGGTCGCATTGTCCGTTGGGTTGCCTTCGGTGTTAGCTGCAACCTGAGTTAAAATCCGGGTCAAAGACGTTGACATCGGGCGGCGAGCTAACCATAACAATGCGAATTGCCCCGCTGTCGTTTGCGGGGCGCTTTTGTTTGTGCCATCCGACTGGGTGGCCGGATGGAGGGGTGCCCGAGTGGCTAAAGGGGGCGGACTGTAAATCCGCTGGCTTCGCCTACGTTGGTTCGAATCCAACCCCCTCCACCATATTCTTTTTTGGGTCCACACTGCCTAAAGTTGTGTGGAGCTCTAGTGGCCCTTCCGTTGCCCACATGGCAACCGGGCCATGACAACCAACCTTAGGCGGACCAGAAGTCCACGGGTGATTGGGCCCACACTTCCCAAGGTTGTGTGGGACTGCGCGGCATTCGGCGCATGGCGATCCGCCAGTCAGTCTCTTTCATGGATTGGCAGTGGATCGCGGCTAAGGTAAAAGGTCGGGCGCGAGGCGCTCTTTGGAGCGAACTAGGAAGTTTCGCGGGTATAGCACAATGGTAGTGCAGCAGCCTTCCAAGCTGAATACGCGGGTTCGATTCCCGCTACCCGCTCCATCCTTTCTGTTACGCTGATCAATCGCAGATGCAGTGAGATCACGCGATGCCTGACCTTCCCACCACCATTATCGTCGCGCATGGCTCGCCGAGCGATCCCGATACGTTGGACAGTGCCGTGCAGGCGCTAGCCGCGCGTGTGCAGGAGCATGTGCGCGAAGGGCTCGTCATCGGTGCGACGTTGGCCAAAGCCGGCTCATTAGAGAGTGCATTGGCTCGGGCGAGCTCGTCTCAGGCCCCGGCAATCTATCCCTTTTTCATGAGCGAAGGCTGGTTTGTGAGGCGCGAGCTGCGCCGCCGCGTTGAACTCGTGTTCGATGGGCCGGTGACCTACTTCGGCGCCTTTGGGCTTGATGCCAAGGTCCCTGATCTTTGTGTGACGAACGCGATGGCTGCCGCTGAGGAAATGGGAGCCAGGGGCGAAGATACGGTGCTCGTGATGGCGGCGCATGGTTCGCAGAAAGGGCCGGCGGCGGCCGAAGCGGCTGAAGCGATTGCGCAGGCGGTGCGGGTGCGGGAGAAATTTGCAGACGTTCGGCTGGGCTTCGTCGAGCAGACGCCGACAATCACTGAGGCTGCCCGCGATCTCGAAGGGCGCAAGGCCATTTGTCTGCCGTTGTTTGCGACAAGCGCCGGGCATGTGTTGCAGGACGTGCCAGAGCAGCTCGATGCTGCTGGATTTACCGGTAAACTTCTGCAGCCGGTTGGCGAAGATCAAAGCGTACCTCATCTGATCGCGGCTACAATTCGCGCTTAGGCAGATTTTCGAGGTGCGAAGATGCTTAGGCTCCTCAGGGTGCAGCTTGTGCCGCTGGGTTTTGTCCTGGCTCTGGCCGCAGGGCTATCTACCATAGCCAGGGCCCAGGACGCCGATGTTCACGAAATCTACGAGCGATCCTGTGGCGGCTGCCACGCGCCGCATGCCGGCGAATTTGCCAGGGCAACCTTGAGCGTCAGAGACGGGCGGGTTGTTAGTCAAAAATCGGGGCGCGACGTGGAGGCGTTTCTTGGCCAAGGTCACGGTGGTGTTTCGCCAAGCGAGGCGAGCGCTCTTGTTCGGCAGTTTCGCAGTATCCTGAGCACCGGCGGGGTCTTCGAGGCCAAGTGCCGGATTTGTCATGACCGGGCGGTTGTTCTGGCGCGCGCCAACCTGATCGTTTGCGATGGCAAGTTACGCGGGCGGTATTCCGGCAAGGATACGGCAGAGTTCCTGAGCCACCATGGCCGGCTGGAACCGGCTGAAATTCAGACCATGCTCGCTATGTTCAAGCGGCAATTGACAACCGAGGTCAGTCCTTGAGACGGGCTAAAAATCGTTGGTGTGTGTTGCCTTATGGGGCAAGTCTGGCAATGTGCCAGTCCGTCGGGGCGGAATACCTCGTCGCGCCTGCCTCCTGACAACTCCTTTCTTGAGCCCGCCCCCGATGTGTACGACTAGACGGTCATGATCCTTTCGCTGCTCCTGATCGTCGCTCCCATCTTTATCCTGATCGTGCTCGGCCACGGCTTGCGCCGCGGGGGAATTCCTAGTTTCGAGTTCTGGAACCTCAACGACAAGCTCGTCTATTGGCTGCTGTTTCCAGCGCTCTTGTTCGACAAGACATCAACGATGAACGTCTCGGGGCAGTTGCTCGGCGACTTCTTCACGGTGATCTATCCGGGGTTCGCGGCGGCTTTCATTTTCGCGCTGCTGGCGGGCAAGTTCATGAACTTTGACCGGCCGATCCTGACGTCGATCCTGCAAGGTTCGGCACGGCACAATACCTTTATTGCGCTGGCGATCGCGGAACGCGTCTACGGCACTCAGGGTCTGGCGGATGCAACTCTGATTGTCGCCATTCTGGTGCCGATCACGAATGTCGCCGTCGTGACATCACTGGTGACGCTGTTGCGCAAAGAGGAAGAGGGCGGGCTTTACGGGGCTATCGTGCGGGATGTTTCGCGCAATCCGTTTTTGATCGCGATTGCCCTCGGCTTGTCGGTAAACTTTTTAAGAATCGGGCCGTTGCCGGTCATCAATGAAGTCTGCCAGATCCTTGGCGCTGCGGCGTTGCCAATCGTCCTGTTGTGCGTTGGGGCCAATATCCGCGTGCGGGCGATGGTTGTTTCGGCGTCGGCGACTGTGGTTGCGATCATCGGGAAGATGGTCATCTTTCCGTTGGTCATCATCTTGTCAGCGCGCATGATTGGAATGGAGCCGGCGCAGGCGTTGATCGCGGTCGTATTTGGAGCGGTTCCAACGGCGGCCGGGTCCTACACGCTGGCGAGGGCCATGGGCGGAGATGCTCCCGCTATGGCTGCGATCGTGACCTTGCAGACAGCTTTGGCGTTTCTCTCGCTGCCGGCGACGCTGCTGCTCGCTGAATACATCCTGCGGCTTTGACGCCTCCGGGCAGACATCTAGCTTTGCAGGCGCAGGTCATCGGGATCGTTGATGATGATGGTGTTGCGGTCGATCGAGATGCTACCGGAGCGCTGGAACCGTGACAGGGTGCTGGTCACCCATTGGCGCGTCGATCCGACGATGTTGGCAAGCTGCTCGCGGGTAATGCGACGGTCGACGATCATTTTGGAATCGTCCGATCGGCCATCGACGGATGCCAGGATCAACAGAAGTTGGGCGAGGCGTTCGGTGACTGAACGGGTCCCGAGCATTTGCACCAGGGCCGAATAGCATTTGCCTTTGGCGACCGCTCCGTCGATCAGTGCGAGTGCAATCTTGGGAACGGTTTCTGCCAGATGGCGCAGCTTGTTGCCGGGCAGGTAGGATAGCTTTGTGCGTTCCACGGCCGTTGCCGACCAGATATGCAGGCCGCCGCCGAACACGTCAGGGCCGCCGCAGAAATGTCCGGGCGTCCAGTAGGCCAGCGTGATTTCCTTACCCGACGGACCGGCGTAGTAGGTTCTGACGCGGCCGCTTTCGATCAGGAAGATGCCGCTGTGTAAATCCCCTTGCATGAAGATCGTTTCGCCTTCCTCAACCGTGAGGCGGGAGGAGATCGCGCGCAGGCGTTCGATTTCATCGAGGCTTAAGCGGTCGAGAAACGTTGCACCTTCGTTGATCTGGCTGAGGGCTTCGGACAAGAAAACCGCAGAGGCTTTCGCTTCCGGTGGAGGGCGACCTTTGCCAGTGCGCTTTGCCGGGTGAGGGATGATTTTCGCGCTGTTGCTTGCGTGCGTTGTCATGGTTTCGACCTCGCGCGTGGAGTGGCGGCCAAGTAGGTTGCCAGGATTTCAATTTCGGATTCGTCGAGGGCGGCGGCGATCTTGTGCATCGTGCCCGTCGTGTCATTTTCGCGGTTCTTTTCGCGGAAATCGGTGAGCTGTTTTTGCAGATAATCGCGATGCTGGGCGGTGATGCGGGGCGCATACGGAGCCGCTGTGTTGGTCTCAAGATGGCAGGTGGCGCAGGCGGGAATGCCTTTCTCGGGTTTCCCCTTCTCGATAATGTTGCGCGCCAGGGACTTTGCTTCGTCAGATAGCGGGTTATCGCCAGCATCGGCTGGCGGCGGTGTCAGGCCCGAAAAGTAAGTGGCGACAACTGCAAATTTCTCCGGTGGAATTTCGGTGACAATGCTGGCCATCTGGCCGCCGTCGTTGCTTCTTCTGCCGGCCAGAAAATCACTGAGCTGCTTTTCGATATAGGCTTTCTTCTGGCCGGCCAGTTTGGGGAACTTGGCAGTTGCGCTAATGCCGTTGAGGCCGTGACACAATCCGCAGAGCTCTTGCGGTGGCAGGTTGTCGTAACCCAAGCCATCGGCCCAAACGGGAAGCGGCAGCAGGCCGAGCGCAATTGACAGTGATAGTGCATAAGCGGTGGCGTGCTGGGCGTTTGGGCCCGAGTGTGCCACCGGTTGGCGTTTCTTGCCCTTATGACCGGTGATGATGTTTGTGGTTGCGCTCATGAGGGCCGTTTGAATCAACCGCTGTGGTGCATCTTGCTGTGGTCCATCGGGCCATGGTGCATTTTGTGATCCATCTTAGGCATGGCTCCGCCTTTCTTGACTTCGGCGTCGATGGTCAGCGACGAGCCGTCGGAGAAGGTCAGCTCGATTGGCACCTTCTGTCCTAGCTTGATTGCGGATTTCGGCTTGATCATCATCAGGTGGAGGCCACCTGGTTTGAAGGTGACGGTCTTGCCCGGAGGAACGGTAATCTGGGCGACCTTCTGCATCGTGGCGATGCCGTCGACGACCTTCGAAATATGCAATTCGACCTGTTCGTAGGCCGGGCTTGAGGCATCCGTGAGCGCGATGTCTGCCGAGCCATTATTGACAAGCGCCATGTATCCGGCGTGGACCGTCATGCCTGGAGGAGCTTCGCGGATCCAGGGTTTGGAGACAGTCACGCTTGAAGACGCAGACGCTGCAAGGATGGTTGCAAGTAAGGCAGCTGCGACCATCAACGTGATTGTTGCAAGGCGCCATTGCGGGCTTGCGGTATCATCTGCAATCCTCGCCTTCAATCGCTGAGATGCTATTTTCATTAGCGTGAAACTCCTTCAACTGGACTGCTTGATTGTTAGTTCTTGGCGGCTGCTTCGCGGGCGCTCTTGGCGATCAACGCGGCGATGAAATCGGCGGCTTCGGCTGGCTGCAAGGGGGGATTGACGCTGCCAACCCGACGCCCTTGCGGATCGATGATGGCGATGTTGGCGCTGTGGAAGACCTTGTAGCCTTCGGGGTCTTTGTCTTTGCCTTCATAGCGGACAAAGCCACCGAGGGTTTCAACGGCTTTGGAGATCTCGCTCCACTCTCCGGTTGCTCCAAGAAAATCGTCGCTGAAGTATTTGACGTACTCTCCGATGATCTTGTGGTCCCGGTCGGGATCGACGCCGATAAAGACGACCTGCGGCTTGCGGGCAGGCGAAACACGTAGCGACAATTCCTCTTCGACGGCTGCGAGGTTCTGCAATGTGAAGGGGCAGACGTCGGGACAGTGCGTGTAACCCAGGACGATGAGAGACCATTTACCCTTGAGGTTTTCCAGGCCGAAAGCTGCTCCAGAGGCCTGCTGGAGTTTGAATTCGGATAACGACTTCGGGGTCGAATAGATGTTGGAATCGACGCGAGCCTGAGCCGGTTGAATTTGCGTTGCGCCGAAAACCGCGGCCAGCCCCAGGGCACACAAGCCGAGATTTAGGAATCGGCGTCGTGGCTGACTTGCTGGCGTTCGGCGTTTGGATGGGCCGGCATTCGGCAGAGCCTTCGACATGCGTTGTCTCCTTAGGTGACGGCTTCCTACTTCAGGCGTTTTGCTGTTCGAAGGCCTTAAGGCTCTCTGCCCTGATCTTGTCGTGACAGAGTTTCTTGAGGCGCATGAAGTCGTCGTCCAATGCGATATCAGGGCTGCGCGGTCGCGGGAGGTCGATCTTGATGTCGGCGATGATCTTGCCGGGGCCGGCGCTCATGACGAGCACGCGGTCGCCCAGGAAGACGGCTTCGTCGATATCGTGGGTGACGAACAGCACCGTGATGCCGAACTCGGTCCAGATCTTGAGCAGGCTTTCCTGCATCATGAGGCGGGTTTGGGAATCGAGGGCGCCGAAGGGTTCGTCCATCAAAAGAACGCGTGGGTAATTGGCGAGCGCCCGCGCGATGCCGACGCGCTGCTGCATGCCGCCGGAGAGTTCGGCAGGATAGCGGTTGGCGAATTTGGCGAGGCCGACCATCTCGATGAATGTCTGGGCGGTGGAATCGGCGACCGTCTTGCCACGACCGAGAATGTTGGGCCCGAAAGCGACGTTCTCTTTCACGGTTTTCCAGGGAAACAGGGAATATTGCTGGAAGACCATGCCGCGGTCGGGACCGGGGCTTTTGATCTCTTCACCGTCGATCGTGACAGAGCCGGTCGTTGGCGTGACGTAGCCGGCAACGGAGTTGAGAAGCGTTGATTTCCCGCAGCCGGACGGGCCCAGGATACAGACGAATTCTCCAGGTGGGATGTCGAGAGACGTCTCGGTGACGGCTGTGTGTTGCTTGGAGCCTTTGCCGAAGGTGATCGAGACGTTCTGGATCTCGACATGGCCTTCGGAGGCGCGATGGTTCCGGGCTCGCGGTGTCTCTTCAGTCGGTTGAGGCATCGGTTTGACTAGTCCCAGCATATTGTTTCTCCCAGCCTCAGATGGTTGTGAGTTTGTAAAGTTGGCCGCGGCACGCGTGCGATGGGTTCAGTGCTCGGCGGCGCGGATTGTCGCTGCGCGTAGCGTGCATTTCAGTGCCCTGCCGTCAGCGGTGCGTGGCTTGAATTTGCACCGCCGGCGGGCATGAGGCTTGTCGGAGTGCGTACTGTTGTCGAACCCGAACTGCCGGAGGTTTTTGGGTCGCGGGCGAGCATCAGGATGGCGAACGTTAGCGCCGCAAAACCGCCAAGTGCGATCCATGTTCCAAACGGCTGCAGCCAGTTGGCCATCGACACACTCATCCCGAGCATCGACAAGCCGACAATCCAGGAGGGGGTCGCACAGCAGACAACCCAGGTCATGGTCGCTCCGGTCAAAGCGACCAGACCGGTGCCGAGGCCGGATGCTGCCAGAGCCGGAGCATCGAGGCGCTGGCAGGCACGGGTGCGCTCTTTCTGGAGCGCCCACACGGTGCCGACCATGAACGCCATCAGAATGGTGACAACCATGCGCGAGGGGATGAGCTCCAGGCTCCATTCGGAAATGCCATGGCCGAAGCTCATGTTCATGTAACCGATTTCAAGGAGCCATTCCTCAAGGATGATCGGGATCATATCCGACCATGATGGCGTCGACTTGATGATGGTGGCGACATTGCCGAACCAATTGTAGCCGGTCATGTAGTTCGGCCAGTTGCCGAAGCGATAAACCATGCTTAGGAGCAGCGCGATGTAGTAGAAGACGGTGAAGCCGACAGTTATGGCAAGCACCCCGCGCCAATGCCGCGAAATTGCATCGCTGATGCGTGTTCGAATTCCTGTCATCGAGCTTTCTCCTGCCATTTCAGGAAGGGTCTGGTTGCAAGGCGCACGGCGTAAGTCGAGCCGGTGCCGAGCAGGCCGATGCACAACATGCCGACGACGATGTCGGGGTAGTTGATGAGCGAGTAGGCGTTCCAGGTGAAGTAACCGATGCCGTACTGGCCGGAGATGATTTCACCCGCGAGCAGCGAGAACCACGAGACGCCCATGCCGACGGCGAGACCGGTTGCGATACTCGGCAGGGCTGCCGGCAGGACGACATGGCGGAAGATCTGGGTTTGGCGTGCGCCAAGTGATCGCGCGGCCCGGATCAGGACCTCAGGGGTCTGCTCGACGCCGTGCATCGTGTTGAGAATGATCGGGAAGAGTGCCCCCAAGAACGTGATGTAGATGATGGAGGCTTCTTCGGTGGGCCACATCAAAATGGCGAGCGGGATCCATGCGACGGCCGGGATCGGGCGCAGGATCTCGATGTAGGGCATCAAGATGTCGTTCGCGAGCTTGGATCGGCCCATGATAAGGCCCAATCCGATGCCGATGGCGACGGCAAATGCGTAGCCGATAATGATGCGCTGCATGCTCACCAGGATATGGATGTAGAATTCCGTGCCCGAGATTTGCGCAACAAACGCGTTCCAGACCTTGAGCGGTTCGGGAACGTTTTCGAAGTTGATGTAGAAGTTGAGGTTTGCGGTCGTTGCCCAGTGCCAGGCCAGGACGCCAACTGCGAGTGCTGCAATTCGGATCGACCATCTGACGAGATGTTCCGATTGAAGCAGGTTCGCGAGTTGGAAGGATTTAGCGGTTTCTGCGGGTTGATCTGTGTTGCCGGGATGATCGGAGCTTTCCGCGGACGCCGGTTGCAGACCCTGGGCTGTTGTCTCCTCGCCGTCTCCTCGGGCCTCTTGGGAAGGATCGAGATTGCCGGATTTTGGCATTTCAATGATTGCGCCTTGGGCCGCCATGGAGCACTCCAGGATGTTGCGGTCGGTATTTGGACTTGTGAAGTTCGTGGGATTTAGGTCCGGTGCCGGACCAGCGATGAAATCGCGGCCCGGCACCTGATGACGTTCCCGCTTGCTGGTTTGCGGGTGAGGCTCAAGAGATCAGCTTGCGACGGAAGCCAATGCGCCTTCGAAGTCGATGACCTTGCCTTTTACACTGGCAGCGTACTTTTCGGCTTCTTTCTTGCGAAGGAAGGCGGCGTACTTGCCGTCAGGAGCCTGCACGTAGACGGCGGTCTTGCCGAAGAGCTTCAGGCCTGTCTCTTTGTCGTAGACGTAGGTGGCGTTGAGCTTCTGGCCGACAGCGTTGAACTCGGCGACAGCTTTGAGGAATTCGCCCAAGCTTGGATAGGTCGAGATGCCTTCGCGGGCATGCCAGATTTCCATCGGAAGTTTGGCGTTGGCTTCGACAGGATCGACGATCGTTGCCTTCGCTTTTTCGTAGTCTGCGCCGAGTTCCTTGAAGGCTGCTTTGACATACTTCTCGGTGATCCAGGCGTCGAAATCGAGCGGTGGAATGGCTTTCTCGCGGACCAGGACGCCGTGGTTGAATTTGAGAGCTTCAACCCATTTGTCCTTGATGCTTGGTTCGAGCGTGAGGTGACCGCCTTTGGAGAAGTAGAGGTAGAGAACTTCTTTCTCGACGCCGGTCCATTTCTCCATCATTTCGGTTGCTTTGATCGGATCGGCTTCGATCCATTTTCCGGCTTCGTAGACCGCCTTGATGAAAGCCGTTACGACCTCTGGGTATTTTTCTGCAAAGTCCTGGCGGACGACGACGCCGTGCAAGTAAGGAACGCCGGCTTCGCTGCCGTCATAGATCTTACGGCCAGTGCCGCGGAATTCCATGAGTTCCGACCAGGGGCAGAAGTCGGAGTGAGCGTCGATCTTGCCGGCTGCGATGTTCGCTGCACCGACAGCAGGGCTCTGGTTCTTGAGCTGGATTTTGGAAACCGGCAGTTTTTCGTCTTGCAGGGCTTTGAGAAGCATGCCCCATGCGGCGCTGCCAACAGGGGTTGAAACCGATTTGCCTTCGAGTTGCGAGAATTCGTAGATGTCGGACTTGACTGGTACGACGATCGCGTTGCCGGAGCCCTTAAGGTTATAGCCGGTGCCTGCGACGTAGAGTGTGCGCAGAGAGTCGGTTGCCTGGAATTTGGCGCCGTTGACGATCAGCGGGTAGTCACCCATGACGCCGAAGTTCAGTTTGTTGGCCAGCATCTGGTTGGTGATGGGGCCGCCGGAGGAATAGTCACTCCAGCTGATGTCGTATTTGACGTCTTTGTATTTGCCGTCTTTGGGAAGGTGCTTTTCGAGAAGCTTCAGCTCCTTGATCACGATCCCGGCGGTATAGGTGTCGGTACACATACTTTGGTGACCAACAGCGATCCTGATTGTTTCGGCGGCTTGGAGGGTAGTTGCCGAGGCTGCGGTGAGGATCGCGGCGGCTGCGAGGGTGGACCTCAATTTGTTGCGCATTGACTGCTCCCTTGGCTCAATGGCTTCTTGTCTTAAAGGACGTTAAGGAAGCGGCAATGGCCGTGCCAAATCAGTAGTCAGTGTCTCGGATTTTTCATAAGGCATTGGTTTTGAATGTTTAATCTATGTCGCTTTGCAATATTAATTCGATGACTGATGTCGAGTTTAAGGTTGTTGGCTGGGCGCAATGATTAGCTTTTAGGCAGCGCTTTTCAGGTGCGCAAAATTGAGATAGGACAAGGTGGTAAGGTAACTTTTGGCCTAATCACCGATTAGGTCGAAAGGCGCGTTCGGCTGGCTTTCGCAAAGGCAAAACCACGTCCGAAATCTAGCGCTCCAGCCGCGGAGAATTCCAGGCAGAGATCGCCAGCCAATCAGGTTGTTTCGTGAGAGAATGGGTCGGGGTTCACCACCGACCGAGGCGGGCTTTGAAGGCCATTGCGTCAAGACGCGAATAGATGAGCTCGAAGGCCAACGGGCGGCCGTTGTTGTCGAACGTTAGGCGGCGCAGGCGCAACAAAGGCTTGCCGGGTTCGGCGCCTAGAAATTTGGCATGTTCGGGTGACGCGTCGTCGACATCCAGAACAACGTCGGCATAGCCAAGCTCCAATCCCATGCGCTGTTCCATCAGCAAGAAGACGTCTTCCTGACCGAGGTTGAGCACCATCAGCTTGCGGCCGATGTCGATGGGGTAATAGCTGATGTCGAGAGATATGGAGGTTCCGCCGGCCATGCGCGTGCGGCCGATGCGGGTGACAAGAGAGCCGTTGTCGACTTGCAGCGCTTCGGTGACGAGCGGTTCGGGGACGACCTCGATGAGCTCCACGACATTCGAGTGTGTCTCGACGCCGAGAGGGGCCATCATTTCGCCGAAGCTCTGCAACCGTTCGAGACTTGCCGTGGCGCGGAAATGGCTGACGAAATAACCCTTGCCTCGGCGGGCTTCGACGATGCCGGTGCGGCGCAGTTCGTCGAAGGCTTGGCGCGCGGTGACGCGGCTGACACCAAACAGCTCCATGACTTCGTGTTCGCTGGGGAGCTGCTGGCCGGAGCCGAATTCACCACTCGCGATGCGTTCCGTCAGCCAATTGCGAATGGTGATGTATTTGAGCGTGCGGCCGGGAGAGCTGACATTTTTCGCGCCTGGTTTTGGATTTGCCATCGGCGATATTGAACCTCTCTCGTCCGTCAGATCCGAGTTGCAGTTCGGGCGATCAGCTGGTTGCCGCCGGGTCGCTGTCCTTATTGGCAGCGATGCGATCGAGTGCCCAACGGACGTTCTTGCGGACGTCGGGATCGGGATCGTCGGCGTGCGGTTCGAGGTATTTTGCGCCTTCGGGCGATGCGATCTCGCCGAGTGCTGCGGCGGCTTCCTTGCGCAGGTTAGGGGCTTGATCGTGGTTGAGGCCCGGAGCGATGAGGTCGACGGCGTCGGTGACGTGGAGTTGGCCAAGGCTGCGGGTGGCTTTCCAGCGGACCTGCCAGAACTCGTCGGTCATGATGTCCATCAGCGCTTTGGCCGCCTCTGGTTTCTCTTCGCCCTTGCCGAGCGTTTCGGCGGCGATCTCGCGAACCTGCCAATCCTTGTCGCCGGTGGCCTGGATGATCGTATCCTGTGCCGTCTTGAGTTGTGAGAACGACAACGCACTGACTGCGGCGCGGCGAACGGATGCGTCGTCGTCCTGGGTTGCCGATTTCAGTGCCGGAATGGCTTCTTCCATTTTCAGGAAGCCGATGACACCGACGGCTTCGGCTCGAACCTGGGCTTCCTTATCGCCGAGTGCGCCGAGTGCGACTTTGAGTGTATCGGGGCGGCGCAGCTCTTTCAGGGCCCGCAAGGCTGAAGCGCGGACGAATGCGTTTTCGTTGGCGACCAGTGGCAGGAGCGGATCGGCGGATGCGGGGTCTTTGAGTTCGGCAGCGGAGATCGAGGCGGCCTTGGCAACTTCGACTTCCGGATCGAGAAGTGCTTTGGCGAGCGCTGCGGCTGCCTCAGGTCCATCGTATTCACCCAGCGAAACAGCGACCTGAGTGCGCACGCCGGCATCGGTGTCGTCGAGGCTCTTCAAAAGCAGGGCGATGGCGCCAGCTTCACCAAAATCGCCAAGCTCCATGACGGCGACCCGGCGTTCGCCCGGATCCGCGGAGGCAAGGCGATCCTCGAAATCTTCAAGTTCGCCATAAGCTTCAAATAATTCTGACATTGGGTGCGCCCTCGCGGATCTGAGCCTTGTTGGTCTTATTTCAACAAATAGGGAATGTTGACGGTGACTGCTTGCGTCGGGCAGTCGGCCGCGCAAGGCATGCAGTACCAGCATTCATCATAGGCCATATAGGCTTTGTTGGTCATTTCGCTAATGCGCAGGACGTCGAGAGGGCACACATCGACACAGACGCGGCAGCCTTTTTCGGCAATGCACTTGTCGTTGTCGACGACAACAGGGACGGTACTTGGTTGGGTTGCTAGAGGCATACGGGCTTCTCCGTTTTCCTTGTCATATGTTTATCACGACCGCGTTCGGGCAAGGACATTGGAAATCGCTTGCGATGGCTCTTGCGGTCCTGGTGCGCCGGGGAGGTTGCGCCGTTCCCCGAGCGCTCTTGATCGTGAAGGCTGCTGTTACTCGCCGGCGGCGACGCGCTGTTTGTCGTAGAGATCTTTTTCGTCCTCTGCGATCGGCACGACGTAATCCTCGATGGCCTTCTTTTCGGACGCCATCTTGCCGTCGACCTTGCCAAGGAGCGTGTGGCAGAACCAGTTCTCGTTGTCCTTTTCAGGATAGTCGGTGCGCAGGTGGTAAAGGCCCCAGCGGCTTTCGGTTCGGTAGAGCGAAGCGTGGGCGGCCATGTCGGCGCAGTCGAGGATCGAGGCGGCTTCCAGTGAACGCATCAGTTCGTGAGCGTTGCGGACCATCATGCCCTGTTCGAGATCCTCGCGGACTTCTGCGAAACGCGCCTGACCGAGTTCGAACTTCTTGGTGACTTTCGGCGGCTGCAGGTAGTCGTTCACGAGGCGGCGTGTCTTATACTCGATCTGGTTTGGCGGGATGCCGTCTTCGCGTTTCGTCGGCGCCATGACGCGTTCTTTTTCGACAGCGACGTCCGCGGCGTCGAAGTCGGCCCAGTCGACTTCATTGCAATACTCGGCGGCGTGTTCGCCGGCGACTGCGCCGTTGGTGAAGGCACCGAGCATGTAGTTGTGCGGAACGCTTGCCATATCGCCGGCTGCGTATAGGCCAGGGACGGTGGTTCGCGCGAAGTCATCGACGAAGACGCCCGAAGCACTGTGGCCGGAACAGAAACCGATTTCGGAGATGTGCATCTCGACCATGTCTTTGGCGTAGTCGGTCTTGCGGTTTTCGTGGAAGTCACCGCGGGTTGGACGCTCGACGTTGTGCAAGGTCTTCGCGATTTCTGCGACGGTCTTTTCGTGCAGGTGGTTCATCTTGAGGAAGACCGGGCCCTTGCCGGACTGCAGCTCGTTGAAGAACTCCAGCATCATCTGGCCGGACCAGTAATCGCATTCGATAAAGCGCTCGCCCTTGTTGTTGGCGGTGTAGGCTCCGAACGGTCCGGCGACGTAGGCGCAGGCCGGTCCGTTGTAATCCTTGATGAGCGGGTTGATCTGGAAGCACTCGAGGTTCGCGAGCTTGGCGCCGGCGTGATAGGCCATGGCGTAGCCGTCGCCCGAGTTGGCGGCGTTTTCATAGGTGCCGTAGAGGTAGCCGGACGTTGGCAGGCCGAGGCGGCCGGCAGCCCCCATACACAAGATCACAGCCTTGGCGCGGATGACGAGAAATTCGCCGTTGCGCGTGTTGACGCCGATGGCGCCGGCAACGCGACCGTCTTTGGCGGTGAGGAGCCGGGTCGCCATGTAGCGGTTGGAAATCAGCAGGCGGGCGCGGCGCAGCTGACGGTAAAGCGCGCGCTTGACGGTTTCGCCGTTGGGCATCGGCAGAACGTAGGTACCGATGTGGTGCACCTTCTTGACGTCGAAGTCGCCGTTTTCGTTTTTCAGAAAGCGGATGCCGAAGCTGTCGAGTTCCTGGATGATGTCGTAGCAGTTCTCGGCATACTTCAAGACCGGCTTCTGATCGACGATGCCGTCGTTGGCGATGGTGATTTCCTTGACGTATTGCTCGGGCGTCGCATAGCCGGGGATGACCGCGTTGTTGAGGCCGTCCATACCCATCGAAATAGCGCCGGACCGTTTGACGTTGGCCTTTTCGAGAAGAATGACCTTGGCGTCAGGGTTCTTCTGCTTGGCCTTCAGCGCCGCCATCGGCCCTGCCGTGCCGCCTCCGATGACGAGCACATCGCATTTGACTTCAGACATATCGTCAAGGATCGCATCCATAGTCATCTCTTAGTGTCCTTCTTGGTGGAATTCGTTCGCGCGGTCGGTCTCGTCGACGCGGGGTGTCAGAAAGGCTTCGAGGGTCGGACGTGCGGCAAGCTTCGCGAGGTAGCCCCAGGGATAGACGCCGCGGTCGTGACCGTCGGAAAATGCAAGGTTCAAGGCGTAATTCCCGATTGGGAACGCGTTCGTGAGGGACAGCGCGGGATCGCCGGAAGACGTTCTTCCATCGAGCCGACGACGCCGTCCTGCCGCAGAGGGGCAGTTGCTCCATAAGGTCTCGGCATCGACTTTCGTTGAGCTGCCGTCCTGCCAGTCGAGCACGAGCCAGCGTCCATTCGACGAAAGGCTGAACGATCGTGGTGGCTTGGCCGCAAAATCTGGGGTGTCTGGTATACTCATGCCGGCAGCATCGCGACCTAGACGGAAGGGCGAAAGCAACTAATTGTCATTCGTCATTCGCAACACGGAATTGCTGTGAAATTGTCTCCCGTAGTGGAAGTCTTTTTGGTTGCGTCAATTTGTTGACGGACAGCCCCAGAGCGTTTGTGGGAATAACGCGCAACAGCAATACTTATCCTTACGTCCACCGGGAAATTCGATCATGAGCAGCTTCAACGGTTTTAACGAAGAGACAGTCCTCGACATTAAGCACTGGACCGACACGCTATTCAGTTTCCGAACGACGCGTGCCGATTCATTCAGGTATGAGAACGGTCAGTTCACGATGATCGGGCTGGAAGTCGAAGGTAAACCGTTGGTGCGGGCTTACTCCATGGTTAGCCCGAACTACGATGAGACGCTTGAATGGTTTTCGATCAAGGTACCGGACGGGCCTTTGACGTCGCGTTTGCAGCACATCAAGGAAGGCGACCGGATACTCATCAGCAAAAAGCCTGTTGGCACGCTGATTATTGATAACCTGGAGCCGGGCAAGACTTTGTATCTTCTCAGCACCGGGACGGGGCTAGCGCCGTTCATGTCGATTATTCGCGACCCCAACACCTACGAGCGCTTCGAGCGGGTCGTTTTGGTGCACGGTTGCCGGACGGTTGCCGAACTCGCCTATGGAGAGCTCATTACCAAGGAATTGCCGGAGCATGAGTACATCGGCGAGGATGTGCGTGAGAAACTGATCTATTATCCGACGGTGACGCGCGAGCCGTTCGTCAACAGAGGGCGGGTCACCGATCTCATCGAATCGGGGAAAATTTTCAGCGATCTCGGGTTGCCGGAGCTGTCGGTCGAGAACGACCGCGTGATGCTGTGCGGCAATCCCGACCTGATCACCGACATGCGCAAAATTCTCGAGGATCGCGGCTTTGTCGAGGGCACCAGTGGGAAGCCTGCGACTTATGTCATCGAGAAGGCGTTTGTTGAGAAATAAGCTGCTCTCAGCCGCTTGAATTGGGACGTGGTTGAGCGATTCTATGCAGTAATCATGCACAGCTTCAGCTTGCGGTCATTCGCCGGCCCAGTTGTCTTCTTCCGTGCACCTAAGTATTCCCGAGTCGTGAATCATTTGGCTCGGGAGGGGCGATTATGGCGCGCGGCCAAATTAGGCGCCCACTGGCTGGGTTTGGCCTTCTTATTCTCATCAGCGTTCTGGTGGGCTGTGCGGGATTACCCAAGCCGCAGATCTCCGCAGGTTTAAGAGATCAGTATCACATCGCTTCGATCGTAGCGGAAACGCCTACCAATGCCGAACTCTGGTGGGGGGACGCGGAGCGGGAACTGGCCGCCAAAGAAGGCGTGATCTTCAATGACAACGGCGACGGAAAGGCAATTTCGCAGGAAGAATTTGCTGCGCTGCCGAAAACACGCGCCTATGTGGGACAAAAGATTGCCGGGATCGTCAAAGATGGCGTGAAGCCGAAGGTCGATGGGGCGCTGCACGGGGCGAAATCGGCAAATCTGAAGTTCCAGGTGCGCAAGCTATTCATCGCCTCCGCAGCTCAGCGGGTGATCGTTGGCGGCGTGCATCAGCTCATCGTCGATGCCTGGCTCGCCGATGCTGCGACCGGCCAGGAACTGACGCCGCGACAAATGTTCTCTGTTGCTGTTGGCGGCGGCGGTGGCGTGGTTGGCGTGCTGACCGATCAGGTTATCAACTCGGTGATGAACGATCCTGTCTACCGGCTTGCAGACCAGGTCGGCCTGAAAACACGGGCCTGGCTGGTCCCAGACGCGACCTGAATGAGCAAGCACGTTGCCGTCTCGATTTTCGCGTCGCGGCAACTTACATGTCTCTTACATGTCCCCACCGGTCGTCGACGGCCAAGAGGATGAGCCTCCAACAGGCAAACCCACTTGAATATGGCGCGCGTAGCCCTTAGAGGAACGGGCTGACTGGGCTAAGCCGTCCGCGCGTCGGAAATGCCCTTCCACGACCACTCGCTAAGGATTGAGAGAATGGCCAAAGCAAAATTCGAGCGGACGAAGCCGCACTGCAACATCGGTACGATCGGTCACGTTGACCACGGCAAGACGTCGTTGACGGCTGCGATCACGAAAATCCTGGCTGAAGCCGGCGGTGCGAACTACACGTCTTACGACAACATCGACAAGGCTCCAGAAGAGCGCGCCCGCGGTATCACGATCTCGACGTCGCACGTCGAGTACGAAACCGAAAACCGGCACTATGCGCACGTCGACTGCCCCGGCCACGCCGATTACGTGAAGAACATGATCACGGGTGCGGCGCAGATGGACGGCGCGATCCTGGTTGTTTCGGCTGCTGACGGCCCAATGCCGCAGACGCGCGAGCACATCCTTCTGGCCCGTCAGGTCGGTGTTCCTGCCCTTGTCGTGTTCTTGAACAAGTGCGACCAGGTTGACGACGAAGAGCTGCTCGAACTCGTCGAGATGGAAGTTCGCGAACTTCTGTCCTCGTATGAATTCCCCGGCGACGACATCCCCATCACCAAGGGTTCGGCGCTTGTGGCGCTCGAAGACGGCGATCCGAAGCTCGGCAAGGAAGCCGTTCTTGAGCTGATGAAGACGGTTGACGAATACATCCCGACGCCGGAGCGTCCGATCGACCAGCCGTTCCTGATGCCGATCGAAGACGTGTTCTCGATCTCGGGCCGCGGTACGGTTGTTACGGGCCGTGTCGAGCGCGGTATCGTGAAGGTCGGTGAAGAAATCGAAATCGTCGGCATCCGCGACACGCAGAAGACGACGGTTACGGGTGTTGAAATGTTCCGCAAGCTTCTCGACGAAGGCCGTGCGGGCGACAACATCGGTGCGCTGCTTCGCGGTGTCGGCCGTGAGGACGTCGAGCGTGGCCAGGTTCTTTGCAAGCCAGGTTCGATCACGCCGCACAAGAAGTTCAAGGCTGAAGCCTACATCCTGACGAAGGAAGAAGGTGGCCGTCATACGCCGTTCTTCACGAACTACCGTCCGCAGTTCTACTTCCGTACGACGGACGTGACGGGCGTTTGCACGCTTCCTGAAGGCACGGAAATGGTTATGCCGGGCGACAACGTTGCGATGGACGTTGAGCTCATCCAGCCGATCGCGATGGAAGAGAAGCTTCGCTTCGCTATCCGTGAAGGTGGCCGTACCGTCGGCGCCGGCGTCGTGTCGAGCATTACGGAGTAACGCCTAGATTGGCGGCTTTCTCCGGCGTCGGCGCCGACGCTTCTTTAGACTTGAAACGCGGCAGGCCGCGTTTCAGATCGGCTCCGTCGTTGTGTCGAGCATTACGGAGTAACGCCTAGATTGGCGGCTTTCTCCGGCGGTTGGCGCCGACGCTTGTTTAGACTTGAAACGCGGCAGGCCGCGTTTCAGATCAGCGCCGGCGTCTCCTCAAGCATTACGGAGTCATCCGAAGGGCTGCAGCCTTGATTGCACTGCGGCGCCAAAGGCCTAGTTCCATAAGAAAAGGCTGCAACTCTGTTGGGTTGCGGCCTTTTTGCTGCCTGCTGATCATTGCTTAGTCTGGCGTAGATTGGCTTTGTTGTCGGATCCGGTGTGGATTGTGCCCAGCCTTGATTGGCTGGATCGGGTTCCGCAGGAGCCGCTGATCAAGCCTTTAATTGCTATGGGGATCGTTCCAAATGCGCTTTTTCGCACTTTTATTGTGTTGCCTAGCCGTCGCGGCTTCGAGTGTTCCGCTCCAACAAGCACGTGCCGAGCCGCAGACGGACGCTGAATTTATCGTAGATAAGTTCATGACCGAGGAGAGCGTCAATGCGATGTTCAACTCGATGGAGCCGCTGCTGCGAACTTCGATGACGGGGAGTCTTTCAAGGGGACCGGCTCAGCGGCTGACCGCGCGGGCCCGAGAAGCCGTCATTACCGAGTTTGTCACCCAATTTCGAGAGCGATTTGCGTCGAAGCTCAAGGACAAGGTCGTCAGTGTCTATCTGGAGACTTACACGCAAGATGAACTCGCAGGACTAAAAGCATTTCTGGAGACGCCTGCGGGGCAGAGTTATTCCTCCAAGCAGCACCTGGTGATTCAGCGTTCAAGCGCCATGGGACGGACGATTGGAGCCCATATCGGCGTTGATATCGCGCTTGACATCGGAACCCGGCTCAAGGAAGAGGGTTCAGCCTTTTCGAGTAACGAAGAGGATCTGGCGATCCTGCGGGGGATCTTTCCTTCCCCATGACCTGGAATTGCGAGTGGGGCACCCTATATGATCGTAGTTACAACCAATGAAATCCCGGGCCAGCGGGTCGTCAAGACGATCGGAATGGTTCGCGGACTTTCTGTGCGTTCGCGCAGTCTTGCGGGAAATATCGGGGCGTCCATCCAGATCCTGTTCGGTGGTAACATCTCCGTTTATACAAGATTGGCCGAGCAGGCGCGTCAGGAAGCCTTTGACAACTTGATCGAACATGCTGAAAAGAAAGGTGCAAATGCCATTGTGGCGATGCGCTACGATGCCAACGAAATGGCCTCTGCGGTGACGGAAGTCCTGGCCTACGGAACGGCCGTCGTGATTGAAGAAATTCGATAACTGTTGCAATTTAGCAACATTCAAGCAAAAAATATTCTTTGGGGGTGACAAGGGCTGTGGCGTCGGCTAAGGACTGCCTTCCTCCAACCGAAGCAGTGACGGCGGGCGATATCGCTTGCCTGGACTTTAGGGGTGTAGCTCAATTGGTAGAGCGTCGGTCTCCAAAACCGAAGGTCGGGGGTTCGAGACCCTCCGCCCCTGCCAACTGATCGGAAAAGAGATGCGGAAGTCGCGAAGAGGGCAGCGTCTTCCTATATGACTGCAATGGGCATCCGGCGGGGTCGTTTGGTGCGTATTTGTAGAATGTCCTCCTGAAATATCAGTTTCGAGAAGGCTGCCTTGAACCCATTTCAATTCTTGCAGGAGGTCCGTCAAGAGACCGCGAAGGTGACGTGGCCGACCTGGAAAGAGGTTTGGATCACGACTGTGATGGTTCTCATCATGGTGACGATGGCCTCGCTGTTCTTTTTGGTGGCCGACCAAATTCTAGGGATGATCGTGAATTTTGTGCTGCGCCTCGGGCGCTGATGCGCTCGTTGCCACTTGTTGGCAGGGCCGCTGGCTAGCACACCTTAAGTCAGGAACGGATTATGGCGAAGCGCTGGTACATCGTACACGCGTACACCAACTTCGAACGAAAGGTCGCTGACGCTATTCGAGAGCGCGCGAAGGCCGCAAACCTTGACGAGCTGTTCGAAGAGATCGTCGTGCCGACCGAAGAGGTCGTTGAGGTCAAACGTGGCCGCAAGGTGCAGGCGGTGCGGAACTTCCTGCCCGGTTACGTTCTGGTCAAGATGGATATGACGGACCCCGCGTTCCTCCTGATCAAGAACACGCCGAAGGTGACGGGATTCCTCGGCGCTGACAACAAGCCGATGCCGATTTCTGAGGATGAAGCGATGCGCATCCTCAATCAGGTCAAGGACGGGGTCGAGCGCCCGAAGGCGACGATCACGTTCGAGGTCGGCGAATCCGTCAAGGTTTCGGATGGCCCGTTCGCCTCCTTCCAGGGGCATGTCGAAGAGGTCGACGAGGAACGCGAGCGCATCAAGGTTGCCGTCTCCATTTTCGGGCGTCCGACGCCGGTGGAGCTGGAATTCAATCAGGTCGAGAAGGTGCCGAGCTAAGCGCGGCGCCTTTATGACCGTTTCGGGTTTTGGCGCGGAGGCTTTGTTTCCCCGCGTCATTCGCGAAACCGGTGGCCCGAAAGGGATGTCGGTTTCAATTCGTGCGGGAGGAAGTCGGGCCTTAGCCCTCAAGGCTTCCGTCTTACCGCTAACCCTGGGAGAGCCCGTGCGCTTCTCCCGTGTTTACAGGGGATAGAATGGCCAAGAAGATCGATGGCTATATCAACCTGCAGGTGCCTGCAGGCAAAGCCAACCCGTCACCGCCGATCGGCCCAGCCTTGGGTCAGCGCGGTGTCAACATCATGGAATTCTGCAAGGCGTTCAACGCCAAGTCGAAGGACATTGAACCCGATACGCCGGTGCCGGTGAAGATCACGGTTTATTCCGACCGCTCGTTCACCTTCGAAATGAAGACACCGCCTGCCAGCTTCTACATCAAGAAGGCGGCTGGCCTGCGTCCAACCGGTAAGCCGGGCTCGGGTTCCAAAGAACCTGGCCGCGCAGTTGCTGCGACGGTGACGATGGATCAGATGCGCGAAATCGCAAAGATGAAGCTGGCTGATCTCAACACCGATGACGTTGAGCAGGCTGCCCGTACGATTGCCGGTTCTGCGCGTTCGATGGGCATCGAGGTCAAGGGGTGAGCGGCATGGCAAACGTATCTGCAGAAGTCGCGAAAGAAACGCGCAAGGCTGGCGGTAAGCGCATGGTTGCCGTCCGCAAGGATATCGATCCGAATGCGGCCTACGCCATCGATGAGGCCGTCGACATGATCAAGTCGCGCGCCAAGGCGAAGTTCGATGAGACGATCGAGATCGCCATGAACCTCGGCGTCGATCCGAAGCACGCCGACCAGCTCGTTCGCGGCGTATGCATGCTGCCGAACGGTTCGGGCCGGACGGCTCGCGTT
This sequence comes from Filomicrobium sp., assembly GCA_017792465.1. Lineage (GTDB taxonomy): Bacteria > Pseudomonadota > Alphaproteobacteria > Rhizobiales > Hyphomicrobiaceae > Filomicrobium. The sequence continues at coordinate 4,298,093 of CP051234.1, forward strand.
GCGGTTTTCGCGCGCGGTCCGAAGGCTGACGAAGCCAAGGAAGCTGGTGCTGACGTCGTTGGCGCCGAAGAGCTCGTTCAGGAAGTCCAGGGCGGCACGATCAACTTCGATCGCTGCATCGCGACCCCGGACATGATGGGTCTCGTCGGACGTCTGGGTAAGATTCTGGGTCCACGCGGCCTGATGCCGAACCCACGCGTCGGCACGGTGACGATGGATGTCGGTGAAGCCGTGAAAGCTGCCAAGGGCGGTGCGGTCGAGTTCCGCGTCGAGAAGGCCGGCATCATTCATGGCGGGGTTGGCAAGGCCAGCTTCTCGAAGGAAGCGCTCGTCGAAAACATTCGCGCCTACGTCGATGCCGTTGTGAAGGCTCGTCCGGCAGGCGCCAAGGGGACCTACGTGAAGAAGGTTTCGATCTCTTCGTCGATGGGTCCTGGGATCAAGGTCGATGCGGCAAGCGTGTTGCCGGCGGCTGCGTCCTGATGAATTCAGGTGGCATGGGACTCCGAGAAGTCTCCGTGCTGCTGAGCTAGGGCCATCGATCGGGGATTTTCCCGGGACAGGTTCTAGGCAACAAGATTTCGGGCGATGAGCCCGAAAGACCCCGTCCTGGGGCGCGGTTCGTGAGAGCCATTTTCCAGGGCGGACCTGTCCGAGACTGCAGGTGTCGCTTGGTCAAGCGGCCGGGCGGCCTAAGTGCTGTCAAAGGCCGGCAAGCTTGAGTGGTTTGTCGGTGCGGCCTGCATGAGATGGGAGAACAGCCGGGAAGGATGCCTCAAGGCAGGTGGATCTTCCGGTTCAAATCTTCTCGGTCGATTCCTGAGGGCGTTCGCGTCCGATGGGGACAGGTGCAAAGAGCGTTGCTGATCAGGTTGGGCGACCAGCACTGAGGGCAACAAATAGCAACCCGCAAGGCCGCAATTATGACGCTGCCTTGCTGACCAGGAGAGAGCAGTGGATAGAGCCGCGAAACGTGAGCTCGTCGCAAACCTCCACGACGTGTTTGGTGACACGGGCGTGGTGGTCGTTGCCCACTACACCGGTTTGACCGTCGCTGAGATGACGACCTACCGCCAGCGCATGAAGCAGGCGGGCGGTCACGTCAAAGTGGCGAAAAACCGGTTGGCTAAGCTCGCTCTCCAGGACACCCCAGCGGCGGGGATTGCCGACCTGTTCACGGGACCGACCTGCATTGCCTACTCGCAGGATCCGATCGCCGCGGCCAAGGTTGCAGTCGCCTACGCCAAGGAGAACGACAAGCTCGTCATTCTCGGCGGCACCATGGGGCCGAACGTTCTGGATGCGAAGGGCGTGAAAGCGCTCGCCGAGCTGCCATCGCTCGATGAACTGCGGGCCAAGCTGATCGGCCTCCTGAACGCGCCGGCGACGAAGATCGCCCGCACGATCAAGGAACCGAGCGCCAAGCTGACCCGTGTCATCAGCGCGAAGGCTTCGCAAGACGCGGCTTAAGGCGCGTCTTGGGCAACACGATGAGATGGCGGCAGGCCTTTGAGCCAATGCCGCAAACCGCTGAAATGATTTGAACCTGAAGGACAAAGTAAAATGGCTGATCTGTCTAAAATCGTTGACGACCTGTCGTCGCTGACCGTTCTGGAAGCCGCTGAACTGGCGACCATGCTTGAAGAAAAGTGGGGCGTTTCGGCTGCTGCTGCTGTTGCAGTTGCCGGTCCTGCTGCTGGTGGTGGCGAAGCTGCTGCTGCTGAAGAGAAAACCGAGTTTGACGTGATCCTCGTTGCCGCTGGCGACAAGAAGATCAACGTCATTAAGGAAGTTCGCGGCATCACCGGTCTTGGCCTGAAAGAAGCCAAGGACTTGGTCGAAGCCGGCGGCAAGGCTGTCAAGGAACAAGTCGGCAAAGACGAAGCCGAAGAGATCAAGAAGAAACTGGAAGAGGCCGGCGCAAAAGTCGAACTCAAGTAACCAGCACAGTTCCTCCTCCCGGTTTTGCCGGGGGGAGGTTCCTCGTGGCGACGGTTCCCCGAAATTTCCCATGCGCATTCACGGTGCATGCTGGAAATTTCGGCGAGCCGTTTTCGAGCTTCTGGCCCCGGGCTGCTGATTTAGCGGATTTGGGGCCGGCAAGAATGGTCGGGTTGACGGTGCCTGGCCGAGACGAAAGCGGATTTCTTGAGCGGGTTTGGCTGACCTGTTCAAGCGTATTTTGAATTCCAGCGCGGGCCGGTCACCTGCGCGGCGCACTATCGAAGGAGCGGTCATGGTAGAAACGTTTAGCGGTCGCAAGCGTCTCCGGAAGAAGTTTGGTCATATCCGGGAAGTCGCTGCGATGCCAAACCTCATTGAGGTGCAGAAGAGCTCGTATGAGGATTTCCTGATGCGCAAGGCGCCGGCTGGTGGTCGTCCCGACGATCACGGTCTGCAGGGCGTCTTCAAATCGGTATTCCCGATTTCGGACTTCTCGGGCAAGTCGACGCTCGAGTTCGTCGGTTATGAATTCGAGCCGCCGAAGTACGACGTCGACGAATGTATTCAGCGCGACATGACGTACTCGGCGCCGCTGAAGGTGAAGCTGCGCCTCATCGTATTCGATATCAACGAAGAGACGGGCTCGAAGTCGATCAAGGACGTCAAGGAGCAGGACGTCTACATGGGCGACATGCCGCTCATGACGCAGAACGGTACGTTCATCATCAACGGTACCGAGCGCGTGATCGTTTCCCAGATGCACCGTTCGCCGGGCGTGTTCTTCGACCACGACCGTGGGCGTACGCATGCCTCCGGCAAGTTGTTGTTCGCCGCTCGCATCATTCCTTATCGTGGCTCCTGGCTCGACTTCGAATTCGATGCCAAGGACGTCGCTTACGTGCGTATCGACCGCCGCCGCAAGCTGCCGGCGACGACGCTGCTTTACGCGCTGGGTCTCAACGACGAAGAGATCCTGGAGACGTTCTATTCGAAGATCGTCATCAAGGAGAGCAAGCGCGGCTGGAAGATGCCGTTCGAGCCGGCCAAGTGGCGCGGTATCGTTCCGGTGTCCGATCTGCTCGACGCGAAGACGGGCGAAGTCGTCATCAGCGCCGGCGACAAGATCACGGCGCGCAAGGCACGCGAGCTGCATCAGAACGGCCTGAAGGAACTTCTGGTTTCTTCCGACGATCTGGTCGGCAAGTATCTGGGCGAAGACATCGTCGATATGGAAACCGGCCGCATCTATGCGGAAGCCGGAGCCGAACTCGATGCGGAATTGCTGGCCGAACTGAAGGATCAGAAGGTCAAGGAATTCCCGATCCTCGACATCGACCACGTCAACATCGGTGCGTTCATTCGCAACACATTGATGCTCGATAAGAACGCCAACAAAGAAGAAGCGCTGATGGACATCTACCGGGTCATGCGGCCCGGTGAACCGCCGACCATCGAAGCGGCGACCAACCTGTTCTACGGCTTGTTCTTCGATCCGGAGCGCTATGACCTGTCGGCTGTCGGCCGGGTCAAGATGAACATGCGCCTGCAGGATCTGGGCGACGAGTTCACGCCGGCTGAAGATACGATGCGCGTGCTGCGTGCCGAGGACATCATCTCGGTGTTGCGCATTCTCGTCGGTCTGCGTGACGGACGTGGCGCCATCGACGACATCGACCACCTCGGCAACCGCCGTGTTCGTTCGGTCGGCGAGTTGATGGAGAACCAGTATCGCCTCGGATTGCTGCGCATGGAGCGTGCGATCAAGGAGCGTATGAGCTCGGTCGATATCGACACGGTGATGCCGCAGGATCTGATCAACGCCAAGCCGGCGGCTGCTGCCGTTCGCGAGTTCTTCGGGTCTTCGCAGCTGTCGCAGTTCATGGACCAGACCAACCCGCTTTCGGAAATCACCCACAAGCGGCGTTTGTCGGCGCTTGGTCCAGGTGGTCTGACGCGTGAGCGTGCGGGCTTCGAAGTTCGCGACGTTCACCCGACGCACTATGGCCGTATCTGTCCGATTGAGACGCCGGAAGGTCCGAACATCGGTCTCATCAACTCGCTGGCGACGTTTGCGAAGGTCAACAAGTACGGCTTCATCGAAAGCCCGTACCGCAAGGTTGTCGACGGCAAGGTGACCGATCAGGTTGACTACTTGTCGGCGACGGCAGAGATGCGCCACTACGTTGCGCAGGCGAACGCTGAGATTGCCGATGACGGTACGCTGACGGGCGACCTTGTGAACTGTCGCTTCCAGGGCGATGTGCTGCTCGTCAGCCCGTCGATGGTGGATTACATCGACGTGTCGCCGAAGCAGCTCGTTTCGGTTGCTGCGGCATTGATCCCGTATCTGGAAAACGACGACGCCAACCGCGCGCTCATGGGTTCGAACATGCAGCGTCAGGCGGTGCCGCTTATTCGTGCCGAAGCGCCGCTCGTCGGCACGGGCATGGAAGAAGTGGTGGCACGCGATTCAGGTGCTGCGATCGTGGCGCGGCGGACGGGGATCATCGACCAGGTCGATGCCACGCGTGTCGTTATCCGTGCAACGGAGGAAACCGATCCTTCGAAGCCGGGTGTCGACATCTACCGTCTGCGCAAGTTCCAGCGCTCGAACCAGAACACCTGTATCAACCAGCGTCCGCTGGTGAACGTGGGCGACTTCGTTCGTGAGGGCGAAATCATCGCTGACGGTCCGTCGACCGACCTGGGTGATCTGGCGCTCGGCAAGAACGTGCTCGTCGCGTTCATGCCGTGGATGGGCTACAACTTCGAAGACTCGATCTTGATGTCAGAGCGCGTCGTCACCGACGACGTCTTCACCTCGATCCACATCGAGGAATTCGAAGTCATGGCCCGCGACACGAAGCTGGGTCCTGAGGAAATCACGCGCGATATTCCGAACGTTTCGGAAGAGGCTCTGAAAAACCTCGACGAAGCCGGCATCGTTTACATCGGTGCGGAAGTGCATCCTGGCGACATCCTCGTCGGCAAGATCACGCCGAAGGGCGAGAGCCCGATGACGCCGGAAGAAAAGCTTCTGCGTGCAATCTTCGGTGAGAAGGCGTCGGATGTCCGCGATACGTCGCTGCGTCTGCCGCCGGGTGTTGCCGGGACGATCGTGGAAGTGCGCGTCTTCAACCGTCATGGCGTCGACAAAGACGAGCGCGCGATGGCGATCGAGCGTGAAGAGATCGAGCGTCTCGCTAAAGACCGCGACGACGAAATGCAGATCCTCGACCGCAACGTCTATGCGCGTCTGCGCGATGCGCTGATGGGTAAGGAAGTCGCCAAGGGTCCAAAGGGTGCGCGCAAGGGCACCAACATTGACGAAGCGATCCTTGATGAGATCCCGCGTTCGCAGTGGTGGGAAATCGGTCTGGCCGATGAAAAGGCGCAGGGCGAGCTCGAAGCCATTCAGAAGCAGTACGAGGACGCCAAGAAGAGCCTCGAACGCCGCTTCGTCGACAAGGTCGACAAGCTGCAGCGTGGCGACGAGATGCCTCCGGGCGTGATGAAGATGGTCAAAGTCTTCGTCGCGGTGAAGCGCAAGATCCAGCCGGGCGACAAGATGGCCGGCCGTCACGGCAACAAGGGTGTCGTGTCGATGATCGTGCCGAAGGAGGACATGCCGTTCCTGGAAGACGGGACGCCGGTCGATATCGTCTTGAACCCGTTGGGCGTGCCATCGCGCATGAACGTCGGGCAGATTCTCGAGACGCATACCGGTTGGGCGTGCCGCGGTCTTGGCCGCGCCATCGAGCAGGCCCTGGAAGATTATCGCGCTTCGGGCGATATGAACCCGCTCAGCCAGCAGCTCGTCAGCATCTACGGCGACGACACGATCAAGGATGCCGCGCCGGAAGAAGATGACAAGGTGCGTCTGGCCGAACAGCTCAAGACCGGGGTGCCGATTGCGACGCCGGTGTTCGATGGTGCGCATGAGCCCGATATCGTCGAGATGCTGGAAAAGGCCGGTTTCGACCGTTCGGGTCAGGTCCAGCTTTACGATGGCCGTACGGGTGAGCCGTTCGACCGCAAAGTGACGGTGGGCTACAAGTACATCCTGAAGCTTCACCACCTTGTCGACGACAAAATCCACGCGCGTTCGATTGGTCCCTACTCGCTTGTCACGCAGCAGCCGCTGGGTGGTAAGGCGCAGTTCGGCGGACAGCGTTTCGGTGAAATGGAGGTGTGGGCGCTTGAAGCTTATGGCGCTGCTTACACCTTGCAGGAAATGCTCACCGTTAAGTCCGACGACGTGGCCGGCCGTACCAAGGTCTACGAAGCCATCGTCCGTGGCGACGACGCGTTCGAAGCCGGGGTTCCGGAAAGCTTCAACGTGCTCGTCAAGGAAATGCGGGCGCTCGGCCTCAATGTGGAGCTCATCAACTCCGACAAGCCGCCGGGCGAGGAAGAGGAGACGGGCGTGCAGCTCAAGCTGCCGACGACGCCTCCACCGGAAGCCGCCGAATAGCAGACGCTCAAGAAGCCTGGCCCCAGCGACCGCGGGGCCAGGTGATCGCGATACCCGCGAAATTGACGCCCATGAATTCAGGGCCTTTCAGCCAAGGCCCACAGGAGACTGCCCATGAACGAGATCAGTAATTTCTTCAAGAGCCAGCAGCCGCTCCAAACCTTCGACCAGATCAAGATCTCGTTGGCGAGCCCCGACGATATCCTCTCGTGGTCGTTTGGTGAGATCAAGAAGCCTGAGACCATCAACTACCGTACGTTCAAGCCGGAACGCGACGGCCTCTTCTGCGCGCGCATCTTCGGTCCGATCAAGGACTACGAATGCTTGTGCGGCAAATACAAGCGGATGAAGTACAAAGGCATCATCTGCGAAAAGTGCGGTGTCGAAGTCACGCTGACGAAAGTGCGCCGCGAGCGCATGGGCCACATTGAGCTCGCCGCACCGGTTGCGCACATCTGGTTCCTGAAGTCGCTGCCGTCGCGTATCGGCCTGCTGCTCGATATGACGCTGAAAGACCTTGAGCGGGTCTTGTACTTTGAGAACTACGTGGTCGTTGACCCGGGTATCTCGCCGTTCAAGGAAAAGCAGCTCCTGACCGAGGACGAGTATCTGCAGGCGCAGGAAGAGCATGGCTCGGACAGCTTCACGGCCGGCATCGGTGCGGAAGCGATCCGTGAAATCCTGATCAACATGGATCTGCATCAGATCCGTGAAGACCTGCGTCAGGAAATCGCCGAAGCCACGACCGAACTGAAACCAAAGAAGCTCGGTAAGCGTCTCAAGGTCATCGAAGCGTTCATCGAATCGGGCAACCGTCCGGAGTGGATGATCCTGACGGTCGTGCCAGTTATTCCGCCGGAACTGCGTCCGCTGGTTCCGCTTGATGGCGGCCGCTTTGCGACGTCCGACCTCAACGATCTCTATCGTCGCGTCATCAACCGTAACAACCGCTTGAAGCGGCTGATGGAGCTGCGCGCGCCGGACATCATCATCCGCAACGAAAAGCGCATGCTGCAGGAATCGGTCGATGCGCTCTTCGATAACGGCCGCCGCGGCCGCGTCATCACGGGCGCCAACAAGCGTCCGCTGAAGTCGCTCGCCGACATGCTGAAGGGTAAGCAGGGTCGCTTCCGTCAGAACCTTCTCGGAAAGCGCGTCGACTACTCGGGCCGTTCGGTCATCGTGGTCGGTCCGGAGCTGAAACTGCACCAGTGCGGTCTGCCTAAGAAGATGGCGCTTGAGCTCTTCAAGCCGTTCATCTACGCGCGCCTTCAGGCTCTCGGACAGGCGGCGACCGTCAAGCAGGCCAAGAAGCTTGTCGAAAAGGAAAAGCCGGAAGTCTGGGACGTTCTCGACGAAGTGATCCGCGAGCACCCGGTGATGCTGAACCGTGCGCCGACGCTGCACCGTCTCGGCATTCAGGCGTTCGAGCCGGTCCTCATCGAAGGCAAGGCGATCCAGCTGCACCCGCTCGTCTGCGCGGCGTTCAACGCTGACTTCGACGGCGACCAAATGGCCGTTCACGTGCCGTTGTCGCTGGAAGCCCAGCTCGAAGCGCGCGTCTTGATGATGTCGACGAACAACATTCTGCACCCGGCCAGCGGGCAGCCGATTATCGTTCCGTCTCAGGACATCGTCCTGGGTCTCTATTACCTGTCGCTGATCTCCGACAATGAGCCGGGCGAAGGTATGATGCTCGGTTCGACGGCGGAAGTTTATCACGCGCTCGATTCAGGGGCGGTGACGCTGCACGCGAAGGTCAAGGGCCGGTTCATCGCCATCGACGACGAAGGCAACGAGACGGTTGAGATCCACGACACGACGCCGGGCCGTATCCTGCTTGGCGATCTGTTGCCGCGGCGTCCTGGCATCAAGTTCGATCTGGTCAACCAACTGCTGACCAAGAAGAACATTTCGAAGATGATCGACGCCGTTTATCGCGGCTGCGGTCAGAAAGAGACGGTCATCTTCTGCGACCGGACCATGCAGCTTGGTTTCCACCACGCCTTCAAGGCCGGCATTTCGTTCGGCAAGGACGACATGCTCATCCCCGACACGAAGTCGGCGATCATGGGAGAGACCGAAGACCTCGTGCGCGAGTTCGAGCAGCAGTACAACGACGGTCTCATCACGCAGCTTGAGAAGTACAACAAGGTCGTCGATGCCTGGTCGAAGTGCACCGACAAGATCGCCAAGGAGATGATGGATCGCATTTCGGCGACCGAGTTCCTGGACAACGGCCGTCAGAAGCCGATCAACTCGATCTATATGATGAGCCATTCGGGTGCGCGTGGTTCGCCGACCCAGATGCGTCAGCTTGCTGCCATGCGCGGTCTCATGACCAAGCCGTCGGGTGAGATCATCGAGACGCCGATTAAGGCGAACTTCAAGGAAGGTCTGTCGGTTCTCGAGTACTTTAACTCGACGCACGGCGCTCGTAAGGGTCTGGCCGATACGGCGTTGAAGACGGCCAACTCGGGTTACCTGACACGTCGTCTCGTTGACGTGGCGCAGGATTCCATCATCTCGGAACCCGATTGCGGCACCGATGGCGGGATTTCGATCCAGGCGGTTGTCGATGCGGGACAGGTTATCGTTCCGCTGTCGCAGCGGGCGCTGGGCCGAACGGCTGCCGAAGACATCGTCAGCCCAGAGACTGGCGAAGTCATCATCGAGAGAAACACGCTGATCGAAGAAAGCGATGCTGAGCGGATCGCCGAAGCCGAAATCCAGGAGCTCAAGATCCGTTCGGTGCTGACGTGCGAAACCCAGACCGGGGTTTGCGCGGCCTGCTACGGACGCGACTTGGCTCGCGGTACGCCGGTCAACATCGGTGAAGCTGTCGGCGTTATCGCCGCGCAGTCCATCGGTGAGCCGGGTACGCAGTTGACGATGCGTACCTTCCACATCGGTGGTACGGCGCAGGTGGTCGACACGTCGTTCATCGAATCGAGCTTCAACGGCACGGTGAAGGTGAAGAACCGCGCGCTGGTGAAAGACAGCCAGGGCCGTCTCATCGCCATGACCCGAAACGTGACGCTCGTGATCGAGGACCAGTCCGGCAAGGAGCTTGCCGTTCACAAGATCCCGTACGGTGCGCGCCTGCTGGTCGATGAAGGCGATACCGTCAAGCGCGGAACCCGTATGGCGCAGTGGGATCCTTACACCCGTCCGATCCTGACGGAAGTGGACGGTGTCGTTGGGTTCGAGGATGTTGTCGACGGCGCTTCGGTCCGCGAACAGACCGACGAGGTCAAGGGGACGACCAACCGAGTCGTCATCGACTGGCGCGCGTCTCCGCGTGGAGCCGAGCTGAAACCAGCGATCGTCGTCAACGACGACAAAGGATCGCCGATCAAGGCGCCGCGTGGCGGGGATGCCCGTTACCTGCTTTCGGTCGACGCGATTTTGTCGGTCGAACCTGGCGATGAAGTCAAAGCTGGCGACGTTCTGGCCCGTAGCCCGATGGCATCGGCGAAATCCGGTGACATCACCGGTGGTTTGCCGCGTGTTGCGGAACTCTTCGAAGCCCGGCGTCCGAAGGATCACGCGATCATCTCGGAAGCCTCAGGTACAGTCGAGTTCGGCAAGGACTACAAGAACAAGCAGCGCATCATCGTTCGTCCGGACGACGAGAACGAAGACGCGGTCGAGTACCTCATTCCGCGCGGCAAATCGCTTGCCGTTCAGAACGGGGACCGGATCGAGCGTGGCGACTATGTCTACGACGGCCACCCGGCGCCGCACGACATCCTGGCGATCAAGGGCGTTGAGGAGCTTGCCAACTACCTCATTAACGAGATCCAGGACGTCTACCGTCTGCAGGGTGTGACCATCAACGACAAGCATATCGAGGTGATTGTCCGCCAGATGCTGCAGAAGGTGGAGATCACCGATGCGGGCGAGACGGACATGATCAAGGGCGAGCAGCTCGACCGGATCGAGTACGAGGAACGCAACCTGGCTGCGGAGAAGGAGGGTCTGCGTCCTGCGGCTGCCATTCCGGTTCTGCTGGGGATCACCAAAGCCTCGCTGCAGACGCGTTCGTTCATCTCGGCGGCGTCCTTCCAGGAGACGACGCGCGTTCTCACCGAGGCCTCCGTCAACGGCAAGATCGATACGCTCGATGGCCTGAAGGAGAACGTCATCGTTGGTCGCCTGATTCCGGCCGGTACGGGCGGGATGTTGCGGCGCCTGCGTCGTATTGCCTCCAAGCGTGATCTGCTCATTGCCAAGGAGCAGGAGAAGGCTGGCGCAGTCGAAGAACCGCAGAGCGAAGAAGCGGCTGAGTAAGCTCGCTTCGTGACTCATACAACTGTTAAGAACGGCCGAATTTTGCGGCCGTTTTGCTGCGGCCTTGATCGGGCCTTTGGGCCTCCCGGATTTGCGGTCTTGCCGTTAGCGTTCAAAGCGGCGCTGTGCGACGAAAATATTTCGCTTTTTTGGCCGTTCGGTGTTGACCGTTGACCACTTGCCGATTATACGAACCGAACTCTCGCGACTGGCCGTAGTTGGCGCAGTGATTTTTGCGCCTGCAGAGCCTGAATGGCTCGACTAAACGCTGTCGTATTTACGCAGAGGACAATTCGCTTGCCATGATCTGCAGCCCTTGAGGCTGAAGATCCTATGGCGTTTCTCGTTGGGTCCGTTATTTTTAACGGGTCCGGCGCATGGGTTTTTGGCGCATGCTTCAAAGCGCGCCTTGGGGTGAGGCCTAATGCCGACGATTCAACAGCTCATTCGTAAGCCGCGTTCGCGCAAGGTCGTTCGTGGCAAATCGCGTCACATGGAATCCTGTCCGCAAAAGCGCGGGGTTTGCACGCGTGTTTATACGACGACGCCAAAGAAGCCGAACTCGGCTCTGCGTAAGGTTGCGAAGATCCGCCTGACGAACGGTTACGAAGTGATCGGTTACATCCCCGGTGAAGGCCATAACCTGCAGGAGCACTCGGTCGTGATGATCCGTGGTGGCCGCGTTAAGGACCTTCCGGGTGTTCGCTATCACATCATCCGTGGTGTCCTTGATACGCAGGGCGTCGCCGACCGTAAGCAGCGCCGCTCCAAGTACGGCGCCAAGCGGCCGAAGTAAGCTCAGGTTCAACGGTATCTGCCGCCTTCCGGGCGGCCTAATCGAAAACAGAATTAGGACGGGGCTATGTCTCGACGTCACCGCGCTCAAAAGCGTGAAATTATTCCGGACCCGAAATACACCGACGTGATCGTGACCAAGTTCATGAACGCGATTATGCGGGACGGCAAGAAGTCTACCGCTGAGGGCATCGTTTACGGCGCGTTCGACCGTATCGAAGAGAAGGCCAAGAGCGATCCGCTGGGTCTTTTTCACGACGCGCTGAAGAACGTCATGCCGTCGGTTGAGGTTCGCTCGCGCCGTGTCGGTGGTGCGACCTACCAGGTGCCGGTCGAGGTTCGTCCGGAGCGCCGCCAGGCGCTGGCCATTCGCTGGATCATTTCGGCGGCACGCAATCGCAACGAAAACACGATGGTTGAGCGCCTTTCGGGTGAATTGCTCGATGCTGCAAACAACCGCGGCACTTCAGTTAAGAAGCGGGAAGATACGCATAAGATGGCGGAAGCCAACCGGGCCTTCTCGCACTATCGCTGGTAACGGCTGATCTCGAACAACCAAGTTTTACGCAGAGGCTGATCATGGCTCGCGAATACGCAATCGAAGACTACCGGAATTTCGGCATCATGGCCCACATCGATGCCGGTAAGACCACGACGACGGAACGTATCCTGTTCTATACCGGTATTTCGCATAAAATCGGCGAAGTGCACGATGGCGCTGCGACCATGGACTTCATGGATCAGGAAGCTGAGCGCGGGATTACGATTACCTCGGCTGCGACGACGACGACGTGGCCGGGCCGCGACGGCAAAATGCGCCGCCTGAATATCATCGACACCCCAGGCCACGTTGACTTCACCATCGAAGTCGAGCGTTCGCTGCGCGTGCTCGACGGTGCCGTGACGGTTCTCGACTCGAACGCCGGTGTTGAGCCGCAGACCGAAACCGTCTGGCGTCAGGGCGACAAGTACAAGGTTCCGCGGATCATCTTTGCCAACAAGATGGATAAGACCGGCGCCGACTTCTACATGTGCGTCGAAGACATCAAGGAAAAGCTTGGTGCGCGCCCCGTGCCGATCCAGCTGCCGATCGGCGCTGAAAGCGACTTCGCAGGCGTTGTCGACCTCATCACGATGAAGGCTTACGTCTGGAGCGACGTCGAGAGCAAAGGCGCGAAGTTCGAGACCATCGAAATTCCCGACGATCTCAAAGAAAAAGCCGAGCAGTTCCGCGGCGAGATGATTGAAGCCGCCGTCGAAATGGACGACGACGCGATGGCTGAATACCTCGAAGGCAACGAGCCTGACGAGGACACCATCCGCAAGCTTCTGCGCAAAGGCACCTGTACGGTTCAGTTCTTCCCGATGCTTTGCGGCTCGGCGTTCAAGAACAAAGGCGTTCAGACCCTTCTTGATGCGGTTGTCGATCTGCTGCCGAGCCCGGTCGATGTTCCGCCGATCAAAGGTATCAACCCGAAGGACGAGTCGCCGATGGAGCGCAAGTCGTCTGACGACGAGCCGCTTGCGCTGTTGGCCTTCAAGATCATGAACTTCGAGCACGTCGGTTCGCTGACGTTCTGCCGGATCTACTCGGGCAAACTCGAGCAGGGCATGCAGCTCCTGCAGTCGACGCGCGACAAGAAAGAGCGTGTCGGGCGCGCCTACATGATGCATGCTGACGACCGCAAGGAAATCAAGACCGCCTATGCTGGCGACATCATCGCTCTGCAGGGTCTGAAAGACACCCGCACCGGTGAAACGCTTTGCGATCCGGCTAAGCCCGTCATTCTTGAAAAGATGGAATTCCCGGATCCGGTCATCGAGATGAAGATCGAGCCGAAGACGAAAGCCGACCAGGAAAAGATGGCTCTGGCGCTCAACGAAATGGCGCTTGAAGATCCTTCCTTCCGCGTTTCGGTCGATCCGGAATCGGGTGAGACGATCCTCAAGGGGATGGGTGAACTTCACCTCGACATCAAGGTCGACATCCTGAAGCGCACGCACAAGGTCGAAGCCGACACCGGTGCGCCGCAGGTTGCCTATCGTGAGAGCCTCGCCAAGGTTGCCGAAGTCGATTACACGCACAAGAAGCAGACCGGTGGTACGGGTCAGTTCGCGCGCGTCAAGATGCGTCTTGAGCCGAACGAAATCGGCAAGGGCAACGAGTTCGAATCTGTGATCGTCGGCGGTTCGGTTCCGAAGGAATACATCCCGGGCGTCGAAAAGGGCGTCAAATCGGTTTGGGACACGGGCATGCTGATCGGCTTCCCGATGGTCGACATGAAGGTCACCCTTACCGACGGTGCGTTCCACGAAGTCGACTCCTCGGTCATCGCGTTCGAAATCGCTGCGCGTGCGGCGATGAAGGAAGGCTGCGAGAAGGGCGGCATCAAGCTGCTTGAGCCGGTCATGGACGTTGAGATCGTTTCGCCGCAGGAATTCGTCGGTGGCATCATCGGCGACGTCAACTCGCGGCGCGGTCAAGTTCGTTCGCAGGATTTGCGCGGCAATGCCGTTCTCATCAAGGCGTTCGTGCCGCTGGCCAACATGTTTGGCTACATCAATACGCTGCGTTCGATGTCCACGGGACGTGCACAGTACTCGATGCAGTTCGCGCACTACGCGGAAGTTCCGCGCAACGTGGCAGACGAGGTCAAGGCGAAATACGCCTAAGCCTTTGATCGGTCCAATACCTGGTCGTCGGCGTGAATGTCGGCGGGAGCTTTAAGATTTACTAGCGATGTCCAGCTGAAAGAAGCGGACACCGAAAACTGAGACGGAGAGCCGGAATGGCCAAAGCAAAATTTGAACGTACGAAGCCGCACTGCAACATCGGTACGATCGGTCACGTTGACCACGGCAAGACGTCGTTGACGGCTGCGATCACGAAAATCCTGGCTGAAGCCGGCGGTGCGAACTACACGTCTTACGACAACATCGACAAGGCTCCAGAAGAGCGCGCTCGCGGTATCACGATCTCGACGTCGCACGTCGAATACGAAACCGAAAACCGCCACTATGCGCACGTCGACTGCCCCGGCCACGCCGACTACGTGAAGAACATGATCACGGGTGCGGCGCAGATGGACGGCGCGATCCTCGTCGTTTCGGCTGCTGACGGCCCAATGCCGCAGACGCGCGAGCACATCCTTCTGGCCCGTCAGGTCGGTGTTCCTGCCCTCGTCGTGTTCTTGAACAAGTGCGACCAGGTTGACGACGAAGAGCTGCTCGAACTCGTCGAGATGGAAGTTCGCGAACTTCTGTCGTCGTATGAATTCCCCGGCGATGACATCCCCATCACCAAGGGTTCGGCGCTTGTGGCGCTCGAAGACGGCGATCCGAAGCTCGGCAAGGAAGCCGTTCTTGAGCTGATGAAGACGGTTGACGAATACATCCCGACGCCGGAGCGTCCGATCGACCAGCCGTTCCTGATGCCGATCGAAGACGTGTTCTCGATCTCGGGCCGCGGTACGGTTGTTACGGGCCGTGTTGAGCGCGGTATCGTGAAGGTCGGTGAAGAAATCGAAATCGTCGGTATCCGCGACACGCAGAAGACGACGGTTACGGGTGTTGAAATGTTCCGCAAGCTGCTCGACGAAGGCCGTGCGGGCGACAACATCGGTGCGCTGCTTCGCGGTGTTGGCCGTGAGGACGTCGAGCGTGGCCAGGTTCTTTGCAAGCCGGGTTCGATCACGCCGCACAAGAAGTTCAAGGCCGAAGCCTACATCCTGACGAAGGAAGAAGGTGGCCGTCATACGCCGTTCTTCACGAACTACCGTCCGCAGTTCTACTTCCGTACGACGGACGTGACGGGCGTTTGCACGCTTCCTGAAGGCACGGAAATGGTGATGCCGGGCGACAACGTCGCGATGGACGTTGAGCTCATCCAGCCGATCGCGATGGAAGAGAAGCTTCGCTTCGCAATCCGTGAAGGTGGCCGTACCGTCGGCGCCGGCGTCGTGTCGAGCATTACGGAGTAATCCGAAGGGCTGCAGCCTTGATTGCGCTGCGGCCCTCGTTTTTCCGGTGGGGTGGTTTGATTAGTCCAGACCGTTTCACCAGTGACATCATCTTCTTATTGGAAGTTTTGGTGTCACAGTTCGCAGCGCCGGCGCGGTGTGCCGGTGTTGTTGTTTTTAGGTCGTCCGCTCTTTTTCGAATTGAGTTGGGCTGGCTTAGAAGAGCGTCGAGGTTCTCGACGAATTTCGAATTCGATCCAGGCCAAATGGGCTTAGCTCAAGGTCGATCAGGATCAGACGTTAATAGTAGGCGGCTTCCCGGGTCGGAAAGGCTGCTTGCGTCAGAGGGTAAGGCTGAGACGATGAACGGTCAGAATATTCGCATCAGGCTCAAAGCCTTCGACCATCGAATACTCGATGCGTCGACGCGCGAGATCGTGAATACCGCGAAGCGTACCGGTGCCGAAGTGCGCGGGCCTATCCCGCTGCCGACGCGCATCGAGCGTTACACGGTCAACCGGTCGCCGCATATCGACAAGAAGAGCCGCGAGCAGTTCGAGATGCGTACGCACAAGCGCATGCTCGACATCGTGGATCCCACCCCGCAGACGGTCGATGCTCTGATGAAGCTCGATCTTGCCGCCGGGGTTGATGTGGAGATCAAGCTTTAAGCCGTCGCGTGGTCCAGGTTTTTTTGGATCAGCGGTTTTTCGAAGACGCCCGAATTGCTGTGCCGCCGGACTTTGGCAGATACAGCCGGACGGGGACTTAAGAAAAGGAAGGAATGCTCCAATGCGTTCCGGAGTGATCGCCCAGAAGGTGGGTATGACCCGCATTTTCACTGACGCAGGAGAACATATTCCTGTGACGGTGCTGCGGCTTGAAAACTGCCAGGTGCTGGCGCAACGCACCGAAGAGAAGAACGGCTATACGGCGCTGCAGCTTGGTGCCGGTACGCGTCGGCCTTCGCGTGTTACGGCGCCTGAGCGCGGCAACTTTGCGCTCGCCAAGGTTGAAGCGAAGCGCAAGCTCGCCGAGTTCCGGGTCAGCCCCGACAACCTGATCGAGGTTGGCGCCGAGATCACGGCTGATCACTTCGTGCCGGGACAGTTTGTCGACATTACCGGCACTTCGATCGGTAAGGGTTTCCAGGGTGCGATGAAGCGCTGGAACTTCGGCGGTCTGCGCGCGACGCACGGTGTTTCGATTTCGCACCGTAGCCACGGTTCGACGGGTCAACGCCAGGATCCAGGCAAGGTCTTCAAGGGCAAGAAGATGGCCGGCCATATGGGTTCGGAGCGCGTCACCACGCAGAACCTGGTTGTCGTCAAGACCGATCCGGATCGTGGTCTGGTTATGGTTCGCGGCGCGGTCCCTGGACACAAGGGCGGCTGGGTTCTGGTTCGCGATGCCGTCAAGCGCAAGCTGCCGGACGACGCGCCGAAGCCTGGTGCATTCAAGTCCCGCGACGGCGGTGCGGCTGTTGAAGCTGCAGGACAAGAGGAGCAGCAGTGATGAAAGTTGACGTCACGTCGCTGGAATCCGGTGCTGCCGGAACGGTTGAGCTTGCAGACCACGTCTTCGGTCTGGAGCCACGCCAGGATCTCATCCACCGGATGGTGCGCTATCAGACGCTGAAGCGCATGGCCGGGACGCATCATGCTCAGGATCGTTCTGAAGTGACGGTCACGGGCAAGAAGGTTTACAAGCAGAAGGGCACCGGTGGCGCCCGTCATGGTGACAAGTCGGTGCCGCAGTGGCGCGGCGGTGGCAAGGCTCTGGGGCCGAAGCCACGCAGCCATGCGATCGGCATGCCCAAGAAGGTCCGTCAGCTGGCCCTGCGCCATGCGCTGTCGGCCAAGGCGAAAGCCGGCGACATCGTCATCATCGACAAGGCCGCTTCAAGCGAAGGCAAGACGGCGGCCCTGCGCGATCAGTTCGGCAAGCTCGACCTCAGCAACGCGCTGATCATCGATGGCGCAAGCCTTGATGCGTCGTTCGTGCGGGCGGCTCGCAACATTCCGAATATCGATGTTCTGCCGGTGCAGGGCATCAACGTGTACGACATTCTGCGCCGTAAGAAGTTGGTGCTGACGAAGGCGGCTTTGGAAGCCCTCGACCAGCGCTTCGCATCGGCGGCGCAAAGCGGTGAAGGGGCCTGAGAATGCAGAAGCTCAAAGCCTATGACATCATCCGCTCGCCGGTGATTACCGAAAAAGCGACGCTGTTGTCTGAAGCCAACCAGGTTGTCTTCAATGTGTTGAGCACGGCGACCAAGCCGGACATCAAGCTGGCCGTCGAGGCTCTCTTCGATGTCAAGGTGAAAGCCGTCAACACCTTTGTCCGCAAGGGCAAGAAGAAGGTGTTCCGCGGCCGCCGTGGAATTCAGAGCGACGTCAAGAAGGCCATCGTCACACTCGAAGACGGTCAGTCTATTGACATCACGACCGGTCTATAAGGAGGCCTTTTAGTCATGGCACTTAAGACATTCCGTCCGACGTCGCCCGGCCTTCGTCAGCTGGTCATCGTCGATCGCAAGGGAATTTGGAAGGGCGGCCCGGTCAAGATGTTGACCGAAGGCAAGTCGAAGACCGGCGGCCGCAACACGCACGGCCGTATTACGACGCGTCACATCGGCGGTGGTCATAAGCAGACCTATCGTCTGGTGGACTTCAAGCGCCGCAAGTTCGACGTGCCGGCTGTTGTCGAGCGGATCGAATACGACCCGAACCGCACGGCGTTCATCGCGCTCATCAAGTATGAAGACGGTGAGCTGAGCTACATCCTGGCGCCGCAGCGTCTGAGCGCTGGCGACAACGTTGTTGCTGGCGAGAAGGTCGACGTGAAGCCGGGCAACGCCATGCCGCTGTCGAGCATGCCGATCGGTACGATCATCCACAACGTGGAGATCAAGCCAGGCAAAGGCGGACAGATCGCGCGTTCGGCTGGAACGTTCGTTCAGCTCGTCGGCCGTGATGCCGGCTGGGCGGTCCTGAAGCTCAACTCGGGTGAAACGCGCCGCGTTCGCGCTGACTGCATGGCCAGTGTCGGGGCCGTTTCGAACCCCGATCACGGCAACACGGTCGACTCGAAAGCTGGCCGTACACGCTGGAAGGGCACGCGTCCGACGGTTCGCGGTATTACCATGAACCCGATCGACCACCCCAACGGCGGTCGTACGAACGGTGGTAAGCATTGGGCGACGCCGTGGGGCAAGCCGACGAAGGGCGCCCGTACCCGTAAGAACAAGACGACGGACAAGTTCATTGTTCGTAGCCGTCATCTGAAGAAGAAATAAGCGCAAATACCTGCGCTAAGACCGGTTTAAGGAGAAACAGTCGTGGCACGTTCAGTCTGGAAGGGTCCGTTTATTGACGGCTACCTTCTCAAGAAGGCCGACAAAGTGCGCGCTTCGGGTCGCAATGAGATCATAAAGATCTGGAGCCGGCGCTCGACGATTCTGCCTCAGTTCGTTGGACTGACGTTCGGCGTCTACAACGGGCAAAAGCACATCCCGGTGAGCGTCACCGAGGACATGATCGGCCATAAGTTCGGTGAGTTCTCGCCAACTCGGAACTACACCGGTCACGGCGGCGATAAGAAGGCGAAACGATAATGGGCAAGGATAGCCGGGAGCGCGTGCTCCCTGACAACGAAGCGAAAGCCGTTGCGCGCAATTTGCGGGTGTCGCCGCAGAAGCTCAATCTTGTCGCCGGTCTGATCCGTGGCAAGCCGGTCGAGCAGGCGATGGCGGACTTGGAATTCTCGCGCAAGCGGATTTCCGAAGACGTGCGCAAGTGCCTGATGAGCGCTGTTGCAAACGCTGAAAACAACCATCAGCTGAGCATCGACCAGCTGGTTGTTGCGGAAGCTTATGTTGGCAAGAACATCGTCATGAAACGCTTTCATGCACGCGGCCGTGGGCGTTCGTCGATGGTCATGAAGCCGTTCTCGCAGATCACGGTTGTGGTTCGCGAACTCGACGAAGAGGACCTTGAGAACTCGCGCAAGCGTGCCAATGGCGGCAAGGTCAAAGCCAAGTCGAAATCTGGCGGCGCTGAAGCAAACGTAGCGAAAGAGGCCGAGTGATGGGTCAGAAAATCAATCCGGTCGGCCTGCGCGTCGGCATCAACCGCACCTGGGACAGCCGGTGGTTTGCGCGTCCGGCCGAATACGGGCAGTTGCTGCACGAAGATTATGCGATCCGCGATCACATCATGAAGATGCAGCGTCCGGCCAGCATCTCGAAAGTCGTCATCGAGCGCCCGCACAAGAAATGCCGCGTTACGGTTCACACCGGTCGTCCTGGCGTTCTGATCGGCAAGAAAGGTGCGGACATCGACAAGCTGCGCGGCGAGCTTTCGAAGCTGACCGACAGCGAAGTGCACCTCAACGTTCTCGAAATCCGCAAGCCGGATGTCGACGCGACGCTGATTGCTGAAAACATCGCGCAGCAGCTTGAGCGCCGCGTTGCTTTCCGTCGCGCCATGAAGCGAGCAGTTCAGTCGGCGCTTCGCGCTGGCGCCCAGGGCATCCGTATCAACGTTGCCGGTCGTTTGGGCGGCGCGGAAATCGCTCGTACGGAATGGTATCGAGAAGGCCGCGTGCCGCTGCATACGCTGCGCGCTGACATCGATTTCGGACGTGCGGAAGCCTCGACTGCTTACGGCATCATCGGCATCAAGGTTTGGGTCTACAAAGGCGAGATCATCGAGCACGACCCGATGGCTTCCGAGAAGCGTGCGTTTGAAGGCGGCGATGGTAATCGTCCGCGCCGTGATCGTGGCGGTCAAAGCGACACGCCGCGCGGGGACAGATAAGGAATATGCCGGCTGCTGCGTTTGTTGCGCGCGGCTTGGCTAAGAAGATCGCGAGGATCTGGAGTCATGAAGCAACCTAAGCGGACCAAGTTTCGCAAACAGTTCAAAGGCCGCATCAAGGGTGCAGCCAAGGGCGGTACGACTTTGAACTTCGGCTCGCACGGTCTGAAAGCCGTGCAGCCGGAACGCATCACGGCTCGCCAGATCGAGGCGGCTCGTCGTGCGATTACGCGTCACATGAAGCGCGCCGGTCGCGTTTGGATCCGGATCTTCCCGGACCTGCCAGTGACGGCGAAGCCTGCCGAAGTCCGCATGGGCTCAGGCAAGGGTTCGGTCGATCGCTGGACGGCGCGCGTCAAGCCGGGCCGGATCATGTTCGAACTCGACGGCGTGCCGGATGCGGTCGCCCGTGAGGCATTGGAATTGGGCGCACAGAAGCTGCCGATCAAGACGCGCATCGTTGCGCGTATCGGCCAGCACTGAGGCGCAGGTAACTGGGGTTAAGGATCGTTTGACATGAACATTGCAGAGATCCGGGACAAGTCCATCGATCAGCTCGACGACGAGCTGATGAAGCTGAAGAAAGAGCAGTTCAACCTGCGCTTCCAGAAGGCTTCCGGGCAGCTCGAGAATACATCGCGGATTAAGGAAGTGCGCCGGACGATCGCGCGCGTTCTGACGGTTCGCGAAGAGAAGTCGAAACAAGGCTAAGTAGCAAGGGGCGGATGCTTCCAGCCCTCAGAAGGATTTACGACCTATGCCAAAGCGCATCCTTTACGGGGTCGTCGTTTCAGACAAGAGCGACAAAACCGTCGTTGTTGAAGTCGAACGCCGCTATACGCACCCGCTGTTCAAGAAGACCGTGCGCCGGACGAAGAAGTACAAAGCGCATGACGAAGCCAACCGCTGCAAAGTCGGTGACCGCGTCCAGATTGTGGAGACCGCGCCGATTTCGAAGCACAAACGTTGGGCCGTGCTGGAGCAAGCTTCTGCTGACGCCTGACGGGGCGCCGGCAAGAGCGGCTTGATCGCCGGTTTACTAGAATTTACGCGCTGAGTTTTCTTGAGCGCGATGACAATGAAACAAGACGCCGCTTTTGGAAGCGGCTGAAGAAGGAGCGAGAGCGATGATCCAGATGGAGACGAATCTCGACGTCGCCGACAACTCGGGCGCCCGTCGCGTTCAGTGCATCAAGGTGCTGGGTGGCTCCAAGCGCAAGTATGCGACGGTCGGTGACATCATCGTGGTTTCGGTGAAGGAAGCCATTCCGCGCGGCCGCGTGAAAAAGGGCCAGGTGATGAAGGCGGTTGTCGTGCGCACGGCCAAGGGTGTGCGCCGCGCTGATGGGTCTCTGATCCGTTTCGATCGCAACGCCGCCGTTCTGGTCAACGCGCAGGGTGAGCCGATCGGCACTCGTATCTTTGGACCAGTGACCCGTGAACTGCGTGCGAAGAAGCATATGAAGATTATTTCGTTGGCACCGGAGGTGCTCTGATCATGGCGTTGGCGAAGATCAAAAAAGGCGACAAAGTCGTCGTTATGGCTGGCCGGGACAAAGGCAAGCGCGGTGAAGTGATCGAAGTGCGGCCGAAAGAGTCGCGCGCGCTCGTTCGCGGCGTCAACATGGTTCGCCGTCACCAGCGGCAGACGGCTTCCGAGGAAGGTGGCATCATCTCCAAGGAAGCGCCGATCCACGTATCCAACCTCGCTCTTGAGGATCCGCGCGACGGCAATCCGACCCGCGTGGGCACGAAAGTCCTTGAAGATGGAACCCGCGTTCGCGTTGCGAAGCGCTCCGGCGAAGTGATTGCAGAGAAGAGTTAATTAGCGATGGCTCAGAAACAGCAGGCCCAGGACGGGGCCAAGAAGAAAAAGGGTAAAGAGGAAGCCGGTGCCGAGATGGCGCCTGCCTCTCCACGCCCGGCTGACTACAAGCCGCGCCTGAAGGTGATCTACCAGGAGCAGGTTCGCTCGAGGCTGAAGGAGAAGTTCTCCTACGCCAACCCGATGATGATTCCGAAGATCGATAAGATCGTTCTCAACATGGGTGTTGGTGAAGCCGTGTCGGACCGCAAGAAGGTCGAGAGCGCGAGCGGAGACCTTGCCAAGATCGCCGGCCAGCGTCCGGTCATCACACGGGCCCGCAAGTCGATCGCCGGCTTCAAGGTTCGCGAAGAAATGGCGCTTGGCGCCAAGGTGACGTTGCGCGGCGACCGGATGTACGAATTCCTCGATCGTCTGGTGACGATCGCGATGCCGCGCATCAAGGACTTCCGCGGTCTGAACCCGAAGAGCTTCGATGGTCGCGGCAACTTCGCGATGGGTATCAAGGAGCACATCGTGTTCCCGGAAATCGACTACGACAAAGTCGACGAAGTC
Organism: Filomicrobium sp.; assembly: GCA_017792465.1. Lineage (GTDB taxonomy): Bacteria > Pseudomonadota > Alphaproteobacteria > Rhizobiales > Hyphomicrobiaceae > Filomicrobium. The sequence continues at coordinate 4,320,758 of CP051234.1, forward strand.
TGGGGCATGGACATCATCGTCTGCACGACGGCTCCAACGGATGACGAAGCACGCGAATTGCTGAGGGAAATGAATTTTCCATTCCCGAAGCCGGTTGAAGCTGCGGCCTGATCGGGCGCGGAGACTTACAATTGAATTTAGAGACTGCCTTGGCGCATTGAATTGACAAGGCGGGATCTAAAGGACCTCGGGGTGGCCCCGAAAGGCCTTTGGAGAAAGCTTAGATGGCGAAAGTCGGAAAGAAACAGAATAACCTCAAGCGCCGGAAACTCGTGGCGCAGTATGCCGAGAAGCGCAAGTCGCTGAAGGCTATTGCCAGCGATACTTCGAAGCCGATGGAAGAGCGTTTTGCTGCGCGCCTCAAGCTTGCCGAGCTGCCACGCAATTCGGCTGAAGTTCGTGTGCGCAACCGCTGTGAAATCACGGGCCGTCCGCGCGGTTATTACCGGAAACTCAAAATGTGCCGGAACATGCTGCGTGAATTGGCAAGCCAGGGCCGCATTCCTGGTCTCGTGAAATCGAGCTGGTGAGGGGGATATAGCGATGTCTATGAACGATTCACTTGGCGATATGCTAACCCGTATCCGCAACGCTCAGATGCGGCGTCGTCCTAAAGTCTCGACGCCCGCTTCCAACCTGCGCGGCCGGGTGCTGGACGTTTTGCAGACGGAAGGTTTCATCCGTGGTTACGTTCGCGTCGAACAAAAGGGTGAGCATCCGGAGTTCGAGATCGAGCTGAAGTACTTCAACGGTCAGCCGGCGATCAAGGAAATCAAGCGCGTTTCCAAGCCTGGCCGCCGCGTGTACTCGCCGGTCAAGGATCTACCGACGGTTGCAAACGGTCTTGGTGTTTCGATCCTGTCGACGCCGCGCGGCGTGATGTCGGATGCACGCGCCCGCGAAGAGAACGTCGGCGGCGAAATCCTCTGCAACGTATTCTAATCTGGGAGCCGGCCTCTCGTGCCGGTGGATGAAACGGTCATGTCACGTATTGGTAAGAAACCAGTTGCAGTGCCGTCAGGCGTCACGGCTAAAATTGATGGTCAGACGGTTTCGGTGAAGGGATCGAAGGGCGAGTTGTCCTTCACGATTCCGGATAACTGCAGCGTTGAACAAACGGAAGACGGCATCGTCGTCAAGCCGCGCGAGGAAACCAAGCAGGCCCGCTCCATGTGGGGTATGTCGCGCACGCAGATTGCCAACCTCGTCGAAGGCGTTTCAAACGGCTTCAATAAGGTGCTCGAAATCCAGGGCGTTGGTTATCGTGCGGCGATGAAGGGCAAGGATCTGCAGCTCAGCCTCGGCTTCAGCCATGAGGTGGTGCATCAGATCCCGCAGGGTGTTCAAGTTGCGGTTTCCGGCGCCAAGCAGGAAATCGTCACGGTGAGCGGCATCGACAAACAGCTTGTCGGTCAGGTTGCTTCCGAGATCCGTGCCTATCGTCCGCCTGAGCCTTATCAGGGCAAGGGTGTCCGGTATCAGGGCGAATATATCTTCCGCAAGGAAGGCAAGAAGAAGTAAGGACGAGAGAAATGGCTTCGGTTTCGAAGGGATTCATCAAGCGGCGCGCTCGCGTGCGTCGTGCTTTGAAGAAGAAGTCCGATGGACGGCCGCGTCTTTCGGTCCACAGGTCTTCAAAGAACATCTATGCCCAGGTGATCGACGACGCGAACGGCAAGACCCTCGCTTCGGCTTCGACCCTGGAAAAGGATCTACGCTCCAGCCTCAAGACCGGGGCCGACAAGGATGCTGCGACTGCGGTCGGCAAGCTCCTGGCGGAACGGGCCAAGGCAGCGGGCGTATCGTCTGTGGTCTTTGACCGCGGCGGTTTCCTGTTTCATGGGCGCGTCAAGGCGCTCGCAGATGCTGCCCGCGAGGGCGGCCTAGAATTCTAAGCGAAGAGGAACGGAACTTTGGCACGTTCTCCAGAAGGTGGCCGCCGGGGCCGTGATCGCGAAGAGCGCGACAGCGAGTTTTCCGACAAGCTGGTACATATCAACCGCGTTGCGAAGGTCGTCAAAGGCGGCAAGCGCTTCGGTTTTGCTGCTCTCGTCGTCGTTGGCGATTTGAAGGGCCGCGTTGGCTTCGGCCACGGCAAGGCACGCGAAGTGCCCGAAGCGATCCGCAAGGCGACCGAGTCGGCTAAGCGCGATCTCGTTCGGGTTCCGCTTCGTGATGGACGCACGCTGCATCACGACAGCGTCGGTCGTCACGGTTCGGGCCGCGTGGTTCTGCGCTCGGCACCTCCAGGTACCGGTATCATCGCAGGCGGTGCTATGCGCGCCGTTTTCGAAATGCTCGGTGTCCATGACGTCGTCGCCAAGTCACTGGGTTCGACCAACCCGTATAACGTCGTCCGCGCGACGATCGAGGCTTTGAAAGAGCAGGAAAACCCGCGCACCATCGCAGCCCGTCGCGGCTTGAAGGTGTCGGATATCGTTGCCCGCCGCCGCGATGCTTCGACGGCAGCTGAAGCACCGGCTGAGGCCTGAGGCAACGCTGAGACCTAACGATGCCCGCTAGAAGCTGCGTTTTAACTCGCGCTTTTTGGGTTTGCTGAGGAATTGAAGACGATGACCGATAACGGCAAAAAGACGATCACGGTCCAGCAGATCCGCAGTGCGATCCGCCGGCCTGAAGTACAGACGCAGACGCTGAAGGGGCTTGGTCTCAACAAGCTCCATCGCACCCGGACGCTGGAAGATACGCCAGCGGTGCGCGGCATGATTGCAAAGGTTCAGCACCTGGTGCGCGTCGTCGAATAATCGTTCGGCAATGCGCTTCTCGTCCAGGCGAAGATATAAGAATGATTTTGGAGCGGCTTGGTTGCCCATCGCGGGCCTCAGGTCAGCTCCAAAAACACTAAGGAGCTTGAAGTCCCATGCGGCTCAATGAGATCAAAGATAATGCCGGCGCTAACAAAAAGCGCGTCCGCGTTGGCCGCGGCATCGGTTCGGGCGTCGGCAAGACCGGTGGCCGGGGTGTCAAGGGTCAGAAGTCCCGTACCGGCGTTGCGATCGGCGGTTTCGAAGGCGGCCAGATGCCGCTTTACCGGCGTTTGCCGAAGCGCGGCTTCAGCAAATGGCGCCGCAAGTCGTTCAACGAAGTCAGCCTGCAGCGTCTGCAGCAGGCCGTTGACGCGGGCAAGCTTACTGCCGGCGCCGATGTCGATGCCAAAGCCATGGTCGAAGCAGGTATCCTGCGCCGTCCGCTCGATGGCGTCCGCATCCTGGGAGTTGGCGAACTGAAAGCGGCGCTGAAGTTGACGGTCGATCACGTGACGGCGTCGGCGAAAGAAGCGATCGAAAAGGCTGGCGGAACGGTGACGCTGATCGAGAAGAAAGTTCTCGAAGCTGACGAGCAAAAGCGCACCAAGTCCGCTGAGAAGAAAGCTGCGAAGGCAGCCGGCAAGTAAGCCGATTGAGGTCACATTGTTGCAACATCTCGCCTGCGAGGTGTTGCCTTTGGCTTCGATCGTGGCCATCTGACCGGCAGCGCTTTAATGATCAGGAATGATTAGAGCGCGGAACCGCGGGGGCTTCAAAGGGAAGAAGGCTTCGTTCCTGGTTCGGGCGTTCGCGCCACACGGTTACTGCAAACGAGCCTTTTGAGGCCGGGAGATACAACGTCATGGTATCCGCTGCCGAGCAGCTTGCCCAAAACATGAACCTTTCCGCATTTGGAAAGGCCGAAGATCTGCAGCGGCGCATCTGGTTCACACTGGGTGCGCTTCTTGTTTATCGCTTGGGCACGTTCATTCCCATTCCGGGGATCAATCCGGAAGCCTTTGCAGAAACCTTCAACCGGGCGTCGACCGGTATTTTGGGCCTGTTCAACACCTTTGCGGGTGGCGCGGTTGAGCGGATGGCGATCTTTGCTCTCAACATCATGCCGTACATCTCCGCCTCGATCATCATGCAGCTGATGACCAGCGTGAATAAACAGCTGGAGCAGCTGAAGAAGGAAGGCGAACAAGGCCGCAAGACGATCAACCAGTACACCCGGTATCTGACAGTGATGCTGGCGACGGTACAGGCTTACGGTATCGCCATCGGCCTGGAAGGCATGCAGACGCAAGCCGGCGCGGTGGTCATGGACCCGGGCTGGTTCTTCCGCATCTCGACGGTGATCACGCTGGTCGGCGGAACCGTATTCTTGATGTGGCTTGGCGAGCAGGTCACGCAACGCGGCATCGGTAACGGGATCTCGCTGATCATCTTCGCAGGTATCGTCGCGGGCATGCCAGCGGCTCTCGTCGGTCTCTTCGAGTTGTCGCGTCAGGGCTCGATTTCGATCATGCTGGTGTTTGGCGTGTTGGCGCTGATGGCGCTTGTCGTCTTGTGCATCGTGTTCATGGAACGTGCTCAAAGACGCCTCTTGATCCAGTATCCGAAGCGACAAGTCGGCAATCAGATGATGCAGGGGAATGCATCTCACCTTCCGCTGAAGCTCAACTCCGCCGGTGTCATTCCGCCGATCTTTGCCTCCTCGCTCTTGTTGATGCCGACGACGGCGGCCCAGTTCACGGCATCTCCCGATGCGACCGGCAGCATGCAATGGCTGAACTACGTCGTGGCGCTATTGGGTTACGGTCAGCCGCTACATATGGCGATCTACGTCGGTTTGATCGTTTTCTTCGCGTTCTTCTATACGGCGGTCGTGTTCAATCCCCAGGAGACGGCCGACAATCTGCGCAAATATGGTGGATACATCCCAGGCATCCGTCCAGGCGCTAAGACAGCTGAATATATCGACTATGTACTGACACGCATTACGGTCGTCGGCGCGCTATACCTAGCAGCGGTCTGTTTGTTGCCGGAATTGATGATTGCCAACACGCCTGTGCCGTCTACCTTTGCAGCTGTACTTGGAGGAACCTCCTTGCTGATCGCTGTGAGTGTGACGATGGACACAGTCGCGCAGATTCAAAGTCATCTGTTGGCGCATCAGTACGAGGGACTGATCAAGAAAGCCCAACTCAAGGGCGCAACGCCTACATCTCGGAGGGGAAGACGCCGATGAACCTAATCCTGCTAGGGCCGCCCGGCGCGGGCAAGGGAACGCAAGCCGAGCAAATTGCTGCAAAGCACGGTATCGTACAGCTCTCGACAGGTGAGATGCTGCGCGCTGCGGTCAAGGCAGGGACGGAAGTCGGTCTCAAAGCCAAAGCCATCATGGAATCGGGTGGACTGGTTTCTGACGATATCGTTGTGGGTATCATTTCCGAGCGGATCGACGAAGCTGATTGCGCCAACGGATTTATCCTCGATGGCTTCCCGCGCACATTGCCGCAGGCTGCCGCGCTTGAAAAATTGCTCGATTCCAAGGGCAAGACGCTGGATGCGGTGATCGAGCTCAAGGTTGACGACGAAGCGCTGATCGAGCGCATCACGGGGCGTTTCTCGTGCTCAAAGTGCGGGGCTGGTTACCACGATAAGTACAAAAAGCCCGCCAAAGACGGCGTGTGCGACAAGTGCGGATCGACCGAATTTACGCGCCGCGCGGACGATAACGAAGAGACCGTACGCAATCGTCTGATGGCGTATTATCGCGAGACGGCGCCGCTTATTGGCTACTATTTTGCGAAGGACCGTCACCAAAGCGTGGATGGCATGGCGCCGATCGATGAGGTGACAAAGCAGATCGAAGCAATCCTGAGTTAGAGGCTTGCTGCGGAAAGATCCGGCTTTCGGGCCGGTTGCGGTGAATTTCCGTCATTGACGGCGGGAATTGCCGCGTATAGAACACTGGGATTTTCGGATCCCAGAAGCTCGTGCAGGTTCGCAGTTTCACTGCGGCAACGGCCGGGTTTTTTGAAATAACCCAAACCCAATGTGGCGGTCGCCAGAGGTCGGCGGCGCGCCTCATTTCGGCTTTGGATCAGGCACCAGGAGAACGACACGTGGCCCGCATCGCTGGCGTGAACATTCCAACGCAGAAGCGCGTTCCAATCGCACTTCAGTATATTCATGGTATTGGGGCAAAATTTGCTCACGAGATCTGCGACAAGGTGGGTATCCCACCTGAGCGCCGCGTCAACCAGTTGACGGACGCCGAAGTCCTGCAGATCCGCGAAGCGATCGACCGCGACTATCTCGTCGAAGGCGATCTGCGTCGTGAGACGGCAATGAACATCAAGCGCCTGATGGATCTGGGCTGCTATCGCGGACTTCGCCATCGTCGCGGTCTGCCGGTGCACGGTCAGCGCACGCACACCAACGCTCGGACCCGCAAGGGCCCGGCCAAGCCAATCGCAGGCAAGAAGAAATAACGACCTGGGTGGGTTGCCATCAGGCGCCGATCAGATCTGGTTCGGGGTTGTTTTGTCCCGGGCCGTTTCGATCTCAAGGCCCTGGGCACCTGAGCCGGTGTTAGTGGGACGAGCCCGGCGTAGATAGACAAGAAAGTAGCGAACACATGGCCAAGGAACAACAGCGCGGCAAAGTCCGCCGCCGCGAGAAAAAGAACATCTCGTCGGGCGTGGCGCACGTCAACGCCAGCTTCAATAACACGATGATCACGATCACCGACGCGCAGGGCAATGCGATCTCGTGGTCGTCGGCCGGCATGATGGGCTTCAAGGGCTCGCGCAAGTCGACGCCTTTTGCGGCTCAGATGGCTGCTGAAGACGCCGGCCGCAAGGCGCAGGACCACGGCATGAAGGTGCTAGAAGTCGAAGTGACCGGTCCTGGTTCGGGACGTGAATCGGCGCTGCGTGCATTGCAGTCGCTGGGTCTGCAGATCACTTCGATCCGCGACGTGACGCCGATCCCGCACAACGGCTGCCGTCCGCGCAAGCGCCGTCGCGTTTGACGTTCGCCCGGCTGGGGTCGTCCGCCCCCGGTTGAGGCTTTGCTCGCAGGCTGCCTTATGTGGCCTGCTCTGCCCGGTTTTTTCTACCGGGCTTTTCGACTCTACAGACGCGAGCGCGCTGCCAGGCAGTGAAGCCCGTCTGCAATCAAAGAGGCTGAACCCGTGTCGATGACAACGATTATGCAAAAGAACTGGCAGGATCTCATCAAGCCGGCCAAGCTTGATATCGCGCCGGGGCGTGACAGCTCTCGGACGGCGACGATGGTTGCCGAGCCGCTGGAGCGCGGCTTCGGTATGACGCTCGGTAACGCGCTGCGCCGGGTCTTGCTGTCCTCGCTGCAGGGTGCTGCGGTCAAGACGGTGCAGATCGATGGCGTGCAGCATGAATTCACGTCGCTGGCCGGTGTCCGCGAGGACGTTACGCAGCTTGTTTTGAACGTGAAGGAAATCGCGCTGCGCCTGCACTCGGAAGGCCCCAAGCGCATGGTTTTGCGCAAGGAAGGCCCGGGTCCGGTTGTTGCCGGCGACATCGAGACGGGATCGGAAGTCGATATTCTCAATCCCGATCACGTGATCTGCCATCTCGACCAGGGTGCCAACATCCGCATGGAGCTGACGGCCGATCTAGGCAAGGGTTACGTTCTGGCTGAACGCAACCGTCCGGACGATGCGCCGATCGGCCTGATCCCGATCGACAGCCTTTATAGCCCGGTCAAGAAGGTTTCCTACAAGGTCGAGCATACGCGCGAAGGCCAGGACCTCGACAAGGACAAGCTGACGATGCAGGTCGAGACCGATGGGTCGATCTCGCCGGAAGATGCGGTCGCTTTTGCTGCGCGCATCCTGCAGGACCAGCTGTCAGTCTTCATCAACTTCGAAGAGCCCAAGAAGGCGGAAGAAGAGCCACGCCATCCGGAGCTGTCGTTCAATGCGGCGCTTCTCAAGAAGGTGGACGAGCTGGAGCTTTCGGTTCGCTCGGCAAACTGCTTAAAGAACGACAACATCGTCTACATCGGCGATCTCATCCAGAAATCGGAAGCCGAGATGCTGCGGACGCCGAACTTCGGGCGTAAGTCGCTCAACGAGATCAAGGAAGTTCTCGCCGCGATGGGTCTGCATCTGGGCATGGAAGTTCCCAACTGGCCACCCGATAACATCGAAGAGCTGGCAAAGCGCTTCGAAGACCAGTACTAAGACGTATTGAAAATTGAGGTGGCTTTATTGGCCACTTCGATTTCAAAGGTTTGCCCTTTCCGCGAACGGCGGGTGGGGCCGGAAAGAAAACAACGAGGTGAGGCCAAAGAACCTCCCCGTAACAACCGAAGAGAAAAGGACTTTGAAATGAGACACGGCAAACTCGGTCGTCGGTTTTCGCGCGACTCGGCGCATCGCCAGGCGATGCTTTCCAACATGGCAGCTTCCCTGATCCGCCACGAGCAGATCGTAACGACCTTGCCGAAGGCCAAGGATCTGAAGCGAGTCGTCGACAAGTACATCACGCTTGCCAAGCGCGGCGATCTCAACTCGCGCCGTCTTGCTGCTTCGCGTCTGCGTGACGAAGACATGGTCAAGAAGCTGTTCGATGTTCTGGCTGAGCGCTACAAGGATCGCAACGGCGGTTACACGCGCGTTCTGAAAGCCGGCTTCCGTTATGGCGATAGCGCGCCGCGCGCCGTCATCGAGCTTGTCGATCGCGACGAAAGCGTCAAGGGCAAGGAAGACCGTGAGCGTCACGAAGCCGAGATGGAAGAAGTCGAAGCTTCGGCTTGATGCTTGAACGATCCCGACGCGGATCGGCCTAGAAATTCAAAACGGCCCTGGAGCTTGTTGCTTCGGGGCCGTTTGCATTTTGGCAGGCGCGCAGTCCGTGCGGTCTGAGCCTCGTTCCAGCGAGCTGCGGCTGCCGCCGAATTATGTGAAAAATCGTTCATGTCGGCTCTGAGTGTTTGCCTGCGCCGGCGCTTGTCCTATCTATTTTTTTGAGGAAGTGACGTCCGAAGAACGGTGAAGCAATGCAGATCTTGAAAACGCGAGCTAATCGGTTGCTGGCTTTTGGTGCCGGTGGACTTTTGATTTTGGCAGGTGCAGCGGCGTTGGTTTTGTCGGGGTCGGGATCGGTCGAAGCGCAAAAGCGCGTTCCGCCGCCGTCGCGTGAAGCGGTGCAATATTCGTTCGCGCCGATTGTCAAACGGACGGCGCCGGCCGTCGTCAACGTCTACGTTTCGTCACGCATCCGCCAGTCGCGCTCTCCGTTCGCCAACGATCCGTTTTTTGAGCGGTTTTTCGGTGACGACTATGACTTTGGGATGCCGCGCGAACGGGTTCAGTCGTCGCTTGGGTCTGGTGTCATCGTTTCGCCCGATGGGATCATCGTCACCAACACGCATGTCGTTAAAGGGCGGGGCCAGACCGAGATCCGGGTGGCGCTGTCGGACAAGCGGGAATTCGATGCGAAGCTCATTTCGCAGGATAAGAAAACCGATATCGCGATCCTGAAGATCGATGGGAACGGCGAGGACTTCCCCTACATGCGGTTTGCCGATTCTGATGCGCTGCAGGTCGGCGATCTGGTGCTGGCGATCGGCAACCCATTTGGCGTCGGGCAGACGGTGACGAGCGGTATCGTGTCAGCTTTGGCGCGTTCGCAGATCGCGTCCGATGCGGTCTTCATTCAAACGGATGCCGCGATCAACCCGGGCAACTCTGGCGGTGCGCTGGTCGACCTCAAAGGCGGTCTCGTCGGTATCAATACGGCGATCTTTTCGCGCTCGGGCGGATCGAACGGGATCGGTTTTGCTATTCCCTCCAATCTGGTCAAGCTGCACGTCGATAGCGCGATCGAGGGCCGCAAGGTGGAGCGTCCCTGGCTGGGCGCGCGTCTGCAATCGATGGACCGGGATATGGCCGAGGCGCTGGGGGCTTCGCGCATCTCGGGTGCGGTCGTCATGCGCGTCTACGACAACAGTCCGGCGGCGGAGGCCGGCTTGCAGCCTGGAGATATCATTGTCGATGTCGACGGCTTCAGCGTCGCCGATGCGCGTTCGGTGAACTACAGGCTGACCACGCGCGGGATCGGGAAGAGATCGCGATTGAAGATCATTCGCGATGGTCAGGACAAGGTTGCGCGTGTTCTCCTCACCCAACCGCCCAGGGCGCGCAAGAGCGATTTTAGCAACCTATCGGGCAACCATCCGCTGGATGGCGCGCGGGTGGCCAATATCCTGCCGACGCTTGCTGAAGACATGGAACTGGACTTGACCGATGGTGTCGTTGTCGTTTCGGTGCGGGCCAGGTCGATCGCCGCGCGGCTTGGGTTCCGGGCTGGCGATGTGATTGTCGATGTCGGCAACCGCAAGGTGCACGACCTAAAGGACTTGCTGCCATTGCTGGAGCGGCGCCGGCGCATTTGGGAGATGACAGTCAATCGCGGCGGCCGCAGTCTGGAGTTGCGCGTCCCGGGCTAGTATGAGCTTTTTGTCTCGAGAGCCCACCGGCGTGCCGGGAGCGGCGTTTTGGGAGACATGCGATGAGTGACTTGTTCCAGGCAGCAGGTCTTGAACAGGATGCGCCACGGCCGCTGGCCGACAAACTGCGCCCGACAACGCTTGCCGACGTCGTTGGCCAGCCGCAGATCGTCGGCCCGGAGGGCACGCTGACGCGGATGCTGCGTTCGGGCCGGCTGTCGAGCATGATCCTCTGGGGCCCGCCGGGTTGCGGCAAGACAACCGTCGCGCGGCTGATCGCCGATGAGACGGAGCTCGATTTCGAACAGCTGTCGGCGATTTTTTCCGGCGTTCAGGATTTGAGAAAAGCGTTTGACCGGGCCAAGGCGCGACGGGCGCAGGGTCGCGGGACGCTGCTGTTTGTCGATGAGATCCATCGCTTCAACCGGGCGCAGCAGGATTCGTTTCTGCCGCATATGGAAGACGGCACCATTACGCTGATCGGGGCGACGACGGAAAACCCGTCGTTTGAGCTCAACGCCGCTGTCTTGTCGCGTGCGGTCGTGCTGACGTTCCAACGACATGACGACGACGCTCTTGAGACGCTGCTGGGCCGTGCCGAAGCGATCGAGGGGCGTAAGCTTCCGCTTGATGATGAGGCGCGCAACGCCATCAAGGCGATGGCCGACGGTGATGGGCGGACCATCATAAATCTGGCTGAAGAAGTCTTTGCCGCGACCGATGAGGGTGCTGCGGCGCTGACGCGCGATCAGTTGACGAAGCTGGTTCAACGCCGTGCGCCGCTCTACGACAAGGGGCGCGATGGCCATTACAACTTGATCTCGGCGTTGCATAAAGCGGTGCGCGGATCGGATCCCGACGGCGCCTTATACTGGCTGTGCCGGATGCTCGATGGCGGAGAGGATCGACTTTTTATCGCGCGGCGTCTTGTGCGGATGGCGGTTGAGGATATCGGGCTCGCCGATCCGCAAGCGGTCGTGCAGGCGCTTGCTGCCAAAGACACGTTCGATTTTCTGGGATCTCCGGAGGGCGAGCTGGCACTGGCGCAGGCGACCATCTATCTGGCGACGGCGCCCAAGTCGAACGGGGCCTATGTCGCCTATAAAGCGGCCATGAGGCTGGCCAAGTCGCACGGATCGCTGTCGCCGCCGAAGCATATTCTGAATGCGCCAACGAAGCTGATGGAAGACGAAGGTTACGGCGAAGGCTACGCCTACGATCACGATGCGCCCGACGGGTTTTCGGGCCAGAACTATTTTCCAGATGAAATCGGTTCGCCGCGGCCAACGTTTTACGATCCGCCGGAACGCGGGTTCGAGCGGGAGTTGCGCAAGCGGCTCAGCTATTGGGATGGCTTGCGCAAGAAGCGCGGCGGCTGAAGGCGGCGAATAAGAAAAGGCGGCCAGTATCTTGGCGCCTTTGCTTTTCAGCATCCCGCGTCCGATTTAACCGGCGTCCCGGCTCAGTTGCCGTAGCGGAACGGGTTGAATTCCCAATCGGCGACGGTGCGTTTTTTCTTTTTCTTCTTCTTTCTGTAGACGCGGCGGGTTTGGGTTTTGCGTTTGCTTGTCTTAATTCCGCTTGACCCGACGCGGACGCGGCGGCCTTCGATTGCCGAGACGACTTTGCTGTCGAGACCGTAGATATCGGGACGGATATCCTGTTTGCCGTCGTCATCGATATGGACGGTAACGTAAGCGATGTGGACGGGAATTGGATTGCTCAGCTTAATGCTGCTGCCGCGCCGTTTTGCCGATTGCACCTGGCCCTTCGACCATCCCTTGTCGTGGGCAAGAAGGACTTCGGCGAGATGCACCGGGTTTTGCACGCGCATGCAGCCATGGCTGAACGTGCGGTCACGCTTGCTGAACAAATGGCGTTCGGGCGTGTCGTGCATGTAGACGTTGTGGCGATTGGGGAAGCGGAACTTCACGACACCCAACACGTTTGTCGAGCCGGGCGGCTGGGTGAAGTGGTAGTTGTTGATGTTGGCTGTCGTCCAATCGATTGAGTCGGGATTGATGCGGACGCCGCCACGGGTGACGTGCAGGCCGTGCGAGCGCAGCACGGACGATGCCAGGGGCTTCGAGGAGAACCAGCCGCCGCCGGTATTGCGCAATTGAGGAAGAAGCTCGTTGCGCTTCATGCCTGGCGGCACGCCCCAGGACGGATGGAAGATGATGAGTTCCATCTTGTCGGAGAAGATCGGGGTGGGCGTCGACGGTTTGCCGACGACAATCTTTTCCTTGAGGACGACTTTGCCGTGATCGATCACGCTGGTGGTCTGCTCGGGAACGTCGTCCCAGACGTAGAAGTCACCCAGATCGCGCGGCAGCCAGCGCCAGCGCTCCATGTTGGCAATGAGCCGGTGGATTGAGGCTTTGGATTTACGCCGGGTTTTCGTTTTCTTGTCTTTGTTTGCCGATGAAGTGCTTTTGGAATCTTCCTGGCTGGCTTTGCGTTCGACAAGCAGCGCTTGGCGCAACTTTTCGAATTGAGGATGCTTGGGATGCTGACCGCGCAGCAGTTTGTCGGGCCTGGCGCTATTTGAGAACGACCACATCAGTTTGGTCGGATCGGGCAGTTCTGGGTTTTGATCGAAAAGGCGGCTGACGCGACTTGGCTTGGCCCTGCCGCCGGCGGCATCGCGGGCATATTCAAGGGCTGCCAGAGACAACTTGATTTCTGCTGCAGCAAGATCGGCATCGCTGGCCGTCGCAGCCGGCGGCAGCGGCAGTTTGTAATCGGAGGCTTTAAGGCCCCAATCGTCGGCTTGGCGGACTTCGGCGATTGCCTTTTTGGCGCGTGGGTTGAAAGCGGTGCCTTTGAGCCAGATCGGCTCGCGGCCCGGAGCCGAATAGAACGACTTCAGCGCTTCGACGTCAGCTGGATTGAATTTGCTCTTCTGCTTGGTCTCTGTCTCAAGCTTTTCGAGGAGAGCGCTGACAATGGGGTTTGGCGGCGGTGGCGCCGGGTCGACTGCGGCGGCGGCATCAACCGGTGTCGTGGCTGGATCGCTATGAGCAGTTGCCGGGGCTTTTGCGGCGTCGGATGGCGCAGGCTCGGAACCTTCTGGTTTGCTGGCCGCTTCTTCTTTTTTTGGTGCTTTGACCTGTGGAGCTTCGGGCTCTTTGTCGAGGCTGGCATGGGAAGCCGGCTTGGCGGTCTCGCCGGTTGGCGCAGCGTCGTCTGGATCGGCCTTGTTGTCGGTTGCTTTTTGCTCTTCAGTTGCCGGCTCTGGATCTTTGGTTTCGGCCTTGTCTTTCAAAGGTGGGTCTTCGTCGCCCGTCTTTACGTTCGTTGCGGCATCGGTTGGCTCCGTTGGAGCCTTGTCCTCGTCTGCTTGAGACGCTTCAGGCGCTGCCGTCTGGTCGTCATCTTCATCGGCCGGGTCGGCTTGCTGCGCGGGAGATCTATCGCGCGTGCTAGTGCCGGCAGACGGTGAGGCAACGGCGTCATCAGGAACGTTGGCGATGACAGGTTGAGCCGACGCATCAAGCGCCGGCATCGCGAGCCAGCAGCATATGCTCAATGCGTACAAAAGTGACTGATAGGGCTTAGGCAAGGTTGCTTCCCCTGATCCAATATTTCCGATCGACGTCCAACTACCGCGTTAGGCGGCGCGCGTCGGCAGTTAAAGCTCGTCGCGAAGCCGCTCGCTCCCAGTTAGCGACCGATGTCGCTTGAGCGCGGATTGCTCGATCTTCCTGCGTGCAACAAACGCGAAATACGCGGCGCATCCTTGAAAGAGTTCCCAATAACAGAAAATAGGCAGCTATCGTTGGAAGTCTTTCTTAGTTTTCTCATGACGCGACATTACTGTGACGATTTAGCGTCATTTCCATTGTTCAGCGTCGAATGCGGCGGGCACCGCCGTTTTCCGGCAATCAACTGCAACTTCTCGGCATTGTGGGGCAATTCGCCGGACCTTTGGACGGTGGGTTGCTACTTGCGCATAGCTGGGTTCAGCCCTTGGCCTTGGCGATGCGTTTTTCGTATTCCTCGATCACGAATTCAACGGAGCCGCGCTGTTCCTCGGAATTGATGATGCCCGGCGTTGAGAGCAGGAAGTGCAGTGCATCGATCGACTTGTTGAGGCCAGCGATATAGGCGGCGGGTGGGATTTTGCCTTTCTGCGCCTCCATAACGAAGCCCTGACACGTGGCGAAGAGCTGGTGCGCCTGCCAGACGGCATGGGGGCCGCGGCGCGCTTCGTCGGCAAGCTTGGCGCAGGTGGCGTGGTCGCCCTCGACGGCCGCCAGACGTGCCCTGGTCAGCTTGTCCATGTTCTCCTGCGCGTGGGCGAGACCGCCACCAAGCGCTGCGATGAGCGCTGAGCAAGCGGCCAACTTGACAAAATTCATGCTTTCCTCCGGTCAAGATTATGCTGCATGTACGATTATTCGGCGCCTAAGGATCATCACAATTGCTTCAACAGATTGCATTTCCTGGTGACGCGTGGCTTGGCTGGGGCGTCGATGATGCGTCTTGGCGATTTTCGCCGGATGGGCCATTGTGGCGCAAGAAACGGTGTTCGGTGCTGGAAGTCTTTGGCGCCAGGGACTTTTTGGGTAGTTCAGCGCGGTCTTACGGTTTAGAGGTTCGGCGATGGCTGTAGAATTTAAGAAGCTCTGGTATGGGCACCCGATCAACGAAAGCATCACGACCCCGTGCATCGCTTTCAAGGATCTGGTGAATCTCGAAGGCGAGACGATCAAAAAGGGGTTTCCGGTTTTCCATAACCAGTGTGCGATCCGCATGAGCGTCGCGTTGCGGCGCGCCGGCGTGACGCCGGACCAGATCGGACGGATTGCGACCTGCGGGGCGCATCCGGCTTCTGAGATGCACTACATCAACGCGACCTCGCTGGCCAATGCGATTGATCGTGCCAACTTGCCGGGGTTCGGGCCAAAGGAAGTGATCGGCGGCGACCAGGCGGCGCAGTTCTATCCGCATATTTTCGGGCGCACGGGTGTCATGTTCATCAAGGACTACTGGCACCGCTCGTCTGATGGGGCGAACTCGCCGACGGGCGATCACATCGATGTCTGGAACGGCTATCGCTCAAGCGCGAAATGGCTGCTCGAATGGTTCTCGTGGCTTGGCTACTACTCCAATTACGCTGGCGCCAAGGAAATCTGGTTTTGGGAAGTCAAGTAAGGGCAGTCGCCTGCGGTCTTAGAGGGGAAGAGTTTCGATGCGGTATCTCTTGGCGATGATCCTGGCGGCGGTGGTTGCCTTGGCGGCGACGCTCACGATCAGTGGACCCGTTTCAAGCTTTGTCGTGGGCTTGTTTGCATTTGAAAGCCCGGATGAAGTTTCTAACCTCGAAGACGCTGTGTTTATGGGCACGAGTTTCACCGCGCTGCTGATTGGCTTTGGTATCGGCTGGGCGCTGGGCGGCAATTTCGATGAAGATGACACTGCTGTGTAAAGGTTAACGGGCCCGATCGCGCGTTGGTGCCATTTCAAGCGTTGAGCATGCCCATTGAGCCGATTTGCGGCGGCATTCAGAGTGGGTTATAGCTGCCGGCTTCTCGGCCTTTTGATAGATTTTGGGTTCCAACGATGAAGCTTTTACTGCTCGCGTGCGCTGGCGGCGCCGTAGGGTCTGGTGCGCGCTATTTGGTTGGCGTCGGCGTGTCACGGATCGTCGGTGTGACGAGCGGTTTTCCGTGGGCGACACTGTGCGTCAATGTCGTTGGCTCGTTCCTTATGGGTTTCTTTATCGAGATGCTGGCGCTCAAGCTTTCGGGCTCGCAGGAGTTGAGAACCTTCTTTGCGACCGGGGTGCTTGGCGGGTTCACGACTTTTTCGGCGTTTTCGTTGGATTTCGCGACGCTTCTCAGCCGTAAGCAGGAATTTGCCGCCGGGTCCTACCTCGTCTCGTCGGTTGGATTGTCGTTTCTGGCGCTTTTTGCAGGGCTGATGCTTGCCCGACAGGTGTTCTCATGAGCGGACCGGTTGAGACGATCAGGGTCAAGGCCGATGAAGAAGGCATCCGGCTCGACCGCTGGTTCAAGATCCATTATCCGCATGTCACCTACGGGTATCTGCAAAAACTGCTGCGCTCAGGTCAGGTGCGTGTCGATTCAAAGCGGGTGACGGCGAATGCCCGGCTTGATCCAGGCGCGCAGGTTCGTGTGCCGAAGGTTGTGCGCGATCCGCCGCCGGCAGCACCGTCCGTCAAGCCACCTCCAGGGTTGTCGAAGGCGGATAGGACGCTGATCGAAGGCATGATCCTTTTCGAAGACGATCATCTGTTCGTCCTCAATAAGCCGTTCGGTTTGGCCGTGCAGGGTGGGACAAACACCAAGCGCCATATCGATGGCCTGCTGGCGGGAATGGTCGACCGCTTCGGCGATCGGCCTCGACTGGTGCATCGGCTCGATAAGGATACGACCGGGGTTCTGCTGGTTGCCAAGCATCGCAACGCGGCGGCCAAGCTCGGTAATATTTTCCGCACGCGGTCGGCAGCTAAAACCTATTGGGCGCTTGTGCATGGCGTTCCCAAGCCACCGCAGGGCAAGATCGAAGCGGCCCTCGTGAAGGCTTCGGGGCCGGACGGTGACCGGGTTCGCAAATCGAAGCCTGGTGAGCAGAAGGAAGCGATGCACGCGACGACGCATTATTCGGTGATCGAACGCGTCGGGCAGAAGGCGTCATGGGTGTCGCTGAAGCCAGTGACCGGGCGTCAGCATCAGCTGCGCGCGCATATGTCGATCATTGGTCATCCGATCGTGGGCGATGAGAAGTATGAGGGCCATCTCAACCTGCCGGCGGAGAACATGGCCAACAAGCTGCATCTGCATTCGCGGCGGTTGATCCTGCCTCATCCTTTCGAACCGGGCCAAAAGCTCGATGTGACGGCGCCGCTGCCACCGCATATGTTAGAGACCTGGGACCTGATGGGGCTCGATCCCAATCGGTTCAGCAAGGACGATTGAAGCCCGGGCCTGCGGTTGCAGAACAGGCTTTTTGAATTTCCAGATGGATTGGATGCCTAGAAAGATGAAGCTTGTCATCTTTGATTGCGATGGAACGATTGTCGACAGCCAGCACGCTATTGTTGCGGCGATGGAAGCGGGCTTTGGCGAACACGGGTTAGCAGCCCCCAATCGTGACGATGTTCTGGGCGTCGTCGGGCTGTCGCTTGTCGAAGCGGTTGCGCGGCTACTTCCTGTTGAGCTACGCCAGGACGCGGCTGCGCGCGTTGCGGAAAGCTACAAGTTGGCCTTTGCGGATTTGCGCCAGAAGTCGGTTCATCATGAGCCGTTGTTTCCAGGTGCGATGGAGACGCTGAACGGGTTGCGTCAGCGCGATGATATTCTGCTTGGGATCGCGACGGGCAAATCTCGGCGCGGCGTCGATGCGCTCTTCGAGCGTGAGGGATTGCACGAGCATTTCGTCACCATTCAAACAGCCGACGATCACCCCTCCAAACCACACCCTTCTATGATCGAACGAGCGATGCGCGAGTGCGGTGTCGAGCCTGACGCGACGGTGATGATCGGCGATACGACCTACGATATCGAGATGGCGCATGCGGCAGGTGTTGCCGCACTTGGCGTGACGTGGGGATACCACCCGCGAGAAGCCTTGGAGATGGTTGCGCCGCATTTGCTTGTCGAGGAATATTCGAAGGTGCCGGCCGCGCTTTGGCAGCTCCTGAAGATGGATGGGGAGGCGGCCGCTTGAACGACAAGATCACGCCTCAAGAGCCGCAATTGCCGAAGCGGTTCTACAAGGATGTCAGTATTGAAGCAGCAGCTTCGCAAGGCGGCAACGATACGTCAGGGTTTGCCGTTCTGCTTGATGGGCGGTCGCTCAAGACGCCGGGTAAGAAGCCGTTCGTGTTGCCGAATGAAGGGTTGGCCGAACTGGTCGCCGATGAGTGGCGGGCGCAGACCGACTTCATCAATCCGGCAACGATGCCAGTGACCAAGATTTCAAACTCAGCCATCGACGGGATTGTCGGTCGGGAAGCGGAGGTCCTTGCCGATATCGTTGCCTTCGCGGGCTCCGACCTCTTGTGTTATCGCGCGGATAGCCCGGTTGAGTTGGTCAAGCGTCAGGCTGATGCTTGGAACCCGGTACTTACTTGGGCGAAAGACACGTTCGGTGCGAACTTTGTTTTGGCCGAAGGCGTGATGCCGGTTGCGCAGCCTGAAGAAACGCTTGCAGCCTTTGCGCAAGAACTCTCGGACTTTTCGGCTTTGCAGATCGGCGCGCTGCACGTTTTGACGACGTTGTCGGGTTCGGCGATCCTGGCGCTTGCTCATGCGCGCGGGGTACTCAATGCGCAAGCGGCTTGGGCGGCAGCAAATATCGATGAGGACTTCCAGATCGAGCAATGGGGTGCTGACGCAGAAGCCGCCGAGCGCCGGCAAAAGCGCTGGGCAGAGTTCGAGGCGGCGAGCCAGATCGTCAAACTGGCGTCGCCAGCCGGTGCTGATTAGAAAATCCAGTCGAAATCATTGATATCCAATGCGGGCGTTCCAGCCTCATCGAATGAGCTGTTCCTGAATGTCGCGATGAGCACCGTTGATTGCGCGCCGACACCATCGGGGTCGTACCAAAGGCGCTGGGCATCCCCTTCAAAAATGAATTGGGCATGGCTGCCGACTTTGGTGACGGTCGTACTGTTTCTGAGTTCCGAGGTTGTAAGCGCTGTTCCCAAATTAAATTCAGAGAGATCAACAAAGAGCTTGTCCTGGCCTTCGATGAAGTAATCGATGATGTCGGCACCCTGCCCCAGTTGGACCCATGCATTGGTATCGCCATAGCGCATATTGAGCGTGTCGCTGCCGGCGTCGCCGCGGATTGTTCCGCCGTTTCCTCTGCCGTTGAAATCGGCGCCACCGTAAAGTGTATCGTTGCCGCCGCGGCCGAACGCCGTGCCGCCGGCGATCGGTTGGAGGCCGTCGATAAAGTTGGAGCCGATTACATTTTCCACGCTGTTGTAGGTATCTCCGAACGCTGCCCCATCACTGAAATCGTCACGTAGGAACACGAAAACCTGTCCAGTGGCGTTTGAATAGTCGACAGTATCGGTGCCGGAGCCGCCGATGATCGTGTCGACGGCTAAATCGGCACCTGGGAGGATCGTATCGTTGCCAGTTCCGCCATCGAGGTAATCGGCGCCTGTTCCTCCGTCCAGTCTGTCGTTTTGGTCGCCGCCGTACAGAAAGTCGTTGCCTGAACCGCCGTCGAGGTAGTCTGCGCCGGATTCGCCACTTAAAGTGTCATCTTGATTGCCGCCGTACAGGCTGTCTCTGTCCGCTCCGCCGTATATGAAATCGTTATCGTCGCCGCCATCGATGATGTCGTCTCCATCGTTGCCGTACAGGACGTCAAATTCTTCGTCGCCGAAGATGGTGTCATTGCCGGAGTCGCCAAAGATCGTGTCTTGTCCGGTGCCGCCGCGGATCACGTCATTCTCCGTGCCGCCGTAAATGATATCGTGGCCGGCATCGCCGAAAATACGATCGACGCCGGCGTCACCAAAAATGCGGTCGTTGTCGGTGCCGCCTCGAATGAGGTCGTTGCCCGTTCCGCCACGAAGTAGGTCGCTTCCAGACCCGCCAAGGATCCGATCATTATCGGCGTCGCCGTATATCCGGTCATTGCCGTTCGCGCCGCTGAGAAGATCTCTTCCCGTCCCGCCGCGTATGAAATCATTTCCGTTTTGGCCGTAGCCGCGATCGTTGCCTCGTCCTCCGAGAATCGTGTCGTTATGGTCGCCGCCGTACATGATGTCGTTACCGTTGCCGCCGTTCAAACGGTCATGGCCGTGATCGCCGTAGAGCCGATCGTTGCCATTGTCGCCGCGAATGTCGTCGTTGCGGCGTAAACCGTGAACCACGTCATTGCCACCGCGCGCGATAATATAGTCGTCGCGGTTTGTGCCGTTGATGGCCTCGGAGGCGTTTGTTCCCAACGTCTTTTCGCGCAGATCGATCTCTCGGCGGACGTGGACTTTCAGGGAATAATCTAAGTCAGTGTAGGTCAGGTTGGGGCCTTCACCGTGCAGTCCAGTTATTACGAAAGTGCTTTGAGTCGAATTGGGATCGATTTTGAAAACGAATGTCTTGGTTGTCGTATTGAACTGACTGGACGGATTGCCGTTCACGGGCGGTGAAATCCCACCGTAATCGTAAATTTGTACGCCAGGGGTGGATCTGAAGCCGTTCAAAAGATCCAAGTTTAATGCTTGTGTATACGTTGAGCTGCCGGAGCTTCCCAAAGTCACCGTGATGTAGACGTGGGTCAGTCCTGTCGTGTGGCGAAAGGTGAAATAGTCGTACTTGTCGGTGCTGGATGGGGGTGGCGTGTTGATGCTGTCGTTGCGGATCGCGTTGACGCTTCCGCCTGTGTTGTAGCGAGAAATAAAGCCGAGGTTTGTGGCTGTCGCCAGGGTTTCGTTACTCGATGGGAAATCGGTCATGTCTTCTTCCCCCGCTGGACCTTGGAAGAAATGGAAAAAATCGCAGTATTCAAACGAACGGCAGGCCTCCGGATCGCACATCGCAATCGATATTGTTTGCCGTTTAACTGAAGCTAGCATCGCGAAAATTGCGGGGCTTCCCCCGTTTGGGGGAGGCTGAGGATATTGGGCTCTGGCAGGAGCAGCCGGGTGGATACGCGCATTGTGCTGGAGTGGTGCGCGTCATGACTTGCCGGCAAGGGGCGTGGAACTAAGTCCCCGAATGCCGGTATCAGGTTCTTGATTTTCCGAAGGATTGTATGGGGTTTTACTGCAGACTGTTGGTTCAGATACTTTGCGGTGCTTGTCTTTTGGGTCGAATTTCTCTTGAGCGTTATTTGGTCGCGCATTGTGAATACGGCGGACTTGTTATCTGAGCGCCGCCAATCCTAAGCAAAATACTGCTGGTCCTGAGTGGCGGTTAGCCCTGTTTGGGCAGGCTGGCTGGCTGATGGCCCAATGTTGCGTTTGCGAAGAGCCGACGGCGTGCTATCACCGGATCTCCTTTCCTAACCGCCATTTCCGGCGGCAAAGTCCAGACAATTGAAGAACGACAGGGACGCACATGAAAGCTGTGATCGAGGAACTTGAGAAGCGCCGCGCGAATGCTCGACTTGGCGGGGGTGAAAAGCGGATCGAGGCACAGCATAACCGGGGCAAGCTGACCGCGCGCGAGCGCATCGATTTGTTGCTCGATGACGGTTCGTTTGAAGAATTCGACATGTTCATCGAGCATCGCTGCGTCGAATTCGGCATGGAGAAGACCAAGATCTCCGGTGATGGTGTCGTGACCGGCTGGGGTACGATCAACGGCCGGATCGTCTATCTGTTCGCGAAGGACTTTACGGTTTTCGGCGGGTCGCTGTCGGAGACGCACGCCAGGAAGATCACCAAGATCCAGGATATGGCGCTGAAAAATCGCGCGCCGATCATCGGTCTTTTCGACGCCGGTGGTGCGCGCATTCAGGAAGGCGTCGATGCACTCGGTGGCTACGGCGAAGTGTTCCAGCGCAACGTTCTGTCTTCGGGTGTGATCCCGCAGATTTCCGTCATCATGGGTCCGTGCGCGGGTGGCGACGTCTATTCGCCGGCGATGACCGACTTCATCTTCATGGTGCGCGATACGAGCTACATGTTCGTGACGGGGCCGGATGTCGTGAAGACGGTGACGAACGAAACGGTGACGGCCGAAGAGCTGGGTGGCGCGAAAGTTCATACGTCGAAATCGTCGGTCGCGGACCGCGCCTATGACAACGACGTTGAAGCGTTGTTGCAGATCCGGCGGATGATGGACTTCCTGCCGTCCAACAACACGGATGGGGTTCCCGTTCTGCCGACGATGGATTCAGCCGAACGCATCGAGCAGTCGCTCGACACGCTGGTGCCGGACAACCCGAACACGCCCTACAACATGCACGAGCTCATCGCGAAGATCGTCGACGAGGGCGACTTCTTCGAAATCCAGGATGCGTTTGCCAAGAACATCCTGACGGGCTTCGCGCGCATGGAAGGTCATACCGTCGGCATCATCGCCAACCAGCCGATGGTTCTTGCCGGCGTTCTCGATTCAGATGCGTCGCGCAAGGCTGCGCGCTTCGTGCGGTTCTGCGACTGCTTCGAAATTCCGATCCTGACGCTGGTTGATGTTCCGGGCTTCCTGCCGGGCACGGCGCAGGAATATGGTGGGCTCATCAAGCATGGTGCCAAGCTTCTGTTTGCTTACGCCGAGGCGACGGTTCCGAAGGTCACCGTCATTACGCGGAAGGCCTATGGCGGCGCATATGACGTGATGAGCTCCAAGCACATTCGCGGCGACGTCAACTACGCGTGGCCGAGTGCGGAAATCGCGGTGATGGGGGCCAAAGGCGCGGTCGAGATCATCTACCGTTCGGAGCTGGGTGATCCTGAAAAAATTGCGGGCCGTATCAAGGATTATGAGACGCGGTTTGCGAACCCGTTTGTGGCTGCCGAGCGCGGTTACATCGACGAGGTGATCCTGCCGCGGACGACACGCAAGCGTGTCTGCCGGGCGTTCAACATGCTGCGCCATAAGACGCTCGAAAACCCCTGGAAGAAGCACGACAACATTCCGCTTTGATGGGAGCGGTTTTATGACGGAAGCAGTGTGACTGCGCAGCCATTGTGATGAGGCCGGACTTTCAGTAAGCAAACGCTGGAAATTTTCTAGAGGGGCTTATTGATGTTCGCTTGGTTTCGGAAAAAAGTGCTTCAAATTGGTGGAGCGGCCATAATCGTTGGGGCTCTGATGGCACTCCTCGAATGGTCAAATACAATCACCGAGGAGAAAGATCTCAAGGTGTTGACGGGCACATTGGTTGCTGTGCCGATGGAGCCGATCAAGGTCAAAGGTGTTACGATCAAGTCCTACAAGGTTCTTGTTCAGACTTCCGATGGAGTCGTTCACAGGCTTTTGCCTCATGTAGGCCTGGTGAGCACGGAAAAATACGCTCCATACGTCGGTAAACCCGTGACTGCCAAAGTGTCAAAAACGAATTACATCTACGTGCTGCAAGTAGATGGTCAGGAACTCATTTCATATGAAAAGATGAGAAAACTTGGTGAGCAACGTGCCGCGGACGCATACGTGATGCCCCTCTACATTGCCTTAGGCGGCATCGTTTTTCTGGCATTTGGCTATTTTCTTCCGAAATCCCGCAGGGTCTAGAGTCTAGCAGTTGAGGCACTGAGCGGCCCGGTTGGACATCCTCACTTGGCGCGCGCGAAGTGATAGTCGAGTTCGAACATCTCAGGCATTTGAGGCTTGCCGCCGGTTGCAAAGGTTAGCGCATCGCTTGCCATCTTGTGGGCGATGCCGAACGAGATTTTGAAACCGCCGGTCGCCATGATGATGTTTGGGGCTTGCGGGAGTGGGCCGATCATCGGGTGACGACCGACGGCGTTGGGGCGGACGCCGGCCCATCGCTCGATGACTTCTGCACCTTCCAATGCCGGGCAAAGTTTTTTGGCGCGGGTGACGAGATCGTCGAGCCGATGATCTGTGTCGGACGGTGAATCGAATTTATTCTCCGATGTTGAACCGACAGCGATTAATCCGTTTTCGTGGGCAATGATATAGAGGCCGCCGAAGTAGATGATCGGCGCGTTGGGGTCGAAGGGGCGGATTGGTTTCAAGAGCGCGGCTTGACCTTTGACGCCGCGGCCGAGAGTCGTTTTCGCGATGTTGGCAACAAGCAGGAACGATCCCCAGCCGGCGGAGACGATTGTCTTGCCGGGAAAGAGGTCGGTGCCGTCATCGAGGGTCACGCGCGAGCCGTCACCAAGTGAGACGACTTCGGTTGCTTCGCGGATTTCGACTTTTTCTTTGATTTTTGCGTGCAGGGCGGCAACGAGCTTTCTGGGCGCAACACGGGCCGCCAGCGTATCGTGTTCGAAACCGAGAGGGGCGTGTTCGGGGTAAAGCCAATCGCCAGCAGGTGGCGTTTCGCTGAGGTTCCAGGCGAGCGGCAAGCCGTTGGGCGAGACGGCCGGCCAGTTTTGTTTTGCGGCCTCGCGCCATTCGATCCGCTCGGCGCGCTTTTTTTCAGTTTGCGTTGGGATGATCCGGCCGCAGCGCAAGTAGCCGCAATCGATGCCGGTCAAGTCTTGGAGAGCTGCGACTTCGCTTTCGAGCGCCAGCAGGGCTTCCAGTTGATACTGCTTTTCGCTCGTCCAGCTCACCGGCTGATGCGGCATTAATGCACCGAGGAATCCGCCGCTGGCGCCTTGGCCAAGACGGCCTTTTTCGACGAGAAAGGTCTTCAGTCCCAAGTCGCTGGCGCGCGCGGCGCACCAAAGCCCGACGATCCCGCCGCCGACTATCAGAACGTCTGGCGATTGGGTGGCTGGCGTTTGGGGCAGAGTTTTCGTATCGGTCATTTACATTGAAGCTTGCTGAAGAGAGCAGATTTGTCTGATCCGAAATACCACGCGTTGGACTGGAGCCAAGAGGGCGTTCCTCAATCGAGGATATTCGACGACCCGTTTTATTCGCGCAACGATGGGCGCGCGGAGACGACTTATGTGTTCCTCGATGGCAATGGTCTGCCCGGGCGCTGGGCTGGTGCCGCGACGTTCTCGGTCGGCGAACTTGGTTTCGGCACGGGGCTCAATTTTCTTGAAACCTGGCGGGCTTGGAATGAATGCCGAGAACCGGGTCAGGTGCTCCTCTTCACCTCGTTTGAGAAATTTCCATTGCAGGGCGATGAGATCACGCGGGCGATATCGGTCTGGCCCGAACTCGCGCCGCTTTGCGATGCGCTCGTTGAGCGGTGGCAGGTTGCGGGGGCGCTGGGCCAGGTCTGGCAGCTCGACTATCAGACCCGTTTGCAGATCGTGGTTGGCGACGCGCTTGAGGGGCTTTCCAACTGGGTTGGTGCGGCCGATGCCTGGTATCTCGATGGATTTTCGCCGGCCAAGAACCCCGACATGTGGGAAGCGGATCTGATGCAGGCGGTTTTCGATCATACGGTCGCCGGGGGTACGTTCGCGACTTATACGGCGGCGGGTTGGGTTCGGCGCAATCTGCAAGCGGCGGGATTTGAGATTACCAAGCGACCCGGACATGCGGGGAAGCGAGAGATGATGGTCGGTAGGCGTTCAGGCTGACCAGCGGACATCCGACATCTTTGAGACGGCGAAGACCTGACCGATCCGGTGTTGCGCGCGCGGGTAGTTCTTCAGTTCGACCGGTTCGCGAGACTGGGCGCAGATTGCATGATCGGCGAGCACAGCAATGACTTCGCCTTCCGCATCGGGTGTTGCTGGCGCGTCTTCGCCAAAGACCTCGATCGCATAAAACGTCTTGGGGCTGCGGGGGCGTGCTGCCCAGTCCTGCAACGTCATCGGTTTTGCGCGATAGTCGCCGACCCGGCTGACGAAGTAGCTCAGGTTTGTGAAAGCGTAATCGAGTTCCAGGAGCGTCAAGTCGCGGATGCAGGCTGGCGCATCAGACAGGTTGCGGACTTTGCGGATCGCGTCCTGAGCGGCGGGAAGGATTTCGGCTGGCGGTTCGCCGCTGACGGCCAGCAGGACGGCCGGGCCCGGTGCCGTCGCGAAACCGAGGTCGTCGTATTTATCGAGCGATGTCAGTTCGGGGGCGGTCGCGTTTGTCATGTCCGTGCAAACCAAAAAGAGCAGCTGTCAT
This sequence comes from Filomicrobium sp., assembly GCA_017792465.1. Taxonomy (GTDB): domain Bacteria; phylum Pseudomonadota; class Alphaproteobacteria; order Rhizobiales; family Hyphomicrobiaceae; genus Filomicrobium. The sequence goes on from CP051234.1 coordinate 4,346,685, forward strand.
AAGCCGCTCCTTTATGCTGCGGAAGTCCGCGATGTCAAAGTGCAGGAAACAAAATCGGACACGAATGAGCGTGTCCAGTGCATCAGCCCTTGATGGCGCTTGAGATCTGGCCACCCGTCTTGGCGGCAGCGCTGAAATTCTTCTTCATGCACTGTTCTTCCATTTTGGTCAGCATGCCTTCGATCTCTTCGAGCTTTGAATCGGTGAGCCTGTTGGATTGGGCAGCCTGGGCGTGACTGAAGACGTTGTCCATACAGGACTTCAGATCTTTCGGCGTCTCGTCCGCGAGAGTTGCGCCGGTGGCGGCAAAGGTCATTGCGGCGGTGACTAGTAGGCGTTTCAGCATGTTGCAGCTCCGTATTAATCGGCTGGCCGTCTCTGCGCCGGCCTTGGTTGCGTGCGCGGATCATTGCTTGGCGAATATGGCTGTTGTTCGGCCAAGCTTTGCGGATTGCAACAAGCTCTTAGGAGAAACCAAGCCCATCCAGGGCGTTCAACAGGCTGTCATAATGGCCAATGACGGTGTCGGCGCCCAGTTCATCGGCGGGGATTGCGGTATATCCGAATGAGACGGCGATACAGGGAATTCCGGCGATTTTGGCGGTCGAGGTGTCGGTGGCGCTGTCGCCGATCATGACTGCACGGTTCTTGTCACCGTTGGCCAGGCGGATGGCGCCCCAAAGGTGCTCTGGGTCGGGTTTATGGACGGGAAAGGTGTCGCGGCCGGCGATGGCAGCGAAATGGTGGGCCAATTCCAATTCGCCCATGAGCTGGCGGGCCAGATTTTCGCGCTTGTTGGTGCAGATCGCCAGTTTTGCTCCGCGTCCTTTCAAGTCGCCTATAGCCTTAAGAACTCCTGGATAAGGCGCGCTACGTTTTGCGATATTGGCTTCGTAATACTCCAGGAAGTTCTCATGGAGGGCGTCAATCTCGGCGTCGTTTTGCTCGCGTTTGTGCAGTTGCAGAGCCTGGACGATCATCCGGCGGGCGCCGAAACTGATCCAGCGGCGTAGCTCGCTTTCTTCGATTGGCCCCAGATGCAAGCTTGCAAGCGCATGGTTGGTCGCATCGACGAGATCGGGGGCTGTATCGACGAGCGTACCGTCGAGATCGAAGACGATTGTCACATCCTGCATAACGCCCCTTGTCGAACCTGTGATGTCGAACTTTCGCTACCTGCGCTTGAATGGCAGCTGGCTGCGCCTTACACAAGCTGCAAGAGCAAATATATATAAGTTTGGGTGATGCCGGTGCGCGAGCCTAAAGAACCGCGCAAGTCTGGCGGAAAGGAGCAGGACCCATGGGTACGAGTTTTGGACGGCTTTTAAAGGACAAAGCCTTTATCGGCGGCGAATGGGTCGGGACGCCGGAAACGCCGGTGACTGACAAGGCGACGGGCGAGGTCATCGGCAAGGTTCCGAACATGGGCCGCAAAGACGCCGAGCAGGCGATTGCCGTTGCGCACCGGGCGTTCGGCGAGTGGTCCAAACGAACGGCTAAAGAGCGCGCCACCATCCTGCGGCGCTGGTATGATCTCATTATCGAGAATTCCGAGGAACTCGCGGTGTTGTTGAGCTGCGAGCAGGGAAAGCCGCTGGCAGAAGCGCGCGGCGAGATCACCTATGGCGCGGGGTTTGTCGAGTTCTATGCCGAACAGGCCAAACGCGTTTATGGCGAGACGCTGCCAAGCTTCAAGGCTGACGCGCGGATTGTTGTCCTGAAACAGCCGGTCGGTGTCGTCACAGCCATCACGCCGTGGAATTTCCCGAATGCGATGATTACGCGGAAGGTCACGCCGGCGTTGGCGGTCGGATGTACCGCTGTTGTGAAGCCTGCGGAAGATACGCCGCTGTCGGCTCTTGCGTTGGCGGCGCTGGCTGAAGAAGCCGGTGTGCCGCCCGGCGTTCTCAACGTTGTTACGACTGAAGATCCGGTTCCGGTTGGAGAGGAACTTTCGACCAACGAACTCGTCCGGGTGGTGACGTTCACCGGCTCGACGGAAGTTGGGCGGATCCTCATGCGGCAGGCGTCCGACACGATCAAAAAGGTATCGCTTGAGCTTGGCGGCAATGCGCCGTTCATCGTTTTCGACGATGCCGATCTCGATAAGGCGGTGGCTGGAGCGATGGCCTCCAAATACCGTAATGCCGGTCAGACGTGTGTCTGCGCCAACCGTATTTATGTGCAAGCCGGCGTCTACGATGAATTCGCATCGCGCCTTGCCAAGGCGAGTGAAGGCCTGAAAGTCGGTCCGGGTCGCGAAGAAGGCGTGACGCTCGGGCCGCTCATCAACAAGGATGGGCTTGCCAAGGTCGAAGCGCATGTCCGCGATGCGGTCGATAAGGGCGCGAAGGTTCTGACGGGCGGGCAGCCGCATTCGCTTGGCGGGACGTTCTACAGCCCGACCGTTCTGACGAATGTCACCAAAGATATGTTGGTCGCGCGGGAAGAAACGTTCGGGCCGGTTGCACCATTGTTCCGGTTCGAAGACGAGGCTGACGTGATCGCGCAGGCCAACGATACGCCATTCGGGCTCGCCTCCTACTTTTTCGCCCGCGATATCGGGCGCGTGTGGCGGGTTGCCGAAGCGCTTGAATTCGGGATGGTTGGCGTCAATGAAGGCGTCATGTCGACCGAATTGGCGCCATTTGGCGGGATCAAGCAGTCGGGTCTCGGCCGCGAAGGCTCACATCATGGGATCGAGGAGTTCGTCGAGCAGAAATATGTGCTGATGGGCGGACTTTGATCGTCGCCTCATTCGCGCGTATAGGCTAAAGGCATGGTTTGGCGGGGCTGGTTCATTTGAGCGAGCCCCGCGATTGATCTTGCTTTCCCATTTCTTTGGTGGGCTTGAAGCGATCGCTATTTGGTGAGGACATGAAATGTCGGCTGACGATCAAAAGAAAAGTGCTGCTATGCGCGCCGTCGAGATGGTTGAGCCGGGAATGCGGCTTGGCTTGGGAACGGGGTCGACAGCTGCCTATTTTGTCAAGCTTTTGGGCGAACGGGTGAAAGCCGGGCTGTCGGTTTCAGGCGTTCCGACTTCGGATGCAACGCGCAAGCTCGCGGAGCAGTGCGGCATTCCTCTGACGACGCTCGATGAAGTCACCGAGCTCGATGTCACGTTCGATGGCGCTGATGAAGTCGACGGCGACTTGCGGCTCATCAAAGGCGGCGGCGGTGCGCTGCTGCGCGAGAAGATCGTCGCGATGGCGTCAGACAGGGTCGTGATCATGGCTGACGAAAGCAAACTCGTCGAACAGCTCGGCGCCTTCAAGCTGCCGATCGAAGTCGTGCCGTTCGGTCTTGGCGCAACGCGCGAAATGATCGAAGTCTTGTCATCGGATGCAGGTTGCGAAGGCGAAATTTCGCTGCGTTCGACAAGCGATGGCAAACCGTTCGTGACAGATAACGGCAACTACATTCTCGATTGCGATTTTGGCCGGATCCCTGATCCGGAAGAGCTGGAAGATTCTTACCGTTTTATTCCCGGTGTCGTCGAATGCGGGCTCTTTATCGATCTGTGCGATATCGCCATTATCGGTGGTGAGGACGGCTTGCAGATCATTGAAGCGCAAAAAGACGACGACGAGGATATGGCCTGATATTTGCGAGCATGTTTGGCTCGACCGTTTGGCGTCGACCATTTGGTGTCTGGCGAGCCCGTCGATTTACACGAACAGCATTGAAACCGGTTAGGTTGGACTATGGCGAGTTTTGACTTCGATCTCTTTGTCATCGGTGGGGGATCTGGCGGCGTGCGCGCTGCACGTATCGCGGCGGGTTATGGCGCCAAAGTTGCGATCGCCGAAGAATACCGGTTCGGCGGGACTTGCGTCATTCGCGGGTGCGTGCCGAAAAAGCTCTTGGTTTATGCCTCCCGGTATAGCGAAGCCTTCGAAGATGCCCGCGGGTTTGGCTGGAGCGTTGAGGAGCCATCGTTTGATTGGCCGACGCTGATTGCCGCCAAGGACAAAGAGATCAATCGTCTTGAAGGGCTCTATCGCAAGGGGCTCGAAAGTGCTGGCGTCAACATCTTCGAAGAGCGCGCGGTCTTGCAAGACCGGAACACGATCAAGCTGGCCTCGGGCAAGACGGTCACGGCGGACAAGATCTTGATTGCGACAGGCGGCGAGCCGAACGTCGATCCTGATCTTGAAGGCCAGGAACATACCATCACGTCGAACGAAGTTTTCCATCTGGAACGGATGCCGGATCGGATCGCGATTGCCGGTGGCGGGTATATCGCGCTTGAGTTTGCCTGCATCTTTGCCGGACTTGGTGCGGAGACGACGCTTGTCTATCGCGGCGAGAAGATCCTGCGCGGCTTTGACGAGGACTTGCGCGATGCGGTGATGGAGGCCGCCCAGAAGCGTGGCGTGCGGATTGTCCTGGGTCAGGTGTTTTCCAAAATCGAAAAGACCGACCGCGGGCTTATCGGTCATCTCGATCAAGGCGGGCACATCGAAGCCGACGAGATCATGATGGCGATTGGGCGGACGCCGAACGTCAAAGGGCTGGGGCTTGAGGCGTTGGGCGTCAAGCAGGGCTGGAACGGGCATATCGTCGTTGATGGCGACAGCCGCACCAACGTCGACAACATCTTCGCGGTTGGCGATGTCTGCGACCGGTTCAATCTGACGCCGGTGGCGATCCGTGAAGGCCACGCGTTTGCCGATACGCAGTTTGGCGACAAACCCTGGCAGATCGATCATGCGCTCATTCCAACGGCAGTCTTTTCGACGCCGGAGCTGGGGACGGTCGGCCTTGCGGAGCATGAGGCGATCGAGAGTTGCAAGGTGCTCGATATCTACAAGTCGACGTTCCGGCCGATGCGGGCGACGCTGTCGGGGCGCGAAGAGCGCATGCTTATGAAGCTCCTGGTCGATGGCGAAACCGACAAGGTCGTCGGCTGCCATATCGTTGGAGACGATGCCGCCGAGATCGCGCAGATGGCGGCTATCGCGATGCGCATGGGGGCAACGAAAGCTGATTTCGACCGCACCATGGCACTGCATCCTTCGGCCGCCGAAGAACTGGTGACGATGCGCAACAAGACCGAAACGCGACGGCAAGCCGCGGGCTAACTTCTTGTTTTAACCAGGAAGTCGGTCTTCCTAGCGTGATCGCTGCTGGTTGCCTATTTTGGGCCGCGCACCGCGGTGCAAGTGATCGGAGGTTAGGGTTGAGCCAGTCAAAACGTCTTGAAAACAAGGTTGCCGTTGTAACCGGCGGTGCCAAAGGCATCGGTGGCGCGATGGGCGATTTGTTCGCCCGCGAAGGTGCGCAGGTCTATCTGGCCGATATCGACGGCGAGGGTGCCGAGGCTGCTGCTGCGCGGTTGCGTGGGGAAGGGTTATCCGTCATGGCGATGGCGGTGGACGTTTCCAAGGGACAGGACGTCACGGCGCTCTTTCGGACGATCGAAGCCGGTCCGGGGCGGGTCGATGTGCTGATTAACAATGCCGGGCTTAACGTTCGCGAAGACTTCCGTCATTTGAGCGATGCGGACTGGGTGAAGATCCGCGAAGTAAACCTTGATGGCGTCGTGCGCATTGCGCGTGACGGGTTCAATCTGCTGAAGGCTTCCGGAAATGGGTCGCTGATCAACGTGGCGTCGATCATGGGGCATCGCGGTTTGCGGCAGCTTGCGGGCTATTCGGCAACCAAGGGTGCTGTTTCGGCGTTAACCCGTGCGTTGGCGGTTGAATACGCGCCGTTCGGGATCCGCGTGAATGCGCTGGCGCCTGGATTTATCGAGACGGCGCTGACAGAACGCGTGCTTCGCAACCCGATGGTCAACAAGGCGCTGATCGATCAGACGCCGATGAAGCGATTTGGGACCTGCGAAGATGTGGCTGCAGCTGCGTTGTTCTTTGCCAGCGATGACTCAGGATTCGTGACCGGAGCCGAACTGGCCGTCGATGGCGGGATGTCGGCGGGTCTTTGATCGGCTGCGCCTCCAATCAACTGCGGCTTGCCATTCTCATGAGAGATCGGAATGTTTGTTAAAATGCGTCTACGCCGGTTTGGGATGGTTGCGGCTGTCCTCATGGGAACGCTGGTTTCTATCTTCAGCGCCCAAGGCGCAGCGGCACAGGGCGCATTCGTGCTCGATCGCGACCATACGCAGGTTCGGTTCAGTTGGGATCACCTGGGGATGTCGCGGCAATCGGGACAATTCCGCGACGTGATCGGGCGGCTCAACTTTGATCCGAATTTGCCTGAGGCCGCGCAGCTCGAGGTGACTATCAAGGCTGCCAGCCTCTGGACCGGGGTTCCGGCCCTTGATCGGGTGCTGACCGAGACCAGCGATTATCTCAATGTTCCTCAGTATCCGGAGATCACGTTCCGCAGCACATCGGTTGCCCTGACAAGCGCGAAGACGGCCAATGTGACCGGTGATCTGACCATTAACGGGATAACCAAGCCGGTGACGATGGCGGTTGTCTGGAATTTTCTGGGCGATCACCCGCTGGCCGAGATCAATCCCGTTTACCAAGCCGTTACGGCGGCCGGTTTTTCTGCGAAAACGCAGATTTTGCGGTCCGAATGGGGCATTACACGCGGAATCCCGCTGATTTCGGACGAAATCGGCATTAGTATCGAAGCCGAACTTCACCGTCCGAAATAACGGCCGAGCCTGTCAGGCCGGAGATTGCCGCCGCGAATGCCGTCGCCCCTTGGCCTTACGGCCTTCGTTGGCCTATAAGGCTTGCGAATTACATTTCCTGCGGATAGCACGTGCTTGAAGTCCTCTTGAAAGGTTCGCCTGTCTGGATGAAGTTCAGGCGGCCGGTGTTTGGACTTTTTCGGATTGCTGTTGCGCCGGTGGGTGTGCTTGGGATTTTCCCCGAAGCGCATCTCTCTTAAGAACGAGGAGTTTATAAATGTCGGCGAGAAGTGCCGCCTGGTCGCCCGATAGCTGGACTGCTTTGCCAATCAAGCAGGTTCCAGAATATCCCAATCAGGCTGAATTGCGGGACGTAGAGGCCAAGCTTGCGAGTTTCCCGCCGCTTTTGTTTGCCGGCGAGGCTCGCGATCTCAAGACGCGGCTGGCTGATGTTGCCGAAGGCAAGCGCTTCCTCCTGCAAGGCGGGGACTGCGCTGAAAGCTTCGCGGAACATGGTCCGGACCATATCCGTGACTTCCTGCGCGTTTTCCTGCAGATGGCGGTTGTTCTCACCTATGCGGGCGGCACTCCTGTCGTGAAGGTCGGGCGCCTAGCTGGGCAGTTTGCCAAGCCGCGTTCCAAGCCGACCGAGACGATCAACGGCGTCGAGCTGCCAAGCTATCGCGGTGACATCATCAACGGAATGGAGTTCACCGAAGAAGCACGCATTCCCGATCCCAAGCGCATGCTTGAAGGGTATCGTCAGGCGGCGGCAACGGCCAATCTTGTGCGCGCCTTCGTTCATGGCGGTTATGCCGATCTTGAGCGCGTGCATCAGTGGAACATGAGCTTCGTGCAGGATTCCCCGCGCGGGCATCGGTATGAGGAACTGGCCAACCGGATTACCGAGTCACTCGCCTTCATGCGCTCGATCGGGATCACCAGTGAGAACACGCCGCAGCTGCGCCAGACCAACTTCTTCACCAGCCATGAAGCGTTGTTGCTCGGCTATGAGCAGGCGTTGACGCGCAAAGATTCGACGACGGGTGATTGGTATGCGACGTCGGGGCATATGGTGTGGGTCGGCGACCGTACGCGGCAGCCCGATCATGCGCATATCGAATTCGTTCGCGGGATCAAGAACCCGATCGGTTTGAAATGCGGTCCGAGCCTCGATCCAGAAGAGCTCGTACAACTCATCGATCTCATCAACCCGGAAAACGAGCCGGGCCGCCTGACTTTGATTGCCCGCTTCGGTGCCGGCAAGGTTGGCGATCATCTGCCGAAGCTGATCAAGGCTGTTGAGCGCGAAGGGCGCAAAGTCGTTTGGGCTTGCGATCCGATGCACGGCAACACCATCACGTCGGACAGCGGCTACAAGACGCGTCCGTTCGATCGCATCCTGAGCGAGGTCGAAGACTTCTTCGCCGTGCACCGCGCCGAAGGCACGCATCCAGGCGGCATTCACGTCGAGATGACCGGCGACAACGTCACCGAATGTACCGGTGGCGCGACGGAGATCTCGGATGCGGATCTGTCTGACCGCTATCACACGCACTGCGACCCTAGACTCAATGCGGATCAGTCGCTCGAATTGGCGTTCCTGGTTGCCGAACTGATGAAGAAGGAACGCGCGGCCAAGTCGAACGGCACTGCTTCTTCCGCCTAGTCCAGCTCAGTTGCTCAAGCGTCAAGGCCCTCCAATTTCCTTGGGGCGGCCTTGATGCGGGCGATGTTGGCTTTGAAAATGCGTTCTTGAATCGTTGGGCGGAGAGCAGGAGCGGCAGGCACGATGGAAAGCGTTTTCCCAAACCAATGGGAGGGGCTCGAAACGACGAAGAATGCCGAGGGCTGGCCAAAGCCGATCGGCGAATTTCTCACCGGGCCTTATCTTAATCGCGCTGACATCGTCCTGACCCGCAAGAACCGTGACTTCAGATCGTGGCTGATCCGATGGGCGACGCGCGGATCGTTTTCGCATGCGGCGCTGGTGTTCCTGGTTCCGCACCAGGAGCAGGGCTTCAACAACACCTTCATTATCGAAAGCGCGTCGAAGGGCGTCGACCTGACGAACCTCGCGCACTATCTCACCGACAAGAACCAGGTTGTCGGCATCCGCCGTCTCAAGGGGACGTGGTTTGATGAACGCGCGCAGAAGCTGGTGCGCGGGCGGATGCTGAATTCGATTGAATCGACCTACTCCTACGCGATGGTGTTCCGCCTGGGGCTCGCCTTCCTGAGCGAGATCCTGTTTGGCATCAAGGCGCGGATCTGGGGGACGCGCAGTGCTATTCGCGGGCGCCGCCGTCGCGCCCTGCAACCGCCCAATGAATTCATTTGCTCCGGTCTCGTGCAGCTTGGTTTTCTCAATGCCATCGCCGAGCAGGTTGCGATGGGGTATCTCTTGCCGCAACGCGTCGGCGATATCGTTTTTCAGAACGATGTCAGGAAGCTGTTGCCGGAGGACTGGTCGCAATTTTCCGATGCCGAGCAGTACGAAATGATGTGGGATTTCGTGACCGGTTTTGCGGACGTCTTAGAAGCGGTGACGCCGGAGGATCTGGCGTGCTCGCAAAATCTTGAATGGGCCTACGTCGTTCGGGATGGGATGGCGTATGAGGTTCAATCGCAAGAGCATGCCGAAGAGCTTCTTGCCTGGGAGCCCGATTGAGAACGGGCTGCGTCGTCTGGCCTCTTTGGTCTTTGGGGCAGGTCTCTTGCCGTTCGGGCTCCATCAGGGATAATGCTGGTTTGCCGGGGCGAAGGCGATCGGCAACTTAAAAACCTGAGGTCCGGCCGTTCATGAAAATTGCTATCGCGCAGCTCAACCCGACTGTCGGTGACATTAATGGCAATGCTGCCAAGGCGCTTAAAGCGCGCACCGATGCTGCGGGACTTGGCGCGGACCTGATCGTCTTTCCCGAATTGTTTCTAGCTGGATATCCGCCGGAAGATCTCGTCTTGAAGCCGTCGTTTCGGCAGGCGTGCCGCGAGGCGGTTCTGAAACTCGCGCAGGAGACTGGCGAGACGCCCGGGCCGGCCATGCTGATCGGGACTGTCTGGGAAGAGGACGGCAAGGTCTATAATGCCGTGGCGCTTCTGGATGGCGGAGAGGTTGCCGCGTTGCGCTTCAAGGTCGAGCTGCCGAACTATGGCGTCTTTGACGAGAAGCGCGTGTTCGATTCTGGCCCGATGCCGGGGCCGATCAATTTTCGAGGCATCCGGCTTGGCGTTCCGATCTGCGAAGACATCTGGTCGGAGGATGTTGTCGAATGCCTTGCCGAATGTGGGGCTGAAATTCTGGTCGTTCCCAACGGGTCGCCTTTCGATTGGACGAAGCCCGATTTGCGCATGAACATCGCCGTTGCGCGGGTCACCGAAAGCGACATGCCGCTCATCTATGTGAACCAGATTGGCGGGCAGGACGAATTGGTTTTTGACGGAGCGTCGTTCGTCCTCAATGAAGACTGCCAGATGGCCGTTCAGATGCCGGCTTGGCGCGAGGCGTTGGTTGTCACCGAGTGGGAACGTGGGGATAGCGGATGGCGTTGCGCGACGGCTGAGCGGGAACTGCTGCCTGAGGACGATGCGGCAGCCTACGAAGCCTGCGTTTTGGGTTTGCGCGATTACGTCGAGAAAAACCGATTTCCGAGCGTCGTCATGGGGCTGTCGGGCGGGATCGACTCAGGGCTCGTTGCGGCGCTTGCCGTCGACGCGCTGGGCGCGGAGCGGGTTCACTGCGTGATGCTGCCTTACCGCTACACGTCTGAGGAAAGTCTCGGCGATGCCGCTGACTGCGCGAAAGCGCTGGGCGTTCGCTATGACGTCGTGCCGATTGCACCGGCGGTCGAAGGGTTCGGGGCTTCGCTGTCGGAGCTTTTCGCCGGGTTGGATGCCGATGTCAGCGAGGAAAACCTGCAAAGCCGGACGCGTGGGACGATCCTGATGGCGCTGTCGAATAAGTTCGGTTCGATGCTGCTGACGACTGGGAATAAGTCGGAGATGTCGGTTGGCTACGCGACGCTCTATGGCGACATGAACGGCGGCTTCAACCCGATCAAGGATCTTTACAAAACCGAGGTCTACCGGATCGCGCGATGGCGCAACTCCCATACCGTACCTTCCGGGCTTGGGCCTGAAGGTGTCGTTATTCCTGAGCGGATTTTGACCAAGGCGCCGACGGCAGAGTTGCGCGAGAACCAGACCGACCAGGACAGCCTGCCGCCTTACGATGTACTTGATGATATTCTTGCGTGTCTCGTTGAAAAGGAGATGCCGGTTTCGGAAATCCTGCAGCGGGGGCACGATTACGAAACCGTTAAGAAGGTCGAGCGGCTGCTTTACATTTCGGAATATAAGCGCCGGCAGGCCGCTCCGGGTGTGAAGATTTCGTCGCGCAATTTCGGCCGTGACCGCCGCTATCCGATTACCAACGGCTATCGAGATGCGCATTTGCCAGGTGAAACTGTCGACTCGAGTGGCGCGAATATTCCGAAGTTCGTTCCGCCAAGGGCTGATGGCGACCAAGGCTGAAGTTTTGCCAATCCGGTTTGGAATTTTGAACATAGGATTCCAAAAACCGGTCGCGAATTAGGTGTTTACGAACCTTTTTGCGGCACCATCCACTCATTATGAGTGAGCCCTACTTTCTTGAGCAGAGCCGCCCCATGTGGTGGCTTGAGTCCGCAGATGCCGATAGCCAATCCAGCCACGACGGCGGTGTCGTCGAAGCTGGTGATGTCTTGCGCCTGGGCTCGCATGCCGTGCGCCTTGACGATATCGTTTCTTATAAGCTCGAGGAAGTTATCGAGAGGGATTACGATGGGCTCTTGGTCAATGCGTCGGTGCTGTTGATCTCGGCCGGCGTGTTTCTGATCGGCTTATTGCAATTCGGTTGGCTTGAGCGGGTTCTGATCGGCTTCGTTCTTCTCATCATTCTCGGGATGTCGGGCGCGGCTGAACTTATGGGCCTGAACCAGATCCGTTCGATGCAGCTTACCGTTTTTACCCATCAGGGCCGTCGCGTGAAGTTTGCCAGCACCGATAGCCGTGAGATCGACCGTCTTATCGGGTTTCTGCGCCAAGCGGCTTGAGGCCTCATCAGGCGATCTCGGGCCGTTATGCCTCATTGCGAGTTGCTCTGCGCTGCGTTCACTAGTAATGGATGCGCAACCGTCAACCAGATCCCGGCTTGGCGCGTGTTCGAGCCGTCGCTCAATACGCATCGCTTCGGCAAGACATTCGTTTTCACTTCGGCGGCACGCAGCGCCTGCCACTCCGTTCGCGGACCTGATTTAAGGCGCGCCCGATCAACAACAGCTCAAGCTTTCAAATATGGCACCTATCGTTCGCTTTGCTCCGAGCCCGACCGGCCTCATCCATATCGGGAACGTCCGAACGGCGCTTTTGAACTGGCTCTTTGCCCGCAAGGAGGGGGGCCGGTTTATTTTGCGCTTTGACGATACCGATACCGAGCGCTCGAAAGAATCCTACGTCGAGGCGATCCGGGAAGACCTGAGCTGGCTCGGGCTCACCTGGGATGAGGAAGTGCGGCAGTCGTCGCGCCTTGAGCGGTACGATGCGATGGCGCAGAAGCTCAAGGACGAAGGCCTGCTTTATCCTTGCTATGAGACGGCCGATGAGTTGGACCGTCGCCGCAAGCGTCAGATGGCGCGTGGGCTACCACCGATCTACGACCGGGCCGGGCTCAAGATGTCCGATGACGAGCGGCAGGCGTTGGAGGCGGAAGGGCGTGCACCGCATTGGCGCTTCAAGCTACCGAACAGCGGTGAGGACCTTAATCCGCAGCCGACGCATGTGACGTGGGACGATTTGGTCCGCGGGCAGGTTACGGTCGACCTTGGTTCGCTGTCCGACCCCGTTCTGATCCGCGCAGATGGCAGCTATCTTTATACCTTCTGCAGCGTTGTCGATGACGCGGAGATGGGGATTACGCACATCGTGCGCGGCGAGGACCACGTCACCAATACGGGTGTCCAGGTCGCGCTGTTTGACGCCATTGGCGCGACGGCTCCGCAGTTCGGGCACCACAGCCTGCTCGTTGGGGCCGATGGCAAGGTTCTTTCAAAGCGGCTTGGCGACTTGTCGATTTCGGGCATGCGCGAGAGCGGTCTGGAAGCGCTTGCGGTCGCGTGCCATGCGACGCTGATCGGGACATCCGATGCGATCGAGCCCTATCGCAGCATGGATGAATTGGCTGCGCTTTTTGATCCCGCCAAGATCTCGATGGCGCCGGCCCGGTTCGATCCGGCCGAACTTGCCGGTCTGAACGCCAAACTTCTGCATATTCTCGAATACTCGGATGTTGCTGATCGCCTGACAGCGATGGGTGTCGGGGGCGGTGAAGAGTTCTGGTTGGCGGTCCGCGGCAACCTGGAACGCTTGAGCGATGCTGCCGAGTGGTGGCGTATTGTGTCAGAAGAAATTGAATTGGCTCCGGCCGAGGACGCGGCGTTCCTGGCTGCTGCCGCGGAGGAATTGCCACCTGAGCCGTGGGATGAGTCGACTTGGGATGTTTGGACGAAGGCCGTCAAAGCGCGGACGGGTGCCAAGGGGCGTGGGCTCTTTCATCCGTTGCGACTGGCGCTGACCGGTCGAGACAAGGGGCCTGAGCTCAAGCCCCTGCTTGGAATGATCGGTCGCCAGGAAGTTTTGCGCCGTCTGGGTGCGCCGTCGGCCTGAGCGGTTTTTTGTCGGGTTGATCGAGCCTGCCAAGAGCTGGCTCCGATGGCGGCCGATTAGTCTGAGCCGTTGAAGGTACGTCGCTGGCTCAATTGTAGCAGACCGAATGGCTGGATGGTTTGCGGGCTGGCAATCGCTTGCGCAGGAAGACGATGTCGAGGCCGCTTGCCTGATCAATCGGAGCTGTACCTCGGCCCGATATCTCGTAATCGTTGGCCATGAAGAAGCTCTCGGAATTCAAAGGCGCACGTACGCTCATCAAACTGCAATTGGAAATGCTGGCGGCGGTTTCGATAGCTTGTAGCATGCGGCTGCCGACGCCGACGCGCGCGAACAAGGGCTGTACATAAAGCGCGGAAATACGCCCGACCTGCGCGTTGGAGCGGGAGGCATGCCAAGCCGCCGTCGCGATCAGCTTGTGGTCGAACCAGGCGCCTAGGATTGCGTCCGCCATGAGCCGGTCCAAGTAGCCCGGCGAGCGCACCATTTGTTCAAAGGCGTCGAGTTCTTCTGGGGTGTAATAAGGATAGGCTTGGCTGCGGAATGCCGCAGCATGGACGTACCTGACATCGCTGAAGTCGTCGGGTTGAATGGGTCTGATTCTGATTGCCGCAGCTATCGATGCCTTATCGGCCACCTTGTCAGCCATTGGGGTATTCCATCAGCTTTCTTGCGCGGTCTCGTCCCAAGCAGGTACCGCAAATCCTGCTCTGGTCACGCACTGCAGTTCAAGTTCTGCCCCGACTTATTCAAAATAGACTTGAAGATCCGAAAGCGATCTTACAGCTTCGGCAATGATATTCTAGTCCTTTGTCGTCGGGAATACAGTTCTGTGACAGTTGTTTAAAAGCTGAAATCGGCCGTTTGCGCGCCGAACAGTTGAATTCGGGGCGGGGCCTTTGAGGCGGGTTATCCAGTTGCGCCTGGCGCTTTGCCGTTAGCGATAGGGCGAAAGCGTCGGCTCGGCCTGGGCGCGGTCGCCTGCCGGTTGAGCCGGATTTGGCCGCGGAGGTTCGCCGATTGCCGGTGTTTGCGGCACGTACTCGGCCTGTTTGCACGAGCAGCCGTCGATGTACTTCTTGCGGTAGAGGAAGGCCTCTTTCAGGCTCGTATAGGGTTGGTTGGTCGAGAACGAAACCATCTGATCGACGCCCGCCCCGGGGTTCTGGTGGAAATACAGGGCCGAAGGGGCTGCACAGCGGGACTGGCAAACCTGAGCGTCTTTCTCGAAGTGGCTCGGCAAGGTTGAGAAGCTGACCGGGAAATAGTAGCCGTCGCAAAGCCTGACACACAGCGTCCGATAGGTTGCGAACGGCAAGGCGCGGTAGTTGCTGGAGTAACCGCCCGAGCCGCCTTCCTGGTCTTCCCAAAACGGACTGAAGGAGTTCCTGTCGCGGCGGCGGGCTTCCTGGGAATAAGAGGCGCCGCAGTTGTTCCGCGCCAGTTCGCGGATGATCTCATCCTTGTAGGACTGGCTGTTTTGCGAATTGAGCTGCTGGTATTCGGCTTCGAGGCGCGAGAGTTGCGTGCGCTGGCGTTCACGCTGGCGGGCGATCCGCAAGCACTGCGGCGTGCGGCGTAGCGAACGGGAAAACAAGAATTCCTCGTAACAGCCGGAGCGATCGAGCCGCGTTTCGGCATCGTCGACGGACTTGCGAAGCTCGGCAATCTTCTGACCCAGATCCGGAAGCCTGGATCGCTGCTGGCCGCTGTTGGCGGTTTCCTGGACCAACCGGCGCTCCAGGTCGAGGCAGATCGAGCTGCGCGCGCCCCAGCCGTCGTTCTGCGGGCCCTGCTGCTGGTAATAGGGGCCGGGGGCTTGCGGCTGCTGTTGGTAGTAAGGATCGGGCGCGGGCTGCGGTGGCGGGCGCCGTGGTGGTGGCTCGTCTTCGCTTTCCCAAGGCCATTTGAAGCCCTGAGCGGCTGCGGGATCCACAACAAATGATGATCCGGCGACCGCGACAGCGGCGAGCAGCCCAAATACGAGGGCCAAGCCAAACGTCCGAGATTTCCCGATGCTATTCATCCGTTGCTCTGTCAATACAACACCGGCGCCTGTGCGCTCTGGTCCATATTAGGTCCTGTTGAACCGATTTTATGACGCAAATGCAAGGCGGCTCATGGGGTCTAAGGTCTGGGGTCCACGGTCGCGATTTGATCCGGGCTATCGCGGTAATGAAGCACAATCATGGCGTTATGCCGGGTTGGCCGGATTGGGAAGGTGTGAATTCCTGTGGGCTTCTTGACGCCATCGGTCCCTCGCCCGCATAACACGGAGCCTTATCGACAGCCAGATGCCACGTGGTCCCGCCCGTCAATCGAAAAACGGTCGTGCGATGGCTGACTTTTACTTGATCCGACAACAGTGCCGAGGAGCCATCCGCTGCAATGTCGCTGACGCTCTACAATACCCTCAGCCGGCGTAAAGAGCCGTTCGAGCCGATCGACCCGGATAACGTCCGGATGTATGTGTGCGGACCGACGGTTTACGACTATGCGCACATCGGAAACGCGCGTCCGGTGATCGTCTTTGATCTGCTGTTCCGGCTGTTGCGATATACCTACGGCGCCGATCACGTGACCTACGTGCGCAACATTACCGATGTCGACGATAAGATTAACAAGCGGGCGGCCGACGAAGGCATCGATATCCGCGCGTTGACCGAGAAGACCGCTCAGCAATTCCACCGCGATATCGAAGCGCTTGGCGTGCTGCCGCCGACGGTTGAGCCGCGGGCGACCGATCACATCGCCGAGATGCGGGCGCTGTGCGAGAAGCTCGTCGAAAAAGGCCATGCCTACGTTGCTGAGGGGCACGTGCTGTTCAGCGTCGAATCCATGCCGGATTACGGTAAGCTTTCCAACCGCAGTGTCGAAGAGATGGAAGCGGGAGCCCGCGTCGATGTCGCGCCTTATAAGAAAGGGCCGATGGATTTCGTCTTGTGGAAGCCGTCGAAGGAGGGGGAACCCGGTTGGCCCTCACCTTGCGGTATTGAAGGCAATGGACGGCCCGGTTGGCATATCGAGTGCTCGGCGATGGCGGCCCGGCATCTGGGCGAGGTTTTCGATATTCATGGCGGTGGGATCGATCTGACGTTCCCGCACCACGAGAACGAGATCGCGCAGAGCCGTTGCGGGCACGGCACCGACATGATGGCGCGCTACTGGCTGCATAATGGGTTCTTGCAGGTCGAAGGCGAGAAGATGTCGAAGTCGCTCGGCAACTTCATCACCATTCACCAACTGCTCGATACCAAGGACTTCGGCAATTCGCAGTGGAACGGCCGGGTTGTGCGCTGGGCGATGCTGGGGACGCATTACCGCCAACCGATTGACTGGACGGCCGATCGGTTAACGCAGGCGCGTTCGACGCTTTTTGAAATCGCCGAGCTTCTTGATGGTTGCGACGCAGCCGGTGACCCCAATGCGGATGTCGTTGCGGCGCTTTCGGATGATCTCAATACGCCAAGTGCGATGTCGATCATTTTCGGCTTGATGAAGTCGGCCAAGCGGAATCCGGAGAAACGTTCCGAACTCAAAGCAACGCTGGAATTCATGGGCCTTTATGGCGGTGAAACGCGCGAAGAGCTTGATCCGGGCCGCGAGGAGATCGAAATCGATGCCGGCAAAGTCGACGAGCTGGTCGCGGCCCGGCTGAAGGCGCGCGGAGACAAGGATTGGGCCGAGGCTGACAGGATCCGCGATGAACTGGCCAGCATGGGCGTGCAGTTGAAAGACACCAAGGACAAGGCGACCGGTGAAATCGTGACGACCTGGGAAATCGCCAGGTAGGTTTGTGGTCATGCCGGCCTGGCGTATTGCAACGCCGGACAGGTCGGGCCGTGATCAAAGAAAATTACCCTTACCGGCGCTTCTCCTCTTCATCCTTGCCGATGATGTGACAATGTCGTTGGCGTCGAACAAAAAAATTCAGAAGTCTTATGAGTAACCAAGTTCCGCTTCGACCATTTCTTCCCAAGGACCTCCTGGGCCTCAGGGAGCTTTTTGCGCAATCGATCGAAGAGCTGACGCAGGAAGATTATGATGAAGATCAGCGTGCTGCGTGGGCGGCAAAGGCGGCTGATCCGCAGGAATTCGCCGAGCGGCTGTCGGGGGCGACCACGCTTGTCGTCGAGATCGATGGTGAATATGCGGGGTTTGGTTCATTAAAAGATAACCGAGTTGTCGACATGCTCTACGTTCACCCTTATTTCGCTGGGCAGGGGGTCGGTACGGCAATTGCTGATGCGCTTGAGACGTTGGCCAAGGCGCGCGGCAGCGAAGAGGTAAGTGCGGACGTGAGCGATGCGGCGCAGATCTTCTTTGAGGGGCGCGGTTATGTTGCTCAAAGCCGCAACTCGGTGCCGCTTGATGACCAGTGGCTGATGAATACGACGATGACAAAGAAGCTGGCTGAGAATTAACGAAGTGGGGGTGCAGTTGCGCTATGCAGATTGCACTATTGCGTTGAACTCTCGAATGCCAGCCGACGAGGATACTGTTTGATGGCCCGTGAACGCCTTTACTTGTTCGATACGACGTTGCGCGACGGTGCGCAGACGACGGGTGTCGATTTCAAGCTGGCCGACAAGAAGCGCATTGCCCAGGTGCTGGATGATCTGGGTGTCGACTATGTCGAAGGCGGATATCCCGGCGCCAACCAGACCGACAGCGATTTTTTTGCTCAGAAGCCGAACTTCAGCAGTGCCAAGTTCACCGCGTTTGGGATGACCAAGCGGGCGGGTCGGTCGGTCGAGAATGACGCCGGGTTCCAGGCGTTGCTGCAGTCGGATACCGATGCGGTGTGTCTGGTTGCCAAATCGTGGGACTACCATGTGCGTGTGGCGCTTGGGATTTCCAACGAAGAGAACCTCGAGGGCATTGCCCAGTCGATCGCGGCGGTGGTGGCGTCAGGCCGCGAGGCGATGCTGGATGCTGAGCATTTCTTCGACGGCTACAAGGCCAACCCGAAGTATGCGCTGGCTGTGTTGCGGGCGGCCTATGACGCCGGCGCACGCTGGGTCGTTTTGTGCGACACGAACGGTGGAACGCTGCCGCACGAGGTCGAGAAGATTGTGCATGCGGCGCAAGAGGCCGTGCCGGGCGACCGGCTTGGCATTCACACGCACAACGATACCGAGAATGCTGTCGCCAATACGCTGGTTGCCGTTCGTGCCGGATGCCGCCAGGTGCAGGGCACGCTCAACGGGTTGGGTGAGCGTTGCGGCAATGCCAACCTGACGTCGATCATCCCGACTTTGCTTTTGAAGAGCGAATTTGCCGAGCGCTTCGAGACGCGCGTGACGCCGGAACGGTTGCGGATGCTGACACATGCGTCGCGGGTTCTCGATGAGGTCGTCAACCACTCGCCTTACCGGCATGCGCCCTACGTCGGCGAAAGCGCGTTTGCGACGAAGGCAGGCATTCACGCGTCGGCGATCATGAAAGAGCCTGAGACCTACGAGCATGTTTCGCCAGAAGCTGTCGGCAATCAGCGGCGCGTTCTGATTTCGGATCAGGGCGGGCGTTCGAACATCCAGGCCGAACTTGAGCGGCTTGGGATCAATGTTGGCAAGGACGATCCGCGCATTCCGCAGATGCTGGAAGCGGTCAAGCGGCGGGAAGCCGAAGGCTATGCCTATGAATCCGCGGATGCTTCCTTCGAGTTGCTGGCGCGGCGGGAACTCGGCGAAGTGCCGCGCTATTTCTCGGTCGATTCCTTCCGTGTGATGGTGGAGCGGCGGCATAACGCCCGGGGTGATTTGGTGACGGTGTCGGAAGCGACCGTCAAAGTTTTCGTCAACGGCGATCCTGAGCCGCTGTGGTCGGTTGCTGAAGGGAATGGTCCGGTGAATGCGCTCGACTCGGCGCTGCGTAAGGATCTCGGGCGCTACCAGAGCCACATCGCGAACGTTGAGCTTGTCGACTACAAGGTGCGTATCCTGACGCCGGGTGGCGGCACGCAGGCGGTCACGCGCGTGCTTGTCGAAAGCCTTGACCGGGATACCGGTGAGCGGTGGCTAACGGTTGGCGTTTCACCAAACATCATAGATGCCAGCTTTGAAGCGCTGCTTGATTCCATCAACTACAAGCTGATGAAAGACGGTGCCAAGGAACACGCGCACGTTGCATGACGATTGGTGATTTCGGTGAAGATGCCGCAACCCTGAACGTTCGTTCGATGACCTTTCCGGCCAGATAAAAAAGCCGCTCCTTTTTCAGGAGCGGCTTTCGCCATCATACAAAAATACCGGCAGAGCAAATGCTTGCCGGTTCAGATGGGGTCGATCTTCAGAGAAGTTCGATGTTGTTGACGGCTGACTTGCCCGAGCGGCGGTCAATCTCGGTGTCGAAAGCCACTTTCTGGCCTTCTGCGAGACCGCGGATTCCGGCGCGCTCAAGAGCGGTTGCGTGGACGAAAACGTCCTTTGCGCCGCCATCTGGAGCGATGAAGCCATAACCCTTCTGCTCGTTGTAGAATTTTACAGTACCGTTCTGCATATGAGATGCCTTTTCGATGCGTTAGCTTACAGGCTCAGGCGTACATTGCGTGTACGCTCGTAGGCCAAGAGTCGCGAGTTTGGGTAGGTTCTGAACGTGCGCCTAGCAGTTTTCGAAAGGCGTAGGGGCCCTATCGTCCGGCCAAAATCGACACCCGTTACATAAACGTTTGTCTGATCTTCTGCAAGGTTCGGCGTAGCATTTTCGCGCTGTTTCGGCGCCAAAAAAATCGGCCCTGGGCGCTCGATCTTTCGGTGTGCCAGAGAGCGGTGTTGCGGAAACAAGGCCCTGTAATCACGCACCTTTGCGGGGATGGTTCACATCATTTTAGAAGTTTGTGGGCGGCCTCGGAGGGTGTCGCTTCGCCGGTCAAAATTTCGTCAGCTAGAGCGTTAATGAGATCGGATCCGCCGGTCTTTATCCGCTCGGCGACGAGGTCGGCGGCGGCGCGTGCAATCAGATAGCGGGCTCGTTTCCTGCGGCGCTCAGTGGCATCTGAGGAGAGGATCGGAGCTGCCAGCTTGTCGATCGCGGCAATGAGTTCAGGAACGCCGGCACCGCTTAAGGCGGTCGTCTTGATGATTGGAACATCGGCGACTTGTCCGGCACGGATCGAAAGCGCGCCTTTGAGCTGCTGAAGGGTCCGTTCCGCTCCATCGCGATCGCCTTTGTTGACGACCATGATGTCGGCAATTTCCAAGAGGCCCGATTTCATGGCCTGGATGTCGTCGCCAAGACCTGGAGCCGACGCGACGATGCGGATGTCGGCGACCTCGGCGACGTCGATTTCGTTTTGTCCGGTACCGACCGTTTCCAGAAGGATGATATCGAAGCTTGCTGCATCAAGAGCGTCGATGACGCGGACGGCGGCGGGTGAAAGACCGCCCAGATATCCGCGACTGGCCAATGAGCGTACGAAAACGCCGTCGTCATCGAGTGCGGCTGTCATACGGATACGGTCGCCCAATATCGCACCGCCGGAGACGGGGCTTGAAGGGTCGACGGCGATGACGCCAACCGAGCGATCATTGCGGCGCAACTCCTGGATCAAAGCGTTGACAAGCGTTGATTTGCCGGCGCCGGGCGGTCCGGTCAGGCCGATAATGAGCGCGTGCCCTAGATAAGGCTGCAGTTTTTTCAGGAGTTCCGAAGCCGTTGGTGCCAGCGCTTCAAGCGTTGTGATTGCGCTCGCAATGGCGCGACGGCTGCCCTGGCGCAGGTCGGCCACCAATTGATCGATTTCTGCAGGTGTTCCAGCTTTGGGAGCCGGCGTTCCGCTTGCGGCGTTTGTGGTCATGCGCGGGCTGATACGCGAGGCGAAGAAGGGACGCAAGTCCAACCTCGCCAGACGGAGCGGGATAATGCCTGTTTGTGGGCAATTGTGCTTGGGTCTTCAAGGCTTGATTGCCGGTGGGCGGTCGGGGTCGGCCGATCTATCCAGCCTTTTGGAAATCCTCTGCACGCTAGGCACGAAAAAACCCGGACCAGTTGCCCGGTCCGGGTTTGAAAGCAGGCGATCAGCCAATTACTTGGTTTCTTCGTCTTTCTTTTCGCCAGCGGCTGCTTTGCGTTCTTCAGCCTTCTTGAGGCGTTCGGCGCGCTTGGCGAGGCGCTCTTCGCGCTTCTTCAGACGCTCAGCGAGCTTGGCGCGGCGCTTTTCGAGATACTCAGCGCGTGCCTTGCCGGTGAGGCCGTGTGCGGGGGGAGCCGGTTTGCCTTCAGCTTTTGGAGCCTCAGCGGTTTCGGCCTGGACTTTGATGACCTGGCTGTTCGCAGCGTTCTTGTCAGCGGCCGACGTCGCGGTGAGCGGAGCGGCGAAAGCTGCAGCGGCGAACGCGGTTGTCACGAAGCCAGCCAGAACGCCGGTCATGACGGTGTTACGGGTGATTTTTGAGTTCATCGACATGTTAGTCTCCCTATTTCTATCTCGTCGCCAATTCCGCGAAACTGGCAGCGCGGTGATGCTTCAAGCTGCTGCCCGTCTGTCGCGGATACACATCCCTAAATTCGGCTGAACGGGTGGTGAATGCGCAATGGGGCGATCAAATGGCAGCCTCATCGGTAATGAACATTCTTAGAATTAGAACCAGACTCCGGGGAACCTGTATCGCGGCCGCATTTCAATTGGGCCGTAGCCCAGCATCGAAACCATCGGCTCTTCGTTGACGACGATCTGACGCACGTTTTGAAGCCCTGAAAGCTCATGTAGCCTTGCAATGCGTTCTTTGGTTGGCGGATGGGTTCGCAGCAGTGATGGGTGAGGAATTTTGCGGGTTGGGACCGGATAAGTGAGGTCTTCCCAGAAGTTACCCTGACTTTCATCGAGCCGGGTCAGCGCAGAGGCTAGCCCCAGCGGGTCGCCGGTGAGTGTTGCCGCCTCCAAATCGGCGTCGAACTCGCGGGCGCGTGAGAGACCCAGCTGCAGCAAGCTTGAAATCGCCGGGGCGAAATAAAGTAGCAGAATTGCCCACCAGGAAATCGGTTCGGCGCCCGTCATCAGCCCGATGAGGTTCAAGGCTGCCATGATCAAGGCGATATAAGAGAGCGACTGGACAAAACGCGTGACGATATCGGCCAGGTTCATCAACCACAGGTCGTTATTGAGAATGTGGCTGGTTTCGTGCGCGAGAACGCCAGCGATTTCGCGCAGCGTCAGGCGGCGCAGCAGGCCTTCGGTGATTGCAATCGTTGCATTTTCCCGGCCGCCGGTCGCGAACGCGTTCATGGTGGCGCTGGGGATCAGGTAGAGATCCGGCCGCTTGGGCAGTCCTGCCCTCACCGTCAGTTCATCCATGATCCGATTGAGCTGGTCGTCGCCTGGGGGAAGCTTGCGGGCGCGGTAGAGGCGCATGACGGCGGCGGGTGGAATGCTCGGCGCCATCAGGATGAGGATGCCGATGCTGATCAGCGATAAGGCGATGCCCTTGAGGCCCCAAACCAGCGTCGATGCGGTTATGAGGATGAGTCCAAGACCGCCAATCAGCAATATCGAATGTATGACATTGCGTTGGCGGTGCTCTTTGAGCTCGGCAGCGTTGAGAGATTGAGACACTTGGCTAACTGCTCATAAGCGATGAAAGGAAGCATGAAAGCCTTATGGTGCTCAGAACTTGGCCAATGTTGCGGCATCGGCCGGTGGTTTCCCAGAAGTTTTCCATGCCTCTATGATTGCTGGAACGATGTCTTCAGCGTGCGGGACCACGGTAAAGCTCACCTCAAGGCCGGCTCGGATGAAGGCCTGGTCGCGCATGTGGCCGAGAAGTTCCAGAAACGGGTCCCAGAAGCCGGCAATGTTTGCGAGGACGATTGGCTTTTTGTGTTGGCCAAGCTGCGACCAGGTCAGCTGTTCGACAAGCTCCTCCAAGGTGCCGATGCCGCCGGGCAGGGCGACGAAAGCGCCTGAATTTTCAAACATCAAGCGTTTGCGTTCGTGCATGTCGCCGGTGACGATCAGCTTGTCGACGTCGCGCAGCATATGTTCGCGCTCGGACAGGAAGTCCGGGATAATTCCGGTGACTTCACCGCCTGCGGCAATGGTCGCGCGTGCGACTTCGCCCATGAGGCCCATTCCGCCGCCGCCGTAAATGAGGCGCAGCGACGATTTGGCCAGGTCGGTGCCAAGGGTTCTGGCGGCGTCGGCATAGATCGTGTTGGTTCCGTGTCCGGAGCCGCAGTAGACGCAAACGGCTGGGATCGGTGTGATTTCAATTTTTTTGGCCCTTTTCTGATTTTTTGCAGGGCTCAGTTTTGTTCTGTCGGTCATTGGGTGTTCCAAATGCGCCCTTTGGCCTCGGAAATACGACGGCGAGGGGCAAATTTTCTTTGTCTGTTCAATCGGTTTTGCAGGATATCCGAATTTCCTCCTCCGGTGGGCTACTGCCTCAATTCAAGGACAATAGGAACCAAGTTGGGCCTTTCGCGGTCGGGTTAACCCAAAACGCCGGGATAAGGGTTTCTTGTCGCAGAATCATTGGTTTGGGCGCGGTTTCATGGTTAAGGTTGCGACTGCGAAGCCGGTCCCAGCCAGTTTGGTGAAAAGGGGGGGCAGAAGGTTTCGCATCGCCGGTCGGGCCGGGCGACATTAAGCGCGCCGGGTTTCAGTAGGATGACGCAGCGTTTGTGCGGTGAGGCTGGTTTTAGATTTAGGTAGTGAGGCGTCTGTTTCCAATAGGCGTCTGGGTGGGAGTCGGCTGGATATGATGGGGCGGTTGATCAGCTTTACGCTCCTCTCCTGCGCCGTTGTTGCCGGTGGCGTGGTCTTTTCCGGCACCGGCTTCATGCAGGACGCCTCCGACTGGCAGCCCGCCGGAATGGGCGTCAAGCGCTCGTCTGAGCGCGTGAGCGAAGCTGGTGTGAGAAATCGCGCCATGTATCTCGGCGGCGTTGTCGACCGCCAGAAGAAGAATTCTCAAAGTCTGATCGGATTTTCGGTTGCAGGATCTGCGGCGGCGCAGGATCGCAATGGTGACGCTGCGAGGGCGCCTGGATTGAACCGGCCTCCGAAGTTCGCACGTATCGTCATCAAGCCAGAACGGCAATCTCAATTTTCAGGGACTGGAGAGCCCGGCCAGAGTGTCGAGCTATTGGTCGATAAGACCGATGTGCGGCAGGCGAAAGTCGGTCTTGATGGGCGATGGACGATCTCTGGTCCGCCGCTGGGGCCGGGGGATCATAGCGTCGAAGTCTCCATCGGTTTGCCGGGGCAATCGCAACGGCTGATTGGCCAGCAGGTTCGCATTGCCATCCCGAAGACAAGTACGACGTCCGAAATCGTTGCTTATGAGCAAACCGAAGCCGAACGCGTCGCTGAGGTGCGCGCGCGAGCGGAACGTCTGGCGCGGGATGCGAGCCGGGAGTTCGATCGCTTTGGGCCAACAGAAGACGAACCTGCCAAGCGCGAGAAGACAGATGGCCAGGCTTCCGAGAGCCCCGCAGGCGGCAGCGGCAGTTCGGACGGCGCAGGTTCGGATACGACTGATAACGGGGCGGCCGGTTGGATTGACCGGGCTCAGCGCGATTACTTTGATTATGTCGTGCCGGAACTCGCACGTAAGGGCGGGACTGGTACGGGTTCTGTAGCTCCGCGCGGCAATGTTCCCCCGCCGGTGCGGCCGAGCGATCAGTCAGGAGATCAAGGCCAGGGTGGGCCTTCGCTTGTCGGTGGTCTGCCGAGCATTGACGACATGATGAACCGGGCGCGGGATTGGATGAAAAGCGCCAACCGGACTTACCAGGATATCGTCGTTGATGATTTGCGGATTGGATCGAGTGATGTTGCTCGCGATCGTTCCGGCGATGAGCCGTCCGTTCGTGTTGACGCCGAAGAGGCGGCGCGGCGATCCAGAGAGCTCGCGGTTCAACGTGCCCAAGAGCAGCGTCGAAGACAGGAAGAGGAGCGGCGTCGGCAGGCTGAGTTGCAAGAGCGGCAAAGAGAGCTGGCGCGGCAGCGCGCGGATGCGGAGCGGCAGAATGCTGAAGAAGCCGCACGGCTTGCCGAGCTGAGAGCAACGGAGGAAGAAGAACGCCGCCTGGATGCGCTATTGAAGCGGCGGGAGGCCGAGAAGCAGGCAATTGCCGAAGAGCAGGCTGAAAAGGATCGGCTCGCCCGAGAAAGGGAATTGCAAGACGCCGAGCGCCAGCAGGCAGAAGCTGAAGCTGCAAAGGCGGAAGCCAAACGTTTGGAGGATGAACGGTTGCGGGCGGAAGCGGCAGCCCGAGCCGAACGTGATCGTCAGGCGGCCGAAGCGGCAGTCGAGCGGGACCGGCTGGCGCGTTTGGAATACGAACGATTGGAAAAAGAAAGGCTCGCAGCCGAAGCTGAGCGGGCTGAGGCGGATCGGCAAAATACGGAAGCGAAACTTCGCAACAAAGAGATGCGTACGGCACGCATCGGAGAGCTGTCGGATGAAGCGGGGTTTGGCCGCAAGTCTCAATCCGAGGAGCCGCAACCAGCGACCCCTTCGGATGCGCGCGCTTCGGAGCCGGCCGAGCCGACGCGAAAACCCAAGGCCGACCTTTCAGAAGTACTGAAGCGCAAGGCTGAGCGGGCCGAGACCATTGCGCAGCTCACCGACTCTTACCGGATTCCAAATTGGCATGCGGTTGAACAGGATCTCCTACGCGAAGACGCGCCGACGCAAGGCGAGCCTGAGACGGGACAAGAAGAGGCTCAGACCGAGGTTGGGAAATCGCGCGCTCGACCGGATGTCGAGGACGTGCCTTTGAGGCCAAGCGAGCACGCGCAATTGCCGCGTGATTCGAGAGCGCCAAAGTCCGCACATGACGAAGTCCGTTCTGCCACCGAAACATCTGCGGAGCGTCGCTATTCTATGAAAGACGCCTGGGCGGTTGACCGGGCCGGTACGCGCACGGCAGGATGGGCAGCGCGGTTTCCGCCGATTGGGACGGGCTGCGCCGACGATCGGGCGGGTCGGACGATCGTACCGCCGGGTACCTATGTGGTCGCTCGTGGCGATACGCTGTGGTACATCTCCTGGCGACATTACAATCGCGGCGATCTTTACCGGAAGATCTACCGGGCTAACCGCCGTCGGCTCAAGAACTCGCGCTTGATCTATCCCTGCCAGAAAATCTGGTTGCCGCACCTTTCACAATGATGTGCGATCGGTGGGTTTGTTGGTCGCGTCGACGGCTGGCGGGGTCGCAATTGGCGTTGCGGTTCGCCAGATTGAAAAGGCATTGACAATTCCTGTGGCGCTCTACGGCGCGACTTCATTACGAGAACGAATGCGGCTCTAGGGCGTTACTGCTCAAGGCGCTTGTCAAAGAAGCGGCGGGCGCTTCTTTTGCAGAAAGGGACTTATGCTTAGACAAGGACGGGGATCGGGCAGACCCAGCATCGATGCGGCGTTGCTTGGCGCGCGCGAGGATCACTGGACCGTCTTCAAGGGACTGTTGCCATTCGTCTGGCCGGAAGGGCGGCCGGATCTGCGGCGCAACGTGGTTGTCGCATTCGGCCTTCTTCTCCTAGCGAAGCTGGTGACGATTACCATCCCGATTGTTTTCAAGTGGGTGACCGATGCTTTGACGGCGGTCTCGGGCGAGACGTCTGCGTCCGGGCCGGCAACGCTTGCGGTCGTGGTGACGATGCTGGTGCTCGCCTATGGCGCCGGCCGCATGATGTCGGTCGTTCTCAATCAGATCCGCGACATCTATTTTACCAAGGTTGGGCAGAACGCCGTACGTAAGCTCAATACGCGCACGTTCGAACATCTGCATAAGCTGAGCCTGCGGTTTCACCTGGAGCGGCGGACGGGCGGGCTGTCGCGCGTTTTGGAGCGAAGTGCGCGGGCCATCGAACTCATCATCCGCATGGGCATTTTGAACGTCGTGCCGACGCTGATCGAACTCGTGCTGATCTGCGCGGTGCTGTTTTATTATTTCGACGCGACGTTCGTCCTCATCGTGCTTGCGACGGTGACGGTCTACATGTGGTTCACGTTCAAAGCGTCCGAATGGCGTATCGGCATCCGCCGCGAGATGAACGACAGCGACACGGATGCCAACACCAAGGCGATCGACAGTCTTCTCAATTTCGAGACGGTCAAATATTTCGGCAACGAAGCGCTTGAATCGCGACGTTTCGATTCTGCGATGAAGCGCTATGAGGGTGCTGCGATCCGGACCTATTCGTCACTGGCTTATTTGAACTCCGGGCAGGCGATCATCTTCACGCTCGGCATGATCCTGATGATGTGGATGGTGGCGCGCGGGGTGGCAGCGGGAACGCATACCGTTGGCGATTTCGTCATGGTCAACACCATGATGATCCAGCTTTGGATGCCGCTCAACTTCATGGGCATGGTCTATCGCGAGATCAAGCAGGGGCTTGTCGATATCGAGGTCATGTTCGCGCTCCTGCAGCAGAACCCGGAAGTTGAAGACAGTCCTGGAGCCAAGCCGCTCAAAGTCACAAACGGCGAGATCAAGTTCGAGAACGTCTGCTTTTCTTATGAAGAAGATCGTACGATCCTGAAGGATGTTTCGTTCGATGTTCCGGCCGGCAAGATGGTGGCCATCGTTGGGCCGTCGGGAGCGGGCAAGTCGACGATTTCGCGTATCCTGTTCCGGTTCTACGATATCGATTCAGGCCGCGTGACGATCGACGATCAGGACATCCGTGATGTGACCCAGCTGTCGTTGAGGTCTGCGATTGGCGTGGTGCCGCAAGACACGGTGCTCTTCAACGATACCATCCGCTACAACATCAGCTACGGCCGTCCCGATGCGACCGAGGAGGAGGTGATTGCAGCGGCCAAGCTGGCACAAATCGACTCGTTCATTCGGTCAATGCCGCAGGGCTACGACACCATGGTCGGTGAGCGCGGGCTGAAGCTTTCAGGTGGCGAAAAGCAGCGTGTTGCGATTGCGCGGACCATCCTGAAAGGTCCGCCCATTCTGGTTCTTGATGAAGCGACCAGTGCGCTCGACAGCCATACCGAAAAAGAGATCCAGGATGCGCTCGACAAGGTTGCCGAGAACCGCACGACGCTGGTTATCGCGCACCGTTTGTCGACGATCGTGCATGCCGACAAGATCCTGGTGCTTGAAGCCGGTCAGGTTGTCGAGCAAGGCACGCATGCCGAACTCATAGCCAAGAAAGGGCTTTACGAAAGCTTGTGGAGCCGGCAGCGTCAGGCTGAGAAAGCGCGCGAAGAACTTGCGCATGCACTCGAAGAAGCTGAGCGGACCGGTGCGTTGCCGCTTGGATGGAAGGGGCCGGTTGACGGCGTGCCCGGCGAGTAGCTAGCTACTTGCGTGCGGGTCGGACATGTGGGGGCGGGCCGCCGTCGAGGCCCGCCCCCGCCTCTTTGCTATTGGGGAAACAGCGAATAGAGATAGGCGGCGTAAGCCGTCAGCATTGCGATGCCTTCGAAGCGCGTGATGCGTCCGCCGTTCGAGGCGACCGCGACAAGCGCTATGGCTGACGCCAGCATGATGAAGTTGTCATAATGGATGATGCTCGGCGGGATGGGGGTTGGCGCAAGGATACCGACGACGCCACCGATGCCGAGAATGTTATAGACGCACGAGCCCAAGACGTTGCCGACGGCGACGTCCGAATGGCCTCGATACGCGGCGACAAGAGACGTCACAAGTTCCGGCAGCGATGTCCCGATTGCGATGATGGTGAGACCGATCACGGTTTCGCTGACGCCCAGCTGCTGAGCGAGTACAACAGCGGAATCGACCAGCAGGCGTCCGCCGAAGATGATGGTGGCGAGGCCAGCGAGCGCCATCAGGAACGGCAAGACCCGTCCCAGGCGTGCGCTCCATTTCAAGCGCCGAGCGCCCCAATGGTCGCCGTTGCGCAAGAGTTCCTCATAGGCTTCGGACATCTCAAAGGCGGCGCTGTGTCCGGCGGCCGGTTCAAGGCGTTCTTCGCGCGCGGCGTAATAGAGGTAAGCTGCAAGGCAGGCCACGAATAGCGCGCCGACCGGGCGCGACAGAGGGGCGACGAGGGCCAGAAGTGTAAACACAAGGCTGGCCGCGATCACGACGCCGCCATCGCGTTTTAAGGCGCGGGAATGGACCGTCAGAGGCGCGATTGTCGCCGAAACGCCGACGATCAACAGGATGTTGGAGATGTTCGAGCCGACGAAGTTGCCGATTGCGATACCGGGGGAGCCCGCCATAGATGCCTGAACGCTGATGACGAGTTCGGGCATGGAGGTGCCGAAGCCAACGAGCACGATGCCGATGATCAAAGGTGACATGCCGAGGCGCTCGGCGACGGCAACCGAGCCGCGCACCAATAGCTCTCCCCCTGCAATCAGTAATAAAAATCCAACAGCGAGAAGTAGGACATCAAGCATTCAGGCTCCAGGGTGCTGTTGGCAGGGGTGGCTCAGGTTTTCTCGGCGGCGAAGTTGGTCAGTCGACGAACTCACTGCGCTTGTAGCCTTGTAAATAGAGTGCTGTCTCAAGATTGCCATGCCTGATTGAAGCACGGGCAGCCTCTGCGACAATTGGTTTGGCGCGGTAGGCGACGCCAAGACCGGCCGCCTCGATCATGGCTAGATCGTTGGCGCCGTCGCCGATTGCAAGGGTCGCCGATAGTGGGATCCCGGCTTCGGAGGCGTAGGATTTGAGGGCGGCGAGCTTGGCTTCCTTGCCGAGAATGGGTGGTTCGACGGTGCCTGTCAGATGATCTTCGGCTGTGCCAAGCGTGTTGGCCTGGTTGAAATCGAAGCCGACGATTTCGGCAATGCGGCTGGTGAAGGCCGTGAAGCCCCCTGACACGAGCGCGGCCTTGGCGCCGTTTTCTTTCATGGTTTGGACGAGTGTTACCGCGCCGGGCATGATGGACAGGCGGGTTGCGATAATCTCTTCGAAAATGCTGGTTGGTAGACCTTCGAGGAGGGCGACGCGTGAGCCGAGGGCCTGTTCGAAATCGAGTTCGCCGCGCATTGCGCGCTCGGTAATTTCCGAGACCTCTTTGCGGACGCCGGCATATTCGGCAATCTCATCGATGCATTCCTGCTCGATGATTGTGGAATCCATGTCGGCGATGAGCAGGCGCTTGCGGCGCGTTTCGGGATCGCCAGGCAGGATGTTGAGATCGACAGGTTGTCCCAGCAGGACGGTTGTCGCCTGCTGAATGAGATGGCGCCCGCCGTCAGCCTGATTGACGAAGCGGAGTTCCCAGGCTTCGCCAGCCGATAACCAACGCCGGTCGATGACAGCGTCTTTAGCCAGAAAGCGGGTAATGGTATCGGTCAAGGTATCGTTCAGGCACGGGACGTGCCCGGGTGCAGTGATGACCAGCACCTGAGATTTCGAAGTGGGCATCGGCTAATCAGGTCCGCAATTTGGGTTCGCGTGCGCCAAGCCGCTGCCGCAAAAAGACAAGTTGGAAAGCGCTCTTGGAAGAACGGCGTGCCATTCTTATTGCAGGACCGACGGCGAGCGGCAAGTCAGCCTTTGCGATGCAACTGGCGCGCGAGCGCGATGGTGTCATCGTTAATGCCGACTCGATGCAGGTTTACGATCAATTGCGGGTTCTGACAGCCCGTCCTTCCGTCGAGGACGAAGATGAGCTTCCGCATCGGCTTTATGGTCACGTCGATATCGGCCACAGCTATTCGGTTGCGCAGTGGCTTGGAGACGTCGAAGCCGAGCTGCAGCGCATCGCGGGCGAAGGGAAGCAGGCCATCATCGTTGGGGGGACGGGGCTTTATTTCAACGCTCTGACGATGGGCTTGTCGCCGATCCCGGAAGTCGAGGCTGAGATCAGAGAGTATTGGCGTCGCGAAGGGGCTCGCCGTGCTCCTCAGGACCTCTTTGAAGACCTTCGAAAGCTTGATCCATTGACGGCCTCCGGGCTTCGCGAAACCGATCCGCAGCGGATTGTCCGGGCGTTGGAGGTTTTTCAATCGACGGGGCGGCCGTTGGCGGATTGGCAACGCGAGAAAGGCGTGCCGCTATTGGCGGAGGGGAGCTGGGACGGGTTCGTGGTCGCGCCGGATCGGCATGAGATCTACGCGCGGGCCGACAAGCGGTTCGACCAGATGATCGCTGAGGGCGCGCTAGAAGAAGTTCGGCTTGTACGGGAGATGGGGCTTGATCCAGGTCTGCCGGGCATGCGGGCGCTGGGCGTGAAAGCGCTGATCGATTATCTCGACGATGCTCTGTCGCTTGACGAAGCGGTTGAAGCGTCAAAAACCCAGACCCGACAGTACGTCAAAAGGCAGCTTACCTGGCTTCGGCGATATATGATTTCGTGGAAGCATGTATAGACGAAATTAAATTATGTTTTTATGGCCTGTCATTTAATTATCGTTGACAGGCACGCCGAATGAGGCGCATCAAGCCCTGCTTTGAAAGATGCCCTGGCTGCCCATGGGAGCACGGGACAGTCGTGCTGACTGTCATGGTTGCCGATCCATGCGAAACGCGTATCAGGGAAAACGAGAAGAGGTTCTTGAGATGGCACGTACGATGACCGGAGCGGAAATGGTGCTGAAGGCGCTGGCGGATCAAGGCGTCGAGCATGTCTTCGGCTATCCGGGCGGAGCCGTCCTGCCGATCTACGATGAGATGTTTCAGCAGGACCAGGTTCAGCACATCCTCGTTCGTCAGGAAGGTGGCGCAGTTCATGCGGCCGAAGGCTATGCGCGCTCGACGGGCAAGGTTGGCGTTGTTCTGGTGACCTCGGGTCCGGGGGCGACCAACGCTGTCACCGGTCTGACCGACGCGCTGATGGATTCCATTCCGCTCGTCTGCATCACCGGACAGGTTCCTACCCACCTCATCGGCAATGATGCCTTCCAGGAGTGCGATACGGTTGGTATCACGCGGCCGTGCACCAAGCACAACTGGCTGATCAAGGACGTCAACGACATCGGGCGTGTCATGCACGAGGCTTTCTACGTTGCCCGTTCTGGCCGCCCTGGACCGGTTGTCGTCGACATCCCGAAAGACGTGCAGTTTGCGACCGGTAATTACGTCGGGCCGGCGAACATCCAACACAAGACTTACCGTCCCAAGCTGAAGCCTGACCAGCCGGCGATACGCGAGGCCGTCGAAATGATTGCCGGCGCCAAGAAGCCGATTTTCTATACCGGCGGTGGGGTCATCAACGCTGGGCCGAAGGCGTCCAAGCTGTTGCGCGAACTGGCGCGGCTGACGGGCTATCCGGTGACGTCGACGCTGATGGGGCTCGGTGCGTTCCCGGCGTCCGATAAGCAGTGGCTTGGCATGCTCGGCATGCACGGGACGTACGAAGCGAACTTGGCGATGCACGACTGTGACGTGATGGTCTGCATCGGTGCGCGTTTTGATGACCGCATCACCGGTCGTCTCGATGCGTTCTCGCCGGGTTCGAAAAAGATCCACATCGATATCGACCCGTCATCGATCAACAAGAACGTTCGGGTCGACCTGCCGATCGTTGGTGACGTCGCCTACGTTCTGGAAGATCTCTTGCGTGTCTGGAAATCGAAGGCGCCGCAGATCGACAAGCCTGCGCTCAAATCCTGGTGGAAGGAGATCGACGGCTGGCGGGCGAAGAAGTCGCTTTCGTATAAGAACTCCGACAGCGTGATCATGCCGCAATACGCGGTTGAGCGGCTCTACGAGCTGACCAAGGATCGCGATCCTTACATCACGACCGAGGTCGGTCAGCACCAGATGTGGGCGGCGCAGTTCTTCCATTTCGACGATCCCAACCGTTGGATGACTTCGGGTGGTCTCGGGACGATGGGCTATGGTCTGCCGGCCGCGATCGGAGCGCAATTGGCGCATCCTGATTCACTTGTCGTCGACATCGCCGGGGATGCGTCGATCCTGATGAACATCCAGGAGGCTTCGACAGCGGTTCAGTACCGGTTGCCGGTGAAGGTTTTTATTCTGAACAACCAGTACATGGGCATGGTGCGCCAGTGGCAGCAGCTGTTGCACGGTAACCGTCTGTCCGAAAGCTACACCGAGGCGCTTCCTGACTTCGTGAAGCTCGCCGAGGCTTATGGCTGGAAGGGGATGTACTGCGATAATCCGGCCGACCTCGACGATGCGATCAAGGAAATGATCGATACGCCGGAGCCGGTGATCTTCGATTGCCGCGTCGCGAACCTGGCCAACTGTTTCCCGATGATCCCATCCGGCAAGGCGCATAACGAGATGCTGCTTGGAGCCGATATCTCCGACGAAGACGTCGGTAAGGCCATCGGCAAAGAAGGCAAGGTGCTCGTTTGATGAAGGGCTTTCATATGAAACGCTTCGTGCGAGGGGTGGCGGCGGTCGTGCTGCTGGCGGCGAGTGCCATGGCAGCGTCGGTGGCGATGGCGGAAGATGCTGTCCTGGCCAAGCTGTGGTCGGATTTGTCGGCGCAAGATCAGGCTGTGCTTGAAGTCGCTGCTGCCAAGGCCAACAACTGGATCACGACCACGAAAGGCAGTGCGAACGACAAGCTGTGGTCGGAACTGGAAACGCGCGGTTACCTGCAGCACATGTCATTGGCCGAGCATTACGGAGAGAATGCCGCGCCGGCGATGGAAGCTGCCGGGTT
Source organism: Filomicrobium sp. (assembly GCA_017792465.1). Classification (GTDB taxonomy): domain Bacteria; phylum Pseudomonadota; class Alphaproteobacteria; order Rhizobiales; family Hyphomicrobiaceae; genus Filomicrobium. The sequence continues at coordinate 4,380,530 of CP051234.1, forward strand.
CAAGGCCTTTTCGGTGACCTGGAAGGGCGCCAAGGAATTGCCCGACATCCTCAAGGACATGGGCAAGCACTAGCTCCTTTCCAATCGGGCTTGCTTTCGGGCTGGCCCGGTTTCATCTCGGCGGGTTGGGTTTCACCCGGTTCGAAATCCAGCCTGCGGGCACTCGAACGATCGACGCGCGCAGTGCAATCGTCGCGACTGATTTTTGAACGCTTGCTTTGGTGACTGGCGGGCCTCCCGCAAACCGCAGCCGGGCTGCTGGTCAATTCGAAACGAAACTCCTTTCTGGTTGCTTCATGCGCATCTTGCTTGTCAGTCCGGGTAACAATCAGAAGTACGGTGGAGGGTTCTATTACGCTTTCCACCGGCGGATCATGAACGGCCTCATCCGCAACGGTCATTTCGTCTATCCTTATTCCGATCGCGACACGGCAGACTATGCGCTGGGCGTCCGGCGGATTGGCAAGTGGATGGCGAACCAGCGGCTGATTGAAATCGCTGCCGAGATGAAGCCGGCGTTCGTCATCCTTCTGCAAAGCCATCTGATCGAGCCGGACTCTTTGCAGCAACTGCGAGATGCCGTGCCGGAAGTGAAGATCGCGGCGATCTCGATCGATGACATTCAGCATCAAACGCCGGCCGACCAATTCGCACATCTTCTGCAGGGCGCCGACTTCGGTTTTGCGACGACCGGCGGCGAGACTTTGCGGCGCTTTTCGTCAGACAAGACGGTTGCCTATATTCCCAATCCGGTTGACCTGTCGATCGATACGGAGACCGCGCATACCTCCGCGGTGCACGACTACGATTTGATCTTTGCTGGGCATCAGCCGCCGTCTGATCCGCGGTGGGGTTTGATCGATCAGTTGATGGCGCGGCTTCCGGTCGAGACGCGATGCGGGTTGTTTGGCAAGCGGCAGGCAAAGCAACTGAGCGGTTACGCCTATATCCAGGCGCTGGGCGTTTCGAAGATCGGTTTGAATCTCAACCGTCGTGACGGCGATCTTTATGCCTCCGACCGGATGGCGCAATTGCTGGGCAACGGACTGCTCTTAGCGACCAACCGTGCGTCCGGTTACGACGCCGTCTTCAGCGAGGACGAGATGCTGTTCTTTTCCTCTTTGGAAGAACTGGCCGATCGCGTGGCTTGGGCGCTTAGCTCCGGGGACGACTGGCGTGCGATGGCACGCGCCGGTCAGGACAAAGCGATTGCGACCATGAGCGAAACAGTCGTTGCGCGATTTATCGTCGACCTTTGCTTTGGCGCTGAAATCTCAAACGAATGGGCTTTCAAGGATCATATTTTCCGCGCCGAGAAAGCTGCGCGGGCAGCGGCGGCTGGGGCTTAAGAGGTAATGGGAATGCATCTTGTCATCGCAAACAAGCTTTATTCGTCGTGGTCTCTGCGGCCGTGGCTTGTGCTCAAAGAAAACGGCATCGCTTTCGAGGAGACGGTTATTCCTTTGCGGCAGCCCGATACGAAAGAGCGCATCCGCAAATACTCGCCGACGGGGCTGGTGCCGGTGCTGATCGACGGCGATGCGGTCGTGTGGGAGAGCGTGGCGATCATCAGCTATCTCGCAGACCGTTTCCCTGAAAAGCCGATCTGGCCCAAGGGTGGCAATGCTGTGCTGGCGCAGGCGAAATCTGTCGCGGTTGAGATGCACTCGGGTTTCAAGACGCTGCGTCAGTTGTGTCCGATGAATCTTGGCAAGCGTTTCAAGGCTCCGGAAATGACCGACGATTTGCGCGCCGACATCGAGCGGCTGGAATATTTGTGGAGCGATACTCGGCGCCGTTTCGGCGGCGATGGCGGTTATCTGTTCGGCGCATTTTCCGGGGTCGACGCGATGTACGCGCCGGTCGTCACGCGGCTGGAAACCTATCAATTGCCGGTCAGCTCAGAAACGCGTGCCTACATGGATACGGTTCTAAGTAATCCATCGTTCCTGGAATGGAAGCGCCAGGCGTTCGAGGAACCCTGGACGATTGAAGCCTATGAGGAAGGCCAGGTGCTTGTCGAAGACTTGCGTTCGACATAGCGGCCGCGGAGAGCGTTCCGAAAAACAATTCAAAACACCACCGAAACGAGAAGAGAAACGACAATGGCCCAAGCACAAAAACAGTCTCATTATCCAAGCCAGTTGAAGGAAGAAGCCGAAGTCCAGCGGACGCTGTCGGTCATCGTCGATAACGAGCCCGGCGTTCTTGCACGCGTCATCGGGCTCTTCTCTGGCCGGGGCTATAACATCGACTCGCTGACGGTGACGGAGACCGAGCACGAAGCCCATATTTCTCGCATCACGATCATGACCACCGGGACGCCGATGGTGATCGAGCAGATCAAGCATCAGCTGGAGCGGCTCGTCCCTGTGCACCGCGTCCATGACCTGACACTCGAAGGCGAGCCCCTTGAACGCGAGCTGGCGCTCATCAAGGTTCAGGGCAGGGGCGAGAAGCGTATCGAAGCGTTGCGCATGGCGGAAATCTACCGCGCCAACGTCATCGACGCGTCGACCGAGCATTTCGTGTTCGAGATGACGGGGCGGGCGCGCGAGATCGAGCAGTTCATCGTCATCATGTCGGAGCTTGGCATGATCGAAATGGCGCGCACCGGTATCGCTGCGATTGCGCGCGGCAAGGCTGACGTTTGAGACCGCTTCTCAATCGCGTGTTTTGAAAAAGAGCAAACGGCGCAGAAGACTTCGGTCCTCTGCGCCGTTTTTGCATTTTGAATTCTTGCTCGGGTGTTCGGCCGGTTAGGTGCCGAAGGCGCCTTTTTTAGCGCCGCCGGAGTAGGTCTGATAGGCGACGACGGCGCTGCGCGAGAATTCCAGCGTCAGATCTTTTTCGAGGTAGATTGTGTTGGAGCTGTCGCGAAAGCCTTTTTCGCCGCCCGTTGCTGCATAAAGCGGCCTGCCGACAGGTTCGGCGTTTTCGGCTTTGGGAAGTTCGACGTAAAAGCCGATGAGGCGGGGACGGTATTTGTTTTCAAGCGTGCGTTCGCAACTGCGTTCACTGGCTTCGCAGATCCGCTTGCTGGAATAGGATGGGCTTTTCTCGTTGTGCTCTTGAATCGCGACCTTGATCGCGGCTGAGCACTTCTCGTAGCTGAAGCTGGCGTTGCCGGCGCAGTCGTTGGTCGAGGTGAAGATGCCGCGCGGGCCGCCGCCGCTGGTGAGGGGCGAATCCCCGCCGCCACAGCCGGCCAGTGCGATTGATGCAGTTGCAAGTGTAAGCGCGGCGATACGCTTTGTTCGGGTGAATTCGAACATCGGGCCAATCCTTCTTCACGTAATCGCCTGGAGCTTAAATCGAAAGCCGTTGAAGGTCGGTTAACGGCTCGTTAGGGCCTTGGTGGGCGGACAGGCTGAGTTTTTGCGATTAAGGTGGTTGGGCTGGTGTTCGTTGGCTTGCCGTGAGGCCTTTCGAGAACACGGTGTGCAATCAGTTAACAGGGTGCCGTGAATGAAGCCCCTGCGGGAGGTTTATCCGAACTTAAGGCAGCGCATGTTCGAGGTGCTCGAACATGGGCGCAGGCGGGATTTTGTTGCGCGCGTGCTCGACATCTTCCTTGTCGTTCTGGTTCTGGCGAACGTCGTTATCGTGATTGCCCAGTCGGTGCCGGAGGTGTCCGCGCGCCATGGCACCTTGCTGTTAGTGCTCGACCGGCTCTGCGTTCTCGTTTTCGCGATTGAATTTGCCGCCAGGGTTTGGGTGGCGTCCGAGCATCCAATGCTGAAAGGCCATAGCGAACTTGGAGCGCGGTTGCGCTTCATGGGCACGCCGATGATGGTCGTCGACGCGCTGGCGCTGCTCCCGTGGCTATTGGAAGTCTTGTTTCCCTCAAGTGTGCTGGCGCCGCTGACGCGGATTGTGCGGCTGTTGAAGCTGGCGCGCTATTCGCCCGCACTTGCAACGATGGGGCGCGTGGTGGCTTCCGAATGGCGTGCGCTTCTCGCCTGCGTTTTCATCTTAGGCAGCGTGATGCTGATCGCGGCGGCGGTGATGTTTGCGGTTGAAGGTCAGCGGCAGCCCGAGCGCCTGGGCGATCTGCCCAAAGCGATCTGGTGGTCGGCGGCGATGCTGGCCAAGATCGGAGGCGGGGAAACCGAACCGGTCACCACGCTCGGGCGGTTGGTGGCGGCCATCACGGTGATGATGGGCATCTTTTGCTTTGCGCTGCCGGTGGCGATTATCGGGCGCGGCTTTTACGAAGAGATCCGCCGGCGCGATTTCGTGGTGACTTTTGCCATGGTTGCACGGGTGCCGCTTTTCACGCGGCTCGATGCGCCAGCGATTGCCGATCTCGTCAGTATCTTGCGGGCGCGTACGGTTTCGGCAGGGACGGTGATTATCCGCAAGGGCGATCCTGGCGACGCGATGTTCTTCGTGGCGAGCGGCAAAGTCGAAGTGGCGACAGGATCGGAGGTCGTCCGCCTCACGGAGGGGAGCTTCTTTGGCGAGATGGCGCTTTTGACTCGCGAACCACGCTCGGCGACGGTGACGGCGCTGGCTTCGACCGACCTATTGGTTCTCGATGTCGACGACTTCTTGAAGCTGCTCGATCGGCTGCCGACGTTCAAAGAGCAGGTCGAGGAGATTGCGCGCGAGCGCCGCGCGGCGAATGTCAAACAGCTGTAGCTGCAAGCTGTTGATTGCTGGTTGATTCGCAGTGGGTGGCGTGTGCGCAGCTTGTGAACTGAACGCTGTGTCGCCTCCTACCTGCCTTACGAATCAGACATGTTCATAGAGAATTGCGCACGACGCGTTCTTGATTGAGCATGGGATGAAAGCGAACCAACGCTTCACATTATTGGCCGTAGTGGTTTCCTGCGTCATCAGCGCGGGGACGGCGGCTGCACTCATCAGCATCGGCCCGTCTGTGACAACGGCGGTCGAGGTCCCGCAGGAGGCCGAGCAGTTGCCGCAAGACGTGGCGCGTCTGCGTCCAACGCTTGTGTCTTTGCCCGAGCCTTTGGAGATTCCACAACCGGCGCCCGTGACGCGGCCATCGCGGTTCGACTTCGTGCATCCGGATGCTGATGCAATCGAACTTCCCGATGAAGTCGTCACGGCTGCGGCTGATCCGGAAACCTGGTCGGTCGAGGTAACGGAACGCCCGGTGACTTCACCGACGCGGCGTTCGGCTTCGAGGTCCACGTCCAAACGCACGAAGAAAAAGTCCAAGCGGCGCTACACCCTGAAAGAGCGTCTGGCGGAAATTTCGCCGACGGCGTTGCCGCGGGTCATGGCCAAATTCAATTCCGCCAAGGTTGCCTGGCCGCCCGCGGAAATTGCGCTGGTTGCGATCAAGGACAAGCGCGGCCTGGAGCTTTACGCCCGGCCCGAGAATGGCAGCTGGAGTTTCGTCCATCGCTATAAGGTGCTGGCGGCGAGTGGGCGTAGCGGGCCGAAGCTCTTGCGCGGCGACCGGCAGGTGCCCGAGGGCGTCTATCGGATTTCCTACCTCAACCCGAATAGCGCCTATCATGTTTCGATGCGGGTGAATTACCCCAACGCGTTCGACCGCAAGATGGCCAAGGAGGATGGCCGTAAGGATCTTGGCGGTGACATCATGATCCACGGCAAGAACGTTTCGGCCGGCTGTATCGCGGTTGGCGACAAATCGGCCGAAGAGCTGTTCGTCGCGGCGGCGGAAGTTGGCATACGGAATGTCAAAGTCGTGATCGCGCCGACCGATTTTCGTAGCAAGGAAGCAATTTCGGTCAACAAAGGGCCTAAGTGGGTACCCAAGCTTTATACTGAGATCGCCAGCGTCATGGCGGACTACAAGGCCCCCGCCGAGCCGAGCCTATTGTCTTTGCTGGGATTTTGATGCCCGTTTAATCTGACGCGGTGCGGGACCGCTGGTACGTTCGTTCTGAGGTGCCAGTCGATGTTAGGGCACGTTCAGGAGCACTCAATCTATGTTTTCGAATCTCAGACTTCGCCAGTTCACTGTTGTCGGGCTTGGACTGATCCTTGTCAGTTTCTTCAGCGTCGGTGTCAGCGCACAAGACGCAAAACTGAAAGCCGGCACGCTCACCTGCAAGGGAAAGGGCACGGTCGGTCTTGTGCTTGGCTCGAAGGAGAGTCTGGAGTGTAATTTTGCGCCAATTGGTTCCGGACCGACGCATTATTACGACGGCACGATCACCAGGGTCGGTATCGATATCGGGGTGCGCGGTGGCAGCGTTTTGGTTTGGACCGTATTGGGTTCGACGACCGAACTGCCCTACGAGGCTTTGGGCGGTACGTTCTCAGGTGTCTCGGCCGACGTTGCGGCCGGCATAGGCGTCGGCGCCAACGTGCTCATTGGGGGCAATGCCAAATCGATCGTTCTACAGCCGATCAGCGTCAAGGGCGGAACTGGGGTTTCGCTGGCCGCCGGTGTGGCCGGGCTGAACCTGGTGCCTCTGCGCTAAGACGAACATTTCACGTCTATTCATCGCCGTCTGGAAGCTTCGTTGGGGCTTCCGGGCGGCATTTGTTTGCATCCTGTGCGAGGCTGTTAACCTTGCTCGTTCATCGTAGGGCGGCTGGGGATCTGAAAGTCCTTGCGGCGGCCTGATCAGCTGTGGCGGGTCTTCCGGCGTTGGCCTATGCTGGCTCGATGATTGGCATTCGATATTTCCGTGCTGCCGTGTTCTTGCTGGCCGCTCTGGCGGTGGGCGGGCTACTTTATGGCACATATCGGTATGCCTACGAGCAGATCGTCGCAGAGCTTCACGAGCGCGCGAAATCGCGGCTCAAGATTGTCGTCGCCAACCTGCAAGGCGAACTCGACAAGTATAGTTTTCAGCCGAAACTCCTGGCGCGCGAACCTTATGTTCATGATGCGCTGGCGCACCCTCTCAACCGCAGGCTGGTCGATCGCGCCAATACCGCGCTGGCGCAAGTCAACGGCGTGACGGGGGCGCTGGCGACCTATCTGATGGACCGGTCCGGCACTACGATCGCGTCAAGCAACTGGGCGCTTGAGACGTCTTTTGTCGGCAAGAATTTTTCTTTCAGGCCGTATTTCCATCAAGCCTTGGAGGGGCGGCTCGGACGCTTTTTTGCGCTCGGCACGACGTCGGGAGAGCGCGGCTATTATTTTTCTTTTCCCGTGCGGATTGCTGGCGAGATCAAGGGGGTTGTCGTCGTCAAAATGGCGGTGACGCTGCTTGAGCAGACGTGGCAGTCGGAAGCCGATGAGTTCGTTGCGCTGGACGAAAACGGCATCATCTTTTTGAGCACGGAACCGTCGTGGGTCTTCAAGGCATTTCATCCACTTGAGGAAGCCAAACGCAATGCGTTGGAGGAGGGGCGGCAATATGCAGGGCGCAGGTTGAACAACCTGGAGATCACTCATGTGTCGGGCCAGCCCTTGGTGCGTTTGGCAGGCAGTACTTTGGGTGAGACCGAAGATGACAGGGTTGCGACGGCGCCGACGAGCTATGTGCTGGCTTCAAAAACCATTCCGGCCGGATGGAAGGTGATGGTTCTGGCGAACGCCGGTGAGATCGGCCCGCGGGTTCGGTTGGCTTTGCTGGTTGTCGGCTTCATGGCGTTCAGCGCGGTTCTTGTCGTCGTCAACATCGTGCAGCGGCGTCGGCGGCTCACCGAACGCATGGCGATGGAGGAGCAGGCGCGCGCGCAATTGGAGGCGACCGTTGCTGACCGGACCCGGGATTTGAGCGAGGCGGTCGAGCGTCTGAGCGACGAAGTTGCCGAGCGGCAGCGGACCGAAGACCATCTTTGCAAGACGCAGGAGGAGTTGATCCAAGCCTCCAAGCTTGCGGCTCTGGGCAACCTTTCTGCTGGCCTCAGCCATGAACTCAACCAGCCTTTGACGGCCATCCGCAATTATTCGGAGAATGCGCGGGTTTATCTGGACCGGGGCAATGCGGACATGGCGCTTTCGAACCTCGGGCGCATTGCCGAGATGAGCGACCGTATGGCTCGCATCATCAAGAATTTGCGGACGTTTGCGCGTAATGAAACGGTTGGTGTGCGACCGACCAGACTTCTATTTGCCATCCGCAATGCGATTGCGCTTCTGGAAGCGGAAATCGAGAAGGCGGGCGTGACGGTGGTTCTTGAGCAGGGCGATGAAACGATCGCTGTGAAGGGTGGGGAGGTTCGCTTGCAGCAGGTGTTTGTCAATCTCATTTCGAATGCGCTCGATGCGATGGCGAATGTCCCGGAGCGACGCCTTTTTATTGCTGTTGTCGCGGATGAGCAGATCGCCGAAGTCAAGTTGCGAGATACTGGCACCGGTGTGGATCCGTCGGTCATAGACCGGGTCTTCGATCCGTTTGTTACGACCAAAGATGTCGGCAAGGGAACTGGGCTGGGGCTTTCCATCACGTTCGGTATCATCAAGCAGTTCGGAGGCACGATCTCGGTGCAAAATAGCGATGAAGGTGGAGCGGAATTCAAGGTCCGGCTGCTGCGTGCGGAGCGTCACCAGGAGGCTGCTGAGTGAGCACCGATGTCATCCTGGTCGACGATGAGCCCGATCTTTTAGAATCCGCGCGACAATCGCTTGAACTCGCCGGGATCAGCGTGACCTGTTATTCCTCGGCGGAAAAAGCGCTCGCAGCCTTTTCGCCGGTGCATTCGACGATCTTTATTAGCGACGTCAGAATGCCGGGGATGTCGGGAACCGAGTTGCTCGATCGGGCGCTGGCGATCGACCCTGCGGTGCCGGTTATCCTCATTACCGGACATGGCGATATCCCGATGGCCATCCAGGCCATTCGCGATGGGGCTTATGACTTCATCGAGAAGCCCTTTGCGCCCGAGCAACTGCTGGGGTCTGTCCGGCGTGCCTTAGAGCGGCGCCGGCTGGTTGTCGACAACCGGGCGCTGCGTGATGAGCTCTCATCGAGAAGTGCACTTGAGCGCTCGCTGGTGGGAAAGAATCCTGCGATCGAGAAACTTCGCCAACGGCTTACCAGTTTTGCGGCAACGGATGCGGATGTTCTGATCCTCGGTGAGACGGGGACCGGAAAGGAAGTGGTTGCGCGCAATCTGCATCTGCTTTCGCCGCGGGCGGGTGGTAATTTCGTTGCGATCAACTGCGGAGCTCTGCCCGAAACCATCATCGAAAGCGAACTCTTTGGTCACGAGGCCGGGGCCTTCACGGGAGCTGTCAAAGCGCGCCAGGGCAAATTTGAATTCGCTCATGGCGGCACGCTTTTTCTCGATGAGATTGAAAGCATGCCGCTTGAGATGCAGGCCCGGCTTTTGCGCGTTTTGGAAGAGCGAAAGATCATTCGCCTTGGCGCCAACAAGGAGATCCCCATCGACGTTCGCGTCGTTGCGGCGACGAAAGAGGAGCTGCGCGGACCCGTTGACCGTGGGGTTTTCCGCGAGGACCTCTATTACCGGCTCAGCGTTCTTAATCTGGTGATCCCGCCGCTGCGCAATCGCAAAGACGATATTCCGCTGCTTTTTGAAAACTTCCTGCAGAACTCGGCCGTGCGCCTGAAGCGGGAGGTGCCGAGGCCCAATCCGGCTGAGCTTGCGTTGCTGATTGCGCACGCGTGGCCTGGCAATGTGCGAGAGCTTGAGAATGTCGCCATGCGCTTTGCATTGGGGTTGGGTATCGAGATCGCGGGACTGAGCGAAGACAACCGGGCTTTCAACCTGGACCAGGCGACTTTGCACGAGCAGTTGGCGGCGCTTGAAGAGATGATTTTGCGGCAATCGTTGGCGCGATGTCAGGGCAGCATGAAGGCCTGCTACGAGCAGCTCGGGGTGTCGCGTAAGACGCTTTACGACAAGCTCAAGAAGTATGGAATTTCAGCCGACGATCTGGATTGAGCGAGATCAGTTCGCGCTGACCGCTGTGTCTCTCCTCATCGTTGGGTAGAGATCTACACACGCTATGTTGCCGATGGGTGGGTTGTGCACCGCATCACGTGCATTGCTGCATTGCAGCTGACGTCGGGCTCGCGGAAAAATTCTCATAAAATCAAGCCACAAGAATAATAGTACATCCTTGGTCGCATATGCAGGATAGTTGGCACAACGGTTGCTGATTAACGCTCCGTTAACCGTTCGCGTCGGCCACCGAGAGCGCGAGCGCGTAATGCAAATGGAGGAAACCCTATGCGTAAAACACTCTTCGCGACGACTGCTGCTGCTGCGCTTGCTTTCGGCGCAATGCCGGCATTCGCTTCTTCGGCCTGCGACGAGGGTGAGATGGTCATCAAGTTCAGCCATGTCACCAACACCGACAAACACCCCAAGGGGATTGCCGCGTCGCTGCTTGAAAAACGCGTGAACGAAGAAATGAACGGAAAGGCCTGTATGGAAGTCTTTCCGAACTCGACGCTTTACGATGACAACAAAGTCCTCGAAGCCATGCTGAACGGTGATGTGCAGCTGGCTGCACCGTCGCTTTCGAAATTCGAGACCTTCACAAAGAAATACCGCATCTTCGACTTGCCGTTCGTCTTCAAAGACGTTTCTGCTGTCGATGCGTTCCAGAACTCCGAAGATGGCCAGAAGCTGAAAAACGCCATGAAGCGCAAAGGTCTTTTGGGTCTGGCGTTCTGGCATAACGGCATGAAGCAGATGTCGGCGAACAAGCCACTCATCAAGCCGGAAGACGCCAAGGGGCTCAAGTTCCGCGTTCAGGCTTCCGACGTTCTGGTCGCGCAGTTCCAGCAGCTGGGTGCCAGCCCGCAGAAGATGTCGTTCAAGGAAGTCTACGGTGCGCTCCAGCAGGGCGTTATCGACGGACAGGAAAACACCTGGTCGAACATTTACGGTCAGAAGTTCTTCGAAGTTCAGGACGGCATCACGGAAACCAACCACGGCATTCTCGACTACCTCGTCGTGACGTCGGGCAAATGGTGGGATGGACTGCCGGCCGATGTGCGTGACCAACTCGGCAAAATCCTCCAGGAAGTCACCGCAACTCGCAACGCTGAATCCACAGCCGTCAACGAGCGCAACAAGAAGCTGATCGTCGAGGCCGGCGGCAAGGTTCGCGCGCTGACCGCAGAACAGCGCCAGGCCTGGGTCGATGCCATGCAGCCGGTCTGGAAGAAGTTTGAAGGCGACGTGGGTGCTGATACGCTGAAGGCAGCTCTTTCCTACAACAAATAAAAAGAGGTGGCCGAAATCGTTCGGCATCTTACTGTGATGGTCGGCCCACCATAAGGGCCGACCATACGAGGAAACAACATTTGGAGGGCGCCATGTCGGCTCAAGCGCAGCCCGGCTCGAAATACGGTCGCATTATTGATGAGATCGAAGAGACGCTGATTGCGGTCATCCTGGGTTTGATGACCCTCATCACGTTTGCAAACGTCATCGCCCGTTACGTTTTCAATTCAAACATCCTTTGGGCTCTTGAAACGACGGTCTTTCTTTTTGCCTGGCTCGTGCTTCTGGGTGTTTCCTATTGCGTGAAGAAGAACGCGCACCTTGGAGTCGATGTCGTTGTCGTCTCTTTGCCAAGCGGGCTTCGGCGTATTGTGACGCTGCTGGCAGTCGCCGGGTGCCTCGTCTACGCGATCCTTTTGACAATCGGGTCTTGGGAATACTGGCTGCCATTCTTCGGTGAGCGCGCCTGGTATGAGACCGACGATATCCCCATGCCGGAATTCCTGCAGTGGATGGCGCCGCTTCTGAACGAGGGTGAGCGCTGGAGTAAGCTGCCGCGTTTCATTCCGTATTTCGCTCTGCCGATAGGGATGACGCTTCTCACCTTCCGTTTTCTGCAGGCGGCCTGGCGCATTTTCACCGGCCAACAGGATTTGCTGATTGCGAGCCATGAGGCGGAGGAACTGGTCGAGACGCTGGACAACAAGGCTGATCAACAGCCAACGGCGAAGGGCAACTAAGTCATGGAAATCTTAATTCTCTTTGGCATGGTCATCGGACTTTTGCTGATCGGCATGCCGATCGCGATGTCGCTGGGTCTCGCCTCGATCGCCTTCTTGTACATCTATTCTGATGCGTCGCTTGGTTCCGTTGCGCAAACGCTGTTCGACGCGTTTGCCGGCCACTACACGCTTCTAGCCATTCCGTTCTTCATTCTGGCGTCGGTCTTCATGTCGACGGGCGGCGTTGCGCAAAGGGTGATCCGCTTTGCGATCGACAGCGTTGGGCATTACCCTGGCGGCCTTGCCATCGCGGGCGTGTTTGCCTGCATGCTGTTTGCGGCTTTGTCCGGGTCTTCGCCAGCGACGGTGGTGGCCATCGGCTCAATCGTGATCGCCGGGATGCGGCAGGTCGGTTATACGAAGGAATTTGCAGCCGGCGTCATTTGTAATGCCGGGACGCTGGGTATTCTCATTCCGCCGTCGATCGTGATGGTCGTTTATGCGGCGGCCGTGGACGTTTCCGTTGGACGCATGTTCCTAGCCGGTGTTTTCCCAGGATTGATCGCCGGCTTCATGCTGATGATCGGGATCTTCATTGCCGCCAAAATCTACAATCTGCCGGCGCAGGAGCGGGCGAGCTGGGGTGAATGGTTCAAGGCTGCCTACGATGCCGGCTGGGGTTTGTTCCTGATCGTCATTATCCTTGGCGGCATCTATGGCGGCATCTTCACGCCGACCGAAGCTGCTGCGGTTGCGGCCGTCTATGCGTTCTTGATCGCGAACTTCGTTTATCGCGATATGGGTCCGCTGAAGGCCGTCGAACAAGGTGGTCAGCCGATTTCACTTGCGTCCAAGCCGCAGGCGTTGCTGACGGCGTGGGTGCATGCGGATACGAAAAAGGCGCTGTTTGAAGCCGGCAAGCTGACGGTCGTTTTGCTCTTCATCATCGCCAACGCGCTGATCCTGAAGCATGTCCTGACAGAGGAGCAAATTCCTCAGCAGATCACCGAAGCCATGCTCGCGGCAGGATTCGGCCCCATCACGTTCCTCATCGTCGTCAACCTGCTGTTGCTCATCGGCGGCCAGTTCATGGAGCCGTCGGGGCTGATTGTGATCGTGGCTCCGTTGGTGTTCCCGATTGCTATTCAGCTCGGCATCGACCCGATCCATTTGGGCATCATCATGGTGGTGAACATGGAGATCGGGATGATTACGCCGCCGGTTGGTTTGAACCTGTTTGTGACGGCGGGCGTCGCCAAAATGTCTGTCATGAACGTCGTGAAAGCTGCATTGCCATGGTGCGGGATCATGTTCGTGTTCCTCATCCTGGTGACGTACGTTCCGATCATTTCAACCTGGCTTCCAACCCTGCTGATGGGTCCGGAAATTATTACGAAGTGAGGTAAGAGACGTTGTCGCTCGCTCATCTAACTGCCGCCGTATTCCGCAGCAACGGCGCTGAAGCGCAGTGATGATTGATGAGCGGGTGCAGGAGGACGTGGGCTGCGGGAAAACAACAAGGGACATGGGTCTCTTTTTTCCCGCAGACCAGGACTGTTGTCGCGAGATGCAATCGGTGTTGGGCCAACTTGTTGGGTTTGATGACGTTTGGTTTTGACGTGAATTGCTCGAAGGCTTGAGGCAAAAGTTCCCTTGAGTGTTTGAAGCCCTTACTCAACACTTTGCTAATGTTCTTGGCACGGTGTGTGTTTCAATATTCTGCTCGGTGATACCGCCATTCGGTAAGAGGATTTCAATGGCCAAGCTTGATGACGTTCAGGAACGGCAGGAGTGGATTGACGCGATCAATTCGGTGATTGCGTTTGAGGGTACGGGGCAGGCCGACGACGTTTTGGAAAGTGCGGTGGCGGCGGCGCGGCGCTCAGGCGCGCATCTGCCGTTTGCCTCCAACACCGCCTACATGAACACGATCGCGCCCGATCAGCAGCCCGACTATCCCGGCGACCGGGTGTTGGAAGCGAAGGTCCGGGCGGCGATCCGCTGGAATGCGGCGGCGATTGTCTTGAAGGCCAACAAGGAGAGTTCGGAGCTTGGCGGGCACATCGCCTCGTTCCAGTCGGCGGCGACCTTATATGCAACCGGGTTTACGCACTTCTGGCACGCGCCGCACGAAGGTCACGGCGGCGACCTCTTGTTCGTGCAAGGCCATTCGGCGCCGGGGATTTATGCGCGGGCGTTCGTGGAAGGGCGCTTATCGGAAGAGCAGATCACCAACTTCCGCCAGGAGGTCGACGGGACGGGGGTGTCGAGCTATCCGCACCCGTGGCTGATGCCGGACTTCTGGCAGTTCCCGACGGTGTCGATGGGTCTTGGGCCGATCATGGCGATCTACCAGGCGCGGTTCCTGAAATATCTGCACGGGCGCGGGTTGGCCGATACCTCGAACCGGCATGTGTGGGTGTTCTGCGGCGACGGCGAGATGGACGAGCCGGAAAGCCTTGGCGCCATCGGTTTGGCCGGTCGTGAAAAGCTCGACAACCTCATTTTTGTGGTGAACTGCAACCTGCAGCGGCTCGATGGTCCGGTGCGCGGCAACGGCAAGATCATCCAGGAGCTGGAGGGCGACTTCCGCGGCGCGGGCTGGAATGTCCTGAAGGTTGTTTGGGGTTCGGCCTGGGATGAGCTTCTGGCACGCGATACCAGCGGGCGGCTGCGGCAGCTGATGGAAGAATGTGTCGACGGCGAATACCAGGACTTCAAGTCGAAGGACGGGTCTTATATCCGGCAGAACTTCTTCGGGCGCTATCCGGAAACCGCGGCGATGGTGGCGGACTGGTCGGACGACAAGATCTGGTCGCTGACGCGCGGCGGGCATGACGCGGAAAAGGTCTATGCGGCTTACAAGGCGGCGGTCGATCACCAGGGTCAGCCGACGGTGATCTTAGCGAAGACGGTGAAGGGGTATGGCATGGGGGCTTCGGGCGAAGCCCAGATGATGTCGCACCAGGCCAAGAAGATGGGCCTCGACTCTTTGTTGCAGTTCCGCGACCGGTTCCGGATTCCATTAAGTGACGAACAGGTCGAGAAGCTTGAACTGATCAAGCTCGATGAATCCTCAGATGAGATGAAGTACCTGCGCGAGCGGCGGACGGCGCTTGGCGGCTATCTTCCGCAACGCCGGCAAAAGAGCGACGACGAATTGAAGGCGCCGCCGCTTGAGGCGTTCAAGGGTCAGCTCGAAGCCACCGGTGAGGGCCGCGAGATCTCGACGACGATGGCGTTCGTGCGCGTTCTCAACACGCTGTTGCGCGACAAGACGCTGGGTAAGCGGGTGGTGCCGATCGTGCCGGATGAAAGCCGCACGTTCGGCATGGAGGGGATGTTCCGCCAGTACGGGATCTTCAGCCAGGTCGGCCAGCTCTACCGCCCGCAGGATGCCGACCAGCTGATGTACTACAAGGAGAGCAAGTCGGGGCAGATGCTGCAGGAAGGCATCAATGAATCGGGTGCGATGTCGAGCTGGATCGCGGCGGCGACCGCCTATTCGACGTCGAACTGCCAGATGATCCCGTTCTACATCTACTATTCGATGTTCGGCTTCCAGCGCGTCGGCGATCTGGCGTGGGCGGCCGGTGACATGCGCGCCCGCGGGTTCCTGTTGGGTGGGACGTCGGGACGGACGACGCTGAATGGCGAAGGTCTGCAGCACGAAGACGGGCACAGCCACATCTTCTCGGCGACGATCCCCAACTGCATCTCTTACGATCCGACGTTCGCCTTCGAGGTGGCGGTGATCATCCGCGAGGGCCTGCGGCGGATGGTGGAGAACCAGGAAGACGTCTTTTATTACATCACGCTTTTGAATGAGAACTACGAGCACCCGGGGATGCCGGAGGGTGTCGAAGACGACATCATCAAGGGCATGTATCTGCTAAAGGGTGCCGACGACAAGGCGCCGGGCCACAAGGTGCACCTGATGGGCTCGGGTGCGATCCTGCGCGAGGTGATCGCGGGTGCTGAGCTTCTGGAAAAAGACTTCGGCGTCAAGGCGGACATCTGGTCGGTGCCGAGCTTCACCGAACTGGCGCGCGATGGGGCGGCGGCTGAACGCTGGAACATGCTGCATCCGGAAGAGGACACGCGTCTCTCGCACGTTGAGAAGAAACTGTCGGAACGCGGCGAAGGTCCGGTGATCGCCTCGACCGACTACATCAAGATGTATGCCGAGCAGATCACGGCGTTTGTTCCGGGCAAGTACAAGATTCTCGGTACCGACGGGTTTGGGCGTTCGGACTATCGCCGCAAGCTGCGCCATCACTTCGAGGTCGACCGTCACTTCGTGGCGGTGGCGGCGCTCAAAGCGCTGGCGGAAGAAAACAAGGTGCCGTCGAAGACGGTGAGCGAAGCTATTGAGAAATACGGCATCAATCCGGAAAAGCCCGATCCGGCAACGGCTTGAGGAAGGCTTGCCCGCGCCCTTCGTCATCCCCTGCAGCCGGGTCTCTCCGGCGTTTGAAGAGATAGAACTTTTTTAGACACTGGCCCCCAAGGAACCGTTCCCATGTCCACCATCGACGTGAAAATCCCCGACATCGGCGACTTCAAGGACGTGCCGATTATCGAAATCCTGGTTGGTCCGGGCGACACGGTCGCCGAAGAAGATCCGCTCATCACGCTGGAAAGCGACAAGGCGACGATGGAGGTTCCGGCACCTCAGGCCGGCAAGGTGGTCGAGGTTCTGGTCGCAATCGGCGACAAGGTCTCCGAAGGGATGGCGATCCTCAAACTTGAGGGCGACGGCGCAGGCGCGGGGGCTGATGAGGCTAAAAGCGACACGCCGGCCGAAGCACCCCCGGCGGCAACGTCCTCGGGTGGCAACGGCAAATCGGAGGTGTCGGAAGACTTCGCAGCGCCGTCGTCAGGTGGGTCTTCCTCGCGGGCCATACCGGCGCCGGTGTCGTTCGGCGATGCGCATGCGAGCCCGTCGGTGCGGCGGCTGGCGCGCGAACTCGATATCGATCTGAAGAAGATCACCGGTAGCGGAGAAAAGGGCCGCATCACCAAGGAAGACGTCAAGCGGGCGCTCACCGGCAAGGGCGACGGCGGCGGTGTGTCGGGCGGCTTCGGCATTCCGGAAATCCCAGCCCAGGACTTCTCGAAGTTCGGGCCGATCCAGGAGAAACCGCTCAGCCGCTTGAAGAAGCTGTCGGGCCCGCACCTGCATCGTTCGTGGTTGAACATTCCGCACGTTACGCACACCGACGAGGCCGACATCACCGAGCTTGATGCCTACCGCAAGGAGCTCGACACCTCGGCGAAGGAGAAGGGCTACCGGGTGACGCTGTTGTCATTCCTGTTGAAGGCTTCGGTCGCGTGTTTGAAAGAATACCCCGAGTTCAACGCGTCGCTCGGCCCGCAAAAAGATACGCTCATCTACAAGCAGTACTATCACATCGGGGTGGCGGTCGACACGCCGGACGGGCTTGTCGTGCCGGTCATCAAGGACGTCAATGCCAAGGGCATCATCGACTTGTCGAAGGAGCTGGGCGAAGCCTCGCAGAAGATGCGCGATGGCAAGATCACGCCAGCTGACATCTCGGGCGGGACGTTCTCGATCTCGTCGCTCGGCGGCATCGGCGGTACCAACTTCACTCCTGTCGTCAACGCGCCCGAGGTGGCGATCCTCGGCGTCGTGCGCTCGCAGATGAAACCGATGTGGGATGGCAAGGACTTCCGCCCAAGGCTGATGCTGCCGCTGTGCGTCTCCTACGATCACCGCGTCATCGACGGCGCCTTGGCGGCGCGCTTTACGCGGCGGCTGGCCGAGATCCTGGGCGACGTTCGCCAGCTCGTATTGTAAGGGGGGCGGAAGCGATGGCAGTTGAAATCAAGGTTCCCGACATCGGCGACTTTAACGATGTGCCGATCATCGAGGTTCTGGTCAGCCCAGGCGATACGGTGGCGGAAGAAGATCCGCTGATCACGCTGGAAAGCGACAAGGCGACGATGGAGGTGCCGGCACCGCAGGCCGGCAAGGTGGTTGAGATCCTGGTCGGCATCGGCGACAAAGTCTCGGAAGGCACGGCGATCCTGACGCTGGAAGCGGCTGACGGGGCTTCGGCGGGGGCGGATGAAAAAGCTGCGCCGGCTGCGGCGGCAGCCTCTTCTTCCGCGACCGCTCCGGCTCCTGCCGCGGCCAAGCATTCGGGTGGCGCCGACATCTCGTGCCAGATGCTTGTCTTAGGCGCCGGACCGGGCGGCTATTCGGCCGCGTTCCGGGCGGCCGACCTGGGCCTCGATACGGTTCTTGTCGAACGCTGGAGCGTTCTGGGCGGCGTCTGTCTCAACGTCGGCTGCATCCCTTCGAAGGCGCTTCTTCACACCGCGGCGATCATGGATGAAGTGAAGGCGATGGCCGCGCACGGCATCTCTTACGCGCCGCCCGAGATCGATCTCGACACCCTGCGCAAGCACAAAGAGAAGGTGGTCGGCAAGCTCACCACCGGTCTTGCCGGAATGGCGAAGGCGCGCAAGGTCAATGTCGTCACTGGGACGGGCGCGTTCCTCGATCCCAACCACGTCGAGGTGACCTTGAGCGACGGCTCGGGCACCAAGACGGTGCGCTTCGAGAACGCGATCATCGCGGCGGGGTCGGAAGCGGTGTCGCTGCCGTTCATTCCGGACGATCCGCGCATTGTCGATTCTACCGGCGCGCTGGAACTGCGGCAGATCCCCAAACGCATGCTCGTTATCGGCGGCGGTATCATCGGGCTTGAGATGGCGACCGTCTATTCGACGCTTGGTGCGCGGCTCGATGTCGTCGAGATGCTCGACGGGCTGATGCTCGGCGCCGACCGCGATCTCGTCAAGGTGTGGGAGAAGGTCAACGCGCCGCGCTTCGACAACATCATGCTGAAAACGAAGACGGTCGGGGTCGAACCCAAGACCGACGGCATTCACGTCACCTTCGAGGGCGCCAAGGCTCCTAAGGAGCCGCAGGTCTATGACATGGTTCTCGTTGCGGTCGGGCGCTCGCCCAACGGCAAGCTGATAGGGGCGGACAAGGCCGGTGTGGCCGTCGATGAGCGCGGCTTCATCGCGGTCGACAATCAGCAGCGCACCAACGTCGCCAACATCTTCGCAATCGGCGATATCGTCGGGCAGCCGATGTTGGCGCACAAGGCGGTGCACGAAGCGCATGTGGCTGCCGAAGTGGCGGCCGGTCAGAAGTCGGCGTTTGATGCCAAGCAGATCCCGTCGGTCGCCTACACCGATCCGGAGATCGCGTGGGCGGGACTGACCGAAGCCGAGGCCAAGGCGCAGGGCGTCAAGGTGACGAAGGCGGTGTTCCCGTGGGCCGCCTCAGGCCGGGCGATCGCCAATGGCCGCGACGAGGGCTTCACCAAGCTGTTGTTCGATGCCGAAACCCATCGCTGCGTCGGCGGCGGTATCGTTGGCACGCACGCGGGCGACCTCATCGGCGAAGTGTGTCTCGCCGTCGAAATGGGGGCGGATGCCGTCGACATCGGCAAGACCATCCACCCGCACCCGACGCTGGCCGAATCCGTCGGCATGGCCGCCGAAGTCGCCCACGGTTCCTGCACCGACCTCCCACCGCAACGGAAGAAATAATCCGACGGTCGAGGTTGCTTTCCATTCCAATTCGAAACGCTTGCGAGATTTCAACGCCATGACAGACAGTCTTCGTAACGCAGCTCTCGACTATCACCGTCTGCCACGGCCGGGAAAAATCTCGGTCATGCCGACCAAGGGGCTGACCAACCAGCTCGATCTGTCGCTCGCCTATTCGCCAGGTGTTGCTTATGCGTGTACGGCGATCAAAGACGACCCGAGCCAGGCATCGTCGCTGACCTCGCGTCATAACCTCGTTGGTGTCGTGACGAACGGGACCGCTGTTCTTGGGCTTGGCAACATCGGCCCGCTGGCGGGCAAGCCGGTTATGGAAGGCAAGGCGTGCCTCTTCAAGAAGTTTGCGGGCATTGATGTGTTCGATATCGAGGTTGCAGAGAACGATCCCGAAAAACTCGTTGAGATTATCGCAGCACTTGAGCCGACGTTCGGCGGGATCAATCTGGAGGACATCAAGGCACCCGAATGCTTCATCGTCGAGCGCATGCTGCGCGAGCGGATGGGTATTCCGGTCTTCCATGATGACCAGCATGGCACCGCGATCATCGTTGCAGCGGCGATCACGAACGCGCTGAAGCTGGCGGGTAAGGATATCGGTGAAGTGAAGCTGGCCGGTTCGGGCGCGGGGGCTGCGGCTCTGGCCTGCCTCGATCTGCTCGTCAACCTTGGCCTCAAGCGCGAAAACATCACCATCTCGGATATCGCTGGCGTCGTCTATGAAGGTCGCGAGGAATTCATGGACGAATACAAGGGACGGTTCGCGCAGCCGACCGACAAGCGGACCCTTGCTGAGATCATGGAAGGTGCGGACATCTTCCTCGGGCTATCGGCGGGCGGGCTTGTCAAAGGTGAGATGCTGCAAACCATGGCCGACAAGCCGATCGTCATGGCGCTTGCCAATCCCGATCCGGAAATCCTGCCGGAAGATGCGCGGGCGGCGCGTGCGGATGCGCTCGTTTGTACCGGGCGCTCGGACTACCCCAACCAGGTCAACAACGTCTTGTGCTTCCCGTTCATTTTTCGCGGGGCTCTTGATGTCGGGGCGACCGGGATTACGGAAGAGATGAAGATCGCCGCGGTGCACGCGATTGCCGATCTGGCGAAGGCGGAAACTTCCGACGTTGAGACACAGGCGTACGGCGTGCCGCAAGCCGGTTTCGGGCCCGATCACCTGATCCCGACGCCGTTCGATCCGCGGCTCATTGAACGCATCGCGCCGGCGGTTGCGAAAGCGGCGATGGAGTCGGGCGTTGCGACGCGGCCGATCGAAAATCTTGAAGCGTATCGCGAGAACCTGTCGCGTTTGGTCTACAAGTCTGGTCCGAGCATGAAGCCGGTGCTGGATTTGGCAAAACGCAACAAGAAGCGCGTGATTATTGCCGAGGGTGAGGACGATCGGGCGCTGCGTGCGGCGCAAATCATTCTTGACGAGGGGTTGGCTATTCCGGTGCTGATCGGCCGCGATTATGTGATCAAGCAGAAGGCCAAGGACTTAGGCTTGCGGATTGCGCCGGGACAGGATTTCGAAATCATTCATGGTGTGTCGCACCACCAGCATCGCGATCTTGAAATTCAATATTACGAGCTGATGAAGCGGCGCGGTGTGACGTTCCCGATGGCGCGCGAGCAGATGCGGTCTCGCAATACGCTGATCGCGGCGATGCATGTGCGCCGAGGCTATGCGGACGCTATGCTGTGTGGTTTGCGCGGGACTTACGCCGAACACCTGGCTTATGTCCGCGACGTGATCGGCCTGCGTGAGGGCGTGCAGACGCTCGCTGCGGTCAACAAGCTGATGCTGCCCGACCGGCAACTCTTTATTTGTGACACCTACGTCAACCGCTATCCGACCGTCGATCAAATCGTCGAGATGACGCTTCTGGCGGCTGAAGAGGTGCGCCGGTTCGGGTTGGTGCCATCGGTGGCGTTGCTGTCGCATTCGAGTTTTGGCTCGTCGGATTCTTATGAAGCCGAAACCATGCGGCAGGCTTTTAAGGTCCTATTGGAGCGGGCTCCGGATCTGGATGTCGATGGCGAGATGAATGCGGATGCTGCACTTGATAATACAATCCTGAAGCGCGTCTTGCCGGATACGCGACTGAAGCGGGATGCCAACCTTCTTGTCATGCCGTCGGTCGATGCTGCGAATATCGCCTACAACCTTTTGAAGATGACGTCGGGTAATGGGATCACGGTGGGGCCGATCCTGCTGGGGACCGCACGTCCGGCGCAAATTCTCGAGCCGATCGCCTCGGTCCGGCGGATCATCAACATGGTTGCGCTGGCTGCAGCCGAAGTCGAAACGGGTACGGCCTGAGCCATCTGTGTGCTCTTGATCATGGGCGATTAGCCTGATCTTGCCGCCAATCGCGGTCGCGGGACCAAGCGATCTTGCGCCGCTTCGCCCCGTGTCGTTTCCTCTTTCGTGCAACTCTTGGCTATCTCTTGAAGGGAATATGCTAACGTGTCTGGCCGTCCATTTCGGGCGCCAGGAACTTATGATTGGAAACGAACGGAAGATGGCTGACACCAAGTCCAAAAAGAAAGGTTCAGAGGTCGCGTTGACGCAAGACCCGCACGCGGTGCGGGAGATCCGCGAGAAGAACCTCGAAGTCGCGATCGGGCGGCAGGTGCGTGAACTGCGCAAGCGCCAGCGTATGACAGGAGCGGATCTGGCGGTGCAGACAGGCTTGTCGGTTGGGATGCTGTCGAAGATCGAGAATGGGTTGATTTCGCCGTCGCTGAATACGCTGCAGACGCTCGCCAACGCGTTGCGCGTGCCGTTGGTGCAGCTTTTCTCAGGCTATGAAGAAGTGCGCGGGGCGATGCATGTGAAGGCCGGTGAAGGCGTCGCAATCGACCGCGCCGGCACGCGGGCCGGACATCACTACACGCTGCTTGGGCATATCGGATCGAACGAGTCCGGGGTGGTGATGGAGCCTTATATGATCCGTCTGACGAGCGAGAGCGACCGCTTTCCGACGTTTCAGCATGAGGGCATCGAATTCCTTTATATGCTTGAAGGCGAAATCGACTATCGTCATGGAGACCAGCTTTATCCCTTGAAGCCGGGCGATGCGTTGCTGTTCGATGCAGATTCCCCGCATGGGCCGGAAAATCTGGTGAAACTGCCGTCGCTTTATCTGTCGATTATCAGTTATCCGCAAAAGACCTGACGGCCGCGGCAGCAGGTCCCATGCAGTATTGTCTGCGGATAAAAAAAATTTCTTGATAAGAAATTTGTTTTGCGCTATTCGATTGTTATAGCGCGACTATCGCCGTGACGTTCGGCCCGGGTCGCAAGTCCATCTGCAATCCTCGGGAGGGTTTGAATGTGCGGCATTGTCGGCCTCTTTTTGAAAAAGGACGAACTGCGCCCGCGATTGGGTGAGCTCTTGACCGACATGCTCGTGACCATGACCGATCGCGGACCGGATTCCGCTGGCATCGCGATCTATGGTGACAGCGCGGACGGCATCAAGTTTACGGTGCAATCGGATACTCCGAAGGAAGATTTTGCGGGCCTGGAAGAGGCGCTTCGTGCTGCGATCGATGCACCGGTTAGCCTAAAGGTTCTTGATACGCACGCCGTAATTACGGTTGCGCAAGCGACTGCGGCGACCGCCGAGGCGTTCCTTGAAGGGCGTGGGCTGCGCATCATGGGCAAGGGTGAGTCCATGGAGATCTTCAAGGAGGTTGGCTTGCCCCAGGAGGTGGCCGATCGTTTCGGTCTGCGTGCGATGTCGGGCAGTCACGGCATCGGCCATACGCGGATGGCGACCGAGTCCGCCGTGACGACGCTTGGCGCGCATCCCTTTTCGACCGCCGAAGATGAATGCATCGTGCACAACGGCTCGCTGTCGAACCACAACGACATGCGCCGCCGTCTGACCAAAAAAGGTTTCGTCGCCAAGACCGAGAACGATACCGAGGTTGCCGCCTGTTACGTCTCCTCGCGGATCGCAGAAGGCGCCAATCTTCGCGAGGCTCTCGAAGGTGCGCTCGAAGACCTCGACGGATTCTACACCTTCGTTACCGGGACCAAGGATGGCTTTGGCGTCGTGCGCGATCCGATCGCGTGCAAGCCGGCTGTGATGGCGGAAACCGACGACTATGTCGCCTTTGCTTCCGAATACCGCGCTTTCGCGGACCTGCCGGGTATCGAGAACGCCCGCGTCTGGGAACCCGAACCTGCAACCGTCTACTTCTGGGAGCGCTAAGCATGACTTCAGCTTTGAAAAAGGCCGACGCCGTGGATCGCGTCAGCGCGTCCAAGGAGCTTGGCAGCCTGCGCTCGCTCGATATGGCGGAAGTCGAACTGCGCGACGTGAACGCGACGCTGCAGGCAGCGGGCAAGGGTGAGAACGACAATCGTTGGGAAGTTCTCAACCCGCGCGGCAGTCACGCTGTGGCGGTCGGGCTTGATGTGCCGATCGAGGTCACCGTCAAAGGTTCGACGGGCTATTACTGCGCCGGCATGAACAAGAAAGCGACGGTTCATGTCGAAGGTTCGGTTGGTCCGGGCGTTGCCGAGAACATGATGTCGGGAACGGTGATCGTCGAAGGCGATGCGAGCCAATATGCAGGTGCCACCGGGCACGGCGGGCTCCTTGTGATTAAGGGCAATGCCTCGTCACGCTGCGGGATTTCGATGAAGGGCATCGATATCGTCGTGCATGGCAATATCGGGCACATGTCGGCGTTCATGGCGCAAAAGGGTAACCTTGTCGTTCTTGGCGATGCCGGGGGCGCGCTCGGAGATTCGATCTACGAGGCGCGGCTTTTCGTGCGCGGGTCGGTGGCGTCACTGGGGGCCGACTGCATCGAAAAAGAAATGCGCCCTGAGCATCTGGAAATTCTCAAAGACCTGCTGGAGCGCGCGGGGGCGGATGCCTCTCCGAGCGAATTCAAACGCTATGGCTCGGCGCGCAAACTCTACAATTTCAACATCGACCACGCTGGCGAATACTGAGGTTGACCAAAATGGACCACACTCCTGCAACGATGCCGCGCCAGTCCTGGACGTTCTCCAACGAGATCAATTCGGAAATCCGCCGTGCGGCGATGACGGGCATCTACGATATCCGCGGTGGCGGCGCCAAGCGGCGGGTGCCGCACTTCGATGACCTCCTCTTCATGGGCGCGTCGATGAGCCGGTATCCGCTCGAGGGGTATCGTGAGAAATGCGAGACGAGCGTCACGCTCGGCACGCGGTTTGCCAAAAAGCCGATCGAACTTGCAATCCCCATCACCATTGCTGGCATGAGCTTCGGCTCGCTGTCGGGGCCGGCCAAGGAAGCGCTTGGGCGTGGTGCGTCGCTCGCAGGGACGTCAACGACGACGGGTGACGGCGGCATGACCGAAGAAGAGCGCGGTCACTCGAAGCTGCTCGTTTATCAATATCTGCCGAGCCGCTATGGCATGAACCCTGACGACCTGCGCCGCGCGGATGCGATCGAAGTCGTTGTCGGCCAGGGTGCGAAGCCGGGCGGCGGTGGGATGCTGCTCGGTCAAAAGATCACTGAACGCGTCGCCCAGATGCGCGATCTTCCCGAAGGGATCGACCAACGTTCGGCATGCCGACATCCGGACTGGACCGGGCCCGACGATCTTGAAATCAAGATTCTTGAGCTGCGCGAGATCACCGGCTGGGAGAAACCCATCTATATCAAGGTCGGTGGGTCACGGCCTTATTATGACACGGCGCTTTCGGTGAAGGCCGGAGCCGACGTGATTGTGCTTGACGGGATGCAGGGCGGAACGGCGGCGACGCAGGATGTTTTCATCGAGCATGTCGGTACGCCGACGCTTGCTTGTATCCGCCCGGCCGTGAAGGCGCTTCAAGATCTCGGGATGCATCGCAAGGTGCAACTGATCGTATCCGGTGGCATTCGCACGGGGGCGGACGTTGCAAAAGCGCTGGCTCTTGGCGCGGATGCCGTCTCCATCGGTACGGCGGCCCTCGTTGCGATCGGCGATAACGATCCCAAATGGGAAAAAGAATATCAGAAGCTCGGTTCGACGGCTGGGGCTTACGACGACTGGCATGAAGGTCGTGACCCAGCTGGCATAACGACCCAGGATCCAGATCTGATGGCGCGTCTCGATCCGGTCGAGGCCGGCCGCCGGTTGCGCAATTACCTCAACGTTTTGACGCTGGAATGCCAAACGCTGGCGCGCGCGTGCGGGAAGAGCCATGTGCGCAACCTTGAGCCAGAGGACCTGTGTGCGTTGACGATTGAGGCCGCAGCGATGGCACAGGTTCCGCTTGCCGGCACCAATTGGATCCCCGGGCAAAACGGCCTCTAACAGCACTCCACGACATTCGCGGCGTTACGCCCAGGCAGACTTCAAAAACGGATAGAGCAGCACAGGATTTTTTTGCCATGACTGATCTGGCCACCTTCGCCAAGGAAAAGGGCGTCAAGTATTTCATGATCTCGTTTACGGATCTGCTGGGTGCGCAGCGCGCCAAGCTGGTGCCAGCGGCGGCGATTGCGGAGATGCAGGTTGAAGGAGCAGGCTTTGCGGGTTTCGCGACCTGGCTTGATATGACGCCGGCCTATCCGGATATGCTGGCTGTGCCCGATCCAAGTACGGTGATCCAGCTGCCATGGAAGCGGGACGTCGCGTGGGTTGCGGCCAACTTGGTGATGGAAGGCAAGGAAGTCGACCAAGCGCCTCGCAACGTTTTGCGGCGTCTCATCAAGGAAGCCGAACAAAACAGCATCCGGGTGAAGACGGGCGTGGAAGCCGAGTTCTTCCTGCTATCGCCTGACGGTGACAAAATCTCGGATGCCTCCGATACGGCGGAAAAGCCCTGCTACGATCAGCAAGCGGTGATGCGCCGCTATGATGTGATCGCCGAGATCTGCGACTACATGCTGGAGCTTGGCTGGGGCCCGTACCAGAACGATCACGAGGATGCCAACGGCCAGTTCGAGATGAACTGGGATTTCAGCACGGCGCTTGTCACGGCCGACCGGCACTCGTTCTTCAAGTTTATGGTCAAGTCGGTCGCTGAAAAGCATGGGCTGAAGGCGACCTTTATGCCCAAGCCGATTCCAGGACTGACAGGTAATGGCTGCCATGTCCACGTTTCGGCATGGGACCTCGGTGGGACGGTCAACTTGTTTGCGGACGGTCTTGATGACATGGGTCTTTCCCCGCAAGCGCGTGGGTTCCTTGGCGGTGTCATGAAGCACGCCACCGCGATGGCGTTCATCACCAACCCGACCGTCAACAGCTATAAGCGCATTAACGCGCCGGTGACGAGTTCCGGGGCGACATGGGCGCCCAATACCGTCACGTGGTCGGGCAATAACCGTACGCATATGGTGCGCGTGCCGGGACCGGGGCGGTTCGAACTGCGCCTCGCCGATGGGGCGGCCAATCCTTATCTGTTGCAGGCCGTGGTTATCGCGGCCGGGCTGTCAGGGATGAAGACGAATGCCGATCCGGGACCGCGCCTTGACATCGACATGTATGCCGAAGGTCACACGGTGAAGGATGCGCCGAAGCTGCCGCTCAACCTGCTCGATGCGATGCGCGCGTTCGATGGCGATGAAGAGTTGAAGTCGATGATGGGTTCGGAATTCTCTGCCGCCTACATGAAGATGAAACAGTACGAGTGGGATTCGTTTGTTTCACATTTCTCGAATTGGGAACGCGAGCACACCATCGACGTCTGAGCAGCCGGGCCATCGGCATGGAGCGGAGAGGCCATTGGTCTCTTTGGATTG
This sequence comes from Filomicrobium sp., assembly GCA_017792465.1. Lineage (GTDB taxonomy): Bacteria > Pseudomonadota > Alphaproteobacteria > Rhizobiales > Hyphomicrobiaceae > Filomicrobium. The sequence continues at coordinate 4,407,714 of CP051234.1, forward strand.
CTGACGGCTTTCCTCAAGACAATCTATTCGTCGCGCGCCTGTCGGGCGGAGTTGGCCTCACATGAAATATTCAGGTTTCCGTGTTGTCGCCGAAGCCCTGTTTGGGCACAAGGGCTGGAAGCCGCTATGGCGCGATCCGGACCCTAAACCGGCTTATGATTTCGTGATCGTCGGTGGCGGTGGGCACGGATTGGCAACCGCCTACTATCTGGCGAAAACCTTTGCCGAAAAGCGCATCGCCGTTCTAGAGAAGCGATGGCTGGGGTCGGGCAATATCGGCCGCAACACGACGATCATCCGCTCCAACTATCTGCTGCCGGGCAATGAGCCGTTTTATGAGTTCTCGATGAAGTTGTGGGAGGGCCTTGAGCAGGACCTCAACTTCAATGCGATGGTTTCTCAGCGCGGCATTCTCAATCTCATTCATTCCGATGCGCAACGCGATGCCTACCGCCGGCGCGGCAATGCCATGCTGCTTGCGGGGGCCGATGCACAGTTGCTCGACCGAGAAGCGGTGCGGCGCATGTATCCGTATTTGAATTTCGATAACGCGCGCTTCCCCATTAAAGGCGGCCTTCTGCAGGCGCGTGCTGGAACTGCGCGCCATGACGGCGTTGCGTGGGGTTACGCGCGCGGTGCCGATCTCAGGGGCGTCGACATCATCCAGAACTGTGAAGTCACGGGCTTTCAGATCGAGGGTGGTAAGGTCGTCGGTGTTGAGACATCGCGCGGGCCGATCAAAGCCAAGAAGTGCGGCGTGTGCGTTGCCGGATCGTCGAGCCGCGTGATGGAAAAGGCCGGCATGCGACTGCCGATCGAAAGCCATGTCATCCAGGCGTTTGTGTCCGAAGGGTTGAAGCCGACGATCAATGGCGTCATCACCTTCGGTGCCGGGCACTTCTACATCAGCCAATCCGACAAGGGCGGCCTCGTCTTTGGCGGCGATCTCGACGGCTACAACACGTACGCGCAACGCGGCAACCTGCCTGTCGTCGAAGACGTCGCGCGTTGCGGTATGGCGCTGATGCCGGCGATTGGGCGCGCGCGGCTGTTGCGCAACTGGGGTGGCATCATGGACATGTCCATGGATGGCTCGCCGATCATCGATCGCACGCCTATCGAAGGGCTCTACTTCAATGGCGGCTGGTGCTACGGCGGCTTCAAGGCTACGCCGGCCAGCGGCTATGCGTTTGCCCATCTCCTCTCAACCGATGCTCCGCACCCAACGGCTGCCGCCTATCGTCTCGACCGCTTCGCACGCGGCTACCTGATCGATGAAAAAGGTGCTGGCGCGCAACCTAATTTGCACTGAGGCGATTGATGCTCATTCCCCACCCGTTGCTTGGTCCGCGCGATGCAGAGGAGTTCACCTATATGGGGGATGCCAGCCTCATTGCGCGTCCGTCTGCAAGTGATCCAGGCGCCGAGCAAGCGTTCTCGGACTACGTCTATCTTCGCGACAATCCGGCCGGCGTTCATCGCGAGCTTTGGTTTCACGAGGCGGGCGATCGCTCGTGGATTGTCGTGACGCGCAATACGCTCACGCATGAGATTTTGGATGCGCAGCTAGCTCGCGATGTTGCGCTGGCGTCGGCTGCGGAGGCTGGCGAATGAGCAGGCTTCCTGGCGGGCTGATCGATCGCGGCCGGACGCACTCTTTCACGTTCGATGGAAAAGCGTATCACGGGCATCCAGGCGATACGCTCGCCTCGGCGCTGCTTGCGAACGACGTGCGTCTGATGGGCCGCAGCTTCAAGTATCATCGACCGCGCGGTGTCTTCACCTCCGGTTCCGAAGAACCCAACGCCCTTGTCGAGCTTGGCACCGGTGCGCGGCGCGAACCCAATACGCGTGCGACGGTGGCGGAGATCTACGATGGTCTCGTCGCAAACAGCCAGAACCGTTTTCCGTCGCTGTCCTTCGATCTGATGGGCGTCAACGATCTCTTTGCGCCGTTCTTTGCGGCGGGCTTCTACTACAAGACCTTCATGTGGCCGGCGTCGTTCTGGGAGAAGGTCTACGAGCCTATCATCCGGCGGGCGGCGGGTCTTGGAAGCTTGTCGATGGATGCCGATCCGGATGCCTACGACAAAGGCTTCCTGCATTGCGACATCCTGGTGATCGGCGCTGGTCCGGCCGGACTTGCGGCGGCGCTGACGGCAGCGCGTGCGGGGGCGCAGGTTATCCTGGCGGACGAAGATTTTCGCCTTGGCGGCCGGTTGCTTTCAGAAACGCATAGGCTTGATGATGCGCCTGCGCAGAACTGGATCGAGAGCCTTGAAGCAGAATTCGACGGCTTGCCGAAACTGCGGGTGATGCGCCGCACGACCGTCTTCGGAGCCTATGACCATGGCGTCTATGGGGCGGTTGAGCGTGTCGCAGACCACTTACCTGACGCGGGGACTGGTGTCCGGCAGACGCTATGGCGCATCACGGCAAAGCGTACGGTTTTGGCGGCCGGAGCGCACGAGCGGCATATCCCGTTTGCCAACAATGATCGGCCGGGCATCATGTTGGCAGGGGCAATGCGGGCTTATGCCAATCGCTGGGCGGTGAGTGCTGCGGACAAGATCGCCGTTTTCACCAACAATGATGATGGGCATCGGACGGCCATCGACCTCGCCGCGAAAGGCGTCGAAGTCGCGGCCGTCGTCGACACTCGGTCATGGGCGAAATCGCGTGGCGATTATCCGTTCTATCCGGGCGCGACGGTCAGCAATGCGCGCGGGCGCACGGGTCTTGTGAGCATCGATATCAATTACGCCGGCGGGACTGAGCGACTGGAGTGCGGTGCGCTGGGCGTATCGGGGGGCTGGAATGCGAACGTGCATCTTGCCTCTCACCATCGTGCGCGGCCCGTTTGGCGCGAAGATATTTTGTCCTTCGTTCCCTCTGGCCATGGCGGGCCGCCAGGTCTTAGCGCTGCGGGGGCCGCGACAGGCCGTGCGACGACACATGCTGCTCTGAATGACGGCGCCCGCGTTGCGGCTGTTGCGTTGTCCGATCTCGGGATCGATGCGCTCCTGCCGGATCTGCCGAAGGCCGAAGACGAGCCGGCGACATCGCAGCCTTATTGGCATGTGCCCGGCAAGGGGCGCGCCTGGGTCGATTTCCAGAACGATGTGACGGTCAAGGACATCGAGCTTGCGCACAAGGAAAACATGCGCCCGGTCGAGCACCTCAAGCGGTGGACGACGTTGGGGATGGCGACCGATCAGGGCAAGACGGCGAACGTCACAGCGCTCGCAATCATGGCATCATTGACGGGCAAGCCGATCGCCAAAACCGGTACGACGATTTTCCGGCCGCCTTACACCGGGGTTTCGATCAGCGTTCTTGGTGGCGGCGATAGCGGACAGAATTTCCGGCCGCGCCGTTTGACGCCGACGCATGTTTGGGCCGCAGAGAACGGTGCAGAATTCGTTGAGGCCGGGCAATGGCTGCGGGCGCAATACTATCGGCAGCCGGGGGAAACAGACGCGCGCACGAGCGTCGATCGCGAGGCGGCGGCTGTGCGTTCGGGGGTTGGCATTTGCGATGTGACGACGCTCGGTAAGATCGACGTGCAAGGCGCGGATGCGGGTGCGTTCCTCGACCGCCTTTATTGCAACGCCATGGCGTCTCTGCCGGTCGGCAAGGTCCGATACGGACTGATGCTGCGCGAGGACGGTTTTGCCTACGACGACGGGACATGCGCGCGGCTCGGCGAAGATCATTACGTTGTGACGACGACGACAGCCAACGCCGGTCTTGTCTATCGCAACATGGAATTTTCGCGCCAATGCCTTTGGCCCAACCTCGACTTGCAGCTGATCTCGACGACGGATGCCTGGGCGCAGATTGCGGTTGCCGGGCCGGAGTCGCGGACATTGTTGTCGCGGGTCGTCGATGGCGTCGATCTCTCGAACCAGGCGTTTGGCTTCATGGCCTGCCGTGAGCTGACGGTGTGCGGCGGGCTGCGGGCGCGGCTCTTCCGGGTTTCGTTTTCTGGTGAGCTCGCTTATGAGATTGCCGTGCCGTCGCGCTATGGCAACGCCTTGATGACGCAGTTGATGGAAGTTGGTGCCGATCTTGGCGTGACGCCTTATGGGACCGAAGCGCTTGGCGTTTTGCGCATCGAGAAGGGGCATGCGGCGGGGCCCGAAATCAACGGGCAGACGACCGCGCAGATGCTTGGGCTCGGCGGCATGGTGTCGAGGAAGAAAGACGCGATCGGTTCGGTAATGTCCCGGCGCGAGGGGCTAGTTGGCGACAAGCGCAAGCTCGTTGGTTTTGTGCCGGTCGATCGGCAAAAGAGAATTGTCGCCGGTTCTCATTTGTTTTCGCTGGGCGCACGGCATGCAACCGAAACAGATGAAGGGTGGATCACCTCGGCCTGCCATTCGCCGGCGCTTGATAGTTTCATTGCGCTGGGCTTTTTGGAAAATGGGTCGCAGCGCTTGGGCGAGGTGATCGTTGCCGCCAATCCGCTGGAAGGCTCGCAAGTTTCCGTGCGTGTTGCGAGTCCGCACTTCGTTGACCCAGAAGGAGCCCGCCAGCGTGCCTGATATTAGCCTCAAGTCGATGACAGCTTTGGGAAGCGACGATGCGCTCAGCGAAACGTTCGGCGCTATCACGATTTCGGAGAGGCCGGAGGTTGCAATCGCTTCCCTCGCCGCGCGGAGTGATGCGCCAGATCCAATTTCGGTGTTTGGCCTGTCTTTGCCTGGACCGGGTGAAATGGTGAGCGGGGATGGCATCACTATCGTCTGGTCAGCACCTCGTCAGTGGATGATCTTGGGCGAAGGGCGCGGTGAGCAGGACTTTGCATCTGATGTGAAGGCTGCCGCTCAGGATTGTTCGATCACCGAGCAGACCGATGGCTTCGTTTGTATCGATCTCGTTTCGAACAGCGGGGCCCAGCCGTTGCAGGATCTCTTGATGAGGCTGGTCAACCTCGATCCGGCGCGTCTGGCGCCAGGATGTGCGACGCGGACTCTCCTGGAGCATATGAGCGTGTTTTTGATCCGCTATTCCGAAAGGCGTGTCGCCATCCTTTCGATGCGCTCGTCGGCGCAATCGCTTTGGCATGCGCTGTCGACGGCTGCTGGTTTTGCGGCTCATAGGGCGGAAGTGCGGGCCTAAAGGCAAAGATCGGCCATAAGCGCCTAAAAGCTGGGCGCAATTGCCTAAAGTTTCTTCTTGCGAAACTTATTTAATTTAAGCGAAAGTATATTCCGTAAGCCGCAGCAGCTTCCGGAAGCGATACTGATGCAGGATGAAGAGACATTGGGTAGGGATCTCGAAGAGGGGTCCGAGACGGTCCATGTCGGCATTTTCGACTTCACCGGGGCCTTCCGCGAGAAGCGGCTGTCGTCGGCAGCGTTTGAAAAGGCGCTTGAGGGTGGCTGGCATTTCATCGACGCGCTGCCCTTTTGGATGCATGACGAGAGTTGCTTTGCTGAAAAGGGCTTCAAGGACGAAGCCGTTGCAATCGACCGTGAGAGCATACGCCCTTATCCGTTCGAACCGTCAAGCCGACTTGGTGTAGCCGACTATGCGGGGCCGAGTTCCGCGATCTCGCCGCGGGCGTTGTTGAAACGCGTTGTTGGCAAGGCGAAAGAGGCGGGTTTCGAAGCTGTCGCCGGGTTTGAATTCGAGACCATCTTTCTCAACGAGGATGGAACTTCACTGCGAGAAAAGTCGTGGAGCGGACTTGCACCGGCGATGGCGCATAACCGTTGCTGGTCGGGTGTCGCTCCGGCTGCAGATTCTTCCTTCCTGGCAGACATCCACCGGCACTTAGAGCTTGCCGGCATTTCGCTGGATCACCACTGCATGGAGCTTGGTCCGGGCTGCGTCGAATATTGTCTGGCGCCGAAACCGATTATGCAGGCGGCCGATAATGCTGCACTCTTCAAGGTTTTCACCAAGTCTTTGGCACGACGCCGCCAGATGACGGCGAGCTTTATGGCGCAGCTTGATGATGGCTTTCCGGGGCTCGGCGGGCATGTTTCGATGTCGCTTCGAAGCTTCTCGGGTGAGCCGTTTTTTTACGATGGCGATGCGCCGGACGGTTTGAGCACGACTGCTCAGCATTTTCTTGGTGGTGTCCTCGAACTCATCCCCGAACTGATGGCGATGTTTGCGCCGACGGTAAATTCCTATCGGCGTCTTCGACCGGGCAATTGGGCGCCGCGCGCGCCGAACTGGGGTCTTGGCAATTACTCGTGCGGTGTTCGCGTCGTCGCGCACGCGCCGCATGAAACGCGCCTTGAGTTCCGGCTGCCGGGGGCGGATGTCAATGCCCATGTCGTTGCCGCGATGATGCTGGCGGCCGGTCTCTTCGGCATCGAGAAGAAAGCTGAACCGGGGCCGCCGGTCGATGGCAACGGACGCCTTGCGGACCCTATTCCTGGACAAGACCTTCCGACTTCCCTTGAAGAAGCCTCCCGCCGCTTCGCCACTTCGAGCGCGGCGCGAGAGCTCTTCGGCTCGGCCTTCGTCGATCACTACGCCGCCTGGTGCCGCGCCGAAGCCGCCGCCTTCCATGCCCACGTCTCCGCTTTCGAGCGGGCCCGCTATCTGGAGAGTTTGTGATGACCGATATTGAAGCCTTTGTGGATGCCCCCGGCCGCGCAGAAAAGGTTGCGGAAGTGCGCAAGCTCATCGACGAGCTTGGGATCGAATATCTTTATTTGCAGTTCGTTTCGGTGACGGGGCGTATTTGCGGCAAAGGCATTCCGGCGGATCACTGGGAAAGCGTTGCGAAGAAAGGCTTCCAGCTCGTCTACGGGGCGACGGTGAACCTCTTTCTCAATCGCCATGGCGAGTATCTGGGCTATGGCCCGGAAGCAGCCGAACTCGTTGGCATTCCGGAGCCGGAAACGTTCTGCCAATTGCCATGGGACAAGCGCGTGGCGCGCATCTTCTGCACGCTCTTTCGCAACCGGGAAGAGCGTGAAGCGCCTGGTGCCTTCCTGACCTCCGACTGCCGCGGGAACCTGCGGCGCATCCATCAGAAGTTCACGGCCGATCATGGCGGGCTGCATCTGCGCGAAGGTGTCGAGCCGGAAATGATGTGGTTGAAGCGCGACGAAGATGGGAAGCCGGCGGGAGGATTTTCGAAGCCTTATTGCTATCATATTGATCAGTTCGAGAGCCTGCGTCCGGTCTACATGAAGGTGATCGAATATTCGCGTGCGATGGGTCTCGATATGATCCAGGGCGATCATGAAGACGCGCCCGGTCAGCTTGAATTGAACTTCACCTTCGATGATCCGTTACGGACGGCTGACCGATTGACGACCTATCGGCAGATCTGCGCCCAGGTCGCGCGTGAGCACAATCTCATTGCGTGTTTCATGTCGAAGCCGTTCATGAATGTTTCGGCTTCGGGCTGTCATCACAACATCAGTTTCTGGCGCGGTGGCACGACGGTGCGCAAGAAGCTGGGGCAAGATAAAATGGCCGCCATGCCGGAGGTGTTCGAATATGCCGACGGCGGCGAAAACACGTTCATGCCGGAAGGGTCTGATCTGCAGATGCCGGGCGTTGTCGGGCGTCGCGTTGTTGCAGGGATCGTTGACCATCTCTTCGCGTTGACGGCGATCGGTTGCTCGACGGTGAACTCCTACCGACGGCTGTGGGATACGGGCTTCTGGGCGCCGGTTTTTGCCGATTGGGGCTTCCAGAACCGTACCACGGGGCTGCGTATTTCCGCGCCCGGGCGCTTCGAATATCGGGCCGTCGATTCCATGGTGAACCCCTACCTCATGGCATCCGGGATCATCGTTGCGGCTGACGATGGCATCAAGCGCAACCTGGAGCCGAGCCCGCCGGAAGAGCGCAATATCTATCAAGCGATGGAGCAGGGTAAGGAAGTCAAAAAGCTGCCGATGACTCTTGGAGCGGCGCTCGAAGCATTGTCGAAAGACGAGGTTATCAAGTCGGCGATGCCCGGCGAAATGTATCGCCTCTATCACGAATACAAGACCGACGAGTGGGAGCGGTTCAACCATACGGTCTCGGATTTCGACACCGAGACTTATCTCGATTGTCTGCCGTGATCGGGGGCCGTTGGTAACAAGATGAGCGACACAGCGATGATGCAGGATGTCCCTTTCATCGATCTGGCTGATCCGAGCGTTTCGGTGCGATCGCAGCCCGTGAAGGATGCGCGCAAAGCCAGTTGGTATGCGAAGACGCCGTATGGGTTGGCCGTCTTGCGCCATGCGCAGGTTCAAGCCTTGTTGTTGCACGACAAGTTGCGACAGGGCAGCCACGCGTGGCCGGATCATAACGACGTCAAAGGACTGTTCGCCGACTGGTGGGGGCGGACGATCCTGGTACGCGAAGGGGCGGATCACGCGCGCTTGCGCAAGCTCGTTAATGCCGCGTTTGCCCCTCGGATCATCCATGCACTGCGGCCGTCTTTCGAGGTGCTTGCCAATGAATTGGCCGACGAGATCGTGTCCAAGGGTGAATGCGATTTCATGTCGGAGTTCTCCGATCCTTACGCTGCGCGCGTGCTGTGCATGATCCTGGGACTGCCGCGGGAAGAGGCGGCTCACGTTCTTGAAGTGTCAGCGCAGATGGGGTTGGCGCTCGGCGTCTCGTTCAAGGAGAACGAGGAGATCATCGAAAAGGCGACGCATCAAATGTTCGCCTACGCCGACGGGCTCGTCGAGAACCGCCGCAATATGCCGGGCGATGATTTCATGTCGACGCTTGTTGCAGCCAGCGATGACAATGACCGGCTGTCGGATGAAGAACTGCGCGACATGATCGTGATGCTGGTGTTTGCCGGCATCGATACAACTCGAAATCAGCTCGGATTGGGGCTGGCGATGTTTCTTGAACGTCCCGATCAATGGGAAATTCTTGCAGCAAATCCGGAGCTGGCGCCGAAGGCGGTCGAGGAAGTTTTGCGCGTGCGCCCGACGATCACCTGGGTGACGCGCGAGGCGATTGAAGACTTCGAGTACGAAGGGCTGACGATCACGCGTGGGACGACCTTGCATCTTCTTTCAGAAGCGGCCGGAACGGATCCGAGCGTCTTTGAACCCGGCTTCGATATTACGGCTGATCGCAAACGTCATTTCGGATTTGGCGGCGGGGTGCACCATTGTCTCGGTCACGCTATCGCGCGCAGTGATATGAGCGTGGCCTTCTCGATCCTGCCACCGCGCATCACGAACATCAGGCCGGCAGGGACGCCGACCTATCTTCCCGATAGCGGCAATACTGGGCCGAAAAGTTTGCCGATCGCGTTCGACATCCGCGGTTAAGGAGGGCATCAGATGCGGTTATTGGTGTTTCAGCATGCGCGCAGCGAGCATCCCGGAAGCTTGCGCAAGTTTCTCCAGGAAGACGGCATCTCATGGGACGCGGTCGAACTCGATGAGGGGGACGCGATCCCCGATCTTGACGGCTACGACATGCTTTGGGTTATGGGCGGGCCGATGGATGTTTGGGATGTCGTCGAGCATCCCTGGCTCATCGACGAAAAGCGCGCGATCCGCAAATGGGTTCAAGAGTATCGCAGGCCGTTTCTTGGCTTCTGTCTGGGGCACCAACTGTTGGCAGATGCATTGGGCGGCACTTGCGGTCCGGCGCGGCAGCCTGAAATCGGTATTCTCGACATCACGCTCAATGGCGCTGGCGTCGGCGATCCGATCTTTTCAGGTCTGCCGCGTCAGCAACGATGCCTGCAATGGCATTCGGTGGAAGTCGCGCAACCGCCCGAAGGCGCGGTTGTCCTCGCCTCATCTCCGCAATGCGGCGTGCAGGCCATGCGCATCGGCAGCAATGTCTGGTCGATGCAGTACCACCTCGAAATCGAAGACGACACGGTTGAGGAATGGTGCGCGATCCCGGCCTATGAAGAGGCCCTGCAGAAAAATCTGGGGCCAGAGGGCATTGGGCGCATGCGCAGCGATGCCGCGCGCTACATGGACGAGCTCAATGCGTCGTCGCGGACGTTCTATTCGAACTTCATGCGCATCGTTGCGCCTTAGCCGGAAACGCAATTTTCCCAGTGAATTGAGGGCCGACGAGCGGTTTCGCGGCCTGATGATTAGGCGCGCCCGTAGGCAGCCTGCAAAGATTATGGGCGATCATGCTGATTGTTTAATCATTACGCAGAAAGCGATTGACAATTCCAATCACCACAAGCTTCTATAGGAAAAAAAGTTTCTTCTGAGGAATGTCGCGGATCTGTGCCGCGTCGCGTTAAGTCCGGCTGCTGCGGTGGTTGGGCGGTTCATCCATTCGAGCTTGGGACAGAGAAATGGAACAACAACTGGCTGATCTGGTCGCGAAAGTGGCCGCGCTCGAGAAGTCGAGCGGTATGATGGGAACCATCGATATCGAGATCTATTATTTCTGGGCGACGGCTTTCATGGTGCTTATCCATGCCGGCTTCCTCGCCTACGAAATGGGGGCATCGCGCGCCAAGAACGTTCTGGCGTCCGGCATCAAGAACATTCTGGCCTTTGCCTTCATCGTTCCGACTTTCTATTTCTTCGGTTGGTGGATTTATCTGGCGTTTCCGCACGGCTTTGTCCCTTCGTCTGACGGTGATGCCGGTTTGCCTTGGGCGACGGCCATGGGGCCCAACCTCTCTGACAACGCGACGGGTGTCTTCTGGGCGGCGTTCACGCTGTTTGCGGCGACGACGGCGTCGATCATGTCGGGTGCCGTTATCGAGCGCATCAAGGTTTATGGATTTGTGATCCTGGCGATCCTGCTTGGCTCGTTTGCCTGGATCCTTGCGTGTGCTTGGGGATGGCATCCGGACGGATGGCTGTTGAAGAGCTACGGCTATCATGACTTCGGCTGCGCAGGCATCGTCCACGTCATCGCCGGCTTCTTTACGCTCGGCGTGTTGATGAACCTTGGTCCGCGCATCGGCAAATTCAATGCGGATGGTTCGGCCAACGATCTGCCCGGTCACAACATCCCCATGGTGTTGATTGGCTTGATGCTCATCATCGTCGGTTTCTTCGGCTTCCTGGCAGCTTGTGCAATTCTCAATGCGGGAGGCCAATGGACCAACATCTATGGTGAGCCGATGACGCTGTCTTCGGTTGCGTTCAATGCTCTGATGGGCTTCTCGGGTGGTCTGATCGGCGCCTGGGTGATGACGCGCGATCCGTTCTGGATGATGTCGGGCGGCCTTGCCGGCATCATCGCAGCAGCCGGCGGCATGGACATCTGGTACCCGCCGCTTGCCTTCATCATCGGGGCCTCCGCCGGTCTCACAATCAGCCTCTTCAACGACATGCTGACGAAGTTTGGACTTGACGATGCGGTCGGTGCGGTCGCGGTGCACGGCTGGGGCGGTGTTATCGGTGTCATGTCGGTCGGTGTGCTTGCCTCGGGCTATCCAGGACCTGACGGTTCTCCGGGCATTTCGCTTGTCGGTCAGTTCGTTGGCCTCGTCGTCTGCATCGCTGTCGGCTTCATTCCAGGCTTCGTCGGCTCGCTGATCCTGAAGATCTTCGGTTCATTACGGGTGCCCGACGAGGCTCAGATGTTGGGGCTCGACAAGGCCAAGGTTCCGGTTTCGGCATATCCCGAATCCGGCACAGCGCCGGCTGCAACGGTTCCTGCTGAATGAAATCTCGGGGGGTGAAAACCCTACTATTACGGCCGCTCTAAAAGGAGTTTGAAATGGCAAGTCCGATTACATCTTGGGAAGGTGCAGCTGAGTACTTTACCTTCGCCCACTCGCCTGCAGCGCTCTATGGCATCTTGATTGCCGCAGCTGCGTTCGTGGTTTTCGCAATCATCTTCGATGGCATTCACGAGACGGGTGCGTATAAGAAAATCAGCAAGTCGTAACTTCGATTTTTGCTGATGCAAACGAAGGCCCGGCAGTGCTTCTTGCGCTGCCGGGTTTGTTGTATTGCGCGGGCGCGCATCAGGAAGTCGGTTCGCCCTCAGGCAGTAACGCTTCCAGGTCTGCAAGCGAGTTAGCTTCATTAACCGGCTTGTCACGCCGCCATCGGTGGATGCGTGGGAATCTCAGCGCTATTCCGGATTTATGGCGGCGACTTTTTTGAATGCCCTCGAAGGCGATCTCGAAAACATGCTCGGCTTTCACCGAACGAACCGGTCCGAACCGTTCCAACGTGTTTTTGCGCACCCAGCGTGTCAGCTCGTTGAATTCTGTGTCCGTCAATCCGGAATAGGCTTTGGTGAAGGGGACGAGTTCGTTTCCGTTCCAAACGGCGAACGTGAGATCGGTGAAGAGATTGGCACGGCGTCCGTGACCCGACTGGGCGTAGATCATGACGGCGTCGACGGTGAGCGGGTTGACCTTCCATTTCCACCAGTCGCCTTTTTTTCGTCCGGCGAGATAAGGGCTCTCCTTTCGCTTCAGCATCAATCCCTCGCTGCCGACGTCGCGAGATTTTTCGCGTTCCGAAATCAGATCGTCCCACGCATCGAATTCGACGAGCGGCGATAACCGCAAGGTGCCGCCGATGTCGTTTTCGCCAATCAATGTTTCGAGCGCGCGGCGGCGACTGGCGAAGGGTTTTGCGCGGATGTCATCGCCGCCGGTTTCCAATAGGTCATAGGCCTTGAAGACAACCGGAGCCTCGGACAGCAGTTTCTTTGAGACCGTCTTGCGATTGATGCGGGTTTGCAGGGTTTGAAAACCAAGTGGACGGTCGTCGCGCCAGGGGAGAATTTCACCGTCAAGGACGGTGCCATCGGGAAGGAGGTCCTTGAAGGCGGTGAATTCCGGGAAGCGATCGGTGACGAGTTCTTCTCCGCGTGACCAGACGTAGAGCTCGCCGCCGCGAATGATGATCTGGCCGCGGATGCCGTCCCATTTGTGTTCGGCGCTCCAGTCGTCGGGTTGGCCGAGATCCTCAATTTCGCTCTCAAGCGGATGGGCAAGATAGAAGGGGTAGGGACGCGAGAGGTTTTCGCCAGGATTGTCGGCGAGTACCAGATCATCGAAGTTGATCGTGTCCGGTGTCCAGTCGCCCATCAAACGATGCGCCAGGAGCGGTTCGTCAATACCGGTCGCCTGCGCCAGGGCCCGGGTCATGAGTTTTTGCGATACCCCGATGCGAAAGCCACCGGTGATGATCTTGTTGAACAAGAAGCGTTCGGTTCGATCCAAGGTTTGCCAGGCTGCCAGGATGTGGCGCTTCTTTTCCTGATCATCGACGCCTTGCAGAGCTTTTACGATTTCGATCCAATCTGAAAGCGTTTTGTCGCTTGCCCAGTTGGCGGGCGGGAGGATCAGCGCGATCGTTTCGGCCAGATCGCCGACGATCGGATAGGCCTCTTCGAAGAGCCAATCGGGGATGCCGGCTGCTTCGGCCGCCCATTCACGCAGAAGCGTCGTGGTGACTGTGCGCCGGGGCCGCTTGTGCGACAGCAGCGCGATCGTCCAGAGTTTGTCGCTGTCGTCGGCCTCGCGGAAATACTGAGCCAGTGCAGCGACCTTTGCGTTCGTCTTGGTTGTCTGGTCGAGTTCGGCAAACAGGCGTGCGAAGCGTTTCATGGACTATTGCCGCCCGTTGATGCGGTCTCCGATACCAATTCTTCACGCGCGTCGGCGTCGAGATTTTCTCCTTCGAAGTCGGTCTGGACGATGCGGGCGTCGTAGCCTTGCGTTTCGAGCCAGCGGCGGAAGACGGATGTATAGCCGTGCGTGACGAAAACGCGTTCCGCGCCGCTTTCACGAACCGCGTCGTTGAGCTGCTGCCAATCGACATGATCGGAAAGTACAAAGCCGCGATCTGCCGCTCGGCGGCGGCGGACGCCGCGCAGTGCCATCCATCCCGAGGCGACGGCTGTCGATGACGGGCCTAGCCTGCGCATCCAGGCCGAACCGAGTGCGGATGGTGGCGCGATGACGAGGCTGCCAGGAAAAATCTCGCGGGATATGCCTGGAACGATATGGGTGGTGTTTGGCAACCCGATGCCTTGCTCGCGTAGGACGGCATTCGTTGCTTCGACGGCGCCGTGGGTAAAGATCGGTCCGATTGACTCATCGACGCCGGCCAAGACGCGCTGCGCCTTGCCGAGCGAATAGGCGCCGATCACGCTGGCCTTGCCTTCGGCGGCATTGGCGCGCCACCAGGCGTTGATCTCGCCGAAGACTTCCGATTGAGGCTGCCAATTGAAGACCGGCAGGCCGAAGGTGCATTCGGTGATCAGCGTGTGGCAGCGGACAGGTTCGAACGTTTCTGTCAGTCCGTCAGGCTCGCACTTGTAGTCGCCGGTGAAGACCCAGACTTCGCCACGGTACGACACTCGGATTTGTGCCGACCCGATGATGTGGCCTGCGGGGTGAAAGGAAAATTCGACGCCGTTGATCGTGCGCTTTTCACCAAACTCGACAGTCTCGACATCGACGTCCAATCGGTGGCGGATGACGGGTGCGGCGGCGTTCGTTGCGAGGTAATGGGCGTGCCCGGGACGCGCATGATCGGAATGCCCATGCGTAATCAAGGCGCGGTCGACAGGCTTCCAGGGATCAAGATAGACCCCGGCCTGCGGGCAGTGGATGCCCTTATCGGTAAACTCGAGAAGCGCCATGACGAATACTTATGCTGAATTCTGATGAATTCAAACGACAACGAGCCTCGTTGGGTTCCCGCGGATGGTGTGGGTGGCGACCTGCGGTCATCGGCTGGCGAACAGCCGAGCGATGCCACCCGTTATGTGAGCTGTGTGACGACGCCTCGAAATGATTAGCGGTAATGTTCTGCCAATCCACTCGTCACGACTTCGGTGGAGAAATTTCGGCCAACTGCCGCTCAATGGCGGCTGTCAGTTCCGGCGACTGCGGTGTGACCCGTGTCGAAAAGCTTGTCACGCTAGCCCCGTCAGCGCCGATGAGGAACTTGTGAAAATTCCACCCCGGTTCGCCTTTCCCATCAAGCGACGCATTGATCCATTTATAGATGGCGTGTGCGCTGTCTCCCTTGACGCTGACTTTCTCGGTCAACGGGAAGGTGACGCCGAAGGCGCCTTTGCAAAACTGTGCGATTTTTTCTTCGCCATCGGGTTCTTGGCGAAAGTCGTTGGAGGGAACACCTATCACGACGAGCCCTTGGTCCTGGTAGCGTTCCCAGAGTGCTTGCAAACCTTCGTACTGGCGCGTGAAGCCGCAAAACGATGCGGTGTTGACGATCAAAACAACCTTGCCTTGGTAGGCCGACATCGGCAGCGGCGATCCGTCGATCGAGGTAAATGCGAAGTCCGATAGCTTTTGGCGTTTTGCGGCGCCTGCCAAGATGATCGAGGGGGCCAAAATCATTGCCATCGCGATTATCGGAAGCATGAATTTTTTCAGCACGGAGGTGTCTCCTGGCTTCGCTTGGATTGAAGCATTTTTCTCATTCAGTTGGCTGGCAACTGGTCGGATGATCGGCGCAACGCTTTGCGAAGCGACCGATGTTGTCGGCGAGCATCTGCAGCGCCTCAATGTTCAAGGGGATATGCCCGGCGGCCGGCAGCACGGTCGTTTCGGTGTTCCCGGGAATTCGGGAAATGAAGTCGGCGTTTGTCGCGGGCGGGATGTTATAGTCCAGCTCGGGCTGGAACAGAGCGACCGGGCAGAGATCGTAGTCTTCCGGATCGATCGTTGGTTTGTGCCAGCGAAGACTGTCGAGAAACGCAAGCGGGAACATTCCTCCCAATGAGGCAGGGTCGCTGGCAAGGACCTCGTTCAGTCGCGGCTCATTGGAAATTGTCGTTGGGCTGGCGAAGGTCTTCAAAGGGATGTTGGGTTGAAATCCGCAGCGCAAGACGAAGCTGCCGATCTTCTCCATCAGCATGCTCCAATCCGGGTTGGGTGCGATTTCGCGGCGAACTTTCTGCTGGCTCAAATCGATGAATGAGGTGGCGCAGACCCCGGCCACGCGATGATTGATACAACTTACATCGTAGCTCAGCATGCCACCGACGCTAAAGCCGAACAGGACGACAGGACGATCATCGCGGCCGTGATCGGCATTGATATAGTCCGACACAAGCTGGACCCAGTCGGCGTAGCGGAACCGGCGATGTGGTGCTCTTGTGGCGCCGACATATGGCATGTCGATTGCCGACGTCTCATACCCAAGGCGCGCCAGCGCATGGCCGGCGACCATCGACATCATTCGCGCATTCGTTCCCAGGCCGTGCAACATGAGCACGCGAACCGGGGACCCAGAGTTGCGGTAGCTGTCGATGTGAATGGAGCAGCCGCGCCAGTCGTAGGTTTCTTCTTCGGGCTGTTCGGATGGCGGGATTTGCCACTGGGAGGGAAAGAAGCCTTGGATTTCGCGCCATGCGGGCGCGTCGTTATAGGAAGTCGGGCCCAAGTTGATCTGGCTGAAGGATTGGGGTTCGACGCCAGAGGCCGCGATTTCGTATTCAAACGATGAGGCTGACACGCACTGCTCCGCCTTTTTATTATGCCCAGGGTAGGTGAGACGAACCCAATCGTCCCTTTAAGAATTGGCTTATTAGCTGAATAACGTTCCAATTTCGCCAATAGATCTGCGACATACCGTAAAAAAAACGTGGGCCGGAATTGATCATGGTCTTTGAAAGGGTGCCTACAATCCATCCCGGATTTTATCTAAAATCCAAATCATCTGAGGTTGGCTTCGGTCGATGCTCAAGGGCCCAAGTCTTATCGAGAACAGGTGCTTTGGCTCAAAAAATGGCACGGTCGCGCCTTGCCGGCGACCCGAGGCTTGCTGCAAGGGTTTTGGCGAGCGGGAGTGGAAGGTGAAAGTGGCTCCTTGCATCAAGACGATGATCGTTGTCACCGGTTGACTGCAACAGTCTGCGGCCGGAACCCGTGTGTGCTCCATCAGACACACGATTGAAGCCTGCTCCGGCCGTTCGTTGGCCTGCCGCCTTGACAAGCTTTTGATCTCATCGTTTTCTTTGCGCCGTATCGGTGTTGCGCAAACTCTCTCGCGCAACTGGGAACACGGTGCGGCGGGATCCCGACAGGAGACCGCCAAGTCCGAGGCTGACCCCGCAACTGTAGGCGGCGAGCCTGTGCCAAAGAAGCCACGGAAACCCCGGCAAGTCCGGCGATCTGGAAGGCAGGCACCAGGCGTTTGAGCCGTAAGCCAGGAGACCAGCTGGTACAGTCGCCCACTCGTTCTGCGGGGTTGCAGAATGGAGCGGATACCCGTTGTGGCGACAACCATCTGGTGTGGCGTGTCGCAAACGGGAGATCGGTTCTCAATTCAATTTCCAAGTCGCTCAATGAGGCACGTGTTTGTCGGGCACGTGGGTCTCACGAGTTGTCATAATGAAATTTGGCTGATGCGTTCCACTGAATGCAAGGCCATTGGGAATGGAAACTAAGCGGCGCGACGACACCATCCTTAACAACGTTGTTCGTAAGGACTGTCGTCAATGAAATACACAATACGCAAACCCCGCTTGTCCCTCAGCCGTCAACTCGCGGCCTTGCTGATGAGCAGCGCGACGGCCTTGATTTTTCCAGTCGGCACGTCGCACGCCGAGGAGCCAATCGAACTTAAAGGCATTATCATTTCCGGCGGCCTCACGCCCGTCGAGGCGGCCAACTACGGTCGCGCGTCCAGCGTCATAACCGGCGAACAGATGGAGCAACGCGGGATCAAGCAACTCGCGGATGCCTTGCGCCAAGTGCCCGGACTCGCGGTCTCTCGGACGGGGGGCGCTGGCGGGATGACGCAGATCCGCGTTCGTGGTGCGGAAGCCAACCACGTGCTCGTTCTCATCGACGGCATCGAAACCGCTGACTCATCAGGGGGCTACGACTTCAGCGCCATCACCGCAGATGAAATCGAACGCATCGAGGTGATCCGTGGTCCGCAATCTGCGCTTTACGGTTCGGCCGCGCTTGCAGGCATCATCAATATCGTCACCAAGCGCGGCATTCGAAACGGATACCGCGCCGGTGCAACGGTTGAAGGCGGGACAGCGCCGGCGAAGGCCTTTTCCGGACTCGTGCGCGGCGGCAATAGCTTTGTCGACGTTGCGATGTCAATTTCCCGCCGAGACGACGAAGGTTGGGATGCAGCCGGCGACGATGGCGAGAAGGACGGCTTTGAGAATACGACATTCTCAACCAAGGTCACGGCAGACGTCACCAAGTCGCTGGAGGTTCAAGGGATATTCCGTTGGACGGACCGGACGGTAGATTTCGACGACACGTCTTTTGGCTGCGGCAGTCCCGATTGCTATGTTTTCGATGCTGACAATACGACGTCCGGGCGCGACCGGATCGTGGGCCTGTCCGCGAACTACAAGATGTTTGATGGAGCGCTCGTCCACTCGCCGTTTGTACACTACGCGGACAGCGATAGTGAGACGCTCACGCCAGCTGGCTTTTCGACCCGCTCATTCAACGAAGCCAGTACCTTCAAGTACGGCTACAAGGGCGCGTACTTCTTCGGCCCGGAACGCCGACATTCAATCGCCGGTCTCATTGAGCAGAAGAAGGAAGAGTTTGAAAACACCTACTCCACGGAAGTCCATGAGCGCGAGCAAACCAACTATGCTGCCGAATACAAGGGATACCTGACGCAGGACTTCTTTGTGCAGGCAGGTGTGCGCTACGATGACAATGAGCTTTTCGACGATGCTTTGACATGGTCGACGTCGGCTTCCTACCGCTTCCGCCCCACCAACACCCGCCTTCATGCGTCGGTGGGCAAAGGCATTGTCAACCCCACGTTTTTTGAACAGTACGGCACGATCTATGGCGTCTACATTGCCAACCCCAGCCTCATGCCCGAAGAGAGCCTGGGTTGGGACGTTGGCGTGGAACAAAGCTTGTTCAGTGGCGCCTTCGTCGTCGACGTGACGTATTTCCAGGCGACACTGACGGACGAAACCGCCACAACCACGCTCAGCACAGGTGAATCGACACCGATCAATCTTGTTGGAGAAAGCGAACGCCAAGGCGTTGAAGTGCAAGCCACCATTTCTCCCATCCAGGGCTTGTTCTTGTCGGCGTCCTATACCTATCTCGACGCGACCGAGCCCGATGGAACTCAAGAGGTGCGTCGGCCCAAGAATGCGTTCGGGCTCAACGTCGCTTATACGTTCCTCGATGGCAGAGCGACAGTCGGCGCGGACTTGACCTATAATGGCGGTGACGTACAGGGCGACTTCTCCGATGCCAGCTTTACGTCACCGAAGGTTTCGGTCGAAGACTATTTCGTCGTCGACTTCAACGCATCCTACAAGGTGACCGAAGACATCAAGGTTTACGGCGTTCTCAACAACGCCTTCGACGAGGACTACCAGGAAGTTCTAGGCTTTGCCTCACGACCGCAGCAGGCTTACCTCGGCGTGAAGGTCGGCTACTGAAGGATTTGAAAGTCCGCGGAAATATGGATTGGCGAGTAGGAGCCGATGATCTCGATCCTCTTTGCCAATCCATCTATCGAAGACAACGAAACGCTTTGCGATGAGCCGAAATGGCAGCGACGATCCATGTGGCGAGAGCCTGCCGAAAATGGTTCGGTCGCGAGCCGGAGGCAATTTATGAGGAAGGAGCTGGTTTCCGTGGACCGTAGCGTCAAGGCCGTTTGGGCATTCGCTTTTTTGACCCTTGCTGCCGCGTTCCCAGCTGTGGCTGCCGAAAAGCCGCAGCGGATTGTTTCGCTGAACCTGTGCACCGATCAGCTCTTGATGATGCTGGTGGAGCCCAAACGGATTGCAGCGGTTTCTTACCTTGCCCGGCGTCGCGATAGCTCGGTCCTTTATGCCGAGGCGAGCCGCATCCCCGTGACTCACGGCCAGGCCGAGGAAGTCTTCACACTTCAACCCGACCTCGTGCTGTCTGGCAAATATACGGCACGCGCGACCGTTGCGATTCTGAAGCGCCTCGGCCAAAGGGTGGAGGAATTCGATCCCTCTCATTCTTTTGCTGACATCCGCGCCAATTTGCGGCGTATGGGTGATCTCGTCGGAGAGCGCGACAAGGCCGAGGCGTTGATCGCCGCGTTCGATGTTGACCTGAAACGGTTTGACGACGATCAGCCCGCTCGCCGACCGCTCGCAGCATTTTATTATTCGAACTCTTATACCTCGGGTGGCGACACGCTCGCGGATGAAATCCTAGAGACTTCGGGCATGCGAAACCTGGGTGCCGAACTGGGGCTGACGCAGACTAAGAAGCTGCCACTCGAAGTTCTGGTGATGGCCAATCCGGAACTGGTCGTAAAGGGTCGCACCTTCGATGCGCCCGCGCTGGCGCAGGAAGTCTTCGAACACCCCGCGCTCAGATATTTGCAGAAGCGGAGCCAGGAGACTGTCGTCGCTGACAAGTACACCATTTGCGGAACGCCTTTTACGCTGCGCGCGGTTTCGAAACTCGCTGAGGCGCGCAAAAGGCTCGTTAAGCGCGCGGTAACGAATGTGCACGGCGCGACGCATGAAAAACCGGCGAAGCTCCAGTAATGCGCGCACCGATCAGCTACCCCCTATTGCTGTCTCTTCTCACTCTGCTCGTTGTGGTTCTGTCCACGATGTCGCTTCTGATCGGTCCGGCCGGTATCGGAATCTGGACGAGCCTTTCGGCGTTGTTTTCCGGCCGGCAGGATGTTGTATCGATCGTCATGCAGGAGATCCGCCTGCCGCGCGCAATTCTCGGCGCGACGATCGGTGCGACGCTGGGATTATCAGGCGCCGCCTTGCAGGGATATTTGCGCAACCCGCTCGCTGAGCCGGGCCTTCTTGGCATTAGCGCCACCGCCTCGCTCGGCGCGGTGATTGCCATTTATACCGGTCTCTCGGCGGTTTTCTCGCTTGCCTTGCCGCTGATGGCGCTTGCCGGTGCCGTGATCGCGGTCCTGCTTGTGCGGCTGCTGGCCGGTGGCGGTGCCGCGACCATCACGCTCATTCTCGCCGGAGTCGCCGTGACGAGCTTTGCGGGCGCGTTGACGTCGCTGGCGCTCAACTTGTCGCCCAACCCGTTTGCCGCGCTGGAAATCGTCTTTTGGATGCTGGGCTCGCTCAAGGATCGTTCGATGATGCATGTCTGGCTCTCGGTGCCGTTCATGTTCGTTGGCTGGCTAATGCTGGCCCAGGTTGGCCGGGCGCTGGATGCGCTGACGCTTGGAGAAGAGGCGGCGGCCAGTCTGGGGTTCAAGCTCGGGACGGTGCAGGCGCTTGTCGTGCTCGGGACGGCTGCAAGTGTTGGTGCAGCGACGGCCGTCGCGGGCGCGATTGGTTTCGTTGGCCTTGTCGTGCCCCACATCCTGCGCCCGTTGGTTGGCTCGCATCCAAGTCGGCTGTTGGCCGCAAGCGCGCTGGGCGGCGCGGCGGTGGTTCTCGCAGCTGACATCGCGGTCCGTCTGATAGCGCCTGAGCGTGACATTAAGCTCGGTGTCCTGACGGCGCTTGTCGGCGCTCCGTTCTTTCTTTGGCTCATTTTCAAGACGCGGCGGGAACTGCGATGACGACCACCGGTGCGCAACGCTTGGAAATCTTAAACCTGTCGGTCTCACTCGGCGGGCGAACGGTTGTCGACAAGCTGTCATGCCGTCTTGAGAGCGGGTCTTTCGTTGGTCTCATCGGTCCTAACGGATCGGGCAAGTCGACGCTTTTGAAGGCGGTCATGGGGCTTCTGCCATCCGTCGGCGAAGTCATGCTGAATGGTGAGAATTTTCTCGACAAGCCGCCCAAAGAACGTGCGCAGCTGGTTGCCTACCTGCCCCAGGATGGACAAGTCGTGTGGCCCATTGCCGTCGAGGATCTCGTCATGCTGGGGCGGGCGCCGCACCGATCCGGCTTTGCACCTCCGACGGAGGTCGACCGCGCCGCTGTCGAAAGCGCTCTGGCGGCTATGGATCTGGGATCGCTCAGACGGCGCTCTGCACGGGAATTGTCCGGCGGTGAGAAGGCGCGGGCCCTCATCGCGCGCACGTTGGCCCAGGATACCGCTGTGCTGATCGCCGACGAACCGACTGCCGGGCTCGACCCGTCGCACCAGATTGCTTTGATGGAAACGTTCTGCGCCAAGGCGCGCGAGGGGCGCACGGTTCTCGCATCGCTTCATGATCTTGCCCTTGCGGCGCAGTGGTGCGATCAGCTCATTCTTATCGACGATGGGGCAATCGTCGCGGCTGGGAACCCTGGGACCGTATTGACTGCAGACGTGCTCGCAGCCGTCTATGGCGTAGAGGCCTATTTCGGTGAAAGCCGTCGAGGACTCGTCGTTGCTCCCATCGCTCGCGTCTAATGGGCGCTTCATCGCTCATCCAGCCTGTTCAACGAAATTTGGTTTTGCACATGATCGACCTTCACGAGACGCTGCGCTCCAATCTTTACGACCCCGAGACCGGCTGGAGCATGGGCGGATTTGGAGCCATTGCAGAGTTTCACCAGGACGCGGATGAAACTCTTTGCGTCGATGACGGCCAACGTCTAGTCCGCGCAACGGTGCGAGGTGGCATCGGACTGTCCCGCCTGCCTCAAAACATCGTGCCAGTTGCCTATGAGGCGGTGAGCAAAAATCCTATGAGATGGGCGCATGGCGTCGCGCTCTGTTTGCCGTCGGCCGAAGCGTCCATGAACAAGCGCGTTGTGGTGACCGAACTTGGACCGGACGAGGAGCCGCTTCGGGACAAGGACAAAGGTGCGGTTCTTTTCGATATGGGCCTGAGTGCTGTCGGGGGTGCCTGCACGGCCGTCGACTTCTGTGTTCGCACAGCCGATGCCGATCTCATCGAAGCGCTGCGCAGCGCCTGCGGGCGCTCTATCTTCGATCCCGAAAGTCCTGCCATGCATGCAATCTTGAATGCCCATCCGCATCGCGTGGCGTTGACGAGGGTGGGCCGGGTCGAAGTCTACCAGTTGATCGGCGGGCCGGCGACGGGTGGGAAATCACCACCGGGGCCGCACACGCATGTGCTGCCGAACATCATGCGCTCAGGTCGCACGCATTCGGCAAACCAGCCGATTCCCGACGGATTCATCCCCTGTGCGATGATGTACCCGGGCAATCCTCTGACGACCGCATTGGGTGTCGAGCGGGTGTTTGATGAACGCTTGCACGATTCCTTCCAGAAATTGTTCGAGGTCTGGGGGCGAGACGAACAGACCTACCCCAAAGAGCAAGCCCGTGCGATGATCAGAGATGGCGCTGCTGCTGCGAGCTTCGAAGAGCCCGGGACACGCGCTGGTCGGATTGCCTTGCGAGTCCTGTGTCGCCAGTTTCTGGCTGATCCGCGCGCGGGTGTCGATGGGCCAACATTGAAAGACTGGTCGGCCCGCTTCGACGGTGCTAGCGAACCAGACCCGGACGACACCGATCCCACCGACGTCGTTGAAGGCGAGGGACATTGAAAGGCACGCTTGGCATTGGCGCAAATATTTTCCCAAGATGATGGTGGCAGCAGAAAGGCCGCGGTTCGCGCGATGGCAGACGCGATAGATCGTTGCGAGATTGGGCATCCGCGCGATCACGGCGGCAATCTCGATCATGCTGTCGCGATCTATGGCGGACCTGTCGACGAATGGATCGATCTATCGACTGGCATTAACCGGGTTCCCTACCCAATTCCTCGCCTTCCGGCGGCGGCGTGGTCGCAATTGCCGACGTGGCAGGACATCGACGCGCTCATTGCGTCTGCCCAAGGCGCCTACGGGACTGACGCGTCCGTCTTGCCGGTTGCCGGCGCGCAGGCTGCGATCCAACTTGTGCCGCGGCTTGTGGCTCCAGATCGCGCCGCCGTGCTTGCGCCGACCTACAACGAACACGCAGCAGCACTTCGCGCATGTGGCTGGAACGTCGACGAGGTCGAAACCGTCGACGAGCTACGCGGCACCTGCATTGCCGTTGTCGTTAATCCGAACAACCCGGATGGGCGCGCGCATCAGCCTGAGGAACTCATGGCCTTGGCCGATCACGTTGACTGGCTCGTTGTCGATGAGAGTTTTGCCGACGCCACGCCGAAGCATTCGCTTGCTCCGTTGGCCGGACGTGCGGGACTGATCGTGTTGCGGTCGTTTGGAAAGTTTTATGGTCTTGCCGGTGTGCGGCTTGGTTTCGTGCTTGGGAATGCGAACGATCTTGCCCGGCTTGATGAACTGGCTGGCCCGTGGGCCGTTTCGGGGCCTGCTATCGCGATTGGGCAAGCCGCACTCAACGATCGTGCCTGGGCTGGCCAGACGACAGCTCGGCTGATGACCGACGTGGAAAGACTCGACGCAATGGCAAGTGCCGCAGGATGGGATGTCGTGGGCGGGACCAGTCTCTTTCGTTTCTATCAGACGCACGATGCGAGCCAGGCTCAAACAGCGCTTGCGCGGCATCGTATCTGGTCGCGCATTTTTCCGTGGTCGGCAACGTCGGTGCGGCTTGGACTTCCCGGTTGCGAGCGTGAATGGCAGCGACTAGCCGACGCTTTGGCCGATGCGGGGCGGTTTCAGTTGCCCTGAATTGTCTTGGTCGCGGCGATGGCTTTGCCGGCGACCGCCAGGGTCGCGTGGTCATTCGTGTTCAAGGTGACATGGAGCTCGAACGGTGGCGGCGGCAGCTTGGCGATATGGAACCAGGGTCCGTAGACGCGGGCGAGCTTGTTGCCATCGACATAGACATGGGCGTGGCCCTCGCCGGGGACATGAGGCTGGTTGACGCTCTCGGGGCTGAAGCTGAAATTCGTCGTCTGGATGTTCAGGTTGAAGCCACCGTGTGGGTCCGGTTTCAAAGCAAAATCGACAGTTGGAATTGGCGCGCCGGCTGGAATTTCGATCATCCGACTGTGGTCGTGGTCAGTCTTGGCTGATTGAGAGGTGCGGGTGTGAACGGCATTGTGAGCCGCGTCGCTCGGTGCGCGATGCTGCATCTTTTGCAGTTGCACCGAAGCGCCGAACCCGCCGACAAAGCCAACTGCCAAGGCGACCAGGAGCCAGATCCGCGACATTCGATTTGGTCCTTTCAATCGTTATCTTTGATGGGGATTTGCGAGACTGGTGGAAGGCGGCCAAGCACCGCCTCGCGAAAGAATGCCGGGCGGTCTGCCATAGCTGGGATGCCATGGGGGGACCGGGCAATCGCATCGGCGAGCGTCACGATTTCAGCCGCGTGCGCGATCGGATCGATGCCGGTCAGAATGTAAGACCAGCGGTTCGGCGACTGGAATGCAACCGCGACCGGACGGCCACAGGCGGCCAGGCATGGCACGGCTTTGACGCGTAGGTGTGGATGGCTGCAACCGACCAACTCCTGCAATCGGTCTTTAAGAACCGCACCGGGACAGCGCGTCCCGGCCGGTTCCTCGCCTGTTTCACCGCAGATTTCGCAAACCGTAATCGTGGTCGGTGCCGGTCCGAGTTCCTGAGCGCACATCAAGCGGTCGCGTCGGAGTTTGCTCCCAACGAGAAGACGTAGCCTGCCACCGATCCGACGAGCGTCCACAAAACGGCGTGAACGACGAGCGAGGCGGACACAAAGTGGCCCGACAATTCACCAGGAACGCGGCTAGTGAATTCGTGTGGATGCGGTGCGCCAATGACGTGCGGCGCGACGAGCAGGGCAAGCCCGACGGCGATCGAGATCGGGGTCGCAACACGAAGCGCGAGGTAAAGTCCGAGGGCCGTCGCAACCATCGTTGCAAACCACCACTGCTGGCGCGCGACCAATTCCGCAGCGGCCGAACCTGGCAACTCCGGACTTAGGCCGAGAGCCGGCGCCAATCCTGTCGCAACAAACGCTGCAGCGCCCCAGGCGAGCCCGCTGCGAACGGTAATCTTTTCGCCGGCGATGATCATGGCGGACAACAGCATCAGCGCGAATCCGAAGCCTGCCGCGATGGTCGATACCGAAGTGTAAAAGGTGCGCTCGACACCATCTTCTGGGCCCCACTCATTCTCGCTGTCTTCACTACCGTGGGCGGTGTCAGCGAGGATCAACTTGGCGCCATGCCACTGCGCACCGTGGTGACTGGAGTGATGTGCGCCGTCAGAGCCCGCCGGCACTTCGTAGGCTTCGGCTTTGATAATCAGAGGCGTTGTCGTGAATTCCTGGAGGATTGCAGTCGACAGCCCAGCGATGATGCCTGCCGCGAGGCAGGCAACCAAAATTCGATAAAGCATAATGAATAGCTCCGGTCGGCTCAGTGGCAGGGGAACGCAAGCGCGTGACGGGAGTCGTGCGCAGCATTATGCAGCGTGGTGCTGTGCGAAAAGCCAACCGTATAGACGAGAGCCGCACCGGCGAGGAAGCACACCGCGGCAATAGCTCGGGCGCTGGTCTCGAATTGAGTCGATGAAAAAACCGTTGTCGACATAGTGTAATCCTCCGCAGCCGTCCCTTCGACGGCGTTATCGCCTCATCAGTATTGCGGCAGGTCTCCTGGCTTGCGCGTCATCCCAATCGCTCGCCTTCCCAGACATGGTTGCCAGTGGCATTAGGAGTGATTGGTCTTCGCTTACAGTCGCGAGGGCGGCCACGGCTTTGGAATGCAACTCAAGCGCAATCCGCACCGTGTTCCCGTTTTCAGCCGACTCCGGCTTGGCCGGCGTCAGCACCACAATAGGATTGTTGTGGCACAATCCACGGCGTCGCGCCAGTGCCGATCAGGAACGTTGAGGTCTCAAGGCGTTATCGGGCCGTTGATATCAGCGCGTCGAGGTCTAGATGAGCCTCAAGATGATCCGCCAGCTTGTCCAGTATCGCATCCACATTTGCGGAATAGGCATGGTTCGACAGAGGCACGTTGAGCCCGGACAGATAGGCGGTGCGGAAGGTATCGTCGGCGAAAAGCCCGTGCAGGTATGTCCCCGCTATGCGACCATCGGACGAGATGGCCCCCTCGGGCTGGCCGCCGATTAGCGCAAAGGGGCGTGCACAATCCGGCCCTGCGGTGCGGCCGATGTGGATTTCGTATCCTTCGATGGTTCGGCCAGATTCGAGGTGCTGTGCTGTCACTCGGGTCAATCGCTTTTCAGCGCTCATAACAGTTTCGATGTCGAGGAGGCCAAGTCCGTCGCAGACCCCAGGGGGGCCTTCGATGCCGTCAGGATCGGCGACCGATCGCCCCAGCATCTGAAAGCCGCCGCAGATGCCGAGGATTCGCCCGCCCCGCCGTGCATGGGCTTTGAGGTCGATGTCCCATCCCTGGGATCGCAGAAACTCAAGATCGCCGCGCGTCGATTTGGTGCCGGGGATAATGACGAGGTCGGCGTCGCCGGGGAGAGCTTCACCGGGCCGGACCAGATCAACGCAAAGGTCTGGTTCTTGGCGCAGCGGGTCCAAGTCGTCGAAGTTTGCGATCCGGGAGAGCCCGAGCCAGGCGATCCTGGTTGCACCCGAATGGGTGCGGGTTTCGAGGTCGAGCGCGTCTTCTGCTGGAAGCTGGTTTGCTTGGTCAAAGAATGGCACGACCCCGAAACCGCACCAGCCGGTCCGGGCCGCGATCTCTGCATAGCCGTCGGTGAATAGGCTTGGATCGCCGCGGAACTTATTAATGATGAAGCCTTTGATGCGGTCGGCATCGGTCGGATCAAGCACCGCCTTCGTTCCGACGATCTGCGCGATCACGCCGCCGCGGTCGATGTCGCCGACAAGAACGACCGGCACGTCGGCGGCTTCTGCAAAGCCCATGTTGGCAATGTCGCCTTGGCGTAGATTGATTTCCGCGGGGCTGCCGGCGCCTTCGACGATGACGAGGTCGGCGCTGGCTTTGAGGCGCTCGAAGCTTTCAAGAACGGAAGCCAGCAGTTGCGGCTTCATTTGGCCGTACGCGCGCGCCTTGAGCGTCGCGACGCGTTCGCCTTGGACGATGACCTGGGCGCCGATGTCCGTTTCGGGCTTCAAGAGCACCGGGTTCATATCGACGATCGGTTGGCGGTGGGCGGCCCAGGCCTGAAGCGCTTGGGCGCGGCCGATCTCGCCGCCGTCGACGGTGACGGCTGCGTTGTTCGACATGTTCTGCGGCTTGAAGGGAACCACGGAGATGCCGCGCCGGTAGGCCGCCCGGCACAGTCCGGCAAGGGTGAGAGATTTGCCGACGTTGGAGCCGGCGCCCTGGATCATGATGGAACGTGTCACGCCGATGCCCGGCTCAGAAATCGACGCCGGCTTGGGCCTTGATGCCGTCGCGGAAGGGGTGTTTGACGAGCGTCATTTCGGTGACGAGGTCGGCAGCCTCGATGAGTTCCGGCTTGGCGTTGCGCCCCGTGAGGACAACATGCGTGAGCGGCGGCTTCTCGTTTTGAAGAAACTCCAAGACCTCATTGATATCCAGATAGTCATAGCGCAGCGCGATGTTGATCTCGTCGAGCATGACGAGCCTGATCTCAGGATCGCGGATCAGCTCCTTGGCTTTTTCCCAGCCTTTCGTCGCTGCGGCGATATCGCGCTGTCGATCCTGCGTCTCCCACGTAAACCCTTCGCCCATGGCGTGAAACTGGCAAAGATCCCCGAAGTTGGTGGTCAGCAGTCTGCGCTCTCCGGTGTCCCATGCACCTTTAATGAACTGGACCACGGCACAGGGCATGCCGTGCGCGATGCAACGCAGGATCATGCCGAACCCGGCTGACGATTTGCCTTTGCCGGGGCCTGTGTGGACAACGATGAGACCTGTCTCGCCCTCGGATTTCTGCGCCATGATCTTGTCGCGCGCGGCCTTGATCTTCGCCATCTTGGCGTTGTGTTTGGCATCGACGTCCGAGGTCTTGGTCATGCGGACACTCCATTCTTTTCTTTCGGCCCATTCTTTTCTGGCCATTCTTTCCGGGGTTGTGGTCTTGATTATCACAAGAAAAGCTTGATTGCAGGACTTCGCGAAAATGAAGCGCATAGAGGGCTGGGTTAACGGATTTGGCCCCAGATTAGCTGTTACTTGACAATCCTAGGCAACCTGCGATTTTCACGCCCTTAGCTGGTGCCTGTGTTTTTTAGCAGGTGAAAAGGGAATGTGGTTCGTGCCCTCCGGGCCCTTAAGCCACAGCCGCCCCCGCGACCGTGAACGGAAAGACCCGTGTCAATACCACTGGATGGCCACATTCCATCTGGGAAGGCGATATGGGTCGCTGGATTGTCCAAGATCCGTGAGCCGGGAGACCTGCCAGCCATTGAACATCAACGGGCGGACGGGGCGTTCTGCAACCGGTTGGGCACAGCTTTGGGCAAGGACCTGCCCACCTGCTCCACGGTTAAGCCTGCCGCCAAACTGGGACAGGCAATGACCGTTACCCTCCATGTTTGTGTCACCTGCCGCGCGGGCGAAATCGTGCCCGAGGGCGAGGCCTGTCCCGGCAAAAAACTGCACGCCGCCTTGCAAAAGGCCGGGGCGCCCGAAGGCGTCGAGATTGTACCGGTCGAATGTCTGTCAGCCTGCACGCGCGGAGCTGCGATTGCGCTTTCCTCGAAGGGGCGTTGGTCCTACGTCTATGGCCAATTGAGCGAGGCAGACGCGAACGATATCCTCATCGGCGCTACCGATTATGCGGCTTCAAGCGACGGGATCGTGCCCTGGCGGGAGCGTGTCGAAATCTTCAAACGAAATTCCATCGCCCGCATTCCACCTGCAAAGGATACTCGAGCATGACAGACTTGACCAAAATTCCCGTCACCGTGATTACGGGCTTTTTG
Source organism: Filomicrobium sp. (assembly GCA_017792465.1). Classification (GTDB taxonomy): domain Bacteria; phylum Pseudomonadota; class Alphaproteobacteria; order Rhizobiales; family Hyphomicrobiaceae; genus Filomicrobium. Next base: position 4,437,274 of record CP051234.1, read on the forward strand.
GGGTCCGGCAAGACAACCCTCATCCGTCACTTGATGGCGAATGCAGGCGGACGTCGGCTTGCCGTGCTCGTCAATGAATTCGGCACGGTCGGCGTCGATGGCGAAATCCTCAAGGGTTGTGCCGACGAAAACTGCCCGGCGGACAACATCGTCGAACTGGCCAATGGCTGCATCTGCTGCACGGTTGCCGACGACTTCATCCCGACCATCGAATCCCTCATGGCGATGGACCAGAAGCCCGAGCACATTCTGATCGAGACGTCTGGGCTGGCCCTCCCCAAGCCGCTCCTCAAGGCGTTCGACTGGCCGGCGATCCGCTCGAAGATCACCGTCGACGGCGTCATCGCATTAGCTGACGCCGAGGCTGTGGCGAATGGACGGTTCGCGCCCAACGTGGCGGCAGTCCAAAAGCAGCGCGAGGCTGATGAAAACCTCGATCATGAAACGCCGCTGTCGGAAGTCTTCGAGGATCAGATCGCGTGCGCGGACATCGTGCTTCTCACCAAGGCTGACCTTGCCGGCGAGGACGGACTTGCGAAGGCGACCGCGGTGATCCAGCAAGAAGCGCCACGCAAATTGCCGATTCTGCCAACGACAGAAGGGGTGATTGATCCGCGCGTCGTCTTGGGGCTGAACGCGGCAGCTGAAGACGATCTCGAAGCCCGTCCCTCGCACCACGACAGTCACGACCATGATCACGATCATGAAGATTTCGATAGCGTCGTGGTCGAGCTTGGCGAATTCCCCGATCCTGAACTTTTGAGCGAGGCTATCGCCCGGCTGGCGCGCGATCAGAGCATCCTTCGCGTCAAAGGATATGTCGCGGTAAAAGGAAAGCCGATGCGTCTCCTGGTGCAGGCGGTCGGCGAGCGTGTTCGCCATCAGTATGACCGGCTTTGGGGAGAGACGCCGCGCGCGACGCGGCTCGTGTGCATCGGCGAGCACGACCATGTCGACGCGGATGCGATCAAAGCGACCCTACAGACGGCGGCGACCGTGGAGGCCTGACCCCGTTGCACATCATCTTTCGCGAAAGCCATGGTCTCGAAGAAACGGAGACGCCATTCGATGTCGGCCAAGATCCTGCCGATCTCGTCGTGCTCTCTTATTCTGATAGCGACCTTGGTGCATTCGCGGCTGGATGGCATCGATCGCAACGCGCGCTGCCGACGTTACGGCTTGCCAACATTGTCGCGTTGCGCCACCCCGTATCCGTCGACACCTACATCGAGAATACGCTTCACGCGGCGAAGGCCATCCTGGTTCGCGTTATCGGCGGCGAGTCGTATTGGCCCTACGGTCTGGCTTCACTCAATCGTCTTGCGGTCGAACAGGGTATTGCGCTGGCGGTGCTTCCAGCGGACGGGCGAGAAGACCGGCGTTTGGACGACCTCTCGACGCTTCCTGTGTCGACGCTGCGACGTCTGACAGCCTTGGTTGATGCCGGGGGAGCTGTGGCCGCACAGGCTGCACTTGCGCAATTGGCGATCGCTGCCGGGCTTTATGCCGGACCGGTGGCGGGCGAGAAGACCGTGCCGGATTTCGGGTTTTATGATCCAGATATCGGCGTGGTCTCGCCGCCTGAAATTGGCGCTGCCGATGCGCCACTCGTTCTTGTCACGTTTTATCGCTCGTATCTGACTGCCGCCGACACCTCACCCGTCGATGCGCTGATCAACGAGTTTCGCGCCCAGGGTTACAGTGCCATTGGCGTTTTTGCGCCGTCCTTGAAAGCGGCTGGCGTCGGAGAATGGCTGCGCGATTTTATTTCGGCGGCCAAGCCTGCGGCCATCGTCAACGCCACTGCTTTCTCGGTCCAGGACGAAGCGGGTGCAACGCCGTTTGACACCGCAGAGTGTCCAGTGTTCCAGGTCGCGTTATCGACTGCGCGTCGCCGCGAATGGGAACAAGCCGAGCGCGGATTGTCGCCGGCCGATCTTGCGATGCATGTGGTTTTGCCGGAAGTGGATGGCCGGCTGTTCGCAGGTGTCGTGAGCTTCAAGTCTCCAGGACGGCGCGATCCCGATCTGCAATTTTCCAGATTTGCGCATCGTGCCGACCGTGACCGGGCAAAGGCGGCGGTGGCCCGCGTCGTCGCGTGGCATCGTCTTGCAACCACGCCGCCTGCAGAACGCAAGCTCGCGATCGTGTTGTCGACCTATCCTGGACGGTCCTATCAGATGGCGCATGCTGTCGGTCTCGATACGCTGCGCTCAACCGAGGCCTTGATCGAGGATTTGGCCGCTGCCGGCTTTGACGTGGGCCAGCCTGAGCAGCCGCTCTCGGCCCTCAATAGTTTGACGATCGCATGGTCTGTCGACGACTACAAAGCAGCCTTAGAAAACCTGCCTGCGGAACTGCAAGAAAAGCTCGCTGAAGCCTGGGGCGAACCTGAGAATGATCCGGCGGTACGGGCGGGGGCGTTCCACTTCAACGCGGTGATGGCGGGCAACGCGCTGGTGGCCCTTCAACCGGAACGCGGGGACGCACAAACACGCGACGATGACTATCACGATATCGCAAGGACGCCGCGGCACGGATACGTCGCTTTCTATCTCTGGCTCCAAACGCAAGGCCTACACGCGCTCGTTCATATGGGGGCGCATGGCACGCTGGAGTGGCTGCCTGGCAAGGCCGTCGCGCTATCTTCGGACTGCTGGCCGGAACGTCTGATGGGTGCGACGCCGGTTGTCTACCCTTTCATCGTCAATGATCCCGGCGAGGCCGCCCAGGCCAAGCGCCGGATCAGCGCGGTCACGGTTGGCCATTTGCCGCCTCCGCTTATCAGCGCGAAAACGCCGGAGCACCTGTTCCACCTGGAGCGTCTTCTCGATGAATATTCCAACGCCGATGGCCTTGACCCGGCGCGGCGCAACAGGCTGATTGATGAGGTTCGTAGCGAAGCACGCGCCGTTGGTGTCGAAGACGACTTGGGGCTGGCCTCCGATGCCTGTCCGGCCGAGGCGATCACGCGCATCGACCGCTTTGTTTGCGACATCAAGGACAGTCAGCTCGGCGATGGATTACACACACTAGGCCGCGGCGAATACGGCGCCCACGAGCGGGACGCAATGATTGCCGTGTTGTCGGGGCGGCGCATTGCGCCGGGGCCGGCGGGCTCACCTTTTCGCGGTCGAACGGATGTTCTGCCGACGGGGCGGAATCTCTATTCGGTTGATCCGCGCGGGGTGCCGACATCGACGGCCTATGCGCAGGGCGTCAAGCTCGGTGAAGAATTCATTCGCCGCTACCTGCAGGATCATGGCGACTGGCCGAAAGGTCTCGTTGTCGATTTGTGGGGTTCTGCGACCATGCGCACAGCCGGCGAAGACTTCGCAATGGCGCTGCATTTGGCCGGTCTGAAACCGACTTGGGATCACACGTCCGGACGCGTCACGGGATTTGAAATCGTCGAGCTAGCGCTCCTTGGTCGGCCTCGCATCGATGTGACACTAAGGATTTCGGGTCTCTTTCGCGATATCTTCCCCGGCCTCGCACAGCTGTTCCAGGCTGGTGTTGATGCGCTTGCCGCCCGCGACGAACCGCAAGTGGAGAACCCTTTCAGGCAGGGGGAAGCACGCGTATTCTGCCCGAAACCGGGACAGTACGGAATTGGCATGGAAAGCCTCGTCGATGATTTTAGCGATGATGCCCGAGCGGCGGCGGGTGAGGCTTGGCTTGCAGCATCGAGCTTTGCACTCGGCAAAGACGGCGTCGCAAGGCAGGATCGCGTCGGCCTTGAGGCGCGGGTCGGTGCCGCCGATGCGTTCGTCCATACGCAGGACATGCCGGAGACCGATCTGCTGCTTGCGTCGGATTACGCCGCTCACGAGGCCGGCTTTGCCGCCGCCGTCGCCCGCCTTGCAGGACAATCCGGTGGGTCGTCTCAAGCGCCAACGCTCTATCATCTGGATGCGACAGATCCCGAACGCCCACGTTCGCGCACCTTGACCGAAGAGATTGCCCGCGTCGTGCGTGCGCGTGCCACCAACCCGGATTGGGCGGACGGGATGATGCGTCACGGGTTTCGCGGGGCTGCGGAAATTGCGGCGACGCTGGACCATATGGCGGCCTTTGCACAGCTGGCAGGTGTCGTTCCCGGTCACCTCTTCGATGCTTATCACGATGCGACGCTGGGGCGCGCGGACGTCGTCGATTTTATGGCCCGTGAAAATCCAGAGTCACTTGGAGCGATGCGCACGACATTTCGTCGGCTCCACGATGCCGGTTTGTGGCGCACCCGGCGCAATGCCATCGCGGCAGCGCTCGAGGACAGCCGATGACAGGGTCCGCGAAATTCCAGATCAAGGGTTGGTGCCCCGGCGCACTTCAGCCCATGGAAAGCGGCGATGGGCTGATCGTCAGAGTCCGGCCGCCGGTTGGGTGCCTGTCATCGCGCCAGCTGCGGGCTATCGGCGAAGGTGCGCAGCGCTATGGCAATGGTCTCGTCGATCTTACATCTCGCGCAAACCTGCAAATCCGGGGTGTCTCTGCGGACAGCCATTCCAATCTTATAGCGTTGCTCGATAAAGCTCAGTTGATCGACCCGGATGCCGCGACGGAAACGCGACGCAACATCGTCGTGACGCCGTTTGGACATGAGGACGATCGCGCCGACGCCGTCAGCATCGCCAGCTCCCTCACCGCGCTGCTCTGCGAAGGTCCTGACCTGCCGGGCAAGTTCGGGTTTGCTGTCGATACCGGATCTCGGCGGGTGCTGGCGGAAGTGCCCGCGGATGTCCGTATCGAACGCGGCAGGGATGGGCAGCTGATCGTGCGTCCGGACGGGGCTGAGCGCGGACTTCGCGTCGAGAAGGGTGAGGCTGCAGACGTTGCTGTTGCGGTTGCGGACTGGTTTGTTCGCAGTGGCGGGGTGTCCGGCGGTCGAGGACGTATGGCGCGGCACATTGCCAATACGCCGTTACCGCAAGATTTGCGTGGGGACGTGGCTCCAGCCTCGACAACCGGAACGCCCACGCCGGGACCCTGCCCCGATGGGTTGCTGGTTGCCGCCGAATTCGGGCAGCTCGCGTCTGAGGCCTTGCTGGCCCTGGCGCAGACTGGCGACGAGATCCGCGTCACACCCTGGCGCATGTTGCTTCTGGCTGAAGCGGACTGCGCGCCGCAAGCTTTATGCTTAATAACGGACGCGACTGATCCCCGCCTTAGGGTTACGGCGTGCACCGGCGCGCCTGGCTGTCCGCAGGCGGCAGCGCCGACGCGTGCGTTGGCGCGTTTCCTGGCGCCGTTTGTGTCGGAGCATCGGCATCTTCATGTCTCAGGCTGTGCGAAAGGGTGTGCGCGCGCAGCGCCGTCGGATGTCACATTGTGTGCGGCACTTGACGGATTTGCGCTGATCCGCGATGGGAAAGCCAGTGACCAACCCTACCGTAGCGGCATCGCGGAAGACGAGATCCGCGCCAACCCGTTAACTTTGTTCGAGACCGCCTGATGCCGCACGCCTTCGAAACCGATGGAGCGAAGATCTATGCTCAGTCTTTTTCCATTATCCGCAGCGAAGCCGATCTCGCGCGGTTTGGTGAGGACGAAGAGCCAGTGGTTGTCCGCATGATCCATGCGGCCGGTCTCGTCGGGTTGGAAAAGCACGTGCGCTTCACGCCGGGTATGGCAACGGCTGCCCGCGCGGCTCTCGAAGCTGGTGCCCCGATCCTTTGCGATGCGCGCATGGTCTCGCAGGGTATCACGCGCGCGCGGCTTCCAGCTCAAAACGAAATCATCTGCACGTTGCACGATCCAGAAGTTATCGACCTCGCCAGCAGGCTTTCAACAACGCGTTCGGCGGCTGCGCTTGAACTGTGGCGGCCCCACCTCGCTGGCAGCGTGGTGGCAATCGGCAATGCGCCAACTGCACTCTTTCATCTCCTCAATATGCTTGAGGATAAGGATTGTCCCCGTCCCGCTGCCATCATTGGCTGTCCGGTTGGTTTTGTCGGTGCGGCAGAATCCAAAGCGGCCTTATTGTCGGAGGCGCCTGTGCCGGCCCTCGTCGTTGAAGGGCGGTTAGGCGGGTCGGCAGTCACAGTGGCGGCGGTCAATGCGCTGGCCAGTTCCAAGGAATAACAGCACATGGGCAAGATCATCTGCGCCGGTCTTGGACCAGGCGATCCGGATTTGATGAGTGTGCGCGCCCACAAGGCGATCGCTTCGGTCCGCCAGATCGCCTATTTCCGCAAAAAAGGCCGGCCGGGAAATGCGCGCAGCATCGTCGAAGGCTTGCTTCACGCTGACAGTGTCGAACACGCGATGGAATATCCGGTGACGACCGAGGTCCCGTTCGATTCACCGGAATACGTGCACCTGCTGGCAACATTCTACGATGATTGGGCTGAGCGTCTCCGGTCCTTGTCGGATGAAAGCGATGTTGTGGTGTTGTGCGAGGGCGACCCGTTCTTCTACGGCTCGTTCATGCACCTCTTCGTTCGCCTGCAGGGTCAGGTGGAGATGGAGATCATTCCAGGTATCCCAGGAATGGCCGGCTGCTGGAACGTGACCAACACGCCGATCAGCTGGGGCGATGATGTCTGTACGGTCCTGATGGGGACGCTGTGCGAAGACGACCTCGTGCGTCATATGCAAAACGCCGACGCCATCATCATCATGAAAACCGGGCGCAATCTGCCGAAGGTGCGTCGCGCGCTTGAGAAGGTCGGACGCATCGATGATGCATGGCTTGTTGAGCGCGGCACGATGCCAGGCGAACGTGTTGCTCGATTGGCCGAAACCGACAACGCCGATTGCCCCTATTTTGCGACAGTGCTCGTGGCCGGCAATGGCCGGCGGCCGACGATGGGGGCAGAATGAGCGGTCGCCTTTCGATCGTCGGTCTGGGTCCTGGCAACACGGAGTTGATCACTCCACAGGTCACGCGCGCGCTCGAAGAAGCCAACGATGTTTTCGGTTATGTGCCCTATGTGGCGCGTGTGCCGGACCGGGTGGGACTGGCAAAGCATGCATCCGACAACCGTGAGGAATTGGACCGGGCGCGTTCGGCGCTGGCTGTGGCCGCGTCGGGCCGAAAGGCCGTCCTGGTCTCAGGCGGCGATCCAGGCGTCTTCGCGATGGCGGCGGCTGTGTTCGAAGCGATTGAGGATGAGCCGCATTGGCATGAACTCGACATCGAAGTATTGCCCGGGATCACCGCGATGCTGGCCGCCGCCGCGGCCGTTGGCGCACCTCTTGGAAACGACTTTTGCGCCATCAATCTGTCGGACAACCTCAAGCCCTGGGATGTGATTGCTCATCGCTTGCGTCTCGCGGTCGAGGCCGATTTCGCAATTGCGCTTTACAATCCGCGTTCGAAGGCTCGGCCAGAGGGTTTCGGCAAAGCACTTAAGATCATGCTGCAAGCTGGCGCTGGCGAGCGGCTGGTGACTTTCGCACGCAACGTTAGCCGGCCCGATCAAAGTCTTTCGACAATGCAGCTCAGCGAAGCCGAGCCTGAGATGGCAGATATGAAGACGCTCGTTTTGATTGGCAGTTCCGCGACACGGCGCGTTGGTCGTTTTGTTTATACGCCAAGGCGGATCGAATGATGAGACATGAGCCATGCCATCACTTCTTCGACCGTCTCGGCGCGGAGGCGTTCTGGAATGCTCGGCCGGGCGATCATGATGACGGGCAATCCGAGGTCGCGCGCTGCTGTGATCTTGGCGCCGGCGGCTGCGCCCCCGGAGTTTTTCGATACAATCCAGGCGATGCGGTGAGCCTTCAGGAGGGCGGTATCGCTTTCGACGGTGAACGGCCCGCGCGAAATTATCACCTCACGGTTTGGCAGCCGCAGGTCGTCCGTCGGAGTGTCGACCAGACGCAAGAGATAGTGGTGCTGCGGGACATCGGCAAAGGCCGCGATATTCTGACGACCGATTGCGAGAAAGATGCGGCTCGGTTCAGTAGGCAGAGCGCGGACGGCCGAGGCGACGTCGGGAACCTCGTGCCAGCGATCCTGCGGTGTGGCGCTCCAAGGCGGGCGTTCGAGCGCAATCAACGGAAGGCCTGTTTCGCGCGCGGCGTTGACGGCATTTGTACTCATGCCCGCGGCGAATGGGTGGGTGGCATCGACGATATGCGTGATACGCTCATTTGTGACGTAATCGACAAGCCCTGTCGCGCCGCCGAAGCCGCCAATGCGCGTCGGCAGCGGCTGAGGAATAGGATCGCGCGTGCGGCCCGCATAGGAGAAGACGGCGTCGGTGCGCCCTTCGGCAAGCGCTTTCGCAAGCCGGCTGGCTTCGTTGGAGCCGCCGAGCAAAAGAACCCGCGTCATAAGGCAGTCTCAAAGAATTTTTGAACCATGGAACCCTGGCTTTCGATAATCGGTATCGCAGAAGATGGCTTAGATGGGCTGACGGAAGCAAGCCGCAAGGTTCTGGACAGGGCCGAAGTCGTGTTCGGCGGTGCCCGTCATCTTGAACTCGCACGAGTCGGAGCACGCGGTTGCGCGTGGGCGGTTCCATTCTCCATCGAACCGGTGCTCGCCAATCGGGGACGTAACGTCGCCGTCCTGGCGTCTGGCGATCCGTTCTGGTTCGGCGTCGGTGGGAGCCTTGCCGAAAAGCTTTCGCCGGAAGAGTGGGTGGCGTTCCCAGGGCCGTCGACCTTTTCGCTTTTGGCGGCACGGCTTGGCTGGCGAATTGAGGATTGCGTTTGTCTTGGGCTGCATGCTGCTCCTTTCGAACACCTCGTGCCGTATCTTGCCCGTGGGGCGAGGGTGCTTTGCCTCGTTCGGGACGGCGCAGCCGCAGGCGACCTTGGACGCTGGCTGGAGAGCCGCGGGTTCGGACAATCGCCGGCGTGGCTGTTCGAGGCGGTCGGCGGGCCGCGTGAGCAGCGGTATGAGACCACAGCAAGCGGACTTAAGGATCTGTCAGCAGGTTCGCTCATTGCCGTGGCAGTGCAACTCGAAGGCGGGTCTGGCACCATCCGATCAAGCGGCCTGCCCGACGATGCCTTTCAGCACGACGGTCAGATCACCAAGCGCCCGGTTCGCGCCCTGACCCTGTCGGCGCTCGCTCCGCGTGCGGGGGAGCGGCTTTGGGACATTGGCGCCGGATCGGGTTCCATTTCGATCGAGTGGCTGCTCGCGACGGGTAAAAGCGGACGCGCCATCGCGATTGAGCCGCGCAGTGAGAGGGCTGCCAACGTTCGGGCAAATGCTATCGCGTTCGGTGTCGCGGACCGTTTGCAGGTCATCGATGGCGAGGCGCCTGATGCGCTTCACGAGCTTCCAATCCCGAACGCAGTGTTCGTTGGCGGCGGCGCCAGCGATACTCTCCTGCGCGCGATCTGGTCGCTTTGCCCGACGGGAACGCGCGTTGTGGTCAACGCCGTCACACTCGAAACCGAGGCCCTGTTGCTCGATTGGTCTGAACGGTTTGGTGGCGAACTTCTTCGCATCGACCTGGCGCAAGCCGCCCCGCTTGGCAACCTGCGCGGTTGGTTGCCATCGCGGCCACTCGTGCAATGGCGGGGCGTGATATGATCAACGCTGAGAAGCCATTGCGCGCCCTACGTCGAAGCCTTGGGAGATTGCCTTGACTGTTCACTTCATCGGTGCCGGACCGGGAGCGCCAGATCTTCTGACCTTGCGTGGGCGAGACCTGATCGCCGCCGCGCCTGTCTGTCTTTATGCCGGATCGCTGGTGCCGGAAGGTGTCCTGGCCCACTGCCCGCGTGACGCACGCATCATCAACACCGCGCCGATGTCGCTTGACGATATCATCGAAGAGATGGCCTCGGCTCATGCCGCTGGGCACGATGTTGCGCGGTTGCACTCGGGCGACTTGTCGGTCTGGTCGGCGATGGGAGAGCAGCTACGCAGGCTGGACGCGCTGGGAATTCCTTACGACGTCACGCCGGGTGTTCCGTCTTTTTCTGCCGCCGCGGCTGCGCTCGATAAGGAACTGACGTTGCCGGGGCTGACGCAGTCGGTTGTCCTGACCAGAACCTCAGGTCGTGCGACGGCCGTTCCAGAGGCGGAGACGCTTGCCAACTTTGCGCGCACGAAAGCGGTGCTCGCCATCCATTTGTCGATCCATATGCTGGATCGCGTCGTCGAAGACCTCACGCCGCACTATGGCGCGGATTGCCCGGTTGCGATTGTCTGGCGGGCGAGTTGGCCGGACGAGCGGATCTTGCGAAGCACGTTAGCCGAGGTCGTCGAGGCTGTCGGTCAGGAGCTCGATCGCACGGCGTTAATCATGGTCGGGCGCACGCTTGATGCCCGCGACTTTTCCGAAAGCCGCCTATATGCCGATGACTATGATCGCCGGTTTCGTCCGCGTGGAACGGCTCCACGGTTTCCGGAGACAGGCTGATGGATTTGGATTTGTCGCAGGGGCTTCCTCCGGGCTTAGTGGTTTCGGCGCCAACTTCGGGGGCGGGTAAAACAACCGTTACGCTCGGTTTGATACGGGCGTTGAGACAACGGGGAATGGGCGTACAGCCGTTCAAGTGCGGGCCCGATTACATCGACCCGGCGTTTCATCGGGTCGCTGCCAATCGCCAGTCGTTTAATCTCGATAGCTGGTCGATGCCCGAAACGATGATGATGCGTCTGGTCCAGGCCGCACGAGGGGCCGAACTCGTCATCGCAGAAGGGGCGATGGGGCTCTTCGATGGCGTCGCCAAGCGCGGCGCTTGCGGCACGGGTTCCAGTGCCGACATTTCCGCCCTGATGGGTTGGCCGGTCGTCCTGGTGATTGATTGCACAGCGCAAGCACAAACGGCGGCGGCGACGGCGCTCGGTCTTTCCAAGTTTCGCGAGGGGGTGCGTGTCGCTGGCGTGATCCTCAATAAGGTCTCGGGCGAGCGGCATTTCGATCTCGTCAGAAGCGGTTTCGAAGAAGCCGGTATTGAGGTCTTTGGCTGGTTGCCGCGGCAGTCTGAGATTGCCGTGCCTGAACGCCATTTGGGGCTCATTCAGGCGGAGGAGAATGCGGGCCTGGAGGCCGCCCTTGATGGAGCGGCCCGGTTGATCGCGGAGCATGTTGACCTCGACGCGCTGTTGAAGGCTGCCGCACCGACGCAACTGACGGCAGGAAAGTCAGCCAGCCAGCATCCACCGGGTCAAAGGATTGCTCTTGCGCGGGACGAAGCCTTTTCGTTCGTCTATCCGCATATGCTGGAGGACTGGCGATCGGCGGGGGCTGAAATTCTCGTCTTTTCGCCGCTTGCGGATGAGGCACCGGATTCAAGCGCGGACGTCTGCTGGCTGCCCGGTGGATATCCTGAACTGCATGCCGGCCAGATCGCATCGGCCTCGACCTTTCTCGGAGGCTTGCGGGCATTTGCGCGGTCCAACCGTGTGCACGGCGAATGCGGGGGGTACATGGTCCTTGGCGAAGCTCTCGTCGACAAAGACGGCAATCGCCATCGCATGGCCAGGCTTCTTGGTCTCGTCACAACGTTCGAAAATCGCAAGTTGCACTTAGGCTATCGGCTGGCGGAACTGGTCGCGCCGATGCCAGGGTTTGAACGAGGCAGCAGGCTGCGCGGGCACGAGTTTCACTATACCGCGATCGTCAACCAGCCTGACGCGCCGCTTGCCACCGTGGCCGATGGCGCTGGGCGCGAAATTGCACAAACCGGTTCCTGGCGCGACACCGTCTCGGGAACGTTCTTTCATCTTGTTGCTCCGGCCGAATAAGGAGGTGCCATGAGCGGTTTCGTTTCGTTCGTGTCTTCCGGGCCAGGCGACCCGGAACTGCTGACCTTGAAGGCGGTCGACCGGCTACAGAATGCAGATGCCATTTTGTACGATGATCTAGCTTCCGGTCCCATCTTGGCGCATGCCCGAGACGGCGCGGACTTGATCGGTGTTGGCAAACGAGCGGGTCGCGTTTCGCCAAAGCAGCATCATGTCAGCCGCCTTCTCGTCGATCATGCGCGTTCGGGTCAAAAGGTCGTCCGCCTCAAATCGGGCGACGCCGGGCTTTTCGGGCGGCTCGAGGAAGAGGTCGTCGCATTGCGCGAAGCGGGGATTGATTTCGAGATCATCCCCGGCGTGACGACGCCATGTGCGGCAGCCGCAATCGCAGGCATTCCGTTGACGCGGCGGCTGACATCGCGGCGCGTGCAGTTCATCACCGGCTCGGATGTGACGGGAGGATTGCCGGAGGATCTGAATTGGGGCGCATTGGCAGACCCGGGCGCGACGACGGCCGTCTTCATGGGCCGCCGGACTTTTAGCGAGCTGGCGCAACGGCTCATTGCAGAAGGGCTGCCGCCCGACACGCCGGCTTTGATCGCCGAGTCGCTCTCGCGTCCCGAACAGCGGCTGACGCTCGGTACAGTTGCGACGCTCGCTACCGACCTGAAAGAGGCCACCGGTGGCGCACCGACGTTGATCCTCATCGGCCCGCTCGCCGAGTTGCGCGCAGGTGGCTTGCCGTGATCGACCTTCTATTGATCGGCATTGGAACCGGTAATCCAGATCACCTGACACTCGAGGCGGTCAAGATGCTGAAGTCGGCCGACCTCATCCTTCTGCCGCTGAAGGGCGGAGGGAAATCAGACCTTGCCGATGTGCGACGTGAGATCATTTCCCAACACGTTGTGAGCCCACCGACGCAGGTCGTCGAATTTGAGATGCCGGTGCGCGATGCGAGCACACCCAATTATCGTGAGGGTGTTGACGCATGGCACGACGCCATTGCGGAGGCTTGGCAGCGCCAGATCGCGAGCGTGCTGCCGGAAGGCAAGGGTCGCGTCGCTCTCCTCGTGTGGGGCGATCCCTCACTTTATGACAGCACGCTTCGAATTGCAGCGCGGTTGGAGCATGTCCTGCCTTTAAGCGTTCAGGTCGTTCCTGGGCTGACTTCGGTTCAGCTTCTGACTTCGGTCCATCGCATTCCATTGAATGAGATCGGCGCCAGCGTGCTGATTACGACCGGCCGTCAATTGCGCGACAAAGGCTGGCCGGACGGTGTCGATACGCTCGTTGTGATGCTCGATGGGGACTGTTCGTTCACCACGGTTGAGCCCAAGGGCGTCTCAATCTGGTGGGCTGCGTACCTGGGCCTGCCGCAGATGAGAGCGCTCAATGGTCCGCTTGAAACTGTGCAGGACGAAATCGTCGAAGCGCGCCGCAAGGCCCGCGCCGAAAACGGCTGGATCATGGATATCTACATTCTGCGGCGGCGTTAGGCTTTAAGCCATATGCCCTGAGAGCATGATCAGGACTGTGATTGCCAGTAGTAGAGCTGCTTTGATTGCAACGGTCCGGCCATAGATGCGTAGAGCCTGCGCAAGTCCTTCGGCTGTCGGATCCGGCGCACCGCTATTGAGCCAGGGTTCGTTGCTCGTGCCTCCAGCGTAGCTGCGGGGACCAGATAGGCGGACACCAAGTGCGCCAGCCATTGCGGCTTCAGGGAAGCCGGCGTTGGGCGAGCGGTGTTTTCTGGCATCGCGGACCATGACCTCAAGGGCAAGTTTTGGATGGCCCGACGCGAGCGCAATCAGCAGTCCGGTCAGGCGCGCAGGGATGAGGTTGACTAAATCATCCAACCTTGCTGACGCCCATCCGAAGTCGGCATGCCGTTTGGTTCGATGGCCAATCATGGAGTCGAGGGTATTGATCGCCTTATAGGCGGCAATCCCTGGCAATCCCAAAAGCGCGCCCCAGAATAACGGTGCGATCACGCCGTCGGAGGAGTTCTCGGCCAGGCTTTCAATTGCGGCGCGGGCGACGCCGGCCTCGTCGAGCTGGGTGACATCGCGACCGACGATCATGGCGACGGCCGCGCGTGCGCCATCCAGATCGCCTTGGCGAAGCGGGGCCAGAACCGCTGCAACGTGATCGTAAAGCGACCGTGCGGCGATGAGAGGCCATGCGAAAATCGCCAACACGACGACGCTGATTATTGGCGGAGCATAGATGGCCAGGGCTGTTTGCAGGAGCAGGAAAGGTATCGTCGCAACGATCACGACGAGGATGAGCGTTACGATCCCGCACGCGCGACGCCATCGGGGTGATGCGGCTTGATTGTTGAGGCGATGGTCCAGGATGGCGACCAGCTTGCCGAGCCAGACGGCGGGATGACCGATTGCCCGGAATAGCTGCGCCGGCCAGCCGATGACGGCGTCGATGATCAGGGCAACCAAAAGCGTGGCAGAAAACAACTGGAATTGTCCGATGGAGTGCGCGGGCTTATCAAATGAGCCGAGTGAGGCTCGCCGTCATGAAGAGGACTTCCTGGATAAGCCTATCATTCGCAGTTCTTCAAGTCTGCAGTTGACAGGGCGGTGGTCCGGCTGAGACCCGTTGGCCGTTGGCGACCCGACGTGCTGTCAGGCATGAACGCTGTCTAATTGTTCGTGGCAGGTTGTGTTTTTGCAAAAGTCGGATTTCCGACTTTTTAAGCGATCCCTTTTCGCGAAATGTTCCGCCAAAAATCCAGCTAAGTCGTTGAAATGATTGGTGGGTGATGAAGGATTCGAACCTTCGACCCGCTGATTAAGAGTCAGCTGCTCTACCAACTGAGCTAATCACCCGAAATGTGTGGGAGACCGCTTGCGCGGCGCCAAAACGAAAGGGGCCTTGCCCGGCCCCTGTCGGAGCGACTTGCTAGCATTGTGCGGTGCGTGTGTCCAGGGAAATTGGAGTTGCGGTCGCGCGGCTCGTCGTCAGCCTTCGGATTTCTGGCCCGGATGCTGGTCGGCATCCGAAGCGCGCATCAAAACAACCAAACCCAAAGCGCCAGGCCAAGCGGCACCCCGACCCCTAACCCGAGCACCAAAAGAACGAACACGGCGGCCTCCGGAGGGGCTGTGCGCGGCGAGACGGCGCGCCATGCGGCCGAGATGCCAAGCGACACGCAAAACAGCGCGGCCAGCATGAAGAAGGTGTGAAGGTCCGATTGGTCCATGCCGCTCTTTATGCCGTCGGGCGGGGCGCGAGACAATGGGCGAACTGGCTGTCAATTCTCTTCCCAACTTCTCGGTGTTTGTCGTTCCCGACGGGCTCGGTCTTGCAGGCTTTTCGGCCCTTCGCGCCTGGTCATCTTCGCCTTCCGACCTTCCCCCTGGCTAGAAACGATAGCCGTAGCGGACGCCGAGCCGGTCGAGGCCTTCGTTATAATCCTGGGTGTTGGCGTTCGACATGTGCTCGAAATAGACCGACAGGCTGTTGTGGTCGTCGAAGCGATAGCCGATTTCGGCGGGAATATGGAACAGCACGCGCGAGCCGAGGGCTTTGTCGGTCTGGAAGGCGGATTTCAAATCCGTCTCGCCGTTATGGATGACCGCGCCGAGACCTAGTCCGAAAAAGATGCCCGATGGCGTGTCGATCTGCCAGCGCGCGTCGAGATAGGCGCTGCTGGTGCCGCCTTCGGTTGCGATCGAGCCGCCAATGGCTGGGCGGATATATCCTCCGAGTATGGGTAAGGATGGGGCGAGAAGCGCCTCGATATTGACGGCGACAGCGTCGTCTTCGGTGCGAAACCCGCTCCAAAGATCGGGAACGTCATGGGCGAGCACGCCGAATTTCAGTTCGTGCACCAGGCCTTCGGCTAGCGCCGCGTCCGTTGAGAAGCACACGAGGAGCAGGCAAGCCAGGGTTGCGAGCGTATTCTTGGTCGACATCTTGGAGCCGCGCGAATTCGTTTTATGAGCAGAGGTCGATTCTAGCATAGTCGGTACCTCGCTGCCGGAGGGATGTTTGGGTTCATGCATTTTTGGCGGACGGCTCGTGGTATTTTTGCCGATTGTTCCGATTGCGAACTTTTGCCCGGCGCGGATGCGTGAAACAGGTCGCCAAATTTGGCGTTATTTTGGGCAAGAGCTTCAGGTGGGCTCTTTCGCCTCCGCAAATGTTGTTTTGAAATTTCCACTTTTTCGCGCGACGATTGTGCCGGCCCTTCGTGCGTATGGATAAGTGATGATGCAGCCTTCAGCAGCGTTTCAAACTGGCGTCCATCTATCGGTCGCTGTCGCGTTATGCGGTTTTCTGATCGCGCTCTTCTCGGGCGTTGCGCAGGCCACGACGGCAAGCCGGTGCCTGGCTTTGGCGGATGGGCGCAACCCTGCCAGTGGTGTGCGCATCGTGCCGGTGGCGCTCAAAGCCGACGAAGTCCAGATCACCTATGTCACGCATTCCACGTTCCGGATCGTGACGCCGCAGGGGCTTAATATCGCGACAGACTATGCTGGGTTTGCCGGGGTCGGTCCGTTGCCGGATGTGGTGACCATGAACCACGCGCACGAGACGCATTTCACCTATTTTCCCGACCCCAAGATCAAGCATGTGCTGCGCGGCTGGAACCCGGCAGGCGGTCCGGCCGAACACCACCTGAAAATCCTCGATACGCTGATCCGCAATGTGCCGACCGACATCAGGACGTGGGACGGCGGCCGCGAAGCTGACGGCAACTCGATCTTTATTTTTGAGGTGGCGGGTCTGTGCATCGGGCATCTTGGGCATTTGCATCACGAACTGGCCCCCGATGATCTTGCCCATATCGGTCAACTCGACATCGTCTTTGCGCCTGTCGACGGCAGCTTTACGCTCGACCTGCCGAATATGGTGAAGACGTTGAAAGTGCTGAAAGCGTCGATCGTGATCCCGATGCATGCCTTCGGGCCGTCATCTCTGCAGCGGTTCATCGAGGGAATGGCGCCGGATTTTACGGCCGAATATTCGGATATTCCGAAAGTTGTCGTGCGCGCTAGCGATCTGCCTGTGCGCCCCAAAATCCTGGTTCTTCCGGAAGGGCCATCGGGCTTTAGCTGGGATTGACGCTCGGGTTTACTCCGGTGCGCTGAGCCTTCCCTGGCGGTCTGGCATGCAGTTTCCTTGGAAATGCCACATCGGTGTCGATTACCATAAAAAGCGGTACAGAGAGCGCTGGTATAAACTTGCCGCTAATCAGAAACTTGAGCCTATCCGGTTGCTACCCCGGGTGGTGTTTTCAACGTCAGTCATCGCGTGGAGAAGCTTCAGTGACCGATCTAGGCAGTAAGAGCGTCATTATGGGGGATCTCGTCATTGAAGGCGACGTCGTCTCCAAGGGGGCGGTTGAAGTCAACGGGCGGGTGCAGGGCAGCTTGTCGGCGCAGTCCGTTACGATCAGCAAAACGGGCGAGGTCTATGGTTCGCTGAAAGCGCAAAATGCGAACGTCAATGGCTCGGTACAAGGTGACGTGCGTATCCGCGAACTGATCCGGATCGGCGACACGGGTTCGGTGAGCGGCGACGTTGAATATGGCCGGATCGCGATGGATCAGGGCGGGGAGCTGAGTGCGACCTTGCGCAACGTGCCGCCGCATCTGTCTGGCGATCTCGATTTGACGGTTGCGAAGGGCGGAGCCGTTACGATCACGACCGAGGATCTCAACGCTATTGATCCGGATGATGATGCCACCGATCTGACCTACAACATCAGCAACCCGATGAACGGCTTTATTGCGATGGCGTCGGCGCGCTCGTCGGCAATTATCAAATTCACGCAGGCGGATCTCGAAGGCGGACAGGTGCTGTTTGTGCACGATGGATCGAGCGCACCCGCTGCCGGGTTTGATGCGTTTGTTGTCGATGGCAAAGGCGCGACCTCGGGAGCGGCCAAGCATGTGACCGTTTCGGTGCGGGGTTGAGCTGACAATTTTTGGTCCTGTGACGCGCCTTTTTGGCGGTCTGCGGCGGCCACCGAAAAAGCTGCGGCTGCGGTTCGTAATCGCTCAGGCGCTTTCCAGATCGAAGCGGCCTTCGGATGGAGCGAAGTCGCACAGCCGCAATAGGCCTGCAACGGCGGGATAGGCCAAGACCATCAAAGCCCACGCGGTCATTAGCTCAAGCCATGACCCTGCCGGCGCGGCGACGACCTCACCGATCAGCGCTGTTGCGCCAACGCAGACGGTCATGGCCATCGCAAATAGGCCCCATCGACCGAACTTCCAATACCGGGTCGCCATGGGGCGCTGCAGAAGACCGATCGTCCAGGCGAGGGCGTAGATCGTGGTCCAGAAGCCGGGTGGGCCTGCCAGCACAATGTCGGCGGACAGACCGCTGAATAGAACCGCGAGGCTTGGGATCGCCGAAGGGCGGCGCAGCGCCCAGTAGTGCAGTGTTGCAGCGGGAAGAAGGGCGAGCGCCAGAGTTGCTGACGTTGTCGGAAGCCACGGGGCGAGCGTCGCTGCGGTAAGGATGGTCAAGGTAGCAAGCGGCAGCAGCGCGGCGAGCGTGGCGATCATCGGTTTGCCTCGCCAAACGTGCTTTCTTTCGCAGCGTCGCGTTCGGACGTCGTACGGTCGTGCTGGACGTTTGGTTGAGGTTTGCCATTGAAGCGCGCGGCGAGTTTACGCGTTGCGACTTCATTGGCGGCTGTCTGATCAGGTTGTGCAACATCTGCCGGGAGCAAGACGCTGACGAATTCGAGACGGTTGAAATCGACATAAGGTTCGATCCGCATGCCGTACCCTGTGGCAACGACCCGTCCGATGCGCAGGCCACGCGGCAGGCCGCCTTCTTCACCGGCGCTGACGACAGCGTCGTCGATTGCAACATCGAGACTTCCGGTCGCCGACTCTATCGCCAGTGACCGCGTTCCGTCACCGCTCGCCATTGCCGTGATGCGTTGAGGTCCGATGCTGACGAGCAGGCGGCTGGCGGGATCTGTCAGGAAGCGGACCCGCGTGGTGCTGTGACCAGTTTCGTAGGTCGTGCCGACCAGACCTTTCCCATTCACGACGGCGAGGCTTTCTGCAACTCCGGACGATGTTCCGGCACCGATCAAGACGCTGCGATTTTGCTTGCCGAATGAGCGTGCGCGAACTGTCGTCGTGATGAAGCTCATGGCTGGTTCTGACACGACGCGGGTCAGAGACTGTAGATCTGCCAGCTGGCTTTCCAGATCCAGAGCGCGCCATTTCCACGCGCGGAGTGCTTCGTTTTCGGTGCGCAGGGTTTTGAGTTCGTCTTCGAGCCCGACGAGGTTTTCATAGTGGGTGCCAAGGTCGTGCAGAGGCTTCAGTGGGGTTTGCAATAGGCCAACGATCGACGAGACCGGTCCGGCAAGACGGGCCCGGGCATCCGCGACTTCGTTGGGATAGAGCTTGCCGAGCGTGAGCAATGCGAGCGCCGAAACGACAAGCGCTGCGGCACCGGCGAGGCGGCGCGCGCCAGGACCCTGGCGTGAGCGTTTGTTGCCGAGCAACCGCCGCTTTGGAGACAGCAAGTTCATTGACCCGTATACCGTTGCCTTGACGTTAGCGCGGCACGCAGGAACATCGCATTCCTGCGACGTGCCGTTCCCCACCCCTGGGTTATGCAAGCGTCATTCTTCGACGACTATAAAGCGCTATGGGGCGGACGAAAAGGTTAATGTTTTCAAGGGGTCAACAGCAGGTGTTGGCGCTTATCGAGCTGTTCGAGGATCGTCGCGGAGCCCCGGATCACACAGTGCATCGGCCGGTCGGGGACGGTGAACGCGACGCCGACGCGGCGCTCGAATTCCTTGTCGAGCCCATCGATCAAGGCACCGCCGCCGGTCAGACAGATGCCGCGTTCGCAGATGTCGGCGGCGATATCGGGGGGTAGGTCTTCGAGCGAGCGCTGGATGAAGTCGGCGATGTTGTCGATGGGGCTGTCGAGCGCTTCGGCGATATCGCTGGGTGTGAGCACAATGCTTTTGGGTCGGCCCTGGCGCAGGTCGCGGCCGCGGATGTGAATGTCGACATCGCGGTTCTCGGCACCGACGATTGCTGTGCCGCCTTCGATCTTAATGCGCTCTGCGTTGGCTTCGCCGATCAACAGATGGTGGCGGCGGCGGACGTAGCGGATGATGGCTTCGTCGAACGCGTTACCGGCACAGCGCAGAGAGCGCGCCTGCAGCACGCCGCCAAGCGAGAGGACGGCGATGTCGGTTGTGCCGCCGCCGATGTCGATCACCATCGAACCGCGCGGTTCGTCGACGGGAAGTCCCGCACCAATCGCGGCGGCGACCGGTTCCTCGACGATATAGACGCGGCGGGAGCCGGAGGAGACGGCCGTTTCGTAGACGGCGCGGCGTTCGACGGGCGTGGCGCTGGCTGGCACACAGATCAGGATGCGTGGGCGCAGGAAGCCGTATTTCGATTTGGCGCGCTTGATGAATTGCCGGAGCATTTCCTCGGTGGCGACGAAGTCGGCGATGACGCCGTCGCGCAAGGGGCGGATCAGCTCGATGCTTTCGGGCGTGCGGCCAAGCATCGCCTGGGCCTTGTGGCCGACGGCGAGGACATCGCGAACACCGGCGACATTGCGAACGGCCACCGCCGAGGGTTCATCGATAATGATGCCGCGGCCGACGACGTGCACGAGAGTGTTGACGGTTCCAAGGTCGATGGCGATGTCGTCGGAGAATACGCTGGCCAACCGTGGTCCTCGTCGTCGAAGTGTGCCGCCTGGGCGGTCTCGCGCTTAAAGTTCAGTTCGGCGTGCAACTCCATGCGAACTGCGGTCGGTGGCGCAGCGGCGCCGCAGCGGTTCGCCGGGCTGATCGGGCGTGCACAATGAACGCACACTACGGCGGTATTACTACACTGGCCGCGAGGGCCAGTGTAGCGTTCTCAGGCATAAATCGCTTTTTCCTAAATGGCGGCCTGTGCCTGGGTGGTCTTTTCGCGCTTCACCATCAGTTTGTTGACGGCTGCAACGTAAGCGCGAGCCGACGCCACCAGGGTATCGGTGTCGGCGCCGCGACCGGTCACCGTGCGGCCGGCCTCGTCTTCGAGGCGGACCGAGACTTCTGCCTGGGCATCCGTGCCCTGCGTGACGGCATGGACCTGATAGAGCGCCAACGTGCCATTGTGCGGCATCAGCTCTTTGATGGCGTTGAAGGTCGCATCGACCGGGCCGTTACCAGCTGCCTGGACGGTTTTGTGGTCGCCGTCCATGTCCAGCGTCAGGGTCGCGGTTTGCGGGCCCATCGTGCCGGCGATGACGGTCAAGGCGACGACCTTGGTGCGGTCGTGCATGTGGGCGATGCCCTGATCGACCAGCGCCTCGATGTCTTCGTCGTAGACGTGTTTCTTGCGGTCGGCCAAAGCCTTGAAGCGGGTGAAGGCATCTTCCAGCTGGTTTTCGCCCAAGTCGTAGCCCAGGTCTTTCAGCTTGGTGCGGAACGCCGCGCGGCCGGAGTGCTTGCCCATGACCAGCGAGGTCTTGCTGACGCCAACCGATTCCGGCGTCATGATCTCGTAGGTCTGGGTGTGCTTCAGCATGCCATCCTGGTGGATTCCGCTTTCGTGGGCGAAGGCGTTCCGGCCGACGATGGCTTTGTTGTACTGCACGGGGAAGTTCGTCACCGCCGAGACCAGACGCGAGGCGCGCGACAACATCTTGGCGTTGACGCCGGTCTCATAGGGCAGGACATCTCCACGGGTGGCGATCGCCATGACGATCTCTTCCAGGGCTGCGTTGCCGGCGCGTTCGCCGATGCCGTTGACGGTGCACTCGACCTGACGGATGCCGGCGCGGATGCCAGCCAGCGAGTTGGCGACCGCCATGCCGAGGTCGTCGTGGCAATGGGCCGAGAAGATCGCCTTGTCGGCATTCGGCACGCGCTCACGCAGCATCGCGATTAATGCGAAGTATTCTTCCGGCACGGTGTAGCCGACGGTGTCGGGGATGTTGATTGTCGTGGCGCCGGCGTTGATGGCCGCCTCGACGCAGCGGCACAGGAAGTCATGCTCGGTGCGGGTGGCGTCTTCGGCCGACCATTCGACGTCGTTGACCAGGTTGCGCGCACGGGTGACCGAGCGGGTGACCAGATCCAGAACCTCGTCGGGCTCCTTCTTCAGCTTGAACTTCATATGGACGGGGGACGTCGATATGAAGGTATGGATGCGCGGCTTGACCGCTTTGCCAACGGCCTCGCCGGCGCGGTCGATGTCTTTGTCGCCTGCGCGCGCCAAACCGGCGACGGTGGCGTTCTTAACGCGACCTGCGATGGCGGAGACTGCTTCGAAGTCGCCCTCGGAGGCGATCGGGAAGCCGGCTTCGATGATGTCGACGCCCATCTCATCGAGGAAATCGGCGACTTCCATCTTTTCTTCGAACGTCATGGTGGCGCCGGGGCATTGCTCGCCGTCGCGCAGCGTCGTGTCAAAGATCAGGACGCGCTCTTTGTTTTCCGATTTGGGTTCAGGTGAAGTCGTCATTTGGGTTTGCCCTTCAGTCTCGGCTCCGGCTTTTCCAGCTGCGGAGCGGAAATTTACGTTGCTACCTTGGCGAATTGCGTCCCCTGAGCGTGGCCCCCATGATTATGGGGTCCCCTGAAAATGCTCAGGGGCTTCTAAGGAGCAGCATGGGCAGTAGAGCGCGGCCAGCAGCGCACGGCCCGTTCACCAAGATCGGTGCGGGCGAGGCAATTTTCTGATTTTCGAATGGCTGGCCCATCTGGGGTGCAGCGCTCCTCGATTGAATCAACTGGCGGCGGTTCGAAGCGAACAATGCAACACTAAGACAAAGCTCTAAACAAAAAGCAAGCTTAGCGAGACGGGTAACACACGCGCAGGCGGCATTAATGCGCAGTTGCGGCATAATGGTGGCTGGTAGGCCAGTGGTGCTGACCTTGTTGGACGGCTTTTAGACCTCGATTTTACCCTCACACACCCGGACGGCCTGTCCACCGATCCGAACGGTTTCCAGTTCGCCGCCTCGGACGACACTGGTGACGATGACGTGGCTTGGCCGGTTCATCGTGTAGCCCTGTTCGAGGGTTCGCTTATGCGTTCCGTCGGGGAAATCGTCGAACTGATGGATTGCGCCTGCAAGGCAAATGGCTGCCGATCCGGTTGCGGGGTCTTCGGGAACGCCCATTGCCGGGGCGAACATCCGAGTATGGAAGGCCGATTTCGTATGGATGCATTGGCGGGTGTAGAGGTAGGCGCCGACAATGCCTTGTTCCTCGAAGGCTGATTCCCAATGCGGGTGGACGACGCGGGCTTTGGTGATCGCCTCGCGCGTTGAGATCGGGATCATGGCGAAGGCCGGTCCGGCCGCAAAGCAGCGGGGGCGATGATTTTCGAAGCCGATCTCGCTGGGGATCAGCCCGATCCCGGCGGCGAGCTTTTCGACCGGTGGAAGGGCGCCGGCATCCTGGGGGCGCTTGGGAGCGTCGAACTCGGCGAAGCCTTCTTCGCCGGGGCGCAGGCGGACGCCGACTCTGACAACGCCGATTTTTTGTTCCAGCGTGACGATCGAATCCAACTCTTCGGGGGAGTCTCCGGCCTTCTTCTGCGCCAGCAGGATTGCTGTCCCGACGGTGGGGTGGCCGGCGAAGGAGATCTCTTCGTTGGGCGTGAAGATCCGCATCGATGCGGAATGGGCCGGGTTCGAAGGAGCCGCGACGAAGACCGTCTCGGATAGGTTGAACTCCCGTGCGATCGTCTGCATGCGTGCCGTATCAAGATCATCGGCTGCCAGAACAACGGCGAGAGGATTGCCGCCGAAACGGGACGTCGTGAAGACATCGAGAGTGTAGAAATCAAGCCGCATTTGATTGATGACACCTGAAAGCTGGAGATTGCCAGACAGTTGAATATGTGACCGGCGCGCACTCTGCCTCTTTCGCGAGGCGCGTCAAGCTGGATGTGCGATGTTGGCACGGATGGTGGAAATATTGCTCAGGTGCCCGCAAACACGGCGCACATCGCCAAGCGCGCATAGGCGGCGACGTCCGGATTCGATTGCGCCTCGGATGCGTTCGAGAAGATCACAAAATCGCACAGTTCAGGTTCGGATTGCCTGGCGAGGTTTGCCAAGAGCTCCTCTCTTAGCTCGGTTGCGGTTTTTGAAGACCGGAATTCGATCGCTATCGAGACATTGGTTCCGACTTGTGTGACGAGGAAGTCTGGGCCGCGCGCAAAGACTGAAGGTGGCAGACCCGTTTCCTCTTCCAGTTCTCGAACGATGCTGGCGGCGATATCGATGTCACCGTCCTTAGTTAAATCGTTGCGGTCGATAAATCCGCTGGGCAGACAAAGCGTCGCTGAGTTGACTTGGCCTGGATGTTGTCGCGAGAGCAGGATTTCGCCGCCGTTGGCGCGGATGATCGCGGAGCCGAAGCCGTCGTGGATGTTCTTGTCGGGGTATCCGCTGTCTTTCCAATGCAGGTAGGCGGCGAAGTTCGTTTCGATCATTTGTGCAGACAAGATGCCGTCGTCGATCGAAGGCGGCTCCATCATGAAAATGCGGCCGTTAAAGAAAGACGGACTTTCAGCCAGCCGCTTTTGCCAATGGTTTGCGATTTCTCGACTATAGCGCTGTTCGTAGCTCCAGGCCTTCGAAGCGCGGCGCAGGCGGCATTCGCGTACGCGGGTGACGGATGCACTTGGCATGAAGTTTTGACTGTCCTGGTTATAGCTACCGCGGATGCCCTGCGGCGCGGTAACGGTATTGTTTATTGAAGTGGAGCGGGTTTTGGAAAGACTGGTTCCGCGGAGCCCGCTTGATGTTTCGAAGTCGCTGCCTCTCGCTCCCGTGTGGGAGTTGGGTCACATCAAGGCCGCAATAGGGCTGCGGGGCGTTGCGGCAGCAGGTTCGGCGTGCCACTGATAAGCGATGGATTTTGATCTAAGCAGAAGATATTTTTGCCTTTTTGAGCACAATGTTATTCCAGGAACACCGTGAGTAATCTTTCACGTTCGTTTCGATATCTTACCAGATCCCCCTCGAAATAGGGCACTTGCCCAGGTTCGGCCCCGTTTGGGACTTCTTTTCGCCGCCGGATCTTAATGAAATCAATCTCAACGGGGCGCTCTTAAGGTTAACCACCGACGAGGCGTCTAACAGGGGATCAACTTCAAAGCACCTTGCTGAGGGAAAGCAAGATGCCGAGAACTTCCAAAATTCTGCACCAGTACGCCATCCGGCCCCTCCGCACGTCGTGCCCGAGCTGGATCGCGATCATCTCACATCTTCATGTGCACCGCGTTCGTGCTTTGCCCGTCAGTGCTGTTTCAGCGCGATGGTCAGCGCAACTGCGAGTTCAAGCTAACGGTACGCGGCATTTTCGGTCGACGACCAACGATGCCGGCTTGCCAAAGAGATGCCCGATCACGCCGGGCTAGGGTGGGCTTCAAACAAATCTCACCCGTTGCGAACGGTAAAGGTCCCCGCTCCTGACCCGTTCGTTCCCATGGCCTGTCTTGCTTCTCCGAGCAGTTGGAGCAAGGCAGGCCTGCCACTGGAAGGCTCGTGCTTTCGCACCGCCACACACCTCCCTCCCCGACGCGGGAGTTCGGGTCTTCCGGTGGGTTTATCTCCAAAATCCAAAATAGATCTCAAAGACACCCGGTGATGGTGGTGCCGCATTTGACGTAGTTGCCGATGGCCTCCCATTCGCAACAAGGAACCGCCTTGTCGCAAATCCAGACCTTGCGTACGCCATCGGAGAATTTATAGCGGCAGAGTTTCTCGCCCGGCAGGAGCGAACGCGTGGGTTTGGGCCAGCCCGTCTTGGAGCTTGCCTCGCCTTCAGCAGCGATGGCTGCTGGCGCTACAGTCACGGTTGCAATGCTAATAGCAAGCAGTGCCGCAACGATCATTTTAGGCATTGGAAACACTCACTATTTTCAAAACTATAACGAAGATTGTGCGCCAAAACTCGGCGCGGCACTAGGACCTGAAAGCATCAGTGGAAATGTTTCTGCAACCGTCGTGTCGTTTGACCTGAGGCACGGTGCCGGCAGCCGCAATGAATTGCGCCACCTGAGAGGGTCTCGGGTGGAGTTATTTATGGTCTTTGTGGCTTAGGAAATTTGGTCGCGATCGTCGCGATTGTCCCCAGGGGCGGGCGGGCCCGTCAGGCATCGAGCAGACGTTCGACCTCGTCGACCAGATCCTTCAAGTGGAACGGTTTTGACAAAACGCGCGCGTCGTTGGGGGCCTCGGATGCGTTGTTCAGGGTGACGGCCGCAAATCCGGTGATGAACATGATCTTGAGTTCAGGGTCGAGTTCGCTGGCACGACGGGCCAATTCAATACCGTCCATCTGCGGCATCACGATATCGGTCAAAAGGAGCGAGAATGGCTCTTCCTTTAAGCGCTCAAAGGCTTCGATCCCGTTATTGAAGGATACCACCTCATAGCCGGCACGCAGCAATGCACGTTCTAGAAAGCCGCGCATGGATTCATCGTCTTCGGCGAGGAGGATGCGGCGCATGGCGAGGAGCGTTTGCTTTGCTGTCATTGGAATTTTGGCTCTCGAACGAAGGTGGCACAGCAAACGAAATTCGAACAGTGTTTGCTGCGTTGGAACGATCCCCATCGTGAACGGGGCTTGCGCGGGTCAGTCAATTGGCGGTGCCAGCTTCGACACTACCAGAAGACGGTCAACATACCTTTTCGAGAACAACTTGACGCGAGTTTGGTAAAGGTAAGGTTGAGAACGTGCGATCGCGAAACGATTGAGGATAACCTCTGGGCGCGGTTGAAGAGGCGCCAGACTGGTTTATGCAATGCACTCATGCCGCGCGCCGGTTGGTGGCTTTCGACGGG
Source organism: Filomicrobium sp. (assembly GCA_017792465.1). Classification (GTDB taxonomy): domain Bacteria; phylum Pseudomonadota; class Alphaproteobacteria; order Rhizobiales; family Hyphomicrobiaceae; genus Filomicrobium. The sequence continues at coordinate 4,463,768 of CP051234.1, forward strand.
CAATTCGTCGGTCCTTAGTGGACATTAATCAAGGGGATTGGCAGACTGCTTGGCGTTGCCGGTTCCGACGAAGGTTCCAGTACGAGGTTTCAGCGAAGGGGTACGAGGACTTATGCCCGTCAGGGAACGCGCCGCTATTGAGGCCGAGTTAACGCCCCCTTTTGTTGTCCAGGAACCCGAGCGTCTTTCGACGCCCGTCGTTTTTTGTTCCCCCCATTCGGGACGGATCTATCCGGATTATTTCCTGGCTCAATCGCAGCTTGACGCGCACACATTGCGTAAGTCCGAAGACTGCTACGTCGATGAGCTGTTTTCCTGTGCGCCTGCATACGGTGCGCCTTTGATCGCGGCGTTGTTTCCGCGCGCCTACCTCGATCTTAACCGGGAGCCTTATGAACTCGATCCAGTGCTGTTTGATGAACCGCTGCCGGCTTATGCCAATGCACACACGACGCGGGTTATCGGCGGGCTTGGAACAATTGCGCGGATTGTTGGTGATGGGACTGAAATCTACCGTGATCGCTTGACGCTGGCTGCGGCTCTGGTGCGGATCGAGGCGCTTTACCGTCCGTTTCATGCGGCGCTGGCTGGCTTACTTGAGCGTACGCGCAATCAGTTCGGCTATGCGATCCTGATCGATTGCCATTCGATGCCGTCAAACAGCACCTCGACGGACCGGCGCGTGCGGCCGGATATCGTGCTTGGGGACCGGTTTGGGACCGCATGCGACGGTATGCTGACGGCTTTTGTGCAGCAGGCCTTCAGCTCGCGCGGCTATGGCGTGCATGTGAATCGGCCTTATGCCGGCGGCTATATCACCGAGCATTACGGACAGCCGGTGCGGGGCATCAATGCCTTGCAGGTGGAAATCAACCGCGGGCTCTATCTCAATGAGACGACTCTGGAGCCTAATGGTGGTTACCAACGGCTGCTCACCGATATCGAGCAGGTCGTTGCTAGTGTTGCTTGCGATTTGCCGGGGTGCTTTGAGCAGGCTTCCGCCGCAGAATGAGCTGCTGACCCAGCGACCGCCATCGATCAGCTGTGATCATTCGCAATGATCGTGCGTTGGCGAGGGGCGGTTGAGCGGCAGCAGGTCTGCGGAAGGCACACGCACTTATTATCGAGATAAGGCGCTTAAAAACCGTTGAGAAATGGGGAAAGAAAAGGGGCCGTCCAACGAATGAACGGCCCAAGTCTAGGGAGGAAACGCCCAAGGAGGGCTGCGACGGACAAGCTAGCTCGTCGATGTCGCAATGCAACATTAGGAGGTGCGGCGCACAAATGACAAATGCATTTTTTGCAGAGCTGATTTGCTCGTCGTGATGACCTATTGCTAACACGTTGGAAACAAACGACTTTCACCCTGAAATTTTTTGTGGCGGCCGAGCAACTTGTCCACTGTGGCGCATTAACCCGCGCTTTTTGGGCCAGAAGTCGAATTGGCAAGCGGAATTTGCGCGCGTTTTCGGTCTCGGCGTTGCCCGTTCAATGGGCAGGCCGTTTTACGGAACGCTATCGATGAAGAAGGAAGCGGATCGAGGGTTTTCGAAAAAAGTGGGCCGTTCGCGAAGAACAGCCCAAGTCCAGGGAGGAAACGCCCGATCTATCAGGCCATGACGCCGAAGTAGCTTCGCACGCCACGTCGTATAATCTGGTGTTATTCGTCGCGTTCTGCAATTGAAGAAAAGTCGATTGTTGAGGATGAGTACGGTGGAGAATTGCGTGCAGGACATAGAGTTTTCCACGTCGAAATGTCAGTTTGCCTGAGGTTTATACAGGTTGCAGCGCGGTCGAGGGGTTGTAGTTATCTTCAATCACAGCGCGTTGTGCGGTAGCGAAAAGTGAACTGCTTGACAAAAATGTCACATAAAAAACCACCGAAAGATGCTGATTTTGGGCGTTTGGCGGACTGTGCGCAGGTCCTGGCGGATGCTGCGGCCGCAAAAACGATTCGCTGGTTTCGTGCCGATTTCGATGTCGACAGCAAAAGCGGGGCCTCAAAGCCGGGGGTCCAAGGTCAGTTTGACCCTGTGACAATTGCCGATCGCGAGGCTGAAACGGCCATTCGTGACAAATTGAGCGAGCTGTTTCCCGATCACGGCGTTTTTGGCGAAGAATTCGGCAGTCTGAACCCCGATGCCCGCTTCCAATGGATTATCGATCCCATCGACGGGACGGCGGCCTTCATCATGGGGTGGCCGATGTGGGGGACGTTGATCGGTCTCACCGATCAGGGACAACCCGTCCTGGGCGTGATGGACCAGCCTTATACGGGTGAACGGTTCTGGAGTACGCAATCGGGGGCGATGTGGCGGGGGGCTCAAGGGCAAACGCGCGAGCTGAAGACGCGATCGTGCGCCGGGCTTGGCGATGCGGTGCTGTCGACAACACATCCGGACTATTTCAGCGCCGAGGATCGGCAGTCCTTCGACAAGATCAAAGGGCAAGCCAAGACAACCCGATATGGTGGGGACTGCTATGCCTACGCGATGCTGGCGGGTGGTTTTTCGGATTTGATCGTCGAAAGCGGATTGAACTCGTATGACGTGGCGGCCCTTATCCCGATCGTGGAGAAGGCTGGCGGCGTCATGACGACTTGGTCTGGGGATAGTGCCGTCAACGGTGGAAACATCGTTGCGGCTGGCGATGCCCGTGTGCATGAAGCGGCGGTCAAGCTCCTCACGGGCTAGCGCAAGGTGGCTGTCGCTTAGCGCGTGACATCGCGTGATATAGTGAGCGTTACGGATTATCGGTTTGGGAAGACTGGTCGATGGCTGAAAACGTGGAATTGATTTCGCTTGCCAAGAACCCCGTACCTAGCGGTCCGGTTGTTGGGACATTTGGCGGGTACGACGGCCAGCCGATGCGGTACGCCATCTGGCAGGCGACGCGCGGGCCCCGGCGTGGGACGATCTGCCTGTTTCATGGCCGTGGCGAATTCATCGAGAAGTACTTCGAGACGGTAGCCGATCTTCGTCGCCGCGGGTTTGCTGTTGCAACTTTTGACTGGCGGGGCCAAGGCGGGTCGTGGCGGTCTTTGGGAAATCCGCGCAAAGGCCATATCACCGATTTTGCCGAGTACGAGAAAGACGTTCTGCGGTTCATGAAGGACGTCGTTCTACCGGATTGCCCGCCGCCGTTTTTCGCTCTGGCGCATTCGATGGGCGGAAACGTGCTTTTGCGGCATGCCGTCAAGCCGGGGTCGTGGTTTGACCGGATCATTCTCACGGCCCCGATGATTGCGTTTGCCGATGAGCGGGTCGGGGTTTCTCAGCGTCTTGCAAATATCTATGCGGAAGCCGCTTCGGTGACCGGTTTTGGCGGCACTTATGTTTACGGCGGCAGCGATGCTTTCGAGGGAACCGACAAGTTCGAGGGCAATCCACTGACCTCCGACCGTGAGAGGTGGTCGCGCAACAAGGCGATTTTGGAGGTCAAGCCGGAGCTCGGGCTCGGTGCGCCGACGGTTGCGTGGCTCAGAGCGGCTTACCGCTCAAGCGCGCAGATCCAGAACCCCGACTTTGCGCCGGACGTGAAAGTGCCGGTGATGTTGTTTGCTGCCGGCAAGGATCGCATCGTGTCGACGCGGGCGATCGAGGAATTCGCGATGCGGCTGAAAGTCGGCAACCTGATCCTGGTGCCGGGGTCTTTGCATGAGATTCTGCAGGAGCGCGACGTTTTCCGTCAGCGTTTCTGGGCGGCCTTCGATGCCTATCTGGGTGTTTCGAAGCTCGTGGCCTGAGTGGCTTCGCTAAGCCTTGCGTGGACGGGATTTTACAGTCCCTACCAGACGTTGCGGACCAGTGATGCCGGCCGCCGTTACCTATTTGCATCAATAGGGTTGATCGCAGCTGGAAAGCGCGCTCGTCAGGGCTTGAACAGCCCGGAAGCCTTCTTACCTTAGATTTGCGCTCGCCACACCATCGGGAGCGCATTGAGCGCCTGGCCCGTTGGGCAGTCGCGTTGATTGTCCAAAGCAGGCAAAACCACATATCGCTTCTCAAGGAGGATGTGTTTATGCGTCACATCGATTTCGCCCCATTGTACCGTTCCACCGTTGGCTTCGACCGTCTGGTCAATATGCTCGACCATATTGCCGGCGACGATAACGGTTTTCCGCCCTACAACATCGAGCGGGTGGGTGAGAATGAATACCGAATTACCATGGCGGTTGCAGGCTTCTCGCGCGACGAACTCAGTGTCGAAGTCAAGGAGCAGACCTTGACCGTGCGCGGCCAGAAGGAGGCGACCTCCAAAGACCGTGAATATCTCCACCGTGGGATCGCGACACGTTCGTTCGAGCGGCGGTTCCAGCTGGCCGACCATGTTGAAGTAAAAGATTCGGCACTTGCTGACGGTCTTCTGGATATTGGCCTGGTGCGCAACGTGCCCGAAAAAATGAAGCCGCGGCTGATTGAAATCGCGGATCAAGGCACGACCGGTGCGCCGCAAATCGAACAGGCCGCCGTCCAATCGTAACCGACGACAAGACTTCTCCAAGTCCCTAGCCCCACTGAGCCGCTGCTTCATCCAAGCAGCGGCTTTTTTTGTCGTACTTCTAGCCAACTGTTCGGCACTCGGTAGGCTCTTGTGTCGCGGGTCGAAATCTGCAACATTGCGAAAAAGGTCAGCAACTCTGTCCTTTCTTCGTCCATTTCGGCAAGACCGCAGCCAAGGCACCGGTTAGCTTTGCGCGCAGGGCGGACTTGGCTCCTCGCGTCGATGCGGAATGTTTGTTGGGATCGCCTCGAAGCCCAGGCATTGCGAATTTGCGCGCAGGGCTTGTCAGTCCGAAAAATCGTGCGAGGCTGAAGGACGAAGAAGGATGGCTGCAGCGCTCTGTCAGGTTCTGTTGGTCCAGCGGACGGGCGAACAGGTTTTGATTGATCTGCAGGAGACGTTGCCTCCAAAATCGCCAGCGGTTTTGGTTGAACTTTGGTTTATATGCAATTTGGCTTTTGGCCATCGGCACAGGGTTGGGAAATGACGAGGAACGGCAAGTCTATCGATCTTGGTATTGTTGAGCGTCAGGTTGGACGCCCAAAAGCCCAGGGTTTGTTCGATCCTGACCGGGAGTTTGATGCCTGCGGCGTCGGCTTCATTGCCGATATGAAGGGCCGCAAGTCGCACAAAATCGTGCAAAGTGCGCTGCACATCCTGGAAAACCTGGAGCACCGCGGTGCCGTCGGCGCGGATCCGCTGGCTGGCGATGGCGCCGGTGTCCTTGTGCAGATTCCGCATGCCTTCTTGGCTCAGGAGTGCCAGGTCAACGGATTTTCGCTGCCGCAGCCGGGCAATTATGCGGTCGGTTTCGTGTTCATGCCGCGCGAGCAGCGCCTGCGCGATAACTGTGAGACGATCTGGAAGCGTATCGTTGCCGAAGAAGGCCTGCGGCTGGTCGGCTGGCGGACCGTTCCGGTCGACAACTCATCTTTGTCGGAGATGGTGATCGAGACCGAGCCGGTTCATCGGCAGGTGTTCATCGGGCGTGGTGATTTCAAAGGCGACCAGGACGCTTTCGAGCGCAAGCTGTTCGTTGTTCGCAAGCGGGTTTCGAACGCCGTACGCGCGGAATACAAGAACCGCAATATCGGGCACTACACCGTTTCCTTGTCGACGCGCACGATCGTCTACAAGGGGATGTTCCTGTCCTATCAGGTGAAGGCCTATTACAGGGACTTGAGCGATCCGCGCTTTACCAGTGCGCTTGCAGTCGTTCACCAGCGCTTTTCAACGAACACCTTCCCGTCGTGGCCACTGGCGCATCCGTTCCGCATGGTTGCCCATAACGGTGAAATCAACACGTTGCGGGGTAACGTCAACTGGATGGCGGCACGTCAGGCGTCAGTCTCTACGCCGCTGTTTGGTGATGACATTACCAAGCTGTGGCCGATCTCCTATGACGGCCAGTCTGATACGGCCTGTTTCGACAACGCGCTCGAATTCCTGACCATGGGCGGCTATTCGCTGTCGCATGCCGCGATGATGCTCATTCCGGAAGCCTGGGCCGGCAATCCGCTGATGGATCGCGAACGTCGCGCATTTTATGAGTATCACGCGGCGATGATGGAGCCGTGGGACGGTCCGGCTGCGGTGGCGTTTACCGACGGCCGACAGATCGGCGCGACGCTCGACCGTAACGGTTTGCGTCCGGCGCGCTATCTCGTCACCAAGGACGATATCGTCATCATGTCTTCTGAATCGGGCGTTCTGCCGGTGAAGGAAGAAGACATCGTGCAGAAGTGGCGCTTGCAGCCTGGCAAGATGCTGCTCATCGACCTTGAGAAGGGCTGCATCATCTCGGATGAGGAACTCAAAGCCGAGATCGCCGCCAGCCATCCTTATGAGCGCTGGCTGCAAAGTTCGCAGATTCAGGTGTGCGACCTGCCGTTGCCGGCGGCGTCGAGCCTTCCGTCTTCCAGCAACCTGTCGCTTCTCGATGTCCAGCAGGCCTTCGGCTATACGCAGGAGAGCGTCAAGTTCCTGATGACGCCGATGGCGGAGACCGGTCAGGAAGCGATCGGCTCGATGGGAACGGATACGCCGATTTCGGCGCTGTCGTCGCGTTCCAAGCTGCTGCACACCTACTTCAAGCAGAACTTCGCCCAGGTGACGAACCCGCCGATCGACTCGATCCGCGAGGAACTCGTCATGAGCCTCGTGTCGTTCATCGGGCCGCGGCCGAACATCCTCGATCTGGAAGGGACGTCCAAGCACAAACGGCTGGAAGTCGAGCAGCCGATCCTGACCAACAAGGATCTGGAGCGCATCCGCTCGATCGGGCAGGTCAAGGACAACAGCTTCTCGTCGGTGACGATCGACATCACGTATCCCGCCGAGGGTGGGGTTGCGGCGATGGAGAACGCGCTCGACTGCGTGTGCGCAGAAGCCGAAGAAGCGGTTTTGTCGGGCGAGTACAACATCATCATTCTGTCCGACCGTGAGATTGGTCCGGATCGCATTCCGGTGCCGTCACTGTTGGCGACGTCGGCGGTCCATCACCACCTGATCCGCGAAGGGTTGCGGACCCGTGTGGGACTGGTTGTCGAGACGGGCGAGGCCTACGAGGTCAACCAGTTCTGTACTCTTGCGGGCTATGGCGCGGAAGCTATCAACCCGTATCTGGCGTTCCAG